>BPKK01000023.1 GCA_026005095.1 Silanimonas sp. | reverse complement strand
CTCGAAGACCAGATGGCCGGCACGCCGGAAGCGGCCTACAAGATCCTGACCGACCTCGTGCCGAAGGTGGTCGCCAATGCCAGGGCCGAGCAGGCCGACATCGCCGCGATGATGAAGGCCGACGGCATCGAGGGCGAAGTACAGCCCTGGGACTGGGAGTACTACGCCGAGAAGGTGCGCCAGCAGCGCTTCGCCCTCGACGAGGCCGGCGTGCGCCCCTACTTCGAGTTCAACCGCGTGTTCAACGACGGCGTGCTCTACGCCATGGGCCGCCAGTACGGCATCACGCTGAAGCCGCGCCCGGATCTGCCGGTCTACCACCCTGACGTGAAGGCCTACGAGGTCTTTGAGGAGGACGGCACCCCGCTCGGCCTGTTCTACGCCGATTACTTCGCCCGCGAGAGCAAGCGCGGCGGCGCCTGGATGAGCAGCTTCGTCGGCCAAAGCGGCCTGCTCGACAGGAAGCCGGTGGTGGTCAACGTGATGAACATCCCGAAGCCCGCCGAGGGCCAGCCGGCGCTGTTGAGCTATGACCAGGTGACGACCATGTTCCACGAGATGGGCCACGGCATCCACGGCCTGTTCTCGAAGGCGAAGTACCCGAGCCTGGCCGGGACCGCCGTCTCACGCGATTTCGTCGAGTTCCCCTCGCAGTACGAGGAGGACTGGGCACTGAACCCGGAAGTGATGGCGAGCTATGCCAAGCACTACCAGAACGGCGAGCCGATCCCGGCCGAGCTAAAGCAGAAGATCGTCGATGCCCGCCACTTCAACCAGGGCTTCGACACCCTCGAGTACATCGCCGCCGCCCTCGTCGACCTCGACTGGCACACCCTGAAGCCGGGCGAGATCCCCACCGACGTGGCCGCCTTCGAAGCCGCCTCGCTGAAGCGCCACGGGGTCGATCTCGATGCCATCCCGCCGCGCTACAAGAGCACCTACTTCGCCCATGTGTTCGCCGGCGGCTATTCGGCCGGCTACTACGCCTACCTCTGGGCCGACGTGCTGGCGGCCGACGCCTTCGCCACCACCCAGGCACGCGGCGGTCTTAACCGCGAGAACGGCACGGCCTACCGCAACGAGGTGCTCTCGCGCGGCAACACCCGCGAGCCGATGGAGAGCTTCCGTGCCTATGTCGGCCGCGATCCGAAGGTGGAGGCGCTGCTGAAGCGCCGCGGCCTGCAGTAAGCCCCTGCGACGGAGGAGATGCCGGCGGCGTCTCCTCCGCCACGCCCCCGTGGGCGCAGAAGGCAGAAAACGGGAAAAGGCCCGCATCCGCGGGCCTTTTCTTTGCCCTGGGAGCCCGCTCAGCGCCGGCCGCAGCAGGCCTTGTGCTTCTTCCCCGAGCCACAGGGGCAGGGAGCGTTGCGCCCCGGCCCCGCGGCCGACCTCACCGGCTGCTTCGGCGCCTTGCGCTCCAGCCCGCCGGCATAGAGGTCATGCAGCACCGCCGGCAACTGCCCCACGATGGCCAGCCGGCCCTCATGGCCCGGCTCCGCCACGCCCTCGCCGCCGGAGAGCGACTGGATCAGGTCCAGGGCCTCGGTCACCCACTCCTCGCTGCCTTCCCACTCGCCCCACTCGAACTCATGGAAGCCCACGGCCTCGAGAAAGCCGTCGGCCCACTCCGCCCCCACCGGGATGCCATCATCCGGCGGCCCGCCATCCTCCGGCACCCAGATGAAGGGCATGTCCTGCTCGGTGAAGGCCTCTTCGTCGAGCCGCACCCGCCGCTCGATCGCTGCCTTGAGATGCAGGATCGGCGCGTAGTGAGCCTGGCGATCACGCTCGTTCTCCCAGCGCGGCTCCTTGCCCCAGACCCGCGGCATCCATTGCGCCTGCGGGATCGGCTCGGGCGAGACCACGATGCCGCAGAGGAAGCCATCGAGCTGTTCCAGGCTCATGCCGCCGAAGGGAATGGCGCGGGTCTCGAGGAGCTGGGCCAGGGCCTCGGCGTCCTGGTCGGTGAAGACGTTCGGCATGGCGTTCTCAGTAGGCGAATTCGTGGAACACAGGATCGACACTGCCCTTCCACTCGCCGTGGAAGAGGGCGAGCTTGCGCTCGGCGGCGGTCTGGCCGGCCAAGGCCATCTCGATGAGCGGCTCGAGGTACACGGCCTCGCTGGCGCCGCAGCGATTGCGGCGGTCGCGGCGCTTCAGCCCGGCCTCGGCGATCTTCAGGGTCTCGATGGCCAGCTCGCGCACCGTAGCGCCGCGGAAGGGCAGGCCAAGCGCATGGCGCGGCACGCCCTCGCGCAGGGCATGGCGCTCCTCCAGGGTGAAGTCCTTCACGAGATCCCAGGCAGCATCCAGCGCCGCATCGTCATAGAGCAGGCCCACCCAGTAAGCCGAGAGCGCGCAAATGCGGTTCCACGGACCACCGTCGGCGCCGCGCATTTCGAGGTAGCGCTTCAACCGCACCTCGGGAAAGGCCGTGGTGAGGTGGTCACTGAAATCGCGCATCGTCGGCCGCTCGCCGGGCAGCACATCGAGCTTGCCATCGAGGAAGGCGCGGAAGCTCTTTCCGGCAGCGTCGATGTAGGCGCCGTCGCGGTAGACGAAGTACATCGGCACGTCGAGCAGATAGTCCACATAGCGCTCGAAGCCGAAGCCGTCTTCGAACACGAAATCCAGCAGACCGGTACGGTCGGGATCGGTGTCGGTCCAGACCTGGCTGCGGTAGCTCAAAAAGCCGTTCGGCCGGCCATCGGTGAAGGGGGAATCGGCGAACAGCGCCGTGGCCACCGGCTGCAGGGCCAGCGAGACACGGAACTTGCGCACCATGTCGGCCTCGCTGGCGAAGTCGAGGTTGGTCTGGATGGTGCAGGTGCGGGTCATCATGTCGAGACCCAGCGATCCTACTTTCGGCATGTAGGCGCGCATGATCCGGTAGCGGCCCTTGGGCATCCACGGCATGTCCTCGCGCCGCCACTTCGGCTGAAAGCCCATGCCAAGGAAGCCGATGCGCAAGGGGATCGGCGGCCGCCTTCACCTCGTAGAGGTGCTGGGCGGTCTCGCGGCAGGTTTCGTGCAGGGTCTCGAGCGGAGCGCCGGAAAGCTCGAGCTGGCCGGCCGGCTCCAGGGTCACCGAGGCCTTGTCCTGCACCAGCGCGATCAGCTTCCCGTCCTCTTCCACCCGCTGCCAGCCGAACCGGGCGATGCCTTCCAGCACTGCGCGGATGCCACGCTCGCCCTCGTAGGGCGGCGGTAGCAAATCCTCGTGGCGGAAACCGAACTTCTCGTGCTCGGTGCCGATACGCCAGGCCTCGCGCGGCTTGGCGCCGGCGGCGAGGTATTCGACGAGGCTGGTGCGGCCCTCGATGGGCAGGGAAGGCGCGGTACTGGGGCCGGACATGCAAGGGCTCATCAAAAAAATCGGGGCGAACCCGCCGACGATGGGGGCGCAGGGCAGGCGGCGCAAGCGCCGATCGTCAGGGGGCGGCCGGGGCCGCCGGGGCGCCGGTGCCTCCAGCCGCAGCCAGCCCGCCACCACGGCACGCGCCTCTGTCCACCCCCAGCCGCGAATTGGCCGAGAACAGATTGACGCGCTGACGCCCCCCCCGCGGAAGGCTCCCCGAGCTCGGCTCCGCACCCGGGCCAGGGTCTTGGCCTGCTCGCTGCGATTGCCCAGCTTGTCGGCCTTGGTCAGGAGTACGTGGCAGGCAAGGCCGCGGGCTTCGGCGTAGGCCAGCATCTGCCAGTCGTATTCCTTCAGCGGATGCCGCCCGTCCATCACCACCACCAGCCCGGCCAGCGCCCGGCGCTGGCGGAAAGTAGCCGTCGATGAAGGCCTGCCAGTGCGCACGCAAGGTCTGCGGCACCTCAGCGTAGCCGTAGCCGGGCAGATCCACGAGGTAACGCTCGGGGCACACCTGGAAGTACACCAGCTGCTGGGTGCGGCCTGGGGTCTTGGAGGTGCGCGCCAGGCCGTTGCGCTGGCAGATCGCATTGAGAGCACTCGACTTGCCGGCATTGGAGCGACCGGCGAAGGCCACCTCCAGACCGCCATCCGGCGGCAGTTGCTGCAGGCGTGTGCGCGGCCTTCAGGTACGCGGCGGTGTTGAGCGGATTGGCGGCCATCACGTGTCCCTTGGGGTGGGCGCAGAGTGTGGCCGCTCACGCCCGGCACCGGAACCCCTGCCGCCGGGCCGGCCAGCCCGCGGCCTTCGTTGACCCGCCGCGGAGGCGGCTGGGATAATCCGCCGTCCTGCCGGGCCTGCCCGGCCCCGAATCCTGCAGATACCCCGGAGTGACCGCATGACGCTGAAGCGCATCCTTGCCCTTGGAGCCGCCGTGGGAGCGGCGATCGCCTTGGCGGGCGTGGCGATCGCCCAGTCCGAGGCGGCGCCGGCCGATGTCACTCCCACTGCCGATGCCGTCGCCAGCACGGCCACCGAGCTTCCCTCCGACGGTCCGGCCGTGCCGGGTGATGCCACCGCCGGCGAGGGCAAGGCCGCGGCCTGCGCCGCCTGCCACGGCGCCGACGGCAACGCCGCCGACCCGCAGTATCCGAACCTCGCCGGTCAGCACGAGCACTACATCGCCCGCCAGCTCGCCCTGTTCAAGAGCGGCGAGCGCGACAACGCCATCATGCTCGGCTTCGCCGCTACCCTGTCCTCGCAGGACATGCGCGACATCGGCGCCTACTTCGCCCGCCAGACCGTCAAGCCCGGCGTGGCCGACGAGACCCTGATCAGCGAAGGGCCGAACGCCGGCCGCAAGTTCTACCAGGTGGGCGAACGCCTCTACCGCCACGGCGACGCCGCCCGCGGCATCCCCTCCTGCAAGGCCTGCCATGGCCCCACCGGCGCCGGCGTGCCGGGACCCTCCTGGCCGGCGCTGCACGGCCAGCACGCCCAGTACACCGCCGGGGTACTGCGCCGCTTCCGCGACGGCGAGGTCTGGGGTAAGGACGCCAACGCCAACGCCATCATGGCTGCCGTGGCGCGCAACCTCACCGACGAGGAGATCGACTCGCTGGCGAGCTACCTGCAGGGCCTGCACGACGTCCGCGACGCCGCGCCGGCCACCGCCGCCCGCTGAACGGACGCCGCCGGGCCGGGGAACTTCCCGCCCTGCCTCTGATCCGAACCCCCGAGCCGGCGGCCTCCCGCCGGCTCTTCGTTTCCACGACCCCAAGGACCGCCGCATGTTCCGCTCGCTCGCCCTGCTCGCCGCCCTCGTGGTGCCCGGCCTGGCCGCCGCCCAGATGGCCCGCCGACGCACCCCGCCCGGGCGTCGACTTCGAGGAGTCATCACCCCGGCCCAGCCGCTGTTCGGGCCGGCCGGGCAAGATCGAGGTGGCCGAGGTGTTCAGCTACCACTGCATCCACTGCGCCGACTTCCAGCCGCACATCAACCGCTGGAAGGCCAGGCTGCCGGGCGATGTGCGCCTCACTTACGTGCACGCCGCCTTCGGCGGGGCCATCGACAATCTCGCCCGCGGCTTCTATGCCGCCGAGACCCTGGGGGCCACCGACCGCACCCACGACGCTTTCTTCAACGCCTTCCACGTCGAGCGCAAGATCAAGACCGGCAGCCTCGAGGAGGTGGCCGACGTCTATGCCGGCCTCGGTCTCGACCGCAAGAAGCTGCTCGAGACCATGAACAGCTTCGGCGTGACCTCGAAGGTGAACCGTGCCAAGCAGTTCGCCCAGCGCACCGGGGTGAACGCCACGCCGACCGTGGTGGTGAACGGCCGCTACCGCGTCAGCGCCACTGTCGACCGCGGCTTCGAGGGCATGATCCGCACCATCGATTTCCTGGTGGCCCGCGAGCGCGCCGCCCAGGCCCGCCCCGCCGCTCCGGCCGCGGCCGCTACTCCGGCGGCAACGAAGCCGGCCCCGGCGCCCGCCGGCCGCTAAAGCCCCCGGGGCGCGGCGGATGGCGCCACGGCCGCTCAGGCTGCTGAGCTGCAACATCCAGGCCGGGCACAGCACCCGCGCCTACCGTGACTACCTCACCCGCGGCTGGGGCCATGTGCTCCCCGCGGGCAAGACCGGCAACCTGCGCGCCATCGCCGAGCTCGCCCGGCCCTTCGACGTGGTCGGGCTGCAGGAGAGCGACCCGGGCAGCCTGCGCTCGGGCTTCGCCAACCAGACCCAGTTGCTCGCCGAACAGGCCGGCTTCCCCTACTGGACCCACCGCCCGAATCGCCGCGTCAGCCGCATCGCCAGCAGCGCCAACGGCCTGCTTTCCCGCTTCGACCCTCTGCGGGTGGAGCACCACGCCCTGCCGGGCCGGATCGGCGGCCGCGGCGTCACCCTCGCGCGTTTCGGCGAAGGCGGGGATGCCTGGGTGCTGGCGGTCACCCACCTCTCGCTCGGCGCGGCCTCGCGCCGCATGCAGCTCGATTTCCTCGGCGAACTGCTCGCCGACCATCCGCGCCTCGTGCTGATGGGCGACTTCAACTGCCCGGCCCATGCCCGCGAGATGGAGGGTCTGTACCGGCGCACCCATCTGATGCCGCCTCCAGCGCCAGTAGCCACCTTCCCGAGCTGGGAGCCGAAGCGCTCACTCGACCATGTGTTCACCGCCGGCTTCCGGGTGCACGACTACCGCACCCTGCCCGCCGCCGGCTCCGACCACCTCGCGGTGGCGATCGAGATCGAACCGGCCTGACTCAGGGCCAGAGCAGGGCAAGGCCGACCAAGGCCAGCACCGCGGCGAACACCCGCGACAGTGCCCGCCCGCCCAGCCGGTGCGCCAGGGCCACGCCCCAAGGGGCGCCCAGCACGGCGCCCAGGCCGATGCCGATCGCTGCCGGCAGATGCACGAAGCCCAGCATGCCCGAGGGCAGGGCCAGGCCCTCGGTCGCCGGCCCGCCGAGGGCATAGGCCGCGGCGCTGGCCAGCGCGATGAGCACGCCGCAGGCCGAGGAGGTCCCCACCGCCCGCACCGGAGCCACCCCGCGCGCCACCAGCAAAGGCACGGTGAGGCTGCCGCCGCCGATGCCCACCACGGCCGAGACCGCGCCGATGCCAAGCCCGGCCGCACTCAGCCAGGGGCCGCGCGGCACCGGCCCCGGCGCCCCTGCCGCCCCCCCGGCCGCGGCGCCGGGAAAGGCCATGCGCGCGGCCATCAGCAGGCAGAAGCCACCGACCAGCAGGGCCAGCAGCCGGCCCTCCACGCCCACCGCCCAGCGGCTGCCCAGCACGCCGCCAAGCACCAGGCCAGGGGCGAGCCAGAGCACGGTGGCGGGCAGCAGGCTGCCGCGGCGCCAGTGGGCCCGCGCCGAGGCGGCGGCCGTGATGAGGATCGAGGCGAGCGAGGTGGCGAGCGCGGCATGCATCACCGCCGGCGCGGGCACGCCGAAGGCCGGCAGCAGGGCCACCAGCGCCGCCACCAGCACGATGCCACCGCCGATGCCGAGCAGGCCGGCCAGCACGCCGGCCAGCAGCCCCAGTGCGGGAAACGCGAGCCACGCGAGCTCAGGCATGCCAGGACGGCTCCGCTACACTGCCGGGCATGCGATCGCTCCTGAACTCCTGTCTCCTCATCGCCGCCATTGTCGCGGCTTCGCCCGCCCGCAGCGAGCCTCTCGACGCCCGCCGCGCCGAGATCCAGGCCGCCTTCGCCGCCGCCGAACGCGGCGAGCTCACGCTTGGCCGATGTCGCCCGCCTGCAGTCGCATCCGCTCTCCGGCTGGCTCGAGGTGCTGGTGCGCGAGCGCGACCTCGCCCGCCTCGACCGCGAAGGGCCTCACCGCCGTGCTCGAGGCCCTGGGGCCGCAGCCGGCGGCGCACCGCCTGCGCACCGCCTGGCTGCGCCGGGCCGCGGCGGAGAACCGCTGGCAGGACCTGCTCGCCCACTACCGCGAGCCGGCCGACGCCGCCCTGCAGTGCGCCGCGCTGCAGGCCCGCGCCGCCACCGGCAGCATCGATGCCGCCTGGACCGAGGCCGCCCTGGCGCTCTGGCTGTCGGCCGAGTCGCAGCCCGCCGCCTGCGACCCCGTCTTCGCCACCCTCGCCCAGCGCGGCGAACTCAGCGCCGAGCGGCGCTGGCAGCGCCTCGAACTCGCCGCCCGCGCCGGCAATGCCGGGGTGATGCGCACCGCCGCCCGCGGCCTGCCGGAGGGCGAGGCCGCCCTGGCCCGCGACTACGCCGCCTTCATCGAGGCCCCGCACCCGCGCGCCAGCGGCTGGCCGCGCGATGCCCGCAGCCGCGGCATCGCCGAGGCCGGGCTGGTGCGGCTCGCCCGCCGCGATGCCGGCGCCGCCGAGCGGCAGCTCGAGGCACTGGCCGCCCTGCTGCCGAAGGACAGCCGCGAGCACGGCGCGGTGCGCGCCGCGATCGCGCTGTGGACGGCCGCCTCCTACGGCGCCGAGTCGGCCCGCCGCCTCGCCGCCGTGCCGCTCACCGCCTACGACGACGCCCTGCACGGCTGGGCGGTACGCGAACCACTCTCGCGCAGCGACCGCGCCGCCGCGCTCGCCGCCATCGAGCGCATGCCCGCGGCCCTGCGCGGCACGGCGCAGTGGCAGTACCTGGAGGCCCGGCTGCGCGAGGACCTCGGCCAGCCCGAGGCCGCCACGCCGTTGTTCGCCGCCGCCGCCCGCAGCCCCACCTTCCACGGCTTCCTCGCCGCCGACCGTGCCGGCACGCCCTATGCCCTCTGCCCGCGCGAGGTCAGCAGCGAACGCCGCCTCGTGCGCGACGTCGAGCGCAATGCCGCCCTGGTGCGCGCCATCGAGCTGTTCCGCATCAAACGCCCGGCCTTCGCCGCCCTGGAGTGGCAAGCGGCGGTGGCCGGCATGGACGATGCCCGCCGCCTGATCGCCGTGGCCCGCGCCGTCGAGGCCGGCTGGACCGACCGCGCCCTGTTCGGCCTGCCCGCCACCCCGGACTCGCGGGCCTACTACCACCTGCGCTTCCCGCTGCCACACGAATCGCTGATCCGCCGCGAAGCACGGCGCAACGGCCTCGAGCCCTCGCTGGTGGCCGCCCTCGCCCGCGCCGAGAGCGCCTTCATGACAGAGGCCCGCTCGCCGGCCAATGCCCGCGGCCTGATGCAGCTCTTGCCCAGCACCGCCGAAGGCGTGGCGCGCCGCCTGGGCCAGCCCTGGCAGGGGGCCGACAGCCTGTTCAACCCCACGGTGAACGTGCCGCTCGGCACGGCCTACCTCGCCCAGCGCATCGGCGACAACGGCGGCCTTGTCTACCGCGCCATCGCCGCCTACAACGCCGGCCAGGGCGCCGTACAACGCTGGGTAGCCGCCCGCCCGGCCCTGCCGGCCGACTACTGGATCGAGACCATCCCCTTCCGCGAGACCCGCGAATACGTGCCGCGCGTGCTGGCTTTCAGCGTGATCTACGACTGGCGCCTGGGGGGCCGCGCGCGCCCACTCACCGACCGTCTCGAAGGCCGGCCAAGCAGCGACAGCCGCGACTTCGCCTGTCCCGAGCCCGCCACTCCTCTCCCCTCTCCTCCCGCGAACTGATACGGAACCGACCATGAAGATCGTCGTCCTCGGTGGCACCGGCTTCGTCGGCCGCGCCCTGCTCGCCCGCCTCGCGGCCGAGGGGCATGCGCTCACCGTGCTCTCGCGCAATCCCCACGCCCACCTCGACCGCCTGCTGCCGCCCGGCACCCAGGTGGCCTGCGGCGATGTCTACGACCCCGAATTCCTCAAGACCCGCTTCCAGGGGCAGGACGTGGTGGTGAACCTCGTCGGCATCCTCAACGAGCGCGGCGACAATGGCCGCGGCTTCCAGCGCGCCCATGTGGGCCTGACCAAGCTGGTGGTGGCCGCCTGCCAGCTCGCCGGCGTGCGCCGTCTGCTGCAGATGAGCTCGCTCAATGCCGGGCGCGGCGAAAGCTTCTACCTCAAATCACGCGGCGAGGCCGAGGCGGTGGTGAAGGCCAGTGGTCTTGATTGGACGATCTTCCAGCCCTCGGTGATCTTCGGCCCCGGCGACGGCTTCTTCTGCCGCTTCGCCGCCCTGCTGAAGCTGAGCCCGGTGCTGCCGCTCGCCAAGGCCAGCACGCGCTTCGCCCCGGTATTCGTCGGCGACGTGGTCGAGGCCATGCGCCGCAGCCTGCACGATCGCCGCACCGTGGGCCAGGTGTACGAACTCTACGGGCCCGAAGTCTTCACCCTCGGCGAGCTGGTGCGGCTCACCGCGCGGCAGCTGGGCCTGAAGCGCCTCGTACTGCCCCTGCCCGATGCGCTGGGCCGCCTGCAGGGCCTGGTCTTCGACTTCGTCCCCGGCAAGCCCTTCTCCTCCGACAATTTCCGCTCGCTCAAGCTCGATTCGGTGGGCGCCATCGACGGCCTTCACCAACTCGGCATCCCGCCTACCCGCATCGGCCAGCAGCTGCCGGCCATCCTGGGCTCGCCGGCCGGCAAGCAGCCGCGCTATGACCGCTACCGCGCTGCCCGCTGAAGCCCGGGCCTACCTCGTGGGCGGCGCCGTGCGCGACGCCCTGCTCGGCCTGCCGCCGGGCGACCGTGACTGGGTGGTGGTGGGCACCGATGCCGAGGCCATGCTGGCCGCCGGCTTCCGTGCCGTGGGCGCGGACTTCCCGGTCTTCCTGCACCCGGACACCGGCGAGGAGTACGCCCTGGCCCGCACCGAGCGCAAGCGCGGCCATGGCTACACCGGCTTCGTGGTGCACGCCGACCGCGGCGTGACGCTGGAGCAGGATCTGGCCCGCCGCGACTTCACCATCAATGCCATCGCCCAAGCGGCGGATGGACGCCTGATCGACCCGCTCGGCGGGCAGGCCGATCTCGAGGCCCGCTGGCTGCGCCACTGCAGCCCGGCCTTCGCCGAGGACCCGCTACGGGTGCTACGCGGCGCCCGCTTCCTCGCCCGTTTCGCCCCGCTCGGCTTCCGTCTGCACGAGGACACCCTGGCCCTGATGCGCGGCATGGTGGACGCCGGGGAACTCGCCCACCTGGTGCCGGAGCGGGTCTGGCAGGAGCTGCGCCGCGCCCTCGCCTCGCCCCGCCCCTCGGCCTTCCTGCAGGCCCTGCGCGCCTGCGGCGCGCTGGCCGTGGTGCTGCCGGAGGTGGACGCGCTCTACGGGGTGCCGCAGCGCCCCGAGTTCCACCCCGAGGTGGACACCGGCGTGCACACCGAGATGGTGCTCGACATGGCCGCCCGCCTCGCTCCCGGCGATGCCACCCTCGGCTTCGCCGCCCTCACGCACGACCTCGGCAAGGCCCTCACCCCGGCCGCGGCGCTGCCGCGCCACCCCGGGCACGAACACCGCGGCCTTGCGCCCCTGGCCGCGCTCTGCGCCCGGCTCAAGGTGCCGAACGCCGAGCGGCAGCTCGCCACCGACGTCTGCCGCGAGCACCTCAACGTGCACCGCTTCGCCGAACTGCGCGATGCCACCGTGCTGGAACTGCTCGAGCGCTGCGGCGGCCTGCGCCAGCCCGCGCGCATCGACCGGCTCGCGCTGGCCTGCGAGGCCGACAAGCGCGGCCGCAAAGGCTTCGGGGAAACCGACTACCCGCAGGGCCATGCCCTGCGCGCCTGCCGCGACGCCGCGCTCGCCGTGCAGGCGAAGGACGTGGCGCGGGAGGGGCTGGAAGGCCCGGCCCTGGGCGCGGCGCTGCGCCGGGCCCGCATCGCCGCCATCGGTGCGGCCCGCGCCCGCCTCGCCGCCGGCTGAGGCCCGAGGCCGAGGCCGAGGCGCCTAGAGCCTGCGCGACAGCTCGCCGAAGGCGAAGGCGGCAGAGAGATCGACGTCGCGGGTGAAGCCCATCACCTGGAAGCGTTCCCCCATCTCCCCGGGCAGGGTGAGCTTGCGGATCTCGTTCAAGCGGCGGTGCCGCTCGCGCTCGTCGAGCACGGCCTCGGCCTCGGCGATGCGCTGCGGCAGACCATTGGCGATCAGGAAGCTCGACTGGCTGCAGTAGCCAGCGAAATCGAAACCGGCGTTCACCCCGGCCTCGGCCAGCGCGGTGAAATCGACGAAGGCGGTGATGTCCTGCAAACCCGGCAGGAAGAAAGGATCGCCGTGCGCACGGTGGCGGTAATGGCAGACGAGGGTGCCGTCGCGCCGCTCGGGCAGGTAGAACTCGCGGCGCGGGTAGCCGTAGTCGACGAACAGCATGGCCCCGTGTTCCAGCAGGCCACCCACCGCCTGCAGCCAGTAGGGCAGCTGCGGCAGCAGCTCGGAGCGGTAGCCGTCCGGCAAGGGCGCGCCAAGCGTGCGCTCGACATGGCGCACCGCGCCGCGCACCAGGGCATCGGCCGGCTGGTCCACGCGCAGGAAGCCCCCTTCGGCATCGAGGCTGACGAACTCCTCGTACACCTCGCCCTCGTGGATGGCGAAGCGGGTGGTGGGCAGGGCGTCCAGCACCTCATTGGCGAACAGCACACCGTTCCAGCCACGCTCCGGCGGCCCGTCCAGCCAGTCGCAGCGGGCGAACACCGCTGGCGGCAGCTGCTCGCGCAGCCGCTGCTGCTGGCGCTGGCGCAGGTCGGCGCTGGGCTCGAGGATGGCGTAGCGCTCGGGCAATACCCCGAGCCGTTCGGCATGGCGCAGGAAGGCGAGGGCGAAGGCGCCGCTGCCGCCACCGAGTTCGAGGAAGCCCGGATGCGGCAGGCCGCGCAGCACCGGCGCCACCGCCTCGCAGACGCATTCGGCGAACACGCTGCCGAGCTCTGGGGCAGTGATGAAATCCCCTCCCTCGCCGAACTTCGCCGCCCCGGCGCTGTAGTAGCCGAGGCCCGGCGCATACAGCGCCAGCTCCATGAAGCGGGAAAACGGGATCGCCCCCTGCTCGTGGCGGATCGCCGCCTTCAGGAAGTCCACCAGGCGCGCGCTGTGCTCGCGCGCCGCGCCGCCCGGCTCGGGCAGGCCGAAAGTGCTCATCGAAACGCCTTGGAATCGGGAAACCGGTGCCCGCCGGCGGCGGGCAGGGTCACAAGGATACCGCCCGGGCGCGCACCGGCCCCAGAATCCACGCCTGCCCAGTCCCGCCACCACGCCCTCATCGCGTTCAACGAGGCCATGATGCGCAGCGAATTGCCCGAGGACTGCCGATGAACGAGGCTCTGCCCGCCGCCCTCACCCAGCCCATCGACGCCGGCACCGCCAGTGTCGCAACGCCGGTCGCGCTCGTCACCGGCGCGGCCCGGCGGGTGGGAGCCGCCATCGCCCGCCACCTGCACGATCACGGTTTCGCCCTTGCCCTGCACCACCGCGCCTCGGCCGCCGAGGCCGAGGCCCTCGCGACGGAACTGGACGCACGTCGCCCGGGCAGCACCCTTCTGCTGCAGGCCGATCTGGGCAACACCGCCGCCCTGCCCGGTCTCGTTGCCGCCACCCTCGAGCGCTTCGGCCGGCTCGATGCCCTCGTCAACAACGCCTCGGCCTTCCACCCCACGCCGCTCGGTGCGGCCAGCGAGGCCGACTGGCAGGCCCTGTTCGACAGCAATGCCAAGGGCCCCTTCTTCCTCGCCCAGGCCGCCGCCCCGGTGCTGCGCAGGAGCGGCGGGGCCATCGTCAACCTCGTCGACATCTACGCCGAGCGTCCGCTGCGCGGGCACACGCTCTACTGCATGGCCAAGGCGGCGAACGCCATGCTGGTGAAGTCGCTCGCCCTCGAACTCGCCCCCGAAGTGCGGGTGAACGGCATCGCCCCCGGCGCCATCCTCTGGCCCGAGGCCGGGAAGCCGGAGGCCGCCAAGCAGGCCATGCGCGAGAAGATCGCGCTCGGCCGCGAAGGCCGCCCCGAGGACATCGCCGAAGCCGTGCGCTGGCTGCTGCAAGAGGCCCGCTACACCACCGGGCAGATCCTCGCCGTGGATGGCGGGCGTCTGCTCAACCTTTGAATCGGGCCGAACCTCGCCGCCCGGGCTCCGTCATACCTTCGCCACCCGATGCACGGCGAAGCCCGCCGTTCAATCGAACTCCAGCGCTTCGATCCGCGGCGGCGTTCTGCGCTCCGGGTGGGCGGCCCACAGCGCGGCCAGGGTCCGCCCCTGTACCGGATCGACGAAGTCCGGGGCGATGTCGGCCAAGGGCTTCAGCACGAAGGCGTGCCTGAGCTCTGGCCGCGGCAGCTCGAGATTGCCCGCGCCGCGCAGCACCCGGTCGTCGAAGTAGACGATGTCGACATCCAGCGTCCGCGAGGAGAAGCGCGGCACGTCGCGGCGACGCCCATGGCGGTCCTCCAGGGCGTGCAGCCAGTCGTTCAGGGCCTGAGGTTCTAGGTCACTCCGGATCGCCGCGGCGCAGTTCAGGAAATCCGGCCCCTCGAAGCCTACCGCCGGCGTGCGGTACACCGGCGAGAGCGCCACGGCACCGAAGCGTGTCCGCAGCTCGGCGACCGCCGCCCGCAGATGATGCGCCGGCGATTCGTTGCTGCCGAGGCTCAGCAGGGCGAGGCCGGGGCCCTCCACCCGCACGCCGTCGCCGCCTTGCGCGCCGGAGCTCATGCCTCGCGGGTCCGCTCGATCAGAATGCCCACGGCCCGGGCGCCGCGCACCGCGCCGGGCTTGGAGAGCTTCAGCCGCACCCAGGGCACACCGAATTCCCCGGTGATGATCGCCGCGCAGCGTTCGGCCAGAGTCTCCACGAGGCCGAAGTCCGAGCTCGCCGACGAACTCGATCAAGCGCTTGCTCACCGCCTTGTAGTCGAGCGTGTCCTCGATCGCATCGCTGGCGGCCGGCCGGCGGTTGTCGAAGCCCATCTCGATGTCGAGCACGACCGGCTGCTTGATCCGCCGTTCCCAGTCGTAGATGCCGATCGTGCACTCGATCTCGAGCGCCTCGATGAAGACCTTGTCCATCGGAGTTCCTTGCAAAGGGGGCCTCAGCCTGCCATCGGCGATGGCAAGGCTGCGACAGCGTCGAGCGTGGCCATGTCCCAGCGCGGCTGCACGCGGAAGGCGAGGTCCTGCTGCCCGGCCGCCAGCCGGATGGCGCCGGCAAACGCAATCATCGCCCCGTTGTCGGTGCAGAACTCGAGGCGCGGGAAGCTCAGGGCCACCCGTCGGCGCTCGGCCAGGGCCGCGAGCCGCGCCCGCAGCTGGCGGTTCGCCCCCACGCCACCGGCCACCACCAGGCCTTCATGCCGGTCTCGCGCAGGGCGCGCTCGCACTTGATGGCCAGCGTCTCGGTCACCGCGTCCTCGAAGCCCAGGGCCAGGTCGGCACGCGTGGCCTCACTGCGATCGCTGGCCTGCCAGGCCAGCAGCACCTGGGTTTTAAGACCGCTGAAGCTGAAATCGAGGCCCGGGCGGTCGGTCATCGGCCGGGCGAACTGGAAGCGGCTTTCCCGCCGCCCCTCAGCTTCGGCCGCCGCGCGCCCCTGCAGGGCCAGGGCGGCGAGCTGAGGCCCTCCGGGATAGGGCAGGCCCAGCAGCTTCGCCGTCTTGTCGAAGGCCTCGCCGGCCGCGTCGTCCAGCGTCTCGCCGAGCAGGGTGTAGCGGCCGATGCCCTCCACCGCCACCAGCTGGGTATGCCCGCCGGACACCAAAAGGCAGACGAAGGGCGGTGTCGGCGCGCCGGGCTCCAGCAGCGGGGACAGCAGATGCCCTTCCATGTGGTGCACCCCGATGCTCGGCACGTCCAGCGCCCAGGCCAGGGCCCGGCCGGTGGCCGCCCCCACCAGCAGGGCGCCGATCAGGCCCGGGCCCGCGGTGTAGGCCACGCCATCGAGCTCGGCCACGGCGATCCCGGCCGCATCGAGGGTCTGGCGCAGCAGTGGCAGCAGCTTGCGCACATGGTCGCGGCTGGCCAGCTCCGGCACCACGCCGCCGTACTCGGCATGCAGGGCCACCTGGCTATAGAGCGCATGCGCCCGCAGGCCGCGCTCGGTGTCGTACACCGCCACGCCGGTTTCATCGCAGGAGGATTCGAGGCCGAGGACGATCATCGCGTGGGGATTGGGGCAGGCCGGGACGGCATGACGCCGGGCTGCCCGGTCCTGAACGGAGGGCCGGGGTCGGCTTGCACGGCCCCGGAAAGCCCGCGTATCATACGCGGCTCACCCGGGTTGCCGGGTATCCGAAGCCCTCGAGAAGCCCTATGCCCAACGTCAAAGTCCGCGAGAACGAGCCGTTCGAGTTCGCGCTCCGTCGTTTCAAGCGCACCTGCGAGAAGGCCGGCATCCTCGCCGAGACTCGCAAGCGAGAGTTCTACGAGAAGCCGACCCAGGCGCGCAAGCGCAAGGCCGCCGCCGCGGTCAAGCGCCAGCTGCGCCGCACCTCGCGCGACGTCACCAAGCGCCAGCGCCTGTACTGAGCGCGGCCCCATCCGCAGGAAGCCGGCCCGCCCCAGGCGTCGCCGGCTTTTTGTTTTGCACCACGCCCGGTGCCTCTCGCCTCCCGGAGATCCCCCGATGCCTTTGAAGCAGCAGCTCACCGAGGACATGAAGGCCGCGATGAAGGCCGGCGACAAGGAGCGCCTCGCCACCATCCGCCTCGTCAACGCCGCCATCAAGCAGAAGGAAGTCGACGAGCGCGTCGAACTCGACGATGCCGCCGTGCTGGCGGTGCTCGAGAAGATGGTGAAGCAGCGCAAAGACTCGATCGCCCAGTACCAGGCCGCCGGCCGCGAAGACCTCGCCGCCGCCGAGCAGGCCGAGTTGGCCGTGATCCAGGCCTACCTGCCGGCCCCGCTCAGCGAGGCCGAGATCGATGCCGCCATCCAGGCCGCCATCGCCGAAGCTGGCGCCGGTACCGGCCCGCAGGCCATGGGCAAGATCATGGGGCTGCTAAAGCCACGGCTCGCCGGCCGCGCCGACATGGGGGTCGTCTCGCAGCGTCTGAAGGCCGTGCTGGCGGGCTGATCCCCCCGCGAGGCCGTAAGCTTCCCGCATGGCCGGCCGCATCCCCGACAGCTTCATCGATGGACTGCTCGCACGCACCGACATCGTCGAGTTGATCGGCTCGCGCATCCCGCTCAAGCGCAAGGGCAAGGAATACACGGCCTGCTGCCCCTTCCACGACGAGCGCACGCCCTCCTTCTACGTCAGCCCGACAAAGCAGTTCTACCACTGCTTCGGCTGCGGGGCGCACGGCACCGCAGTGCGCTTCCTGATGGAATACGACCGTCTCGATTTCGTCGATGCGGTGGAGGAACTGGCCAAGCGCCTCGGCCTCGAGGTCCCGCGCGAGGCTGGCGGCCGCGAGCCACCGCGCGAAGGCGCCGACCTCTACGCCGTGCTCGAGGCGGCACAGCGCTTCTTCCGCGGCGCGCTCGAGGCCAGCCCTGAGGCCAGGGCCTATCTCGCCGGGCGCGGCCTCGATGAGGCCAGCATCGAACGCTTCGGCATCGGCTGGGCCCCCGGAGGCTGGAGCGCCCTACTCGATGCCCTGGGTCGCGGCGATCCGCGCCGTATCGAACTGCTGGACCGCGCCGGCCTGCTGTCGAAGAACGAGGCCGGCCGCACGTACGACAAGTTCCGCGGCCGGGTCATGTTCCCGATCCACGACCGCCGCGGCCGGGTGATCGCCTTCGGCGGCCGCGTCACCGGCAAGGACGACGGCCCGAAGTACCTCAACTCGCCGGAAACCGCGCTGTTCCACAAGGGCCGCGAGCTCTACGGCCTGTGGCATGCCCGGCAGGCGCACAGCCGCATCCCTCGCCTCGTGGTGGTCGAGGGCTACATGGACGTGGTCTCGCTCTGGCAATTCGGCATCACCACTGCCGTGGCCACGCTCGGCACCGCCACCACGCCCGAGCAGGCCGAACTCCTGTTCCGCAACGCCGCTGATGTCTATTTCTGCTTCGACGGCGATGCGGCCGGCCGCCGTGCCGCCTGGAAGGCCCTCGAATCCGTCCTCCCGCGCATGACCGATGGCCGGCAGGCCTTTTTCCTCTTCCTGCCGGAGGGCGAGGACCCCGACAGCCTCGTGCGCACGCAGGGGGCGGCCGCCTTCGATGCGGCCCTCCAGAGCGCCACCCCCTTGAGCGAGTTCTTCTTCGCCCAGCTCTCGCAGGACGTCGATCTCGGCGCCATCGATGGCAAGGCTCGTCTCGCCGAGCGTGCCAAGGCACTGATCCAGCGCATCCCCGACGGCGAGTTCCGTGACCGCATGGAGGCCCTGCTGGTGCAGCGCACCGAGGTCGGTTTCCATGCCAGCGCCCGGCTCAGCGAATACACCCGCGAACTCGCCGAACTCGGCCAGCAGGCGCAGCGCGAGGCCCTCGAACTCGCCCGTGGCCAGGTACCCGCCGGCTACCTCGTGAAAGTGCCTCAGCTGCCCGGCAGCCCTGCTGCGCGCCCCCCCGGGGCACGCGGGCCATTCCCGGGACCAGGAGCCCGCCAGCACGACGGCCCATCACGCCGGCGACCGCGCACCGCCGCCGAGCGCATTCTCGGCGAACTGCCGGCGCTCAGCGCCCCCCGGCCTAGCGGCCTGGATCACCGCCGCAGCCTGGTCCGCAGCGCCATCAGCCTGCTACTGAACCGCCCCGATCTCGCCCCGCTCGCGGAAGAGGCCCTGCCTTGGATCGAGCGGCTCGAGCAGCCCGGCATCCCCCTGTTCGTCGAACTCCTGCGGCACGCCCTGGCACGCCCCGGCATCAGCACCGGCGCCCTGCTCGAAGCCTTCAGTGGGCATCCCCAGGCTGAGGCCCTGGCCCGCCTCGCGTTGGTGGACCTGCCGGGGGAGACGCAGGGACTGGAGGCGGAATTCCGAGGCTGCCTTCGACAGTTGCGGCGCCAGGCAGTGGAGCAACGGATCGCCTGGCTGAAATCGCAGCCCGTTTTGGACGAGGGGTTGAAATCGGA
>BPKK01000022.1 GCA_026005095.1 Silanimonas sp. | reverse complement strand
CACCGCCTTGGCTGCGTGGCCCGGTGTCCACCGCCATCGAGCTGCTGGCCGGCATCCCCTCGATCATCTACGGCATGTGGGGGCTGTTCGTGCTGGTGCCCTTCCTCTCCCAGCACGTCTACCCGGCGCTCAGCGAGCATGGCTCGAAGCTGCCCCTCATCGGCAGTTGGTTCGACGCCCCGCCGATCGGCATCGGTATGCTCACCGCGGGCCTCGTGCTGTCGATCATGATCATCCCCTTCATCGCCTCGGTGATGCGCGAGGTCTTCCTCACCGTCCCCAGTCGGCTCAAGGAATCGGCCTATGCCCTCGGCTCCACCACCTTCGAGGTGGTTTGGGACATCGTGCTGCCCTACACCCGCTCGGCGGTGATCGGCGGCATCTTCCTCGGTTTGGGCCGGGCGCTCGGCGAGACCATGGCCGTCACTTTCGTACTCGGCAACGCCAACCGCCTCGCCAACCTGCTCGAGCCCTCCAGCTCGATCGCTGCCACCATCGCCAACGAGTTCGGCGAAGCCTTCGCCGACCTGCACCGCAGCTCGCTTTTGGCCCTCGGCTTCGTCCTCTTCATCGTTACCTTCGTCGTGCTCAGCATCGCCAAGCTCATGCTGATGAGCCTCAATCGCCGGGAGGGCAGATAATGGACCTCGCCGTCGCCGAAGGCCTCTACCGCCGCCGCCGCTTCGTCAACACACTGGCGCTGGTGCTCTCGGGTGCCGCCGCCCTGGTCGGCCTGTTCTTCCTCGGCTGGATCCTGCTCACCACGCTCTCGAAGGGCCTGGATGGTCTGAGCCTTGCCCTGTTCACCGAGATGACACCGCCCCCGGGCGCCGAAGTTGGGGTGGGCGGTCTGCTCAACGCCATCGTCGGCAGCATCATCATGTGCGTGCTGGCCGTGCTGCTCGCCACCCCCGTTGGCATCGCCGCCGGCACCTACCTCGCCGAATACGCCAACTTCCGCAAGATCGGGGCAGTAATCCGCTTCGTCAACGATATCCTGCTCTCTGCACCCTCCATCGTGCTCGGCCTGTTCGTCTACATGCTGCTGATCGCCACCCCGCGCCAGCTCGCCGGGGCGATCCAGTCCACCGAGGCCGGGCAGCAGGGGGCACTGGCGGCCTTCGCCAGCTGGCTGGAGGGTATCTCCGGCTTCTCCGCCATCGCCGGCGCCGTGGCGCTCGGCTTCATCGTGCTGCCGGTGGTGGTGCGCACCACCGACGAAATGCTGCGCCTGGTGCCGCCGCAGATGCGCGAGGCCGCCCTCTCGCTCGGCATCCCGCAGTGGAAGGTCACGGTGAACGTGCTCTACCGCGCCGCCCTCTCCGGCATCCTCACCGGTGTGATGCTCGGGCTGGCCCGCATTTCCGGCGAAACCGCCCCGCTGCTGTTCACTGCCTTCAACAACAGTTTCTGGAGCCTCGATCTTGGCGAGCCCATGGCCAACCTGCCGGTCACGGTCTACCAGTTCGCCATGAGCCCCTTCGAGAACTGGCAGTTGCTGGCCTGGGCCGGCGCCTTCCTCGTCACCTGCTTCGTCCTGCTGGTCAGCGTGCTGGCCCGTACCCTCCTGCTGCGCAAGAAGATGAGCCATGACTAACGTGCAGATCGCCCTGCAGACCAGCCTCCCCGCCGCCGAGCCGGCCGCCGAGACGCCGGCCAAGCTGGTCGCCCAGGACCTCAACTTCTTCTACGGCGAATACCGCGCGCTGAAGGACATCAACCTTGTGGTACCGGAGAAGCGCGTCACCGCGCTGATCGGCCCCTCGGGCTGCGGCAAGTCCACCCTGCTGCGCATCTTCAACAAGATCTACTCAATCTACCCCGGCCAGCGCGCCGAAGGGCGGATCCTGCTCGACGGCCAGAACCTGCTCGATCCCAAGTACCCGCTCAACCGCCTGCGCAGCAAGGTCGGCATGGTGTTCCAGAAGCCGGTGCCGTTCCCCATGTCGATCTACGACAACATCGCCTACGGCATCGGCCACTACGAGAGGCTGAAGAAGTCCGAGATGGACGATCGCGTCGAGCAAGCCCTGCGCCAGGGCGCGCTCTGGGACGAGGTGAAGGACAAGCTCAAGCAGAGTGCGCTCGGGCTCTCCGGCGGCCAGCAGCAGCGCCTGTGCATCGCCCGCGCCGTGGCGCTGAAGCCCGAGGTGATCCTGTTCGATGAACCCACCTCGGCCCTCGACCCGATCGCCACCGGCAAGATCGAGCAGCTGATTGCCGAGCTGAAGCAGGACTTCACCATCCTGATCGTCACCCATAACATGCAGCAGGCCGCCCGCTGCTCCGACTTCACCGCCTTCATGTACCTCGGCGAACTGGTGGAGCACGGCGTGACCCAGCAGATCTTCACCAAGCCCTCGAAGCAGCAGACCGAGGACTACATCACGGGCCGTTTCGGCTGAACCCCCGGAGATCGCGATGGCCACTTCCCACGAACACATCGTCAAGAGCTACGACGCCGAGTTGGAGCGCATCAACGGCGAGATCACCCGCATGGGCGAGATGGCGCTCTCGCAGATCGAGGCGGCCATCGACGTTTTGCAGCGGCGCGACAGCAAGGCTGCCGAGCGTGTCACCATCAACGACGATGCCATCGACGAGCTGGAGCGCACCGTCTCCAATGACGTGCTGCGGATTCTCGCCCTGCGCCAGCCGATGGCCCGCGATCTGCGCGAGGTCTACGCCGCCCTGCGCATCGCCTCCGACATCGAGCGCATCGGCGACTACGCCTCGAACGTGGCCAAGCGCTCGATGGTGCTGAACCAGACCGCCCCGGTGGCTCCGGCGCGCGGCCTGCCCGTCCTTGCCCGCCTCGCCTCCGAGCTGCTCTCCGAAGCCCTGGAGGCCTACCGGCTGCGTGACGCCGACCGCGCGCTCGCCATGCGCAACCGCGACGCCGAGCTGGATGCCGCCTACACCAGTCTGTTCCGCGAGCTGCTCACCTACATGGCCGAGGACCCGAAGCAGATCACGCCCTGCACTCATCTGCTATTCATGGCCAAGAACATCGAGCGCATCGGCGACCATGCCACCAACATTGCCGAGAACACCTGGTTCCTGGTACATGGCGAGCCGATGAGCGGCAACCGCGAGAAGGCCGACAAGACCAGCGAGTGAGGCCGGCCAAGCCCGGCCCGCTACGCGTCCGCAGCCGATGTCCGACTTCGACGAACAGGGCCCGGAGGGCAGCCCCGCCCCGGCTGGCGCGCCCGCCATGGCCCGCCGCTTCCGCGGTTTCCTGCCCGTGGTAGTGGATGTCGAGACCGGCGGCTTCGATGCCGGCCGTCACGCCCTGCTGGAGATCGCCGCCGTGCCGATCGAGATGGACGGGGAAGGCTTCCTGTTTCCCGGCGAGACGGTGAGTGTGCATGTCGAGCCCGCGCCGGGCCTCGAGATCGACCCCAAGTCGCTGGCGGTCACCGGCATCCAGCTCGATCACCCCTTCCGCGACGCCCAGCCCGAGAAACTGGCGCTGGACCGCATCTTCACTCCGGTGCGTGCAGCAGCGAAGCGTAACGGCTGTCAGCGCGCCATCCTCGTGGGCCACAACGCCCACTTCGACCTTGGCTTCCTCAACGCTGCCATTGCCCGCACTGGGCACAAGCGCAGCCCCTTCCACCCCTTCAGCACCCTGGACACGGTGACCCTGGCAGCGCTCGCCTACGGCCAGACCGTGCTGGCCAAGGCCTGCCAGGCCGCCGGCCTACCCTGGGATGGCAACGAGGCGCACTCCGCGGTCTACGACACCGAACGCACGGCCCAGCTGTTCTGCGCGGTGATGAACCGCTGGAAGCAGTTCAACGACCTCGACCTCGTCCGCTCGGCGTCAAGCGACTGAGCCCTGCCTCAGCCTGGCGGCTTGGGCGCCCGCAGCCTCGCCGCCCGCTCCCTCAGTCCGCGCCACAGCCCGTAGAGGCTGATCGCAATCCAGGCCAGCTGCATCAGGGTGGGAGTGAGCACATCGATGATCGCGGCTGGCGAGGCGATGATCGAGACGAGGATGAACACCGCCCCGAACAAGTTGGCGAGCTGGTAGCCGAGCGAGGCGCCATGCAGCTTGCCCGCCTGCAGCAGGAAGTAGGCCAGCAGCACGAAACCGATGCCGGCCAGGCCGACGAAGTCGAACCACTGCAGACTCATGCGGCCCCCCGCTGGCGCACCGCCTCGAACAGGGCCACGCCGGTGGCCACGGAAACATTGAGGCTTTCCATATCGCCCGGCATCGGGATGCGGACCAGTTGGTCGCAGGTCTCGGCGGTGAGCCGGCGCAGGCCGTCCCCTTCGCCGCCCAGCACCAGACCAACGCTACCCCGCAGGTCGAGTGAGTAGAACGAGGTGCCGGCCGTGCCAGCAAACCCGTACAACCACACGCCAAGCGCTTTCAGTTCGCGCAGTGCGCGGGCGAGATTGGTCACCTGCACCAGCGGGATGCGGTCGGCCGCCCCCGCCGCCGTCTTGCGCACGGTGGCGGTCACGCCCACGGCCTTGTCCTTCGGGATGACCACGCAGGTGACGGCCGCCGCGGCCGCACTGCGCAGGCAGGCGCCAAGGTTGTGCGGGTCCTGCACACCATCGAGCACGAGGATGAGCGCCCTGCCTGCCGCGCCCTCGACGAGGCCCTTCAGGTCCTTCTCGTCAAGCAGCTTCGCCGGCTCGTAGCGGGCTGCTACCCCCTGGTGACGGGCACCGCCGGCGATGCCCTCCAGCGATTGCGTACTCACCCGGCGCACCGGGATGCCGCAGTCCCGGGCTTCGCTCTCGATCGCGGCAAGTCTGGGGTTCTTCGCTCCGCTCTCCAGCAGCAGCTCGCGCACATGGGCGAGGTCGTGCTCGAGGGCGGAGGCCACGGCATTGATGCCGACGATCCAGCTGGTCTTGCTCATGATGCAGTCCGTGTCGTGTCCGTCAGCGACGGCGCTTCGCCGCGCCCTTGCCACCCTTACGGG
Source organism: Silanimonas sp. (assembly GCA_026005095.1). Lineage (GTDB taxonomy): Bacteria > Pseudomonadota > Gammaproteobacteria > Xanthomonadales > Xanthomonadaceae > Silanimonas. The sequence continues at coordinate 17,913 of BPKK01000022.1, read as the reverse complement.
ACGGAGCCGGGATGCCGCCACCGCGCGGCGTCCTGGCATTGGGATGCGGGCGTGCCACCGGAGTGCCGCCCTTGCGTGGAGTATCCACCGATTCCGGTAGCACCAGCTTGAAGTCGATGCGGCGGTCCTCTACCGAGGCTCTGAGCACCTTCACCCGCACCGTGTCACCGAGCGACCAGGCAAGACCACGGCGCTCGCCGGAGAGCGTCTTCCGGGTGGCGTCGAAGTGGTAGTAGTCGTGCGGCAGCATGGTCACGTGGACGAGCCCGTTCACCTTACTCTCGGTGAGTTCCACGAACAGCCCGAAGCTGGTCACGCCGCTCACCACGCCGTCGAAATCGCTGCCGACGTGCTGCTCCATCCAGGCACTGCGGTAGCGTTCGTCCACCTCACGCTCGGCCTCGTCGGCACGGCGCTCCTTCTCGGAGCAGGCGAGGCAGAGCGCCCCCATCTCCTTTGCCGTATAGGCGAAATCGGCCGCCGTGCCACCGCCGAGGACATGCTTGATGGCCCGGTGCAGCAGCAGGTCGGGGTAGCGGCGAATCGGCGAGGTGAAGTGCCCGTAGCTCTCCAGGGCCAGACCAAAGTGGCCGATGTTGTCGATCGAATACTGCGCGAGGCTCTGCGAGCGCAGCAGCACCGTCTCCAGCAGGGCGGCATCAGGGCGTTTTCGCACCTTGCGCAGCAGGGCGGTGAAGTCCTTCGGCTGCACCTTCTCCCATGGCGGCAAGCGCAGGCCGAACTCGGCGAGGAACTCGAGCAGCTCGGTGTACTTGCGCTCCGGCGGGCGGTCGTGGATGCGGAACGGCGCCGGAATCTTCTTGCGGATGACGAACTTCGCGGCCTCGACATTGGCCGCGATCATGCATTCCTCGATCAGCTTATGGGCATCGTTGCGCTCCAGCATACCGGCCTGGATCACTTCGCCCCTGGCGTCGAGGACGAAGCGCACCTCGCCGGACTCGAACTCGATCGCACCGCGCTCGCGGCGGGCCTTGGCCAGCACCCGGTAGAGCTGGTGCAGGGCCTCGATCCGGGGCCGGAGTTCCCCCAGCTGCGCTATCGCCTCGGCATCGCCGTCGATGGCCTTGCCCACGGTGGTGTAGGTGAGCCTGGCATGCGAGCGCATCACCGCCTCATAGAAGCGCGAGCGCGTCACCCGGCCGTCGAAGTCGATGCGCATGTCGCAGACGAAGCACAGCCGGTCGACCTTCGGATTGAGCGAGCAAATGCCGTTACTGAGCGTTTCCGGCAGCATCGGCACCACGTAGCCCGGGAAGTACACCGAAGTGCCGCGCCGCACCGCCTCGGCATCGAGCGCCGTGCCCGGGCGCACATAGGCCGAGACGTCGGCAATGGCAACGATCAGCCGGAAGCCGCGGGTATCGGCCTCGCACCACACCGCGTCATCGAAATCCTTGGCATCCTCGCCGTCGATGGTAACGAGCGGCAGCGCGCGCAGGTCAGTGCGCGCCAGCGCCGCCTCGGGCGGCACCTCGAGCGGCACGGCCTCGGCCTCCTGCAGCACCTCGGGCGGGAACTCGTGCGGCAGGTCATGGGTGTGGATGGCAGCCTCCACCACCCGTGAGGCGGTGAGACGGTCGCCCAGCACTACCAGGATGCGGCCGAAGGGCGGCCGCCCCGGCTCCGGCGGCGCGGTGATCTCGGCCACCACCCGCTGCCCCTCCTTCGCCCCATGGCGGGCGAGCGGCGGAATCAACACCTCGGAGAGGATGCGGCGGTCATCCGGTACCACGTAGCCGATGCCGGCGCGCTCCTCGAAACGGCCGATCACCCGAGTGAGGCGGCGCTCCAGCACCTCGACGATCACCCCCTCGCGCCGCCCGCGGCGATCGACGCCGGTGATGCTGCCGAGCACGCGGTCGCCGTGCATGGCCTTGCGCAGTTCGTTCGGCGGCAAGAACAGATCGTCGCTGCCGTCCTCGGGCTTGAGAAAACCAAAGCCATCGGGATTGGCCACCACCCGCCCCGGAATCAGGTCGAGCTGCTCGGCCGGAGCAAAGCCGCCGCGCCGGTTCAGGAGCAACTGGCCATCGCGCACCATCGCCGCCAGCCGCTTGGAGAGCGCCTCGAAACGGTCGGGTGCGGACAGCCCGAAGGCTGCGGCCAGGTCTTCCGCCGTCATCGGCCCAGGGGCTGCGCGCAGATGGGCGAGGATGGCCTCGCGGCTGACGATGGGGTGCTCGTAGCGCCGGGCCTCGCGGCTGGCGAAGGGATCGACCGGCGGCGCGGCCCCCGCCTGCTGAGGCGCTGGCGCATCGCGGCCAAAAGGATCGTAGCTGCGGGGGCGTTTGGTCCCCGGCGCGGAGGCAGCAGGCGGCATCCAGGGCGGCAGATGGGAGGATGCGGGTGCGGTCTTTCCGCCGGGCTTCCGGGCCGGGCCGCGGCCCGACGGTCCTTTCGACTTCTTCATCCGCGCAGCATACCCTGCGCCGCCCCGGGGCGTTGACATTGCGGCGGGCGATCCGTAATCTTCGCGGCCTTCCAGCGCGATTGCCGCGGGAGCACCTGCCCAGGTGGCGGAATTGGTAGACGCACTAGTTTCAGGTACTAGCGGGTAAAACCGTGGAGGTTCGAGTCCTCTCCTGGGCACCAACGAAGGCCGCGTGATGCGGCCTTCGCCATTTCTGGCCCCGGCCCGGCATTGCACGGGATCGCTTTCCCACCCCTGACGCACCCGCGCGCGGCCCATCGGCCCTTCCCCTGTTCAGCAGGCCCTCAAGGAAAAGGCCGGCACCCGAACGTGCCGGCCTTCCCGTTTGGCGTTGCCGGCCCACCGGCTCCGCCACCGATCCGTTGGAGAGGACGGATCAGCCGCCCCGCTTGGGCGACCATTCGAGCGAGAGGTTGATCTCCCGGCCGCGCTTGAACTCGCGGATGTTGATGTCGCCCTGGCGGTACTCCACTGCGGGGTCGATCAGATTTCGCAGGCGCAGGCGGGTCGACCACTCGGGGGCGAACTGCCACTTCCAGTTGAAGTCCAGCGACGGCGCTGGCTGCTCGTAGACATCGGGCTGGGTATCGATGCCCACCTGGACGATGCGCTTGCCGCTGATGTTGAAGCTGAGCGCGGTCTCGTGGGTGCCGGTCGGGCTGCTGTAGCCGAGCTGCAGGTTGACCACGTAGGGCGACTGGCCTTCCAGCGGGCGGTTCAGGCTGGTGCTGACACCGGCGCGGGCCGGATCGAGGCGGATCTCGGAGTCGATCCAGGAGTAGTTGGCGGCAATGAACCAGTTCGACATGTCCACGTCGCCGAACCAGCCATCGGCCCAGCCCATGCGCTGGAAGTAGTCGATCTCGAGACCTTGATTGGTGGCCGACTCGGCATTGGCCAGGGTCTGCAGCAGCGAGCCGGTGGCCGGCAGCAGCAGCTTCTCGATCGGTTTGTCGAAGGTCTTGCGGAACAGAGCCACCGAGAGGCTCTCGTCGGCCGAGAAGTAGTACTCCCAGCGCAGGTCGAGATTGGTGATGCGGGCCGTCTGCAGGTCCGGGTTACCGAAGGTGAGGATGTCGAGGATCGGATCGAGGAAGGGCGCGGGCGAGAGCTCGCGGAAATCCGGGCGCGAGAGCGTGCGGCTCCAGCCAAAGCGCAGCTGCTGCCCGTCGTTGATCATCCAGGTGGCGCCAAAGCTCGGTAGCCAGCTGGCCTCATCGAGCCGGCTGTCGATCTGCTGGCCGGCCTGAAGCACCGAGAAGGTGCTCACCGACTGCAGGTTCGACTCACGGCGGGCGCCGGCGTTGAGCCGGAAGCGGTCGTCGAAGGTCACGTCCACGCCGAGGCCCGCGTAGTCGAGGCGCTGCTCGGCCACGTAGTTGTCGGTAGCCGCCGTAACCTCACGCAGGGAAAGCCCGTCCGGCCGGATATTGGCTGGAACCAGGATCTGGTCGAGAGTGGGCAGGCCGAGCACGGCATTGCGCTCGGCCGGGTTGGTGAAGTTAAAGCCGAAGGAGTAGCGTCGGATATAACTGTCACGCTCGCGCAAGGTACGCCCGGCATTCAGACTGAGCGTGCCGAAGACAGCACCATCTGAAAACGCGAAGGGGGCCTTGAGTCGCAGGTCGAGAGAGCGGGAATCGTCATCGAGATTGGCCCAGCTCTGTTCATTGCTCTCGCCAAACTGCGACAGCCGCCGCTCTCCTGAGCCCTCGAAGTTGAAGCGATACTCTCGGGTGTTCGGCGCGTAGCGGCGCGCGGCCGCATCGGTATATTGCCACTCGAAATCAGCCATCTCGCTGAACCAGGCGAAACGATGGATGCCGGAGAGCTGGTGACTGAGCAGCGAGTTCTCGACCCACTCCAAGCGATAGCGCTGCAGGGCCTGGGCATCGATCTCACCGGTCTGCTCACGGGCTTCGTTTTCGGTCTGGCGAACCAGCATCGAAGTTAGCGTCAGACGATGATCGGCGCCCAGTTCCAGGCCGAGCACACTGAACCCGGAAACATCGATTTCGCGGGTAGTGCCGAACAGTTCGGTTTCATCACGGATCTGCAGGCCCTGCGAGCTGGCCTGCAGGTAGCGGCGCACCTCCTCGCGGCTGTCCCAGCTCTGCGACCAGCGGAAGGCACCGAGCAGTCCGAGCCGGACACCGTCCGAAAGATCGAAGCGCTGCCCACCCGAGAGCGCGATTCCCCAGTCTGGACCGATGTCGGCACGGCGCGGCTCGTAGTTGCTGCTGGCCGCCACCCGCTCGCCGATCTGCTCGATCTCGGCCGGAGTGAATCCATTGGGATTGGCCAAGGTCTGCGGCAGGAAGTACCCGCCTGAACGACGCAAACCATCGAGGACCGGATCAGGATTCCGGGCGCTACGGTCGCGGCCAGTCCAGTCGCGCTTTCCACCGCGGTCACGGAGTCCTTCGCTGAAGGTCGTCCCCTGCGTGCCCCCCACGCTCACCGAAGCCTTGAAGAAGGGCTCGAGAGGTACACTGCGGGTACGCAGCTGGATGGTGCCACCACCGAACTCGCCCGGCATGTCGGGGGTATAGCTCTTCTGCACCACTACGCCTTCCAGCACCTCGGTGGGGAAGAGATCGAGCGGAACGACGCGGCGGGTCGGGTCCGGCGAGGGGATCTGGGCGCCGTTGAGCAGCACCGAGGAATAGCGCTCGCCCAGGCCGCGCACATAAATGAAGCGGCTGTTCACCAGGGTGAGGCCGGTGACGCGGCGCAGGGCCACGGCCGCATCGCTGTCGCCGGCGCGGCTGATCTGCTCGATGGAGAGCGTGTCGTCCACCGACACCGACATGCGCTTGAGGTCGACGTAGGCGGCCTGATCATCGGTGCGGAAGGCTTCCGCGCCCACCTCCACCGCATCCAACGTGGTGGCGCCGCGCTCGGCCTCGGCGGCGGCCTGGGCGGCAGCAGCGGCGCGCGCCTCCTCGGCGGCAAGATCGACGGTCCGGGTGCCGGAAACCGAGCTCTTCAGGGTGTAGGCCGGGGCGCGGCCAGGCACGAACTGCAGGGCGATCTGCACCTGCTCGCCCTCGGCGAGATCGAGCTCGATCGGCACCACGCGCTGGCCGTCACGCACCTCCAAGGTCTGCGCCCCGGTGGTGACGGCGCCGCCCACCACGCCCTGGGCGGAGGTGACGCCGAGCACACGGGCGCCGAGCTTCACCTCGACACCGGCCGCGGGCTGGCCGGCACGGTAGGCATACACCCAGATCTGGGCGGCGCCCCGAGGCTGCGCCTGCACCACCGCGCCGGTGGCCGGGGACTGTGCCTGTACCGGCGCAAGGGCCAGCTTGACGGCTACGGCGATCGAGGAAAGAGCAAGGGCAGTGGAGCGCTTCATCGCGGAGGTCCGGGTCGGGAATCCGCGAGAGTCTGTGGCGCTGCCGTTACAGCTTCATGGCAGCCACCGCAAAACGGTCATCTTCCAGTCACGCGCCAGCGCCGGGCGCAAGAAGCCCCTCAGTGGTGGGCGTGCTCGTCGCTCCCCTCGGCCTCCGCCGGAGTACCGATGCGGAACTCGACCACCGCCTCGATGCCGCTTTCGAAGATGAGCGTCACCGGCACCGTCTCGCCCTCGGCCCAGGAGCGCGAGACCCCGAAGAACATCAGGTGCCTGCCGCCGGGCTGGAAGGTCGCCATGCCGTCCACGGCCAGCGGCACGCCGCCCTCCACCGGGCGCATCTGCATCACGCCGTCCACCTCGACCATGTCGTGGATCTCGATCCGCTCCACGCCCTCGGCCCGTGCTCCCACCAGGGTCTCAGGCTGCGTGGTGTGGTTCATGAGGTGCATGTAGCCGGCGGCCACCGTGGCGCCGGGGGCCAGCGGGCGGCTCCAGGGCTGATGCGCCATCAAACCTACGTGGGCGGCGGCCTGGCCTTCGCCATGGGCATGGGCCGCCTGCTCCGGCGCCGATGCGGCTGCCGCGGCATGGGCCTCCTCGTGCGCGGCATCGCCTCCGGACCCGAGGTTGCCGGAGCAGGCGGCCAGTGACAGGGCGATGGCGGTGGCGAGGACGGTGGCAAGAGCGGGGCCGTGGGTCAGGCGCATGCGGAAGACTCCAGAAACGGAAGAATTCAAGTGTAGTCGAGGGGCTGGGCCTTGCCGCGGAACACCCGGTAGGCGAAGGCGGTGTAGCCGATGATCACCGGCAGCACCACGCAGGCACCGACGAAGATGATCATCAGCGACTCAGGCGCGGCGGCTGCCTCCCACACCGTGAGGCGGTCCATTACGAGATAGGGGAAGAGGCTGTAGGCAAGCCCATAGAAGGCCAGCACGAAGATGCCGATGGCCCCGGCGAAAGGCACCCAGACGCCATATTCGTTGCCTTCGGCCAGCCTGAGCGGCAGGCGACGCAGGCTGCGATCGACCACGAAGAACAGCACCGCAGTGGCGAGCGGCACCGGCGAGAGCAGCACCACCCAGGGCAGCGAGAACCACTTGTCGAAAATGCGCTCGGAGAGCAGCGGCGTGGCCAGTGAGACGGCGGCGATGCCGAGCGCGGTGAGCCAGAGGCTGCCGCGGGCCCAGCGCACCGCCTGCTGCTGCAGCGCGCCTTCGGTCTTGATGATGAGCCAGCCAGCACCGAGCAGCGCGTAGCCCGCCACCAGGCAGACCGCGATCAGGACGCCGAAGGCCATCGCCCCGACGCTGCGTTCGAAGCCCATGATGAGCAGGCCGAGCATGTAGCCCTGCGCGAGGGTGGCGATGAGGGAGCCGGCATAGAAAGCGCGGTTCCAGGCCGCCTTGTGCTCGGCCTTCGCTTTCACCCGGAAGTCGAAGGCCACGCCGCGCAGGATCAGGCCGAGCAGCATCAGCGCCACCGGCAAGTAGAGCGCCTGCAAGATCACTCCGTGGGCCAGCGGGAAGGCCACCAGCAGCACGCCCACGCCCAGCACCAGCCAGGTCTCATTGGCATCCCAGAAAGGACCGATGGCGGCCACCATACGGTCCTTGTCGGCATCGGCGGCGCGGCGCATCAGCACGCCCACGCCGAGGTCGTAGCCATCCAGGACCACATAGGCCAGCATGGCGAGTCCCATCACCACGGTGAAGGCCACCGGCAGCCAGCCAGCCGGGGTGGATAGTTCGGGAATGGCCGCGGGAGCAGCCAGGACCGGCATGGCGGCAGTTCCGGCCAGCAGGGCGAGGAAGGCGGCGATCGATCGGGACATGGCGCTCTCCTTCAGACGCTGGGCTGGGGCTGGGCATAGGGCAGCACGGCCGGCCCCTCGGCCTCGGGCGTCTCCTGGCGGCCACCCGCCTTGCGCGCCATGTAAAAGAGCACGCTGACATAGGCCGCCAGCAGCACGGCATACAGCGCGAGGTAGCCCAGCAGGGTAAGACCGATCATCGGCGCTGGCACCGCGCTCGCCGCCTCGGCCGTGGTGAGCACGCCCTGCACCAGCCAGGGCTGGCGGCCGATCTCGGTGGTGTACCAGCCAGCCAGCACCGCGCCCCAGCCGGAGAAGGTCATCAGCACGAGGGCGCGGGAGAGCCGGGGCGTCGGCTCGCCGCGCCGCTTCAGCACCCAGGCGCCCCAGCCCCCCACCAATAGCATGGCCACCCCGAGCCCCACCATGATGCGGAAGGCCCAGAACACCGGGGCTACCGGCGGATGCCGGCCTTCGAATTCATTGAGCCCCTTCAATTCGCCGTCGGGGTCGTGAGTGAGGATGAGCGAGGCGAGCCGCGGCACTTCGATGGCGAGGTGGGTAGTGCGCGTGGCCTGGTCGGGGAAGCCGAACAGCACCAGCGGCACGCCACGCTCGGTCTCCCAGATCGCCTCGATGGCGGCGATCTTCTGCGGTTGGTGCTTCAGCGTGTTGAGACCATGCAGATCACCCAGCACGATCTGTACCGGAATCAGCAGCGCGCCCATGAACACACCGGTACGCATGGCCGCCAGCACCCCGGCGCCACGGTCGCCGCGCAGCCAGCGGTAGGCCGAGAGGCCGGCCATCAGGAAAGCCACGGTGAGGAAGGAGGCCAGCAGCATATGGCTGAAGCGCCAGGGCATGGAGGGGTTGAACACGATGGCCCACCAGTCGGTGGCGTGCGCCACGCCCTCACGCAGCTCGAAACCGGCTGGCGTGTGCATCCAGGAGTTCAGCACCAGGATCCAGAACGCCGACATGGTGGTGCCGAAGGCGACGAGGAAGGTGGCGAGGGTGTGGATGCGGTTGCCCACCCGCTTGAAGCCGAAGAGCATGATCCCGAGGAAGGTGGCCTCGAGGAAGAAGGCGGTGAGCACCTCGTAGGCCAGCAGCGGCCCGGCGATGTTGCCCACCCGCTCCATGAAGCCCGGCCAGTTGGTGCCGAACTGGAAGCTCATGGTGATGCCGGAAACCACGCCGAGGGCGAAGGACAGCGCGAACACTTTCACCCAGAAGCCGTAGGCATCCATCCATTTCGGATCGCCGGTCTTCGTGAAGCGCCACTTGAAGAACAGCAGCACCCACCCCAGCGCGATGGTGATGGTGGGGAAGAGGATGTGGAAGCTGACATTGGCGGCGAACTGGATGCGCGCCAGCAGCAACGGATCGAGCGACTCAAGCATGGCCCTTGGCTCCAAGGAAGCGGTCACGGGCATCGAGCAGCTTCCCCACCTTCTTGCCGAGCCGCATCAGCTCGACCAGGCGTTCGCGGTCCATCGCCCGCACCTCCTCGAACCAGCCCGTGGTGAGTTCGATGAGGTCGTGCATCTCGCGCATGCGGTCCTGCGCATGCTGCTCGGCAGGATCGCCGGGCGTTTCCATCAACGCATCGCGCAGCATCGACAGGGTGGGGTCGACCTCGCGCTTGCGCCGCTCCTCGGCCAGGGTCTGGAAGATCGTCCACACGTCCTCGGGGGCCGAGAAGTACTCGCGGCGGTCGCCCGGCAGATGCTGCAGGCGCACCAGCCGCCAGCTCTGCAGCTCCTTGAGTCCCATGCTGACGTTGGAACGCGAGAAGCCGAGGCTTTCCGCGATCTCGTCGGCATTCAGGGCCCGCGGGCTCACGAACAGCAGGGCGTAGATCTGCCCCACCGTGCGGTTGATGCCCCAGCGGCTGCCCATCTCGCCGAAGTGGAGGACGAAGCGCTGGACGAGGGGCGGGAGCATGACGGTTCCGAAATTTCAGGATTTACTGAAATTATAGGCATTCTGATGCGCCCGGCGTGAAGACCGACAGGGGCGGTGAGGGACCGTTAAACTTTGCGGTTCCCTGATGTCGAAGTCCTCCATGCGCCTGCTGCCCTTGTCGATCGCCCTCGGCCTCTCGCTCGCCGCCCTGCCCGCCCTGGCCCAGCGCGGCCGCACCCCGCCGCCGGCGCCGAGCGCCTGCACCGACTTCCACGCCTTCACCAACCGCGCTTGGCTGCAGGCCAACCCGGCCAGCGCCGCCCAGCCCGAACGCAGCCGCCTCGGCCTGCTCGCCAGCGAGGCCCAGCAAAGGCAGCAGGCCCTGTTCGACGCGGCACAGCGCGCTCCGGCCACGCCGGCGGAGGCCTTGCTCGGCGCCTTCTGGGCGGCCGGCCTCGACGAGGCTGGCCTCGACCGCCGCGGCCCCGAGGCCCTGCGCGAGGTCCTGGCGCCACTGTCCCAGTTCCGCCGTCCACGCGACCTGCCGCAGGTGGCCGCGGCCTTCCACCGCAAGGGCTTGTTTCCGCTGACCGAATTCGTGCGCCTGGAGGACAGTCAGGGCAGCGACCGGCCGCTGGCGGCGGTGCCAGCCCCGCTCGGCCTGGTCGATCCCGCCTTCTACCTCAGTACCGAGACCGAGGTCCGCAGCCTGCTCGGTCAGTACCGCCGCTATGTGGAAGCCCTGCTGCGCGCCTCGGGCTTGCCGGAAGCCGAGGTCGGCCCAGCGGCAGAGGCCGTGTTGCAGATCGAGACCCAACTCGCCCAGGCGCTGGCCGGCGAAGGCCCGAACGCCCGCAGCAGCGATTCTCTGCGCGCCCAGGACCGCCGCTATGTCGCGCTCGGCTTCGCCGCCCTGATGAAGGCCCTGAACGCCAGCACCGACACCCTGGTGGTGGTGAGCCCGGCCTACTTCGCCACCCTCTCGCATCTCGCCGGCGAGCGTGATCCGCAGCGTCTGCGCTGGTACCTGCGCTACCGCGTACTGCACCGCCTGGCGCCCGACCTGCACGCCCCGTTCCGCAACGCCCATGCCGAGTTCTTCGCCAGCGCCCTGCGCGGCCTGCCCGCGGCCCCGGCGCGCGAGGAGCACTTGGCCACTCTGCTGCGTCGCAACCTGGGCAGTCTCAATGACGCCGCCTACACCGACCGCTATGCCCCCCCCCCGCTGCGCGAACGTGCCACCCGGGTGGCCGAGGGCGTGCGTGCCGCTGCCATCGAGATGGTGGCCAGGGCCGGCAGCCCGGAGGAGGCCCGCAAACTGGAGGGGATCCGCTTCGACATCGCCGGCTCGGCCACGCCGGGCTTCGATGGCGAGGGTCTGGAGTTGAGCCGCGACGACCACGTGGGCAACCTGCTGCGGCTCTCGCGCTGGCAGCAGGCCCGGGTGCTGGCCAACCGCCCCATGCCGGTCGATCCCCTGCCGGCACGCCTGCCGGCGGTGCAGTGGCTGCCAGCCCAGGGCCTGCTGGCGGTCTCGGCCGCTGCTCTCGCCCCGCCCCTGCTGGCCGGCACCGATGCCAGCCCGGGGCCGCGCGACTTCGGCGCCTTCGGCGCCCTCGTCGGCCACGAACTGGCCAAGCGCCTCGAGGCCGGCAGCCGCGGCGCCGGCCTGGGGCCGCTGTACAACGGCTTCATGGCCACGCCGACCCTGCGCGTGGACGGCAACCGCACCCTGCCGATGAACCGCGCCGACCTCGCCGGCCTCGAGTTCGCCTGGGCCGCCTTCCAGAAGGCGCAGCCGCAGGCCGATGCCGAAGCGAAGAAGGCTTTCTTCAGCGCCTGGGCCGAGCTCTGGGCGAAGTCGCAGACCCCGGAGGCCCTGGCCGCCGAGGTGCGGGGCTCGCCTTACGCCCCGGCCGCGTTCCGGGTGAATGGCCCGCTGGCTCAGTTCCCGCCCTTTGCCGAGGCCTTCGGCTGCCGTCCGGGCCAGCCGATGCGCGCCGCCAATCCGATCGGAGTGTGGCGCTGATGCCGCTGGTTCCCGGACAACGCTGGTTCTCCTCGGCCGAGCCGGAACTCGGCCTCGGCACCGTGCTGCGCATCGCCGGCCGCAGCGTGCAGATCGTGTTCACCGCCTCCGGCACCGTGCGCCAGTACTCACTGGAGGCCGCGCCGCTGGTGCGGGCGGTGTTCCGCGCCGGCGACCGCGTACGCATCGACGGCCGGGAGCTCACCGTCGAGGCCGTCGAGGAACGCGACGGCCTGGTCTGGTACCGCGCCGGCAGCGAGACCTTCATGGAAGGCCAGCTCGATGCCGAGCAGCCGGTGTCGAAGGCCGACCAGCGACTGATCAGCGGTCGCATCGACCGCAATGACCAGTTCGAGCGCCGCGTGCGGGCCCTGGAACTGCGCGCCCGGGCCCGCCGCCACCCCGGCTGGGGCATCCTCGGCGCGCGCATCGACCTCATCCCGCACCAGCTTCGTGTCATCGAGACCGCCGCCGCGCGCCGCACCCCGCGCCTGCTGCTGGCCGATGAGGTGGGCCTTGGCAAGACCATCGAGGCCTGCGCCATCGCCGCCCAGCAGATCGCCAGCGGCCGCGCCAAGCGCGTGCTGGTGCTGACACCCGAGAGCCTGGTGAACCAGTGGTTCGTCGAACTGCTGCGGCGCTTCAACCTGCCCTTCGCCATCTACGACGAGGAGCGCTGCGAGGCGCTCGAGATGAACGAGCCCTCGCGCAACCCGTTCGAGGACGAGCAGTTCGTGCTGGCCTCGGTGGACTGGCTCACCGAGCACGACAAGCGCATGAAGCAGGTGGTGCAGGCCGGCTGGGACCTGCTGCTGGTGGACGAGGCCCACCACCTGATCTGGACACCGGAGTTCGAGAGCCCCGGCTACACCCTAGTGGCGGCGCTGGCCAAGCGCGTGCCCGGCCTGCTGCTGCTCACCGCCACCCCGGAACAGCTCGGCCGCGGCGGCCACTTCGCCCGCCTGCGCCTGCTCGACCCGGCGCGCTACACCGACCTTGCCGCCTTCCTCGCCGAATCCGAGCGCTTCGTGGCACTGTCGGCCCTGGTCGAGCGCCTGGAGGCCGGCGAGACCACGACCGCCGACCTCGAGACCCTGCGCGACCTGTTCGCCGCCGAGCGGCCCTGGCTCGATGCCACCCTCGCCGCGATCGATGCCGGCGACACCGCCGCCCGCGAGGCTCTGCTCGATGCCCTGGTCGACCGCCATGGCACCGGCCGGGTGATGGTGCGCAACCGCCGCGCCGCGGTGGGCGGCTTCCCGCGCCGCATCGCCCACATCGATCTTCTGCCCGCCAGCGACGACCCGGAACTGCTCGGGCGGCTGCGCGCCGAGTTCGCCTTCGAGGTCGGCGACCTCGACGAGGAGCCTACCCACGACTACACCCGCGACCCGCGCCTCGACTGGTTGCTCTCCACCCTGGAATCGCTGGGCAGTGAGAAAGTCCTGGTGCTGTGCCGCTCGCGGGCCAAGGTACAGGCGCTGGAAGAGGCCCTGCGCCTGCGCTGGGGCCACCCGGTGGCGCGCTTCCACGAGGACATGAACCTGCTGCAGCGCGACCGCAACGCCGCCTTCTTCGCCGACCCGGAGGGCGCGCGGGTGCTGATCGCCTCCGAGGTGGGCGCCGAGGGCCGCAACTTCCAGTTCGCCCAGCACCTCGTGCTCTGGGACCTGCCCCTGCACCCCGACATGCTGGAGCAGCGCATCGGCCGCCTCGACCGCATCGGCCAGCCCGGCGACGTGCACATCCATGCGGCGGCAGTGAGTGGCAGCGCACAGGAGGTGCTGCTGCGCTGGTACCACGAGGGCCTCGATGCCTTCCGCAGCGTGGTACCCGATGGCCGCGAGCTGCTGCGCCGCCACGTCGACGAACTGGTGGCACTGGCGGAAGCCGATGCCGCCGGCCGCGAACCGGCCGTGGAGGCTCTGCTCGCCGCCACCCGCAAAGCCCATGCCGAACTCTCCGAGCAGATCGCCCGCGGCCGTGACCGCCTGCTGGAGCGCGCCAGCCAGCGCGCCGATACCGACGAGCTCGCCGCCGCCCTGGCCGGCGACGATGCCGACCTCGCCTCCCGCGAGGCCATACTGGAACTGCTGGAGGCCTTCGGCATCCAGAACGAGCCGCTCGCCGACGAGCGCTTCCTGCTCGATCCGGAATACCTTACGGTAGACGGCTTCGAGGAGCTGAAGGCCGGACCGCGCGAAGCCACCTTCGACCGCCGCCTCGCGCTTTCCCGCGACGACCTGCTCTACCTGCGCGCCGACCATCCGATGGTGCTGGGCGCACAGGACCTGCTGCTCGGCAGCGAAACCGGTAATGCCAGCCTGCTCATCGACGAGACCCTGCCGCCGCGCACCGCCCTGCTGGAAGCGGTGTACGTGCTGGAGTGCATCGCTGATGCCGCGCTCAACATCGCCCGCTTCCTGCCGCCGATGCCGCTGCGTGCGGTGGTCGACACCCGGCTACAGCGCCGCCATGGCTTCGAGCCCGACGTCGATTCGCGGGCCAGGGCCGGCGAGCGCCAGTTCGACCTCTCGCCGATGCGCAAGGTGCTGAACAGCCTGGTGCCGCCGATGCTAGGGGCCTGCGAGACCGCGGTGCGCCGCGATGCCGCGGCGATCATCGCCGAGGCCGCCGAGGCCGCCGAGCGCCGGCTCTCGGCCGAGATCGCACGCCTCGAGGCACTGGCCGCGGTGAACCCGGCGGTCGGCGAAGCCGAGGTGGCGGCACTGAAGGCGGAACGCGAGGCCATCCTCGCTGCCCTGCCCGGCGCACGCCCGCGGCTGGATGCAGTGCGGCTCATCACCAGCCCCGACTTTCTGCTGCTGCGACGCTGAGAGGCTCCCGCCCCTGCGCCCGCACGCCGGGGGCCACGGGCCGGCAGCTTTCAGCGCACGATGCGCGGCCCGCGCCGACCGAAGGGCGGCTGGCCGCGCCAGTAACGGATCATCAGCCAGCCACCGGCCATACCGCCGAGGTGGGCGAAATGGGCGATGCCGCTGGCGCCGGACAGGCCCATCAGCAAAGCGATGGCGGCGAAGATCAAGACCAGGTACTTGGCCTTCACCGGCACCGGCGGGATCAGCAGCATCAGCTGCTGGTTGGGGAACATCATGCCGTAGGCCAGCAACAGACCGAAGGTCAGGCCCGAGATGCCCACCGTGGGCCGCGGCGGGAACACGCCGAGCGCGCCGAGCACCAGCTGGGTGAGGCCGGCGGCGAGGACGCAGGCCAGAGCGAACTGCACATAGCGACGAGTGCCCCAGGTGCTCTCCAATACCGCGCCCAGCATCCAGAGCATCAGCCCATTGAAGAAGAGATGGATGAAATCGCCGTGCAGGGCGGCGTAGCTCAGCAGCTGCCAGGGCAGGAAACCCGGCCCGCCCAGCGCCTCGCTACCGACCGGCCAGAGCGCGAACCACTGCAGCATTACCGGCCCCGCCAACAGTTGCAGCACGAAGCCGCCAGTGATGATCCAAAGCAGGTAGAGCGTAGCGGGCGGCAGACGGGGCACGGGACACTCCGGGTGGGAACGATGGCCGCCGATCATACCGGGGTCGTGGCAGGCCGAGGTCGGCGCTGCATCAGCGCTGGGTCCGCGGCCTCAGGCCTCGTGCGGCGCCCAGAGCAGCGCATCGAGTCCGGACTCCGGCGAAGGCGGCCGGCGCACCCGGCCGCCCTCCACCCGCACCCCCTCGGCACGCAGCCGCGCTACCTGCTCGGCATGCCCGGGGCTTCCCGCCGGGAAGGCGATCCGTCCATCGGCGCGCAGCACACGGTGCCAGGGCAGGCCGGCGTCTCCCTCCGCCGCCAGCAGCCGCGCCACCCGGCGCGCGCCGCGCGGCAGGCCGGCACGGCGGGCCACCTCGGCATAGCTCCTCACCTCGCCGGGCGGGATGGCCAGGATCACCGCGCGGATCGCCTCGTCATACCCGCTCTTCGCCATGGCGCTACGATAGCCCCTCCCGGGAGCGGTGCCATGCAGAACTTCGAACAGATCCGTGGCCACGTGCAGGCCAACTTCCACGTGACCACCAACGAGCCCTATGTGCTCTGCGCTGAACTCTCGCTGGAGGGCGGCCGGCGCCACCAGAGCGTGTTCCTCGCCGAGCTCGAGGACGACGACGGCCGCCGCTTCCTGCGCGCCAGCACCATCATCGCCCCCATCACCGGCATCGACGCCCGGCGCATGCTGGCCTTCAACTGGCAGTCGCGGGTGGGCTGGCTGGCGATCGGCGAGCTCGACGGCGTGCCCTACCTGCAGCTCTGCGAGAACCGCCCCTACGACGCCCTCGATGCCGCCGAGGTCGATCGCCTGATCCTGCAGATCGGCGGCCAGGGCGACCGTATGGAGCGCCTGCTCTCGGCCGGCGGCGACCTGCTCTGAATGCCAGCCACCCGCCAGTCATACCGGCCACGGCACACTGCCGGCCATGCAGGATGACTGGACCACGCGCCGCCTGATCGAGGCCATCGCCGCCGACCCCTCGGCCACGCCAAGCCTCGGCGATCTGCTCGACCGCTTCCGCGAACGCGCCCATGGCCTGTTCCTGCTGGTGGCGGTGCTCCCTGCCTTCCTGCCCCTGCCCGCCGGCGCCGGGGCCATCAGCGGCCCTCTGGTGATGTTCGCCGGCCTGCAGATGCTCTGCCTCGCCGAGCACCCGTGGCTGCCGGCCTGGCTGCGCCGCCGCCGCGTCGAGGCCCGTCATCTCGCCGGCTTCCAGCGCCGGCTGGCACGCCCCCTGGACTGGCTGGAACGCTTCAGCCGCCCACGCGGCACCGGCGTCTTCGAGCATCCCGCGGCGCGGGCCTTCACCGGCCTTCTGCTGCTCGTGCTGGGTTTCCTGCTGGCCCTGCCGATCCCGCTCACCAACTACCCCTTCGGCCTGGTGCTGGTGGTCTATGCCGTGGCCCTGATCGAGCGCGACGGCCATGCCCTCGCCCTGGCCTGGGCGCTCGGGCTGCTGCAGATCGGCCTGCTGGCCCTGTTCTCGGACGGCCTGCTGCGCAGCCTGCCGGGGCTGGTGGAGCGGCTCGGCGCCCTCTTCGGCTGAAGCCTTCCCGGTCTAACCGAACAGCCGCGCCACTTCCTCGCCGGGCATCGGCTTGCCGAGGTAGAAGCCCTGCCCCAGGGGGCAGCCGCGCTCGCGCAGCAGGCCGTGCTGGCCCTCGTTCTCGATGCCCTCGGCCACCACCGTGACACCGAGCGAGTGGGCCATGGCGATGACGCCGGTGGTGAGCGCGAGATCGTTCGGGTCGCGCAGGAGGTCGGTGACGAAGCTACGGTCGATCTTCACCCCGTCCACCGGCACGCGGCGCAGGTGCGAGAGGCCGGAAAACCCGGTGCCGAAATCGTCTAGCCACACGCCCACGCCGGCCGCACGCAGGCGAGTGAAGGCTGCGGTGGCCTGGGCCTCGTCGCGCAGGATGGCGGTCTCGGTGAGCTCGAGGTGCAGGCGCCGCGGATCGAGACCGCTGCGCGCGAGCACGGCTTCCACGGTTTCCGGCAGGTCGCCGCGGGCGAGCTGACGCGGCGAGATGTTGATCGCCACGAAGGGCCCGCGCCCGCCAACCGGCGCCTCCCAACCCGCAGCGGCGCGCATCGCCTCCTCCAGCACCCAGCGGCCCAGGTCTTCCACCTGGCCGCTCTCCTCGGCGATGCCGATGAACACCGAGGGCGGCACCAGGCCGAGGTGCGGATGGCTCCAGCGCAGCAGGGCTTCGGCGCCCACCGCACGGCCATCGGTGAGGTCGAACACCGGCTGGAAGGCAAGGCTCATTTCGCCACGCTCCCAGGCCCCGCGCAGATCATGCTCGAGGCGCACCCGGCGCTCCACCGCCTCATCGAGGGCACGCGAGTAGAAGCGCACGCAGCCCTTGCCGGCGGCCTTGGCCTGGTACATCGCCATATCGGCGTTCTTCATCATCTGTGCTGCCGAGGCGGCGTCCTCGGGGAACACGGTGATGCCGATCGAGCCCGAGACCACGAGATCGCGTTCGCCGAGCGGCAACGGCCGGGCAATGGTGGAGAGGATACGCCGCGCCAGGGCCTCGGCGCGCCGGCGCACGTCAGCGCCGGGGAACAGCACCACGAACTCGTCGCCGCCGAAGCGCGCCAACTCCACCACGTCGAGGTCTTCGGCCGCGCAGGCCTCGCGGATGCGCGCCGCCACCTCGACCAGCAGCTCGTCGCCGATGTAGTGGCCGAGGGTGTCGTTCACCCGCTTGATGTCGTCAAGATCGATGAACAACAGCGCCAACTCGCCGCTGCTGGCCTGCAGGGTGAGCAGGCGCGATTCCAGCGATTCGGAAAGCGCGAGGCGGTTGCCGAGGCCGGTAAG
>BPKK01000021.1 GCA_026005095.1 Silanimonas sp. | reverse complement strand
GGCTGACGGTGGCCACGTTCACCGTGGCCGGGGGCATCGACATCTCGCCGCCGCCGCCGCAGGCGGCGAGCAGCAGGGCGAGGCCGGAGGCGAGCAGGGCGGGGGCGGCGCGGCGGCCGCGAGGCGTGAGGGGGCGCATGGGCGGGTGGCTGATAAAGATGAGAAGGGAATGAGGGAAGGGCTGGGCTTCAGTCGCCCGCCGTGGCGGGCGCGGCGGAGCCGGCGGTGGGGTCGAGGGCGCGCAGCCGGCGTTCGAGCAGGGCGGCAAGGCGGGGCCGTGCCGACTCCGGCAGCGGACTGATGCCGAACAGCCGGGTCCAGAACAGGCCGTCGGCGGCCAGCAGCAGCAGGTAGCGTTCGAGATCGGCCTCGTCCCAGCGCCAGTCGGCGAACTCTTCGCGCACGTGCTCACGCAGCGGTTGCAGCAGTTCGGGCTCGGTCATGGCGGCGCTGAGCAGGCCGCTCACGTAGCGGCGCTGGTTCTCGTCGCCATCGGCCAGCGAGCAGCGCATGTGCCCCAGCAGGCGCGCCAGCTTCGGGCAAGCAAGATCGCAGTCGGCCGCCAGTGCGCTGGCGGTGTCGTCCCACTGCGCCACGTCGGCCTCGATCAGGGCCTTGAGCAGGGCTTCCTTGGTGGGGAAGTGGTAGGTGATGCCGCCGCGGGTGACCCCGCTTTCCTCGGCCAGCGTCTCGAAAGTGAGGTGGCCGGCGCCACGCGTCTCGACGATGCGGCGGGCCGCGTCGAGCACCTTCTGCCGGGCTTTGGGAGGGCGAGTCATAGGTGGTCTAACTATACAGGATGTACTGTATAGAAACGGGGTAGACTGCCAGCAAATCTGGAACGCAGCGTTGCAATGGATCGCGAATGGCCGACGCGGCAGACCCGGGCCGGGGGCGGTCCGCCCGGGACTTTCAGAGCCCCTGGATCTCGAAGCGGGCCCGGTGCCGCCAGCAGCCGTCCTCGCGGCGGGCGGTGTACTGCCCGCCGGCGGCCGTCACCCGGTCGCGGATGGCCTCGACCGGGCCGTTCGCCGCCGGGCCGGCCGGGGCCTCGATGTCGAGCACCAGTTCCACGGCATAGCGGCCCGCCAGCGGCCGCGTTTCCAGCCGCAGCCGGAAATCCCGTCCGCCGGCGGCCAGCCCCTGCTGCAGGCCGGCCTGGGCGATGCGGTAGAGCAGGGCTTTCCAGCGTGCCGGCAGGGTCTGGGCTGCCGGGTCCACCTCGGCCTGCCAGCGCGCTCCCGCTTCCTGCGCCCACTCCCAGAGCGGGCCGTGGGCCAGCAGCTCGGCCAGCGGCCGCTGGTCGATGGCCGGTGGTTGCAGCCGCCGCAGCACCCGCTCGAGGCCATCCTGCACCTGCCAGCACTGGTCGCGCAGGCTGTCGAGCAGGCGGCCGTCGCCCCGATCGCCCAGGGCCTGCCAGGCCATCGCGAGCTGGGTGCGCAGGCTGGCGAGCGGCGGTGCCACCTGGCCGTGCAAGGCCTCGGCCACCTCGCGCTGGCCGGCCTCCTCGAGGCGGACGATGCGTTCGGCCAGTGCCTGCTGTTCCAGCATGGCGAGCCGCAGCGAAGCGTGCTGGGCCTCGAGGGCCTCGCGCTGGCGGGCGAGCTGGCTGGCTGCGGCGCCCAGCATCAGCGCCGCCGAGCCGAGCACGGCGCTGCGGGCATGCAGCTCGGCCGCCGCCTCGGGGCCAGTAAGGCCATAAGCGATGGCAAGCCCGAGGCCTGCCAGCGCAGTGGCCGCGCCCACCCAGCCGTGGCGGAAGGCCACCAGCATCAGCGGCACGAAGGCCAGCAGCTGCAGGCTGGGCAGCAGGGCCGGCTGCGTCTGCCCCAGCCGCAGCAAAGCGATCGCCACGAGCAGGCCGAGCAGCAGCTCGAGCAGGCGCTGGCGGCGCGCCAGCTCGCCAAGGCGGCCGGCGCGCAGGGCGCTGGCAAAGGGCACCAGCACCATCAGCGCGAAGTAGTCGCCCAGCACGAAATCGAGCAGGCGGCGGGCCCCCAGCGTCGAGCCGAGCACGGTGGAACCGGCATTCAGCACCAGCACTGGCGAGATGAGGAGGCTGGAGAGCAGGCAGGCGCCGAGCAGCAGGGCCATCCGTGCCGGGGCATCGGGCTCGGCCAGGCGGGTCCACCAGCGCGCCAGGGCCACCACCGCCATGCAGCCGAGGATGGGAAGGAAAGCGAGGGCCCAGGGCCCGATGCCGGTCAGGGGAGTGCCGTGATAGAGGTGTCGGGCCACCAGGGCGGCGCTGGCATCGGCCAGCAGCAGGGCCGGCCACCAGCGCACTGGCAACCACCACACCAGCAGGAAGCGTGCCACCACCGGCCAGAAGGCCAGCGGCGTGGACAGGGCCTCGAGCAGCAGCCAGAGCAGGGGATAGGCCAGCAGCGGGGCGAGAAGCCCCAGACGCCGGGCTGCCGGCAAGGCCGCCCTCATCCGGCCTCCCGGGGGCCGCGGAGGCGCGGCGCTTCGCCTGCGGGCGGCGCGCCGATATACTTCGCCGTCCATCCGGCTTCCATGCCCGTGCAGGTATTCCCGTGCGACATCACGATCTCGTCTTCCTGAAGCGTTTCTCGCTGGTCATCGCAGCGCTGTTCGGCGTCATGGTGGTGCTAATCCTGCTCGGGCTGTTCCTCAACAGCCGCAAGCCCATCGAGCCGAACCCGATCGCCGAGGCGCGCACGGCCGAGCGTATCCGACCGCTGGGCGCCGTGTATGCCGGTGAGACCGGTGCTGCTGCCGCCGCCGCCGCCGCGGCCGCCGCTGCCCAGGCCGCCGCCGCGAGCGGGGCGCCCTACGGCGGCACCCTGGATGGCGCGGTGATTTACCAGAACCTCTGCTCGGCCTGCCACGCCACCGGCGCCGGCGGCGCTCCGGCGCCCACCGCCGCTGCCTGGGCGCCGCGCATCGCCAAGGGCCTCGAAACCCTGGTGAAGCACGCCATCGAAGGCTACCAGGGCGAGTCCGGCATCATGCCGGCGCGCGGCGGCAATGCCCGCCTCACCGACGAGCAGGTGCGCGCCACCGTCGAGTACATGGTCAAGAAGTACCAGTAAGCTCGGCCCTGCCCGAGCTTTCTGCGATGCCGCCTTCGGGCGGCATCGCCGTTTCTGCCTTCCGGAGTGCCACCCATGTTCGTCCCCGCTTCCTCCTTGCCGCGCCGCCGGCCCGTCCTGCTGCCGCTTGCCGCCGCGCTCGCGCTTTCACTGGCCGCCTGCGCCCCGCGCGAGCCGGCGGTGGACGTCGAGGGCATTGCCGCCGTACAGGGCCGCGGTGAGCGCAGTGCTTTCGAGGGCCGGCGGGCGCGCATCGAGGGGGTCGTGACCCTGCGCTTCGAGGACGGTAATGGCGGCGTGTTCGTGCAGAGCCTCGAGCCCGATGCCGATCCGGAGACCGCCGAAGGCCTGTTCCTGCTGCCGACCCCCGGCCAGCCGGAGCTGCGGGTGGGTCAGCACCTCCGCGCCACCGGCACCGTGGCCGAGGCCGGCCCGGGCGAGGCCAGCCTCACCACCCTGGCCGATGCCGAGGTGCTTGTGCTGGGCGAGGCGCCGCTGCCGGCGCCGGTAGTGCTCGCTGCGCCGCCGCCGCACTGGGAGGCGCTGGAGGGCATGCGGGTGCGCATCGAAGCGCCGCTCACCGTCACCGGCAACGAGGCGCTGGCCCAGTACGGCGAGCTGCGCCTCGCCTTCGGCGGTCGGCTGATGACCCCCACCGAAGTGGTGCCCCCGGGCGTGCCGGCCCTGGCCCGGCAGGGCGAGAACCAGGCGCGGATGATCCGCCTCGACGATGCCCGTGCGGCGCAGAACCCGGATCCCATCGCCTGGCTGCCGGCGCCCCTCTCGCACACGGCACCGCTGCGTGCCGGCAGCGTGCTGCACGGCGTGGCCGGGGTGGTGGACCAGCGCTTCGGCGCTTACCGCGTGCAGGCCGAGGCTAAGGTGGAGCACATCGAACAGGCGCCGCGCCCGGCCGCGCCGCAGGTGGCGGGCAGCCTGCGTATCGCCGGCATGAACCTGCTCAACCTGTTCAATGGCGACGGCAGCGGCGGCGGCTTCCCGACCGCGCGCGGGGCCGCCAGTGCCGACGATTACCGGCGCCAGCGCGCCAAGCTGGTGGCGGTGGTGCAGGGCCTCGACCCGGACATCATCGCCGCGCAGGAAATGGAGAACGATGGCTTCGGGCCGGAGAGTTCGGCGCGCCAGTTCGCCGCCGCCCTCGAGGCCGCCCAGCCGGGCGCGCGCTGGCAGGTAGTGGCCCCGGAGGTGGCGCCGGGCAGCGATCAGATCGCCGTGGCCATTCTCTTCCGCGCGGACCGCGTGCAGGCCGTCGGCCGCCCGGCGCTGAAGCTCGACGGCCCCTTCCAGCAGGGCAGCCGCCCGCCGCTGGCGCAGAGCTTCCGCCAGGGCCGCGGCCCGGTGTTCACCGTGGTCAGCCTGCACTTCAAGAGCAAGGGCGGCTGCGGCGAGGCGCAGGGCGCCGACGCCAACCAGGGCGATGGCCAGGCCTGCTTCAACGCCCAGCGCGTGGAGAGCGCGCGGGCGCTGGCCGACTGGATCGCCACCGACCCCACGGCGAGCGGCAGCGACCGCGTGGCCCTGGTCGGCGACTTCAATGCCTACGGCATGGAGGACCCGATCCGCCTGCTGCGCGAGCGCGGCTTCATCGACCCGTGGCAGGGCGAGGAAAGCCACAGCTTCGTCTTCGACGGCCAGGCCGGCCGCCTCGACCACGCCCTGCTCAGCCCCTCGCTGCACGCCGCCCTGCGTGGCAAGGCGAAGTGGGCGGCGAACAGCGACGAGTCGGTGGCTTTCGCCTACGACGGCGCCCTCGGCCGGGCCGAGGAAACGCCCACGCCCTGGCGCAGCTCCGACCACGATCCCCTGTTGCTGGGCTTCGAGCTGCGCTAGCCTCGCTTCGCCGGCAATGACGCCGGCAATGACGCCGGCAAGGAGCCATCGCGATGATTTCCTTGAGGCATGTCCTGCAATTCTGGTGTGGCGTGGTGTGTATAGCTGCGACATCTGCGCAGCTCGCAGCCCAAGAAAAATCTTGGCCGATCGACCCGGTAATCCCCGGTCAAGTCATTTCCCAGGCGGCGTCATCGGATCTGACTAGCTTCGAGCTATCAGTGGTCGATAGCGTCACTGGAGTCGTCGACCACATTTCCTACCACCGCGGTACTGGAGACTGGTTGGCGATTGGTGAGGACGGTCTAGTGCTTGGCGGAAGGCTGGCCCGTGACCCGCTTGCGGATCCTGTGATCCAGTGTGCTGGGCCGGCGGTCATTCTGTGTATCGGAGGCGGAGCCGCCTTGATCTGTGAGATCCGAAGGAATCTCGCTGTACGGCGAGCGCAGCAGCAGTGCAACGCCACAGGGAGGGGGCTGAGCATTCGTTCGCAGACGGGGTGCGCAAGCGTCAGAACGGAGTGCATTCCCCGGTTCGAGGCAGCCTACCTTGAGCCCTAAATCCATCAGCCCCCCGGAAACGGGGGGCTTCCGTCCCGTGGCAGCAAGCGCCCGTGCGGTGACCCGCCCCATCCTGATCACGGAGTTGTTCGTGGGGCTGATGCTGTTGGCGATGAGCCTGCCGGCCCTGCTGGCCCCTTCCCTGATGTCGGTGTCCGCCGATGTGGTCGTCGACGAAGCGCAGGCCTTCCTGGCCTGGCTCGAGAATACCCCTCGCTGCCGCATCGGAGACCGCACTCCTGCCGGATCGTCTTTCGAAGCCCGGCTCACGTGCACGAGTACGGTGGGTTGGCTCGATGACGCCGAGGTCCATCCGGCGCTGCAGCCCAATGCGGTTCCGGGGCTTGCGGCAGCGGCGATTTCCGGGATCGATTCGGCCAGCGACGAGGCCTACGCGCTCGATCCGCCGCTATGGCTCAAGGCCATGGTCATGCTCGCACTGCTGGCGCTGGCGGGTTTCGCCATGCGTTTTTCCGGATGGCGATGGTCCAATGAAGTGCGGGGGCTGGGCGCGTTGCGCACATGGGGCTGGGTGGCCGTGGCGCTGCTTGCCGATCGTTTCCTTGGCCTGCTTTTCGGCGCAGCGGAAGGGACTTCGGGAGTCGCCCAATTCCATGGGCTTGGCCAGCCGCTTTCTTCCTGGCAGCTCCTGCTGATCCTTGGCCTAGGACCGCTGGTGGAAGAGGCCATCTTCAGGCAATACCTCCACGGCGCCCTCTCTGAAGTGTTGCCGATGTGGCTGGTGGCATTGATCACCGCCGTGATGTTCGTGTTCGCCCACTTCTTGGTGCTTCTGAGCCTGGGATCGGCAATCGAACTGTCCCTTGGTGTTTTCGCGCTTCTGGTGGCAAGCCTGCTGCTGACACTCGTCCGCCACAAATCAGAGGCGCTGCTGCCCTGCGTGATCGTGCATTCGGTGTTCAATCTCGCCACGCTGGTGGAGGCGGGCATGCCCGGGTGAGACGGCCTGGCATGGCCTGCTAGACTCCGCCGCGCATGAGCGACGCGCCCGACTTCCCCACCGTCTCCGGTCCGATCGAGCTGGCCGGACCCGCCGGCCGCATCGAGGCCTACTGCGAGCTGCCAAGGCCCGAGGACGCCCGCCGCGCGGTGGCGGTGGTCTGCCACCCGCATCCGCCGGATGGCGGCACCATGGACAACAAGGTGGTCACCACGATCACCCGCGCGCTTTCCGAGCTCGGCATCGCCAGCCTGCGCTTCAACTTCCGCGGCGTCGGTGCCTCGGAGGGCGAGTACGACGCCGGCCGTGGCGAGACCCTCGACCTGCTGGCGGTGGCGCAGTGGGCCATCGCCCGCTGCCCCGGCGATGCCTTCTGGCTCGGCGGCTTCTCCTTCGGCGCCTGGGTGGCGCTGCGCGCCGCGCGCCAGCTGCCGGTCAAGCAGATGGTCTGCATCGCCCCGCCGGTGGGCTTCCGCGATTTCACCGGGGTGCCGCCGCCGCCCTGCCCCTGGCTGGTGGTGCAGGGCGAGGCCGACGACGTGGTCGATCCGCAGGCGGTGTTCGACTGGGTGGCCGCCGCCGAGAACCCGCCCACCCTGGTGCGCATGCAGGAGGCCGGGCACTTCTTCCACCGCCGCCTCGTCGACCTGCGCGGCGCGATCCGCAACGGCGTGGCCAAGCCCCTGCCGCCGCTGCGCCGGCAGGCCTGATCCGCCCATGCCGGGCCGCCCCTCGAAGCGCTACCTCGATGGCGTGGCGGAAGGCCGCTGGCAGCAGGATGCCGGCCAGCTCGCCGCGCTCGTCGAGCTCGACCGCATCGCGCTCGCCCTGCTGGAGCGCCGCCGCGCCGGCCCGTTGAAGCGGCTGGGCTTCCGCCTCGCCGGCCATGCCGGGGTGCGCGGGCTCTACCTCTGGGGCGGGGTGGGGCGCGGCAAGACCCTGCTCTGCGATCTTCTGCTGGAGGCCTGCGCCGAACTGCAGCCCACGCGCCTGCACTACCACCGCTTCATGCAGGAGGTGCATGCGCGGATGAAGGCGCTTTCCGACACCGCCGACACCCTGAGCGTGGTGGCGGCGCAGTTCGCCAGGGCCTCGCCACTCTTGGTGCTGGACGAGTTCTTCGTCAACGACATCGCCGATGCGATGATCCTCTCGCGCCTGCTCGAGCAGCTCTTCGAGCGCGGCGTCACCCTCGTCACCACCTCCAATGTCCCGCCCTCGGGCCTGTATGCCAACGGCCTGCAGCGCTCGCGCTTCCTGCCGGCGATCGCGCTGCTCGAGCGCGACTGCGTGGTGCACCGGCTGGCCAGCGACACCGACTTCCGCCTGCGCGAACTCACCGCCGCCGCCACCTGGCACGTGCCGATCGACGCCGCCGGCGAGGCGGCGATGGCCGAGCGCTTCCGGGTGCTGAACGGCCTCGGCCACTGCATGGAAGGGCCGCTGGTGGTGAACGGCCGGGAGATCCCGGCCCGGGCGCTTGGCGAGGGCGTGGCCTGGTTCGACTTCGAGGCCCTGTGCGAGGGCCCACGCTCGGCCGCCGATTACATCGAGATCGCCCGCGAGCACCACACCGTCCTGCTGAGCCGGGTGCCGGTATTCCGCGACGAGGCCCTGGACCCGGCTCGGCGCTTCATCCATCTCGTCGACGAGCTCTACGACCGCAATGTGAACCTGCTGGCCACTGCGGCAGCCGAGCCGCGTGGGCTCTACCGCGGCCATAAGCTGGTGGTGGAATTCGACCGCTGCATCTCGCGGCTCACCGAGATGCGCAGCCAGGAATACCTCGCGCGGGCGCATCGCCCATGAACGCCCGGGCTCGCCCGGGCCTTGCGCGCGTCGGAGCGGCCCTGCCCTGGCTGGCCGCGGTTCTGGCGATGGGCGGCTACTTCCTGCTGTTCACCCCGGGGCACTACAGCTTCGATGCCGCCTACCAGTGGTGGATGGCCCGCCATGGCGAGTTCCATAGCACCCACCCGGTGGCCATGACCTGGTTGTGGCGCGGCAGTGCCGTGCTACTGCCCGACCCGCAGGGCTTCTTCGCCCTGCAGCTCGCCTTCGTCGGCGCCGGACTGGCCCTGGTGGCCAGCGCCCTGCCGTGGTCGCGGGCGGGGCAGGTGCTGGTGGTGCTGGGCTTCGCCGCCTGGCCGGCCGTCGGTGCGCTCTTGCCGCAGGTGTGGAAGGACGTGTGGTTGCTCGGGGCGCTGCTGCTCGCCTGCGGCGCCCTGCTACGGGGCGAGCGTGCGCCGCACGCGGGCTGGCGGACCTTGGCCCTGCTGATGCTGGCCTTCGCTACCGCCCTGCGTTTCAACGCCCTCACCGGGGTGCTGCCGCTGCTCCTCTGGCTGCTGGCGCAGCAGCGGCGGGCTGCGCAAGCCGCCGCCGGCGGGCCGGTACCGGCCCGGCGCTGGCTCTGGCCGCTACCGCTCATGCTGCTGCTGGCCTGGCTGCCGGGAGCGCTCACGCCGCAGCGTTCGGTGCCGGCCTGGCCCTACGTGGCGCTCTGGGACCTGGTGGCCGTGGGCCTCGAAACCGGACGTCTCGACATTCCCCCCAGCCTGCTCGCTGAAGGGGCCACGCCCGCGGCCTTCGCCCCGCATTTCCGCGCCGACAGCAATACCAGCACCCTGGCCTCGGGCCTCACCCGCTACTCCGAGGCGCGGCTGCTGGAGCCCGGCGAGGCGTCTGCCCTGCTGCGGGCCTGGCTTTCCCTGCCGCTGCGCGAACCCGGCGCCTGGGCGCGCCACCGCCTGCGGCTTGCCGGCCACTTGCTGGGCGGCAGCGCCAGCCCGCGCGACCCGCGGCTGATGCTGATGCCCGGCATCGTGCCTCTGCGCGACAACCCGGCGATCGAGCCAAATCCCTCGCCCTGGGCCGGGCGTCTGCAGGCCTTCTGGGAGCGCAGCACCGCCACGCCGGTGTTCGAAGGCCGCTGGTATCTGCTGCTGGCGCTCGTGGTGGCCGGCCTTGCCGTGTGGCGGCGTCAGGGGCCCGCCCTGGCCATCGCCGTTTCGGCACTGACGCTGGCCCTGCCCCTGCTGCTGGTGGCCCCCAGCGCCGAGTTCCGTTTCCTGCTTTGGCCGGTGGCCGCAGCCCTGCTCTCCGCCCTGCTGCTGGCGGCGGGGCGCTATCCTTCGCGGCGATGAATAGCCCTGAAACCTCGATGCTCGGCAAGGACGTGGCCTATCCCACGGCCTATGACCCCGGCCTGCTCTTTCCCATCCCGCGCCGCGAGGCGCGCGCCCGGCTCGGTCTCGGCGAGGCCTTGCCTTTCGTCGGCGTGGATGTCTGGAACGCCTATGAACTGTCTTGGCTGGATTCCCGTGGCAAGCCGCAGGTGGCCCTGGCCGAGCTGCGGGTACCGGCTACCTCACCGCATCTCATCGAGTCGAAGAGCCTCAAGCTCTACCTGAATGCCTTCGCCCAGGAGCGCCTCGTCAATGCCGAGGCCCTGCGTGCCACCCTGGTGGCCGATCTCTCGGCGGCGGCCGGTGCGCCGGTCTCGGTGAGCCTGATCGCGCCCACCTCGCCGCAGGCTTTCCCGGTGACCGTGCTGCCCGGCGAACTGATCGACAGCCTGCCCATCGCCATCGAGCACTACGGCCCGCCCGATCCCGGCCTACTGGTGGCCGATGCCGCCGAGTGGGGGGAGGAGACCCTGGTCTCGCACCTGTTCCGCTCCAACTGCCCGGTCACCGGCCAGCCGGACTGGGCCAGCCTGCAGATCGCTTATGCCGGCCCGCGCCTCGACCGTGCCGGCCTCCTGCGCTACCTGGTGAGCTTCCGCACCCACAGTGATTTTCATGAGGCCTGCGTGGAGCGGATCTTTCTCGACCTCCTGGCGCGTGCGGCTCCGTCGAAGCTGGCGGTGTACGCCCGCTTCACCCGCCGTGGCGGACTCGACATCAACCCTTTCCGGGCCTTGCCCGGCGCGGCGATGCCGGACAATCTGCGGCTGTCGCGGCAATAGCCCCGGAGCTTGCCATGCCCCGCCCCCGTTCCCTGCGCCCACTGCTCCTGATCGCCGGCCTCGCCCTGCTTGCCGCCTGCAGCGACAAGGGCCCGGCGGAAGAGGCTCCGCCTGCCGCCCCGGTCGCGCCTGCGGTCGCGGCGGAGACGGCTGCGCCCAGTCCAGTGCCGGCCCTGCCGCGCGGCACGCTGGAGGCCGTGGCCTTGGAACTGGGTGCCGGCCTGGATGCCGATGGCCGCGTGGCCCAGGTGGCCGAGCGCTTCCGCCCGCGCGATACCGTGCATGCCAGCCTGGTTACCGTGGGCGAGGCACCGGCCGCCATGCTCTCGGTGCAGTGGCGCAGCGCCGAGGGCCGGGTACTGGCGGCGGACGAGCGCGCCATCCAGCCCAAGGGCCCGGCGGTGCACACCTTCAGCCGGCAGGTGACAGGCGGCTGGCCGCCCGGGCGCTACGAGGTGGAGGTCAGGCTGAACGGTGAGAGCGCGGGCGTGCGCGCCTTCGAGGTGCGGTGAAGCGCCTGCTGCCCCTGTTCGGCCTCGCCGCCTCGCTGCCCTTGTTCCTGCTGGCGGCGGCGCACTATCCGGGCGGGAACGACCGCGACCCCGGGGCGGTGGGGTTTCGCTTCACCGAGAACTACGTCAGCGCCCTATTCCAGCCGCTGGCCATCAACGGCATGGAGAACGCGGCGCGGCCCTATGCGGTGCCGGCCATCCTGCTGCTGGGGGTATCGATGGCCTACATGTTCTGGGCCATCTCGCGCACCACCGAGGCACGGGCCACGCGCAAGACCATCGAGATCTTCGGCATCGGCACGGCGGTATACACCGTACTCGGGGCGAATACGCCGATGCACGACCTGCTAGTGGTGATCGCCGCGGTGTTCTACGCCATCGCCGCGCTGGCCATGCTGCGCCTGCTGCATGGGGCGCAGCGCGGGTGGGCCATGGCCCTGGGGGGGCTGAGCTTGGGCTGCCTCGCCGCGCTGGCGGCGATGCGGCATGCGGGTTTTTATCCGGAGCTGGCGCCGATCACCGAGTGGATGCTGTTCTCGCTGGCGGCGCTGTGGCTGGCTGGCGTGTACTACGTGCGCACTGCTCCCGTCATGCCGGCTTCCGTCGCTGACGATCCCGGCGCGTCGCACTAGTCGCGGCGCTCGATGCCAAGGAACAGGCTGCGCCCGGCGCCGGGGAAGGCGCGCTCCTCGCCGAAGGCGAAATCGAGGCGCTCGGCATAGCGGCGGTCGGCGAGGTTCATTAGACGCAGCGAGAGGCTCCAGCCCTCGTCGAGGGTGAGCCGCGAGCGCAGGTGCCAGAGCACGTGGCCGCCATAGCGCCGGGTGTTGGCGGCATCCAGCGGGTAGCCGCCCTGCCACTGGCCTTCCAGTTCCAGGTCGAGGCGTTCGCGCACACGGCGGCCGAGGCGCAACCCGCCCAGCCATTCCGGGGCGGTGTCGATGCGCGCGCCGCGCCGCACCGGCTCGCCGCCCGGCAGCAGGCCGTCGAAGGCATAGCGCTGGTCGCTCCAGGCGAGGTTCGCCTGCAGCGAGAGCGCGCCGGGCAGGGGCAGGCGCAGGTCGAGTTCGATGCCCTGGTGCTCGGTGGCGGCTCCGGGCACCGAGAGTCCGGCGGCATCGCGCAGGATCACGTCGCGCTTGCGCATGGCATAAGCATCGACGGCCAGCGCAAGGCCCCCGCGCTCGTAGCGCAGCCCGGCCTCGAGACTGTGTGCGGTTTCCGGGGCGAAGGCCTCCACTGCCTGCCCGCGCTGCAGGCGGTAGAGCTCGGTGGCCTGCGGGAAGCGGAAAGCCCGGGCGGCGCGGGCGCTGAAGGCCCAGTGCGCATCCAGCGGCTGGCGCCAGCCGAGCTGGAAGGCGGTAGCCTGGAAGCGGTCGCGACGGTCTTCGGGCCGCAGGTAGAGGCAGCCGCCGAAGCCGCAGGCGCTGCCGTCCTCACGGAGGTTGCCGGCCGGCAGGCGGGTGTCGTAGCGGTAGCGCAGACTTTCGCCGCGGGCGCCGAGCAGCAGGATGCCGGGCCCGAGTGGTTGCAGCCATTCGCCGAACAGGGCGAGCTGGGCGATATCCACGCGGTAGTCGTAGTGCCGTCCGGCCGGGCGCTGGGCATTCTGCGCCGGGGTGCCGCTGGTCAGCGGGCGGGCCTGGGTCTGGCGCAGCCAACCCTCGGCTCCTTCGAGGTCGAGGCCGAGGCGCAGCGCCTCCTGCTCGAACAGGCTCTGCAGGCCGAGGCTGCGGCTGCCGTTCTCTTCCAGCGGCTGGCCGAGGTTGAAGTGCTGCAGGAAGGTCTGGGACTCGCTGCGGGCATAGGGCCGCAAGAGCAGCCAACCGGCGCCCAGCGGGCGCTCGTGGTGCAGCAGCAGGCGGGCGGCCTCGGCCTCGCGGAAGGCTTCCGGGTTCTCGTTGGCGAAGCGGCGTCCGTCGCGCCACGCCCCCTCGCCGCGCACGAAGCCGGCGGTGTCCTGGTCCAGGCGGTGCAGGGCGAGGGCGAGGCGGGTGCTGCCGGCCTCGCCGCGGGGCCGCCACTGCAGGCTGGCCTGCTCCAACCGGTAGCCCTCGTCGGCGCGGAAGCTGCCGGCGCGGGTGGCGTGGCCATCGAGGCGCAGCCGGCCGGTCGCGTCCTCCAGCGAGAGCAGCCCGCGGCGCAGGTCGTATTGCCCGGCCTCGAGGCCGAAGGCGGTGCCGCTGCCGAAGGCGGGCGGCGCCACCGCCACCACGCCGTGCAGGGCATTGCTGCCGTGCACCGCGCTGCCGGGCCCGCGCAGCAGCTCGACCCGGCCGGCCTGGCGCAGGTTCACCTCCGAGAGCTGGTTGACGTTGCACAGGCCGGCCGGGCGGATCGGCACGCCGTCGTCGAGCACGAGGAAGGCGCCGCAGGCGCCGGGCCCGGTGAGCACCGGCGAGCGCAGGGCCAGCAGTTGCTCTTGGCCGCTGCCGCGGCTGGCCCAGGCCCCGGGCAGGCGGGCCAGGAGCTCGGCGGCATGGTTGGCGCCCGTCCGCGCCACCGTCTCGCCGTCCAGCCGGGCCACGGCCTCGGGGCGGCGAGCCGGATCGCCGGGCAGGCGGCTGCTCACGGTGAGGGCATCGAGCCGTGCCGGCTCGGAGGCGAAGGCGGGTCCGAGGGCGAGACAGGCCAGCAGCAGGGTGTGGCGTCGGGCGTGGGGGGCGGGTCGGGGCAAGGGGCGGGTCGCGTGCGGCGGCAGCCAAGTGTAAGAGCCCGTATGGTGCTCGCCGTGCAGGTTCTGTTTCTGGCCTGCACGCTGCTGGAGCTACACGCCCGCGCTGGCGGGCTGAAGCGGCGGATCAGCGGTCGGCAGCGGCCACTTCCACCCAGAGCAGGCCGCGCAGGCTGCCGGCCTCGAAGCCGGTGGCCGGATCGTCGGGATAGCGTGCTCGGATACTGGCTTCCAGCCTGGGCTCGAGCTGCGGGCCGTGACAGACCAGGCACAGGCCTTCGGTCTCGATCGCCCGCGCCCAGCGCAGCGTGCCGCCTTCGTGCTGCACCACCGGCGCCCACTGCGAGGGCGGGCCGGCCGGCGGCCGCGCCTGCCATTCCTGCAGTAGGGCTTTCTGCCAGCCCTCGAGGCGGTTGGCCGGATTGCGCGAGCGCACGCCCACCCGGCCGAGCCGCACGCCATGCTCGGCCGACACCCGCGCGGCGATGCGCGGCGCCTCGTCGTGGCAGACCGCCACCGCCGCAGCCGGCCCACCTTCGGCCATGGCGCTGCCCAAGGCCCGGCGCAGCGCCGCGGAGAAGGCCTTGGCCGCGTCCGCCGCTTGGGCGGCGGTCTCGCCGGCTGCGGGCGTCGTCGTCGGTAGGCTGGCAAAGCCCTGTGCGCCGGAGAGGGCCGCGAGCAGGAACAGGGCCCGGCGCTTCATCGCCCGGTCTCCACCGGCAGTCCGGCTGCGGTCCAGGCCATCATGCCGCCCTCCACGTTCACCGCCCGCTCGCCCAGGGCACTGCGCAGAGCGCCGCAGGCCGCGCCGCTGCGCATGCCGCTGCGGCAGATGAAGAGCACCGGACCCTCGCCCGCCAGCGGCACGCCACGTGCCTCGAGGGCGGCAAGGCCTTCGGCCTGCACTTCGCCGAGCGGCACATGGAAGGCGCCCGGGGCATGGCCGGCGGCCCATTCCCCGTTCTCGCGCACATCGACGAGCGGCACGCCGCCGCGCTGCAGCTCGTGCGCCGTGGCCGCCGAGACCGAGGCGCTGCCGGCGCCGAACAGGGCTTTGATCAAGCCGAGCATGGGTGTTTCCTCCGCGTGGTTCAGGCCTGTTCCACTGCACCACCGGCTTCGACCCAGCCCAGCCAGCCGCCGGCCAGCGACAGCGGCTGGACGAAGCCGAGCGTACGCAGGGCATCTGCCGCAAGGGCGCTACGGCCGCCGCTGCGGCACATCAGCACCACTGGGGCCTCGCGGTGCGAGAGCGCTGGGTCCTTCATGCCGTTCACCGCCGGGTGGCCGTCCACCTCGAATTCCAGCACGCCGCGCGGGATGTTCACCGCCCCCGGCACATGCCCTTGGGCGAACTCGGCCGGTTCGCGCACGTCGATCAGCGGCACGCCCCGGACCCGCAGGGCCTCCAGTTCGGCGTGGTCGATCTCGCGGATGCGCTGCTTGGCTTCCGCCACCAGGTCTTGCACGGTCTTCATGGGAGTCTCCTTCACGGGATCAGCCGGGCCGCAGCTCCGGCAGGGTTCGGGCCACGATGAACAGGCCCATGAGCACGAGGAATACGGCGAACAGCCGCCGCAGCAGGGCTTGCGGCAGCCGGTGGGCCAGCTGCTGCCCGGCCAGGCTGCCGGCCGCACCCACTGCGGTGAACAGGGCGATCAGCCGGTAGTCGAGGGCGAGGCCGGCGCTCCCCAGCACGCCGAGGTAGGCGGCAAAGCCGCTGAAGGACTTCAGCGCGATGATCCACAGACTGGTGCCAATGGCGCGGTGCATCGCGAGGCCGCCGAGCAGTACCAGGGCCGGCAGGATGAGGAAGCCGCCGCCCACGCCGACGAGGCCGGTGAGCGCGCCCACGGCGAGGCCGTCGAGCACGATCAGGGCGCGCGAGCGCCGCCGGCCTTCCGTGCGCAGTGCCGGCGTCGGGCGCAGCATCATCACTGCGGCGAGCAGCATCACCAGGGCGAACAAGAAGAGCTGCACCGCGCCCGGCACCCACTTCGACAGCCAGGCGCCGAAGCTGGTGCCGAGCATGCCGGGCAGGCCGAACCAGACTACGCTGCGCCAGTCCACCGAGCGCCGCAGGGTCCAAGGCAGGGCACCGGCCAAGGCCACGCTGCCGACGATGGCCAGCGAGCCGGCGATGGCGAGCTTCTCCGGCTGGCCCACGAGATAGACCAGCACGGGCACGGTGAGGATCGAGCCGCCCGAGCCGAGCAGGCCAAGCGAGAGGCCGATCAGGAGAGCGCCGAGCAGGGCGAGGAGCATCATCGCCGCCACCGGGCCCGGAGGGCGGGCAGACTGGACATGTGCCCACAATACATTAGATATTTCTAATTTACAAACTTGCCGCCATGGAGACCCCGGCCATGCTGAACGATCCTGTGCTCGACCCGCCCCGCGGCCCGCGCCCGCAGGTCAGCGCCTTCTTCGACGAGGACAGCCACACCCTGAGCTACGTGGTGCGCGAGCCCGAGGGCCCGGTCTGCGCCATCCTCGACCCGGTGCTGGACTTCGACTACGCCTCGGGCCGCACGGGCTACCGCTCGGCCGAGGCCATCGCCCGCCATGTCGAGGCCGCGGGCCTGCGCGTGGAATGGATCATCGAGACCCATGTGCATGCCGACCACCTCACCGCTGCCCCCTGGCTGAAGGCGAGGCTGGGCGGGAAGATCGCCATCGGTGAACACATTGGCCGCGTGCAGGCCACCTTCGGCCGGATCTTCAACGAAGGGCCAGAGTTCGCCACCGACGGCAGCCAGTTCGACCACCTGTTCCGCGACGGCGAGCGCTACCGCATCGGTGCACTGGAAGCGCTGGCGCTGCATACGCCGGGCCACACTCCGGCCTGCATGACCCACGTCATCGGCGATGCTGCCTTCGTCGGCGATACCCTGTTCATGCCGGATGCCGGTTCGGCGCGCGCCGATTTCCCGGGCGGTGATGCCCGCATCCTGTTCCGTTCGATACGCCGGGTGCTCTCGCTGCCGCCGGAGACGCGGCTGTTCATGTGCCACGACTATGCCCCGGGCGGGCGCGAGATCCGCTGGGAGACGACGGTGG
Source organism: Silanimonas sp. (assembly GCA_026005095.1). Lineage (GTDB taxonomy): Bacteria > Pseudomonadota > Gammaproteobacteria > Xanthomonadales > Xanthomonadaceae > Silanimonas. The sequence continues at coordinate 10,252 of BPKK01000021.1, read as the reverse complement.
CCGAGCAGCGTGCCTCGAACATCCACGTGCGCGACGGCATGGATGAAGAAGGCTTCGTCCGCCTGCGCGAGGCCCGCGATGCCACCCTTGCCATGCCGCGGCTGATCATCCCCTCGCTGCAGGTGAACATGAAGGCCGGCGCGCTGCCGCCGCCGGAGGCCAATGGCACCCGCTACCTCAAGGTGCCGCTCGACCGCCTGTAGGGCGTATGCCCAGCAGGCGCATGGTCCAGCGCCGTGCCACTGGGGCGAAGAAGAAGGCGGCGGGAATGGCGATCGGCCAGGCCACCAGGAAGGCATGCAGCCAGCGAGCCGGGAACCCGGCATCGAGGCCGGTATTGATGGCGGTGAGCACCCCGCTCATGAGAAGGGCCATGAGCAGGGCCATCACCACCGAGAACACTAGGCGGAACTTCAGCGAATCCATGGCGTGCCTCAGGCGCGCTTGCGGGCCCGCGCCTTCGGGGCCGGCGGGGCGGGGCAATAGAGCTCATGCAGGGTGCCGAGCAGCACCCGCGCCGGGCCATCGACCAGGGAGTAGTAGATGGTCTGGGCTTCGCGGCGTGTCTGCACCAGCCCTTGCTCGCGCAGCACCGCGAGGTGCTGCGACAGCGCCGACTGCGAGAGCGGCACCTGCTGGTTGATCTCGCCCACCGAGCGCTCGCCCTCCACCAGCAGGCAGAGGATGCGCAGGCGCTGCGGGTTGCCCAGGGTTTTCAGCAGTTCGGCGGCCACTTCGGCCTGCGCCGCCATGGCGGCCGCCATCGAAGAGGCATCGGGGGAGGGATTTGCCATCGGCGTATTGTAGGGCGCGGTGCCGGCTAGCCGGCATCGCGAGGGGGAGGGCGGCAGGTGGCGGGCCATGGAAACTCCCGGGAGCAGGGCGGGCCGTGTGAGGGAATGGACGGGACTTGACTTTACATTAGGAGTGGCTAAATTAGCAAACACGCTATCTTTTGAGTGGGGTGCAGCATGGCGACCATCGTCGTCCTCGGGGCGGGCCTCGGCGGAATGAGCGCGGCCTACGAGATCCGCGCGGCCATCGGCCGTGACCACCGCGTCATCGTCGTGGGCGAGGGCCCGCGCTTCAGCTTCACTCCCTCGAATCCGTGGGTGGCGGTGGGCTGGCGCACGCCAGACGAGATCGAGATCGAGGTGGCCGGCCCGCTGGGCAAGCAGGGCATCGAATACGACGGCACCGGCGCCGAACGGGTCGAGCCGGCGGAGAACCGTCTGCGCCTGCGCGATGGCCGCTACCTCGCCTACGACCACCTGGTGATCTGCACCGGCCCGCGTCTCGCTTTCGATGAAGTGCCCGGCCTCGGTCCGGAAGGCGGGCACAGCCATTCCATCTGCACCACCCCGCATGCCGAGAAAGCCTGGGAGGCCTACCAGGCCTTCCTCCGCGACCCCGGCCCGATCGTGGTCGGCGCCGCGCCGGGCGTGAGCTGCTTCGGCCCCGCTTACGAGTTCGCGATGATCCTCGATGCCGATCTGCGCAAGCGCAAGCTGCGCGACCGCGTGCCGATCACCTATGTCACGCCCGAGCCCTATGTCGGCCACATGGGCCTTGGCGGAGTGGGGGATTCCAAAGGTCTGCTGGAGAGCGAGCTGCGCCAGCGCCACATCAAGTGGATCACCAATGCCAAGATCACCGAACTCTCGCCCGGCCTCGTCAAGGCCACCGAGTACGACGAGCGCGGCAACGTGGTGCGCGAGCACGCGCTCGCCCACCGCTTCGCCATGGTGATGCCGCCCTTCACCGGCGTGGATGCGGTGCGCGGCGTGGAGGGGCTGGTGAACCCGCGCGGTTTCGTGCTGATCGACAAGCACCAGCGCCACCCCACCTTCCCCAACATCTGGTCGGCCGGCGTGTGCGTGGCCATCCCGCCGGTGGAGCCCACCGTGGTTCCTACCGGCGCGCCCAAGACCGGCTTCATGATCGAATCGATGGTTACCGCCATCGCCCACAACCTCGCTGCCGTGCTGAAGGGTGAGGCGCCGGCCGAAGTGCCGACCTGGAATGCCATCTGCCTGGCCGACATGGGCGATACCGGCGCCGCCTTCGTAGCCTTGCCGCAGTTCCCGCCACGCAACGTCACCTGGGCCAAGGTGGGCAAGTGGGTGCATCTTGCCAAGGTGGCCTTCGAGAAATACTTCCTGGCCAAGATGAGATCCGGCAATACCGAGCCGATCTACGAGAAGTACGTGCTGAAGGCGCTCGGCATCGAGCGCTTGAAGTAAGCCGCACCGTTTCCTTCCGTTCCGCCATCCTCCAAGGAGCCCTGCCATGAACCTCGACCGTGCCGTCCTTGCCTTCGCTGGTGTGATGACCCTGCTCTCGGTGGTCCTCACCCATTTCGTCTCGCCCTGGTTCCTGCTGTTCACCGCCTTCATTGGTCTGAACCTGCTGCAGGCAGCCTTCACCGGCTTCTGCCCGGCCGCGCTGGTGTTCAAGAAGCTCGGCATCGGTTCTGGCTGCGCCTTCCGTTGATGCTCTCTTACTGCTGAGACCCGCCATGCCCCGCCTCGCCTCCTCCGCCCTCGTCCTCGCCATCGCCCTCGGGCTCGCCGCCTGTTCCGGCGATGCCGCGCCGGAGGCTGCGTCGCGCGCCACCGACCTCGAAACGCTCACGCTCGCTCCGGTCATTGCCGCCCGCGAGCGCAGCTGGGACGGCGTGGTGCAGGCGGTGAACCGCGCCACCCTCACTGCGCAGACCGCCGGTCGGGTGGTGGAGCTGCCCTTCGACGTCAACGACTACGTGCGTGCCGGCGAGGTGGTAGTGCGCTTCACCGATGTCGAGCAGCGCAGTGGCCGGGCTCAGGCCGAGGCCAGCCTACGGGCGGCGCAGGCCCAGGCCGCCGAGGCCGAGACCGAGTACCGGCGGATCGCCGATCTGGCTGCACGCCAGCTGGTGGCGCGCTCGCAGCTCGACCAGGCCACGGCGCGTCGTGATGCCGCCCGCGCCGCCCTGGCCGCCGCCGAGGCGACGCTGCGCCAGGCGGGGGAACAGGTGGACTACACCGTGGTGCGCGCGCCCTACTCCGGACTGCTCACCGAGCGCCACGTCGAGGTGGGCGAGGCGGTGCGCCCGGGCCAACCCCTGGTCTCGGGCCTCTCGCTGGGCCAGCTGCGGGTCGAGGTGCAGGTGCCGCAGGCCGACATCGCCGCCATCCGCGAGCACAAGGCGGCGGTGGTGCAGCTGCCAGACGGTCGCGACGTGCCAGCGCGCGAGGTCATCGTCTTCCCCACCGCCAACCCGCAGACCCATACCTTCACCGTGCGCGTGGAGCTGCCGGAGATGGAAACCGGCCTGCAACCGGGCAATACGGTGAAGGTGCGCTTCAAGCTCGGCGAGGCCGAGCGCCTGCTGGTGCCAGTGCGCGCCCTGGTGCGGCGCAGTGAGATCGCCGCGGTCTATGTGATCTCACCGGAGGGCCGGGTGGGCCTACGGCAGATCCGCCCCGGCCACGTCTTCGGTGAGCAGGTGGAAGTGCTGGCCGGTCTGAGCCCGGGCGAGGCCGTGGCCCTCGATCCGGTGGCCGCACTCGCCGCCCAGCGTGCCGCCCGGGAGGCCGGCCATGAGTGAGCCCCGCGCGGCCGATGGCGCCGGCCTCGGTATTTCCGGCCGGCTCGCCCGTGCCTTCCAGGAGAACCCGCTCACCCCGGTGCTGGCGCTGGCGGCCCTGATCCTCGGTCTCGTGGCGGTGCTGATCACCCCGCGCGAAGAGGAGCCGCAGATCGACGTCACCATGGCCAACGTCTTCGTGCCCTTCCCGGGCTCGGCGGCCGAGGACGTGGAATCGCTGGTCAGCGTGCCCCTGCAGCAGAAGCTGGCCGAGGTCGAGGGCGTCAAGCACGTCTATGCCATGAGCCGTCCCGGCCTCGCCGTGGTGACGGTGGAGTTCGATGTCGGTATTCCGCGCCGTGATGCCCTGGTGCGCCTGCACAACCAGGTCTTCGCCCATGCCGACTTCGTGCCGCCGGGGCTCGGCGTCGGCTCGCCACTGGTGCGGCCGATGGGCATCGACGACGTGCCAGTGATGGCAGTGACGCTGTGGACCGAGGACCCCGAGCGCGGCGCCACCGAGCTCGGCGCCGTGGCCCGCACTCTCGAGACCGAACTCAAGCGTGTGCCCGGTACCCGCGATGTCTACACCCTCGGTGCCCCGGACCGCGCCGTGGTGGTGGAGCTCGATGCCACCCGGCTGGCCGCGCATGGCATGACGGTGGGCGAGCTCTCGCAGGCGCTGGCCGCCGCCAACGTGGTGCTGCAGGCCGGCGAGCGGGTGGACACCGAGGGCCGCCAGCGGCCGGTCACCGCCGGCACCTTCCTCGCCAATGCCGAGGACGTGGCCGAGCTGGTGATCGGGCTGGCCAATGGCGAACCCCTGCGTCTGGCCGACGTGGCGCGTATCCGCGAGGCCGCCGACCTGCCCACCGAGTACGTCTGGCACGCCCTCGGCGCCGGCGCGGCACGCGTGGGCGAGACAGGCCCGCTCGATCTCGCTCCAGCGGTGACCCTGGCCATCGCCAAGAAGCCGGGGGCCAATGCCTCCGACATCACCGCCGCCATCCGCGAGCGGCTGGCTACCCTCGAAGGCGCGCTGATCCCGGAGGGCGTGAACGTCACCGTCACCCGCGACTACGGCTTCACCGCCAACGAAAAGGCGATGACGCTGATCAAGAAGTTGGTGTTCGCCACCATGGCCGTGGTGCTGCTGGTGCTGGTGGCGCTGGGCTGGCGCGAGGCAGTGGTGGTGGGCGCGGCGGTGATCCTGACGCTTGCCGTCACCCTGTTCGCCAGCTGGGCGATGGGCTTCACCATCAACCGCGTCTCGCTATTCGCCCTGATCTTCGCCATCGGCATCCTCGTCGACGATGCCATCGTGGTGGTGGAGAACATCCACCGCCACATGACCCTCGGCGGCAAGACCCTGCGCGAGGCCCTGCCCGCGGCAGTGGACGAGATCGGCGGCCCGACCATCCTCGCCACCTTCACGGTGATTGCCGCCCTGCTGCCGATGGCCTTCGTCACCGGCCTGATGGGGCCATACATGCGGCCGATCCCGATCAATGCCTCGGTAGGCATGCTGCTCTCGCTGCTGATCGCGCTCACCGTCACGCCCTGGCTCGCGGTGAAGCTGCTCTCGCGGCACTACGCCCGTCTCGGCGAGAGCGATGGCCATGCTCATGGCGGCATCGCCGCCCGCCTGCACGGCCTGTTCGACCGGCTGATGCGGCCCTTCCTCGACCCGGCCCGCGGCGGCCGGCGCCGGCGGTGGCTGTTCCTCGGTATCGGCGGCGCGGTGGCGCTCTCGATCGGCCTGGTGCTGGTGCAGTGGGTGGTGCTGAAGATGCTGCCCTTCGACAACAAGTCGGAAGTGCAGGTGGTGGTGGATCTGCCCGAGGGCAGCCCGCTGGAGCGCACCAATGCCCTGCTGCTGGAACTGGCCGCGGTGGTACGCGAGCGCCCCGAGGTGGCCGACGTGCAGGGCTATGCCGGTACCTCGGCGCCGGTGAACTTCAACGGCCTCGTGCGCCAGTACTACCTGCGTCGCGGCGCCAACCTCGGCGACTTGCAGGTCAACCTCGTCGACAAGCACGCCCGCGACCGCAAAAGCCACGACATCGCCCGCGAGCTGCGCCTGCTGCTGCAACCCATCGCCGAGCGCTACGGCGCGGCGCTGAAGGTGGTGGAGGTGCCGCCCGGCCCGCCGGTGCTCGCGCCGCTGGTGGCCGAGGTCTATGGCCCGGATGCCGAGGCTGTGCGCCGCATCGCCCATGGCCTCGAGCGTCTTGCCCGTGACACCGAAGGCCTGGTGGACATCGATACCAGCCTCGAGGCCGAGGGCGCGCTGCGCGAGACCGTGGTGGTGGACCGCGTGCGTGCTGCCCGCCTCGGTGTCAGCCAGCAGGCCATCGCCCAGACCCTGGCCCTGGCGGTGGGCGGCAGCGATGCCACCTATCTGCGCGACGGTGCGGCCAAGCAGGCGGTGCCGGTGCGCCTGCGCCTGCCGGCCGGCGACCAGGCGCGGATCGAGGAACTGCTGGCGCTCAAAGTGCGGGCGCAGGACGGCCGCCTGATCCCGCTGGTGGAACTGGTGGAGGTGCGCCGCGAGCCCTGGGAGCCGGTGTTGATGCAGAAAGACCTGCTGCCGGTGGTCTACGTGCTAGCCGACGAGGCCGGCCGGCTCGATTCTCCGCTCTACGGCATGTTCTCGCTGGTGGGCCGGGTGGACGAGCTCGATGCCGGGGTGCCGCTGACCCAGCGCTTCTTCAGCGCACCAGACGACCCGCTCGCCTTCACCATCAAGTGGGACGGCGAATGGCAGGTGACCTGGCAGACCTTCCGCGACATGGGCCTTGCCTATGCCGCCGGCCTGGTGCTGATCTACCTGCTGATCGTGGCGCAGTTCCGCAGCTACGTGGTGCCGCTCGTCATCATGGCGCCGATCCCGCTCACCGTGATCGGCGTGATGCCCGGCCATGCCCTGCTCGGCGCGCAGTTCACCGCCACCAGCATGATCGGCATGATCGCGCTCGCCGGCATCATCGTCCGCAACTCGATCCTGCTGGTGGATTTCATCAATCACGAGATCGCCAACGGCCGCGATCTCGCCGATGCGGTGGTCGAGGCCTGCGCGGTGCGCGCGCAGCCGATCGGCCTCACGGCACTGGCCGCCATGCTGGGGGCGCTGTTCATCCTCGACGACCCGATCTTCAACGGACTGGCCATCAGCCTGATCTTCGGTATCGCCGTCTCCACCTTGCTTACCCTGGTGGTGATCCCGCTGCTCTACTTCGCCTGGTTGCGCTGGCGTGGTGGGGGCGCCGGGGTGGCGGCCTGAGGACGCGGCGCTGCCGCCGATGAGGGTGGCGGCTGGCGGTCCGCGCCGTGCCGGCATGCCGGCACGGCGGGCGCCACGTTGCCGGCCCAGCGCGGCCTGTCGAGCAGCACGGGCAGCATCTCCTGGATGGCCTTTACCTCCGGGGCCATCCGCAGATTCGCATCGCGGACCAGGAATACCGCGGCGATGCCGGCGGTACCGTCCACCCAGCCCTGGAAACCGAAAGCCCCAGGGCTACTTTCCAGCATCGGAGCGCCAGCCCGTTCGATGGGGAGCAGCCAGAAACCGAAGCCGTAGCCCCAGCCGGGGTAGAGCTCGGTCGAGGGCGGAGCGCTCAGCACCGTGGTGCCTGCAGCCCGGTTCAGTTGCATGGCGCGGAGGGTGCTGCTGGCGAGGTATCGCTGTCCCTTGTCCGGCCCTTCGGCGATCAGGCCATCGGCCTGCCACATCGCCATCAACCGGCGGTAGTCGCCAAGGGTGCTGCGCACGCCCCCGGCGATGCGCGGATTGCTCATCGGTAGGTAGCCCGGTGCGCTACTGGTGAAGCCATAGTCGGTGGCGACGAGCCCCAGGGGCTGTACGAGTTCGCGCTGGAACAGCGTGTCCCACGGCAGGCCCGTGGCCCGCTCCGCCATGGCGCCGGCCACTTGCATCGACAGCCCGCCGTAGGCGAAGGCGGTGCCAGGCGCGGCAACCATCGGCCCGGCGAGGATCTGCGCCGCGCAGGCCTGCAGGGTGCTGAGCGGGTTGCCGAGGCAGCCGCTCTCCTCCCCCGGCAGTCCGCTGGTGTGCGAGAAGAGTTGCGCCAGGGTGATGCCGCGCTTGTCGGGGGCGGCGTCCGGCCAATGCTCGCCCACCGTGGAGTCCCAGCGCAGCAGGCCTTTCTCCACCAGTCGCGCCAGCACCAGGGCGGAGACCCATTTGCTAGCCGAGGCGATGGGAACTCGGGTTTCGGGCTCATAGGCGCCGTAGTGCCGTTCGAACACCGTCGTGCCGTCCTGCGACACCCAGAGCGAAGCGCCCTCCAGCCGGTACTGGGCCACCAGCGCCTGCATCCGCTGGTCGACCGCGGTGAGGTCGGGCTTGGGCACACGGTGGGCCGACGCCAGCGATGGGGCGCAGAGCCCAAGGGCGCAGACGAGGCTCAGCATCAGGAGGGAGGGGCGCATCGGTACCTCGTCGCTCTTGCCTGGCGCGGATAAGGATGCACAGGGTGCAGGAAGCGTCGCACCATCCGCGTCTTTTCCAGAGCAAGAGGAGAGTATCGGGAGCGGCTAAGATCCGCTGCGATCGCATCAAGGAGCCTGTGCATGGCCGATAGCAGTTCCGCCCCGCCGCGTCTTGCGGTCCTCATCGATGCCGACAATGCTCAGCCCGCGGTGATCGCCCCCCTGCTCGCCGAGGTGGGGAAGCTGGGCTCGGCGCGCGTCCGGCGCATCTACGGGAACTGGACCTCGCCCCAACATGGCGAATGGAAGCAGGCCCTGCTCGAACATTCGATCCAGCCGGTTCAGCAGTTCGCCTACACCCGGGGCAAGAACGCCACCGACAGCGCCCTCATCATCGACGCCATGGATCTGCTCTACACCCGGCGCTTCGATGGCTTCTGCCTCGTTTCCAGCGACAGTGATTTCACCCGGCTGGCGCAGCGGATCCGCGAGGAAGGGCTGGCGGTGTACGGGTTCGGCGAAAGAAAGACGCCCGAACCCTTCGTGGCGGCCTGCGACAAGTTCATCTACACCGACCTGCTGCGCCCCCATGCCGGGAAGAAGACTCCAGCCACCGGAGGCCAGGCCCCCGCGGCGGCGGCGAAGGCCGCCGAGCCGCCTGCTGCGGGGGCCCCGCTCCTCGAGCCGCGCCCGATCGATGCCGTCGAGCTGATCTCCCAGGCCATCGAGGAGGTGGAGGCCGAGGATGGCTGGGCCGCCCTCGCTGCCGTTGGCAGCTACCTCAATGCCCTGCGCCCCGACTTCGACCCCCGGCTGTTCGGCCACAAGAAGCTGAGCGATGTGCTGCGCGCCTATCCGGGGCAGTTCGAGCTGCGGGAGTCTGCCCTCCCGGGCACGGGGGCCAAGGTGATCCATGCCCGGCTGTGCAAGGGCTGAGCGCCTGCCATGAACCGCATCGAAGGGCCCTTTCACGTCCGCCTGCTGCCCGAGGCCCTGGCGCATCCCGAAGCGCCGCTCGAGATGTCGCGCTTCCGCCTCGACAAGCGCTACGAGGGCGTGCTCGATGCCGTGGGCCGGGGCGAGATGCTGGCGCTGCGCACTGCGGTGGAAGGCTCGGCGGGCTATGTGGCGCTGGAATACGTGGAGGGCACACTGGCCGGCCGCTGCGGCAGTTTCGTGCTGCAGCACAGCGGGGTGATGGAGCGCGGCATGAAGCGCCTGTTCCTCGAGGTAGTGCCGGACTCCGGCACCGGCGAGCTCGTCGGCCTTGCCGGCCGCATGGGCATCGACATCGCCGGCGGCGAGCATTTCTACCGCTTCGAGTATTCCCTGCCGGGGGCGGAATGAGCCGCATGGTCCGTGTGCCAGGACGGGGCAGTTAGAATCCCGCCCCGCCATGAACCCTTACCGCTGCACCTTCCCGCACGCGCTGGTCGATATCGGCGCCAACCTCACCCACGAGAGCTTCCGCCACGACTTCGATGCCATGCTGGAGCGCGCCCGCGAGGCCAACGTGCAGCAGTTGGTCGTCACCGGCGCCTCGCGCGCGGGCTCGTGCGAGGCGCTGGCGCTGGCCCGTGCCCACCCGGGCCGGCTGTTCGCCACCGCCGGTGTGCACCCGCACCACGCCATCGAAGTGACCGACGAGGCCGTTGCCGAACTGCGCGAGCTGCTGACGCATCCGGAGGTGGTGGCGGTAGGCGAATGTGGCCTCGATTACTTCCGTGACTTTTCGCCGCGACATGTTCAACGCCGCGCCTTCGAGCGCCAGCTGGAGCTGGCGGTTGAGTGCGGCAAGCCGCTATTCCTGCACCAGCGCGACGCCCACGATGACTTCCTCGCCATCCTCAAGCCCTTCCTGCCGAAGTGCGGCCCAGCGGTGGTGCACTGCTTCACGGGCGACGAGCGGGCTCTGATGGAGTCGCTGGACGCCGGCTGCTTTATTGGCATCACCGGCTGGCTTTGCGACGAGCGCCGCGGCCAGCACCTGCGCGAGCTGGTGAAGCGCATCCCGGCCGAGCGTCTGATGGTGGAGACCGACTGCCCCTACTTGCTGCCGCGCAGCCTAAAGCCTCTGCCGAAGGACCGCCGTAACGAGCCGGCCTTCCTGCCGCACATCGTGCAGGAACTGGCTCGCGACCGCGGCGAGGATGTGGCGGTGACGGCGGCCACGACCACCGCTACCGCGCGCGCTTTCTTCCGTCTGCCGGAGGCCTAGCTGCGCAGGCCCAC
>BPKK01000020.1 GCA_026005095.1 Silanimonas sp. | reverse complement strand
CTGTGGCGCGAGCAGGGGTCGGGCTTCGTCGATTCGCTCAACGGCATCTTCGCCTTCGCCCTTTGGGATGCCGCGCAGCAGCGCTATCTCATCGCCCGCGATCCGGTGGGAGTGATTCCGCTCTACTACGGCCACGACCACGAGGGCCGCCTATGGGTAGCCTCCGAAATGAAGGCGCTGGTGGGAGTGTGCGAGGACGTGGCGATCTTCCCGCCCGGGCACCTGCTGGATTCGGCCGAAGGCATGATCCGCTCTTACCGCACCCGCGAATGGCGTGATTACGCGAAGGTCGAGGGTCGGCAAATCGACCCAGCCACGCTGAAAGAAGCCCTGATGCAGGCAGTGCGCCGGCAATTGATGTGCGACGTACCCTACGGCCTGTTGCTATCAGGCGGCCTCGATTCCTCGGTGGTGGCCTGGTGCGCGGCGCAGTTCGCCCGGCAGCGTGTGGAGGACGATGGCCGGAGCGAGGCCTGGTGGCCGCGCCTGCATAGCTTTGCCGTGGGGCTGGAAGGCTCGCCCGATCTCGCCGCCGCGCGCGTGGCGGCCGAGGCTCTGGGCACTGCCCACCACGAGTTCCACTTCACCTTCGAGGAGGGGCTGGATGCACTCTCCGAGGTGATCCGCCATATCGAAACTTACGATGTAACGACGGTCCGTGCCTCGACGCCGATGTTCCTCTTGGCCCGGCGCATTCGCTCGATGGGCATCAAGATGGTGCTCTCGGGCGAGGGCAGCGACGAGGTCTTCGGCGGCTACCTGTACTTCCACAAGGCGCCGGATGCGCGCGAGTTCCACGCCGAGACCTTGCGCAAGCTCGATGCCCTGCACCAGTTCGACTGCCTGCGCGCCAACAAGAGTATGGCGGCCTTCGGCATCGAGGCGCGCGTGCCCTTCCTCGACCTTGCCTTCCTCGACGTGGCCATGGCCATCGACCCGGAGCAGAAGCGGGTGCGTCCGCGCCAGCCCGGCGGCCGCCCGGTGGAGAAGTGGCTCTTGCGCACGGCCTTCGAGGGCTGCCTGCCCGAGAGCATCCTGTGGCGGCAGAAGGAACAGTTCAGCGACGGCGTGGGCTATGGCTGGATCGACGGCCTCAAGGCCCATGCCGAGGCACAGGTGAGTGATGCCGAGTTCGCCGGCGCTGCGCGGCGCTTTCCGATCAACCCGCCGCAGACCAAGGAAGCCTATTTCTACCGCCGCCTCTTCGAGTCGCACTTCCCCGGGGCGGCGGCCGCGGCGACGGTGCCGGGCGGCAAGTCGATCGCCTGCTCCTCGCCGGCGGCGATCGCCTGGGATGCGGCCTTCGCGCAGGCGGCCGACCCGAGCGGCCGGGCCATGACCGGTGTGCACGAGCAGGCGATCGTGGCCCAGTAACGATGGTCAGCTGCGGGCCGGGGGCGTGGCGACGATGAGTACGGTATCGCCGGCGATCAGTTGCAGCGAGCCGTCGGCACCGAAGTCGTGGCGTGTGGTCCTCGACAGGACGTCGAGGAAGCGCCGTTCGGCCGCCATCGCCGCCTCCGGGCAGGCCATCATCGTGGTGGCCACCTGGGTAAAGGAGATTCCTTCGCCGCTGAGTGCCGTGCCGCTCGTCCAACGGTTGCAGCCGGCGAAGCCGGCAGCGCGGCCCTCGGGCAGGAACTGGAGCGTCGGCGGGTGTTCGTCCGTGGGCTCTCCCCCCACCGAGGCCACCGTCCATTCGCCGAACGCCAGCAGCGACATCGGGTCGCCGCCGCAGCCGGCAAGCTGCTTGCCGTCGAGCTTGATCGCGACGGTATGGGGGTAGGGCATGCTGGCCATGCCGTCGCGGCAGACCGAGGTGGTGGCGCTGACGGACAGGTGGTGGGGCTCACGCACGGCGTGGAGGTCGAAGCCGTCCGGGCGTTCGCTGCGGGTGAGGCCGGTCCAGACGATGGGCTCGCTGTCCGGGCTGGTCCAGATCAGTGTGTCGCCTTCCACGGCGATCATCCAGAATGGCTCGTTGCCGTGTGCCTGCCAGATGGCGGTCTTCGTCGCCTCGGCCTTGCAGTCGCTGAACTCGCGATCGCCAGCGCGGAGGATCGCTTTGTCGCCCTTGTTCCACAGTTCGATCACCGCGCCGTCGGTGCGGGTGCCGGTGTAGCGGGCACCGGAAGCGGCCTTCGTTTGCGATAGGCGCGATTCCTCGCCTTCGAAGGCCATGGTGGCAGTGCTGTGTTCGAACCGGACTTGGAAGGTCGTGCCCTCGCCACAGTGGAACGTTACTGGGGAAGCAGCTGTCTCCGCAGAAGGAGCTTCCATCGGGCTTGCTACGGCAGACGTGTCCGCAGGCGGTGCGATGGCAGGTTCGCGCTGGCAGCCGGCAAGTGCGAGGGCGGCCGCCAGGGCGGTCCCAAGGGGGGCAGGCAGGGTCCAGGACATCGGCAGGCTCCAGGTAGGAGAGCGCCCAGCCTGCCACGATCGAGTCGCTGCCGTCTTGCGCCACCAGAAGGCCTGACGGGATGGGAGAATCGCCTTCCCCTTCACCGAGAAGCCACCCATGGCCGGCGGCAGCCTGTTCGCCCTGATCGATGACATCGCCACCCTGCTCGACGATGTAGCAGTGATGACCAAGGTCGCGGCCAAGAAGACCGCTGGCGTGCTCGGCGACGATCTCGCGCTCAATGCCAACCAGGTCACCGGAGTGCGCGCCGACCGCGAGCTGCCGGTGGTGTGGGCCGTGGCCAAGGGCTCGGCCCTGAACAAGGCCCTCCTGGTGCCGGCGGCGCTGGCGATCAGCGCCTTCGCGCCCTGGGCGATCGCGCCCCTGCTCGTTCTCGGCGGGGCCTTCCTCTGCTTCGAGGGCGTGGAGAAGCTCGCCCAGCGCTGGCTGCATCCGGACGCCGGCGAGGCCAAGGCCGAGGCGCTGCGCCAGGCCGTCGCCGATGCCTCGGTGGACATGCTGGCCTTCGAGCGCGACAAGATCCGGGGGGCGATCCGCACCGATTTCATCCTCTCGGCCGAGATCATCGTCATCGCCCTGGGGACGGTGGCCGGTGCGACCCTGTCCCGTCAGCTTGGGGTGCTCGTCGGCATCGCGGTGCTGATGACGGTGGGCGTCTATGGCCTGGTGGCAGCCATCGTCAAGCTCGACGATGCCGGCCTCTGGCTGTTGCGGCAGGGGGGGCGCGTGGCGCGGGGGCTGGGCCAGGCCCTGCTGGCGGGGGCGCCGCTGCTGATGCGCTTCATCTCCGTTGCCGGCATTGCCGCGATGTTCCTGGTGGGCGGTCACATCTTCGTGGCCAACCTCCCGCCGCTGCATCGGGGCGTGGAACGCCTGCTCGAGCCTCTCGGCGCGGCTTCCGGCCTGGCCGGCGCGCTTGCCGAGGCGGCGGTCGGCATGGCCGTGGGGGCGCTGGTGCTGGCTGTGGTCGAGGGATTGCGCCGGCGCTAGAAAAGCTCGATGTCGTCGCCCTTGTCGTTCATCTTCTCCATGAACTCGCGCACAGCCTGCTCCACCGTCAGGCCCCGCAGCAGCACGGCCTCGAACATCTCCACTTCTTCCGGCATCGAGTAACGGGCGCGGATTTTCTGCTGCAGCTCGGCCCAGGCAGCGGCCGAGCGGGCGCGCTCCTGGTCTCCGACCAGTTCCGCCAGCCAGGCAAGCCCGTGGTTCACGTGCGAGAGCCGCTGCGAGAGCCGGTCGTAGAACTGAAAGGCGATGATGGCCTGGTTGACCATGCCAGCCACATGGGTGGTGGTCGTCAGCAGTTCCATCTTCACCCCGGCCGTGGCCTCGGTATCGGCGAGGGCGGCGATGCGCTCGTTGATGAGCTTGATGGTGTTGGCCATGGTGGTGAAGGTGCCGGTGAGGGCATCCACCGAGGCATTGCTGTCGGTCATGGCCGCTTCCACTTGGGCCACGGCCAGCTCCATCATCAGGACCGTTTCGCGCAAGTGGCTCCAGTCCGGGCCCGGGTTGTGCACTTGGGTGCCACGCACCATGTCGTCGTTGGTGCCCATTTGCTTCCCTCTTCGGATGCCACCGCGTGCGCCCATAGTGACGAAAGCCCGCGGGGGGCGCCAGCGCTTTTCGCCAGCTTTGACGGATTCCTGCCGGGCCGCGAGACGGCCTTCACGGTGCGCCGGGGCGCAGTTCGAGGCGGCGTTGTGCAGGACCGGGCAGGAAGGGGGCAGGGCGGCCCTGCACCCAGTCGGCGTGGCCGGCGCCCCAGTAGGGCGAGAGCGGGTGCCCGGCCTGGCCGCCGGGCAGTTGGAAGACGCCGTCGGTCTCGTGGCCGGGCGAGACTACGAGGCGCTGCGAGGCGCCGAAGGCCGGAGCCTGCACGCGCGGCATTTGCGCATCTCCGGGCAGGGGCTCGGCCGGCATGCAGAGCCAGCGGCGCAGCGGGCCGGGCAGGGCCGAGGCCAGGGGGTGGCAGATGGCGGCGGTATTGGCCTCGCCCCAGGTACGTTCCGAGAGCGGGCCCGGGTGCTGTTCGCGCAGTCCCTTCGCCGCGGCCTCGGCGGCCTCGGCCAGCAGCGCGTCCCAGGTCTTGAAGCGCGGCGGCAGCAGGTGAGCCGGGCGCTGCTCGACGAGGGGCCAGAGCACGCCTTCGAGCTGCGGCAGGTCGGGCAGCAGGAAGCGCTCGCCCAGCGCCACCTTGGCCGGGCCGAGCAGGCCGTCGCGCACCCGGGCCAGCACTTCCAGCCGGAAGGCGCGGGTGAGCCGGTAGCCGGCGGAGCCGACCGAGGCATGGCCGTCCCAGTCGGCGGCAGCGGTGGCGACCTCGCGGCCCGACTCCCCTGGCAGCCGGGCGGCCACCTCGCGCAGCAGGTGGTTCCAGCGCTCGAGGAAGATCGCCCGGTCATCGAGCTGCAGGGCGAGCAGGGCGGGCTCGTCGAGCGGTGCGGTGGCCAGCATGGCCTCGGCGATCTGCTTCTGCCGCGCGCCGAGGGCGTAGCCGGCATCGCCGATCAGGGTCAGCAGGTCGCCGTCCACCACCCGCGCATTGGCGGTCCAGAGCCGGCCGGAGGGCGGATCCACCAGTTCCGGCTGCAGGGCGGCGTCTGCGGGGTGCCAGCCGGCCCAGTCGCAGCCCTCCAGCGGCCGCAGCGGGGCCGTGGGGTCGCAGCCGCCCACCCGCACCGGGATACGGCCGACGAGGCGCCAGGCGATGCGGCCGGCATGGTCGGCGACCAGCATGTTCTGCGCCGGCACGCCGGCGCGGCGCCCCACCTCGAGCGCCGCGTCCAGCCCGTCGGCGCGCACGAGGTCGAGCAGGCCGAAATCCAGGCTGCCCGGGAGTTGCGCGGTCCAGCGCAGGGCGAGCGCGCTGCCATCTGCCTGCTCGTGCAGGATCGGGCCCCAGCGCGTCTCGCGCACCACCAAGGTCTCGGCCTCGCCACCGGCCACCGCCAGGCGCTCCTCGTGCACCACCACGGCCTCCTCGCCCTCCGGCGTGCGGTAGCGGCGGCGCGTGGTATCGGTGAAGTCGACGCGGAAGAAATCCAGCCAGTCGCCGTAGCTGTTGGTGAAGGTCCAGGCCACGCGACCGGTGCTGCCGGCGATGATGCCGGGCACGCCGGGCAGGCTCACCCCGCTGGCATCCACCCTGCCGCCGGGGGCTGCGGGATCGGCATAGCGCAGGCGCACCGGATACCAGAGCGAGGGCGCGCGCAGGCCGAGGTGCATGTCGCCGGCGACGATGGCGCGGCCATCGGCGGTGGCCGAGGCGCCGGCGGCGAAGTTGTTGCTGCCCGGGGCGGCAGGCTCGGCCGCGGCCACGGGCTTGCCGTTCTCGGGATGGGGCAGGGTGCGCAGGTCGAGCACTTCCGGCGGCGGCAGCATGGCATCGCCACGGGCTTCGCCGAACAGCGGCGCGTCCCAGGCCGTGCCGTCGCGCAGCAGGAGCGCGGCGAGCGGTGCCGGCACCGCCTCGCGGAGGCGCCACAGCGCCAGTTCGCGCGAGTTGGTCTCGTCTTGCAGGTCGAAGAACATGGCATAGCCGGTGAGGGCCGAGTCCACCTCGGTCCAGACCTCGGGGCGCTGGCGCAGCAGTAGGTAGGGCCAGGGCCGCACGCGCAGCGAGGCGAGGCCGGCGTTCACTCCCTCGGTATAGGCGCTGAGCAGGGGCAGGCGTTCGCCGGCGATGTCGGGGAGCGCCGCCTCGGTGCGGGCACGCAGGCGGTGGAGGCGGTTCTTGCGGTCCACGGGCAGCGCCCGCGCGCCGAACAGGGCCGCGAGCTCGCCGGCCGCCACGCGGCGGGCGAGGTCCATCTCGAAGAAGCGCTCTTGCCCGTGCACGAAGCCGAGCGCACGCGCCATGTCGAGTTCGTTGGACGCCGAGACGGTGACCCGGCCATGCGCATCGCGCTCCACCGATACCGGTGCCGAAAGTCCGGGTAGGGCGAGTTCGCCCTCCAGGGTGGGCAGGCTGCCGCGCAGCAGCCACCAGAGCACGAGCAGGGCGAGGAGCAGCAAGGTGGTGAGCGCGAAAAAGCCGCGGAGCAGCCAGGAACGCATGGGAGGGCCTTGCGGGCAGGGCGAGGACAGCAAGCCTAGCCGACATGGGCTGCCGGGACATGGCGATAGAGCCGGCCGGGTCCGTCGCCGGGAGTCCGTTCCGCGCCTAGGCTCCACTTTGAAGGCGCGGGTGCCGCCTCAGGTCTTGGGTGGCGTGCGCAGGTCCTTGATGCCGGCCCAGAGGAAAACGAGGCCAAGGCCGATGGCGAGGAGGTGACCGCCGAACAGCGAGCCCCAGCCCGCCAACTGCGCCTCGTGCGGGGCCTCGGGACGGTAGTGCACCGTGACGCGCTCACCCACGGCGTAGGCGGCCGGGCTGCTGCCCTCGCTGCCGGTGAAGCGCACGCGCTCGCCCGCGGGGGTGGTGAAGGCCACCACCGGATAGCCGAGGCGGGTGCTCTGGCCCGCGGGCTTGAGCGAGACGATTTCCACCACCTCGCCCTCGGCCGTCTCGCTGCCGAGCAGGAAGGCGAGCCTGAGGGCACCGAAGCCGAGGCCGGTCAGCAGCATCAGCGCCCCGATGGTGGGGAAGGCGAGGTTGCGCTTCGGCGCCGCGGGGTCGGCGGCCATGCTCAGGCCACCTCGATCCGGTCGACCTTCTGGAAGCCGCGTGGCAGCAGTTGGCCGCGGCTGGCGCGGGCGCCTTCGTAGGCCTGCAGGTCACGCCAGGAGAGACCGAGCTTGCGGGCGCCGCAGTACAGGGTGGCCTCGCCGCCCTGGCGCACCACCGCCACCGCGCTCACCACTTCCTCGCCGCTCTTGAGCCTGGCCGGCGGGATCTGGATCAGCTTGTTGCCCTTGCCCTTGTCCAGTTCGGGCAGCTCCTTCAGCGGGAAGGCGAGCAGGTGGCCGCTGCTGGTCACCGCCACCACCCAGTCGCTGGCCGGGTCGTTCACCGGCACCGGCGGCAGCACGCTGGCGCCGGCATCGGGGTTGAACAGGGCCTTGCCCGACTTGTTACGGCCGATGAAGTTCTCGAAGCGGGTGGTGAAGCCGTAGCCGAAGGAGGAGACGAGCAGGAAGCGCTGCTCGGCCTCGCCGGCCAGGGTGGCCACCATCTGCGCGCCGCTGGGCAGGGTGAAACGCCCGGTGAGCGGTTCGCCATTGCCGCGCGCCGAGGGCAGGGTGTGTGCTGGTGTGGAGTAAGCGCGACCAGTGGAATCGATGAAGGCCGCCTGCTGGTTGCTGCGGCCGCGGGCGAAGGAAAGCAGGCCATCGCCTTCGCGGTAACTCAGGCTCGAAGGATCGATGTCGTGGCCCTTGGCGGCACGGATCCAGCCCTTCTGCGAGAGCACGATCGTGACCGGTTCGCTCGGCACCAGCTCGGTCTCGTCGATGGCCTGGGCAGCCTGGCGGGCCACCAGCGGGCTCTTGCGGGCATCGCCGAACTTCTTGGCATCGGCGAGCAGCTCGTCCTTCAGCAGTTTTTTCAGCTTCGCACTGCTCCCCAGGGTGGCGACGAGCGTTTCGCGCTCCCTGGCGAGTTCGTCCTGCTCGCCGCGGAGCTTCATCTCCTCGAGGCGGGCCAACTGCTTTAGCTTGGTCTCGAGGATGTAGTCGGCCTGTTCCTCCGAGAGCCCGAAGCGCGCCATCAGCACCGGTTTCGGCTCATCCTCGGTGCGGATGATGCGGATCACCTCGTCGAGATTGAGGAAGACGACGAGCAGGCCTTCCAGCAGGTGCAGGCGGCGTTCCACCTTGTCGAGGCGATGGCGCAGGCGGCGCTTGAGCGTATCGGTGCGGAACTGCAGCCACTCGCCGAGCAGCGCCTTCAGGCCGCGCACCTGCGGCCGGCCATCGAGGCCGATGACGTTGAGATTGACGCGGAAGCTCTTCTCGAGGTCTGTCGTTGCCATCAGATGGCCCATCAGGGCATCGATGTCGACACGGTTGCTGCGCGGCACGAGCACCAGGCGCACCGGGTTCTGGTGGTCTGATTCGTCGCGCAGGTCCTCCAGCCAGGGCAGCTTCTTCGCCCGCAGCTGCTGGGCGATCTGCTCCATGATCTTCGAGGGCGAGACCTGGTAGGGCAGGGCGGTGATGACGATGTTCTGCCCCTCCTTCACGTAGGTGGCGCGGGCGCGCACGCTGCCGCTACCGCTCTCGTACATCGCCACGAGGTCGGCGGCCGGGGTGATGATCTCGGCAGCGGTGGGGTAGTCCGGGCCGCGGATATGCTCGCAGAGCTCGCGCGTGCTGGCCTCCGGATCATCGAGGAGCCGCACGCAGGCGCTCACCACTTCGTTGAGGTTGTGCGGCGGAATGTCGGTGGCCATGCCGACAGCGATGCCGGTGGTGCCGTTGAGCAGCAGATGCGGCAGGCGCGCGGGCAGCCATGAAGGCTCCTCCAGCGTGCCGTCGAAGTTCGGGCTCCACTCCACCGTGCCTTGGCCGAGCTCGCCGAGCAGCACCTCGGCGATCGGGGTCAGCTTGGCTTCGGTGTA
This sequence comes from Silanimonas sp., assembly GCA_026005095.1. Lineage (GTDB taxonomy): Bacteria > Pseudomonadota > Gammaproteobacteria > Xanthomonadales > Xanthomonadaceae > Silanimonas. The sequence goes on along the minus strand of BPKK01000020.1, from coordinate 18,562 downwards.
GCGCATGGCGGCGAAGCTCTTGGGGTCGTCGGGCGAGCCGAAGTTGCCCTGGCCTTCGATCAGCGGGTAGCGGTAGGAGAAGGGCTGGGCCATCAGCACCAGCGCCTCGTAGCAGGCCGAATCGCCATGTGGGTGGTATTTGCCGATCACGTCGCCCACGGTGCGCGCCGATTTCTTCGGCTTCGCGCCGGCATTCAGGCCGAGCTCGCTCATGGCGTAGATGATGCGCCGCTGCACCGGCTTCAGCCCGTCGCCGAGGAAGGGCAGGGCACGGTCCAGCACCACGTACATCGAGTAGTCGAGGTAGGCGCGCTCGGCATACTCGTGCAGCGGGATCTGCTCGAAACCGTGGAAGGCGGGGCGGGCGGGGTCGGTCATCGGAACGCGCGGAGCCGGTGGAACGGGGCTGGGATTCTAGCCCGGCCGGGCCGGTCGGCCCGGAGCCGGTGACCTCAGCGCTCGGGCAGGGGTTTTTTCGCCAGCTTGCGCTGCAGGCTGCGGCGGTGCATGCCCAAGGCGCGAGCCGCCGCCGAGACATTGCCCCCGTGCTCGGACAGCACGCGCTGCAGGTGCTCCCACTCCAGCCGTCGTGGGTGCAGCGGGGTCTCGGGCGGCATCGGCGGAGTGTCCTCGTCCTCGCCGGCGCCGAACAGGGCGCGCAGCACGTCGTCGGCGCTCACCGGCTTCGGCCGGTAGTCGCTGGCGCCGCGCTTGATCGCCTCGACCGCGGTGGCGATCGAGGCGTAGCCGGTGAGCAGCAGGATCGGCGCTTCCGGCTGCAGGGCGCGCAGGGGCTCGACGAGCGCAAGGCCATTGTCGTTGCCGAGCCGGAGGTCGAGCACGATGCCGCACAGCGGCTGCCGGGCGAGCGCGAGGGCGGTGGCGGCATCGGCGGCGAGCAGGCAGGCATGGCCGCGGCGCCCGAGCGCGCGGGCCAACACCGTGGCGAAGGCCGCGTCGTCATCGATGAGCAGCAAAGGAGGGCTCATGGCGGGGTTCCGGCCGTGATGGCAGACCAGGGCAGGGCTACCCGGGTGTACAGCCCGCCACCTTCGGCCGGCCGGTACTCCAGACGGCCGCCCAGCGTTTCCAGCGTGGCATTCGCGAGCTGCAGGCCGAGGCCGAGGCCGAGGCCTTGCGGCTGGCCGGAAAGGGGCGGCTGCGCCCCCTCGGCCGCGAAACCCGGGCCGTGGTCGCGGATCTCGATGGTAAGGGCCGTGCCGGCATCGCCCAGGGTGAGTTCCACGTCTGTCCTGCCGTTGCGTCGCCCGGCATCGGCGGCATTGTCGAGCAGATGCCCCAGGGCGGCCTTCAGCCCCGGGGAGAAGCATACCCGGCGCGCTTCCAGCGCCGGAGGAAGGCGGATGGTGAGCCCGGTCTCCGGGCGCAGCAGGGCAAGCCGCCCAGCGAGGTCGCGGACCGCCTCGCCGAGTGCCTGCGGGTGTCCCGTCTCGTGACTGTCGCGCACCAGGCGGCGCACGGCATCGCGCGCATAATCGAGCTGCCGCGCCATCAGTTCCAGATCCTCCGCCGGTGGCGGCGAACCGGGACTGTCACGCCATTCGTCGAGCAGCAGCCGGGCGGTAGCCAGCGGGGTGTTCACTTCGTGAGCGGTGGAGGCCGCCTGCAGGGCCAGGGCGTGCAGGCCTTCGTCGCGCAGGCCGCGCTCCCGGGCCTCGGCCAGGGCCTGCGACTGCCACCGCAGGCGGGTCGCGAGGCGCAGGCCGAAACCGCAGAACAGCAGCAAGGCCAATGCGAAATTCACTGCCATGCCGGCGATGTGCAGATCGAAGGCACTGCCGAGATGGTGGAAGCGCAGGCCTGGCGCCTCGAGGGCGAGGAAGGCATAGGCCGCGGCAGAAGCCAGCGCGAGGGCAAGCACCCGCGAAGCGGGCAGCACGGTGGCGGTGAGCGCCACCGGCACCAGATAGAGCTGGCTGAAAGGGTTCATGGCCCCGCCCGTGAAGTACAGCGCCCAGGTGAGTGCCGCCAGATCCACGCCAAGACCGAGCAGCAGCGCCGCTTCCGTGCCGGGTCGGCGCAGCCGCCATAGTCCGAGCAGGGCATTGGCCAGGCCGAGGGCGCAGATGCCGAGCAGCAGGGCCGGCAGCTCGAGATCGAGCCTGAGCCATGCCGTGGCCGCCCAGACCGCCAGCAGCTGGCCGCCCACTGCCAGCCAGCGCAGCAGGTGCAGGCTACCTTCGAGTTCGGAATAGCGCGCGGTGCCGGCCATGGGGCGCACAGGGTAATGCTTGTGTGCCAGGGAGTGGGCTGCGACAACCGGTCGCATTCCTGCCGAGCGTGTCGGCGAAGACAATCCGCTCCTTCGCCGATTCTGCCTGCCGCGCCGATGCCGACGCGCCTCGTTTTGCTGCCGTTTTCAAGCCGACTACATCGGGCACTGGTCTGGATCTCGCTGGCGGTCTTGCTCGTCTGGACACTGTCTGGCTTCCTCCACCCGCTGATGGGGCTTCTGGCTCCGCAGCCGGCGCAGCGCAGTGCGCCGCCACTTTCGGTTTCCGCGCCGGACCTACATGCCGGCCTGCCCGGCGTGTTGGCGAAGGCTGGGGAGAGCGCCGTACTGCGCCTGGTGCCAGGACCGGGCGGAGCGCTGTGGCAGGCCACGATGCCCTCGGGCGAGCGCCGCTACCTCCGTCTCGATGGCCGCGCGTGGTCGGGTGACGATGCGGCCTATGTCCGCTGGCTGGCAGGCTGGTATCTGGGCGAAGAGCGGACGATCGCCTCAATGCGCCGACTCGACGCCTTCACTCCCGACTACCCCTGGGTGAACCGTCTGTTACCGGTATGGGAGGTGCGCTTCGCCGGCCAGGCAGGGCTCACCGCCTACCTGCATACCGAAACCGCCAGCCTTGCCTCCCTCGGTGACGACCGTCGCCGCCTGCTGCAGCAGGGCTTCCGTGCCCTGCACACTCTGGACTGGCTCGACGGCGAGCGCCCCATCGCGCGCTTCGTCCTCGTGATGGCCATGGTGGCATTGCTGCTCACGGCAGCGTCCGGTTTCCTGCTCTGGGCCCTGCGCCGGCCGGCGGCCCGGCCAACACCGGCGCGCCGCTGGCATCGCCGCCTTGCCCTCATCGCCGGCTTGCCCCTGCTGCTGATGTCCGGCAGTGGCCTCGTCCATGCCCTCTGGAGTGCTGGCGATGGCGCAGAACGTGGCCTGCGCCTGCCACCGCCGCGTTTCGATGTCGCGCGCCTCAGCGCCCTCGCTGCAATGCCCCTGCCAGCCTGGCCCGAGGTTCCGGAGCGGCTCGGCAGTGCCAGTCTCGCGGCCTCACCCGAGGGTGCCCCTTGGCTGATATTGCGTCCACCGTTGGCAGGCGGCTGGGGTGCGCCGGTGCCGGAGGCCCTGGTGATCGATCTCGAGTCGGGGCAGCCGTTGGCGAATGGCGAGCGGCAGCTGGCCGAAGCGGCGGCCAGGGCGCAGGGTCTTCCGGAAGGCGGGGGGCTGGAACGGGTCACCCACTTCAGCCCCGGCTACGACTTCCGTAACCGTCGTCTGCCAGCCTGGCTCGCCGCCTTGCCGGATGGCCAGCGCGTTGCCCTCGACCCCGATACTGCGCAACGCCTCGACGTGCTTTCGTCCAGCGCCCGCGTCGAGGCCTACGTGTTCTCGCTCGCCCATAAATGGCAGCCCCTGGCGGGCCTGCTCGGTTCGCCCGCGCGCCGCGACGCCCTGCAGGTGGCGCTGCTCTCGCTCGGCCCGCTGCTCGCATTCCTTGGCCTGCGCCTGCGTCGCACCACCCGGCCGCACTCGGCCCTTGGGCCGGCGGCCAGTCCGCATATCACCCCGTCCTCTCCCAGGCCCTGAGCCCATGTCCCCACGCTGTCCTGCTCTCTCCCCGCTCGCCTGCTCGCTTTTCCTGGCGATTCTCTCCTTGCCCACTGCCGCTACCGCTGCCACTGCCACGTCTCCCGCGTCGGAGGCCGGTGAGGCCAGGCGTCTCGACCGCATCGAAGTACGCGGCGAGGCCCTCGCGCCGATGGCGCCGCTGTCTCTCGAAGCGGCCCGCAAGCGTCTCGCCGAGCGTGCCGGCGGCACCGCCGTGATCGATGGCGAGCGCTACCGGCAGGGCCGGGTAAGCACCCTGAACGATGCCCTCGGCTTCGCGGCAGGTGTGTTCGTACAGCCGCGCTTCGGTGCCGAGGAATCACGCCTGTCGATTCGCGGTTCCGGTTTGCAGCGTACTTTCCATGGTCGCGGCATCGTGGTGCTGCAGGACGGCATCCCGATAAACCTCGCCGATGGTGGCTTCGACATGCAGAGCCTGGATGCGCTCATGGCCCGTTACATCGAGGTCTGGCGCGGACCGAATGCGCTGGAGCATGGCGCAGCCACCCTGGGGGGGGGCCATCCAGTACGTTTCGCCCACCGGGTACGACGCCGAGGGCTGGCGCCTGCGCAGCGAGGCCGGGAGCTTCGGTTACGGCCGCTGGCAGGCGCAGTGGGGTGGTCAGGCCGGTGCGCAGGATGGCGTGATTGCCCTTGGCGGCTATGCCCAGGACGGTTACCGGGCCAATGCCCGGCAGGAGAATCATCGTCTGTCGGCAAACTATGGCTATCGCTTCGATGAGGCGCTGGAGGGCCGGCTCTATCTCACCCATGTGGATGCCCGTTCCGCCCTGCCCGGTGCCCTGACGCTCGCCCAGTTCCGTGCCAATCCCCGCCAGGCGGCCGCCGGTAACGTGCTGCTCGATCAGCGCCGGGATTTCGAGCTGACGCGGCTAGCAGCCCGGCTGGCTTGGCGGCCTGGCGACGGGCGCGAATGGCAGGCCTCGGCCTTCGTTTCCGACAAGTTTCTCGATCATCCGATCTTCCAGGTGCTGCAGCAGGATAGCCGCGATTTCGGCCTCGACCTGCGCTTGCGCAACGAGGGAGAGCTTGCCGGCGCGCGCAACGTGCTCACCCTGGGGGCGGGCTTCGTCCGAGGCGATACCCGCGACGATCGCTGGGTGAACCGGGGGCGTGCCAATCCCGATGACCACCGCGGTGCGCGCACCGACCAGAGCGATCAGCGAGCGGTCACCGCGACGTTGTTCGTCGAGAACCAGTTCTACCTGGCCGAGAATGCTGCGCTGATCGTGGGGGCCCAGTCCTTCGAAACGAAGCGCCGCTTCCGCGACCGCTTTCCGGTGCCTTTCGATGCCAGCTTCGAGCGCGACTACCGGGGCTTCAATCCCAAGCTCGGCCTGCGTTTCGATCTTGCGGATGGTGTGCAGCTCTTCGGCAATCTCGCACGCAGCGCCGAGCCTCCCAGCTTCGGTGAACTGGCGGGCGGTCCGAACGTCACGCTCGTGGATATGCAGCGGGCATTCAGCGGCGAGCTCGGGCTGCGGGTGCTGCGCGAGACACTCGAGCTGGATACCGTGCTCTACCGCGCGCAGTTGCAGGACGAACTGCTCTCCCTCACCGATGGCAATGGCAATCCGCTCGGCACCCGGAATGCCGAACGTACCGTGCATCAAGGCCTGGAGTTCGCCGGGCGCTGGGGGTTCGCACCGGACTGGCAGCTGGCGGCGAACCTGCTCATCAACGATTTCCGCTTCGATGGCGACGCGACGTTCGGTCGCAACCGTCTCGCCGGGGTGCCGAAGGAATGGCTGCGTCTGGAACTCGCCTGGTCGCCTTCCGATCGCTTCCGCCTGGCGCCCAGCCTGGAGTGGGTGCCGGATGATTACTTCATCGACCATGCCAACACCTTCACGGCACCGGGCTACTTCCTCTGGGGTCTGAAGCTCTCCGGTGAACTTTTGGGGGGGCTGCGCTGGTTCGTAGATGGCCGCAACCTCGCCGATCGCGCCTATGTCGCCACCACCGGCGTGGTGGCCGATACCCGTGTGCCCTTCAACCCAGGGAACCCTGCCGCCCCGCGGCCGCCGCGCGACGGTGCCTATTTCCTGCCCGGCGACGGTCGGTCGGTCTATATCGGCCTGGAGTGGCGCCGCTAAATCGCCACGGGTCTTTGGGGGCTCAAGCGAGCCCGTAGGCCTTGGCCAGCCACTGCATGAACTGCGGCAGGGGCAGGGCACCGCTGATGCGCGCCACTTCGTGGCCGCCCTCGCGGCTGCCCTGCCAGGCGATCAGGGTGGGCAGGCTCTGGATGCGGAATTGCGCGGCGAGCTGCGGTTCGGCCTCGGTATCGAGCTTGAGGAAGCGGAACTGCGGCTCCAGTCGCTGGCAGGCGGCTGCAAACACCGGGGCGAAGCTGCGGCAGGGGCCGCACCAGCCGGCCCAGGCATCGATCACCGCCGGTTGCTCGGAGCGCAGCAGGAAGGCTTCGGCATTTCCTGCGGTGAGGGTGACGGGCTGGCCGGTGAACAGCGGTTGGTGGCAGCGACCGCAGCGTGGGCCATCGCCCAGGCGGGCATCGGGCACGCGGTTGATGGCGCGGCAGTGCGGGCAGGCGAGCTGGGTGGTGTCGGCGTCCATGCCGCGAGGGTAACGGCCCGCAGCCCGGCCTGCATCTGCCGGTGCGCCCACGCCGCCGCGACGGCCCGGCGGCCCGTGCATGGCATGCTGTAGGCCCTGCACGTGCCATGGCCTCAGCAACGATGGACCTCTATCTAGGCAACACCTACCTCTGGACCAAACTGCTGCACACCCTGTTCGTCATCAGCTGGATGGCGACGGTGTTCTACCTGCCGCGCATCCTGGTCAACATCGCTGAGGCCGAAGGACAGCCAGCCGTGCAGGCGCGGCTGGTGCTGATGGGCAAGCGGCTCTACCGCTTCGGCCACATCATGCTCGGCTTCGTCTTCGTGTTCGGCCTGCTGCTGTGGTTCGGCCGGCTCATCGATCCTGCCCTGTGGCCGCACGTCACCGCCGGCCGCGGCTGGATGCACGCCAAGTTCCTGCTGGTGCTGCTGATGCTGGGTCACTTCATTTGGGCCGGGCGGATGGTGAAAGCCATCGGCCGGGGCGCCGCCCCGCGTTCGGCCACCTGGCTGCGCTGGTTCAACGAAGTGCCGGTGCTGCTGCTGCTCGGCATCCTCGTGCTGGTGTTCCTCAAGCCGATCTGAGGCCCTCGGCGCCTGCGCCATGCGGTGGAAGTCGGCCAGCGAGAGATGCAGACCGAGGCCGATCATCACGATGCCGAGGGCGAGCGGCAGGAACGGGCTGAAGATGGGGTTCTCGGCCACGGCGGAGCTCAGGGGATCAGCACGAGTTTCCCCACACTCTGACCGGACTCGATGCGCCGGTGTGCCTGCGCCGCGTCAAGGAGCGGGAAGCCGGCCACCGGCGGGGGCTGCAGGCGGCCATCGGCGAAGCGCTCCAGTAGCCAGAGCATGCCGCGCCGCAGCAAGGCGGCCTCGGCCGAGAGGAAGCTCAGGTTGGCGGCCAGCACGCTGCGGTTCGTCGTGGTCATGTCCAATGGGTTGAAGCGCGGGGTGCGCCACCAGTCCCAGGCCAGGCGCAGCCAGTTCACCCGGCCGTCCTTCGGCAGCATCGAGGCGAAGCCGTACACCACCAGTTTTCCCATCGGTGCCAGCAGCTCCCAGCTGCCGGCGAGGGTGGCCACGCCATTGGCATCGAACACTGCGTGGTAGCCGGACGGGGCGAGAGCGCGGGCGGCGGCCACCCAGTCGCCCTCCCCGCGCACGATGACATGGCGTGCGCCCATTGCCTTTGCGGCTTCCACTTTGTGCGCGGCGCCCACCACGCCGGTGGCCTCCACCCCGGCCAGCCGCGCTAGCTGCAAGAGAGCGCCCCCCACGCCACCGGCGGCGGAATGCACCAACCAGCGATCGCCCGGTTCCGGGTGCACCTGCCGGTGGGCCATGAACCAGGCGGTGAGGAAGACCGTGGGCAGGGCGGCCCCCTGCTCGAAGGACAGGCCTGGCGGCAGGGCGAAGACGCCGTCGGCGGGCAGGCAGAGGTGGCTCGCGTAGCCGCCGAACAGGGTGAGGCCGATCACCCGGTCGCCGACCTGCCAGCCCTCAACGCCCTCGCCGAGGGCGTCCACTACCCCCGCCACCTCGAAGCCCGGGGTGATGGGGTAGCCGTGCAGGCGCTTCGCGCTCTCGTAAAGCCCCATACGGATGATGCCGTCGGCGTAGTTCACCCCGCAGGCCGCCACCCGCAGGCGCAGTTCGCCGGGCCGCGGGGTGGGCACCTCGCCCTCCACCAGTCGCAGGACCTCGTAGCCCCCAGGACGTTCGATGACGATGCGCCGCGCGTGCTCCGCGTTCGATGGCATGGGCCTGGCTCCTCCTTCGGCGAAGCGGCCAGCCTGCGCGTGCTGCTGGAAAAAGGAAACGGGCCCGAAGGCCCGTTCCGATGCCTGCCGCTCGCGGCTCTGCTCAGCGGCGCCGCGAATCCCCGCTGCGCGGGCTGCGCCCACCCTCGGCCTGAAAGCGATCGCCGTTGCCCCCGGCCCTGCGCTCCGCGCCAGAGCCGGATGGACGCCGCGGCTGGCCGGCGTGGGCCTGCGGACGTCCCCCGTCGCGGCGCTGACCGTGGCCATGGCCGTCGCGGCGCGGCGCGCCCGGCGGGCGTCGCACCGGCGTCTGCCCGGCGAGGCGGTCGTCGTCGAGAGCGTTGCCGTCGCGGAAGCTCCAGTCCGGCGGGAAGCCGTCGAGGCCGCGTACCTCCAGCGGTTCCTTGAGGATGCGCTGCACCTGGCGCAGCAGCCTGGCCTCGTCCTTCGCCACCAGCGACACCGCCTCGCCGGTGCAGCCGGCGCGGCCGGTGCGGCCGATGCGGTGCACGTAGTCCTCGGGGACCATCGGCAGCTCGTAGTTGATGACGCGCGGCAGGGCTGGGATGTCGAGGCCGCGGGCCGCGATGTCGGTGGCTACCAGCACGCGCACTTCGCCGCGCTTGAACTCTCCGAGCGCGCGCAGGCGAGCGTTCTGCGACTTGTTGCCATGGATCGCCTCGGCGCGGATGCCGGCGGCGGTGATCTGCTTGGCGAGGCGGTCGGAGCCGTGCTTGGTCTTGGCGAACACCAGGGTCTGGTCCTGGTGATGCGTCGAAAGCAGCTTCAGCAGCACCTCGCGCTTCTGCGTGGCGGCCACCGGATGCACGCGATGGGTCACCGTGGCGGCGACCACGTTCGGCGGCGTGACCTGGATCTCACGCGGCTCGTGCAGGGCTTCCTTGGCGATCTCGCGGATGGCCTGGTCGAAGGTGGCCGAGAACAGCAGAGTCTGGCGCTGCTTCGGCAGCTGCCCGAGGATTCGGCGGATGGCCGGCAGAAAGCCGATGTCGAGCATGCGGTCGGCCTCGTCGAGCACCAGCAGCTCGATCTCACGCAGGTCGATGTTGCGCTGCTGCAGATGGTCGATGAGCCGCCCCGGGCAGGCGATCACGATATCGACGCCGCGGCGCAGGATGCCTGCCTGGTTCACCATCGAGACGCCGCCGTAGACCACGGCCAGCTTCAAGGGAAGATACCTGGCGTAGTCGCGCAGGTTGTCGTGCACCTGCTGGGCGAGCTCGCGGGTGGGGGCGAGGATCAGGGCGCGCGGGTTCCGCGAGCGCTCGCCGGTGCTGAGCTTCTGCAGCAGGGGCAGGCCGAAGGCGGCGGTCTTGCCGGTGCCGGTCTGGGCGCCGGCCAGCAGGTCGTGGCCGGCGAGCGCGGCCGGGATGGCCTCGGCCTGGATCGGCGTGGGCGCGGTGAAGCCGAGCGCCTCGAGCGCGCGGCAGAGCGCGGGCGCGAGCCCGAGGGATTCAAACGTCATGAGGGAACACTCCAAAAGCGGAAAACCCCGGAGCGTTCCCTGAAAACCGCGCTGCGAGACGAGGGCGGACGGGCCGCCAGTGGTGCCTGTGGTGGGCGGACGGGCCGGAGCGACGGCAGGGCGCCGAGGCACGCGGCCGGCGGGGGACCTGGGAATCACCCGGCACCGGATGGCGCGCACCCTACGCGAAGACGCGGCCCCTCACCAGCGCCGCGGTACGCCGGTTCAGGTGGCAGCCAGTGCCAGCAGCACGTCGGCCTCGCCCTGGGCCAGTACCCGCTGCCCGAGACTGCCGAGCAGGCCGCCGATCCAGGGGCCGTGGCCGCGGCTGCCGAGCGCCACCAGGTCGGGCTGATGGGTGGCGATGGCCTCCATCAGCAGTTCGCCGGCATGGCCGCGGCGGAAATGCCCGGTCCAGCCCGGCAGCCCGGTGCAGAGTGCATCGAAGCGCTGGCTGGCCTCGGCCTCCGCGGCGGCGGCATAGCGCTCGAGCTGGCCGGGGTCGGGCTGCACCAAGGCCAGGGTGGCCTCGGGCAGGCTGGCATGCACATGCAGCAGGCGGCGCCGTGCCCCGGGGCTCAGTGCTTCCGCCAGTGCTACGGCGCGGGCTGCGGCCTCGCCGAAGTCGGTGGCGGCCAGCACTTCCCGCCAGGGAGCGGCGGCCGGGCGGCGGCAGACCAGCAGGGGCAGGCAGGCATGATGTACCGCCGCCTGCGCGGTGTTGCCGATCAAGCGGTCGCCGAGGCGGCGTTCATTGCGGGCGCCGAGCACCAGCAGCTCGCCGCCGAGTTCTTTGGCGATCCGCCCGAGGTCGCGGCGCGGCATGCCCACCCGGCAGGCGGCGGCCACGCCGGCCGCACTGGCTCCCGGCACCCGTGCGATCTGCCGCGCCAGGGCCTCCTCGCCGGCCTGTACCAGTGCCTCCACGCCCAGCCAGGCGGCGCTGCCGGCATCGCCCCAAGCCGAGACGATGGGCAGGGGTTCCACCACGTGCAGCAGGCTTAAGCGGGCGCCGAGGCCCTGGGCCAGGGCCAGGGCGCGGGCGAGGGCGTTGTCGGCCGAGGGGCCGAAATCGGTGGCCACCACGAGGTGGTGGGGCAGCGCGGTCGCGGATGTCGTCATGGCGGCAGGCTCCGGTCGGGTGGGGGCCCCCCAAGGCTGCGCCCTGCGGGCGGCGGTGGCATGACCTCGGTCAAGTATGCTGCGCCCCGATGTGGACCGACCTGCGCCGATGGCTCTGGATCGCCGTGGCCTACCTGTCGCTCGGCCTCGGCCTCCTTGGCGTGTTCCTGCCCGGCCTGCCTACCACGCCCTTCGTGTTGCTCGCCGCCTGGGCGGCCGCCCGGGGCTCGAAGACCCTGCATGTCTGGCTGCTCACCCACCGCCTGTTCGGTCCGATGGTGCGTGACTGGCAGGCCCGCGGCGCGGTCAGCCGGCCGGCCAAGCGCGCCGCCAGTTTCACCATGGCCCTGTGCGCCGCGATCCTGTTCGCCACCGCGCCAAAGTGGTGGATGGCCGCCACTGGCACAGCCTGCATGGCGGGGGTGGCACTCTGGCTGTGGCGTCGCCCCGAGTAGCGGGCAGAAGATCAGCGGCTGCCGTCGAGGGCGCGCTTCGCCCCCCGGTAGCTGCGCTGCCAGTGCGGCTCGTCGAGCACGTCGATGCGCACCCGCCCGCCGCGGCTCGGCGCGTGCACGAAGCGGCCCTCGCCGACATAGATGCCCACATGGTCGATGCGCCCGCGGCCCTGGCGGAAGAACACGAGGTCGCCCGCGGCCAGGGCGTCCTTGGCCACCGGCGTCCCCACTTCGGCGAACTGATCGGCAGCGGTGCGCGGCAGGGTCATGCCCACGGCCTCGCGGAACACCCAGGAGGTGAAGCCCGAGCAGTCGAAGCCCTGCTGCGGGTTGCTGCCGCCGAAGCGGTAGCGGGTGCCGATCAGGCTCATGGCCTGCATCAGCACGTCGTTGGCGCGCAGGTCGAGCGGCACCGGGGCGCTGGTGCGCGGGCTGCGCAGCGGACGCGGAATCGAGGCCTCGCCGTGGGCGTCGCGCCCGGTGCTGGCCGGGCCTTCCCCCGGCACGCTGGTGCAGGCGGCCAGCAGTAGGGCCGTCAGCAGGGGCGGCCACCACGGCAGGGCGCGGTGGCGAGGCTCGGGGTTTGGCGCACGCCCGCCGGCAGCGGGATAATGCGCAATCGCGTCGACGCGGCCGGTCATGGCCGCGAAGTCTGCCCCATCGTCCCGGCCGGCGGCCAGCCGGTCCCTGAACCAGGAATCCCATGAAGATCGAGAAAGACCACGTCGTCCGCCTGCACTACACCGTCTCCGAAGCGGGCGGCGAGGCCATCGAGAGCTCGCGCGAACGCGAGCCGCTGGCCGTGCTGATCGGCCACAACGCCATCATCCCGGGCCTCGAGACGGCCCTGCTCGGCCGCGAGGCCGGCGAGCGCTTCGAGGTCACCGTCACCCCGGACCAGGCCTACGGCGAACGCCGCCCCGGCCTCGTGCAGCGCCTGCCGCGCAAGCATTTCAGGAACCAGAAGCTCGCCCCGGGCATGACGATCGTGGTGCCCACCCAGATGGGCCCGCGCCCGGTCACGGTGCAGAAGGTGGGCCTCTCGGTGGTCGATGTCGATCTCAACCACCCGATGGCGGGCAAGACCCTCGGCTTCGAGGTCGAAATCCTCGAGGTACGCGAGGCCACCGCCGAGGAGAAGGAGCACGGCCACGTGCATGGCGAGGGCGGCGTGCAGCACTGATTCCCCGGCCTGCGCACTGGAAACCGGCGCCCCGATGCCTCAGGCTCGGGGCGTTTTTCGTTACGGGGGCGGACGGATGGAGCAGCGGATGGCCGGGCCGGTGGCCGAGGGCGAGCGCATCGCGGTGCTGGACATGCTGCGCGGCTTCGCCCTGTTCGGCATCTTCCTGATCAATGTGGAGTGGTTCGCCCGGCCGCTGCAGGACATGATCGCCGGCGTGGGCCCGGGCGAGGGCCTGGACGGCCAGGTCGGCGCCCTCGTCTACCTCCTGGTGCAGGGCAAGTTCTGGGTGCTCTTCTCGCTGCTCTTCGGCATGGGCTTCGCGCTCATGCACCAGCGGGCGCAGGCGGCCGGGCGGCCCTTCATCGGCCTTTACCTGCGGCGCAGCCTGCTGCTGGCCCTGTTCGGCCTGGTCCACATCGCCTTCGTCTGGACCGGCGACGTGCTGTTCACCTACGCGCTCGCCTCGCTCGGCCTGCTGGCATTCCTGCCGGTGCGCGGGCCCGCGCTCTGGCTTGCCGGACTCGGCCTGTACGTGGCAGTGCCGCTGCTCTCCCTGCTCGGCGGGCTCGCCCTCGGCCTGCTCCCGGCCTCGGAACTGGCGCCGGTGCAGGAGGACATGCGCGCCCTGGCCGCCGCCGGGCAGGCTGCCGCGGCCGTCTACCGCGAGGGGGACTTCCTCGCCGTCAGCGCCCAGCGCTGGGCCGAGTATTTCGGCTGGATCTTCCCGCAGGCCACGCTCTACCACCTGCCGATGGCGCTGGGCTGTTTCCTCATCGGGGCCTGGCTGCTGCGTTCCGGGCGGCTGGCCGACCTTTCGGCACAGCGTGGCTTCTTCCTCGCCCTGGCCATCGGCGGCGGGCTGGCCGGTGGCGCGCTGCTCGCCCTCGGCGCCTCGCTCGGCCTGCGTTTCGACCCGGTGGCCGAGTTTCCCCGCGCCTCGCTGGCTTCGGGCCTGATGATGCTCGGCAACCTGCCGCTCAGCCTGGCCTACCTCGCGCTGTTCCTGCTGCTCGCCAGCCTGCCCGGTCCGCGCCGCCTGCTCGGCCTGCTGGCCCCCGCCGGGCGGATGGCGCTGACCAACTACCTCGCCCAGACACTGCTCTGCTCGCTGGTGTTCTACGGCTACGGGCTCGGCGTGTTCGATGCCATGGGCCGGACCGCGCAACTGGGTTTCGTCGTCCTCGTCTTCACCGCCCAGCTCGTCTTCAGCCATGCCTGGCTCGCGCGCTTCCGCTTCGGCCCGCTGGAATGGCTGTGGCGCGCCGGCACCTACCTGCGCCTGCCGCCGCTGCGGCGCTAGACTGCGCGCATGCCCGACCATTCCCGACCCTCGCCCGAAATCGCCGACGAGGTGCTGGTGCTGGGCGGCGGCGTGGCCGGGCTGGCCTGTGCCCAGGCTCTGGCCGAGGCCGGCCAGGCGGTGCGGGTGCTGGAGCGTGACCGGATCGGCGCCGCCACCAGCCTTGGCAACTGCGGCACCCTCACCCCCAGCCACGCCCTGCCACTCGCCGCGCCCGGCATGGTCGGCACCGCCCTGCGCTGGATGTTCACCCCCGATGCGCCCTTCCTCGTGCGGCCGCGCTGGGACCCGGAACTCTGGCACTGGATGCTGCGTTTCGCCGCCCGCTGCAATCCCGGCACCTTCGCCCGCGCCATCGCGCCGAAGGCCGCCCTGCTCACCGCCTCGATGGACCTGCTCGACGACCTGGTGAAGCGCCGCGGCCTCGACTGCGGCTACCGCCGCGACGGCCTCACCTACGTCTACCGCGATCTTGCCGCGTTCAAGGCGGCGGTATCGGAGCACCTGCGGCTCACCGCGCATGGCATCGAGGTACAGGTCTGGGACGGCGAGACCGCCCAGGCCGACGAACCCTGCCTGCGCCCCGGCGTGGTGGGGGCCCTGCATTTCCCCGGTGATGGCCACCTGCGGCCGGAGCGCTACACCGCCGAGCTGGCGCGGCTGGTGCGCGAGGATGGCGGGGTGGTGGAGGAGGGCGTGGCGGTACGGCGCCTGCAGCGGGCGGCTGGCGGCTGGTATCTCGAAAGCGCGGATGGGCGGTGCTGGACGGCCCGCGAGCTGCTGGTGGCGGCCGGTCCCTGGGCGCGGCGTCTGCTCGCCCCGCTCGGGCTGCGCCTGCCCCTGGTGCCGGGCAAGGGGTATTCGATCACCACCGCACGCCCGGCCCAGGCGCCACGCCGCCCGCTGGTGCTGAAGGAACGCTCGGTCTGTATCACCGCCTGGGACGACGGGTTCCGCCTCGGCAGCACCATGGAGTTCGCCGGCTACGACGCGCGCCTGACCCGTGCCCGCCTCGATGCCCTGGAGCGCGGCGCCCGCGAGGGCCTGCGCGAGCCGATCGGCCCGGGGCGGCGCGAAGAATGGTTCGGCTGGCGGCCGATGACCTGGGACGACCTGCCAGTCCTGGGCGCGGCCCCCGGCCATCCCGGGCTCTGGCTGGCAGTGGGGCACGGCATGATGGGCATGGGCATGTCGGCGGTCACCGGCCGGCTGCTCGCCGACCTGATGCTCGGCCGCGACCCGGTGGTCGACCCCGCGCCCTACCGCCTCGAGCGTTTCGCCTCGCGCTGAGCGGCGGGAGGCCGCCTGTGAACTGCGAAGGCGCGCAAGCTTCGCGCAGGCCGCGTCTGTCCTGACATGACGCCGTCATCCTGCTCCACCACCGTGCCCGGCCGGTCTGGAACGAGGCGATGGGGGAGAGCGGATGGTCGGGCGCAGGCTACGGGGATGGGGCGGCGTGGTGCTGGCCCTGGGATTGCTGGGCGGCGGGGTGCAGGCGCAGCCGGCGCGGCTCTGCCTGTCGGGCTCGAACACCATCGGCGAGCGCCTGGCGCCGGCCCTGGTGAAGGCCTGGGCCGAGGCCCGCGGCTGGCCGCTGCGGAGCGAGGCGGTACCGGCCAACGACGAGCGCCGGCTCATCCTGGACACCCCGCGCGGGCCGCTCACGGTGGACGTGCTGGCGCATGGCACCAGCACCGGCTACGCCGCCCTGCGCGACGGCCAGTGCGATCTGTGGATGGCTTCGCGCCCGGTGCGCCGCGACGAGATCGCGGACGCGCGTGCCCTCGGCCCCCTGTTCGAGCGCGGGCAGGAGCACGTAGTGGCGCTGGATGGCCTCGCGGTGATCGTGCACCCCGCCAATCCCCTCGCCTCGCTCACCGTCGAGCAGGTGCGGGCGGTGTTCTCCGGCCGCATCGGCGACTGGTCGGTGCTCGGCCTGGCCCCCGGTCCGATCGCCCTGCATGCCCGTGACGACCGCTCGGGCACGTTCGATACCTTCCGCAGCCTGGTGCTCGGCGAAGCCGCCCTCAGCCCGCACGCCCTGCGCTACGAATCCACCGACGAGCTCGCCGCTGCGGTCGCCGCCGACCCGCGGGCCATCGGCTTTGTCGGCCTAGCGGGCGTGGGTCGGGCCCGGGCGCTCGCGCTCTCCGAGCGCGGCACGCAGGCGCTCGCGCCGACGCCGCTCAGCGTGGCCACCGAGGACTACGTGCTCTCGCGCCGCCTCTTCCTCTACAGCGCCGAACGTCTCCGCGCCGAGACACGGGACTTCCTCGACTTCGCCCTCGGCGCCGGCGGGCAGACGGTGGTGGCAAGGGTGGGTTATGTGCCGCAGGAGGTGCAGGCCCTTGCCGTGCCCTTGCCGGCGGAGCCGGAATACCGCGCCCTGGTACAGGGGGCGCGGCGGCTCAGCCTCAACTTCCGTTTCGGCGAGGGCGCAGCGGTACTCGACAACAAGGCGGTGGAGGACATCGAGCGCCTTGCCCGCTTCATGGCCGAGCCGGCCAATGCTGGGCAACAACTGCTGCTGATCGGTTTTGCCGACCGTAGCGAGTCCACGCCCTACCTCGCGCTCTCGCTCAGCAATGATCGGGTGGACCTCGTGGCCGCCGAGCTGCGGGCGCGCGGGCTCAAAGTGGCGCGCCAGCGCGGCCTCGGGCAGATCGCACCGGTGGCCAGCAACGACACCTCGCTGGGCCGCCAGCGCAACCGCCGGGTCGAGGTCTGGCTGCGGCCGGCCGAAGCGCCGCCGCGCGCCGCCGCGCCCTGAGGTGGAGGACTCCGGGGCGGGGCCTGTTTCAGCCCTTGCCGAGTTTCGCCACCAGGGCACGCAGGGCCGCCTGCGTGCCGGCGCTGAACCAGCGGTCGATGAAGCCCTCGAGCTCGTCCTCGCTGAAGCTGTCCAGGGCTGCATGCAGGTCGGCGCGGGCGATGGCGCGGGTGGCGAGCAGGGCCTCGCGCGGCAGTTGGCCGAGCTCGCCGAGCCAGTGCAGGGCACGGGTGGCCACGTGCTCGGCATCGGTGAGTTCGTCCACCAGCCCGATGGCCTGGGCTTCGGCGGATTCGATCATCGCTCCCGTCACCATCAGGCGTTCGGCGCGGTGCGGTCCCGTCACGCGCCGCATCAGGGTTTGAATGGCCCCGGGCACCACCAGTCCCACCTGGGTTTCGTTGAGGCCGATGCGGAAGGCGCCACGGGCCATCACCCGGTAGTCGCAGCACAGGGCCAGCACGCAGCCGCCGGCCGGGCTGTGTCCGCCGATGGCCGCCGCCACTGGCACCGGGCAGTGGGCGATGGCGCGGGCCGCGGCGAAGAACTGCGACCAGGCGGCGGTCAGGCCATCGCGGTCGAGGCTGAGCAGGTGCGGCACGTCGAGGCCGGCCGAGAACACCTTGGGGCCGCCGGAGAGCACCACCCCCTGTACGCCACGCAGCAGCTCTGGCTGGAAGGCTTCGGTGAGCGCGGCGAGCAGGGCCGGGTCGAGCGCGTTCACTGGGGGCCGCGCGAGGCGGAGTTCCAGCAGGCGGTCGTGGGCGATGCGTTCCAGCATGGGGCGGGCCTCAGTCGATGGTGATGTCCTCGGCCCAACGATAACGCACGGTGTAGCGCAGCACCGTCTCGCCGCCGGCCGGTACCTCGGCCACCGCCTCGATGCGCTGCGCGTCCTGCTTGCGGAAGCGTTCGCCGCCCTCCACCAGCTGCCAGTCGGTCCAGCGCGGCAGGCGGTCGCCGAGCAGCACGCGGGCGGGCTCGGCCTTGGCATTGCGCAGGGTCCATTCCACCGTCTCGGTCATCGTGCGGCGGCTGCGGTCGAGCTGGAAATCGAGGGTGCGGCGGCGCGCCTGCACGTCGAAGGCGGCGCCGAGATCGAGATCGATCTCGCGCCCGGCCGGGCTGTGGCCGAGTTCGGCTTCGCCGAGGAAGTCCTCGCCTTCGAAGGCGCGCAGGCGGCCCGCCGGCAGGGGCAGGCCAAGGCCGTGGCCGCGTTCGTTGCGGAACACGAGGCGCTGGCGCACCTCGAAGTCACCATCGGCGCCGAGCTCGCGATGGGTCATCGGGCGGCCCGGCGTCCAGACCGGATCGATGGTGCCCGCCACCAGGCGGCGCTCGCAGGGCACGCCTTCTGCCGGCGTGACGAGCGGCAGGCGCTGCAGGCTGCCCTCGGGCAGGTCGCCGGTGCCGGGCAGGCGGTAGCGGTGCTGCTCGCCGGAGGCCAAAACCTCGGGGGCGGCGTCGGCCGCCATCATCTTCGCCTCGATCGGGGCGGCGGCCCGCATCATGGTGCCGCTCACCCGCACGCTGTCGATGCGGCGGTTCGGCTCGCCGGCCACCAGTTCGAGGGCGACGTCGTTGAAATCGATGCCGGAGCGGTTCACCACCATCGCATGGCCCTCCAGCCGCATGCGGCAGGCCGCATCGCGGCCGCTGAGTTGGGCGCGGTATTCGGCCCGCCAGGCAAGGCCGGCAGTGGCATAGGCAAGGCGGGCGTCACGGGTGGTGCCGCCGGTGTCGAGCGCGAAGCGCAGGGTGGGGCGCGCCACCAGGCCGGCAGGTGGCTCGGCAAGGGTGAAGCTGGTGAAGCCGGAGAGCACCCGCACCGTGCCATCGGCTTCGCGCAGGCTTAAGCCCTGACCGGCGGCCAGCAGGGTGCCGCGGTACTCCCGCAGCTGCCCGCCCAGCGCCTGTTCGACCACGATCGGCCGACCGATGGAGCGGGAGAGCAACTGCACCTGGTCGGCGGTGGCAAAGTCGTAGCGCTGGCTGCGCACGCTGACACCTGGCCCAGCGAGGCTGAC
>BPKK01000019.1 GCA_026005095.1 Silanimonas sp. | reverse complement strand
AGCGAGCCGCGCACATGCGATTCGTCGCGGGTGTATTCCCCGGGGATGTCCGGGGCCCGCAGCACGCGGGTCTCGGGCAGGGCATCGAGCCAGTCCATGCCGCCAGTCTACGGCCGGCGACACCGTTTCCGCCGGCCGGCTTCAGGCGCCGGCAAGCGGCCCGGGCTCGGACAGCATCTGGAGCACCGCGGCTTCCTCCACGTTCTCGGCCACGAAGGCTCGGCCGATGCCGCGCCAGAGGATCAGCCGCAGGCGCCCGGAGAGATTCTTTTTGTCGAGCCGCATGCGGGCGAGCAGGGCCTCCGGGGCGAGGCCCGGGGGCAGGGCAGTGGGCAGGCCGAGGGCCTGCAGCACTGCGGCGAGCCGCTCGGCATCGGCCTGGGGAGCGTGGCCCAACCGGGCCGAGAGCCGGGCCGCCAGCACCATGCCCACGGCCACCGCCTCGCCGTGCACCAGGCCGCCGAAGCCCTGCTCGGCCTCGATGGCATGGCCGAAGGTATGGCCGAGATTGAGCAGCATGCGTTCGCCGGTCTCCGTCTCGTCGCGGGCCACGATGGCGGCCTTGTGTGCGCAACTCCGGGCGATCGCCTCGGCGAGGGCGGCGGGTTCGCGGGCCCGCAGGGTGGCGGCCTTTGCTTCCACCCAGGCGAAGAAGGCGGCATCGCCCAGCGCGCCGTACTTCAGCACCTCCGCCAGCCCGGCGCAGAGCTCGCGTGCCGGCAGGGTGGCCAGGGTATCGGTGTCGGCGATCACCGCCGAGGGCTGGTGGAAGGCGCCGACGAGGTTCTTTCCCTCGGGCAGGTCGACGGCGGTCTTGCCGCCCACCGAGGAGTCCACCATCGCCAGCAGGGTGGTGGGCAGCTGCACGAAGCGCACGCCGCGCATCCAGCAGGCGGCGGCGAAACCGGCAAGGTCGCCTACCACCCCGCCGCCGAGCGCCACCAGGGCGGCATCGCGCGAGGCGCCGAGCTTCGCCAGGGCGGACAGGAGCTCGCCGAAGCGGGCGAGGGTCTTCTCCTGCTCGCCGGGCGGCAGTACTACGCTGGCCACCTGTCGGCCGGCTCCGGCGAAGGTCGCCTCGACCCGGGCGAGGTAATGCGGGGCCACATTGGCATCGCTGACGATCAGCACATGGCGGCCGGGCGCCTGGGCGGCGAGCAGCGCCGGGTCGCTCGAGCAGGCCGGGGCCGATGTGGATCGGATAGCGGCGCGGGCCCAGTTCGACCTCGAGCCGGCGCAGGGCGGGAGGCGGCAGGCGCGCTCATGCCGCCCTCGCGTGCCGCCAGCCCTCGCGCAGCAGCGGCACCAGCCGCTCGCAGGCCTGGGCCGGGAGCAAGGCCGCTGGTGTCGAAGCGCAGATCGGCCACCTCGGCGTAGAGCGGGGCGCGCTCCTCCGCCAGGCGCCGCAGCACCGCCTCGCGGTCGGGGTGCCGCAGCAGGGGCCGGGCGCGGTCGTTGGCGAGGCGCTTCAGCTGTTCTTCCACCGAGACCGCGAGGTGCAGCACGAAGGCGCGTTCGCGCATCCGCCGGCGGTTGGGCTCGGCCAGCACCGCGCCGCCGCCGGTGGCGATGAGCCGGTCCTCGCCCGCGAGTTCCTGCGCCAGCTGCCGCGCCTCGCGCTCGCGGAAGCCAGCTTCACCCTCGCGCTCGAAGAGCTCCGCCACCCGCGCGCCGGCGGCCGCCTCGATGGCCTGGTCGAGGTCGACGAAGGCAAGGCCGAAGCGCTCCGCCAGCCGCCGGCCGATGGAGGTCTTTCCGGCCCCCATGGGGCCGACGAGCACGAGGTTCACCGCAGGATTCATGCGCGAACGGTAGCATCGCCGCATGCCTGCCTTGAACGATTCCCGCCCGACGCTCCTGGTCGCCGGCGCCGGCGACACCGGCTCGCGCCTCGCCGCCGCGGCCTCGCGGGCCGGCTGGGAGGTGCTGGCCCTGCGTCGCCGCGCACTGGACCTCGGGCCCGGCATCCGCGCCCTGCGCGCCGACCTCGTCACCGGCGAGGGGCTTACCGCGGTGCCGAAGCGCCTCGCGGCCCTGGTGTTCTGTGCCGCGCCCGACGAGCGCAGCGAGGCCGCCTACCGCGCCCTCTACCGCGACGGCCTGCGTCGCCTGCTCGACCGCGCCGAGGTCGGCCGCGTGCTGTTCGTCAGCAGCACGGCGGTCTACGCCGAGGATGCCGGCGGCTGGGTGGACGAGGGCACGCCGGCGGACGCCACCGCCTTCAACGCCCGCGTGCTGCGCGAGGCCGAGCATGAGCTCGAGGCGCATCCCGAGGCCGCGGCCTTCCGCGCCTCCGGCATCTACGGGCCGGGCCGCGAGCGGATGTGGCAGCGCGCGCGCCGCGAGACCCCGGGCGAACGGCGCTGGACCAACCGCATCCATGTCGAGGATGTCGCCGGCGCCCTCCTGCACCTGCTGGGCGCACCGCGCATCGCCCGCGTCTACTGCGGCAGCGACGACGCGCCCGCGCTGGAGCATGAAGTGATCGACGGCCTGCGCGCGCGGCTCGGCCTGCCCACGCTCGGCGCGGCGCCCGGCCCGGAGAGCGGCAAGCGCGTCTCCAACGCCCGGCTGCGCGCCACCGGCTGGGTGCCCCGCTTCCCCAGCTGGCGCGAGGGCTATGCCAGGCTGCCAGACTGAGCGTGCGCCGCACCGCCCGGTATTGACGCCTGCTACCCGTTGGTGGGTATCGTCGGCCGGCCCGCAGGACCGCGGGCGTTTCCAAGGGGACCTCCAAGCATGATCATTCGTCGCATCGGCGTGCTGTCTGCCGGCAAGGTGCTGGGCGCGCTCTATGCCGGCCTCGGCCTCATCATCGGCCTGTTCTTCTCGCTGTTCGCTCTGCTCGGCGTGGCGGCCGCCCTCGGCGGCGACCGTGGCGGCGGGTTTGCCGGCATGCTCTTCGGCGTCGGCGCCGTCATCGCCTTCCCGCTGTTCTACGGCGTGCTCGGCTTCATTGGCGGGGTCATCAGCGCCTTTCTCTACAACCTCGTGGCCGGCATCGTCGGCGGCATCGAGATCGAAGTGCAATGAGGCACCTGCCGGGGCCGCGAGGCGCGGCCCCGGCGAAGGCGCTCAGGGGTAGAGCATCCGCTTCGTCCAGCGCCCCTCGATGCGGGCGTAGCGCTGGCGCTCGTGCAGGCGGAACTTCGCGCCATACCAGAACTCGATCATCTCCGGCACCACGCGGAAACCCGACCAGTGCGGCGGCCGCGGCACCGGCTGGCCCTCGAACTTCGCGCTGAACTCGGCGATGCGCCGCTCGAGGGTCGCGCGCGAATCGAGCGTCTGCGACTGCAGCGAGGCCCAGGCGCCGATCTGGCTCTCGCGCGGGCGGCTGGCGAAATAGGCATCGGCCTCGGCGGCCGTCACCGGCTCCACCGTGCCTTCCACCTTCACCTGCACCTGCTCGCGCAGGGTCTTCCACAGGAACAGCAGCGCGGCCTGCGGATTGGCGGCGAGCTGCCGGCCCTTGCGTGAGTCGAAGTTGGTGTAGAACACGAAGCCCTGCTCGTCCACGTGCTTCAGCAGCACCGTGCGGGCGGAGGGGCGGCCGCGGGCATCGGCGGTGGCCACGGTCATGGCCGTGGGCTCCGGGTCGCCGGCGGCCGTGGCCTCGGCCAGCAGGGTGCGGAAGGTGGCGATGGCCTCGGCCAGCAGCGGGTCGGGGGCAGCGGTGTCGGTGGGGTGTTCGCTCACGTCGGGGCACTCGGGCTTGGGGCGGGACACGCTATTCTCGCCGCCCCCGCGCCCCGGGCGCATGATCCCGCTCAAGACCGTCCGATGGCCGTGCTAAAACCTCGGGGAACTGGCTATCCCGCCGGGTTCGTGGCGGCGGTGCTGGGGCGCGCCCTCGCCCTGCCGGGACCGTGCCGGGTGTTCGGCCTCACTGGATTGCAGGGTACGGGCAAGTCCACGCTTGCCGCCCAAGTGGCGGCCCTGGCCAGTGAGCGCGGCCTGCGCGCGGTGGTGCTGTCGATCGACGATGTCTACCTCGATCAGCCGCAGCGCCAGCGCCTCGGCCGCGAGGTGCATCCCCTGCTCGCCACCCGCGGGGCGCCCGGCTCGCACGACATCGCGCTGGGCCTTGCCACCCTCGATGCCCTGCGCGAGGGCCGGGCGCGGCTGCCGGCCTTCGACAAGCTCGCCGACCGCCGCCTGCCGGAGTCGGCCTGGGATCGGGTAGAGGGCGTGCCCGACCTGGTGCTGTTCGAGGGCTGGTTCCACAAGGTGCCGCCGCAGACCGAGGCCGAGCTCGCCCGGCCGCTCAATGCGCTGGAGCGCGAGGAGGACCCCGAGGGCACCTGGCGGCGCTGGTGCAATGCCGCCCTCCCGGCCTATGCGCCGCTGTGGGCGCGGCTCGATCATCTGCTCTTCCTGCGCGGGCCGGGTTTCGAGGTGGTGCCGGGCTGGCGCTGGCAGCAGGAGCAGACCCTGGCCGCCGCCAATCCGGGACGCCGTGCCATGAGCCGCAGCGAGGTGGAGCGCTTCGTGCAGTTCTTCGAGCGGGTCTCGCGGCAGGCCCTGGCCACCCTGCCCGGCATCGCCGACGAGACCATCGCGCTCGACGCCGGGCGGCGCGTGCTCGGCTGAACCCGTCGGCCGCGCCCCGCGCCGGGCCTTCAGCCCAGTGCCGCCCGCCCCGCGCTGGCCAGCAGGTCCACCATCCGCCCGGCCTCCGCGGCACGGGCGTTGCTGGCATTGCCCTGTTCGGCGCGCCGGGCCACCCCTTGCGCGATGGCGGCGAGGCGAAAATAGCTGAAGGCGAGCACGAAGCCCCAGTCCTGCGGAAGCGCCTGCCCGGTGCGTGCGGCATAGCGCTCCAGCAGTTCGGCCTCCGAGGGGAGGCCGAGCGCAGTGCGGTCGAGGCCGGCCAGGCCCGGCAGGGCGGGATTGCGCGGCAGGCGCAGGGCCATGGCGAGATAGCCGAGGTCGGCCAGCGGGTGGCCGAGGGTGGCGAGTTCCCAGTCCATCACCGCCAGCACCTCTGGGCCGTCTTTCGCCCACATCAGGTTGTCGAGGCGGAAGTCGCCGTGCACCAGGGCCACGCGGCCATCGTCGGGGGGGCAGCGGCGCGGCAGTTCGGCGATCAGCGCGTCCATGGCGGCGATAGCGCGGGTACGGCTCTGCGCGTACTGCTCGCTCCAGCGGGCGATCTGGCGGGCAAAGTAGTTGCCGGGCTTGCCGAAATCGGCGAGTCCGGCAGCGGCCACGTCGATGCCGTGGATGGCGGCGAGTGTGTCGATGAGCGCGTGGTAATGCGCGCTGCGCTGTTCGTGAGCGTGCCGGGGCAGCGATGGGTCCCACTCGACGCGGCCGTCGACGAAGGCCATCACGTAGAACATCGAGCCGATCACCGCTTCGTCGGTGCACAGCCAGAGCGGCCGCGCCACCGGCACCCGGCCCTGCAGGGCCGTGAGCACGCGGAACTCGCGGTCCACGGCATGGGCCGAGGCGAGCAGGGCGCCCGGCGGCTTGCGGCGCAGCACATAGGTGCCGGAGGCGGCATCGAGGCGGTAGGTGGGGTTGCTCTGGCCGCCCTCGAACTTCGTGGCCCTGAGTGGACCGCGAAAGCCGGGCAGGTGGGCCTCCAGCGCCGCGGCGAGAGCGGCCTCGTCCAGCGCGAAACGCTCGCCGCTCATGCGCCCGGGCCCTTCAGCATGCCCTTGGCCAGCGCGACGAGATGCACCTCGTCTGGGCCGTCGGCGAGGCGCAGGCAGCGCGCGCCGGTGTAGGCCGCCGAGAGGAAGGGGTCGGCGAGGCCGGCGGCGCCATGCACCTGGATGGCGCGGTCGATGACGGCGCAGGCCATGCGCGGGGCCACGATTTTGATCATGCCGATGGCGTCCTTCGCGCCCTTGTTGCCCTTGGCGTCGAGCTGGGCAGCGGCGTCGAGCGTGAGCAGGCGGGCCTGCTCGATCTCGCAGCGCGAGAGCGCGATCGCTTCCTGCACCATGCCCTGCGCGCCCAGCGGTTTTCCGAAGGCGATGCGGTGTTGCGCCCGCGCCACCATCATCTCCAGCGCCCGCTGCGCCATGCCGATCAGGCGCATGCAGTGGTGGATGCGGCCGGGGCCGAGGCGGGCCTGCGCCAGCGCAAAGCCTTGGCCCTCGCCGCCGACCCGGTTTTCCTCTGGCACGCGCACGTCGCGGAACTCGAGCTCGACATGGCCGCCCGGTGCGTCGTCGAAGCCGAAGGCCTGCAGCGGCCGCACCACGCGCAGGCCCGGTGTGTCCATCGGTACCAGTACCATGGTGTGGCGCGCGTGTGGCGCGGCCTCCGGCGTGGTAACACCCATGACGATGAGGACCTTGCAGCGCGGGTCGCCGGCGCCGGTGATCCACCACTTGCGGCCCTCGAGCACATACTGTCCGCCCTCGCGGCGGATGGGCAGCGCGATATTGGTGGCATCGGACGAGGCCACCTCCGGCTCGGTCATGGCGAAGGCCGAGCGGATCTCGCCGCGCAGCAGCGGCGCGAGCCAGCGCGCCTTCTGTTCCGGGGTGCCGAAGTGCGCCAGCAGCTCCATGTTGCCGGTGTCGGGCGCATTGCAGTTGAACACCTCGCTGGCCCAGGGCACACGGCCCATGCGCTCGGCAAGCGGGGCGTAGTCGAGGTTGGAGAGGCCGGCGCCGTGCATGGCATCGGGCAGGAACAGGTTCCACAGGCCGGCCGCCCGGGCCTCTGCCTTCAGCGCCTCGATGCGCGGGCAAACCGTCCAGCGCGTGGCCGGGTCCTGCTGCCAGGCATGCACCTCGGCCTCGGCCGGCAGTACGCGTTCGGCCATGAAGGCGGCGAGCCGTGCGTCGAGCGCGCGGGCGTGGTCGGAGAAGGGAAACAGCGGGCTCATCGGTGGGCCTTCAGAAATGCGTCCACAGCCGGCGGTCGTGGGCAAGGTGCGGCAGGGTGTTGAAGCTGCCGAAGCGCAGCCGGTCGGGCCCGGCACTGAACTCGTTGATCGAGGCGTTGCGGATGGCGAGGTTGAGGTCCACGGCGCGGCGCGCCGGCACCTCGAGGGCCTGCTGCGCGAGCCGGGCGATCACCCCGCCCGAACTGACTACGAGGGTGGCGCCTTCGCGTGCGGCCTTGGCAGCGGCGGCTCCGGCCCGGGCCACGCGCTCACCGAAGGTCTCCCAGCGCTCGGGCACGGCCTCGAGTTCATCGTTCGCCCAGGCGAGGATCGCTGCATGCAGCATCGGGGCGAGGATGGTCGGGTCTTGCGAGCTGGCGCGGGCGCGCATGCCGGCATCGGCCCGCTCGAGGAGGAAGGCACGGATCACCGCGCCATGGTCGAACTCGTCGAGATCGGCGTCTTCCTCCGGCTCCGGCAGCGGATGCCCGGCTTCGGCGAAGGCGCAGCGGATGGCTTCGAGGGTTTCGCGGTGGCGGCGCATGCGTCCCACCCGCACCCGGGCGAAGCCGTGCGGCTCGCGGGCCAGCCAGGCGCCGAGGTGCTGGGCCTGAGTCCAGCCCAGCGGGGAGAGCCGGTCGTAGTCCTCGCTGCCGTAGCTGGCCTGCGCATGGCGGACGAAGAGCAAGGCCATGCTCAGCGCGTCGCCTGCGCCGGCCAGAACTCCTGGCGGAAGCGCACCCGGATCGGTGCGCTGCCTTCCGGCTGCACCTCGAGTTCGAAATCGAGCTCGTCGCGTGGCTCGATGCGTGCCTCGCCGAGGTAGTAGAGCGCCTGGCCGTCGCGCACTTCGCGCAGGTTGAGCGACTGCCGCTGGCCGGCGGGATTGGTGGCAGCCGCGCTGATGCGAGCGCTGACGGGGCTGCTCTCGGCGGCCTTGCCGCGGCGTACCGACACGTTCAGCAGCGCCCGGTTGGCCGAGCGGGTGATGCCGTGGCGGCGGGCGATCTCCGGCGTGAGCTGCAGGGTGGGCATGGCGTTGTAGTGCACGGTGAACTCGCCGGACTGCGTGCTGTTGCGGCCCGAGCCGAGGGTGAGCGAGGGCCGGGCCGGCGCTGCGGGTGTGCTGGCCGCCGCAGAGGCCGAGGGCGCCGCCGGGGGCGAGGCCGGGGCGGGCAGCGGCAGGGCGAGGACGAGGCCGAGGAGGGCGGCGAGGCGGGCTTGCCGCATGTTCAGAGCGGGGAGAAAGGTGGCCATGGCGTGGCTCCGGCTCAGTCGTTGAGGGCCGAGAGTTCCGCGCCGCGGATTCGCGCCGCGTGAACGGCCGCTGCCACCAGGGGCGTGAAGCCGCCGGCGGCGAAGGCCTCCAGCGCGGCCTGGGTGGTGCCGTTCGGTGAGGTCACGCGCTGGCGCAGCGTGGCCGCGGGCTCGCCGCTCTCCTTCAGCATGCGCGCGGCGCCGGCGATGGTCTCCACCACCAGGGTGCGCGCCGCCTCGGCAGGCAGGCCCTCGGCCTCGGCCGCGGCCTGCATCGCTTCCGCGAGCAGGAACACATACGCAGGGCCGCTGCCCGAGGTGGCGGTCACCGCGTCCATCAGGGCCTCGTCGGCGATCCACACGGTCTCGCCAGCGGGTCGCAGCAGGGTTTCGGCCAGGGCGCGCTGCGCCGCGTCGACGGCGGCGGTGGCGTAGAGGCCGGTCACCCCGGCGCCGAGCAGGGCCGGGGTATTGGGCATGCTGCGCACCACCGCCTGGCCGCCGCCCAGCCAGCGGTCGAGCTGGGTGCTGGTGATGCCGGCGGCGATCGAGACCACGAGGGGGCGGCGGGCCTGCGCCAGCGGCGCCAAGGCCTCGCAGACCCCGCGCAGTACCTGCGGCTTGGTGGCCAGCACCCAGACCTCGCCGGCGGCCGCGGCCTCGGCATTGTCCGCGGTGGTCATCACGCCGAACTCGGCGGCCAGTGCCTCGCGGCTCGCGGCCGAAGGTTCGCTGACGATCAAGCGTCCGGCGGCCATGCCGCCGCGCCGGAGACCGCCGATGAGAGCGCGGGCCATGTTGCCGCCGCCGATGAAGGCGACCGTGGGGAAGGCGTGGGGCGAGCTGGACATCGGCGCGGTGCTGGGGTGAGGGTGGGCCTGCATCATGGCCTGCCTCGCCGCGCGGGCGGAACCCCGGGGCGGGGCTCAGGGCTTGGGCGGGCGCGGTCCGAACAGGGCACTACCCACGCGCACCAGGGTGGCGCCTTCGGCCAGGGCCAGCGGGTAATCCTCGCTCATGCCCATCGACAGGGTGTCGCAGCCGGGATGGGCGGCACGCAGGGTCTCGAACAGCCGGCGCATGCGGGCGAAGGCGGCGCGCCGCCGCTCCGGCTCGGGGTGCGGGGCCGGGATGGCCATCAGGCCGCGCAGCCGCAGCCGGGGCAGGGCGGCCACCTGGTCGGCGAGTGCCATCACCGCCTCCGGCGCGCAGCCCGACTTGCTGGCCTCGCCGTCGATGTTCACCTGCAGTAGCACGTTGAGCGGCGGCCGCCCGGCGGGGCGCTCGCGGTCCAGCAGGGGCGGCAGCTTGGGGCGGTCCACGCTCTGCACCCAGTCGAAATGGCGGGCGGCCTCGCGGCACTTATTGCTCTGCAGCGGGCCGATCAGGTGCCATTCCAGCCCCAGGTCGGCCAGCGCCCGCTGCTTGGCCAGCGCTTCCTGCACGTAGTTCTCGCCGAAGGCGCGCTGCCCCAGCGCGGCAAGTGCCCGCACCGCCTCGGCGGGCTGGGTCTTGCTCACCGCGAGCAGCACCGGGGCGCGCCCGGGGGCGGCCTCGGCCAGGGCTTCCAGCAGGTGGCGGTAGCGGGCTTCCAGAGCGTCCATGGGCTGGGGCTATACTGCCGGAATGCCGCGCGTCGCACGAGCGCGCGAGACCGCACTGACTCACGTTGCGCCCAGGGGAGAACACGCATGGATATCGCGGAACTGTTGGCCTTCTCGGTCAAGAACAAGGCCTCCGACCTCCATCTCTCGGCCGGCCTGCCGCCGATGATCCGGGTGGACGGCGATGTTCGCCGCATCAACATCCCGGCACTGGACCACAAGACGGTGCACGCGCTGATCTACGACATCATGTCGGACAAGCAGCGCCGCGACTACGAGGAGTTCCTCGAGACCGACTTCAGCTTCGAGATCCCCGGCCTGGCCCGCTTCCGCGTCAATGCCTTCAACCAGAACCGCGGCGCCGGCGCGGTATTCCGCACCATTCCCTCCGAGATCCTCACCCTCGAGGATCTCGCCGCGCCGCGGGTGTTCAAGGAGCTCATCGACCAGCCGCAGGGCCTGATCCTCGTCACCGGCCCCACCGGCTCGGGCAAGTCGACCACGCTGGCGGCGATGATCGACCACATCAACAAGAACGAGTACTCGCACATCCTCACCATCGAGGACCCGATCGAGTTCGTTCACACCTCGCAGAAGTGCCTGGTCAACCAGCGCGAGGTGCACCGCGACACCCATGGCTTCAACGAGGCCCTGCGCTCGGCGCTGCGCGAGGACCCCGACTACATCCTGGTCGGCGAGCTGCGTGACCTCGAGACCATCCGCCTCGCGCTCACTGCCGCCGAGACCGGCCACCTGGTGTTCGGCACCCTGCACACCAGCTCGGCCGCCAAGACCATCGACCGTATCATCGACGTGTTCCCGGCCGGCGAGAAGCCGATGGTGCGCTCGATGCTCTCCGAGAGCCTGCGCGCGGTGATCTCGCAGTCCCTGCTGAAGAAGGTGGGGGGTGGCCGCGTGGCGGCGCACGAGATCATGGTGGGCATCCCCGCTATCCGCAACCTGATCCGCGAGGACAAGGTCGCGCAGATGTACAGCGCCATCCAGACCGGCCAGCAGTACGGCATGCAGACGCTCGACCAGTGTCTGCAGGACCTGCTCAAGCGCGGCATCATCACCCGGGCTCAGGCCGCCACCTACGCCAAGGACAAGCGCCTGTTCGAGTGAGCTGGCACCTCACCCAGCCCCCCAGGAGAAACGGCCGGAGCCCCCCATGAGCAGCATCGACTTCACCTCCTTCCTCAAGCTGATGGCGCACAAGAAGGCGTCGGATCTCTTCATCACCGCCGGTGTGCCGCCGTCGATGAAGCTGCACGGCAAGCTGGTGCCGATCACCCAGGAGCCGCTTACTCCGCAGCAGAGCCGCGACCTCGTGCTCAACGTGATGAACCCCTCGCAGCGCGAGGAGTTCGAGAAGACCCACGAGTGCAACTTCGCCATCGGTCTTGCCGGCGTCGGTCGCTTCCGCGTCTCCTGCTTCTACCAGCGCAACCAGGTGGGCATGGTGCTGCGCCGGATCGAGACCAAGATTCCCACCATCGACGAGCTGAACCTGCCGCCGATCATCAAGACGCTGGCGATGACCAAGCGCGGCATCATCATCTTCGTGGGCGCCACCGGCACCGGTAAGTCGACCTCGCTGGCAGCGATGATCGGCTACCGCAACATGAACTCCTCGGGCCACATCATCACCATCGAGGATCCGATCGAGTTCGTGCACAAGCACGAGGGCTGCATCATCACCCAGCGCGAGGTCGGCATCGACACCGAGAGCTGGGAGGCGGCGCTGAAGAACACCCTGCGCCAGGCGCCCGACGTCATCATGATCGGCGAGGTGCGCACTCGCGAGGGCATGGACCACGCCATCGCCTTCGCCGAGACCGGCCACCTGGTGCTCTGCACCCTGCATGCGAACAACGCCAACCAGGCGATGGATCGCATCATCAACTTCTTCCCCGAGGAGCGCAGGAGCCAGCTGCTGATGGACCTCTCGCTCAATCTCAAGGGCATCGTCGCCCAGCAGCTGATTCCCACGCCGGACGGCAAGGGCCGGCGCTGCGCCATGGAGATCCTGCTCGGCACGCCGCTGGTGCAGGACTACATCCGCGATGGCGAGATCCACAAGCTCAAGGACGTGATGAAGGAATCCACCCAGCTCGGGATGAAGACCTTCGACCAGGCGCTATTCGAGCTGTACCAGGCCGGCGAGATCACCTACGAGGATGCGCTGCGCTACGCCGATTCCGCCAACGAGGTGCGCCTCAAGATCAAGCTGGCCCAGGGCGGCGACGCTCGCTCGCTCTCCGCCGGCCTCGACGGGGTGGAAGTGGCGAAGGCCGACTGAGGGCCCTGGCGCGGGCGACGCTCAGCCGCCCGTGCGGTAGCGCACCGGGTCGTAGCCCCCGGTCTCGAACTCGAGCACCGGGCCGCGGCCATCGGCGGCCTGGATGGAGACGCGGGCAGCGCCCTCGAGGGCGCGGATGAAGCCGGCATCGTCCTTGATGAACAGGGCCGGGCGGGTGCCGGTGCTGGAGGCCTCGCCGGCGAAGCGCCGCGGCGTGGCCCCGTCGAAGCCGATGCGGAAGGCGCAGGGCCGGCCGCAGTCGAACAGGCCCTCCTCGATGACGAGATAGACGCTCTGCCCCCAGCGCGGGTCGTTGCGCAGCACCAGCTGCACGGTGGGCGGCACGGCGAAGCTCGCAGCGTCGTCTTCCGGGCGCTGGTTGCGGATCGAGGCAGCCTTCTGGGGGGCCGGCTTGCCCTCGACCGGGGTCGAGGTGTAGGCCCACAGCGCACGGAGGCGCTGCGTCTCCCGCTGGACCGCGGCGGCTTCGCGGAGCGCCTCCAACCCCTCCGAGGCTTCGGCCGCGGCGGCCGAGCCGGGGCCGTCGGCCAGCAGCACCTCGGCGCTCGCCAGTGCCAGGGCCCAATCCTGCCGCGCCTTCGCCTCCCGGTAGACCGCCAGCGTCGGGGCCAGCTTGGCCTCGCGGGCACGCGCCGCGGCCTCGGCCGCGGCCTGGCGCTGTTCTTCCGAGGGGCCGCAGGCCGTGAGAGCGAGGGCCAGGAGGCCGGCAATGGAAGTCGGGTGGCGGATCATCGGGGCGTCGTCGGCGTTTCGGGGGCACTCAGCTTAGCCAGCCCCCGCCCCGATGCCCACGGCCTACAATGGCGGCATGCCGCTCGAACGCTCGCTCGCCTCCCAGCTGCTGCTCGCCATGCCCGGCATGGACGATCCGCATTTCGCCCGATCTGCCGTGCTGATGTGCCAGCACGACGGCGACGGGGCGATGGGGGTGGTGATCAACCGCCGCACCGACGTGCTGCTCGGCGAGCTGATGGACCAGCTCGGCATCGAGGGGGGCAGCCGCGAGCTCAAGGCCCGGCAGGTGCTCTGGGGCGGCCCGGTGCAGATCGACCGCGGCTTCGTGCTGCACGACGATCCCCGGCCCTGGCCGTCCACCCTGCGTTTCGGCGCCTATGGTCTCACCACCTCGCGCGAGATCCTGCACGCCATGGCCCGTGGCGAGGGCCCGGAGCGTTTCCAGGTGCTGATCGGCCATGCCGGCTGGGGCCGCGAGCAGCTCGAGGGCGAACTCGCCCAGAATGCCTGGCTCACCGTGCCGGCCCCGGAGGCCCTGGTGTTCGAGGCCGACCGCGACCTCGTCTGGCAGGCCGCCGCGGGCCAGATCGGCGTCGATGTCGCGCATCTCGCCGACTACAGCGGCCACGCGTGAGGGCATGGACGACGGCGCCGTCCTTGGCTTCGACGTCGGCAGCCGGCGCATCGGCGTGGCGGTCGGCAATGGCATTACTGGTACCGCCAGCGCGCTCGGGCTGATCGAGGTGCGCGAGGGCCTTCCGGACTGGGAGCGCTTCGATCGCCTGCTCGGCGAATGGCGGCCCTGCCGGCTGGTGGTGGGCGATCCGCGCAGCGACGATCCTGGCGAGGACCCGCCGGCCCGCCAGTGGGCGCGCGGCTTCGCCCGCGCCGCGGCGAAGCGCAGCGGTCTTCCGGTGGTGATGGTGGACGAGCGCCATAGCTCCCGCGAGGCTGCCGCCCGTTTCGCCGGGCAGCGTCGCGCCGGCGTGGCGCGCCGTCGTCACGGTGAGGCCATCGATGCCCTGGCCGCCGTGGTGATCGTCGAGCGCTGGCTGGCCGGCGATGCCCCCGAATCCTTCCGTTTCCCCTGATCTACCGATTCCATGACCCCGCCCCGACTCCGCCACTTACTCACCCTCGACGGCCTTGGCGAGGCCCGGCTGCATGCCCTGCTCGACGAGGCCGAGGCGATGCTCCCCCACGCCCGGGGCGGTACCGCCCTGCGCCATGTGCTGGCCGGGCGCACCGTGTGCAACCTGTTCTTCGAGAACTCCACCCGCACCCGCAGCAGTTTCCAGCTCGCCGCCCAGCGCCTCGGCGCCGACGTGCTGAATTTCGATGTCAGTGCGTCCTCGGTGAAGAAGGGCGAGACCACGCTCGATACCTTCCGCACCCTCGAGGCCATGGGCGTGGAGGCCTTCGTGCTGCGCCATGCCGAGGATGGCGCCGTGGCCGCGCTGGCCGAGGCCGCCGGCCCCGGCACGGCCCTGCTCAATGCCGGCGACGGCAGCAGCAACCACCCCACGCAGGGCCTGCTCGACATGCTCACCCTGCGCCGCCACAAGGGTCGCGATTTCAGCCGTCTCTCGGTGCTGGTGGTGGGCGACGTGAAGCATTCGCGGGTGGCCCGCTCCGACCTGCAGGCCCTGCGCCAGCTCGGCTGCCGCGATTTGCGGGTCTGCGGGCCGGCGAGCCTCCTGCCGGGGCCCGAGGTGCTGGAGGGCTGCACGGTGGGCCATGCGCTCGATGCCATGCTCGAGGGCGTGGACGTGCTGATGATGCTGCGCCTGCAGCGCGAGCGCATGGAGGAGGGTCTGGTGCCCTCGCTCGAGGCCTATTTCGCCGATTACGGGCTGGATGCCTGTCGCCTTGCCCGCGCCAAGCCCGACGCCATCGTCATGCACCCCGGGCCGATGAACCGCGGCGTGGAGATCGCCGCCGAGGTGGCCGACGGGCCGCGCTCGGTCATCCTCGAGCAGGTGGCCAATGGCGTGGCGGTGCGCATGGCGGTGCTGAAGCACCTGCTTGGCGCCTGAGCCGCGCAGCGCCGGCGGAATCCCGGCCTCACTGCATCAGGAACAGGGTGGCAAGGCCGAGGAAGGCGAAGAAGCCCATCACGTCGGTGACGGTGGTGAGGATCACCGCCCCGCCGACGGCAGGATCGATGTTGAAGCGGCGCAGGGCCATCGGTACCAGCACGCCGGCGGTGGCCGCGCAGCTCAGGTTGATCACCATGGCCGAGAAGATGACCAGCGAGATGCCGGGCTTGCCGAACCACAGGTAGGTGACGATGGCCACCACAGTGCCGAGCAGCACGCCGTTCATGATGGCGATACGGATCTCCTTCCAGATCAGGGTACGCAGGTTGGCGCTGGAGACCTGGCCGAGCGCGATGCCGCGCACCATCAGCGCTAGCACCTGGGTGCCGGCATTGCCGCCCATTCCGGCCACGATCGGCATCAGTACCGCCAGCGCCACGATCTCGGCCAGCGTGGCCTCGAAGCGGCCGACCACGCTGGCAGCGAGGAAGGCGGTGCACAGGTTGATGCTGAGCCAGGTGAAGCGGCCCTTGAAGGCGCGCAGCACCGGACTGAACAGGCTCTCGTCCTCGCTCACGCCGGCGGCCGAGAGCACCTGGTAGTCGGCCTGCTCGCGGATGATGTCGACCACGTCGTCGATGGTGATGCGGCCGAGCAGTACGTTGTTCTCGTCCACCACCGGCGCCGAGATCCAGTCATGGTCGGAGAACTGCCGCGCCACCTCGTCAGAGGGCGTATCCACCGGGATCGCCGGCTGGCTATCGTCCATCAGGGTGTTGATGGGCGTGGAGGGCTCCTGCGTCACCAGCTGCGCCAGGGCGATGCGCCCGAGATACTGGTGGCGGCGGCTGACGACGTAGAGATGGTCGGTGTTCTCGGGAAGCTCGCCGCGCAGGCGCAGGTAGCGCAGCACCACGTCCACGGTGACATCGGCGCGTACCGTCACCACGTCCGGATTCATCAGGCGGCCGGCGCTGTCCTCCGGGTAGGAGAGCACCTGTTCCAGCCGCTCGCGATTCTCGCGGTCCATCGACTTCAGCACTTCGTCGATGACCGTGTCCGGCAGGTCCTCCATCAGCTCGGCCAGATCGTCGATGTCGAGGTCTTCGACGGCGGCGACCAGCTCGTCCGGGTCCATGGCGGCGATCAGGCCCTCGCGCACCTCGTCGTCGACGTGCAGCAGCACCTCGCCGTCGTCCTCGGGATCGACGAGGCCCCAGACCACGTCGCGCTTGGCCGGCGGCAGGGATTCCAGCAGGTTGCCGATCTCGGCCGCGCTCAGACTGTTGACCAGCCGGCGCACGGGGCCGAGCCGCCCGCTGTCCAGCGACTGCGAGAGCATGCGCAGCTGCTGCGCGGTACGTTCGTGGCGGGTGGCGTCGACCATCGGCGGGCCTGGGTGCGGGGCGCGCGCATTATGGCCCCTGCCGCCAGCGCCGCCCACCCGTGCTTGTGGCGTTCATGCAGACTCGGGCACGCTCGGGGGCCTGCCAACGGATCTGGACGAGGAGTTCCCCCATGCGCATCGCATCGCTCTGCCTGCCTGCCGCCGCCCTGCTACTGGCTGCCTGCAGCCCGGCCGAGTTCGTGCCCAAGGCGCCGATGGCCCTGGATGGCGTGAGCCTGGAGATCCGCCCCCTGCCGCAGGAGGCCTGCGATCCGGCCCGGCCCTTCGCCGTGCGGGTGTCCTGGGCGGTGCAAGACTGGCCCGATCCGAAATTCGATTTCCGCCTCGACAGCAGCCGGGGCCAGCTCTGGGCACGCGCCAACGAGGCCTCGGGGCAGCAGGTCTCCGACCCCTGGGCGGTGCCGGGCAAGTGGTTTGTGATGGTGGATCGCAACACCGGGGTGGTGATGGCGGCGCAGGCCGTGCCGCCGCTGGAATGCCCGGCAGGCTGAACGCCTGACCGGGGGCCTTGCGTGCCCCGGCGTCCTCAGGTCTGGCCGCGCGCCAGCCAGCGTTCCACCTCGGCCCGCTCGCGGCTGCGCAGCAGGGCCGGGGCGCGGCGCCTGAGCGTGGAGAGCTCGCAGCCGCGGATCGCCTCGCGGATCTCCAGTAGGGCCCCGGGGTGCACGCTGAAGTCGCGCAGTCCCAGCGCCAGCAGCAGGGGCACGTCGGGCGCGCTGGCGGCGAGTTCGCCACAGACATGGATCGGCAGGGCGGCGGCGCGGGCCTCCTCGAACAATCGCTGCAGCAGGCGCAGCACGGCCGGATGGCGTTCGCTGAACAGGCCGTCCAGTGCCTCGTGAGTGCGGTCGGCAGCAAGCAGGTACTGCACCAGGTCGTTGGTGCCCACGGCGGCGAAATCGACGAGGTCGGCGTAGTCGGGCAGGGTGAGCGCGGCGGCCGGCACCTCCACCATCACCCCGAAGGCCACCCGCTCGCCGAGGGCATGGCCCTCATCGCGCAGGCGTTCGGCCAGCAGGCCGAGCCGTGCCTTCACTGCTTCCACTTCCTCGCGTGCCGTCACCATCGGCACCAGCACCCGGACCGGGCCGAAGGCCGAGGCACGCAAAATAGCGCGCAGCTGGGTGTCGAGCAGGGTGGGGCGGTGCAGCGAAAGCCGCACGCCGCGCAGGCCGAGCGCCGGATTGGGTTCGCCACGCAGCGAAAGTCCCGCCCTGTCGGCCTTGTCGGCGCCGAGGTCGAGGGTGCGCAAGGTGACCGGACGTCCGCCCATGGCCCGCACCACCTCGCGGTAGGTGGCGAACTGCTCCTCCTCGTCCGGCACGTCCTCGCGGCCCAGGAACAGGAACTCGGTGCGGTAAAGACCGATACCGTCGGCGCCGCAGGCCAGGGCCTCCTCGATTTCCTCCGGTCGTTCGGCATTGGCGAACAGGCCGATGTCCACCCCATCGCGGGTGCGGGTGGGGGCGCGGCGCAGGCGTTCGAGCTCGACCCGCTTCTTCTCGATCTTGGCCCGTAGCACTTGGTAGCGGGAGAGGTCGTCGGCGTCCGGCTCCACCACCAGCAGGCCGTCGCGGCCATCCACCAGCAGGGCATCGCCGTCGTTCACGTGCGAAAGCGCATCGGCGCAGCCCACCACCATCGGCAGATGCAGGCCGCGGGCGACGATGGCGCTGTGCGAGAGCGGGCTGCCGGTCCGGGTGACCACTGCCGCCACCTGGCGCCGCGCCAGTTCCACCAGTTCGGCCGGGGCGATGTCGTCGGCCACCAGCACCTCGCCGGCGAAGCCCAGCAGGGCATCGTCGTGACGGCGGTGCAGGGCGGCGTGCACCCGGCCGATCACGTGATCGAGATCATCGAGGCGGGTACGGAAGTAATCGTCCTCCATCGACTGGAACACGGCGGCGAGGCGGTCGCGCTGCAGCTTCAGGGCATAGTCGGCGGAGTAGCGGCCGGTCTGCACCAGATCGCGCAGGCCGGCGCGCAGTTCGGGATCGTCGAGGATCAGTACGTGTAGGTCGAGGAATTCCCCGACCTCGCGGGCCAGCGTGCCCTGCAGGCGCTCGCGCAGGCCGGAAAGCTCGGCGCGTGCCGCCGCCATGGCGGCATCCAGGCGTTCCAGCTCGGCCGGCACCTGTTCGGCGGCGATGGTCTCCTCGCTCAGGCTCAGCACGTGCGGGTGACGCACCCGCGCCCGGCCCAGGGCCAGGCCGCGTGAGGCACCGATACCGGCGAGCTGCCGCCGCATGGCGCTAGTCCGCCTCGTCGAAGCGGCGGGCGAACAGGGCTTCGGCCGCGGCCATGGCTTCGGCCTCGTCGGGCCCTTCGGTGCGCAGCCGCACGGTGCTGCCCTTGCCGGCCGCCAGCAGCAGCACGCCCATGATCGATTTCGCATTCACCTCGCGGCCGCCGCCGATCAGCGTGGCCCGCGACTGGAAGCCCGCCAGCAGCTGCACCAGCCTGGCCGCGGCGCGGGCATGCAGGCCGAGGCGGTTCACGACCGGGATCTCGCGCTCAAGCATCGTCCACCACCACGCCATTGCGGCCACCATTGGCCGCGGTACGCGCGAGTTCGTCGAGCGGCTGCTCGCCGTAGTTCATCACCCGGAGCAGCATCGGCAGCGAAACCCCGGCCACCCGCCGGCAGGGCTCGGCGATGCGCACCAACTGGTGCGCCAGCCGCGCCGGCGAGGCGCCATACACGTCGGTGAGCAGCAGGGCGCCATCCTCGCCCATCACGGTCTTCAGGGCGGCGCTGGCCCGCGGCAGTAGGGTGGCGAGGTCGGCATCGAACTCGACCTCGAAGGCCCGTGCTTCCAGCGGCAACCGGCCGAGCAGGCGGGTGGCGGTCTCGAGCAGGGCACTGCCGACACCGGGATGGGTGATGAGGAGGATTCCGACGGCCATGCCGGAACCTTAGCAAAGGTCTATTCCAGTTCGCGGTGGTAAGTGAGCGCGTCCTCGCGCCCATGCTCGCGGAACCAGGCGGCCAGGCTCTCGGCGAGGTAGACCGAGCGGTGCCGTCCCCCGGTGCAGCCGAAGGCGATCGACAGGTAGCTGCGTGATTCCGATTCGAAGCGCGGCAGCCAGGCGGCGACGAAGGCCCGCACTTGTTCGAGGTAGGTCTGGGCTTCGGCCTGCCCGGCGAAGTACTGCTGGATCGCGGCGTCGCGGCCGGTGAGCGGGCGCAGGGCCGGGTCCCAGTGCGGATTGGGCAGGCAGCGGGTGTCGAAAACGAAGTCGGCATCCACCGGCAGACCGCGTTTGTAGGCGAAGCTCTCGAACAGCAGGGTGAGGCCGGGCCGGTTCACCGCCTCCAGTTCGGTGAGCACCCGCTTGCGCAGCTGGTGCACGTTGAGGGTGGTGGTGTCGAGCACGTGATCGGCCAGGGCCTTCACCGGGCGCAGCACCTGGCGCTCGAGCGCGATGGCATCCGGCAGGGCGAGGCCGAGCTGCGAGAGCGGATGCCGGCGCCGGGTGTCGGAGTAGCGCTTGATCAGGGTTTCATCGGCAGTGTCGAAGAACAGAAGCCGGTGCTGGTAGCCGCGCGCGCCCACCGCCGCCAGCCATTCGCCGATGTTGCCGAGGTCGGCATGGTGGTTGCGCACGTCGATGCCCACCGCCAGCTTCTGGTGCGCCTCGCCGCCCACGCTGTCGACGAAGGCCGGCAGCAGGTCGACGGGCAGGTTGTCGACGCAGTAGTAGCCGAGGTCCTCGAGGGTCCGGAGGGCGACGGTCTTGCCGGAGCCGGAGAGCCCCGAGACCACGGTGAGGGAACGGCTCATGGCGCGGACTTGTCGAGCAGGGCGGAATGGCGGGCGAGGAAGGCGGCGGCCGGGTCGTCGCCCTTGGCGCGCAGGATGTGCAGGCGGGCGGCGGCCTCGGTGAGCACGGCGAGGTTGCGGCCGGCCGCCACCGGCAGGTTGAACACCGGCACGTCGAGGCCCAGCACCGGCCGGGCGGCGGTCTCGCCGGTGAGTCTCGCCATGCCCTCGAGGTCGGTGTCGCCGGCGCGCACCAGGTGCACGATCAGCCGCAGATATTTGTTCCGCTTCACCGCCGTGTCGCCGAACATCTGGCGGATGTTCATGATGCCGAGGCCGCGCACCTCCAGCAGGTCCTGCAGCAGTTCCGGGCAGGTGCCGTCGAGCACGTCCGGCGCGATCTGGGTGAACTCCGGGGCATCGTCGGCGACCAGGCGGTGGCCGCGGCTGATCAGCTCCAGCGCCAGTTCGCTCTTGCCGAGGCCGGATTCGCCGGTGATCAGCACGCCGATGGAATAGATCTCCATGAACACGCCGTGCAGGGTGATACGCGGCGCCAGCGAGCGCGCTAGCACGTATTGCAGCTGCGAGAGCAGCTCGTGACCGGGCTGGGCGCTCACCCACAGCGGCGTGGCCGACTCCTGCGCCACCTCGCGCAGGTCGGCAGGGCAGCCCTGGTCGCGGGTGATGACGAGGGCGATCGGCCGGAAGTCGACGATCTTCTGCAGGGTCTCCCAGCGCTGGCGGGCATCCAGCGAGTCGAGCCACTGCAGTTCCTCGCGGCCGAGGATCTGCACCTTGTTGGGGTGGATGACGTTGAGGTAGCCGGCGAGCGTGGGGCGGCGGGTGCGGTGCTCGTCGGCCTCGATGGCCCGCTCGCCGCCCTCCTGCCCGGAGAGCCAGCGCAGGCCGAGGCGGTCGCGCTGCTGCTCGAAGAGCTCGCGGGCGGTGATGCGGCGCGGCAGCACGGCGCGCAGCTCAGGCAGCGGCGGAGTGGCCCGGGCGCCAGTCGGCCACCAGGCGGTACAGGGCCTCGGCATCGGCCCCGGCGCGCAGGCGGGCGCGGAAGGCCTCGTCGGCGAACATCTCGGCGAGCTGGGCCAGCAGCACCAAGTGCTGCTGGGTGAAGTGCTCGGGCACCGCCAGCGCGAACACCAGGTCCACCGGTTCGCCATCGCTGGCGCCGAACTCCACCGGCTCGGCCAACCGCACGAAGGCGCCGGTGGCCACGCTGAGCGCGGGGCTACGGCCATGCGGGATGGCCACGCCATGGCCGAGCCCGGTACTGCCGAGGCGCTCGCGCTGGCAGAGGCTGTCGTAGAGCGCGGCCTCGCGCCCGGCATCGCCTTCGGCGAGCAGGTGCGCCAGGTGTTCCAGGAGGCGTTTCTTGCTGGAAAGCCTGGCACCCGCGGCGATGCGCGCGGGCGCCAGGAGGTCGAGGAGGTGCATGGGGTCGCGAGGGGCCGGAAATCAGCCGAAGCTGCCGTTGCGGGCGGCGGATTCGCCGCGGTGATGGTCGGTCATGCGCTCCTTTTCCTTGAGCACGATGCGGTCCAGCTTGTCCACCAGAAGATCGATGGCTGCGTACATGTCGGCGGCCTCGGCCTCGGTGTGGAAGGCCTTGCCGCGCGGGGCGAGGGTGGCCTCGGCCCGATGCTGCAGCTTGTCCACGCTGAGCAGCACGCGGACGTCGAGGTGGTGGTCGAAATGGCGGGCGATGCGCTCCAGCTTGCTGGTGACGAAGTCCTTCAGGGCCGGGGTCACCTCGATCTGGTGGCCGCTCACTTCAAGGCGCATGGGCGCGTACTCCTTGCTGCGGGACGAAAGCGTCGCGGCCGCCAGCATACGCCCCTCGGGGGAGGGGGCGAAGGGGATTCCGGTCAAATTTCCGCAGGCCGGCCTTCACGCCCGCTCCGCTCCGAGGAGGGGGGGATGCCGAGCGCCTCCCGGTATTTCGCCACCGTGCGCCGCGCCACCTGGATGCCCTGGGCCTGGAGTTGCTCGGCAAGTGCTTGATCGGAAAAGGGTTTTCCGGGGGGCTCGGCGGCGATCAGGCGGCGGATCAGGGCCTGTACGGCCAGCGCCGAAGCCGCGCCGCCATGCTCGGTGGCCAGCCCGGCGCCGAAGAAGTGCTTGAATTCGAAGGTGCCGCGGGGGGTGCGCAGGTACTTGCGGGTGGTGGCGCGGGAGATGGTCGATTCGTGCAGGCCGAGCTCCTCGGCGATGTCGCGCAGGGTGAGCGGGCGCATGGCCTCGGGGCCGTGGTCGAGAAAGCCGTTCTGGGCGCGCACGATGGCCTCGGCCACCCGCCGCAGGGTGTCGCTGCGGTTCTCGAGGGCGCGGATCAGCCAGCGTGCCTCCTGCAGCTGGCCGCGCAGCCAGGCATCGTCCTCCTGCCGGCAGCGGCCGATCAGCCGCTCATAGTGGCGGGCGATGCGCAGGCCGGGGCCGTGCAGCATCCGCACCCGCCAGACCCCGTGCTGGCGAAGCACCATGGCATCGGGCTGCACGTATTCCGGCATGGCCCCGGCATGGCGGGCGCCGGGTCGGGGGTCGAGGCGGCGCAGCAGGGCGCTGGCGCTGGCCACGGCCTCGACGGGTTCGCCGAGCCGTTCGGCCAGGCGTTCTAGGGGCAGGCGGGCAAGCGCCTCGAGATGGGCTTCGGCCAGCCGCCGGGCGAGCGCCAGGCCCGGCGTGGCCGGATCGAGCAGGGCGAGCTGCAGGCGCAGGCACTCGCCGAGGTGGCGGGCGCCGCAGCCGGGAGGATCGAGCTGCTGGACGTGATGCAGCACGGCGCGCAGCTCCCCGGCCTCGGGCGGCGGCGAAAGGCCGATGGCCGCGGCCAGGGCCTCCAGCGGCTCGCGCAGATAGCCGTCCTCGTCGAGGGCGTCGATGATGGCCTCACCGATGGCGAGGTCGCGTGGCGAATGCAGGACCATGCGCAGCTGCCAGAGCAGGTGTGCCCGCAGGCCGGGCTCGCTGCCGGCAGGCTCACGCCCGTCTTCCGCCTCCGGCATCCGTGGGCCGAGGTCTTCGCTGCTCAGCGACCAGTTCTCGTCCAGGGCCTCCAGCGGATCGGACTCGCCATCACCCTCCATCGCCACATCCGCTTCGCCATCGGAGGCCAGATCCGCCGCCTCCGCGCCCTGCTCGTCCGCTCCGCCGTCGTCGAGCGGTTCCGCGCCACCCCCCTCCCCGCCGGATTCCACCCGCTCCAGCAGCGGGTTCTTTTCCACCGCGGCCTGCAGTTCGGCCTCCAGTTCCACCTGCGAGAGCTGCAGCAGGCGGATGGCCTGCCGCAGCTGCGGGGTCAGGGCCAGCGCCGTGCCGAGCTTGGCCTGCAGCGCGGGTTTCATCGCCGCCTCAGAGGCTGAAGCTGGAGCCGAGGTAGACCCGGCGGACCTCGGCGTTCATCAGCACATCGTTGGGCGATCCTTGCGCCAGCACGGTGCCGGCATTGAGGATGTAAGCGCGGTCGCAGATGCCGAGCGTCTCGCGCACGTTGTGGTCGGTGATGAGCACGCCGATGCCGCGCTGCTTGAGGTGGCGGATGATGCCCTGGATCTCGCCCACCGAGATCGGATCGACGCCGGCGAAGGGCTCGTCGAGCAGCATGAAACGGGGGTTGGCGGCCAGCGCGCGGGCGATCTCGATGCGCCGCCGCTCGCCGCCGGAGAGGCTCTCGCCCGGCTGCTCGGCCACGTGGCTGATGTGCAGTTCGTCGAGGAGCTTG
Organism: Silanimonas sp.; assembly: GCA_026005095.1. GTDB lineage: Bacteria > Pseudomonadota > Gammaproteobacteria > Xanthomonadales > Xanthomonadaceae > Silanimonas. The sequence continues at coordinate 19,486 of BPKK01000019.1, read as the reverse complement.
CCGAGCTCGGCCTCGCGCTGCTCCGGCGAGAGGTCGGGGCGCAGCTCGAGCGCGGCACGCACGTTGTCGGCGGCGGAGAGGCTGCGGAACACACTGGCCTCTTGTGGCAGGTAGCCGATGCCGCGGCGGGCTCTCAGGTGCATGGGCAGGGCGGCGATGTCCTCGCCGTCGAGCAGGATGCGCCCGCCATCGCTCGGCACCAGGCCCACCACCATGTAGAAGCAGGTGGTCTTGCCGGCGCCATTGGGGCCCAGCAGGCCGACGACCTCGCCGGGCGCCAGCTCGAAGCCGAAGTCCTTGACGACCTCGCGCTTCCGGTAGCGCTTGCTAAGTCCTCGAGCGGCCAGCATCAGTTCGCAGCCGCGCGGGCTTTCGGCTGGATGATCATCTGCACCCGGTTGCCGTCGCCGCCGCTGTCGACCTGCCCAGTATCGAGGTTGTAGCGGATGGTCTCGGCGGTGAGTTCGCCGCGCTTCTGGACCACCCGGGCGCTGCCGGAGAGCACCATGATCTCGTCGTCCGGGGCATAGCTCACGCGGCTCGCCGAGGCATCGATCGGCTCGCCGCGTTCGTCGAGCTGGCGGATCCGCACCGGGGCGCCTTCCAGCAGCACGCGCACCACCGCGCCGTCACGGCGTTCCACCGTGGCGCGGGCGGCATCCACCTTGAGCGAGCCCTGCTCGATCACGACATTGCCCGAGAGCACGATGCTGTCATCGTCGCCCATGCCGCCCACCTGGCGGTCGGAGCGCACCGCCATCGGCTGCTCGCGGTCGCTCTTGCGCGCCTCAAGGGCGTGCGGCAGCGCCAGCGCGGCGGTTGCGAGCAGGATCAGGATGGAAGATCGCATCGACATCGGCGAGGAGCTCGTAGCGTTGGGCCTGCATGTCCACTTCGAGGCCGGTCGCCCGCAGTATAGAGCGGCCCTGGGTGACGGTCACCGCGGCGGCGGTGCGGGCCTTCTCGGCCTCCGGGTAGACGGTGAGTTCTTCGGTGCTGAAGCGCAGCGGCTGGCCGCCATTGGCCGGCCCCAGCATCTCCACGCCGCCGAGCAGGTGCACTTCCTCGTTCTTCGGCCCCACCCAGGCGCGGCCGGAGCGGGCGTTCCAGCGCTCGCCCGGGGTCTTCGAGGGGAAGCTGAAGCGCGGCTCGGTGAGCGTGGTGACCTCGGCCTCGGTGTCGCGCTCGAGCAGCGGCCCGGTGACGGTGAAGCCCTCGCTGCCGTCCTCGCGCAGCGCGGTCATCTCGTAGTTCTCCAGCCGGTAGTCGGCGCGGGCATCCTCCGCCGGCGGCGGGGGCGGCTCGCGCAGCCACCACAGCATCAGGCCGGTGCCGAGGGCGCCGGCGAACAGGAACAGGCCAAGGCCGGTGCGGTTCATTGCAGGAAGCCCGCCAGCACCGCCCCGGCCTTGCCCTGGGCGGCGAGGATGAGATCGCAGAGCTCGCGGGCGGCGCCTTCGCCTCCCGCGGTCCGGGTATGCCAGTGCACGCGGGCCTTCACCCAGGGGTGGGCATTGGCCGGGGCTACGGCAAGGCCGGCGATGGAGAGCGCCCCGAGGTCGACGAGGTCGTCGCCCATCATCGCCGCCTCGGCCGGGGTGTGCCCGTGCTTCGAGCAGAGCCGTTCGAGCAGGGCGCGCTTGTCCTTGATGCCCACGTGCACCTCGGAGAGCCGCAGCTCGCGGCCGCGGGCCGCGGCCACGGCGCTCTGCCGGGCAGTGACCAGGGCTACCCGCACGCCATGCTCCTCGAGCAGGCGCAGGCCCATGCCGTCCTGGATGTGGAAGGCCTTCAGCTCGCGGCCCTCGGCATCCAGCCACAGCCGGCCATCGGTGAGCGTGCCATCGACGTCGAAGCAGGCGAGCCGGATCCGCGCGGCGCGTTCGCGGAGGTCGGCGGGAAAGTCGGGGAGCGGGACGTGGGCCATGACCTTCAGACCACCCGGGCGCGAAGCAGGTCGATGAAGTTGAGCGCCCCGACCACCCGGCCGTCCTCCACCACCACCAGGGCATTGATCTTGTGTGCCTCCATGGCGTGCACGGCGGCGCTGGCGAGTTCGCCGGGGGCGATGGTCTTGGGCGAGCGCCCCATCACCTTCGAGACCGGGTCGCGGCGCACGTCGAGGCCGGGATCGTCGAGGGCGCGGCGCAGGTCGCCGTCGGTGAACACGCCGACCAGGCGGTCGCCTTCCTCCACCACGGCGGTCATGCCGAGCTTGCCCCGGCTCATCACCACCAGGGCCTGGGCGATGGGGGCGTCGGGGCGCACCCGCGGAACCGCCTCGCCGGCATGCATCACGTCGCGGATGGTGAGCAGCAGGCGGCGGCCCAGCGCCCCGGCCGGATGCGAGCGGGCGAAGTCCTCGGCGGTGAAGCCGCGCGCTTCCAGCACTGCCACCGCCAGCGCATCGCCGAGCGCCAGCGAGGCCGTGGTGCTGGTGGTGGGGGCGAGATTGTGCGGGCAGGCCTCGGCCGGCACCGAGACATCGAGGTGTACGTCGGCCAGCCGGGCGAGCGAAGAGCCGGGCCGGCCGGTCATGGCGAGCAGCGGCACGCCGAGGCGCTTGAGCGCCGGGGCGATCATCAGCAGCTCGTCGCTCTCGCCGGAATACGACAGCGCCAGCACCACGTCCTGCCCGGTCACCATGCCAAGATCGCCGTGGCTGGCCTCGCCGGGGTGCATGAAGAAGGCCGGGGTGCCGGTGGAGGCGAGGGTGGCGGCGATCTTGCGGGCGATGTGCCCGCTCTTGCCCATGCCGGTGCACACCACCCGGCCGCGGCAGGCGAGGATCCGCGTACAGGCCTCGTCGAAGGCGGTGCCGAGGCGGTCGGCGAGGGCCAGCAGGGCCTCGGCCTCCTGGCGCACCACCCGCTGCCCGGCGGCAACGGCATTGGGAGGCGTGGCGGTGTTGGCGGCCGTTCGGGCGCTCATGGAACCCCTCGGGGTAGAATGGAAAGCCTTGTTAAGTCTACGGCAGGGCCCGCGGCCCTCCTTGCCTCCCACATGAATGCAGAGTTCGTGCGCCAGCTCATCATGGCTGGCCTGCCCGGCGCCGAGGTCCAGGTCGAGGGGGCCGATGGCGTCCATTTCGAAGCCACCGTCATCAGCCCCGCCTTCGCCGGCAAGCCGCCGATCGCCCGCCACCGCATGGTCTACGCCACGCTCGGCGAGCGCATGGGGGGCGAGATCCACGCCCTCGCCCTGCGCACCCTGACCCCCGACGAAGCCGCCCGGAGCTGAGATGGCAAAGATCGTGATCGCCGGCGGCGAGCCGCTGAACGGAGAGGTGCAGATCTCCGGCGCCAAGAACGCCGTGCTGCCCATCCTCTGCGCCACCCTGCTGGCCGACAGCCCGGTGGAGGTCGGCAACGTGCCGCATCTGCACGACGTCACCACCACCATGGAGCTGCTCGGCGAGATGGGGGTGCAGCTGATCGTCGACGAGAAGCTCACCATCACCGCCGATCCCAGGCAGGTCTCGAACACCGTGGCGCCCTACGAGCTGGTGAAGACCATGCGCGCCTCGATCCTGGTGCTGGGCCCCCTGGTGGCCCGCTTCGGCCATGCCCAGGTGGCCCTGCCCGGCGGCTGCGCCATCGGCTCGCGGCCGGTGGACCAGCACATCCGCGGCCTGCAGGCGCTGGGCGCCGAGGTGCTGGTGGAGGGCGGCTTCATCAAGGCCACGGCCAGGCGCCTCAAGGGCGCCCGCTTCGTCTTCGACATGGTCACCGTCACCGGCACCGAGAACGTGATGATGGCCGCCACCCTGGCCGAAGGCACCACGGTGCTGGAGAACTGCGCGCAGGAGCCGGAGGTCGTCGACCTCGCGCACTGCCTCAATGCCATGGGCGCGCGCATCGAAGGGGCGGGCAGCAACAAGATCACCATCCATGGCGTCGACCGCCTGCACGGCGGCCGCTACGACGTGCTGCCCGACCGCATCGAGACCGGCACCTTCCTCGTGGCCGGCGCGATGACCGGCGGCCGGGTGCTGGCGAAGAAGACCCGCGCCGACATCATGGACGCGGTGCTCGCCAAGCTCGAGGAGGCCGGCGCCCACGTCAACACCGGGCCCGACACCATCGAAGTGGACATGCGCGGCCGCCGGCCGAAGGCAGTGAGCCTCACCACCGCGCCCTATCCGGCCTTCCCCACCGACATGCAGGCGCAGTTCGCGGCGATGAACACCATCGCCGAGGGCGTGGGCGTGATCACCGAGACGATCTTCGAGAACCGCTTCATGCACCTGAACGAGCTGACCCGGCTCGGCGCCGACGTGCGCATCGAGGGCAATACCGCGATCATCCGCGGCGTGGAGCGCATGACCGGAGCACCGATCATGGCCACCGACCTGCGCGCCTCGGCCTCGCTGGTGCTCGCCGGCCTGGTGGCCGAGGGCGAGACTACGGTGGACCGCGTGTACCACATCGACCGCGGCTACGAGAACATCGAGGAGAAGCTCGGTGCGCTCGGGGCCCGCATCCGCCGCCTGCCGGGCTGAGCGCATGCAGCGCATCGGCGAGGACATCCTCGCGGCCCTCGATGCCGCCGCCGCCGCCCCGGAGCCGCCGCGCATCGGCGAGGTGCTGGACGGGGGCGGCACCTCGGCCTTCGCCTTCACCCTGCTGGTGCTCAGCCTGCCCTTCCTGCAGCCGATCTCGCTGGGGCCGCTCGGCACCATCGGCGGTCTTGCCATGGCGGGCATCGGCTGGCAGCTCGCCCGGGGGGATGCCCGCCCCTGGCTGCCGAAGTCGGTCGGCGAGGCCCGGCTCGAGGCCCGGCAGTGGGCGCAGGTGGCGGCGGCGGCGCGCAGGGTGCTGGGCTGGGCGGGCAGGGTGGTGCGCCCGCGGCTCGGCCACTGGACCGAAGGCCGGCGCGGCCACCGCATCGCCGGCAGCCTCGTCATCGCCGCCGCCCTGCTGCTCGCCATCCCGCTCGGCGGCATCCCGCTCAACAACCTGCTGCCGGCCCTGGCCATCGTCTGCGCGGCGCTGGCGCTGATGGCCGACGATGGCCTGATGTTCTTGCTGGCCGTGTTCTGGCTGCTGGTGACGCTGGGCTACTTCATCGCGCTCTACGAGGTCTTCTTCGCGATGGTGAAGAAGGCCTGGCTGCTCTTCGAGGCCTGGCCGCAGCTCTCGTGGCTGGTCGAGCTGGGCTGGCGCGGCCTCGCCGGCTGAGGCCCCGCCACGCCGGAAGGCGCGGCCACGGGCAGCGCGGCCTTCAGCCGCGGCGCAGCAGGCGCATCTCCACCCGCTCGCCGTCCTCGTCGGTCTGCTCGATGCGTAGCGGCAGATGGCCCTGGTCGCGGTCGAGCCAGAGCAAGGTCTTCTTGCCATCCCCCGGCTCGCGCAGGCGCTCCACGCGGATGCCTTCCTCGGCCGCCGTGCCGAGCGGCACCCGCTCCACCCCGCCGATCCGCCAGGTCTGGGCCTCGACCGCATTGCGGCCGGCCACCTGGAACACCTGCTCGCCGCGGCGGCCGGCGGCCACCGCCTGCATCAGGGCAAGGGTGACGAGCTGGCGGTCGAGCACGCCCGGCACGTAGGCCTGTTCCTGGCGGGTGCCGCGGTTGTCGAAGACGATGCGCCCGGCGCCGGGGTCCACGCTGGCGGCGCGTTCCCGGCTGTTGAGGCTGGTGCGCTGGCGGTAGCGGTATTCCCGGGTTTCCGGCCTGCCCTCGTGCAGGCGGAACAGGCTGCTTTCGTCCACCCGCAGGCCGAGCGTGCGGGCCATGCCCTGGGTGCCTCGGGTCTCGCTGCTGAAGCGCCAGAGGCTGCCCTCGGGCACCAGGCGCAGGGTGGCCTCGCCCACGAGCTCGCCATTGCGGCGCACCTCATAGGTGCCGGTGAAGGGATTCAGCGCGGCCGCCCCGGCGAGCGTGGGCAGCGCGGCCAGGACGAGCAGGGTGGCGGTACGGAGCACGGGAGGCATGCGGGCTTCTTCGTCGTCGGATTCAGGCGGCGGGCCGCAGTCGGCCTTCGCCATCCAGCTGCAGGGGCGCGGCCAGCGCTGCGCCGTGCCAGCGCGGGATGCCGCCCTCGCAGCCGAGCTCGCCGCCGCACCAGGCGGCCACGGTTGCCACCAGCAGCGGATGTTCGCGGGCCAGCACGCGGGCAGCGAGCGTCTCCGGCGTGTCGCCCGCGAGAACGGGCACGCGCGCCTGCGCCAGCACCGGGCCGGCATCCAGCTCGGGGATCACCACGTGCACGCTGGCGCCGTGTTCCGCATCACCCGCGGCCAGCGCCCGCGCATGCGTGTGCAGGCCCGGGTGGCGCGGCAGCAGCGAGGGGTGGATGTTGAGCATGCGGTTCGGGAATCGGGCGATGGCCGCCTGGCCGATGATGCGCATGTATCCCGCACAGACGATGAGGTCGGGCTGAACCGGGGCGATGGCATCGAACATCGCCGCATCGAAGGCCTCGCGCGTTGCGAAGCCGTTCGGCTTCATCGCCCAGGCGTGAACGCCCGCCTCGCGGGCTCGCTCGACGGCGCCGCTGGCGGGCTTGTCAGAAAACAGCCCGACCACGCGCCCATCGATGCGGCCATCGCCACAGGCGTCGAGCAGGGCGCCGAGATTGCTGCCACGGCCCGAGGCCAGCACCGCGATCCGCCTGCCCATGGGGTGGCCTGCCAGAGCTTCAGCCGATGCGCACGCGCTCGTGCACCGAGGCGCCGGCATTCTTCACCACGCGGCCGATCGGGCGCGGGGCGAGGCCGGCGCTGGTGAGTGTCGGCGCAAGGGCGGCCACGCCCTCCTCCGGCACCAGCAGCACGAAGCCGATGCCACAGTTGAAGGTGCGCCACATCTCGGCATCGGCGATGGCGCCTTCGCGCTGCAGCCAGTCGAAGACCGGCGGAAGAGGGATCGCGCTGGCCTCGATCTCGAGGCCGAGCCCCTCCGGCACCACGCGGATGATGTTTTCGGTGAGGCCGCCGCCGGTGATGTGGGCCATGCCGTGGATGGGCGAGCCGGCCCCCGGGAAGGCCCGCAGCAGCGAGAGGATGGGCTTCACGTAGAGCCGGGTGGGCGCCATCAGCGCATCGAGCAGCAGCACGCCGCCCACCTGCACGTCGAAGCCGCCCCTGGCGGCGTCGAAGCCGGCACGGGCCAGTACCTTGCGGATCAGCGAGTAGCCGTTGCTGTGCGGGCCGGAAGAGGGCAGGCCGAGCAGCACATCGCCCTCGCGCACCCGGCTGCCGTCGCGCAGCTCGCTCTTCTCCACCGCCGCCACGCAGAAGCCGGCGAGGTCGTACTCGCCCGGGGCGTACATGTCGGGCATCTCGGCGGTCTCGCCGCCGATCAGGGCGCAGCCGGATTCCTCGCAGCCTCTGGCGATGCCGCCGATCACCGCGGCCGCGGTGTCCACGTCCAGCCTGCCGGTGGCGAAGTAGTCGAGGAAGAACAGCGGCTCGGCGCCCTGCACCAGCACGTCGTTCACGCACATGGCCACGAGGTCGATGCCGATGCTGTCGTGGCGGCCGAGCTGCTGGGCCAGCTTCAGCTTGGTGCCCACGCCGTCGGTGCCGGAGACCAGCACCGGCTCCTTGTACTTGCCCGAAAGGTCGAACAGGGCGCCAAAGCCGCCGAGGCCGCCCATCACCTCGGGGCGGAAGCTGCGCTTGACGAGGGGCTTGATGCGTTCGACGAGGGCATTGCCGGCGTCGATGTCGACCCCGGCGTCGCGGTAGGTCAGGGGCGTGGGCGTGCTCACGGGCGGGCGGCCTTCGGGGCGTCAGGCGAAGCGCACAGTCTAGCAGCCGCGGCATGCCGGCCGGCCTTCGCGGCCCGAACCTCGGTCCGTCCGCCTTCGCCGGCGTTGGACGCTCGCGCCCGGGCTGCGGCACCATGGACGGCCCGCCCCGCCTTTGCCGCTTCCCGCATGGCTCCGTCCCCGATGTCCTGCCTTGCCGCGCTCCTTCTCGGAGTCGCCGGCCTCCTGCTTCCCGCCGCCGTGCCGGCCCAGGGCGCCGCGGGCGAGACCGGGGCCGCGGCGGCGCCGGCCTCGGCCCGCGAGGAGGCCTGGTACACCGCCGAGGTGCCGGTCACCTCGCAGGAGGCGCGCGAGCGCAGCGCCGCCCTCGGTCGCGCACTCGCCCAGGTGATGGTACGGGTGACCGGCCAGCCCGAGGCGGGAAGCCATCCGGTGGTGGCCCGCGCCCTGCGCAGCGCCGAGAGCCTGCTGCTGGCCAGCGAGTACCGCGAGACCGAGGAACTGGCCGGTGGCGTGCCGGTGCGGCGCCTGCTGCTGGCGGCCAGCTTCGAGCCCGATGCCGTCGATGCCCTGGCCGTGGCCGCCGGCCTGCCGCTGTGGACGGGCGAGCGCCCGAAGCCCCTGCTGTGGCTGGCCATCGACGATGGCAGCGGGGCCGGCCCGCGGCTCGTCTCGGCCCAGCAGCTGAACGTGGTGCGCCCCCTGGCCCAGCGCGGCCTCGAGCGTGGCCTGCGCCTCTCGCTGCCGGCCGGCACGGCGGTGGAGCAGGCCGCGGTGTCCAGTCTCTGGAAGCTCGATGCCGCCGCGCTCGCGGTGCTCGGCGGCCGCTACGGCGCCCGCGTGCAGCTCCTCGGCAAGATCGCGCGTGCGCCGGAGGGCGGCTGGGCCGCCGAGTGGCTGCTGGCCGAGGAGGGCAGGGAACTGCGCCGCTGGAACCTCGTCGATCCGCAGCCGCAGCGGGCCATCGCCTCCGGCGCCGATCCGGCCGCCGACGTGCTGGCGGCCCGCCAGGCCATCCGCATCCCGGCCGGCCAACCCGAGGTGCTGGAGGCCGAACTGCTGGGCCTGCGTTCGGCCGAGGACTGGCTGGGCGTGGCGGGCTATCTGCAGACCCTGCCGGTGCTGCGGGGCTTCGAGGTGCGGGAGGCCGAGGGCGACCGCCTGCGCCTGCGCCTCGATCTTGCGGTGGACCGCGCCCGCTTCGAGGCCTTGCTGGCCGCCGGGCGGCGGCTCGAGGTGGCGGCGCCGGGCGAGGATGCCGAAGGCCGGCCCCTCGCCCGCTACCGCGTGCCACGCTGAGCCCGGCAGGACACGCGTGATGACCCCCTCCCTGCTCTGGCTGCGCCCCTGGCTCTGGCTGGCGGGCTTCGTGCTGCTGGGCGGCCTGCTCTGGGCCCTCGGCCCGGTGCTCACGCCCTTCGCCGTGGCGGCGCTGCTAGCCTGGCTCGCCGACCCGCTGGTCTCGGCCATCGAGCGCCGCGGGCGCTCGCGCACCGCGGCGGTCTTCCTGGTGTTCCTGCTGATGAGCCTGGCGGTGGTGCTGGTGCTGCTGCTGCTGGTGCCCACCCTGCAGCGCCAGGCGCTGCGCGCCCTGGAGTGGGGGCCGAAGCTGGGCGGCTGGATCACCGATACCGCGGTGCCCTGGCTCGAGACCCGCCTCGACCTGCCGCTCTCGGCTTACATCGACCCTTCCGAGCTCGGCCGCCTGCTCAAGGAACACTGGAGCCAGGCCGGCGGCGTGGCGGCGAACGTGATCGGCGGGCTCTCGAAGTCGGGCATGGCGCTGATGGCCTTCCTCGCCAACCTGCTGCTCGTGCCGCTCGTCACCTTCTACTTCATGCGCGACTGGCGCGACATGCTCGGCTTCGTGCACGACCTGCTGCCGCGCCCGCTGGAACCCACCGTGGTGCGGCTGGCGAAGGAATCCGACGCCGTGCTCTCCGGCTTCCTGCGCGGCCAGCTCAGCGTGATGCTCTCGCTCGGGGTGATCTATGGCCTGGGCCTGAGCCTTGCCGGCCTCGACCTCGGATTCCTGATCGGCATGCTGGCCGGGCTGCTGAGCTTCGTGCCCTACCTCGGCACCGCGGTCGGCCTCGGCATGGCGCTCATCGCCACCCTGGTCGAACACGGCGACCTCTTCCACCTCGTGCTGGTGGCCAGCGTCTTCGGTATCGGGCAGCTGGTGGAGAGCTTCGTGCTCACCCCCTGGCTGGTGGGCGACCGCATCGGCCTCTCGCCGGTGGCGGTGATCTTCGCGGTGATGGCGGGGGGGCAGCTCTTCGGCTTCCTCGGCATCCTGCTGGCCCTGCCGGTGGCCGCGGTGATCCGGGTGCTCGCCCGCTACGCCCACGATCGCTACCGCGAAAGCCTGCTCTACCAGGAGACGGTGGATGCCATGCCGCCCGCGCCGGAGCAGGGCGGGGCAGGCCCCCGGCCGGCGCCGCCCGGCGGCGATGCCGCACCGCCCGTGGCATGAAGGCGCAGCTCCCGCTCGCCCTGCCGATCGGGCCGGACCAGCGCTTCGATCTCTTCGTGGGCCATGACTGGGCGGTGCAGGCGGTGGCCGCCGCTGCCGCCGGCGAGGGCGAGCCCCTGCTTTTCGTCGAAGGTGGCGAGGGCAGCGGCAAGAGCCATCTGCTGCTCGCGGCCTGCCGCGAGGCCGAGGCCCGGGGCCGCCGCGCCCGCTACCTGCCGCTGCCGGCCTTCGCCGGCGCCCTGGGCGAACTCGCGCCGGGCCTCGAGGCCGTGGACCTGCTGGCGGTGGACGGGCTCGAGGCGCTTACCGCCTTCCCGGCCGATGCCGAGGCCATGTTCCACCTGCACAACCGCCTGCGCGATGCCGGCCGCAGCCTGCTCTACGGCTCGCGCCTGCCGGCGGGCGATGCCGCCTGGCCCCTGCCCGACCTGCGCTCGCGCCTCGGCCAGGCCCTGCGCGTCTCGCTCGATCCGCTCGACGAGGCCGGCCGCCGCGAGGCCCTGCGGCGGCGTGCCGCCCGGCGCGGACTGGAGCTGGACGATGCCGTGCTGGACTACCTGTTCCGTCGCGTCGAGCGCGACCTGCGCTCGCTCACCGCCCTGCTCGACCGCCTCGACCGCGCCGCGCTGGCGGCGCAGCGCCGGCTCACCGTGCCCTTCGTGCGGAAGGTGCTGGAGGTGGGGTCGGGCAAATCAGGGCGTCGGTTTGCGGGCACCTGACCCGTTCGCTGTTTGTCATGAACTCGGGCTTGACGCGATTTTAGGGGGGGGGTAGTTTCGTCGCGCCGATCTTCGGCGAAGATCACGGTACGGAGCGATGTGACTATGACAATCAGGATTGGAATGGGTCTTCTCGCGTTGGCCAGCACCCTTTTGTCCGGGTGTGCGAGCATGGACTGGTCATTCAGAGGGCGTGTGGAATGCAACAATCGAGGCGAGTGCAAGATTGTTGGCGAGGTCGAAGGAAAGCCAAAGCCACAGGAGAAGCGGGGCGCATCCCCCCAGCAGGATGACATTGCTGCTCAGACCCAGTCGGATCTGATCGATACGGCCTCGTTCGAGATTGATGTCCAAGGCTCGTCTGTCGGCATTCCAATGTCTGGGCTCGTAACCTTGGAGCTCAAGGATGCCAGTGCGGGCGTCGTGATCGCTGCCAATACGTTCCAATGGCATCGCACCGGGTCATCGATACGTTTGTCCAATCCCGTCGCTGTTAACCAGTGGCTTGCAAGTGTTGGCGGTTCTGCTGATGCAGTGACGGCATCGCTGCATCCGTTTCAGACCTTTGGGGGGCAGGGAATGAACTTGCTGCAGGCATCTTTTCGGTACGGCGGGATCCAGGTGGCGAGTTCCTCTGCTGGTTGGTACTCAAGCGGAGGATGTGTGACGCACTCATGCCAAGAGTACTGATCGCATCACGCTGGGGAACGTTTAGGCCGGCGCTGCTGCTTGCGCCGGCCGTTTTTATTCTGGCGGGCTGCGCGACAAAGCCGGTCCCGAGGATCATCGCGCAACAGGAGGTCGACCTGCATGCGGTGATGTCGCCTCCGATTGCGGTGTCGAGAGGCGTCGTTCGCTATCGACTCCTTTCTCATCTCGCGGGCGGGCAAGACTCGGGGTGTGCTTCGCCCGACATATCGGAGGTCGACCGGATTCGAGTCGAATCGTGTTCGCAGGGCATCGCTGCAGGTGAAGTCGCGCAGATGTCAGTACAGGCTCTGCCGATTATCGAAGGGTGGTTGCCTTGGGTGCGCGTTTCCAAGGCCACGCTGATTCTCGTTCCCGAAGGCCAGCGGTTCACGCGCTTGATCGAGAAGCGCGTGTCGCCGCGGGAACTCGAGGTCGAGTTCGCGGTCCGGGCGCGGCCCACGCTAGAGGAAACGGCGGCTGGGGCCGTCGATGTCCTGGCTCACGAACTGACGCATTTGGCTTGGCTGGCCCGGCGAGACCCAAAGCGGGAGATGAGTCCTGGTGAGCGTGAGTATCAGGAGGAGTTCGTCGCCAGCCTGGTGGGAGCCTGCGTCCGGTGGGAGGTCACCGGATCGCCGCGAATGTCGGTTTACGGTGATCCTGAATCGGCGGGTCTTCCCGCGTTGCTGCTGCCTTCGGCCCGGGCAGCGCGTGATGCCGCCGCTTGGCTGCAGCCGCTCGTGAGTGGCGACCGGAGTGCGGGACTGCAGCGCTGCCGGCAGGAGATCGAACGTCGGACTCGGGCGGTGTTTCTCGACGAACCCGCGTCCGCCTCCGAGCCCTGACGCCGACACTTCCTTCCTCGGTGTGCGAGCCCCGGCAGGGCGCGCCTCCGGGGACGAGGCCGGAGGCGCGCCGCTGCCGGTTCGCAAACCGGTGGCGGGTCTTCAGTGCCGGGGCTGCAGGCGGCGGGCCGCCGCCCGCCGGCGCGGGGCGTTCTCGCCGTGGCCACGCAGCCCGACCACGAGCAGGGCCGAGCCGACCATGGCGAAGCCGAGCCAGAAGGGCACGGCCAGCGCCCAGGCGAACAGGGCGCCGAAGGCCGCGCACAGGGCGAGGGCGAACAGCAGCAGGGCAAGGTCGTTGGCGGCGGGACCGGGGCGGGTGGTCATGGCGGGGCTCCTCGGGATCAGCCGCGCCGCACGAGGCCGCAGTAGAGGCCTTCGATGGCGAAATCGGCCTCGGCAGGCACCTCGATGGGCGCATGGGCGGGGTTGCGCGGCATCAGCAGCACGCGGTCCTTGCCGCGCTTCAGCCGCTTCACGGTGATCTCGCCGTCGATCCTCGCGACGACGATCTGGTGGTTCTCGGCGGTGGGGCAGCGGCGCACGGCGATCAGGTCGCCATCGAAGATGCCGTCGTCGCGCATCGAGTCGCCCTTCACCCGCAGCAGGTAGTCCGGGGTGGGGAAGAACAGGGCGCGGTCGAGCAGCAGTTCCCCCTCGTAGTCGGCCTGCGGGTCGATCGGCCGGCCCGCCGCCACCTGGCCCAGCAGGGGCAGGGTGAGCAGGCTGTCGGCCATGGCGTCCCGGCCCGGGCGGCCGGCCGGGGAGGCGGCCGCCGATGGCGCCGATGGGGCGGTTTCGTCGCGCAGGCGGATGCCGCGCGCGCCCGGCACCAGCTCGATGGCGCCCTTGGCGGCCAGCGCCTGCAGGTGGTCCTGGGCGCTGCGGGCCTGGCGGAAGCCGAAGGCCGACGCGATCTCGGCCAGCGTGGGCGGCCGGCCTTCCGCCGCGAGGTAGGCGCGGAGGAAGTCGAGGATGGCGAGCTGGCGGTCGGTGAGGGTCATGCCACAAATATGTGTGGTATCGACAGAGCCGTCAAGCGGCCGGCAGGGGCATTCCACCCGCCGCGTTTCTCACCGCCTGCGACAGAGGCCAACGGCGTCCGCGGTGGCCGTGTTCCGGTTCACGCCGGGCGCACGCACCGCGGACGCGGCCTGCATCGGCGCTCTGCCAGCCTGCGTGCCTGTCTGCCGCTGCCCCAAGTTTCCGCATGCGACCCTTCCGCGCCCTCGGTCTTGCCTTTCCCCTGCTGCTGCTCCAGGCCTGCGCCTCGGCGCCCGAGACCCGGCGCGATGCCGCCCTCGAGGCCCTGCCCTTCGAGACGCTGCGCGACGAGACCCACGCCCGGGTGGAGCGTTACGTGGATGCCGCGCTCGTCGCGCCGGTGCGCCGGGTGGCCCCGCCGCGGGTGGTGGTGCTGGAGGATGCCGCCGGTGCCGGGGTGAGCGAGGCGCAGGCGGCGCTGGTGGGCAACCGGGCGGCGCGCGAGGCCTGCAACCGCCTTGCCCGGCATTTCCTGATCGATGCGGAGGCACCGGAGCTGGAGATCGAACTGCGGGTGAGCGCGATCCGTCCGACCTCGGCCGGGGCGGCCGGCGTCTCGGCGCTGTTCGATGTCTTCGTGCCGGGGCCGTTCCGTCTGCCCGCGGGCCTGGGCGGCTTTGCTGCCGAAGGCGTGGCGCGGGTGGAGGGCCGCAAGGCCCTGGTGCTGCGCTGGGCCGAGGGGGCGGGAGCGATCAGCGAATCGGCGCGGGTCTCGAGCATCGGCGATGCCTACCAGCTCGCCGGCGATTTCGGCCGCGACTTCGCCCGGGCCCTCGTCGAGGCCACCGGCTCCACCGCCTCGACGGAACGCGGCATCACGACGGCGGTGGAGCAGGCCAACGAGTCGCGATGCCTGGAATGGTTCGGCCGCGCCAGCGTGGCGGGCCGCGGGGCCTCGATCCTGCTGCCGCTGGCACCGGAGGCCATCGATGCCGGCGCCCCGCCCCGCAGGCCCGGACCCGTCAGGGAGTCGGAACGGGTCGAGCCCGAGCCTGCGGGGTAGGCCTGTCAGGCACTGGCGGCGAGCCGCCCGAGCGGTACCGCCTGGCGGCGCAGGCCGGCGGTCTTCTTGCGCAGCTTCAGCACCCGCGAGAGCAGCTTGTGCATGGCCCCGTCGATGGCCCGGCCGAAATCGGTGCTGCGGGCGCGGACGATCAGCGTGCGGCCATCGTGCAGGCGGGCCTGCAGCTGGCATTCGCGGTCCACGCCGCCCTTCGGGCCATTGAGGTCGGCGAGCCCCACGGCCAGGTCGGCGATGCGGTCGGACACGCGGCCGAGAAGCCGGTGGGCGCGGCGCTCGAGGGCCTCGAGGATGCCTTCGCTGTCGACGTCGCGGCGGGTGAGCAGGGCGATGCGCATGGGGGGTGCCTCCATCGGTGGGTTCAGTGCGATGGAGTTGCGGAGGCCGGGTAGGGTTCCCGCGACGCGCGTGCCGGTTCAGCGAGCCATGATCTCGCTGAACCGGTGGGCCGGAGCGTAGGATCGCGGCATGCATTCCCACGACTCGCCCCTCGTCGTCCACCGCGGCGGCTGCCATTGCGGCGCCGTGCGCTTCGAGGTCGATGCTCCCGCCACCCTGGTGGTGCAGGACTGCAACTGCTCGATCTGCCGCAAGGCCGGCTTCCTGCACCTGATCGTACCGGCCTCGCGCTTCCGCCTGCTCTCGGGCGAGGCGGCGCTGGTGGACTACCGCTGGAACACGGGCGTGGCCCGGCACCGCTTCTGCGGCGTGTGCGGCATCAAGAGCTTCTACGTGCCGCGCAGCAATCCCGACGGCATCGACGTGAACGCCCGCTGCCTCGACGAGGGCAGCGTGCAGGCGCTGGTGGTCGAAGCTTTCGATGGCCGCAACTGGGAGGCGAACGCCGCCGCGCTCGCCCACCTGTCGCGCTGAGGCGCTGCCGGGGTAGGCTCGCCCGACCGTCCGGGAGGGGCTGAATCCACCATGCTGCAGATGCAACACCGGCTCTCGCCGCCGTTCCTCGTGCTGCTGAGCCTGCCGTCCACCGCCATGGGCTTCGCCCTCGCGGTGCAGATCTCGGCCCTGAGCTGGCTGCTCAGCACCAGGTACGGGCTCGACATCCACGAGATCGGCCTCGTCTGGGCGGCGGGCCCGCTGGCCGGCATCCTCGGCCAGATGCTGATCGGCCTGCTCAGCGACCAGACCTGGGCCTGGGGCGGGCGGCGGCGGCCCTACATCCTCGTCGGCGGCGTGCTCACCGCGCTCGCCCTGCTGGCCCTGCCGGCCATCGGCCTCATCAACGAGACGCTGGGGCTGGATGCCATCCTCGGCGTGGCCATCACCGTGGCCCTGGCGCTCGATCTCGCCATCAACGTCAGCTTCAACCCCACGCGGGCCCTGATCGCCGACGTGACGCCGGAAGGGCCGATGCGCACCACGGCCTACACTTGGATGCAGACCGTGTCGGGCAGCTTCGGCGTGCTGGCCTATGCCATTGGCGCGGGTTTCGGAAATCTTGCGCTGATCTATTTCGGCGCCGGCCTGGTGCTGCTCTTCTCGCTGCTCCCGCCACTCTTGGTGGAGGAGCCGCGGACGCTGCCCGCGGTGGAGCCGGGCAGGGACGGGCAGCGCCTCGGGCTTCTCGCCGTGCTTCGCCTGATGCGCCCGCTCTGGCCCTTCGCCGCCTATGCCGCGGTGGCCATGGGCCTCAAGCTGGCCGGGCAGGCCACGCATCCGCTGTGGCTGGAAGCGGGCTTCGGGCTGGCCGCCCTGCTGTTCATCGTCTGGGCCCTGCTGGAGCGCCAGCCGGCGCCGGGAACGCCGGGCGAGGACCTGCCCGGCTTCCGCAAGGTGCTGGCCGCGCATTCCCTGAGCTGGATCGGCATGCAGACCCTGTTCGTCTACCTCATCGCCACGGTGAAGCAGCGCTTCCCCGAGGCGGACGACGATGCCATCGGCCGGGTGATGGCCAACAGCTTCCTCGCCCTCAATGCCGTGGGCGCGCTGGCTCCGGCCCTGCTGTTGAACCCGCTGGCGCGCCGCTTCGACGAGGTGCGCGTGCATGCGGCCGGCCTCGGCCTGATGGTGGCGGGCTTCCTGCTCGCCTACGTCGCCGGGTATGCGCCGTGGGTGATCTACCTCGGCATGGCGCTGGCCGGCATCGGCTGGGGCGCCATCGTCAGCCTGCCCTTCGCCATGTTCTCGCAGTGCGTCTCGCCGGCGCGCATCGGCCTCTACATGGGCGTGTTCAACCTCAGCGTGGTGCTGCCGCAGCTGGCGGTGAGCCTTGGCATCGGCCTCGTGGTGCAGGCCCTGCCGGACAAGGGCAGCGTGTTCCTGATCGGTGCCGCGGCGATGGCGCTCTCGGCCCTGTCCTGGCTGGCCCTGGTGCCGCGCTGGCGCGCGCAGGCGCAGGGCGGTGCCGGGGTGCCGGCGGCGGGAGGGCACTGAAGGCATGCGCGGCCCGCGCCGCATCGTCTGCCTCGTGGAGGAGCCCACCGAGGTGCTCTATGCCTTGGGCGAGCAGGACCGCATCGTCGGCATCAGTGGCTTTACCGTGCGGCCGCCGCAGGCGCGGCGCGAGAAGCCCAAGGTCAGCGCCTTCACCAGCGCGAAGATCGAGCGCATCCTCGAACTCAGGCCCGACCTCGCCATCGGCTTTTCCGACCTGCAGGCCGACATCGCCGCGCAGCTGGTGCGGGCCGGGGTGGAAGTGTGGATCAGCAACCACCGCTCGGTGGCCGGCATCCTCGACTACGTGCGCCGGCTGGGCGCGCTGGTGGGCGCGGCGGCCAGGGCCGAGGCCTATGCCGACGCGCTGGAGCGCGGGGTGGCGGCGGTGGCCGAGGCCGCCTCGCGCTTTCCCGTGCGGCCGCGGGTGTATTTCGAGGAGTGGGACGAGCCGCGGATCAGCGGCATCCAGTGGGTAGCGGAGCTGGTGCGCATCGCCGGCGGCGACGATCTCTTCCCCGAACTGGCCGCAGAGCCGCTGGCCAGGGCGCGCATCCTCGCCGACGATACCGAGCTCCTGCGCCGCGACCCGCAGATCGTGTTCGGCTCCTGGTGCGGCAAGCGCTTCCGCCCGGAGCAGGTGGCGGCCCGGCCGGGCTGGGCGGGGACCAGCGCGGTGCGCGAAGGCCAGCTCTTCGAGATCAAGTCGCCCCTCATCCTGCAGCCCGGGCCGGCGGCGCTGACCGACGGCCTTGCGGCCCTGCACCGCCACATCGCCCGTTGGGTGCGGGCGCGCGGTTTCAGCGGGTGAGGCGGTTGAGCAGCGGGGTGGCCAGCAGCAGGGCCAGGCCCGCGCCCAGGCCGATCCACATCATCTGGGTGAAGAAGGGGCCGTAGACGGCCAGCGCCTGCGCCGCCGACACCGTGCCCTCGGCCCCGGGCGGGATCGCGGCATAGGTGGCGAGGCGGCCGGCGATCATCTCGCCGAAGGCCGAGAACAGGAACCAGGCACCCATCATGGTGCCCACCACCCGCGGCAGCGAGAGCGCGGTCACCGCCGCGAGGCCGATCGGGCTCAGCACCATTTCCCCGGCCACCAGCACCACGTAGGCGAGGATCATCCACCACAGGCTCACCAGGCCGTCGGCGCCGGGATGGGCGCAGGCGAAGGCCAGTACGCCGAAGGCAAGGCCGCAGAGCATCAGGGCGGCAGCGAACTTGGCGGCGTAGCCGGGGTTCAGGCCGGCGCGGTCGAGGCGCGGCCACAGCCAGGCGAACAGCGGACTCATGGCGATCACGCACAGGGCGCCGATGGCCGTGGTCTGGCCCGCCGTCCACTCCAGCCCGAAGGTGCTGCGGTCCATGGCCCGCTCGGCCAGCGCCACCCAGGGGCCATAGGTCTGCTCGTACAGGCCCCAGAACAGGGCGCTCACGGTGGTGAGCACGAGCAGCAGCAGCATCTTGCCGCGCGCCACCCGGTCGATGCCGGAAAACATCAGCACGGCGAACCAGGCGTAGAGCGCCGTGCCCAGCACCACCGCCACCAGTTCGGTCAGCGTTACCTGGTGGCCGCCCACCAGGCGGTTGAGCGGCTCGAAATCGATCCGCGTCTGCAGTACCTGCCAGACCACCACCACGCCGAGCAGGGCGCCGAGGTAGATCAGCCATTCCCGGCTCAGGCCGGCCAGCAACGGGGCGCGCAGGCGCGCCGGATCGGCCGGTTCGGCCTGCCCCATCAGGTGTTTCTGGCCGAGCACGAACTGCACCAGGCCGGCGGCCATCATCACGCCGCCGAGGGCGAAACCGTAGCCCCAGCCCAGGCGCTCGCCGACATAGCCGACGATGACCGAGGCGAGGAAGGCGCCGACATTGATGCCCATGTAGAAGATCGAGAAGGCCGAGTCGCGGCGGGCATCGTTCTCGGCGTAGAGCCGCCCGACGATGGTGGAGATGTTGGGCTTGAGAAAGCCCACGCCCATCGCGATCAGGGCCAGCGAGGCATACATCACCTGCACTGCCAGGGCATCACGGCCGCCCTCTCCGGCCGGGCTGCCGGTATAGGCCATGCCGAACTGGCCGGCCACCAGCAGCGCGCCGCCGAACAGCACGGCCTTGCGCATGCCGAGGTAGCGGTCGGCGAGCAGGCCGCCGAGCAGGGGCAGGGCATAGGCAAGGCCGGCATAGGTGCCGAGCAGCAGATAGCCGTCGCCATCGTTGAAGCCGTGGTGCTTGACCAGATACAGCAGCAGCAGGGCCTTCATGCCGTAGAAGGCGAAGCGTTCCCACATCTCGGTGAGGAAGCAGACGAACAGGCCCTTGGGGTGGCCGAGGAACTCGGCGGAGGGGGCGGCGGTGCTCAACGGGGGCTCCGGCAGGCGGTGGCGGAGCGGCGAGTGTACGGGGCGGCAGGCCCCGGCGGCAGCGGCCCTCACGGCCGGGCTGCTACCATGCCGGGCCTGGTGTTCCGCCGTCCCGCCGAGGTGCTTGATGTCGCGTCCGTCGCCCGCCCTTCCGCTGCTCGCCGGCCTGGTGCTGTTCGCCGGGTGGCCGGCCCCGTCCGAGGCCTCTCCCGTGCCGGCCACCCC
>BPKK01000018.1 GCA_026005095.1 Silanimonas sp. | reverse complement strand
CGGACATAGGCTCCTCACATCCCGCCCACCGGACCGCCTGCCATGCGCCTTACCCGCCCGCTCCTCGTCTCCGCCCTGCTCGCCGCCCTCGCCGCCCCGGCCCGCGCCGAGGTACCGATCGACGTGATTGGCAACACCGAGCTCTATTTCGACGCCCTGGTGCATTTCGACCTGTACCAGTACAGCAACGACATCCGACGCGCCGACGGCCTGCCGCTCACCCCGGCCCAGCTGGCGGCCAACACCCTGTCGAACAACGGCCAGCTGCGGCGCGGCGAACTGATCTTCCGCGGCAAGACCCCCACCGGCGAATGGCAGGTGGGCTACGACACCGTAGGCAGTCGCGGTTCGGGCCGCAACGGCCGCTGGCTGGACGTGAGCTACCGCGGCCGCATCAATGCCGACTGGACCTACCGCGTGGGCCAGTTCAAGCAGCCGAACAGCCTCGAGGAACTGACCACCACCCGCAACAACGAGTTCATCTCCAAGGCCACCATCACCAATGCCTACGGCCTTTCCCGCCGCGTCGGCGCCGAACTGGCCTACACCCGCCCGACGGTCACCCTCACCGGCACCTGGTTCACCCGCGAGATCAACGTGAACCAGCGTGTGGGCACCGGCTGGGGCACCCGCGCCACCTGGGCCCCGGTGCTCGATCTGGAGGCCGGCCGCGCCCTGCATCTCGGCGCCTCGGCCGTCCGCGTCGATGCGCTGGGTGACCGCTTCAGCCTCTCCGCCCGGCCGCAGGCCGACATCGTGAGCGTCAATGGCATCTCGGCCACCCTCACCGATGCCCGCGACACCACCATCGGCGGCCTCGAGGCCGTCTGGTTCGACGGCCCGGTGAAGCTGATGGGCGAGTACATGGCCTCCCGTACCCGCCGGCACGGCCAGCCCGCCTACGAGACCAACGGCTGGTACGTCTCGGCGCTCTACACCCTGGGCCCCGAGCGCTACGGCTACCGCAACGGCCTCTACACCACCTCCATGCCGGAAGACCCGGTGCGCGGCCTCTGGCAGCTCGGACTGCGCTACGACCATCTCGACGCCAACGACGGTGCCGTGCTGGGCGGCGTGCAGAAGGCCCTCACCCTCGGCGTGAACTGGTACCTCCGCAGCAACTTCCGTCTCTCGGCCAACTACGTGAAGGTGGACAGCGAACGCACCCAGTCCGGCGTGCTGATCCAGAACAGGCCGGACATCCTCGAGCTGCGCGGCCAGATCACCATCTGAGCCCTGTCACGGAACCGACACCAACCTGACACATACTGACTGGCCGGCGCCGCAAGGCTCCGGCCCGGGAGCCCAACGTGATCCGCACCCTCACCCGCACCTTCGCCCTACTCGCCGGCCTTGTCCTAGCCGCCCCGGGTCTCCATGCCCAAAACATCAATGGCGCCGGCGCCACCTTCGTGTTCCCGGCCATGTCGAAGTGGTCCAGCGACTACGCCGCCGCCGGCAAGGGCCGCGTGAACTACCAGAGCATCGGCTCGGGCGGCGGCATCGCCCAGGCCAAGGCCGGCACGGTGGACTTCGGCGCCACCGACGCCCCGCTTGCGCCGGAGGAACTGGCCGCCAGCAAGCTCATCCAGTTCCCCTCGGTGATCGGCGGCGTGGTGCCGGTGGTCAACCTGCGCGGCGTGGCCGCCGGGCAGCTGAAGCTCACCGGCGAGCTCGTGGCCGACATCTACCTCGGCAAGGTCACCCGCTGGGATGACGCCCGCATCGCCGAACTGAATCCGGGCCTGGCGCTGCCGGCCACCACCATCCGCGCGGTCTACCGCTCCGACGGCTCGGGCACCACCTACAACTTCGTGCACTACCTCTCGAAGGTCAGCCCTGAGTGGAAGCAAAAGGTGGGCTTCGGTACCGCCGTGCGCTGGCCCACCGGCTTTGGCGGCCGTGGCAACGAGGGGGTTTCGGCCTACGTCAAGCAGCTGCAGGGCTCGATCGGCTACGTCGAGCTCAGCTACGCCCTGACCAACAACATGACCTACGCCTCGATGCGCAACGCGGCCGGCAACTGGGTACAGCCCAGCATCGCCAGCTTCCGTGCCGCCGCCGCCAGTGCCGACTGGAAGAGCGCCACCGACTTCAGCCTAGTGATCACCAATGCCCCGGGCGAATCTGCCTGGCCGATCGCTGCCACCAACTTCATCCTGCTGCCGGCCCGGCCGCGCGACCCGGCCAAGGCCCAGGCGGTGATCGACTTCTTCGACTGGGCGTATGCCAACGGCGATGCTGCAGTCGAGGCCCTGGGCTACGTGCCCCTGCCCGACGATCTGGTGGCCCAGGTGAAGGCCTACTGGGCCGAGAAGCTGCCCCGCTGATCCCGAACCCCTGACGGAGTCCACCCATGACCTCGATGCTGCTGCGTACCACCCTCCTCCTCGGCACCGTCGGCCTGCTCGCCGCCTGCGGCGCTTCGCCCACCTCGCAGGAAGGGAGCGAGGCGCCGGCCCGCAGCCCCCGCATCGATGTCACCGGCGCCGGCGCCACCTTCGTCTTCCCACTGCTCTCCAAGTGGTCCACCGACTACGCCGCCGCCACCGGCCACCGCATCAACTACCAGAGCATCGGCTCGGGCGGTGGCATCGCCCAGGCCAAGGCCGGCACGGTGGACTTCGGTTCCACTGACGCCCCGCTCCCGCCCGAGGAACTCGCCGCGGCCAACCTCGGCCAGTTCCCCTCGGTGGTGGGCGGCGTGGTGCCGGTGGTGAATCTCGAGGGCGTGGCCGACGGCCAGCTGCGCCTCACCGGCCCACTGCTGGCCGATATCTACCTGGGGCGCGTCCAGCGCTGGAACGACCCGGCCATCGTCGAGATCAACCCCGGCCTGGCCCTGCCCGATACCAGCATCCGCGTGGTCTACCGCTCCGACGGTTCGGGCACCACCTTCAATTTCGTCAACTACCTCTCGCAGATCAGCCCGGCCTGGCTGGAAACGGTGGGCCAGCCCGGCACCGCGGTGAAGTGGCCCACCGGCGTGGGCGGCAAGGGCAACGAGGGCGTGGCGGCCTACACCAAGCAGCTGCCCGGCGCCATCGGCTACGTCGAATTGAGCTACGCGCTGCAGAACAACATGACCACGGTGAGCCTGAAGAACGCCGCCGGTAACTGGGTGCGGCCGAACATCGAGAGCTTCCAGGCCGCCGCCGCCAGCGCCGATTGGGCCAATGCCAAGGACTTCCATCTCGTCATCACCAATGCCCCGGGCGAAGCCGCCTGGCCGATCGCCGCCACCAACTTCATCCTGCTCTCGAAGGCACCGCGCAATCCGGCGCGCGCCCACGCCGTGCTCGACTTCTTCCGCTGGGGCTATGCCGAGGGCGATGCCCGGGCACAGGAACTCGGCTATGTGCCGCTGCCGCCTGAGCTGGTGACCCAGATCGAGGCCTACTGGGGCGAGAACTTCCGCTTCTGATCCCCGGTACAATCCGCGCTTCGCCCTTCCGGGCGCCGCGCCTGCCCTACCGGCAGGCCCGGCGCCCCTCATTTTCGATCGATCCCGCCGGTAGCTCCCGATGGCATCCGCCAGACCCGAACTCGACCGCCTCGCCCGCCGCGATGCCCGCGCCGACCGGCTGTTCCGCCTGAGCGTGGCAGCCGCCGGCTTCTTCGTGCTGGCCGGCCTGGTGGGCGCGGCGCTGACCATGGCCTGGGGCGGGCGCGAGGCCTTCGCCACCTTTGGTACCGGCTTCTTCACCTCCGACAACTGGGATCCGGGCAACCTCGTCTTCGGCGGCCTCGCCCCCATCGTCGGCACCTTGATCACCGCCGCCATCGCCCTGCTCATCGCCGTCCCGGTGAGTTTCGGCATCGCGATCTTCCTCACCGAGGTCGCACCGCCTTGGCTGCGTGGCCCGGTGTCCACCGCCATCGAGCTGCTGGCCGGCATCCCCTCGATCATCTACGGCATGTGGGGGCTGTTCGTGCTGGTGCCCTTCCTCTCCCAGCACGTCTACCCGGCGCTCAGCGAGCATGGCTCGAAGCTGCCCCTCATCGGCAGTTGGTTCGACGCCCCGCCGATCGGCATCGGTATGCTCACCGCGGGCCTCGTGCTGTCGATCATGATCATCCCCTTCATCGCCTCGGTGATGCGCGAGGTCTTCCTCACCGTCCCCAGTCGGCTCAAGGAATCGGCCTATGCCCTCGGCTCCACCACCTTCGAGGTGGTTTGGGACATCGTGCTGCCCTACACCCGCTCGGCGGTGATCGGCGGCATCTTCCTCGGTTTGGGCCGGGCGCTCGGCGAGACCATGGCCGTCACTTTCGTACTCGGCAACGCCAACCGCCTCGCCAACCTGCTCGAGCCCTCCAGCTCGATCGCTGCCACCATCGCCAACGAGTTCGGCGAAGCCTTCGCCGACCTGCACCGCAGCTCGCTTTTGGCCCTCGGCTTCGTCCTCTTCATCGTTACCTTCGTCGTGCTCAGCATCGCCAAGCTCATGCTGATGAGCCTCAATCGCCGGGAGGGCAGAGTAATGGACCTCGCCGTCGCCGAAGGCCTCTACCGCCGCCGCCGCTTCGTCAACACACTGGCGCTGGTGCTCTCGGGTGCCGCCGCCCTGGTCGGCCTGTTCTTCCTCGGCTGGATCCTGCTCACCACGCTCTCGAAGGGCCTGGATGGTCTGAGCCTTGCCCTGTTCACCGAGATGACACCGCCCCCGGGCGCCGAAGTTGGGGTGGGCGGTCTGCTCAACGCCATCGTCGGCAGCATCATCATGTGCGTGCTGGCCGTGCTGCTCGCCACCCCCGTTGGCATCGCCGCCGGCACCTACCTCGCCGAATACGCCAACTTCCGCAAGATCGGGGCAGTAATCCGCTTCGTCAACGATATCCTGCTCTCTGCACCCTCCATCGTGCTCGGCCTGTTCGTCTACATGCTGCTGATCGCCACCCCGCGCCAGCTCGCCGGGGCGATCCAGTCCACCGAGGCCGGGCAGCAGGGGGCACTGGCGGCCTTCGCCAGCTGGCTGGAGGGTATCTCCGGCTTCTCCGCCATCGCCGGCGCCGTGGCGCTCGGCTTCATCGTGCTGCCGGTGGTGGTGCGCACCACCGACGAAATGCTGCGCCTGGTGCCGCCGCAGATGCGCGAGGCCGCCCTCTCGCTCGGCATCCCGCAGTGGAAGGTCACGGTGAACGTGCTCTACCGCGCCGCCCTCTCCGGCATCCTCACCGGCGTGATGCTCGGGCTGGCCCGCATTTCCGGCGAAACCGCCCCGCTGCTGTTCACTGCCTTCAACAACAGTTTCTGGAGCCTCGATCTTGGCGAGCCCATGGCCAACCTGCCGGTCACGGTCTACCAGTTCGCCATGAGCCCCTTCGAGAACTGGCAGTTGCTGGCCTGGGCCGGCGCCTTCCTCGTCACCTGCTTCGTCCTGCTGGTCAGCGTGCTGGCCCGTACCCTCCTGCTGCGCAAGAAGATGAGCCATGACTAACGTGCAGATCGCCCTGCAGACCAGCCTCCCCGCCGCCGAGCCGGCCGCCGAGCCGGGCGCCGAGGCGCCGGCCAAGCTGGTCGCCCAGGACCTCAACTTCTTCTACGGCGAGTACCGCGCGCTGAAGGACATCAACCTTGTGGTGCCGGAGAAGCGCGTCACCGCGCTGATCGGCCCCTCGGGCTGCGGCAAGTCCACCCTGCTGCGCATCTTCAACAAGATCTACTCGATCTACCCCGGCCAGCGCGCCGAGGGGCGGATCCTGCTCGACGGCCAGAACCTGCTCGATCCGAAATACCCGCTCAACCGCCTGCGCAGCAAGGTCGGCATGGTGTTCCAGAAGCCGGTGCCGTTCCCGATGTCGATCTACGACAACATCGCCTACGGCATCGGCCACTACGAGAAGCTGAAGAAGTCCGAGATGGACGATCGCGTCGAGCAGGCCCTGCGCCAGGGCGCGCTCTGGGACGAGGTGAAGGACAAGCTGAAGCAGAGTGCGCTCGGGCTCTCCGGCGGCCAGCAGCAGCGCCTGTGCATCGCCCGCGCCGTGGCGCTGAAGCCCGAGGTGATCCTGTTCGATGAACCCACCTCGGCCCTCGACCCGATCGCCACCGGCAAGATCGAGCAGCTGATCGCCGAGCTGAAGCAGGACTTCACCATCCTGATCGTCACCCACAACATGCAGCAGGCCGCCCGCTGCTCCGACTTCACCGCCTTCATGTACCTCGGCGAGCTGGTGGAGCACGGCGTGACCCAGCAGATCTTCACCAAGCCCTCGAAGCAGCAGACCGAGGACTACATCACGGGCCGTTTCGGCTGAACCCCCGGAGATCGCGATGGCCACTTCCAACGAACACATCGTCAAGAGCTACGACGCCGAGCTGGAGCGCATCAACGGCGAGATCACCCGCATGGGCGAGATGGCGCTCTCGCAGATCGAGGCGGCCATCGACGTGTTGCAGCGGCGCGACAGCAAGGCTGCCGAGCGTGTCACCATCAACGACGATGCCATCGACGAGCTGGAGCGCACCGTCTCCAATGACGTGCTGCGCATTCTCGCCCTGCGCCAGCCGATGGCCCGCGACCTGCGCGAGGTCTACGCCGCCCTGCGCATCGCCTCCGACATCGAGCGCATTGGCGACTACGCCTCGAATGTGGCCAAGCGCTCGATGGTGCTGAACCAGACCGCCCCGGTGGCTCCGGCGCGCGGCCTGCCAGCCCTTGCCCGCATCGCCTCCGAGCTGCTCTCTGAAGCCCTGGAGGCCTATCGGCTGCGCGACGCCGACCGCGCGCTCGCCATGCGCAACCGCGACGCCGAGCTGGATGCCGCCTATACCAGCCTGTTCCGCGAGCTGCTCACCTACATGGCCGAGGACCCAAAGCAGATCACGCCCTGCACCCACCTGCTGTTCATGGCCAAGAACATCGAGCGCATCGGCGACCATGCCACCAACATTGCCGAGAACACCTGGTTCCTGGTGCATGGCGAGCCGATGAGCGGCAACCGCGAGAAGGCCGACAAGACCAGCGAGTGAGGCCGGCCAAGCCCGGCCCGCTGCGCGTCCGCAGCCGATGTCCGACTTCGACGAACAGGGCCCGGAGGGCAGCCCCGCCCCGGCTGGCGCGCCCGCCATGGCCCGCCGCTTCCGCGGTTTCCTGCCCGTGGTAGTGGATGTCGAGACCGGCGGCTTCGATGCCGGCCGCCACGCCCTGCTAGAGATCGCCGCGGTGCCGATCGAGATGGACGACGAGGGCTTCCTGTTTCCCGGCGAGACGGTGAGCGTGCATGTCGAGCCCGCGCCGGGCCTCGAGATCGACCCCAAGTCGCTGGCGGTCACCGGCATCCGGCTCGATCACCCCTTCCGCGACGCCCAGCCCGAGAAACTGGCGCTGGACCGCATCTTCACCCCGGTGCGTGCGGCAGCGAAACGCAACGGCTGCCAGCGCGCCATCCTCGTGGGCCACAACGCCCACTTCGACCTTGGCTTCCTCAACGCCGCCATTGCCCGCACCGGACACAAGCGCAGCCCCTTCCACCCCTTCAGCACCCTAGACACGGTGACCCTGGCAGCGCTCGCCTACGGCCAGACCGTGCTGGCCAAGGCCTGCCAGGCCGCCGGCCTGACCTGGGAGGCAACGCCGAGGCGCATTCCGCGGTCTACGACACCGAACGCACGGCCCAGCTGTTCTGCGCGGTGATGAACCGCTGGAAGCAGTTCAACGACCTCGACCTCGCCCGCGCGGCGTCAGGCGACTGAGCCCTACCTCAGCCCGGCGGTTTCGGCGCCCGCAGCCTCGCCGCCCGCTCCCTCAGCCCGCGCCACAGCCCGTAGAGGCTGATCGCGATCCAGGCCAGCTGCATCAGGGTGGGAGTGAGCACATCGATGATCGCGGCTGGCGAGGCGATGATCGAGACGAGGATGAACACCGCGCCGAACAGGTTGGCGAGCTGGTAGCCGAGCGAGGCGCCGTGCAGCTTTCCTGCCTGCAGCAGGAAGTAGGCCAGCAGCACGAAACCGATGCCGGCCAGGCCGACGAAGTCGAACCACTGCAGACTCATGCGGCCCCCCGCTGGCGCACCGCCTCGAACAGGGCCACGCCGGTGGCCACGGAAACATTGAGGCTTTCCATATCGCCCGGCATCGGGATGCGGACCAGTTGGTCGCAGGTCTCGGCGGTGAGCCGGCGCAGGCCGTCCCCTTCGCCGCCCAGCACCAGGCCCACACTGCCCCGCAAGTCGAGCGAGTAGAACGAGGTTCCGGCCGTGCCGGCAAACCCGTACAGCCACACACCAAGCGCTTTCAGTTCGCGCAGTGCGCGGGCGAGATTGGTCACCTGCACCAGCGGGATGCGGTCGGCCGCCCCCGCCGCCGTCTTGCGCACGGTGGCGGTCACGCCCACGGCCTTGTCCTTCGGAATGACCACGCAGGTGACGGCCGCCGCGGCCGCACTGCGCAGGCAGGCACCGAGATTGTGCGGGTCCTGAACACCATCGAGCACGAGGATGAGCGCCCTGCCTGCCGCGCCCTCGACGAGGCCCTCCAGGTCCTTCTCGTCGAGCAGCTTCGCCGCCTCGTAGCGGGCCGCCACTCCCTGATGGCGGGCACCGCCGGCGATGCCCTCCAGCGATTGCGTACTCACCCGGCGCACCGGGATGCCGTAGTCCCGGGCCTCACTCTCGATCGCGGCGAGCCTGGGGTTCTTCGCCCCGCTCTCCAGCAGCAGCTCGCGCACATGGGCGAGGTCGTGCTCAAGGGCGGAGGCCACGGCATTGATGCCGACGATCCAACTGGTCTTGCTCATGATGCGGTCTGTGTCGTGTCCGTCAGCGACGGCGCTTCGCTGCGCCCTTACCACCCTTGCGGGACGGAGCCGGGATGCCGCCACCGCGCGGCGCCCTGGCATTGGGATGCGGGCGTGCCACCGGGGTACCGCCCTTGCGTGGGGTATCCACCGATTCCGGTAGCACCAGCTTGAAGTCGATGCGGCGGTCCTCCACCGAGGCTCTGAGCACCTTCACCCGCACCGTGTCGCCGAGCGACCAGGCAAGACCGCGGCGCTCGCCGGAGAGCGTCTTCCGGGTGGCGTCGAAGTGGTAGTAGTCGTGCGGCAGCATGGTCACGTGGACGAGCCCGTTCACCTTGCTCTCGGTGAGTTCCACGAACAGCCCGAAGCTGGTCACGCCGCTCACCACGCCGTCGAAATCGCTGCCGACGTGCTGCTCCATCCAGGCACTGCGGTAGCGTTCATCCACCTCACGCTCGGCCTCGTCGGCGCGGCGCTCCTTCTCCGAGCAGGCCAGGCAGAGCGCCCCCATCTCCTTTGCCGTGTAGGCGAAATCGCCCGCCGTGCCGCCGCCGAGGACATGCTTGATGGCACGGTGCAGCAGCAGGTCGGGGTAGCGGCGAATCGGCGAGGTGAAGTGCCCGTAGCTCTCCAGGGCCAGGCCGAAGTGGCCGATGTTGTCGATCGAGTACTGCGCGAGGCTCTGCGAGCGCAGCAGCACCATCTCCAGCAGGGCGGCATCGGGGCGTTTTCGCACCTTGCGCAGCAGGGCGGTGAAGTCCTTCGGCTGCACCTTCTCCCAGGGCGGCAGACGCAGGCCGAACTCGGCGAGGAACTCGAGCAGCTCGGTGTACTTGCGCTCCGGCGGGCGGTCGTGGATGCGGAACGGCGCCGGGATCTTCTTGCGGATGACGAACTTCGCGGCCTCGACATTGGCCGCGATCATGCATTCCTCGATCAGCTTGTGGGCGTCGTTGCGCTCCAGCATGCCGGCCTGGATCACTTCGCCCCTGGCGTCGAGGACGAAGCGCACCTCGCCGGACTCGAACTCGATCGCACCGCGCTCGCGGCGGGCCTTGGCCAGCACCCGGTAGAGCTGGTGCAGGGCCTCGATCCGGGGCCGGAGTTCCCCCAGCTGCGCGATTGCCTCGGCATCGCCGTCGATGGCCTTGCCCACGGTGGTGTAGGTGAGCCTGGCATGCGAGCGCATCACTGCCTCATAGAAGCGCGAGCGCGTCACCCGGCCCTCGAAGTCGATGCGCATGTCGCAGACGAAGCACAGCCGGTCGACCTTCGGATTGAGCGAGCAGATGCCGTTACTGAGCGTTTCCGGCAGCATCGGCACCACGTAGCCCGGGAAGTACACCGAAGTGCCGCGCCGCACCGCCTCGGCATCGAGCGCCGTGCCCGGGCGCACGTAGGCCGAGACGTCGGCGATGGCGACGATCAGCCGGAAGCCGCGGGCATCGGCCTCGCACCACACCGCGTCATCGAAATCCTTGGCATCCTCGCCGTCGATGGTGACGAGCGGCAGCGCGCGCAGGTCGGTGCGCGCCAGCGCCGCCTCGGCCGGCACCTCGAGCGGCACGGCCTCGGCCTCCTGCAGCACCTCGGGCGGGAACTCGTGCGGCAGGTCATGGGTGTGGATGGCGGCCTCCACCACCCGCGAGGCAGTGAGACGGTCGCCCAGCACCACCAGGATGCGGCCGAAGGGCGGCCGCCCCGGCTCCGGCGGCGCGGTGATCTCGGCCACCACCCGCTGCCCCTCCTTCGCCCCATGGCGGGCGAGCGGCGGAATCAGCACCTCGGAGAGGATGCGGCGGTCGTCCGGCACCACGTAGCCGATGCCGGCGCGCTCCTCGAAACGGCCCATCACCCGGGTGAGGCGGCGCTCCAGCACCTCGACGATCACGCCCTCGCGCCGCCCGCGGCGATCGACGCCAGTGACGCTGCCGAGCACGCGGTCCCCGTGCATGGCCTTGCGCAGTTCGTTCGGCGGCAGGAACAGATCGTCGCTGCCGTCCTCGGGCTTGAGGAAGCCAAAGCCATCGGGATTGGCCACCACCCGCCCCGGGATCAGGTCGAGCTGCTCGGCCGGAGCAAAGCCGCCGCGCCGGTTCAGGAGCAACTGGCCATCGCGCACCATCGCCGCCAGCCGCTTGGAGAGCGCCTCGAAACGGTCGGGGGCGGACAACCCGAAGGCCGCGGCCAGGTCTTCCGCCGTCATCGGCCCAGGGAGCGGTGCGCAGATGGGCGAGGATGGCCTCGCGGCTGACGATGGGGTGCTCGTAGCGCCGGGCCTCGCGGCTGGCGAAGGGATCGGCCGGCGGCGCGGCCCCCGCCTGCTGAGGCGCTGGCGCATCGCGGCCAAAGGGATCGTAGCTGCGGGGGCGTTTCGTTCCCGGCGCGGAGGCGGGAGGCGGCATCCAGGGCGGCAGATGGGAGGATGCGGGTGCGGTCTTCCCGCCGGGCTTCCGGGCCGGGCCGCGGCCCGACGGTCCTTTCGACTTCTTCATCCGCGCAGCATACCCTGCGCCGCCCCGGGGCGTTGACATTGCGGCGGGCGATCCGTAATCTTCGCGGCCTTCCAGCGCGATTGCCGCGGGAGCACCTGCCCAGGTGGCGGAATTGGTAGACGCACTAGTTTCAGGTACTAGCGGGTAAAACCGTGGAGGTTCGAGTCCTCTCCTGGGCACCAACGAAGGCCGCGTGATGCGGCCTTCGCCATTTCTGGCCCCGGCCCGGCATTGCACGGGATCGCTTTCCCACCCCTGACGCACCCGCGCGCGGCCCATCGGCCCTTCCCCTGTTCAGCAGGCCCTCAAGGAAAAGGCCGGCACCCGAACGTGCCGGCCTTCCCGTTTGGCGTTGCCGGCCCACCGGCTCCGCCACCGATCCGTTGGAGAGGACGGATCAGCCGCCCCGCTTGGGCGACCATTCGAGCGAGAGGTTGATCTCCCGGCCGCGCTTGAACTCGCGGATGTTGATGTCGCCCTGGCGGTACTCCACCGCGGGGTCGATCAGATTTCGCAGGCGCAGGCGGGTCGACCACTCGGGGGCGAACTGCCACTTCCAGTTGAAGTCCAGCGACGGCGCTGGCTGCTCGTAGACATCGGGCTGGGTATCGATGCCCACCTGGACGATGCGCTTGCCGCTGATGTTGAAGCTGAGCGCGGTCTCGTGGGTGCCGGTCGGGCTGCTGTAGCCGAGCTGCAGGTTGACCACGTAGGGCGACTGGCCTTCCAGCGGGCGGTTCAGGCTGGTGCTGACACCGGCGCGGGCCGGATCGAGGCGGATCTCGGAGTCGATCCAGGAGTAGTTGGCGGCAATGAACCAGTTCGACATGTCCACGTCGCCGAACCAGCCATCGGCCCAGCCCATGCGCTGGAAGTAGTCGATCTCGAGACCTTGATTGGTGGCCGACTCGGCATTGGCCAGGGTCTGCAGCAGCGAGCCGGTGGCCGGCAGCAGCAGCTTCTCGATCGGTTTGTCGAAGGTCTTGCGGAACAGAGCCACCGAGAGGCTCTCGTCGGCCGAGAAGTAGTACTCCCAGCGCAGGTCGAGATTGGTGATGCGGGCCGTCTGCAGGTCCGGGTTACCGAAGGTGAGGATGTCGAGGATCGGATCGAGGAAGGGCGCGGGCGAGAGCTCGCGGAAATCCGGGCGCGAGAGCGTGCGGCTCCAGCCAAAGCGCAGCTGCTGCTCGTCGTTGATCATCCAGGTGGCGCCAAAGCTCGGTAGCCAGCTGGCCTCATCGAGCCGGCTGTCGATCTGCTGGCCGGCCTGAAGCACCGAGAAGGTGCTCACCGACTGCAGGTTCGACTCACGGCGGGCGCCGGCGTTGAGCCGGAAGCGGTCGTCGAAGGTCACGTCCACGCCGAGGCCCGCGTAGTCGAGGCGCTGCTCGGCCACGTAGTTGTCGGTAGCCGCCGTAACCTCACGCAGGGAAAGCCCGTCCGGCCGGATATTGGCTGGAACCAGGATCTGGTCGAGAGTGGGCAGGCCGAGCACGGCATTGCGCTCGGCCGGGTTGGTGAAGTTAAAGCCGAAGGAGTAGCGTCGGATATAACTGTCACGCTCGCGCAAGGTACGCCCGGCATTCAGACTGAGCGTGCCGAAGACAGCACCATCTGAAAACGCGAAGGGGGCCTTGAGTCGCAGGTCGAGAGAGCGGGAATCGTCATCGAGATTGGCCCAGCTCTGTTCATTGCTCTCGCCAAACTGCGACAGCCGCCGCTCTCCTGAGCCCTCGAAGTTGAAGCGATACTCTCGGGTGTTCGGCGCGTAGCGGCGCGCGGCCGCATCGGTATATTGCCACTCGAAATCAGCCATCTCGCTGAACCAGGCGAAACGATGGATGCCGGAGAGCTGGTGACTGAGCAGCGAGTTCTCGACCCACTCCAAGCGATAGCGCTGCAGGGCCTGGGCATCGATCTCACCGGTCTGCTCACGGGCTTCGTTTTCGGTCTGGCGAACCAGCATCGAAGTTAGCGTCAGACGATGATCGGCGCCCAGTTCCAGGCCGAGCACACTGAACCCGGAAACATCGATTTCGCGGGTAGTGCCGAACAGTTCGGTTTCATCACGGATCTGCAGGCCCTGCGAGCTGGCCTGCAGGTAGCGGCGCACCTCCTCGCGGCTGTCCCAGCTCTGCGACCAGCGGAAGGCACCGAGCAGTCCGAGCCGGACACCGTCCGAAAGATCGAAGCGCTGCCCACCCGAGAGCGCGATTCCCCAGTCTGGACCGATGTCGGCACGGCGCGGCTCGTAGTTGCTGCTGGCCGCCACCCGCTCGCCGATCTGCTCGATCTCGGCCGGAGTGAATCCATTGGGATTGGCCAAGGTCTGCGGCAGGAAGTACCCGCCTGAACGACGCAAACCATCGAGGACCGGATCAGGATTCCGGGCGCTACGGTCGCGGCCAGTCCAGTCGCGCTTTCCACCGCGGTCACGGAGTCCTTCGCTGAAGGTCGTCCCCTGCGTGCCCCCCACGCTCACCGAAGCCTTGAAGAAGGGCTCGAGAGGTACACTGCGGGTACGCAGCTGGATGGTGCCACCACCGAACTCGCCCGGCATGTCGGGGGTATAGCTCTTCTGCACCACTACGCCTTCCAGCACCTCGGTGGGGAAGAGATCGAGCGGAACGACGCGGCGGGTCGGGTCCGGCGAGGGGATCTGGGCGCCGTTGAGCAGCACCGAGGAATAGCGCTCGCCCAGGCCGCGCACATAAATGAAGCGGCTGTTCACCAGGGTGAGGCCGGTGACGCGGCGCAGGGCCACGGCCGCATCGCTGTCGCCGGCGCGGCTGATCTGCTCGATGGAGAGCGTGTCGTCCACCGACACCGACATGCGCTTGAGGTCGACGTAGGCGGCCTGATCATCGGTGCGGAAGGCTTCCGCGCCCACCTCCACCGCATCCAACGTGGTGGCGCCGCGCTCGGCCTCGGCGGCGGCCTGGGCGGCAGCGGCGGCGCGCGCCTCCTCGGCGGCAAGATCGACGGTCCGGGTGCCGGAGACCGAGCTCTTCAGGGTGTAGGCCGGGGCGCGGCCAGGCACGAACTGCAGGGCGATCTGCACCTGCTCGCCCTCGGCGAGATCGAGCTCGATCGGCACCACGCGCTGGCCGTCACGCACCTCCAAGGTCTGCGCCCCGGTGGTGACGGCGCCGCCCACCACGCCCTGGGCGGAGGTGACGCCGAGCACACGGGCGCCGAGCTTCACCTCGACACCGGCCGCGGGCTGGCCGGCACGGTAGGCATACACCCAGATCTGGGCGGCGCCCCGAGGCTGCGCCTGCACCACCGCGCCGGTGGCCGGGGACTGTGCCTGTACCGGCGCAAGGGCCAGCTTGACGGCTACGGCGATCGAGGAAAGAGCAAGGGCAGTGGAGCGCTTCATCGCGGAGGTCCGGGTCGGGAATCCGCGAGAGTCTGTGGCGCTGCCGTTACAGCTTCATGGCAGCCACCGCAAAACGGTCATCTTCCAGTCACGCGCCAGCGCCGGGCGCAAGAAGCCCCTCAGTGGTGGGCGTGCTCGTCGCTCCCCTCGGCCTCCGCCGGGGTACCGATGCGGAACTCGACCACCGCCTCGGTGCCGCTTTCGAAGATGAGCGTCACCGGCACCGTCTCGCCCTCGGCCCAGGAGCGCGAGACCCCGAAGAACATCAGGTGCCTGCCGCCGGGCTGGAAGGTCGCCATGCCGTCCACGGCCAGCGGCACGCCGCCCTCCACCGGGCGCATCTGCATCACGCCGTCCACCTCGACCATGTCGTGGATCTCGATCCGCTCCACGCCCTCGGCCCGTGCTCCCACCAGGGTCTCAGGCTGCGTGGTGTGGTTCATGAGGTGCATGTAGCCGGCGGCCACCGTGGCGCCGGGGGCCAGCGGGCGGCTCCAGGGCTGGTGCGCCATCAGCCCGACATGAGCGCTGGCGTGGGCCTCGGCGTGGGCATGGGCCGCCTGCTCCGGCGCCGATGCGGCTGCCGCGGCATGGGCCTCCTCGTGCGCGGCATCGCCTCCGGACCCGAGGTTGCCGGAGCAGGCGGCCAGTGACAGGGCGATGGCGGTGGCGAGGACGGTGGCAAGGCGGGGCCGAGGGCTGGCGCATGCGGAAGACTCCAGAAACGGAAGAATTCAAGTGTAGTCGAGGGGCTGGGCCTTGCCGCGGAACACCCGGTAGGCGAAGGCGGTGTAGCCGATGATCACCGGCAGCACCACGCAGGCACCGACGAAGATGATCATCAGCGACTCAGGCGCGGCGGCTGCCTCCCACACCGTGAGGCGGTCCATTACGAGATAGGGGAAGAGGCTGTAGGCAAGCCCATAGAAGGCCAGCACGAAGATGCCGATGGCCCCGGCGAAAGGCACCCAGACGCCATATTCGTTGCCTTCGGCCAGCCTGAGCGGCAGGCGACGCAGGCTGCGATCGACCACGAAGAACAGCACCGCAGTGGCGAGCGGCACCGGCGAGAGCAGCACCACCCAGGGCAGCGAGAACCACTTGTCGAAAATGCGCTCGGAGAGCAGCGGCGTGGCCAGTGAGACGGCGGCGATGCCGAGCGCGGTGAGCCAGAGGCTGCCGCGGGCCCAGCGCACCGCCTGCTGCTGCAGCGCGCCTTCGGTCTTGATGATGAGCCAGCCAGCACCGAGCAGCGCGTAGCCCGCCACCAGGCAGACCGCGATCAGGACGCCGAAGGCCATCGCCCCGGCGCTGCGTTCGAAACCCATGATGAGCAGGCCGAGCATGTAGCCCTGCGCGAGGGTGGCGATGAGGGAGCCGGCATAGAAAGCGCGGTTCCAGGCCGCCTTGTGCTCGGCCTTCGCTTTCACCCGGAAGTCGAAGGCCACGCCGCGCAGGATCAGGCCGAGCAGCATCAGCGCCACCGGCAGGTAGAGCGCCTGCAGGATCACCCCGTGGGCCAGCGGGAAGGCCACCAGCAGCACGCCCACGCCCAGCACCAGCCAGGTCTCGTTGGCGTCCCAGAAAGGACCGATGGCGGCCACCATGCGGTCCTTGTCGGCATCGGCGGCGCGGCGCATCAGCACGCCCACGCCGAGGTCGTAGCCATCCAGGACCACATAGGCCAGCATGGCGAGGCCCATCACCACGGTGAAGGCTACCGGCAACCAGCCGGCCGGGGTGGACAGTTCGGGAATGGCCGCGGGAGCAGCCAGGACCGGCATGGCGGCAGCCCCGGCCAGCAGGGCGAGGAAGGCGGCGATCGATCGGGACATGGTGCTCTCCTTCAGGCGCTGGGCTGGGGCTGGGCATAGGGCAGCACGGCCGGCCCCTCGGCCTCGGGCGTCTCCTGGCGGCCACCGGCCTTGCGCGCCATGTAAAAGAGCACGCTGACATAGGCCGCCAGCAGCACGGCATACAGCGCGAGGTAGCCCAGCAGGGTAAGACCGATCATCGGCGCTGGCACCGCGCTCGCCGCCTCGGCCGTGGTGAGCACGCCCTGCACCAGCCAGGGCTGGCGGCCGATCTCGGTGGTGTACCAGCCGGCCAGCACCGCGCCCCAGCCGGAGAAGGTCATCAGCACGAGGGCACGCGACAGCCGGGGCGTCGGCTCGCCGCGCCGCTTCAGCACCCAGGCGCCCCAGGCGCCCACCAGCAGCATGGCGATGCCCGAGGCCCACCATGATGCGGAAGGCCCAGAACACCGGCGCCACCGGCGGGTGCTGACCTTCGAACTCGTTGAGCCCTTTCAGTTCGCCGTCGGGGTCGTGAGTGAGGATGAGCGAGGCGAGCCGCGGCACCTCGATGGCGAGGTGGGTGGTGCGCGTGGCCTGGTCGGGGAAGCCGAACAGCACCAGCGGCACGCCTCGCTCGGTCTCCCAGATCGCCTCGATGGCGGCGATCTTCTGCGGCTGGTGCTTCAGCGTGTTGAGGCCATGCAGGTCGCCCAGCACGATCTGTACCGGAATCAGCAGCGCGCCCATGAGCACACCGGTACGCATGGCCGCCAGCACCCCGGCGCCACGGTCGCCGCGCAGCCAGCGGTAGGCCGAGAGGCCGGCCATCAGGAAAGCCACGGTGAGGAAGGAGGCCAGCAGCATATGGCTGAAGCGCCAGGGCATGGAGGGGTTGAACACGATGGCCCACCAGTCGGTGGCGTGCGCCACGCCCTCACGCAGCTCGAAACCGGCCGGCGTGTGCATCCAGGAGTTCAACACCAGGATCCAGAACGCCGACATGGTGGTGCCGAAGGCGACGAGGAAAGTAGCGAGGGTGTGGATGCGATTGCCCACCCGCTTGAAGCCGAACAGCATGATCCCGAGGAAGGTGGCCTCGAGGAAGAAGGCCGTGAGCACCTCATAGGCCAGCAGCGGCCCGGCGATGTTGCCGACCCGCTCCATGAAGCCCGGCCAGTTGGTGCCGAACTGGAAGCTCATGGTGATGCCGGAGACCACCCCGAGGGCGAAGGACAGCGCGAACACCTTCACCCAGAAGCCGTAGGCGTCCATCCATTTCGGATCGCCGGTCCTGGTGAAGCGCCACTTGAAGAACAGCAGCACCCACCCCAGCGCGATGGTGATGGTGGGGAAGAGGATATGGAAGCTGACATTGGCGGCGAACTGGATACGCGCCAGCAGCAGCGGATCGAGCGACTCAAGCATGGCCCTTGGCTCCAAGGAAGCGGTCACGGGCATCGAGCAGCTTCCCCACCTTCTTGCCGAGCCGCATCAGCTCGACCAGGCGTTCGCGGTCCATCGCCCGCACCTCCTCGAACCAGCCCGTGGTGAGTTCGATGAGGTCGTGCATCTCGCGCATGCGGTCCTGCGCATGCTGCTCGGCAGGATCGCCGGGCGTTTCCATCAGCGCATCGCGCAGCATCGACAGGGTGGGGTCGACCTCGCGCTTGCGCCGCTCCTCGGCCAGGGTCTGGAAGATCGTCCACACGTCCTCGGGAGCCGAGAAGTACTCGCGGCGGTCGCCCGGCAGATGCTGCAGGCGCACCAGCCGCCAGCTCTGCAGCTCCTTGAGTCCCATGCTGACGTTGGAACGCGAGAAGCCGAGGCTCTCCGCGATCTCGTCGGCATTCAGGGCCCGCGGGCTCACGAACAGCAGGGCGTAGATCTGCCCCACCGTGCGGTTGATGCCCCAGCGGCTGCCCATCTCGCCGAAGTGGAGGACGAAGCGCTGGACGAGGGGCGGGAGCATGACGGTTCCGAAATTTCAGGATTTTCTGAAATTATAGGCATTCTGATGCGCCCGGCGTGAAGACCGCCAGGGCCGGTGAGGGACCGTTAAACTTCGTGGCTCCCTGATGCCGAAGTCCTCCATGCGCCTGCTGTCCCTTGTCGATCGCTCTCGGCCTCTCGCTCGCCGCCCTGCCCGCCCTGGCCCAGCGCGGCCGCACCCCGCCCCCGCCGACGCCGGGCGCCTGCACCGACTTCCACGCCTTCATCAACCGCGCCTGGCTGCAGGCCAACCCGGCCAGCGCCGCCCAGCCCGAACGCAGTCGCCTCGGCCTGCTCGCCAGCGAGGCCCAGCAAAGGCAACAGGCCCTGTTCGACGCGGCACAGCGTGCTCCGGCCACGCCGGCGGAGGCCTTGCTCGGCGCCTTCTGGGCGGCCGGCCTCGACGAGGCCGGCCTCGACCGCCGCGGCCCAGAGGCCCTGCGTGAGGCCCTGACGCCACTGTCCCAGTTCCGCCGTCCACGCGACCTGCCGCAGGTGGCCGCGGCCTTCCACCGCAAGGGCTTGTTTCCGCTGACCGAATTCGTGCGCCTGGAGGACAGCCAGAGCAGCGACCGGCCGCTGGCGGCGGTGCCAGCCCCGCTCGGCCTGGTCGATCCCGCCTTCTACCTCAGTACCGAGACCGAGGTCCGCAGCCTGCTCGGTCAGTACCGCCGCTATGTGGAAGCCCTGCTGCGCGCCTCGGGCTTGCCGGAAGCCGAGGTCGGCCCAGCGGCAGAGGCCGTACTGCAGATCGAGACCCAACTGGCCCAGGCGCTGGCCGGTGAAGGCCCGAACGCCCGCAGCAGCGATTCTCTGCGCGCCCAGGACCGCCGCTATGTCGCGCTCGGCTTCGCCGCCCTGATGAAGGCCCTGAACGCCAGCACCGACACCCTGGTGGTGGTGAGCCCGGCCTACTTCGCCACCCTCTCGCATCTCGCCGGCGAGCGTGATCCGCAGCGCCTGCGCTGGTACCTGCGCTACCGCGTGCTGCACCGCCTGGCGCCCGACCTGCACGCCCCGTTCCGCAACGCCCATGCCGCGTTCTTCGCCAGCGCCCTGCGCGGCCTGCCCGCGGCCCCGGCGCGCGAGGAGCACATGGCCACCCTGCTGCGCCGCAACCTGGGCAGTCTCAATGACGCCGCCTACACCGACCGCTATGCCCCCCCCCCGCTGCGCGAGCGTGCCACCCGGGTGGCCGAGGGCGTGCGTGCCGCTGCCATCGAGATGGTGGCCAGGGCCGGCAGCCCGGAGGAGGCCCGCAAACTGGAGGGGATCCGCTTCGACATCGCCGGCTCGGCCACGCCGGGCTTCGATGGCGAGGGTCTGGAGTTGAGCCGCGACGACCACGTGGGCAACCTGCTGCGGCTCTCGCGCTGGCAGCAGGCCCGGGTGCTGGCCAACCGCCCCATGCCGGTCGATCCCCTGCCGGCACGCCTGCCGGCGGTGCAGTGGCTGCCAGCCCAGGGCCTGCTGGCGGTCTCGGCCGCTGCTCTCGCCCCGCCCCTGCTGGCCGGCACCGATGCCAGCCCGGGGCCGCGCGACTTCGGCGCCTTCGGCGCCCTCGTCGGCCACGAACTGGCCAAGCGCCTCGAGGCCGGCAGCCGCGGCGCCGGTCTAGGGCCGCTGTACAACGGCTTCATGGCCACGCCGACCCTGCGCGTGGACGGCAACCGCACCCTGCCGATGAACCGCGCCGACCTCGCCGGCCTCGAGTTCGCCTGGGCCGCCTTCCAGAAGGCGCAGCCGCAGGCCGATGCCGAGGCGAAGAAGGCTTTCTTCAGCGCCTGGGCCGAGCTCTGGGCGAAGTCGCAGACCCCGGAGGCCCTGGCCGCCGAGGTGCAGGGCTCGCCTTACGCCCCGGCCGCGTTCCGGGTGAATGGCCCGCTGGCTCAGTTCCCGCCCTTTGCCGAGACCTTCGGCTGCCGCCCGGGCCAGCCGATGCGCGCCGCCAATCCGATCGGAGTGTGGCGCTGATGCCGCTGGTTCCCGGCCAACGCTGGTTCTCCTCGGCCGAGCCGGAACTCGGCCTCGGCACCGTGTTGCGCATCGCCGGCCGCAGCGTGCAGATCGTGTTCACCGCTTCCGGCACCGTGCGCCAGTACTCGCTGGAGGCCGCGCCGCTGGTACGGGCGGTGTTCCGCGCCGGCGACCGCGTACGCATCGACGGCCGGGAGCTCACCGTCGAGGCCGTCGAGGAACGCGACGGCCTGGTCTGGTACCGCGCCGGCAGCGAGACCTTCATGGAAGGCCAGCTCGATGCCGAGCAGCCGGTGTCGAAGGCCGACCAGCGACTGATCAGCGGCCGCATCGACCGCAACGACCAGTTCGAGCGCCGCGTGCGGGCCCTGGAACTGCGCGCCCGGGCCCGCCGCCACCCCGGCTGGGGCATCCTCGGCGCGCGCATCGACCTCATCCCGCACCAGCTTCGTGTCATCGAGACCGCCGCCGCGCGCCGCACCCCGCGCCTGCTGCTGGCCGACGAGGTGGGCCTGGGCAAGACCATTGAGGCCTGCGCCATCGCCGCCCAGCAGATCGCCAGCGGCCGCGCCAGGCGCGTGCTGGTGCTGACACCCGAGAGCCTGGTGAACCAGTGGTTCGTCGAACTGCTGCGGCGCTTCAACCTGCCCTTCGCCATCTACGACGAGGAGCGCTGCGAGGCGCTCGAGATGAACGAGCCCTCGCGCAACCCGTTCGAGGACGAGCAGTTCGTACTGGCCTCGGTGGACTGGCTCACCGAGCACGACAAGCGCATGAAGCAGGTGGTGCAGGCCGGCTGGGACCTGCTGCTGGTGGACGAGGCCCACCACCTGATCTGGACGCCGGAGTTCGAGAGCCCCGGCTATACCCTGGTGGCGGCGCTGGCCAAGCGCGTGCCCGGCCTGCTGCTGCTCACCGCCACCCCGGAGCAGCTCGGCCGCGGCGGCCACTTCGCCCGCCTGCGCCTGCTCGACCCGGCGCGCTACACCGACCTTGCTGCCTTCCTCGCCGAATCCGAACGCTTCGTGGCGCTCTCGGCCCTGGTCGAGCGGCTGGAAGCCGGCGAGACCACGACCGCCGACCTCGAGACCCTGCGCGACCTGTTCGCCGCCGAGCGGCCCTGGCTCGATGCCACCCTCGCCGCGATCGATGCCGGCGACACCGCCGCCCGCGAGGCCCTGCTCGACGCCCTGGTCGACCGCCATGGCACCGGCCGGGTGATGGTGCGCAACCGCCGCGCCGCGGTGGGCGGCTTCCCGCGCCGCATCGCCCACATCGATCTTCTGCCCGCCAGCGACGATCCGGAACTGCTCGGGCGGCTGCGCGCCGAGTTCGCCTTCGAGGTCGGCGACCTCGACGAGGAGCCCACCCACGACTACACCCGCGACCCGCGCCTCGACTGGCTGCTCTCCACCCTGGAATCGCTGGGCAGTGAGAAAGTCCTGGTGCTGTGCCGCTCGCGGGCCAAGGTGCAGGCGTTGGAAGAGGCCCTGCGCCTGCGCTGGGGCCACCCGGTGGCGCGCTTCCATGAGGACATGAACCTGCTGCAGCGCGACCGCAACGCCGCCTTCTTCGCCGACCCGGAGGGCGCGCGGGTGCTGATCGCCTCCGAGGTGGGCGCCGAGGGCCGCAACTTCCAGTTCGCCCAGCACCTCGTGCTCTGGGACCTGCCTCTGCACCCCGACATGCTGGAGCAGCGCATCGGCCGCCTCGACCGCATCGGCCAGCCCGGCGACGTGCACCTGCATGCCGCCGCCGTGGCCGGCAGCGCGCAGGAGGTGCTGCTGCGCTGGTACCACGAGGGCCTCGATGCCTTCCGCAGCGTGGTACCTGATGGCCGCGAGCTGCTGCGCCGCCACGTCGACGAACTGGTGGCACTGGCGGAAGCCGATGCCGCCGGCCGCGAACCGGCCGTGGAAGCCCTGCTCGCCGCCACCCGCAAAGCCCATGCCGAGCTCTCCGAGCAGATCGCCCGCGGCCGCGACCGCCTGCTGGAGCGCGCCAGCCAGCGCGCCGATGCCGACGAGCTCGCCGCCGCCCTGGCTGGCGACGATGCCGACCTCGCCTCCCGCGAGGCCATACTGGAACTGCTGGAGGCCTTCGGTATCCAGAACGAGCCGCTCGCCGACGAGCGTTTCCTGCTCGATCCGGAATACCTCACGGTGGACGGCTTCGAGGAGCTGAAGGCCGGGCCGCGCGAAGCTACCTTCGACCGCCGCCTCGCGCTTTCCCGTGACGACCTGCTCTACCTGCGCGCCGACCACCCGATGGTGCTGGGCGCACAGGACCTACTGCTCGGCAGCGAAACCGGCAATGCCTGCCTGCTGATCGACGAGACCCTGCCGCCGCGGACCGCCCTGCTGGAGGCGGTGTACGTGCTGGAGTGCATCGCCGATGCCGCGCTCAACATCGCCCGCTTCCTGCCGCCGATGCCGCTGCGTGCGGTGGTCGACACCCGGCTGCAGCGCCGCCATGGCTTCGAGCCCGACGCCGATTCGCGGGCCAGGGCCGGCGAGCGCCAGTTCGACCTCTCGCCGATGCGCAAGGTGCTGAACAGCCTGGTGCCGCCGATGCTGGGGGCCTGCGAGACCGCGGTGCGCCGCGATGCCGCGGCAATCATCGCCGAGGCCGCCGAGGCGGCCGAGCGCCGGCTCTCGGCCGAGATCGCACGCCTCGAGGCCCTGGCCGCGGTGAACCCGGCGGTCGGCGAAGCCGAGGTGGCGGCACTGAAGGCGGAACGCGAGGCCATCCTCGCCGCCCTGCCCGGCGCACGCCCGCGGCTGGATGCAGTGCGCCTCATCACCAGCCCCGACTTTCTGCTGCTGCGGCGCTGAGACGCTCCCGCCCCTGCGCCCGCACGCCGGGGGCCACACGCCGGCAGCTTTCAGCGCACGATGCGCGGCCCGCGCCGACCAAAGGGCGGCTGGCCGCGCCAGTAACGGATCATCAGCCAGCCACCGGCCATGCCGCCGAGGTGGGCGAAATGGGCGATGCCGCTGGCGCCGGAAAGGCCCATCAGCAGGGCGATGGCGGCGAAGATCAACACCAGGTACTTGGCCCGCACCGGCACCGGCGGGATCAGCAGCATCAGCTGCTGGTTGGGGAACATCATGCCGTAGGCCAGCAGCAGGCCGAAGGTCAGGCCGGAGATGCCCACCGTGGGCCGCGGCGGGAACACGCCGAGCGCGCCGAGCACCAGCTGGGTGAGGCCGGCGGCGAGGACGCAGGCCAGGGCGAACTGCACGTAGCGGCGGGTGCCCCAGGTGCTCTCCAGCACCGCGCCCAGCATCCAGAGCATCAGCCCATTGAAGAAGAGATGGATGAAATCGCCGTGCAGGGCGGCGTAGCTCAGCAGCTGCCAGGGCAGGAAACCCGGCCCGCCCAGTGCCTCGCTGCCGACCGGCCAGAGCGCGAACCACTGCAGCATTGCCGGCCCCGCCAGCAGTTGCAGCACGAAGCCGCCAGTGATGATCCAAAGCAGGGAGAGCGTAGCGGGCGGCAGACGGGGCACGGGACACTCCGGGTGGGAACGATGGCCGCCGATCATACCGGGGTCGTGGCAGGCCGAGGTCGGCGCTGCATCAGCGCTGGGTCCGCGGCCTCAGGCCTCGTGCGGCGCCCAGAGCAGCGCATCGAGTCCGGACTCCGGCGAAGGCGGCCGGCGCACCCGGCCGCCCTCCACCCGCACCCCCTCGGCACGCAGCCGCGCTACCTGCTCGGCATGCCCGGGGCTTCCCGCCGGGAAGGCGATCCGTCCATCGGCGCGCAGCACACGGTGCCAGGGCAGGCCGGCGTCTCCCTCCGCCGCCAGCAGCCGCGCCACCCGGCGCGCGCCGCGCGGCAGGCCGGCACGGCGGGCCACCTCGGCATAGCTCCTCACCTCGCCGGGCGGGATGGCCAGGATCACCGCGCGGATCGCCTCGTCATACCCGCTCTTCGCCATGGCGCTACGATAGCCCCTCCCGGGAGCGGTGCCATGCAGAACTTCGAACAGATCCGTGGCCACGTGCAGGCCAACTTCCACGTGACCACCAACGAGCCCTATGTGCTCTGCGCTGAACTCTCGCTGGAGGGCGGCCGGCGCCACCAGAGCGTGTTCCTCGCCGAGCTCGAGGACGACGACGGCCGCCGCTTCCTGCGCGCCAGCACCATCATCGCCCCCATCACCGGCATCGACGCCCGGCGCATGCTGGCCTTCAACTGGCAGTCGCGGGTGGGCTGGCTGGCGATCGGCGAGCTCGACGGCGTGCCCTACCTGCAGCTCTGCGAGAACCGCCCCTACGACGCCCTCGATGCCGCCGAGGTCGATCGCCTGATCCTGCAGATCGGCGGCCAGGGCGACCGTATGGAGCGCCTGCTCTCGGCCGGCGGCGACCTGCTCTGAATGCCAGCCACCCGCCAGTCATACCGGCCACGGCACACTGCCGGCCATGCAGGATGACTGGACCACGCGCCGCCTGATCGAGGCCATCGCCGCCGACCCCTCGGCCACGCCAAGCCTCGGCGATCTGCTCGACCGCTTCCGCGAACGCGCCCATGGCCTGTTCCTGCTGGTGGCGGTGCTCCCTGCCTTCCTGCCCCTGCCCGCCGGCGCCGGGGCCATCAGCGGCCCTCTGGTGATGTTCGCCGGCCTGCAGATGCTCTGCCTCGCCGAGCACCCGTGGCTGCCGGCCTGGCTGCGCCGCCGCCGCGTCGAGGCCCGTCATCTCGCCGGCTTCCAGCGCCGGCTGGCACGCCCCCTGGACTGGCTGGAACGCTTCAGCCGCCCACGCGGCACCGGCGTCTTCGAGCATCCCGCGGCGCGGGCCTTCACCGGCCTTCTGCTGCTCGTGCTGGGTTTCCTGCTGGCCCTGCCGATCCCGCTCACCAACTACCCCTTCGGCCTGGTGCTGGTGGTCTATGCCGTGGCCCTGATCGAGCGCGACGGCCATGCCCTCGCCCTGGCCTGGGCGCTCGGGCTGCTGCAGATCGGCCTGCTGGCCCTGTTCTCGGACGGCCTGCTGCGCAGCCTGCCGGGGCTGGTGGAGCGGCTCGGCGCCCTCTTCGGCTGAAGCCTTCCCGGTCTAACCGAACAGCC
This sequence comes from Silanimonas sp., assembly GCA_026005095.1. Classification (GTDB taxonomy): domain Bacteria; phylum Pseudomonadota; class Gammaproteobacteria; order Xanthomonadales; family Xanthomonadaceae; genus Silanimonas. Next base: position 17,919 of record BPKK01000018.1, on the reverse strand, counting down.
GCGCCACTTCCTCGCCGGGCATCGGCTTGCCGAGGTAGAAGCCCTGCCCCAGGGGGCAGCCGCGCTCGCGCAGCAGGCCGTGCTGGCCCTCGTTCTCGATGCCCTCGGCCACCACCGTGACACCGAGCGAGTGGGCCATGGCGATGACGCCGGTGGTGAGCGCGAGATCGTTCGGGTCGCGCAGGAGGTCGGTGACGAAGCTACGGTCGATCTTCACCCCGTCCACCGGCACGCGGCGCAGGTGCGAGAGGCCGGAAAACCCGGTGCCGAAATCGTCTAGCCACACGCCCACGCCGGCCGCACGCAGGCGAGTGAAGGCTGCGGTGGCCTGGGCCTCGTCGCGCAGGATGGCGGTCTCGGTGAGCTCGAGGTGCAGGCGCCGCGGATCGAGACCGCTGCGCGCGAGCACGGCTTCCACGGTTTCCGGCAGGTCGCCGCGGGCGAGCTGACGCGGCGAGATGTTGATCGCCACGAAGGGCCCGCGCCCGCCAACCGGCGCCTCCCAACCCGCAGCGGCGCGCATCGCCTCCTCCAGCACCCAGCGGCCCAGGTCTTCCACCTGGCCGCTCTCCTCGGCGATGCCGATGAACACCGAGGGCGGCACCAGGCCGAGGTGCGGATGGCTCCAGCGCAGCAGGGCTTCGGCGCCCACCGCACGGCCATCGGTGAGGTCGAACACCGGCTGGAAGGCAAGGCTCATTTCGCCACGCTCCCAGGCCCCGCGCAGATCATGCTCGAGGCGCACCCGGCGCTCCACCGCCTCATCGAGGGCACGCGAGTAGAAGCGCACGCAGCCCTTGCCGGCGGCCTTGGCCTGGTACATCGCCATATCGGCGTTCTTCATCATCTGTGCTGCCGAGGCGGCGTCCTCGGGGAACACGGTGATGCCGATCGAGCCCGAGACCACGAGATCGCGTTCGCCGAGCGGCAACGGCCGGGCAATGGTGGAGAGGATACGCCGCGCCAGGGCCTCGGCGCGCCGGCGCACGTCAGCGCCGGGGAACAGCACCACGAACTCGTCGCCGCCGAAGCGCGCCAACTCCACCACGTCGAGGTCTTCGGCCGCGCAGGCCTCGCGGATGCGCGCCGCCACCTCGACCAGCAGCTCGTCGCCGATGTAGTGGCCGAGGGTGTCGTTCACCCGCTTGATGTCGTCAAGATCGATGAACAACAGCGCCAACTCGCCGCTGCTGGCCTGCAGGGTGAGCAGGCGCGATTCCAGCGATTCGGAAAGCGCGAGGCGGTTGCCGAGGCCGGTAAGTGGATCGGTGTAGGCGATGCGGCGGATATCGCGCTCGTGGCGCTCCACCGAATCGGCCATACGCACGAACACCCGGGTAAGGTCGCCGATCTCGTCATCGCGCACCGGCAGGGCGCGGGCCTCGGCATAGCGCCCGGCCTCCACCGCAGCGGCCGCCTCGGCCAGCAGGCGGATCGGCTTCAGCACCCGCTTGCGCAGGGAATACAACCCGACCAGGCCGAACCCGAACAGGCAGGCAAGGCCGCCGAGCAGCCACTGCACATGCGCCGCCCGGGTACTGGCGAGCGCCTGCTCGACGCTGCGCGACCAGGCCTGGGCCGCCACCCGGCCCTGCGCCATCGACAGCCCGAGCTGTACCGCGCCGATGCGCTGCTCGCCCAGGGTCACCGGCACCTCGAGATGCAGCAGGTCACCCTCCCAGCGTACCGGGGGTCGGCGACCCGCGCCCGCTTCGATTTCGCCGAAGCGGGCGATGTCGCGGCTGCCGTCGTGCACGATGCGCCTGGCGGCGTCCACCACCCGCACGTACACCACGTCGGCCTGCTGCCCGGTGCTGCGCACGTACTCGCCGATGCGGTCGAGATCGAGGAAGTACAGCGGGTTGGCCACCGCGGCGGCGAGCTGCGCAGCGAGGCTATCGCCACGCTGCCTGAGGCCGTCACGCAGCAGTTCCAGCACCAGCGCATCGCCGCCCTCGCGCATAGCGCTGAAGCTGCGCTGCTCGCGCCAGATCAGCCCGGCGAACACCAGGGCGATCGTGCCCACGCACAGGCCCACCCAGACCAGCATCTGGGCGCGCAGGGTCCAGCGGATCCTCATTCGATGGCCTCCCGGGTGCGGCGGGCGGCATCGGCCAGCACCGCGAGGGCGGCGAGGTCGGCCGGCTCCGGGCGCAGGAAGGCGGTGGTGCCGAAGAAACGCCGCAGCGCCGGCGCTGCCTCCGGGTCCTCGGCCGCGGCGGCCAGCACATCGGTGAGGCGCCGCCGTACCCGCGCATCGAGATCCGGGCGCACCAGCTCCATCGCCCGTGGCGCCTGCGGGCTGCGGCCCACCACCCGCAAGGACCCCGCCCGCGGATCCTGGGCGCGGAGCTGCTCCAAGTCCACCTCGCTGAAGGCCCCGGCGTCCACCACGCCCTTCAGCACCCAGGTGGCGATGTTGGCCTCGGAGTTGGCGAACACATAGCCCACACTGCCGGGGCGCGGATGGTCGGCCGGGCTCGGCAGGATTTCCATCGGCACTCCATGGTCGAGCAGGGTGATCGCCGGCAACAGGTAGGCGCTGGTGGAGCCCGGACGCTGCAGCGCCAGCCTCCGTCCGCGCAGGTCGCGCAGACCCTGCACCGCCGAGTCGTGGCGCACGAACAGCACCGAGCGGTAATAACGCACGCCATCGCGCTCGGTGAACAGCACCGGCAGGGCGCCGGCGCGGTCGATCAGCAGAAGGCCACTGCCGGCCGTCTCGGTCACCCAGTCCACCCGACCATGGCGCAGGTAGCTCGTCATGCGCGAGGCATCCGGGGCCATCAGGATGCGTCCTTCGCGGATGCCGACATCGGCCATGCGCGGCACAACGTAGTCGAGCAAGGGCTTCAGCTGGTCGTAATGGCGCTGCGGATCATCGCTGATACGGCCGAGGACGAGGATGCCGGATTCAGCCCGGGCCGCCGCGGCCAGGGCCATGAACACCATCAGTGCGAATGCGCAGAAGCAGAAGCGGTACCGCCCGTCCATCCTCGACCTTGGGAAACGGAAACCCGCTGAGTGTGACACGGTTTGACGATTATTGTGATTCCCGTCTTTGCGCCAGCCGGGCCATGCGCTGGGCATCCGCAAGAATGCCGTGGAGGATGCGCACCTCGCGCTCATCGGGGGCGGCACGCAGGAACAGCCGGCGCAGGCGACGCATCACCGTCACCCCGCTGCGGCCCTTGTGGAAGTCGATGTCACGCAGGGTCTCGTCGAGATGGGCGAAGAAGCGCTCCAGCTCGTCATGGGTGGCTGGCCGGCGCACCTCCAGCGGCGGGCGCACCACCTCCCGGCCCTCGCGCTCCAGGGCCGCCAACCGCAGCTCATAGGCCAGTACCTGCACCGCCTGAGCGAGATTGAGCGAGGTGAATCCGGGATCGGTGGGGATACACACCGAGGCGTGGCACTGCTGCAGCTCGACGTTCTCGAGGCCGGTACGCTCGGGGCCGAACACCAGCGCCACCTCCCCCTGCCCGGCAGCCTCCAGAAGACGGGCTGCGGCCTCGCGCGGACTGTATTCGGGCATCGGCACGGCGCGCTGGGTGGCGGTGCTGCCGAACACCAGGGTGCAGCCGGCCACGGCCTCGGCCAGCGTGGCACTGATCCGCGCCCCGTCGAGCAGGTCGTCGGCGCCGGCGGCGAGGGCATGGGCCTCGGGATGCGGAAAGCGCTCCGGCGCCACCAGGTGCAGGGTCTGGAAGCCCATGGTCTTCAGGGCCCGTGCCGCCGAACCGATGTTGCGCGGATGCTGGGTGCCCACCAGCACCATCCGCACCCGTTCAAGCACGCGCAAGGCAGCCTCCGGGAAAACGGGTACACTCCGCGCCGGCCCGGCACGGACCGGGCCGATGTTCTTCTTCAACCAGGCGGATAAGAGGCGGGCAGTGCATGCAGAACCCTGTCGTCAATGTCATGGTCAAGGCCGCGCGCGCCGCGGGCAACGTCCTGCTGCGCAACATGGCGCGCCTCGACAGCCTCAACGTGGTCGAGAAGGCCCGCCAGGACTATGCCAGTGAAGTCGATGATCTGGCCGAGCGCGAGATCATACGCGAGCTCAAGCGCGCCTACCCCGACTACGCCATCCTCGGCGAGGAAACCGGCCAGACCGGCAAGGGCCGCCATACCTTCGTCGTCGATCCGCTCGACGGCACCTCGAACTACCTGCGCGGCATCCCGCACTTCTGTGTCTCGATCGCCCTCGTCGACAACGGCGAGCCGACCGATGCCGTCATCTACGATCCGCTGCGCAACGAGCTGTTCTGCGCCAGCCGCGGCTCGGGCGCGGTGCTGAACGACCGCCGCCTGCGCCTCAACACCCAGCGCGAGCTGCCCGGCGCGGTGCTGGTGAGCGGCTTCCCGCCGCGCGAGCGCAAGCGCCTCGCGCCGCAGCTCAAGGCCATCGAGATGCTGCTGGCCGAGGCCGAGGACGTGCGCCGCAGCGGTTCTGCCGCCCTCGACCTCGCCTGGGTGGCGGCCGGCCGCTGCGACGGCTACTTCGAGGCCGGGGTGAAGCCCTGGGACATCGCCGCCGGCATCCTGCTGGTGCGCGAGGCCGGCGGCCGCGCCTGCGATTTTCGCGGGCGCTCCGAGAAGATGCTGTTCGAAGGCCAGGTGATCGCCGGCCCGATGAAAGTCGTGGACCGAGTGCAGAAGGCGGTGCAGGAGAGCGGCTGGCTGGCCAGCTTCGCCCCGCCGCCGCTGAACCCCGCCGGCACGCCTGGCTGAACGCCCCGCCCCTGGGCCTCACGCCACGGCGACCGCAGGCGCGAAAACGACGAAGGCCGCAGGGTTTCCGCGGCCTTCGTCGTGAAGCACGGGCAGCCCGGCCTCAGGGACGGCGGTCGAGATCCGAGGTATCGCGCGCTTTCGGAAGCAGATCCTGCTTGTTCACGTTCATCCACAGCAGCAGCGGGCAAGCCAGGAAAATCGAGGACAACGTGCCGACGACGATGCCCACCATCTGCGACTCGGCCATGCCCCGCAGGCTGGCGCCGCCGAACAGGTAGAGCGCGAACACCGACAGGAAGGTGGCCAGCGAGGTGATGATGGTGCGCGAGAGCGTGCCGTTGATGGCGTTGTTCAGCACCTTAACCGGCTCCACCTTGTGCATGCTGCGGAAGTTTTCGCGCACGCGGTCGAAGATCACGATGGTGTCGTTGATCGAGTAGCCCATCACCGAGAGCACGCCGGCCAGCACGTAGAGGTCGAACTCGTGGCCGTTGAGCGAGAACCAGCCCAGCACCAGCAGCACGTCGTGCAGCGAGGTGATGATGGCAGCCACCGCGAACTTCCACTCGAATCGCACCGTGATGTAGACGAGGAAGCCGATCACCACGAAGCCGAGCGCCAGCAGGCCATTCTCGGCCAGCTCGCGGCCCACCTGCGGTCCGACGAAGTCGGATCGCACCACGGTGGCGCGGTTGTCCGGCGTACTCAGCACATCGGCGATGATGCCGCCGGCCGCCGCCATGGCCTCGGCGCCGCCCTCCACGTCCTGCGGGCGCGGCTGCAGGCGCACGATCACGTCGCGATCCGAGCCGAAAGTCTGCACCACCGGGCTGCTGAAGCCCTCGGCGGTGAGCCTGGCGCGCAGCTGCTCGAGGTCCGGCGGTTGCTCGAAGCGCAGCTCGGCCACGGTGCCGCCGGTGAAATCGAGCGCGAAGTTGAAACCCTTGAAAGGAATCAGCAGCGCCGAGGCCAGCATCAGCCCGAGGCCGATGGCAAGCCATACCCAGCGCAGGCGCAGGAAGTCGATGTTGGTCTGGTAGGGAATGAGGCGGAACACGCGGAGACTCCGGTCAGATGGCCAGGCCGGCCAGCTTCCGGCGGCCGCCATAGATCAGGGTGACGATGCCGCGCGACACCGAGACGGCGGTGTACATCGAGGTCAGGATGCCGATGATGAGCGCGATGGCGAAGCCCTTGATCGGGCCGGTGCCGAACACGAACAGCGCCACGCCCGCCAGCAGGGTGGTGATGTTGGCGTCGAAGATGGTACCCGAAGCCTTCTCGTAGCCCACTACGATGGAGTTGAGCGGCGTGTTACCGGCCCGAAGCTCCTCGCGGATGCGCTCGTTGATCAGCACGTTGGCGTCCACCGACAACCCCACGGTGAGCGCGATCGCCGCCAGGCCAGGCAGCGTCATGGTGGCCCCCATGATCGACATGATGGCCACCAGCATCAGCAGGTTGATCAGCAGGGCGAGGTTCGTCACCAACCCGAACATGCGGTAGTAGACGAGGAAGAACACCAGCACGATGAGGAAGGAGGCGACAATGGTCTTCACGCCGCGCTCGATGTTCTCGGCACCGAGGCTAGGACCGATGATGCGCTCCTCGACGAACTCCATCGGCGCGGCGAGCGCGCCCGAGCGCAGCAGCAGGGCGAGCTGCTGGGCCTCGGCCGGGCTCTCGAGGCCGGTGGTCTGGAACTGGCGGCCGAACACGCCGCGGATGGTAGCGAGCGAGATGACCTCCTCGGTCACCCGCGTGCTGCGCACCTCCTGGCCATCGACGGTGCGCACCTCAGGGGTGCGCTCGATGTAGACCACCGCCATCGGCTTGCCGACGTTCTGCGAGGTGAACTCGAACATGCGCTGGCCGGCGGAAGCGTTCAGCGTCACCGACACGCCCGGCGTGCCGGTTTCCGGGTCGGTGATCGAGGTGGCGGCCACCAGCTGGTCGCCGGAAGCGATCACCCGCTTGGCCAGCACCACCGGGATACGGCTGCCGTCCGGCGCGCGCTCGCGCATGTAGTAGAGCCGACCCTCCGGCGGAATGCGGCCGGTGCGCTCGGCCTCGATGGCGTCGGTGCCGGTGAGCAGGGCGGCGCGGTATTCGAGGGTGGCGGTGGCGCCGATCACCCGCTTGGCCAGCGCGGTGTCTTGCACGCCCGGCAGCTGTACCACGATGCGCGAGTCGCCTTGGCGCTGCACGATCGGCTCGGCCACGCCCAGCGCGTTGATGCGGTTGCGCAGGATGGCCGCGTTCTGATTGATGGTTTCAGTGAGCAGTGCCTGCACGGCAGCCGGCGGCAATGCGGCGGTGAAGCCGGGGCCGGCGCTGCCGGAAAGCGGCTGCAGAGTCAACTCCGGGGCGTCGGCGGCCACCCGCGCCATCGCCCGCGAGAGGTCCTCGGCCCGGCTCAGGCGCACCAGGATGTCATTCGGGCGCACCAGTACTTCCTGGGCGCCGATGCGTTGCTCGCGCAGCACCACGCGGATCTGCTCGGCATAGGCAGACTCGCGCTTCTCCAGTGCGGCTTTCTGGTCCACCTGCAGCAGAAAGTGCACGCCGCCCTGCAGGTCGAGGCCGAGCAGCATCGGCCGGGCACCGATCAGCTCGAGCCAACGCGGCACGGTGGAGGCGAGATTCTGCGCCACCGTATAGCCACCCTCGAACTCGGATCGCAGCAGCTGCGCGGCACGCAGCTGGTCATCGCTGGAAAGCCTGACCAGCAGGTTGCCGCCCTCCTCGGCCACCGACTTGTAAGGAATGCCGGCGGTATCCAGCAGGCCAGCCACCCGGTCACGCAGGGCGGCATCCACCACCGAGCCGCGGTTGGCGGTGATCTGCACCGCCGCATCCTGCTTGTAGAGGTTGGGCAGCGCGTACAGGGTGCTCAGCACCAGGATCAGCGCGGCCAGGATGAATTTCCAGCGGGGGTATTCGAGCATGGGCGTGGTTCAGGCCGGCTGGCGCCAGCCATGTGGATCCGGCAGGAAGCCGGGGGGTGGGGACGGCTCAGAGCGACTTCAAGGTACCCTTGGGCAGCACGGCATTGATGGCACCCTTCTGCAGGCGGATGCGGATGCCCTCGGCGATCTCGACGGTGAGGAAGCTCTCGCCCACCTCCTCGATTCGGCCGGCGATGCCGCCGCTGGTGATCACTTCGTCGCCCCTGGCCAGCTTCTCGACCATCTGCCGGTGTTCCTTCTGCCGCTTCATCTGCGGCCGGATCATCATGAAATACATCAGCACGAAGACCGCGGCGAGCAGGATGAAGCTGGGCCACGGGCTGGGCTGGGCCGGGGCACCGGCGGCCTGGGCATGGGCGGCAGGAATGAGGAGATCGAGCAGGGACATGGGCGTGCGGCTTCCAGCAGACCGAAACAGCCGGGAAGTATGCCACGCCCCCGCTCCGCCGGCCCGCCCCCTGGGCGGCCCGCCCCCCTGGGAGCCGGCTCAGGCCGGTTCGCCGGCCGCCCGGGCGCGGTAGAAGGCCTCGCGGAACTCAGCGAAACGCCCCTGCTCGATCGCCGCCCGGATGCGCTCCATCAGCCTGAGGTAGTAGCGCAGGTTGTGGGTGGTGGCCAGCATCGAGGCCAGGATCTCGTTGCAGCGGTCGAGATGCCGCAGATAGCTGCGGGTGAAGCCCCCTGTGCAGGTGGCGCAGTCGCAGCCCGGCTCGATCGGCCGCAGATCGTGCTCGTAGCGCCTGTTGCGGATGCGCACCTGGCCGAAATCGGTGAAGTAGTGGCCGTTGCGGGCGTTCCGGGTGGGCATCACGCAGTCGAACATATCGATCCCGCGGGCCACGGCCTCGACGATGTCCTCGGGCTTGCCCACGCCCATCAGGTAGCGCGGCCTGTCCTCCGGCAACTGCGGGCAGATCGCTTCCAGGGTGCGCTCGCGCTCCTCGGCAGGCTCACCCACCGCAAGACCGCCCACCGCATAGCCGTCGAAGCCAATGGCCTTCAGGCCCTCGGCGGAACGCGTACGCAACTCGGGGTAAACGCCCCCCTGCACGATGCCGAACAAGGCCGCGTCGTTTCCCTCATGCGCCCGCTTCGAGCGCTCGGCCCAGCGCAGGCTGAGTTCCATCGATTTCCGGGCCACCGCCTCGGTGGCCGGGTAGGGCGTGCACTCGTCGAAGATCATCACGATGTCCGAGCCCAGCACGCGCTGGATGTGCATGCTCTCCTCCGGTCCGAGGAAGACCCGGGCTCCGTCCACCGGCGAGGCGAAAGTGACGCCGGCTTCGGTGATCTTGCGCCTGTGCGCCAGCGAGAAGACCTGGAAGCCACCCGAGTCGGTGAGGATGGGGCGCTGCCACTGCGTGAAGCCATGCAGCGAGCCATGGGCCTCGATTACCTCGAGGCCGGGCCGCAGGTAGAGGTGGAAAGTGTTGCCGAGGATGATCTCGGCGCCGATGGCCTCGAGCTCCGCTGGGCGCATGGCCTTCACCGTGCCATAGGTGCCCACCGGCATGAAGGCCGGCGTCTCGATGCTGCCGCGCGGGAACGTGATGCGGCCGCGCCGGGCCGCGCCGTCCTGGCCGAGCGTCTGGAACTGCATGCGGCTCATGCGCCCGCCTCCGCCGGGGGCCAGAGCAGCATCGCATCGCCATAGCTGAAAAAGCGGTAGCGCTGCTGCACCGCATGGCGGTAGGCGGCCATGATGCGGTCGTGCCCGGCAAAAGCGCTCACCAGCATCATCAGCGTCGATTCCGGCAGGTGGAAGTTGGTGAACAGGGCATCGGCCGAACGGATGCGGTAGCCCGGGGTGATGAAGATCTGGGTATCGCCGGCGAAGGGCAGCACCTCGCCCTCGCGCCAGGCCGTCTCCAGCGCGCGGATCACCGTGGTGCCCACCGCCACCACCCGCCCGCCTCGGGCCTTGGTCTGCCGGATCTGCTGGCAGAGCTCCGCGCCCACGTTCAGCCACTCGCTATGCATCACGTGGTCCTTCACGTGCTCGGCGCGCATCGGCTGGAAGGTGCCCGCGCCCACATGCAGGGTGATATGGCCGAAGGCGATGCCGCGCGCCTGCAGCGCCCCTAGCAGGGCCTCGTCGAAATGCAGGCCGGCGGTGGGCGCGGCCACCGCGCCCACGTGTTTCGAGAACACCGTCTGGTAGCGCTCGTCGTCGCGGATGTCGGCCTCGCGCTGGATGTAGGGCGGCAGCGGCATGCGGCCGGCGCGCAGCAGCACCTTCTCCAGCGGCTCGGCGGTCTCGAAGCGCAGGCGGTAGAACTCGCCCTCGCGGCCCAGCACGGTGAGCACCGTGCCCTCGTCGAGGGTGATCGTACTGCCCGGCTTCGGCGACTTGCTCGCGCCCACCTGCGCCCGCACCTCGTGCGCCCCGGTGACGCGCTCGAGCAGGATCTCGACCCGCCCACCGGTGGCCTTCCGGCCGAACAACCGCGCCGGGATCACCCGGGTGTCGTTGAAGACCAGGAGGTCGCCGGGGCGCAGCAGGCCCGGCAGATCACGCACCCCGAGGTCCTCGAAAGGCGCCGGAGCGGGCGGCACATGCAGCAGACGGGAGGCGGAACGTTCCGGCAGCGGCGCCTGGGCGATCAGCTCCGGCGGCAGTTCATAGGCGAAATCGGACTTCTTCATGGACCGGCTTGACAGGCCGCTCCTCCAGCAGGCGCCGTAAGGCGCGGGGGGGGCGATTGTACGCGCCGGGCTACCATCACCGCGCTCTCACCCCGACATTCGACATTCCCGTGCCGGCGTGCAATCGCATACTTCTCCCTGATTTCCCCTTTCCCGGAGCCTGCCATGCCCATCCGTGCCTATGCCGCCACCGCCCCGAAGGGCCGCCTCGAGGCCTTCGAGTACGAGCCTGGCCCACTGCCGCCCGAGTTCGTCGAGGTGCAGGTCGAGCACTGCGGCCTGTGCCACTCCGACCTCAGCATGGTGAACAACGACTGGGGCAATGCCCGCTACCCGCTGGTGCCGGGCCACGAGGCCATCGGCCGCGTCGTCGCCGTCGGCCCGGAAGCCAAGCGCGTCAAGGTCGGTGACCGGGTGGGCATCGGCTGGTTCCAGAGCAGCTGCATGGCCTGCGAGCAGTGCCTCTCGGGCCACCACAACGTTTGCGGGAAATCGAGCGGGCTCATCGTCTCCGGCCATGGCGGCTTTGGCGAGCGCGTGCGCGCGCACTGGGTCTGGGCCACGCCGATTCCCGAGGGCGTAAACGCCGCCAGCGCGGGCCCCCTGCTCTGCGGCGGCATCACCGTGTTCGGCCCGATCGCGCATTTCGGCATCAAGCCGACGGATCGCGTCGGCGTGGTCGGCATCGGCGGTCTTGGCCACCTCGCCCTGCAGTTCCTCAAGGCCTGGGGCTGCGAGGTCACCGCGTTCACCTCCAGCGAGAGCAAGCACGAGGAAGCGATCCGGCTCGGGGCACACCGCACGGTGGTCAGCACCGATGCGAAGGCGCTGGCGAAAGAGGCCGGGCACTTCGATTTCATCCTCGTCACCGCCAATGTCACCCTGCCCTGGGGCGCCTATCTGTCGGCACTCGCGCCGAATGGCCGCCTGCACTTCGTGGGAGCGGTGCTGGAGCCGGTGCCGGTGCCGGCCTTCGCCCTGATCGGCGGGCAGAAGTCGATCAGCGGCTCGCCGCTGGGCAGCCCGGCCACCACGGCGCAGATGCTGGAGTTCTGCGCCCGGCACGGTATCGCCCCGCAGGTGGAACGCTTCCCGATGTCACGGATCAACGAGGCCTTCGAGCACCTGCACGCCGGCAAGGCGCGCTACCGCATCGTGCTGGATGCCGACTTCGCCTGAGGCGCGACCGGCCTAGAGCCAGCCCTTCTGCCGCGCGAGGCGGTGCGCCTCGACGCGGTTGGCCGCACCGAGCTTGCCGATGGCCTCGCTCAGATAATTGCGCACGGTGCCATTGGAGAGGTGAAGGCGTTCGGCGATGTCCTGCGAGGACAGGCCCTCGCCGGCAAGCCGCAGCACGGTACGCTCGCGCTCGGTGAGTGGATCGGCCTCCTCGCGCCAGGCGTCCACCGCCAGCTCCGGGGCAATGGCGCGGCCGCCGCGGTGCACGTCGCGCAGGGCACGGGCCAGGGTCTCGACCGGCGCGTCCTTCAGCAGGTAGCCGCGCACGCCGGCCTCCAGCGCACGGCGCAGGTAACCGCCGCGGGCGAAGGTGGTGACGATGACCACGCGGGTGGGCAGGCCGGCCTCTTTCACCTTGGCCGCGAGGTCGAGGCCGGTGAGGCCCGGCATCTCGATGTCGGTGAGCAGGAGGTCCGGGCGATGCTGCTGCACGGCCTTCCATGCGACGTCGCCATCGCCGGCTTCGGCCACCACCTCGATATCGGACTCGAGGGAGAGCAGGCCAGCGAGCGCGCCGCGCAGCAGGGCCTGGTCCTCGGCCAGCACGAGGCGGATCATGCCCGCGCCCCCTCGCCCGCCCGCCGCCCGTCCAGGGGCAGCACGAAGCGCAGCCGGGTGCCGCGCCCCGTGCCTGGCGAAGCTTCGAGCATCACCTGGCCGCCCAGGGCGCCGGCGCGCTCGCGCATGCCGGAGAGGCCGTTGCCGGGTGCACCCCGGCAGCCGCGACCATCATCCTGCACGTCAAGCCGCAGCTCCCGGCCCTCGCGCGCCAGCTCCACCTCGATGCGAGAGGCCCGGGCATGGCGCAGCACATTGGTGACAGCCTCGCGCAGGGCCATGGCGAGCGCGTTCTCCTGCGCGGCGTCGAGCGGCGGCAGCGGATCCACCCGGGCCTCGAACTCCAAGCCGGCCGCCAGCGCCGCAAGGCGGGCGTTCACCAGCTCCACCGCCAGCTGGGCCGAGCGCATGCCGCTCACCGCCTCGCGTACCTGCTTCAGGGCCTCGCGCGCCACCTGCTCCACTTCGCCGATATGCGCCGCCGCCGCCGAGCCGTCGCGTTCGGCCAGCTTGCGCGCCAGTTCGCTCTTCATGGCCACCACGCTCAGGGTGTGCCCGAGCAGATCGTGCAGATCGCGGGCGATGCGCTCGCGCTCGGCCACGCGGGCCAGGCGCTCCACCTCGGCCTGGGTGAGGCGCAGGCGCTCGTTGCGCTGCATTTCGCGCCGGCCGAGGATCGCGCCAGCCAGCACCGCACCGCCGATGATGATGGGACCGATGGCGAAGGGCATGGGCAGGCCCAGGGCCAGCAGCCAGCCAGCGTAGAGCAGCATCAGCACCAGCGCCCCGCCCGCGGCTGCGCGCCAGGGCTGGGAGAAGCCGAGGCTGGCGAAGGCGTAGACGAGGAAGGTGTTGCCGCCCGGATTCCAAGGAGTGAGGGCGAAGCCCAGCGCCGCCATCGCCAGCGCCGCGCCCCATGCCGCCCGCCCCTCGAGTTCGTAGCCCTTCCAGTACACCGGCAGGAACAGGGCCACGGCCAGCAGGGTGGCGCCGAGTGCCGGCAACACCTCGCCCCGAACCCAGATGAGCGGCAGGAAGACGAAGACGAGATAGACCAGGTTGAGCTGGCGCCAGGCCCGCTGCGACGCGCTGCCGGGCTCGACGGCGAGGCGCTCGCGCAGGGCGTCGCAGGGCTCTGGGGTGGAATCCGCGGGGGAATGGCCGATGGCCTGGGGCGAGGAGGTGCGCATGGGGCGAGTCTAGCCGCGGCGGCGACGCTGTACGGCGAGCGCGAGGCCCAGGAAAAGCAGTCCCGAACCGGCCAGCACGGTGAGCGAGAGCAGCACGTTGGCCTCGCCGATGCCGACGATGGCGAGGGCGAGATCGCCGAGGTGGAAGGCCGGCAGGGCGAGGGCGAAGCGCTGCAGCCCCTCGGGGAAGAACAGGATGGGCACCCAGAGACCGGAAAGCAGGGACATGGGCAGGTAGATGAGGTTCACCACCGCCACCGCGCTCCGGGCCGGCACCAGCGAGCCCACCAGAAGTCCAAGCGCACTGAAGGGCAGCGTGCCGAGCACCAGCGTTGCCCAGAGCAGGGCCCAGCGCCAGGGTTCCAGCCGCACCCCGCCGGCCAGGGCGGCAAGGGCGCTGAGGAGCAGCACCACGGTCAGCGCGAACACCATGCCGGTGGCAATGCGGGCGAGGAAATACACCGCCATCGGCATGGGCGAGACGCGCCGCAGTCGCAGCCAGCCGCGCTCCTCGTCCATTGCCATGCCGACGCCGAAACCGAACAGGGCCGGGCCGATCACCCCAAAGGCGCCATAGGTGGCGAGTAGGTAGTGGGCCGGCGCGGCGCTGCCGGTCCTGCTCGGCAGCAGCAGACCGAAGAGCCCGTAGAACAGCAGGGGAAACAGCAGCGTGGGCAGGGCGAAGGACGGCAGGCGCCAGACCTCGAGCAGGGCATTGCGGATTTCGAGGGCCTGCAAGCGCAGCAGGCGGCGCGACGGCAAGGACAGGACGGCGGTGTTCATGCCCCGGCCTCCGCATGCTGCATGGCGGCATCGCCGGCGACGAGCCCGAGCACGCTCTCCTCGAGGCTGGCCGACTGGATTTCCAGACCGCTGAGCGCGGCATCGCGGGCCAGCAGTTCGCGGGCAAGTGCGCTGGCGTCGCGGCAGCGCACCTGCAGCACCGCGCCCTCGCGCCAGGCCTCGAGCACGCCGGGCAGGCTCGCCACCTCGGCCAGATCGAGGGCGCTCACCGCCCGCAGGCGGGCCACGCCGCTGCGCGCCTTGAGCTGGCGCGGCGTGCCCTCAGCGACGATGCGCCCCGCGCGCAGCACCACCACCCGGTCGGCTAGGGCATCGGCCTCCTCGAGGTAATGCGTGGTGAGTAGCAGGGCCGCGCCGGCCTCGCGCAGGCTGCGCAACACCGCCCAGAAGGCGCGCCGGGCCTCGGCATCGAGGCCGGTGGTGGGCTCGTCCACCAGCACCACCCGCGGCCGGCCGCAGATGGCAAGGGCGAACTGTACCCGCCGCTGCTGCCCGCCCGAGAGCGCCCCGTAGCGGCGCCGGGCCAGGGGCTCGAGCCCGGCGAGCGCCAGGGTTTCGGCCTCCGGACACGGCCGGGTATAGGCAGCGCTGGCCTGCTGCAGCAGTTCGCGCACCGTCAAGGTCTCAGGCAACTGAGCCGCTTGCAGCATGGCGCCCAGGGCCTGCCGCCGTGCCGGATCGCGAGGGTCGCCGCCGCAAAGCTCCACCCGTCCCGTCTGCACCCGCAACAGGCCGGTGAGCAGGCCGATGGCAGTGCTCTTGCCGGCGCCGTTCGGCCCCAGCAGGGCCAGCACCTCGCCGGCATGCAGGGAAAGATCGAGGCCATCGAGGGCGGTGACGGCGCCGTAGCGGTGGCGAATGCCAGCGAGACGGGCCAGGACGGGGGCCTCGGACAGCGAGCGGGGAGCAGCGTGGAGGGCAGGCATGATGATCGGCTCGAAACGGGGGAGCCCAGATTCCCGCGCCTCGCCCCCGCGCCCCAGTGGCCGGCGTCAGCCCGATGGCATGACAGCTGTCATCGCGAGGGCCATCCTCATTCACACGTTTGAAGCAGTGGGGCTTACCGCCCCCCGCCGGCAGTGTTAGCATCGGGCCAAGCCGTTGTTCTCCAAAGGAAAACAGCACCCAGCGCCGCCTTGGCGCTGTTTTCGTTTCCCGCCCACACGGAGTTTCCATGAGCCTCGCCGCACGCCTGCACCCGCTCCGCGCCCACCCGGGCACCGCCCGCACCCCCGGCCTTTCCGACGAGGTCATCGAGCGCTTCTCCGCCACCCATCCGCAGCTGTCCGCCGCCGTCGAGGCCGCGCTGGAGGCGTACGCGGCGGTGAAGGCCGAGTTCCCGGAGCTGCTGGATCTCGGCGAGGCGGAGCAGATCGCGCTGGCACAGGGCGGCTTCCTCAACTTCTACCCCGACGACGCGGTGAACCCCTACGTGGCGCTGGCCGCGCGCGGCCCCTGGATCGTCACGCTCAAGGGCGCGGTGATCTATGACTGCGGCGGCTATGGCATGCTCGGTTTCGGCCACACGCCCTTCGCCGTGCTCTCGGCCATGGCCAGGCCGCAGGTGATGGCCAACATCATGACCCCCTCGCTCAGCCACCTGCGGCTGGAGCGCGCCCTGCGCGCCGAGATCGGCCATACCCGCGGCGGCTGCCCCTACGCGAAGTTCCTGGCGCTGAACTCCGGCTCCGAGGCGGTGTCGCTGGCCGGACGCATCGCCGACGTCAACACCAAGCTCCACACCGACCCGGGCGGCCGCCATGCCGGCAAGCGGGTGAAGCGCCTCGCCATCAAGGGCGCCTTCCACGGCCGTACCGAGCTGCCGGCCCTGTACTCGGATTCCAGCCGCAAGACCTACGCCCAGCACCTCGCCAGCCACAAGCACCACGCCGACCAGCTCGTCACCATCGAGCCCTACTCGATCGAGGCGCTGCGCCAGGCCTTCGCCGATGCCGAGGCCAATGGCTGGTACTTCGAGGCCATGTTCCTCGAGCCGGTGATGGGCGAAGGCGACCCGGGCCGCGCCCTGCCGCCCGAGTTCTACGCCGAGGCCCGCCGCCTCACCAGGGAGCACGGCACCCTGCTGCTCATCGACAGCATCCAGGCCGGCCTGCGTGCCCATGGCGTGCTCTCGATCGTCGACTACCCGGGCTTCGAGGGCCTCGAGGCGCCGGACATGGAGACCTACTCCAAGGCGCTGAACGCCGCGCAGTTCCCGATGTCGATCCTCGCCGTCACCGAGCGCGCGGCCTCGCTCTACCGCCGCGGCACCTACGGCAACACCATGACCGCCAACCCGCGCGCCATGGACACCGCCGCGGCCACGCTGGGCCTGCTCACCCCCGAGCTGCGCGCCAACATCCGCGCCCGCGGCGCCGAGTTCCTCGCCCGCCTGGAGGCGCTGAAGGCCGAGCTGCCGCCCGGCAGCATCACCAGGGTGCAGGGCACCGGCCTGCTGTTCTCCTGCGAGATCGCCCCGCACTACAAGTGCTATGGCGCCGGCAGCACCGAGGAGTACATCCGCGAGCGCGGGGTGAACGTGATCCACGGCGGCACGAACTCGCTGCGCTTCACCCCGGTGTTCGCCGTGGGCAGCGCCGAGGCCGAGCTCATCGTCGATGCGGTGCGCCAGGCCCTGCTGCACGGCCCCCGCCTCGCCGAGGCCGAAGCGGCCTAAGGCCTCCCCCGCCTCGATGCGGCTGCCCCCCGGCTTCGGTCGGGTGGCTTGTTTTCGTGGCGGATGCCGTCAAGATGGGGCGATTCCTCGGGGGAAGCCCATGCAGCGCCTCGGCATCACCGTTCTCCTGCTCGCCCTGCTGGCCGCCTGCCGCCTCCATGCCGCCGCCCCGGCCGCAGATGGCGAACGGGGCGGTGCCCCGTCGGCGGATGCGGCCGCCTTCGATACGGCCTTCGCGCAGAGCCTCCGCGAAGGCCTGGGGGGCACCCCGGCCGAGGCCGCGCCGCGGATCGCCCGTCTGCGCGCCCTGGTCCCGGAAGGCGACCGCTTCCGCCTGCGCCGTTTCGAGGCTGCCACCTGTTCCGCCCCGCAGGCCAACCGCCGCGAGGCCCTGCGCCATGCCGAGGCCCTGCTCGCCGCGGAACAGGCCGAGGTGGCGCCGGATCCGACGAACCTCGCCCTGCTCTACCTCTGCCGCGGCATTTACCGCCCCAACAACAGCACGCCCCAAGTGGTGCTGGCCGACTACGACCTTGCCGTGGAACAGGCCCGCGCCAGCGGCAACGACTTACTGCTTGGTTCATTGCTGTCGTCGCGCTCCGGCGCCCAATCTCTGAACGGCGGCTTCGGTCGTGCTCTGTCCGATGCCCTCGAGGCCCAGCACCTACTGGAAGCCTTGGGGGAGGAGGCGCTCAATGCCACTGTGTTGCAGAACGTCGGCATCGCCTACCGCCGCATGGGCGAGTACGGGCAGGCCGAGGAATACCTGCGGCGCAGCCTCGCCCTGCCCACGGTGCAGGATGACTGGGTTCTCAGACTCATCAGCCTGTTGCAACTCGGCTATCTGTTCGAGGAAACCGGCCGCTATGAGGACGCACGCCGGGTGCTGGGTGAAGTCCTCGAGCTCTGCGCTGCGAATGAGAGCTACGGCGACTGTGGTTATGCCCGGCTTGCTCTCGCCAGCGTCGAGACCAAGGCCGGCGCTCCGCAGCGCGCCCTCGAAGTGCTCTCGCAGGCAGAGGCCGATTTCGATGCCTCTGGGGATCCTGGTGACCCTAGCATGGTCGCTCTGCTCCGTGGTCAGGCGCTGGCCAGGCTC
>BPKK01000017.1 GCA_026005095.1 Silanimonas sp. | reverse complement strand
GCGAGCAGGCCAGGACCCTGGCCCGGGTGCGGAGCGAACTCGGAGCCTTCCGCGGCGCGGGCGTCGGGGTCCAGCTGTTCTCGGCCAGTTCCCGGCTCGGCGTGGAGGAGGCGCGGGCCGTGGTGGCGGGCTGGCTGCGGCTGGAGGCACCGGCAGCCCCGGCCGCCCCGGCCGCCCCCTGACGATCGGCGCTTGCGCCGCCTGCCCTGCGCCCCCATCGTCGGTGGGTTCGCCCCGATTTGATGAGCCCTTGCATGTCCGGCCCCAGTACCGCGCCTTCCCTGCCCATCGAGGGCCGCACCAGCCTCGTCGAATACCTCGCCGCCGGCGCCAAGCCGCGCGAGGCCTGGCGTATCGGCACCGAGCACGAGAAGTTCGGTTTCCGCCACGAGGATTTGCTACCGCCGCCCTACGAGGGCGAGCGTGGCATCCGCGCAGTGCTGGAAGGCATCGCCCGGTTCGGCTGGCAGCGGGTGGAAGAGGACGGGAAGCTGATCGCGCTGGTGCAGGACAAGGCCTCGGTGACCCTGGAGCCGGCCGGCCAGCTCGAGCTTTCCGGCGCTCCGCTCGAGACCCTGCACGAAACCTGCCGCGAGACCGCCCAGCACCTCTACGAGGTGAAGGCGGCCGCCGACCCCTTGCGCATCGGCTTCCTTGGCATGGGCTTTCAGCCGAAGTGGCGGCGCGAGGACATGCCGTGGATGCCCAAGGGCCGCTACCGGATCATGCGCGCCTACATGCCGAAAGTAGGATCGCTGGGTCTCGACATGATGACCCGCACCTGCACCATCCAGACCAACCTCGACTTCGCCAGCGAGGCCGACATGGTGCGCAAGTTCCGTGTCTCGCTGGCCCTGCAGCCGGTGGCCACGGCGCTGTTCGCCGATTCCCCCTTCACCGATGGCCGGCCGAACGGCTTTTTGAGCTACCGCAGCCAGGTCTGGACCGACACCGATCCCGACCGTACCGGTCTGCTGGATTTCGTGTTCGAAGACGGCTTCGGCTTCGAGCGCTATGTGGACTATCTGCTCGACGTGCCGATGTACTTCGTCTACCGCGACGGCGCCTACATCGACGCTGCCGGAAAGAGCTTCCGCGCCTTCCTCGATGGCAAGCTCGATGTGCTGCCCGGCGAGCGGCCGACGATGCGCGATTTCAGTGACCACCTCACCACGGCCTTTCCCGAGGTGCGGTTGAAGCGCTACCTCGAAATGCGCGGCGCCGACGGTGGTCCGTGGAACCGCATTTGCGCGCTCTCGGCTTACTGGGTGGGCCTGCTCTATGACGATGCGGCGCTGGATGCTGCCTGGGATCTCGTGAAGGACTTCACCCTGGAGGAGCGCCATGCCCTGCGCGAGGGCGTGCCGCGCCATGCGCTTGGCCTGCCCTTCCGCGGCGCTACGGTGCGCGAGCTGGCCATCGAGACCCTGAAGATCGCCGAGGCCGGGCTGAAGCGCCGCGACCGCCGCAATCGCTGCGGCGCCAGCGAGGCCGTGTACCTCGAGCCGCTCATCGAGATGGCCTTGGCCGGCCAGACCGCCGCCGAGCGCAAGCTCGCCCTCTTCCACGGCGAGTGGAAGGGCAGTGTCGATCCTGTGTTCCACGAATTCGCCTACTGAGAACGCCATGCCGAACGTCTTCACCGACCAGGACGCCGAGGCCCTGGCCCAGCTCCTCGAGACCCGCGCCATTCCCTTCGGCGGCATGAGCCTGGAACAGCTCGATGGCTTCCTCTGCGGCATCGTGGTCTCGCCCGAGCCGATCCCGCAGGCGCAATGGATGCCGCGGGTCTGGGGCAAGGAGCCGCGCTGGGAGAACGAGCGTGATCGCCAGGCTCACTACGCGCCGATCCTGCATCTCAAGGCAGCGATCGAGCGGCGGGTGCGGCTCGACGAAGAGGCCTTCACCGAGCAGGACATGCCCTTCATCTGGGTGCCGGAGGATGGCGGGCCGCCGGATGATGGCATCCCGGTGGGGGCGGAGTGGGCCGACGGCTTTCTCGAGGCCGTGGGCTTCCATGAGTTCGAGTGGGGCGAGTGGGAAGGCAGCGAGGAGTGGGTGACCGAGGCCCTGGACCTGATCCAGTCGCTCTCCGGCGGCGAGGGCGTGGCGGAGCCGGGCCATGAGGGCCGGCTGGCCATCGTGGGGCAGTTGCCGGCGGTGCTGCATGACCTCTATGCCGGCGGGCTGGAGCGCAAGGCGCCGAAGCAGCCGGTGAGGTCGGCCGCGGGGCCGGGGCGCAACGCTCCCTGCCCCTGTGGCTCGGGGAAGAAGCACAAGGCCTGCTGCGGCCGGCGCTGAGCGGGCTCCCAGGGCAAAGAAAAGGCCCGCGGATGCGGGCCTTTTCCCGTTTTCTGCCTTCTGCGCCCACGGGGGCGTGGCGGAGGAGACGCCGCCGGCATCTCCTCCGTCGCAGGGGCTTACTGCAGGCCGCGGCGCTTCAGCAGCGCCTCCACCTTCGGATCGCGGCCGACATAGGCACGGAAGCTCTCCATCGGCTCGCGGGTGTTGCCGCGCGAGAGCACCTCGTTGCGGTAGGCCGTGCCGTTCTCGCGGTTAAGACCGCCGCGTGCCTGGGTGGTGGCGAAGGCGTCGGCCGCCAGCACGTCGGCCCAGAGGTAGGCGTAGTAGCCGGCCGAATAGCCGCCGGCGAACACATGGGCGAAGTAGGTGCTCTTGTAGCGCGGCGGGATGGCATCGAGATCGACCCCGTGGCGCTTCAGCGAGGCGGCTTCGAAGGCGGCCACGTCGGTGGGGATCTCGCCCGGCTTCAGGGTGTGCCAGTCGAGGTCGACGAGGGCGGCGGCGATGTACTCGAGGGTGTCGAAGCCCTGGTTGAAGTGGCGGGCATCGACGATCTTCTGCTTTAGCTCGGCCGGGATCGGCTCGCCGTTCTGGTAGTGCTTGGCATAGCTCGCCATCACTTCCGGGTTCAGTGCCCAGTCCTCCTCGTACTGCGAGGGGAACTCGACGAAATCGCGTGAGACGGCGGTCCCGGCCAGGCTCGGGTACTTCGCCTTCGAGAACAGGCCGTGGATGCCGTGGCCCATCTCGTGGAACATGGTCGTCACCTGGTCATAGCTCAACAGCGCCGGCTGGCCCTCGGCGGGCTTCGGGATGTTCATCACGTTGACCACCACCGGCTTCCTGTCGAGCAGGCCGCTTTGGCCGACGAAGCTGCTCATCCAGGCGCCGCCGCGCTTGCTCTCGCGGGCGAAGTAATCGGCGTAGAACAGGCCGAGCGGGGTGCCGTCCTCCTCAAAGACCTCGTAGGCCTTCACGTCAGGGTGGTAGACCGGCAGATCCGGGCGCGGCTTCAGCGTGATGCCGTACTGGCGGCCCATGGCGTAGAGCACGCCGTCGTTGAACACGCGGTTGAACTCGAAGTAGGGGCGCACGCCGGCCTCGTCGAGGGCGAAGCGCTGCTGGCGCACCTTCTCGGCGTAGTACTCCCAGTCCCAGGGCTGTACTTCGCCCTCGATGCCGTCGGCCTTCATCATCGCGGCGATGTCGGCCTGCTCGGCCCTGGCATTGGCGACCACCTTCGGCACGAGGTCGGTCAGGATCTTGTAGGCCGCTTCCGGCGTGCCGGCCATCTGGTCTTCGAGCACGTAGGCCGCCCAGTTGGGATAGCCCAGCAACTGCGCCTTCTCGGCGCGGATGGCGGCGAGTTCCAGTACCAGCGGTCGGGTGTCGTTGGCGGCCTGGGCGCCACGTTCGGCCGAGGCGCGCCACACGCGCTCGCGCAGGGCGCGGTCCTTCAGGCTCACCAGCGCCGGCTGGCGGGTAGTGTTCTGCAGGGTGATGAGCCACTTGCCTTCGAGTCCACGGGCCTTGGCAGCCGCAGCCGCAGCGGCGATGTCGGCCTCGGAGAAGCCCGCCAGGGCCTCGGCGCTGTCCACCACCACGGCGTTCTCGTTGGTGGCGGCAAGCAGCTTGTCGCTGAACTCGGTGGTCAGGCTGCTCTCGCGGGCATTGAGCTCCTTCAACCGGGCCTTGCCGGCCTCGTCGAGCTCGGCGCCGGCGCGCACGAAGCGCTTGTAGGTGCGTTCCAGCAGGCGCAGCGATTCGGCGTCGAGGCCGAGACTGTCGCGCTGCTCGTACAGGGCCTTCACCCGGGCGAACAGCGGGCCGTCGAGCAGGATGGCGTCCTGGTGGGCGGCGAGCTTCGGCGCCAGTTCGGCGCGCAGGGCCTGGCGCTCCGGGTTGCTGTCGGTGCCGATCAGGTTGAAGAACACCGCCTGGGTGCGCAGCAGCAGTTCGCCGCTTTTCTCCATCGCCACCAGGGTGTTCTCGAAGCTCGGCGGCTCGGGGTTGTCGGCGATGGCGCGGATCTCGGCCATGTGCTGCTTCATGCCCTCCTCGAAGGCGGGGCGGAAGTGCTCGTCGCGGATGGCGGCGAAGTCCGGCGTGCCGTAGGGCAGGGGGCTTGCCTGGAAGAAGGGGTTGGCGGCCTGCGCGGCCTCGATGCCGGCGGCGGCAGGGGCCTCGGCGGGCTTCTGGCAGGCGGTGGCGGCGAGGGCGGCGGCGATCATCAGGGCAAGGCGATGCTTCACGTCGGGGTCCCGGGTGGAAGAGGAACACCCGAGGGTACCCCGGGTCGGCCCGCCGGCCCCGGGCCGATGGTCATGGGGGGGCGGGCCGAATGTGATGCTGCACACGTATTCACACGACCTCGATCTGCCTGGGCGGGGTAGATTCCGGGCATGGACAGCCCCAGCCCCCGCCTCCGCGACATCGATTTCCCGCCCACCGACACCCGCCTGCGGGAGGACGTAGGCCGTCTTGGCGCCCTCGTCGGCGAGATCCTGGCCGAGCAGCTCGGCGAAGACTTCCTGGCCCGGGTGGAGCGGGTGCGCCGCGCCGCCATCCGCCGCCGCGAGGCCGGGGCGCCACTGGCCGAGTTGGCGGCGGAACTGGCCGGGGTGGGGCCGGAACAGCATGCCGACCTGGTGCGGGCCTTCGCTCTCTACTTCTCGGCGGTGAACTTGGCCGAGCGGGTGCACCGCATCCGCCGCCGCCGCGACTACCAGCGCCAGCCGGGGGGAGGGGCCCAGCCCGGCGGCCTGTTGGATGCCCTGCAGCGGCTGCGTGCCGAGGGCATCGGCGCCGAGGCGGTGCGCGCCCTGTTGCCCGCCCTGCGCATCGAGCCGGTGCTCACCGCCCACCCCACCGAGGCGGTACGCCGCGCTCTGCTCGATAAAGAAGCCGTGATTGCTCAGGCTCTGATCGCCGACATCGACGGCACCCGCACGCCGGCCGAGAAGCGGGCCGACCGCGAGGTGATCCGCACCGCCCTCACCGCCGGCTGGCAGACCGAGAGCGCGGCCCCGAACAAGCCTACGGTGGCCGACGAGTCGGCGCAGGTGGGGTATTACCTCGGTGATTCGCTCTACCGCGTGCTGCCGGTGTTCTTCGAGGCCTTCGAGGAGGCCTTCGAGAAGGTCTATGGCGAGCGGCCGGCGCTGCCGCCCCTGCTGCGCTTCGCCACTTGGGTGGGCGGCGACATGGATGGCAACCCGGCGGTCGGCGCCGAGACCATCGCCACCGCCCAGCACCAGCAGCGCCAGCGGGTGCTGGCTGCCTACGTGCAAGACCTAGAGCACCTGAAGACCATGCTCACCCAGTCGCGCACCCGGGTGGGTTTCGGCGCCGCCTTCGAGGCCCGGCTGGAGGAGTACGCCGCGCGCTGGCCGCAGGCCCTGCAGTACCCGGATACGCCCTACCGCGCCTTCCTCGGCCTGGTGCAGGAGCGCCTGCGCGCCACGCTGGAGGATCGGCTCACCGGCTACCCCGAGGCGGCGGCGCTCGACGAGGACCTGGCCCTGGTGGAGGAGAGCCTGCTGGCCCACCGCGGCCGCCATGCCGGGGTGTTCGCCCTGCGCCGGGTGCGGCGCCGCGTGGCCGCCTTCGGCTTCCACCTCGCCGCCCTCGACCTGCGCCAGCATGCCGATGTGCACCGCCAGGCGGTGGGCGAATGGCTGGGCGACCCGGCCTTCGCCGAGCGCCCGCTGGCCGAGCGGGTGGCGTGCCTGCACGCCGCCCTCGATGCCCCCCTCGCCCCTGCCGAGCCGGGCCGGCTGCCGCCGCGCCCGCTGCCGCCCGAGGCGCCGGCCGCCACGCGCATGCGCCAGGTGTTCCGCGCCGTGGTGGAGGGGCGGGCGCGCTATGGCGCCGCGGCCTTCGGGCTCTACATTGTGAGCATGAGTCGCAGCGCCGAGGACGCGCTGGCGGTACTGGCCCTGGCCCGCTGGTCCGGACTGGTGGACGCCGCCGGCCAAGTGCCGCTGGACGTGGCGCCGCTGTTCGAGACCGTGGACGACCTCGCTGCGGCGCCCGAGACCCTGCGTGACCTGCTCTCCGACCCGCGCTGGCGTGCCCATCTTGCCGCTCGCGGCAACGTGCAGTGGGTGATGCTGGGCTATAGCGACAGCGCGAAGGACGGCGGCCTCATGGCGGCGCGCTGGGCCCTGCAGCGGGCCCAGGTGCGGCTGGGCGAGGTGGCTGCCGAGGCCGGCGTGAAGCTGCGCTTCTTCCATGGCCGCGGCGGCTCGATCTCGCGCGGTGGCACACGCACCGAGCGTGCCGTGGTGGCAGCGCCGCGTGGCTCGGTGGGCGGCGTGCTGCGGCTCACCGAGCAGGGCGAGGTGATCCACCGCAAGTACGGCCTGCGCGCGCTGGCTCTGCGCAACCTCGAACAGGCGACGGCGGCGGTGCTGCGCGCCACCCTGGCGCCGCGCCCGCCCGATCCGCGCGAGGCGGACTGGCGCCCCATTGCCGACCACCTCGCAGCCGTTTCGCGCGCCGTCTATCGGGAACTCGTCTACGAGCGCGAGGGTTTCGTCGAGTATTTCCGCGCGGCCACCCCGATCGATGTGATCGAGCGGCTCAACATCGGCTCCCGGCCCAGCAAGCGCGGGGCCGGGCTGGAGG
Organism: Silanimonas sp.; assembly: GCA_026005095.1. Taxonomy (GTDB): domain Bacteria; phylum Pseudomonadota; class Gammaproteobacteria; order Xanthomonadales; family Xanthomonadaceae; genus Silanimonas. The sequence continues at coordinate 41,282 of BPKK01000017.1, read as the reverse complement.
GCCTGCGCGCCATTCCCTGGGTGTTCGGCTGGAGCCAGAACCGCAGCAACCTCACCGCCTGGTATGGCGTGGGAAGCGCACTGGCCGCCGCGCGCGGGCGTTTCGGCCTCGGGGCCCTAAAGGAAATGGCCCGCGACTGGCCCTTCTTCGACACCGTGCTCGACGACCTCGAGATGGTGCTGGCCAAGACCGAGATCGGCATCTTCGAGGCCTATTCGCGGCTCGCTGGCGCGGCCCACGAGGCCTTCTTCCCCGATATCGAAGCGGAGTTCCGCCGCACCGTGGCCGAGGTCGAGGCTCTGCGCGGAGCGCCCTTGCTGGCCGGGGACGCCCGGCTGGCGCGTTCGATCCGTCTTCGCAACCCGTACGTCGATCCGATCAGCCTGCTGCAGGTGGAACTGCTGCGCGACTGGCGTGCCGCCGGCCAGCCCGACGATGCCCGTTTCCGGGCGCTCGCTGCCACGGTGAACGGCATCGCCGCCGGCGTGCAGAATACCGGCTGAAGCTCCTGGGAGGCCGAGCGATGGCCGGGCGTAAGCGGATCGCAGTCGCGGTGCTGGCCCTGCTGCTATTGTTGCCCGGCCTCGTGCTGGGCTCACGGGGAGACGTTGCCCGCATCCGAGGCGAGACCTTCCACCTGCCGATCGACTGCGCTGCCGTGCCGGACTCGCCCGGCAGCGCCGAGGTGCGCATCCCGGCGCCGCCTTCGGGCTGGCCGGAGTGGGCGCAGGCCATCGTGGTGCTGGACACCCCGCCGGGCCTGGTACGCCTGCGTCGCGGCGAGGAAGTGCGCTGCGGTCTTGCGCATGACGCGAGAAGCGCCGATTCCCGCTTCCTTGCCGGCGTGGGCGCGGTGTTCTCGGCCGCCCCGGGCTCGAGGGAGCCGATCATCGTCACCGCCCCGCGGCTCGACACGGGTTCGCATGGTCTGACCATCCGCTACGGCGATCCAGCGCCGGTGCAGCGCGAGGACACCCTGCGCTTCGCCGTGCGCATGGGCGGGCTGGCGGTGGTGTTCGCCATGCTGCTCTCGGCCCTGCTGGTCTTTGCCGGGGCGCGCGACCGCATCGCCGGCATGTTCGTGCTGGCCGGCGGCGCCATGGGCTTGTGGCTGGCGGTGCGCAGCGGTTTTGCCGCCTGGCCCCGGTCCTGGCTGCCCGGCGAGGAAGCCATGTATCTCGCCCTGCAGCTTCTGCCGGTGCCTGGATTCGGCGGTCTTTGGTACGTGGCGCTCGCCTACGGGCGCGCCGATCGCGTGCTACCCAGGCTCTACCGCACTCGCCATCTCGTCTTCCTGCTCGCCGCCCTGGTGGCCGGGCAGTGGTGGCTGGGCGGCCCCGAGCCCACGGTGTTCTGGCGCGGTTTCGCCTTCCTGCTGCTGCTCGCCATGCTGGCGGTGGGCATCGCCTGCTGGCGCGCCGGCCAGCCCGGAGGGCGCGCGTTGGTGTTTGCGCTGGGCCCGCAGCTGCTGGTACTGGGCCCGCTCTACGGCACCCTGCTGCGGGCTTGGCATGCCGAGACCCTGATCCTCGGCCTTGCCTGGTACACGGTGGTGATGACGCTGGCCCTGTCTTTGCGCATGGGGGCGCTGGCGCGCCAGCGCGACCGGATGAAGGCCCTGGCCGAGCGTGACCCGCTCACCGGCCTGCCCAACCGCCGCGCCATGGCCCCGGTACTGCCGCGCCGCATCGACGAGGCGCAGGCCTTGGGCAAGCCACTGGCCCTGGTCTTCGTGGATCTCGACCGCTTCAAGCAGGTGAACGATACCCATGGCCACGCGGTGGGCGACGAGGTGCTGGTGGAAGTGGGGCGGCGGCTCGCCTCGCAGCTGCGCGGCGGCGACATGGTGGTGCGCCACGGCGGCGAGGAGTTCGTGATGCTGGTGCCCGGCGCCGATGCCGCCGAGGCCGCGGCCGTGGCCGAGCGTCTGCGCAGCCTGCTGGCCGAGACCCCGGTGGAGACCGCCGCCGGGGCGTTGCCGGTCACGGCGAGCTTCGGTTATGCCGTGCTGCGCCCGGACGACCCCGGCGGCTCGGCCGGTGCGGCGGCCCTGTTGGCCCGGGCGGATGCGGCCCTGTATCGGGCCAAGCAGAACGGGCGCAACCGCGTCGAGGGCGATGCCGGCTGATCGCCCAGAACGCCGCGCGATGGCCGCTCGCTTCAGCGTGCCGGGCGCGCCGCCACCGCCACCCCGGCCAGCACCACCGCGCCGCCCAGCAGCATTGGTAGGGTGAGCGGCTCGCCCAGCAGGCCCACGCCCCAGCCCACCCCGAAGATCGGGGCGAGGTAGGTGACGGTGGTGGCACGGGTAGGCCCGATGCGGCGGATCAACCCGAAGTAAATGAGATAGGCCAAGGCCGTGCAGACGATGCCGAGCACGGCCACACTGGCCCAGGCCAAGTGCGAGGGAGCCTGCGCCGGCCAGGTGGCGAGGGCCGCCGGCGCCAGCCACAGGCTGGCGAGCAGCTGGCTGCCGAAGGCCAGCCCGAGTGGCCCCAGGCCAGGAAAGCCGCTGCGGGCGAAGTGCGCGGCATGGCCGTAGCAGGCGGTGGCGAGCAGGCCGGCCAGCACCGGCAACACGGCCTTGGGTCCGAGTTCGTCGAGCTTGCCTAGCACCAGCAGGCCCACGCCGAGGAAGCCGAGCACAAGGCCGCCGAGCAGGGCACGTCCGGCCTGCAGCCCGAAGAACCGCGTGCCGAGCAGCGCGCCCCAGAGCGGGGTGGTGGCGTTCAGCAGCGCGCCGTAGCCGGCGCTGAGCTCTACCGTGGCCCAGGTCAGCAGCAGGAAGGGGGCGGCGGTGTTGGTGAGCCCCATCAGCGCCATGGGCCGCCAGCGCCCGGCAAGATCCGGGGCCTCGCGGCGGGCGAGCAGCAGGGCGCCGAGGAAGGCCGCTGCCACCGTGACCCGCAGCCAGGCCAGCGGTGCGGCGCCCAGTTCCGGCCCGGCAAGGCGCATGAACAGGAAGGAGCTGCCCCAGATCGCGGCGAGCAGGACCAGCAGGGCGGCATCGCGCAGCGTCATCATCGGAAAGGCCAGGGTGGGGCGCGGAGTATCGCAGGCACCGCCCCCGGCTACGCTCCGGTTCATGCGCTGCCGACAGCGCCTCGTTATGGTGTAACCCTCATCCGTCCTTCCCCTGCCGACCATGCCCTGCACGCCGACCGCGCTCGCCCTTGCCGCCCTGCTGGCCTTGCCCACCGCCTCCGCGCATGTGCATGGGCTCGCCCTGCTCGACCTGGCCTTCGATGGCGGGCGCCTGCAGCTCGATCTCGAGGCCACGGCGCACGATCTTGTCGGCTTCGAGCGGGCGCCGCGCGACGAGGTGGAAAAGGCGCGGCTGGACGCCGCCCGCCGGACCCTGCTCGACCATGCCCGGCTCTGGCAGTTCAACGTGGCCGCCGGTTGCGTGGCCGAGGCCCCGGTGCTCGAGGTGCTCGGCACGCCCGAGGGCGGCGCGACCAAGGCCCATGCCCACGGGCACGGCCATGAGCCTGGCGATGGACGGGCGCAGGAGAAGACGCACGGCGACTGGCGGGTGCGTTACCGCTTCCAGTGCCGCAATCCCGAGGCCCTGCGTGCCATCGACACCGGCCTGTTCGCCGCCTTCCCGGCGATCGAGTCGGTCCGCGTGCAACTGATCGATGCCAGCGGCGCCCGCGCCGCCAGTCTGACGCCGGCCCAGCCGCGCCTCGTGCTGCGCCCATGAGCGAGGCGCTGCGCATCGAGGGGCTGCGCTTTGCGTGGCCCGGCAGCGGGTGGACCCTTGCCATGGACTCGCTGGTGCTGGCCCGTGGCGAGCGCCTGTTCCTGCACGGCCCGAGCGGCAGCGGCAAGAGCACCCTGCTCAACCTGGTCGCCGGCACGCTAAGACCGCAGGCCGGACGTGTCTGCATCGCCGGCGAGGACATGGCCGCGCGCTCAGGCCCAGGCCGTGACCGCCTGCGCGCCGACCATCTCGGCATCGTGTTCCAGCAGTTCAATCTGCTGCCCTTCCTCAGCCTGGTCGAGAACGTGACCCTGCCCTGCCGCTTCTCGGCCCTGCGGCGACGCCGGGCGCTGGAGCGCTTCGGCAGCCTCGAGACCGCCGCCCGCCACTACCTCGCCGCCCTCGGCCTCGCTGGCGAGGCCATGCAGGCGCGACGGGTGATCGAGCTCTCGGTAGGCCAGCAGCAGCGCGTGGCCGCGGCCCGCGCCCTGATCGGCGGGCCTTCCCTGGTGCTCTGCGACGAGCCCACCTCGGCCCTCGATGCCGGCAACCGGGATCTCTTCATGGACCTGCTGTTCGCCGAGTGCGAGGCCGCCGGCGCGGCCCTGCTCTTCGTCAGTCATGACCTGCCGCTGGCCGGGCGCTTCCCGCGCCAGCACGCGCTGGCCGCGCCTGCCGCCGCCGCGGCCCCGGAGGCGGCATGAGCGGCCTTGTCGGTCTTGCTTGGGCTAGTCTGAGGAACCGCCGGGCCACGGTGCTGCTCACCGTGCTCACCCTCGGGCTCTCAGTGCTGCTGATGCTGGGCATCGAGCGGGTGCGGCAGGAGGCCCGCGAGAGCTTCCTGCGCTCCGTCTCCGGTACCGATCTGATCGTCGGCGCGCGCTCGCATCCGGTACAGCTGCTGCTCTACTCGGTATTCCACCTCGGCGAGCCCACCGCCAACCTGCAGTGGGATACCTACGAGAAGCTGAAAGCCCTGCCGCCGGTGGCCTGGACGGTGCCGATCAGCCTCGGTGACTCCTATCGTGGCTACCGGGTGGTGGGCACTACGCCGGCCTACTTCGAGCACATGGGCTATGCCGAGCGGCGCGGCCTTCCTTTCCGCGAGGGGCGGGCCTTCGCCGACCTGCACGATGCCGTGCTCGGCGCCGACGTGGCCGAGGGCCTGCGCCACGCGCTCGGCGACGAGATCGTGCTCGCCCACGGCACCGCCCGGGTGGCGGCGCAGAAGCACGAGGATCAGCCTTTCCGCGTGGTCGGCATCCTGGCCCGCACCGGTACCCCCATCGACCAGGGCGTCTATGTCTCGCTGGAGGCCATCGAGGCCATCCACCTCAACTGGCGCGGCGGCGTGCCGATGGGGCGCGGCGCCGTGGACCCGGCGCGCCTCCCGCCGGAGTTGCTGAAGCCGAAGACGGTCACCGCGGTGTTCGTTGGCCTCGACTCGCGGCTCGAAACCTTCACCGTACAGCGGGTGGTGAACGAGTACCGCGGCGAGCCGCTGATCGCCGTACTGCCCGGTGTGGCCCTGGCCCAGCTCTGGAGCCTGATGCACGGGGTCGAGCGCGCCCTGCTGGTGGCCGCCGGGGTGGCGGTGCTGGCGGCCCTGATGGTGCTGCTCACCACCATCCTCTCCACCCTGAAGGAGCGCCGCCGCGAGATGGCCCTGCTGCGCGCCGTGGGCGCCGGACCGCGCCACGTCTTCGCCCTCCTGCTGGCCGAGGCGGCGTTGCTCACCGGCCTTGGTTTGCTGCTCGGCCTGCTGCTGCTGCAGGGCGGGCTCGCTGTCCTCTCGCCCTGGCTGGAAGCCCGCTACGGTCTGTTCTTCGCCCCCGGGTGGCCGCGCCCCTCGGAGTGGGCCTTGCTCGGCGGCATCTGGTTCGGCGGTATCCTGCTCGGCCTGATTCCCGCGGCCCTCGCCTACCTGCGCTCCTTGCAGGACGGCGTGGCCGTCGACCGTTGATCCGCCCGGACCTGCCCATGCGCCTGTTGCCCACCTTCTGCCTTGCTTCTGCCCTTGCCGCTGTGCTGCTGCTCGGCGCCTCCCTGCCGCCCACCACGCTCGCGCAGGCGGCCCGCCCCGGCGACGGGCTCGCCACCGATGCCACGGTGCGCGAGATCGACTGGCTCGAGCTGCTGCCGCCGGAGGACCTCAAGGCGCTCGAGGAAATGCCCGAGATCGACCACAGCGGGCAGATGCAGATGCCGCAGGTGATGACGAGCACGAAGACCGTGGCGGCGATGAACGGTGTGCGCGGCAAGGTGCCGGGCTATCTCGTGCCGATCGCCTTCGACGACCAGCAGCGTGTCACCGAGATGTTCCTCGTGCCGTATTTCGGCGCCTGCATCCACGTACCGCCGCCGCCGCCGAACCAGCTCATCTACATCAAGCCCAAGCATCCGGTCGAACTCGGACAGCTCTGGGATGCCTACTGGGTGCACGGCACCCTGCGTACCGAGCTCGTCTCCAATGCCATGGCCACCTCGGCCTATGCCATGGACCTAGAGCGTCTCGAGCGGATGACGGAGTGAGGCCGGTGGCGCACCTGCGGCCGTCCGAAGGACGCCCGGCGGCCTGATCATTCGCCGGGCCGCTCCATCCGCCAGTGCGGGAAGGGATCGGGCAGGTCCTGCCAAGCGGCCGGGCCAAGGCGCATCTCGCGATCGGTGAGCAGACAGGCGTCGAGCTCCTCGCGTACGCGCTGCTCGTCGAGCCCCACGCCGATCACGGCCAGCTCCTGGCGACGGTCGCCCCAGGCCGGGTCCCAGAGCTTTTTCATCGCGGTGTACTCGTTGGCGTCCTGGACCAGGTGCGGCTCCGGTAGCGGTGCCGTGACCCGCTCGTCCCTGCGCAGACGTTCGCCCACGCGGCGCTGGTCGACGCGGTCGCGTGCGGCGAACCAGAAGCCAGCGGCCTGGTGCTGGGTCGCGCCGCCGACGGTGGAGAGTTCGCCCACCCAGTCCATCCGCGTGGCCAGCCAGAAAAAGCCCTTGCTGCGGATCACGCCATCGAGGCCTTCGTTGATGAGCCGGAAGAAGCGCTGCGGGTGGAAGGGTCGGCGCGCGCGGTAGACGAAGCTGGTGATGCCGTATTCCTCGGTCTCCGGTGTGTGCTCGCCGCGCAGTTCCTTCATCCAGCCGGGGGCCAGTTGCGCCTTCACGAAGTCGAAGCGGCCGGTGCCCAGCACACGGTCGAGAGCCACGACCGAATACGTGGTCTCAAGGATCTCGGCGTCGCGGTTGAGGGCGCGGATCACCTGTTTCACCTGCTGTGTCGCATTCGCGCCGGCACGATCCGTCTTGTTGACGAGGATGACGTCGGCGAATTCGACCTGTTCGGCGAGCAGGTTGACGAGGCCGCGCTGGTCGTCGGGGCCGGCCGCCATGCCGCGATCGGCAAGGCGGTCCGGCGAGCAGAAGTCGCGCGTGAACGTCTCGGCGTCGACCACGGTCACCATCGTGTCGAGGCGGGCCACGTCGGAGAGCGAGAAGCCGTGCTCATCGCGCACTGCGAAGGTGGCCGCGACCGGCATCGGTTCGCTGATGCCCGTGGATTCGATCAACAGATAGTCGAAGCGGTTCTCGGCGGCGAGGCGCTTCACTTCCTCGCGGAGGTCGTCACGCAGCGTGCAGCAGATGCAGCCGTTGCCGAACTCGACCAGCTTCTCCTCCGTGCGCGAGAGCTCGACGCCGCCACAGCGCACCCGTTGGGCGTCGATGTTGACCTCGCTCATGTCGTTGACGATCACCGCGACACGTTTGCCCTCGCGGTTGCGCAGTACGTGGTTGAGCAGAGTGGTCTTGCCGGCGCCGAGAAAGCCGGACAGCACGGTGACGGGGAGACGCGAGTCCATGGGCGTGATTGTAATGTTATATAGTTGCAGAATAGCATGTCTCTGGCCGCCTCAACAGCACATGGCCCGCCCCCACCACGGAGGAATTCGATGATCCCGACCCGCTACGCCGATTGGCGCCGCTGCATCGAGCAGGATTGCGGTATCGAACTCACGCCAGACTTCATTGCAGCCCGGATCGCCGATCTGCGCGACCCGCGCTCATATCACACGCAGCAGTTCCTCAAGACGTACGGGCCGGCGCATCACGCCCGGGTGCTGTCATGGTTCGTCCAGGCGGCGAGCGAGAGCGCTTCAGCCTGATGGACGCTGCCGCCGCCGTCAGTGAATGGCGGGTGTCCTCGAGTGTGACGGTGCTCGGTCTCGTCGCCGATGGGCGTGCGTCGGCGGCGATCTGGCACCGGCCGCTCTGGATGGATGTCCTGCGTGATGTGCGAGCGCTCAGCGCGGGTTCGGTGTTCCGGTATCGCGCCGCGTTGGATCGGCGCTCGCCGGAGCAGGCTATCGGTGCGGTGCTCGACCCGCTCGGCGGGGCTGCCGCGCTCCCGGCATTGGCACGGGATTTGCGCCAGCTGCTGGCGCTGATGGCGGCGATCGACGGGTTGGCGCCACGCGGCCTCCGCCTCGAGGCCATCGACGACGACGGCTGTCGACGCTTCCATGCCGACCGCGTCGCCGTGCGCCTGCTCTGTACCTACGTCGGCGCGGGCACCGAACTGCTGCCGGAAGACGCGGTGGATCGCGGGGCGATGGGGCAGGGCGACAACGGCCATGTGCTCGACGTCAGGCGCATTGCGGCGGTGCCGACGGGCGCAGTACTGCTGATGCGGGGTGATCTGTCGCCGCATGGCCCCGGCGTGCTGCACCGTTCGCCGCCGAACCCGCTTGGCTCGCCCCGCGTGCTGGTTGCCATCGATGCATGACCCCGACCTTCGGCGGCCCAGCCATGCACGGCGCCACAGCGCCCGGTGTAGTGCTCGATGCCGCGCCACTGGTCGTGATCGTATTGGTCGCAGCCGGCGCCCTGGTCGCGGTCTCCGCCAGCGGTGCTTGGTGGCTGCGCGGCGGACAGGGCGCCCGGCTGCTGGTCTTCCTCGGGCTCGCTGTGGGCGTGCTGCTCGGCGACGTGCTGCTGCACCTGCTGCCGCACGCCTGGTCTGAGCAGGGCGCCGCCCCTACCTTGATGCTGGCCATCATGGGATTCGGGCTGTTTGCGGCGGTTGACCGATTGCGTCTTCGAGCCCATCACCGCGCCGGCGATGTGCACTGGTCCCGCACGCGCATCGCGGCCGTACTGCTGGTGGACGGCCTGCACCATCTTCTCGATGGCGTGATCCTGGCGGTTGCCTTCAGCGCTTCGCCGGCGCTCGGCATGGCGACGTGGATCGCATTGCTGTCCCATGAACTGCCCAAAGAGAGGGGGGAGCTCGCGATACTCGTCGCCGGCGGCTTCCTGTACCTCGCGCTATTCCTGCTGATTCCCATGGTGCGACGTTTGCGCCGACAGGCCGCGAAACCGCTGCCCGCGCCATGGCGGGCAATGGCGGCCGGCGTCACGGTGATGGCGTTGCTGGCGATGGCCGAACAGCGTTTCGGGCTCGACCACGGCCACCTGCACGGGGTGCTGGAGCCGGAGGTCGCTCCGCGCTCGTTTGCGCCGTGGTTGCCAGAAGGGGGCGACGCGCGTCGCAACATTGGCGTGGTATCGATCTCCGAGTACGGCGCCCGCAACTGCTCGACCCGCGCTGCGGAGATGCTTTTCCGTCATGAGATCGCAGGCGAATTCAAGGTGTCCGGTGGCTGAGGTGGCGAGGTCGCCTCGCTTGGCCTCGTCGATTCGGAGTACGCATGTATCAATCTGAAGGTCGGAGGGGAAGGCGATCGCTGGCCGGCCCGGATGTTGGTCGACACCGTCATCGACCGGCGGGTATTTACCTTGGCGGGGCACCGGAATTTCGTCTTCTGCGACGACCAGCGCTGTTTACTGCGGTGCTGGTCACGAAGGCGGAAGCGATGATTGCGCTGTTCGTGGCGCAGTTCCCGGTGTTTGGCGATTAGCTGAAGGACACGCAGGCGCTGGGCTTCGGTCGCGATGACCGTAATCGGTCTGGTGATGCTGCGGTGGCAATGTTCGCCTTGTTCGCCCCTTGAGGCAGACACAACATATTGTGTTGACGGATCAGGCCGACCCCCATAGGCTGTGGTCGTCGGTTCCCGGGTTCGCGCCCGGGATGAAAAGGGAACCCGGTGCGAATCCGGGGCTGCCCCGCAGCGGTATGTGGAAACGACCGCCGTCAAGGCACTGGGGAACTCATCCCCCGGGAAGCGACGGCCAGTAGGGGGACGGCCATGCCGTCCGTGTCCGCGAGCCCGAAGACCTGCCGACCCGCCGCGCGAAGCACAGCGCGTGGCGTGCGGTGATCCGGGCCCGGCGAAGGGCCTGTCGCCCGCGGGGGCGACGCCGGCCAGCTTCACGGCGCAGCCACGCCGTGCCGTTCGCCGTCGTCGTCCCTGCGCGTCGCTCCCGAGGGAGGGGCGGCGGCCCGTGCGTCGACCACGGAGTTCCCACGCGATGAGCATCCACCCCGAAGCGGCCGAAGCCGCCTGCGACGCGTCCCTGCGTCCCGCCGATTCCACCCCGCGCCCTGCCGCTGCCGTCCCCGCCGCGGCTCCGGGCTTCGACCTGCGCCCACCGCACCATGCCCCGGTGATGACCGTCACCAAGCGCGACGGCCGCCGCGAGCCGGTCGATCTCAACAAGATCGTGCGCGCGGTGATGCGCTGCGCCGACGGCCTGCATGCCGTCGATCCGATGCGCGTGGCCACCCGCACCATTTCCGGCCTCTACGACGGCGCGAGCACCCGCGAGCTCGACGAGCTCTCGATCCGTACCGCCGCCCTGCTCACCGCCGAGGAACCGGAGTACGGCCGCCTCGCCGCCCGCCTGCTTTCCGGGGTGATCGAGAAGGAGGTGGCGGGGCAGGGCATCCATGCCTTCTCGCAGAGCGTGCAGCGCGGTGCCGAGCTCGGCCTCGTCAACGAGCGACTGCTCGGCTTCGTGCAGGCCCATGCGCGCAAGCTCAACGACGCCCTCGACCGCGAGCACGACCGCCGCTTCGACTATTTCGGCCTGCGCACGGTCTACGACCGCTACCTCCTGCGCCACCCGCAGACCCGGCTGGTCATCGAGACTCCGCAGCAGTTCTTCCTGCGTATCGCCTCGGCGCTCGCCACCTCGGTGGCCGAGGCGGTGGAGCTCTACGGGCGCATGGCGCGGCTGGAATACCTGCCGAGCTCGCCCACTCTGTTCAACAGCGGCACCCGCCACGAGCAGCTCTCCAGCTGCTTTTTGCTCGATTCGCCCGAGGATTCGCTGGAAGGCATCTACAAGGCCTACACCGACGTGGCGCGGCTGTCGAAGTTCGCTGGTGGCATCGGTCTTGGCTTCAGCCGCATCCGCTCGCGCGGTGCCCTGATCCGCGGCACCAATGGCCTCTCCAATGGCATCGTGCCCTGGCTGAAGACCCTGGATGCCTCGGTGGCGGCAGTGAACCAGGGCGGCAAGCGCAAGGGCGCGGCCTGCGTCTACCTCGAGACCTGGCATGCCGACATCGAGGAGTTCCTCGAGCTACGCGACAACACCGGCGACGAGGCCCGGCGCACCCACAACCTCAACCTCGCGCATTGGGTGCCCGACCTGTTCATGCGCCGAGTGGAGGCCGATGCGGCCTGGTCGCTGTTCAATCCGAGCGACGTACCGGAGCTGGTGGACTTGCACGGCGCTGCCTTCGATCGCGCCTATGAGAGCGCCGAGGCCCGCGGCCTGGCGCGAAAGCAGGTTCGGGCCCGCGATCTTTATGCGCGGATGATGCGTACCCTGGCCCAGACCGGGAACGGCTGGATGAACTTCAAGGACCGCGCCAATGCCACCTGCAACCAGGCGGCGAAGCCCGGCCACGTGGTGCACCTCTCCAACCTGTGCACCGAAATCCTCGAGGTGACTTCGGCCCGACACACGGCCGTGTGCAACCTGGGCTCGGTGAACCTGGCCCAGCACCTCGGCGAGGACGGTGTGGACTTCGAGCGCCTGGGCGAGACCGTACGGGCGGCGGTGCGCCAGCTCGACCGGGTGATCGACCTCAACTTCTACCCGATCCCCGAGGCCGCGGCCTCGAACGCCCAGTGGCGCCCGGTGGGCCTTGGCCTGATGGGCCTGCAGGACGTGTTCTTCGCCCTGCGCCTGCCCTTCGATTCGGCCGAGGCGAAGGCGCTCTCCACCCGCATCAGCGCCGAGATCTACTACCACGCGCTGTCGGCGAGCTGCGAGCTTGCCGAGGCGCATGGCCCGCATCCGGCCTTCGCCGATACCCATGCGGCCGAAGGGCGGCTGCAGTTCGACCTCTGGGGCGTGGTGCCGGAGCAGCCCGAGCGCTGGCAGGCGCTGAAGGAGCGCATCGCCCGCCATGGGCTGAGGAACTCGCTGCTGGTGGCGATCGCGCCCACCGCCACCATCGCCTCGATCGCCGGCTGCTATGAGTGCATCGAGCCGCAGGTGAGCAACCTGTTCAAGCGCGAAACGCTCTCCGGCGATTTCCTGCAGGTGAACCGTCACCTGGTGGAGGAGCTGAAGCGGCTGGGCCTGTGGACGCCGGAGATCCGCGACCGGATCAAGCAGGCCGAGGGCTCGATCGCCAGCATCGAGGAGATCCCGGAGGCGCTGCGCCGGGTTTACCGCACCGCCTGGGAACTGCCGATGCGGGCGCTGATCGACCTGCAGGCGGCGCGCGGGCCCTACATCGACCAGAGCGCCTCGCTCAACCTGTTCATGGAAAGCCCGACCATCGGCGCGCTCTCCTCGATGTACATGTACGCCTGGAAGCAGGGGCTCAAGACCACCTACTACCTGCGCTCGCGGCCGGCGACCAAGATCGCCAAGACCACCGTGGCCGCCAATACCACGGCTGCCCCCATCGCCGATACCGCGGCGGTGGCCTGCTCGCTCGAGAACCCCGGAAGCTGCGAGGCCTGCCAGTGAACGCCACCATGACTCCCCTCGGCGCCCCGCGCCTGCTCGACCCCGGTTTCGACCTCACCCTGCGGCCGATGCGTTACCCGCAGTTCTACGAGATGTACCGGGATGCCATCCGCAACACCTGGACGGTGGAGGAGGTGGACTTCGCCCCCGACGTGCAGGACCTGGCCCTGAAACTCGGTCCCGCCGAGAAGCACCTGGTGCAGCGCCTGGTGGCCTTCTTCGCCACCGGCGACTCGATCGTGGCCAACAACCTCGTGCTCAACCTGTACCGGCACATCAACGCGCCGGAAGCGCGCATGTACCTGTCGCGGCAGCTGTTCGAGGAGGCCCTGCACGTGCAGTTCTACCTCACCCTGCTCGATGCCTACCTGCCGGATCCGGCCGAGCGCGCGCGGGCCTTCGCCGCGGTGGAGAACATCCCGAGCATCCGGGCCAAGGCCGAGTTCTGTTTCCGCTGGATCGATTCGATCCACGCCCTGGAGCGGCTCGAGACACCGGCCGACCGCCGGCGCTTCCTGCTCAACCTGGCCTGCTTCGCCGCCTGCATCGAGGGGCTGTTCTTCTTCGCCGCCTTCGCCTATGTGTACTACCTGCGCTCACGCGGGCTGCTGCATGGCCTCGCCTCGGGCACCAACTGGGTGTTCCGCGACGAGAGCGCGCACATGGCTTTCGCCATGGCGGTGCTGAAGACCGCCCGCGAGGAGGAGCCGACGCTCTGCGATGCGGCCTGGGCCGCCGATGTCGATCGTATGCTCGATGAGGCGGTGGCGGTGGAATACGCCTTCGCCGAGGACGTGCTTTCGGGCGGCATGGCCGGGCTCTCGCTCAAGGACATGCGCGAGTATCTCGATTACGTGGCTGACCAGCGCCGCGTGCAGCTGGGGCTCAAGGCGAAGACCGGCGCCAAGAATCCCTTCCCCTTCATGGATCTGCAGGACGTGCAGGAGCTCACCAACTTCTTCGAGCGGCGGGTGAGTGCCTACCAGGTGGGGGTGGAGGGCGAGGTGGCCTTCGACGAGGCGTTCTGAGCAAGACTGCAAAGCGGCCGCAGTCCGGCTCCGTGCTTCCCGGGCGCTGGAGCCGGACCTCGCCTCAGCGCTTCAGCGCCCGCAGGGCATCGGCCAGGGCGGTGTTGGCGGGTGCCGGGGCTGCGCCTGCCGAGCCGCCGCGTCCGCTGCCGCGCGCAGCGGCATGGCGGGGGTCGTGCGTTCCCTGCCCGCTGCGTCCGCCCGGGCCCGGGCGCTCCTCGCGCCGGCCACCGCGGGCCTCGCCGGGGATGTCGTCGAGGCGGCGGGTAAGCGCGATGCGCTTGCGCGCCACGTCTACCTCCAGCACCTTCACTTTCACCACGTCGCCCACCTTCACCACCTCGCGCGGGTCCTTCACGAACTTGTCCGCCAATGCGGAGATGTGCACCAGCCCGTCCTGATGTACACCGATGTCGACGAAGGCACCGAAGGCCGCCACATTGGTGACCACGCCCTCCAGCACCATGCCGGGGCGCAGGTCTTTCAGGTCCTCGATGCCCTCGGCGAAGCGCGCGGCCTTGAACTCCGGGCGCGGGTCACGGCCGGGTTTCTCGAGTTCCTTCACGATGTCCCGCACCGTCGGCAGGCCGAAGCGCTCGTCGGTGAACTGCTCCAGCTTCAGGCTGCGCAGGGTGGCGGTATCGCCGATCAGCTGGGTTACCGGGCGGCCGCAGGCCTTCACGATCTTCTCCACCACCGGGTAGGCCTCGGGGTGCACGGCCGAGGCATCCAGGGGCTCCTCGCCGCCGGCGATGCGCAAAAAGCCGGCGCACTGCTCGAAGGTCTTCTCGCCGAGGCGCGGCACTTTCAGCAGATCGCGGCGCGAGCGGAAGGCGCCGTGCTCGTCGCGGTAGCGGACGATGTTCTCGGCCACCGTGGCACTCAGGCCCGAAACACGCGCCAGCAGCGGTGCCGATGCAGTGTTCACGAACACCCCCACGGCGTTCACGCAGTCCTCCACCCGGGCGTCGAGGGCGCGCGCCAGGGCGTACTGGTTCACGTCGTGCTGGTACTGGCCGACGCCGATCGATTTCGGCTCGATCTTCACCAGCTCGGCCAGCGGGTCTTGCAGGCGGCGGGCGATGGAGACGGCGCCGCGCAGGCTGACATCGAGGTCTGGGAATTCACGCGCGGCCAGTTCCGAGGCCGAATACACCGAAGCCCCGGCCTCGCTGACCACCACCTTGGTGAGTTTCAGCGCCGGATGCCTGGCGATCAGTTCGCCAGCGAGCTTGTCGGTCTCGCGGCTGGCGGTGCCGTTGCCGATGGCGATCAGCTCGACTCGGTGCGCGGCGCAGAGTTCGGCGAGGCGGGCGATGGAGGCGTCCCATTGCCGCTTCGGCTCGTGCGGATAGATCGTGTCGGTCGCCAGCAGCTTGCCGGTGGCATCCACCACGGCCACCTTTACTCCGGTGCGCAGGCCGGGATCGAGGCCCAGTACCGGGCGCGGACCGGCGGGTGCGGCGAGCAGCAGGTCTTTGAGGTTCTCGCCGAACACGGCGATGGCTTCCGCTTCGGCCTTCTCGCGGGCAGCGGCCAGCAGGTCGACCGAGAGGTGCATCAGCAGACGCGCGCGCCAGGCGAGGCGGCAGGTGGCGAGCAACCAGGGATCCGCCGCCCGGCCCTTCGGCGTGATGCCGGCAGCCAGGGCGACGCGACCCTCGGCATAGGCATGCCCCGCTTCGATATCGGCAGTGGGCTCGAGGTCGACGCTGAGGACTTCCTCGCGGCGGCCGCGCAGCAGAGCCAGCATGCGGTGCGAGGGGATCGTGGCGATCGGCTCGACGTGCTCGAAATAGTCGCGGTATTTCGCGCCCTCCGCCTCCTTGCCCGGCATCACTCGGGAACGCAGTACGCCCTTTTGCTGCAGCCATTGGCGCAGTTCGCCGACCAGAGCGGCATTCTCGGCGAGGCGCTCGATCAGGATGGCGCGGGCGCCGTCCAGGGCCGCGGCCACGTCGGCTACGCCCTTTTCTGCATCGACGAAGGCAGCGGCGCGCGCCTCGGGCGCGAGCGAGGGATCGGCCAGGATCGCGTCGGCGAGCGGCTCCAGTCCGGCCTCGCGGGCGATCTGGGCCTTGGTGCGGCGCTTCGGCTTGTAGGGCAGGTAGAGGTCTTCCAGACGCGCCTTGCTGTCGGCGGCGAGCAGGTCGTCGAGCAGGGCCTTCGTCAGCTTCCCCTGTTCGGCGATCGAGGCGAGGATGGCGTCGCGGCGTTCCTCCAGCTCGCGCAGGTAGCCGAGCTGCTGCTCCAGCTCGCGCAGCTGGGTGTCGTCGAGGCCGCCGGTCACTTCCTTGCGGTAGCGGGCGATGAAGGGCACGGTGGCGCCGCCGTCGAGCAGCTCGATGGCCGCCCGCACCTGCGCTGGCTGGGCGCCGATGCCCTCGGCGATACGCCGGGCGATGCTGGCGGCGATGGTCGCGGGATCGCGAGCCGGGGCGGGCAGGGCGGTGGCGGTTTCGGCGGCAGCGGGGGTGGAACTCGACATCGGCAAGGGGCGGATCATGGAACGGCCCCCGATTCTCTCTGCCTCGGGCGGCGGCGCACAGGCTGGTGTTGCAGGCGGCTTCGTGCTTACGGGCGGCCCTCAGGGGCGGGGCTCGGCGCTGACAGCGCCCTGCCGGCCACGGGCCTCGGCCAGCGCAGCCTGGTAGCCGGGGCTTTCGCGCACGGCGGCGATGGCTTCCCACAGGCGGTCGGCCAGAACGGGGCGGCTGCGCACGAAAGACCGCGAGAACACCAGGAAGTAGGGTTTCTCCACCAGCGGCACCGGCAGCACCTCGAGGCCGTCGAACAGCGCGGGATCGTCGCGCCGCAGATTGTGCGCCTGGTCGGTGCCCACGGCGGCGGCACCGAGGCGGCCGGCTTTCAGCTTGCGCAGCAGGGCCTCGGGCCCGGGCGAGCCGTCGTCCACTTCGTAGCCGGCGCGGGCCAGATCGAGCGCGATGGAGTGGGAGGGTTCGGCGCCGATCGGGCCGGACAGGTCCCGGATGCGTCCGTCCTCGAGGTGCACCGGGGTTCCGGCACGCCGCACCAGTACGTAGCCGCCTTCGAACATGCGCCGCGCCGGGTCCGGATGGATGCCGCCGGGGTAGACGGCGAAGCTGGCCCGCTCCGGGGTGTAGCTCATGCCGAAGGCCCCATCCACCCGGCCGGCGCGCAGGTCGTCCTGGCAGCGCCTCCAGGGTCGGGGGTGGTAGACGAAGCGCACGCCGCTCTCGCGGGCTACCGCCTCCAGCATCAGGAAATTGAGCCCGCTGCGGTCGCGGAAGCGCCATGGCGCGACATCGCTGTTCTCGTAGCAGAGGTGGACGGGGACGGCGGGAGCGGCCGGCGCCGGGGATGCTCGGGCCATGCCGCCCAGCAGGGCGGCGAGAAGGACGGCGGCGGAGAGGCCCGGGCGCATGCCCCCAGCCTAGCGCGTCCAGGCGCCGCCGTACTCCCAGGGCATCGGCACGCGGTGGCCCTTCGGGCAGTGGCAGGGAGCGGTAGGGCCCCAGGCCGCGGCCGCGCTGAGCCCCGTGGGCTGGCGCTGCCAGTGGAAGACCGGCGCCGGCCGCTGCCGGCCGCCGATCTCGGCCATGGTGCTGGCATCGAACAGGCGGCCGTTCACCATCACCAGCGCTGTGTTTGCGCTGGCGCGCAGGTCCTCGAGCGGATTGCCCTCGAGCACCACGAGATCGGCCTTCTTGCCCACTTCCAGCGAGCCTAGGTCCTGACGGAAGCCGAGGTGATCGGCGCCGTCGATGGTGAAGGCGCGCAGGGCCTCGAAGGGCGTGAATCCACCCTGGGCCAGCATCCACATCTCCCAGTGCGGGGCCAGGCCCTGCAGTTGGCCATGGCCGCCCACCTGCACGCCCACGCCGGCGTCGCGCAGGCGCTTCAGCGACTGGGCCACGGTGATATGCCAGTAATCCCAGTCCGGCCCGGTCTCGCGGCGGATGGCGCGGGCATCCAGGGTGCTGCGCGGGAAGAAGCGCAGCAGGCGCTCGTTCTCCCAGACCCGGTCGCGGGCATACCACCAGTACTCGCCGGAGAGGCCGCCGAAGGTGACCACCAGGGTGGGGGTGTTGCGCACGTCGGTTTGCCGCCACAGCTCGATCACGTCGCGGCGCAGCGGCGCCACCGGCAGGTTGTGCTCGATGTTGCTGCTGCCGTCCACGATCATGGTGAGGTTGTGCTGCAGGGTGCTGCCGCCTTCCTCCACCGTCATCATCCCCAGCTCGCGCGCCGCCTGGTTGATCTGCTGGCGCTGGTCGCGGCGCGGCTGGTTGTAGCTCTTCACCGCGAAGGCGCCGTTCGCTTTCAGACGCTGCAGGTGGGCGCGGGCATCGTCCAGCGAGTTCACCACGGCCTTGAAGTCACCATCGGCGCCGTACAGGATGGTGCCGGTGGAGAACACCCGCGGGCCCACCATCCGCCCGGCCTGCACCAGTTCCGCCTGCGAGAACACCGTGGGGGTGTTGGCGGACGGGTCGAACATCGTGGTGATGCCGAAGGCGAGATTGGCGTAGTAGGCCCAGTTGGCCTGCGGGATGGCGCCGTCGAAGAAGTGGTTGGCGTGGGCATGGGCGTCGATGAAACCGGGCAGCAGGGTCTTGCCGGCCACGTCCAGCACCCGTGCCCCGACCGGCACGGCCACCTCGCCGCGCCGGCCCACGGCGGCGATGCGGTCGCCGCGCACCAGCAGCACGCCGTCCTCGATCACTTCCTGGGTGGTCTCGGCCTCGCGCATGGTGATGATCCGGCCGCCGACGAAGGCCACGGTATCGCTCGGCGTGTCCACCGGCACGAGCAGGCCCAGTGGCCAACCGCCGTCGTCGTTCTCGGCCCCCAGCCGGCGGCTCACGTAGCGATCGCCTTCCACCCAGTGCAGGGTGCGGGCATCCGACCAGTGCAGTTCGGCGCCCACCCGGGTGGTGAGGGCGGTAACCGGAATCGCCTTGGTGTCCTTCGACAGGGCGATGCTGCCGCCGGTGGCCGGTAGCGGTGCCACATAGGCATTGAACAGCTCGGTGAAGGCCACGTGCCGACCATCCGGCGAGAGCGCCACGGCATTCACGTATTTGAGGTCGAGCAGCTTCGCGCGGCTGTTCGCCGTGCAGGCCGACCGACATCAGCTTCTTTGCGATGCCGCCGCCGGTGAGGAACAGCACCCGTTGGCCGTCGGCGCTGAACTGTGGGTCGCGGCCACGCTCGGCGATGCGCCGCGGGGCGCTGCCCGGCTCCAGCAGGTAGACGCCGGCGTCGCGGTCGTAGGCGCCGCCGATCAGGGCATGGCCGCCGTCCTTGGTGAAGACCACGCGGCGGCCATCGGGGGAATAGCGCGGCGAGGCATAGACGCCGGGTTCGCTGCTCAGCACCCGCTCGCGGCCACTGGCCAGCTCGCGTTCCACCACTTGGCCGCGGCGCTCGTCGTTCCAGGTGGTGAACAGCACCCGCCGGCCATCCGGCGAGAAGGCCGGCTGGTACTCGAAGCGGTCCTCGGCCGCCGTCAGGGCGCGCGGCCGGCCCTCGCCCTCCTTGAGCCAGAGCCGGCCCACGGCGTGGAAGAGCACCCGCCGCCCGTCCGGCGAGGTGGCCACGTCGCGCACCATGCGCGGGGTGAACTCGCCCTGCGGCAACACCTTCTGTTGCCGCGGCGCTTCCGTCACCTGCAGTTCGACCTCGGCCTCGAAGGGAATGTTCGTGGCCTCGCCGCTGGCAGCATCGACGCGCCAGAACTTGCCCTCCCGGCCCCAGACCACGAGGGCGCGGCCATCCGGCGTCCAGTCGAAGTTGGCGTAGGGGCCGAAGATCGCCCAGCCCTCCTGCTGGTCGCGCTCGAGGCCGTCCCAGAGCGGGCGGACGATGCCGCTCTCGAGGTCGAGCAGGTGCAGCACGCTCTTCTCGCGCAGGCGCTTGACGAAGGCCAGGGTCCTGCCGTCCGGCGAGGGCTGCGGCCGCACCGCGCCGCCGGCGCTGGCCACCAGGGTCTCGATGGCGCCGGTCTCGCGGTCGAGGCGCTTGATGGCGTAGATCAGGCCGTGCGGGTTCTTGTTGTACTGGAAGGTGGGGCCAGGGCTCACGTCCTCGCTGAAATAGACGTAGCGACCATCCGGCGAGACCGCGGGTTCGCCGAGGTCCTGCTGGTCGTTCTTCTGTTTGGTGAGCTGTAGACCCTCGCCGCCGTCGCGGTGGTAGAGCCAGAGCTCGCCCGCGCCCAGCGAACGCAGGCCGGTGAAATGCTTGCGTCCCACGAGGTATTGCCCGTCTGGCGTCCAGGCTGGGTTGTTGAGCAGACGAAAGCGCTCCTTGGTGACCTGCACCGGGTTGCTGCCATCGGCCCGCATGCGCCAGAGGTTGTTGCCGCCATCGCGGTCGGAGGTGAAGGCGATCTCGGTGCCATCAGGCGAGTAACGTGGCTGCACGTCCCAGGCCGGCCCCGAGGTGAGGCGCTCGGCGCGGCCGCCCGTGATCGGCAGGCGGTACAGGTCGCCGAGCAGGGAGAACACGAGATGGCGGCCATCCGGCGACACGTCGAGGTCGAGCCAGGTGCCCTCGTCGGTGGTGAAGCGCACGGTCTTGGTCGGGCCGTGCTGGCCGTTCACGTCCCACGTCGCCGCCTCGGCGGCATGGGCGCTGGAGAACGCGAGGGCGAGGGCTGTCGCGAGGGCGAGGCGGGCGTGGCGCATGCGGAAGATCCCCTTGGGGCGGAAACGCCGAGGGTAGTCGCCGGGCGACCCCGCGCCCCGTGCCGGAGGTCGGGGGTGTCCGGTAGAAGCGCCTCTCGGCGTGGCGATCTCCCGCGCTTCACCCATCCGCCGCGGGCAGCAGGGCAGCATCCGCGCATGGCGCATGCTCTCGTCTGGTTCAAGCGCGATCTGCGCATTGCCGACCATGCCCCCCTGTGCGCAGCGGCGGCCAGTGGCCGACCGCTGCTGCCGGTTTATCTCGTCGAGCCGGGGCTTTGGCAGCAGCCCGATGCCAGTGGCCGGCAGTGGGCGGTAGTGCGAGAGGCCCTCGAGGAGCTGCGGGGCGAACTGACCGGCCTCGGGGCGCCCCTCGCGGTGTTCATCGGCGAGGCGGTGGCCGTGTTCGAGGCCCTGCACCGCGCCCATGGCATCGCCGAACTGCATGCTCACGAGGAAACCGGCAATGCCTGGACCTTCGCCCGTGACCGGGCCGTGGCCGCCTGGGCGAGGGCGCAGGGCATTCCCTTCATCGAGCATCCGAACGGCAGCACGGTACGCCGCTTGGCCCGCCGCCGCGACTGGCTGCCGCGCTGGGAGCGGCACAATGGCGCCGACCCGCTGCCCACGCCTGCCGCGCTTCGTCCGCCCCTGTCGTTCTCGCGCGAGGGCGAAGCCTCGGCATGGCTGGCAGAGCGCCGCTGCGAGGTCTTGCCTGCTGCGTATGACCTCGGCTTGCCCGATGACCCCTGCCCAGGCCGCCAGCCCGGCGGCAGGGCCTCGGCGCTTCGCCTGCTGGCGAGCTTCCTCGATGGCCGCGGCGCGGACTACGTGCGCGGCATGAGCAGCCCCTTGAGCGCGGCGAAGACCTGCTCGCGGCTCTCGGTGCATTTCGCTACCGGCAGCCTGTCGATCCGCGAGGCGCTCTGCGCCACACGTGCCGCGGCGGCGGCTGGCGCGGCCACGCCGGCGCGCGCCCTGCGCAGCTTCGAATCGCGCCTGCATTGGCAGGGGCATTTCATGCAGAAGCTGGAGAGCGAGCCGGCGATCGAGTTCCGCAACACTCACCGAGGTTTTGACGGTCTGCGTGAGGGCCAGTTCGACCGCGCGGCTTTCGAAGCCTGGCGCACCGGCACTACCGGCTGGCCCTTCGTCGATGCCTGCATGCGCCGGCTCCTTGCCAGCGGCTGGATCAACTTCCGCATGCGGGCCATGCTCATGGCTGTGGCCGGCTACCATCTCTGGTTGCACTGGCGCGAGCCTGGCCTGCACCTTGCCCGCTGCTTCAGCGATTACGAGCCCGGCATCCACTGGCCGCAGGTGCAGATGCAGGCCGGCGTCACCGGCATCAACGTGCCGCGCATCTACAACCCGGTGAAGCAGGGCCTGGACCAGGACCCCGAGGGCCACTTCGTGCGCCGCTGGGTGCCCGAGCTGGCCGCGCTGCCGGCCCCCTGGATCCACATGCCGTGGAAACTCCCCTCGGCGCAGCTCGCGAAGCACGGCGTGGTGCTGGGGCGCGACTACCCTGAACCGCTGCGCGATCACGAGCAGGCCGCGCGCGAGGCCAAGGCGCGGCTCACCGCGTGGTGGCGCGAGCACCCCGGCATGCGCGAGCAGGCCCGCGCCGTGCTGGCAAGGCACGGTAGCCGGCTGCGCCAGGCGCGCCCGCGCTTGCGCGACGAGGCGGCGAAAAAACGCCCCGCGCCGTTGCCGGCGCAGGGCGAACTGTTCGGCTGAGGAGCGGCGAGGCCGCCGCCCTGCCGTTCAGAAGCTGATGCCGAGGCGGCCGTAGACGAGGCGCCCGGAGCGGCCGAAGGGCGAGTAGTTGGAGAAGGCCGTGGCGCCGGTGGTGTTGAGGAAGGGCGGCAGCGGGTCGGGGTACTCGTCGGTGAGGTTCTCCGCGCCCACGGCGAGTTCGATGCCCTCCCACAGCCGCACCCGGCCTTCGAGATCGATCAGCACCTTCGGGCTCAGCACGAAGTCGTTGGCCGGCGTGGTGCCCGGTGCCAGCACCTCGCCGTAACGGGTGGCGCGGAAGGTGGCGGCGAAGCGGTCGAGCGTCCAGTTCAGGTGGGCGCCGATCTTGTCCTTCGGCGAGCCTTTCTCGAAGGTCAGCACGTTCACCCGGTCGAATAAGCGAATGGTGGGGTCGATGCTGGCGATCGGCGCGGTGGTCGGCGTGCGGGTGACCTTGGTGCGGTTGTAGTTGCCGAGCAGGGTGAGGTCGAAGCGGCCGACGTCAGTTTCCCAGGGCAGGGTGAACACCACGTCCACGCCGGTGGTCTCGGTATCCACGCCGTTGATGAAGAAGCGGCCGCCACCGATGCCGACGAAGCCCTGCGCGGTGAGGTAGTTGCGCACGCTGGCCTGCGTCAGGTTCTCGGAGAGCACGATGCGGTTGTCGACGTCGATGCGGTAGGCGTCGATGGTCAGGGTGGCCTCGCCGAAGGTGAATACGGCGCCGAGCGAGAGATTCACCGACTCTTCCGCCTCCAGCGGCTTGGCGCCCAGGGCCGCTGCCACGGGGCTGGTGGCCGGGAAGGTGGTGATCTCGAAGGGCACGCCGTTGATGAAGTTGGTGGAGGTGGCGGTGAAGAACTGCTGCTGCGGCGAGGGAGCGCGGAAGCCGTTCTGCAGGGAGCCGCGCAGGGCGAAGGCCTCGCTGAAGTCGTAGCGCAGGGCCACTTTGCCGGAGAGGTTGCTGCCGAAATCGGAGTAGTCTTCGGCGCGCAGGGCGGCCGAGCCGAGCAGTTGCTCGGTGAGGTTGGCTTCGACATCGACGTAGAGGCCCACGGCTTCGCGCGACTCGTCCACCTCGTTGCTCGGGCGGAAGCCGGGGAAGACCTGCGCGCCCGGGGCGGCCGGCTGGCCGTTCGGCAGCAGTACGCCACCGAAGATGTACGAGGCCGGCTCGCCGGCGAAGATGCGGTAGCGCTCGCTGCGGGCCTCGAGGCCGGCGGCCACGTAAAGATCGGAGGCCAGGCGGTCCATGGCGTATGTGCGGGTTCCGCCGAAGTTGAATACCAGTTGGCTGTAATCGAAGCCGCCGGCGCGGAACACCGTCTGGCTGCTCGGGCCGATCGAGCGGTTGAGGCTGTTGCGGATGGTGAAGTCCATCTCGTTGCGGCCCCAGACCAGCGAGCTGTCCATCGACCACTCGCCCCACAGCCACTTGATGCCGCCGGCCACACTGCTATCGATCACCGTCGGGTTGATCAGCGGCAGGAAGCCGTCGGGGTAGATCGAGGGAATGTTGCGGGTGTCATTGGCCGGGCGGTAGAAGCCCGCCGAGGTGGCGTTGCGGTCCTGCCAGCTCGCCCAACCGTAGAGGCGGGCGCCGCTCTCGAAGTCGATGCCGGCATTGGCGAACAGGGTCTTCTGCTCCAGCTCCGGTTCGCCGTACCAGGCGCTGAAGCGATTGAAAGTGGCCTCGCGCGGGTCGAAGGCGCCGTTCACCAGCGGGTATTGCTGACGGAAGTCCCAGCCGCCGCGCTCAGTGCGCTTCTGGTCCTTCACCTCGGCGGTCAGGGTGAGGAAGCCGGCGCCGCCGAGCGAGAGCCCCTTCCATGCCGACACGGTGGTGGTGTCGCCGTCGTTGCGCGAGCGCTTCAGGCGTGCCGGTGCCGACCAGGTGGCGCCGGCGGGGGGCGTGCCGGTCAGGGTCTCGTACTCGCTGTCGCGCCAGCCATGGCTGATGGTCACGCCGCCGCCGCGGTCGTCCTCGCGCAGCAGTACGTTGATCACGCCGGCGATGGCATCCGAGCCGTACTGCGCCGAGGCGCCGTCGCGCAGTACCTCCACCGTGCGCACCGCGGCCGTGGGGATGGTGTTGAGGTCCACCGCCGCCGAGCCACGGCCCACGGTGCCGTTCACATTCACCAGCGAAGCCGCATGGCGGCGCTTGCTGTTGACCAGCACCAGGGTCTGGTCCGGAGCGAGGCCGCGCAGTTGCGCCGGGCGGATGGTGTCGGTGCCGTCGGCCAGGCCGGGGCGCGGAAAGTTGAAGGAGGGCAGGGCGACCGACAGGGCCTGGTTCAGCTCCGGCGCGCCGGTGCGTTCCAGCTGCGCTACCGGGATGGCGTCCACCGGGGCGGGCGTGTCGTTGCGCGAGCGCCCGGCCACGCGGGTGCCGGTGACGATGATCGCGTCGAGGGTCTTGGCATCGTTGGTGGAGGGTTCTGCAGGCGATGCGGACTGTGCCTGGACCAGGCCCGAGGCGAGGGCGCTGGCAATCGCGAGGGAGAGCAGGGACGGCGTCTTCACGGAGCGACCTCGACGTGCATGGACGAAGGGATGCGGCGGCGTGGTGTCACGCAACGACGACATCAAGGCATGGCTTCCTCCTTGATGCTGTGAAGGTTTTGTCTGAAACCGTCTTCGGGAATGGGGAGTCTGCCCCGAGGGCCGGGGGGGGTATCCGGTAGACTGGCCGGATGCTCGCCTTCAAGAACCTGGCCCTCCGCCGCGGGCCGCGCCTGCTTTTCTCCGAGGTCGATCTCGCCCTGCACGCCGGCTGGCGGGTGGGGGTGGTCGGCCGTAATGGCTGCGGCAAGTCCAGCCTGTTCGCCGCCATCCGCGGAGAGATCGAGCCGGACAGGGGGGATATCGACCGCCCTGCCAGGCTGCGCATGGCCTCGGTGGCGCAGGAGACCCCGGCCCTGCCGGATGCGGCGCTCGACTTCGTACTCTCCGGCGATGCCGAAGTGCATGCCGCCCTGCGTCTGGAGGCCGAGGCCATGGCCGCCGAGGACTACGAGCGGGTGGCCGAGGCCCATGCCCGGCTGGCCGAACTCAAGGGCTACGATGCCTCGGCGCGAGCGGCGCGCCTGCTGCATGGCCTGGGGTTCCCGCCGCATACCCACGGTATGCCGGTGGCCGAGTTCTCTGGCGGCTGGCGGGTGCGTCTGAACGTGGCCCGGGCGCTGATGACCCCCTCCGACCTCCTGCTGCTCGACGAGCCCACCAACCACCTCGACCTCGATGCCGTGCTCTGGCTGGAGGAGTGGCTGCGCAGCTACCCTGGCACCTTGCTCGTGATCTCGCACGACCGCGAATTCCTCGACGGCCTGTGCACCCATACCCTGCACCTGCACGAGGGTCGGGCACGGCTCTATCCCGGCGGCTATACCGCTTTCGAGCGTCAGCGCGCCGAGCAGCTGCGCCTGCAGCAAATCGCCTTCGAGAAGGAGCAGGCCGAACGTGCCCACCTGCAGGCCTTCATCGACCGTTTCAAGGCCAAGGCCAGTAAGGCCAGGCAGGCCCAGAGCCGGATGAAGCGGCTGGAGAAGCTGGCCGGCACCGAGGCGGTGCGCGCCGAGCGCGAGGTGCGGATCGATTTCCCAGTGCCGGCCAAGCAGCCCACCACCCTGATCCAGTTGCGCGGGGCCGACTGCGGCTACCGCGCCGGCGACGATGGCGGCGCGGTGGCGAAGATCCTCGGCCAGGTCGGCCTCTCGATCGAGGCCGGCGACCGCCTCGGACTGCTTGGCCCGAACGGCGCCGGCAAATCCACGCTGGTGAAGACCCTGGTGGGTGAGCTGCCCCTGCTTTCCGGCGAACGCGTGGCGCATCCCGATGCCGTGATCGGCTACTTTGCCCAGCACACCGTCGAATCGCTGCACGAAGGGCAGACGCCGATCGACCACCTGCGGATGATCGCCCCGGAGGCTCCCACCCAGGCCTTCCGCGATTTCCTCGGCAAGTGGAATTTCCCCGGCGACCGCGCCTTCGAGCCGATCGACGGCTTTTCCGGCGGCGAACGCGCGCGCCTCGCCCTCGCCCTCATCGCCTGGCGCAGGCCGAACGTGCTGCTGCTCGACGAGCCCACCAACCACCTCGATCTCGAGATGCGCGAGGCCCTGGCTGAGGCGTTGGCGGATTTCGAGGGCGCCATCGTCATGGTCTCGCACGACCGCCACCTCATCGGCCTCGTCTGCGACCGCTACGTGCGTGTGGCCGATGGCCGGGTCGAGCCCTACGACGAAGACCTCGATGCCTATGCCGCCTGGCTCAGGCAGCGCGGCAACGCTGCGAATGTCAGGGCGAAGGCTGCCGGGGCCGGGCCCGCGGCCAAGGCCGAACCCGCCGCCAGGCCCGCGCCCGCCAGACCGGCCAGGCCGGTCGATGCCGCCACGAAGAAGCGCTACGCCGCGGTCGAGGTCAGGCTGGCCGCGCTGGCCGCCGAGGCCGAGGTGCTGGATGCCGAGCTTGCCGCCATCGCCGTGAGGGGTGGTGCCGGGGCGGCGCAGACGGCGCAGTCTCTGGGCCAACGCCGGCAGGCCCTCGTGGCCGAGCGCGAGGCGCTGGAGCAGGAATGGCTGGAGCTGGCGGAGAAGCTGGAGGCGGGCTGAAACCGGCCCTTGAAAACAGCCCGCTCCGCCCCCAGCCTGCAGCCGCATACGGCCAACCGAACCGATCCACGCGCCATGCCCATCTACGCTTTCGCCTGCTCGGCCTGCGGCCACCACTTCGACCGCCTGCAGCGCCTGTCCGATGCCGATCCCACCACCTGCCCCGAGTGCGGGGCCGAGGGCACGGTGGGGCGCCAGCTCACCGCCCCGCAGTTCCGCCTGGCCGGCGGTGGCTGGTACGAGACCGATTTCAAGAAGGACGGCGAAAAGAAGCGCAACCTCGCCGACAAGGGCGAGGCGGGCGGCAGCAGCGCCGGGAGCGCCAGTGCCGCCGCCCCTGCTGCGCCGGCTCCGGCCAAGGCCAGCGCCGACTAAGGCCCTCTCGCGGGAACATGGCCTCCGGCCTCCCGGCGACGGGGCCGGGCCCGTCTGGCCCGGGCTTCCCCGTTACAATGGCGGGCTTGCCGCCCGCCCGGGCGGCCCGATGTTTCCGGAGTCCCCATGCGTAGCCATTACTGCGGCCAGCTCGGCGAAGCGCTGATCGGCCAGACCGTCACCCTCTGCGGCTGGGCCGACGTGGCCCGCAACCTCGGCGGCGTCTGCTTCATCGACCTGCGCGACCACGAGGGCATCGTGCAGGTGGTGGCCGAGCCGGACAATGCCGCTTATGCCACGGCAGCCCAGGTGGGCTACGAGGACTGTCTCAAGGTGACTGGCGTGGTGCGCGCCCGCCACAGCGTCAACGACCGGCTCAAGACCGGCCGCATCGAGGTGGTGGCCGAGCGTATCGAGATCCTCAACAAGGCCGAGACGCTGCCCTTCTACCTGCACGAGACGCCGGGCGAGGACGTACGCCTCAAGTACCGCTACCTCGACCTGCGCCGCCCGGAGATGCAGCGCATGCTGCGCACCCGCGTGGCCCTGGTGCGCGCCCTGCGCCGCCACCTCGACGCCGCCGGCTTCCAGGACATCGAGACGCCGATCCTCACCAAGGCCACCCCGGAAGGCGCGCGCGACTACCTCGTGCCGAGCCGGGTGCATCCGGGGGAGTTCTTCGCCCTGCCCCAATCGCCGCAGCTGTTCAAGCAGCTCTTGATGATGGCGGGCTTCGACCGCTACTACCAGATCGCCCGCTGCTTCCGTGACGAGGACCTGCGCGCCGACCGCCAGCCCGAGTTCACCCAGCTCGACATGGAGTTCGCCTTCGTCACTGAGCAGGACATCCAGGACTTCGTGGAAGGGATGATCCGCAATGTGCTGAAGGAGGTGGCGGATATCGAGCTTCCCAACCCCTTCCCGCGCATGACTTATGCCGAGGCCATGCGCCTCTACGGCTCGGACAAGCCGGACCTGCGGATTGCCTGGACCTTCACTGACATCGCGGAGCTCGTGAAGGGCTGCGAGTTCAAGGTCTTCACCGACTGGGCGAACCATGCCGAGGGCCGCGTGGTGGCGTTGCGCGTGCCGGGCGGCGCTGCGCTCTCGCGCAAGCAGATCGACGACTACGGCGCCTACTGCGCCAAGTACGGCGCCAAGGGACTGGCCTGGATGAAGGTCGAGTCGCGCACCAAGGGGCGCGAGGGCATCAGCTCGCCGATCGCCAAGTTTCTCGACGATGCCACACTCCAGGCCGTGCTCGACGCCGCGCAGGCTACCGACGGCGACCTGCTGTTCTTCGGCGCCGGCCCCTACAAGACCGTATGTGACTTCATGGGGGCCCTGCGGCTCAAGGCCGCCAGGGACCTTGGCCAGGTCGAGAACGCCTGGAAGCCACTGTGGGTCACCGACTTTCCGATGTTCGAGTGGGACGAGGAGGCGCAGCGTTACGTGGCCCTGCACCATCCCTTCACCGCGCCGAAGATCGACGACATCGCAGAGCTTGCCGCCAATGCCCGCATTGCCGTATCGCGCGGCTACGACATGGTGCTGAATGGCAACGAGATCGGCGGCGGCTCGGTGCGCATCCACAACAGCGCGATGCAGGCCAAGGTGTTCGAGCTGCTCGGCATCGGCCCGGAAGAGGCCGAAGCCAAATTCGGCTTCCTGCTGGAAGCCTTGCGCTACGGCGCCCCGCCGCACGGCGGCATCGCCTTCGGCATCGACCGCATCGCCGCGCTGGTGGCCGGCACCGAGTCGATTCGCGATGTCATCGCTTTCCCCAAGACCGCCAGCGCCCAGTGCCTGCTGACCAGCGCCCCGTCGCCGATCGATGACGGGCAGCTTGCCGAACTGCACGTGCAGGTGCGCCCGGCAGCCAAGGGCTGAAGGCAGGCCGGGGCAGGGGCGATGGCCGGGCGCGTCGTCCTGCTCCACGGCCTGTGGAACCCCCGCGCCGTGCTCTGGCCCCTGGCCGCCCGCCTGCGCGCCGCCGGCTTCGCGCCCGAGTCCTTCGCGTATTCCAGTGCGTTCGAGGGGGCCGAAGCGGCGGCCGGGCGGCTTGCGGACAGGCTCCGGCAGCAGACCCGCCAGGGACGGCCGCCGCCGCATCTGGTCGGGCACAGCCTCGGCGGGCTGGTGGCGCTGATCGCGGCGCACGAGCCCGGGCTGCCCCTGCAGCGCATCGTCTGTCTTGGCAGCCCGCTCGCCGGCAGCCGGGCCGCCGACACCCTCGGCCGGTATGGCCTCGCTGTCCTGCTCGGGCGCAGCGCCCGGGTGCTGCGCCGGGGCTTGGAGAGCCTGCCCGCCGGGCGCGAGGTGGGCGTGGTCGCCGGCACCCTCGGGCTGGGGCTTGGCCGCGCCTTAGGCCGCTTCGAGGGCCGGCACGACGGCACCGTGGCGGTGGCCGAAACCCGGCTGCCCGGGCTTGCCGGCCATTGCGAGGTGCACGCCAGCCACATGGGCCTGTTGGTCTCGCGGGCGGCGGCCGGAGCGGTGGCGGACTTCCTGCGGGCGGGGCGGTTTGCGGATTGATCGGCAGGCGGGATTCTGTCCGGACCGGTGCCGCCCGTGCGTGCCGGAAAGGCGATGCAGCGCCGCGCCCGCGGAATCTGAGCTGCACGGGGGCGCAGGCCACACGAGGGCGGACGCGACCGCATGATTCAATGCTCCGGATGCCGCCGCCTCGGCGATAATCTTCAGTATCGAATCACAGCACCGAGGCACCCTATGGGTCGATTGATGGCCATCGAAGGCCGTAAGAACGCGCAGGCCGCCAAGCGCGGCGCGATCTTCACCAAGCTGGTCCGCGAGATCTCGGTCGCAGCGCGCCTGGGCGGCGGCGATCCTTCTGGCAACCCGCGCCTGCGCCTTGCCATCGACCGGGCGCTGGCCGCCTCGATGCCGAAGGACAACATCGAGCGCGCGATCAAGAAGGCCACCGGCGAGCTGGAGGGGGTCGACTACGAGGAGGTGCGCTACGAGGGTTACGCTCCGGGCGGCATCGCGGTGATCGTGGAGTGCCTCACCGACAATCGCGTGCGCACCGTGGCCGACGTACGCCATGCCTTCTCGAAATTCGGCGGCAATCTCGGCACGGAAGGCTCGGTGGCCTTCATGTTCAGGAAGGTCGGTGTCCTGACCTACGGCGCCGGTGCCGACGAGGAGAAGCTCACCGAGGCGGCCATCGAAGCCGGCGCCGACGACATCAAGCGCTACGAGGATGGCGCGATCGAGGTCATCACCTCGCCCGAGGCCTTCGAGTCGGTGAAAAAGGCGATGGAGGCCGCGGGGCTCGTACCGGCCGAGGCCGGCGTGACGATGCGCGCCGACAACGAGGTGGCCGTGGAGGGCGAGACCGCGCAGCAGGTGGTGAAGCTGCTCGACAGGCTCGAGGACCTCGACGACGTGCAGCACGTCTATCACAACGCCGACCTGCCCGACAGCGCCTGGCAGTGACGGCGCGCCCGTGTCGATCCGCCTGCTCGGCATCGATCCTGGCTCCCGGCGCACCGGCATCGGGCTGGTCGACATCGATGCCGCCGGCCGTTACCGCTTCGTGCACTGCGAGGTGCTGAATCTGCTGATCGATACCGAGCACTTTCCCGAACGCCTCGGGCGGCTCGCGGAAGGCATCGATGCCATCATCGATGCATGGCAGCCGCAGCAGGTGGCCATCGAGACCGTGTTCATGGACAAGAGCGCCACCTCGGCCCTGAAACTCGGCCATGCCCGCGGCGCCGCCATCGCCACCGTGGTGCGCCGCGGTCTGCCGCTCGCCGAGTACGCCCCGCGGGTCATCAAGCAGAGCCTCGTCGGGAAGGGCGCTGCCGACAAGGCGCAGGTGCAGCACATGGTGAAGATCCTGCTGAACCTGCAGGGCGAGCGCCTGTTGGCCGACGCCGCCGATGCCCTGGCCGTGGCCCTCACCCATGCCCATATGTCGGCCACCGCCCTACGTACCGGGGTCGGCGTGGCGGCGCTACGCCGGCGCTAGGCCGACGCTCCTCCCCACTCTCCACTTTCCTCTCTCCGCCTCTTCCCCACCATGATCGGACGCCTCCGTGGCACCCTCCTGCAGAAATCCCCGCCCTGGCTGATGCTCGAGGTGGGCGGTGTGGGCTACGAGCTCGAGGCGCCGATGTCGACGATCTATGACCTGCCCGAGCCCGGCCGCGAGGTCACGCTGTTCACCCACTACGCAGTGAAGGAGGACAGCGTGGCGCTGTACGGTTTCCTCACCGAGCGCGAGCGCCGGCTGTTCCGCGATGTGCAGAAGGTGAGCGGTATCGGCGCCAGGATCGCGCTGGCCATCCTCTCGGGGGTCAGCGTCGAGGAGTTTGCGCGGCTCGTTGCCGCGAGTGATGTTGCCGCGCTCACCCGCATCCCCGGCATCGGCAAGAAGACTGCCGAGCGCATCGTGGTGGAGCTGCGCGATCGCGCGGCCGAGCTGGGCGGCGCGGGCAGTCCCGTGGCCAGGGGCCAGCCGCTGCCGGCCGACCCGCAGTCCGAAGCCGTGATCGCTCTGCAGCAGCTCGGCTACAAGCCGGCCGAGGCAGCGAAGATGGCTCGGGACGCCTTCGAGGCCGGCGACAGCGCCGAGGCGGTGATCCGCAAGGCACTCAAGGCCGCGCTGAAGGCCTGACATGCCATCATCCGGCCCATGAACCCCCGCACCGTCGCAGCCGGCGCCACCGCCGAGGACGAGGCCCTCGAGGCCAGCATTCGCCCGAAGTCGCTCGCTGAGTACCTCGGCCAGGAGGCCGTGCGCGAGCAGATGCAGATCTACATCCAGGCCGCCCGGCAGCGTGGCGAGGCGCTGGACCACGTGCTGATCTTCGGCCCGCCTGGCCTCGGTAAGACCACGCTCTCGCACGTCATCGCCAATGAGCTCGGGGTGAATCTGCGCCAGACCTCCGGTCCGGTGATCGAGAAGGCCGGCGATCTTGCCGCCCTGCTCACCAACCTGCAGCCCAACGACGTGCTGTTCGTGGATGAGATCCACCGCCTCTCGCCGATGGTGGAGGAGGTGCTCTACCCGGCGATGGAGGACTACCAGATCGATATCATGATCGGCGAGGGACCGGCAGCCCGCTCGATCAAGCTCGATCTACCCCCCTTCACCTTGATCGGCGCCACCACCCGTGCCGGCCTGCTCACCGCGCCGCTGCGCGACCGCTTCGGCATCGTCCAGCGCCTCGAGTTCTACACGGCGGAGGAACTCACCCGCATCGTCCGCCGTTCGGCCAAGATCCTCGGCATTGCCTGTGATGCCGAGGGCGCCGGCGAGATCGCCCGCCGCTCGCGCGGCACCCCGCGCATCGCCAACCGCCTGCTGCGCCGTGCCCGCGATTACGCCCAGGTGAAGGGTGGGGGAGTGATCACCGGCGAGATCGCCACAGCGGCGATGAAGATGCTGAAGGTCGACCCGGAAGGCTTCGACGAGCTCGACCGCCGCCTGCTCGCCACCATCGCCGAGAGTTTCGGTGGCGGCCCGGTGGGGGTGGAGTCGCTGGCGGCAGCGCTTTCCGAGGAGCGCGGCACCCTCGAGGACGTGATCGAGCCCTACCTGATCCAGCAGGGCTTCCTCGTGCGCACGGCGCGTGGCCGGATGCTGGCCCCGAAGGCCTGGACCTGGCTCGGCCTCAAGCCGCCGCGTGGCGCCCCCACGCCCGACCTGTTCGAGTCCGATGGCCCGGTCTGAGGCGCTGCTCGCGGCAGGCAGGCCGCGCCGCGGGGAGGCCGGGGCCGTGGGCCAGCCGGCGTTCAGCCATACCTCAAGGGTCTATTGGGAAGATACCGACGCCGGTGGGGTCGTCTACCACGCCAGCTACGTCCGGTTCCTCGAGCGGGCGCGCACCGAGTGGCTGCGCGCCGCCGGACACGACCAGACGCGGCTGCGCGCGCGCGACGGCCTGCTGCTGGTGGTGCGCTCGATGCGGCTCGACTTCCTGGCCCCGGCGCGGCTCGACGACCTGCTCACCGTCACCGTCACCCCGGTGGCGGCGAAGGGGGCCGGCCTGCGCTGCCACCAGGCGGTCCTGCTGGACGGCCGCCTGCTGCTCACTGCCGAGGTCGAGGTGGCCTGCCTGCGCGCCGCCGACTTCCGGCCCACCCGAATCCCCGCCGGCCTGTTGGCCGCCCTGATGCCCACGCCTGGTGCCCCATGTTGACGACCGCCCTGCCGACCGGTTTCCTCGCCACTGCCGCCGCCACCGCAGCCCTGCCGGCCGAGCCCGCCGCCGCCGCGGCTGCCGTGGAGGCCGCGGCCCCCGGGGGCATCAACTATTGGGCCCTGGTGATGGCGGCCTCGGTGCCGGTGAAGATCGTGCTCCTGCTGCTGCTCATCGGCTCGGTGGTGAGCTGGGTGATCATCTTCCGCAAGGCCCGTGTCTACCGCCGGGCCGATGCCGAGGCCGATGCCTTCGAGGGGCGCTTCTGGTCTGGCGCCGACCTGACCCAGCTCTACCGCGCCGCCACCGACCGCAACCGTGTGGTGGAAGGCCTGGAGGCGATCTTCGAGGCTGGCTTCCGCGAGTTCACCCGACTGCGGCAGAAGAAGGGCACCGACAGCCGGGCCCAGTTGGAGGGCGCCCAGCGCGCCATGCGCGCCACCCTGGCGCGCGAGACCGGCGAGCTCGAGCGCAATCTCGAGATGCTGGCCAATATCGGCTCCACCTCGCCCTACGTCGGCCTCGTGGGCACGGTGTGGGGGATCATGATCGCCTTCCACGAGCTCGGGAACATCAAGCAGGCCACCATGGCCCAGGTGGCCCCGCACATTTCCGAGGCCCTGATCGCCACCGCGCTCGGCCTGTTCGCCGCCATCCCGGCGGTCTGGGCCTACAACCGCTACGCCACCCGGGTGGAGCGCCTCACAGTGCGCTACGAGGCCTTCGCCGAGGACTTCAGCTCCATCCTCGCCCGCCAGGGCGGCAGCGACGAGCACTGATTCCGCGCCACCGCCTGACCCACTGGAGGGCCCATGGCCGCGTTCAGTAACCGACACAAGAAGCGCAAGCTCAAGGCCGATATCAATGTCGTGCCCTACATCGACGTGATGCTGGTGCTTTTGGTGATCTTCATGATCACCGCCTCCGTGATGAACCTCGGCGTCGAGGTGAACCTGCCGCAATCGAACGCCCGGGCGGTGGAGCAGGCGCAGGATCCGGTGGTGGTCTCGATCCGTCGCGACGGCAGCTACTCGCTGAAGCTGGGCGAGGGCGCCGACATCCCGATGGCCCCCGAGGAACTGGCCGCCCGGGTGCGTGCCGTGGTGACCACCAACCCACAGACACCCATCTTCGTGGCCGCCCACCGCGAGCTGCCCTACCAGGCAGTGATGGACGCCATGGCCCTGCTGCAGGGGGCCGGGGTGTCCAAAGCGGCCCTGATGAGCGAGCCGAGGCAGGCGGGGCGCTGATGCGCGAGCGGCCCCAAGACACTGGTATCGCCGTGGGCCTCGCCCTCGGCGTGCACCTGCTGGTGTTCTTGCTGCTCTACCTCGGCTGGCTCCTGAGCCCGGCCCCCACCGTGCTCTCGGTGGCCGGACCGCCGATCGAGGTGGAGTTCGTGCCCGCCGCAGCGCTGCGCGATGCGCCGCGGCTGGCCCCGAGCCGGCCGCCGCGGCCGCAGGCCCCGCGTCCGGTCGAGCAGGAGGCCGCCCCGCCGCCGCAGCCACGCCCCGAGCCGGCCCCGCAAACCGCCCAGGTCGAGCCGCAGCCGGCTCCGCAGGCCCCGCAGGTGGTGCCGGACACCCGGCAGCAGGAGCGTGCCTCGCGCGATGCCGTCAGCCCGAAGCCCCCGGCCCCGCGCGAGCAG
This sequence comes from Silanimonas sp., assembly GCA_026005095.1. Lineage (GTDB taxonomy): Bacteria > Pseudomonadota > Gammaproteobacteria > Xanthomonadales > Xanthomonadaceae > Silanimonas. The sequence goes on along the minus strand of BPKK01000017.1, from coordinate 6,439 downwards.
GAGGAGCGCAACCGCCAGCAGCAGGTCGACCTGACCGAGCGCGAGCGCCAGGACAATCCAGAGAGCCGCCAACGGCTCTCCCAGCAGCAGCTCGAGCGTCTGCGCGAGCTCGCCCGTCTGCAGCAGCAGCGCGCCGAGCTCAGCCAGCAGAGCCGAATGGAGCAGCAGCGGCTGGAGCAGCAGCGTGACCTCGCCCAACGCCAGCCCACCCCGCCAGCGCCGGCCAGCGCCGCCGCCCCGCGCGAGGCCACGCCCAGCCCGATGGCCGGCAACGACGGCACCGACGCCAGCCTGCAGGCGGCCTACGTGCTGGCCATCCAGAACGCGGTGGAGCGGCACTGGATCCGCCCCGATACCATCCCCCCGGGCACCCAGTGCACGGTGCGGGTGATCCAGATCCCGGGCGGCGAGGTGATCCGCGCCGAGGTGCAGCAGCCCTGCCGCTTCGACCCGATCGGCCAGCGCTCGCTGGAGGCGGCGGTGCTGCGCGCCCAGCCGCTGCCCTACGCCGGCTTTGAGACAGTGTTCAGGCGCGAACTGCTATTCAGGTTCACCGCGCCGCAGGACTGAAGCGCCGCCGGCCGCGCCCCGAAGCCCACGACCCGGAAAGCCGTCCATGACGCGAAGCCTCGTCTCCCTGCTCCTGCTCGTCCTCGGGCTTTTGGCCCTGCCCTTCCAAGCGCGGGCGCAGGCCCTCGAGATCGATATCGTCCGCGGCAGTGCCGCGGCCCTGCCGATCACCGTGGTGCCGATGCCCTACCTCGGCACCAACGTGGCCCCGGACACCGACGTGGCGGCGGTGATCAGCGCCAATCTCAATCGTTCCGGTCAGTTCCGCACTCTGCCGGAGGCCAACATCATCGAGAAGCCGATCCGCGGCAGCGAGATCCAGTTCCCCACCTGGCGGGTGCTGCGCCAGGACTTCATCGTGGTGGGCCGGGTGCTGGATGCCCCGGACGGCGGCTACCGGGTGGAGTACGAGCTGTACGACGTGGCCAAGCAGGAGCGCCTGCTGGGGCTTGCCATGAGCGGCCGGGCTCGCGGCATGCGCGACATCGCCCACCAGATCTCCGACCAGATCTACGAGAAGATCCTTGGCGTGCGCGGCGCCTTCTGGACCCGCATCGCCTACGTCACCAGCACCGGCACCTACCCGAACCAGCAGTTCGCCCTGATGGTGGCCGACGCCGACGGCTACAACCCGCAGACCGTGGTGCGCTCGCGCGAGCCGCTGCTCTCGCCGGCCTGGTCGCCGGACGGCCGCCGCCTCGCCTACGTGAGCTTCGAGCGCGGCAACTCCACCATCTACATCCAGGAACTGACCACCGGCGCCCGCGAGGTGGTGGCGAGCTTCCGCGGCATCAACGGCGCCCCGGCCTTCAGCCCGGACGGCCGCAAGCTCGCGCTCACCCTCTCGCGCACCGGGAACCCCGAGATCTACGTGATGGACCTGGCCACCAAGGCTCTCACCCAGATCACCCGCCATTTCGCCATCGACACCGAGCCGGTGTGGATGCCGGACGGCCAGAGCCTGGTCTTCACGTCGGACCGCGCCGGCCGGCCGCAGCTTTACCAGGTGCCGGCCACCGGGGGCGAGGCCCAGCGCCTGACCTTCGAGGGCGACTACAACGCCAAGGCCTCAGTCTCCTTCGACGGTAAAAAAATCGCTATGGCGCAGGGAAACCGGAACATTTATCGTATTGCGATGATGGACCGCAGTCTGGGCCAGCCGCGCTGGCAGACCCTGTCGCCGGGCAACCTGGACGAGTCCCCCAGTTTTGCACCCAACGCCAGCATGCTGCTCTACGCGACCAAGGAGGGCGGCAAGGGCGTGCTGTATGCGGTGTCGGCCGATGCACGGGTCCGGCAACGCTTGGTTTTGACCGACGGTGATGTCCGGGAGCCCGCCTGGTCACCGTTCCGGCAACGATAACAACAGGACGGGCCTGCCGTATCCCCGCTATCCGCTTTCCGATCCGCTGCCAACGAGGTTGCACCCATGAACAACGTCACCCGCATCGCGCTGGTCGCCGCTTGCGCCGTCGCCCTCTCCGCCTGCTCGAAGAAGGTGAAGGAAGAGCCGGCGGCGCCGGCTCCGGCTCCGGCCCCGACCACCACCGCCCCGGTCAGCGATGGCCGCTACGGCCCGTCGGACCTCGACACCGACGCCTGCCTGCGCCAGCGCACCGTCTACTTCGATTTCGATCAGGACGCCGTGAAGCCGGAGTTCCTGGCCATCATGGCCTGCCACGCCAAGTACCTGCGTGACCGTCCGGAGTCGCGCATCACCCTCGAGGGCAATGCCGACGAGCGTGGCACCCGCGAATACAACCTCGGCCTCGGCGAGCGTCGTGGCAATGCCGTCTCGGCCGCCCTGCAGGCCGCCGGCGGTTCGGCCGCCCAGCTCACCGTCGTGTCCTACGGCGAGGAGCGCCCGGCCTGCACGCAGTCCAACGAGGAGTGCTGGCAGAAGAACCGCCGCGTCGAGATCGTCTACACCGCGCGCTAAGCGATGACGGTCCTGCGCAGCCTCACGCTCGCAAGCCTGGCGGCGGCCCTCGTGGCCGCCGCCCCGGCCTCCGCCCAGCGCATGAGCCTGGCCGAGCGCGTGGAGCGCCTGGAGGCCCAGGCCGCGGCGCAGAACCAGACCCAGGCCAATATCGAACTGCTGAACCGGCTGAACGCCCTGCAGCAGGAACTCGCCGCCCTGCGCGGCACCGTCGAGCAGTTGCAGCACGAGAACGCCCAGTTAAAGCAGGCGGCGCGCGACCAGTACCTCGACATCGATTCCCGGCTGGGCCGCCTCGAGGGCGGCCAGGCCCCGGCCGCCCCCGCCGCCCCGGCGGAAGGGGCGCCCTCCGTCACCCCGGCTCCGCCGGCCGCCAGCCCCGAGCCCGCCAGCGGCCGCGGCGTGGTGGCCGACGTAGTGAATGGCAGTACCGCGCCGGCCGCACCCGCGGGCGAGCGCCCGCTCTACGACAGCGCCTTCCAGGCCCTGCGCGACGGCGAGTACGCTGAAGCCTCGCGCCGCTTCCAGGCCTACCTCGAGGCCTACCCGGCCGGCAGCCTCGCTCCCAATGCCTGGTACTGGCTCGGCGAGAGCTACTACGTCACCCAGAACTACGAGGTGGCCCTGCAGGCCTTCCAGAGCCTGCTCGACACCTTCCCCGACTCCGCCAAGGCCCCCGATGGCTTGCTGAAGCTGGGCTATACCCAGTTCGAGCTGGGCCGCCGCCAGGAGGGCGAGGCCACCCTGCGCGCGGTGATGAGCCGCTATCCCGGCTCGGACGCCGCCCGCCTTGCGCAGAGCCGTCTGCGCAGCCTCGCGCTGGACGCGCGCTGAGGCCGGGGGCATGAGCATAGCGCCGCGCCCGCGCGAGCAGCCGGGCGACCGCGAGCGTCCTTCCGAGATCGTGCAGGCTGAGCGCCTGAAGATCACCGAGGTTTTTCTCTCGCTGCAGGGGGAGTCGCGCTCGGTGGGCTGGCCCACGGTGTTCATCCGCCTCACCGGCTGCCCGCTACGCTGCAGCTACTGCGACACCGCTTACGCCTTCCACGGCGGCGAGTGGCGCAGCATCCCCGAACTGGTGGACGAGGCCCGCGCCCATGGCGTGCGCCATGTCTGTGTCACCGGCGGCGAGCCGCTCGCGCAAAAGCGCTGCCTCGTGCTGCTCACCGCGCTCTGCGATGCCGGCTTCGAAGTCTCGCTCGAGACCTCGGGCGCACTCGATGTGGGGGCGGTCGATCCGCGGGTTTCGCGGGTGCTCGATCTCAAGACTCCGGGGTCTGGGGAACTGGCCCGCAATCGCTGGGAGAACCTCGCCCTGCTCACCCCCCGCGACCAGGTGAAGTTCGTGCTGCGCGACCGTACCGACTACGACTGGGCGAAGCGCACCGTGGCCGAGCACGCCCTGGCGGCGCGTTGCGAGGTGCTGTTCTCGCCCAGCTTCGGCGAGCTTTCGCCCCGCGAGCTCGCCGACTGGATCGTTGCCGACCGTCTGCCGGTGCGCTTCCAGCTGCAACTGCACAAGCTGCTCTGGGGCGATGAGCCGGGGCGCTGAGGTCGGGGGCGGGCAGAGGGCCCGAAACGAGACGGACACGATGACGGTATCCACTTCCACTTCGACTTCCATGGACTGTGAGGGCGAGAAGCCGCGCGCCGTGGTGCTGGTCTCGGGCGGCATGGATTCGGCCGTGGTGCTGGCGATTGCCCGCGAACGTGGTTTCGCGCCCTACGCGCTTTCGGTGCGTTACGGCCAGCGGCATTCCGCCGAGCTCGAGGCCGCGGCCCGCACCGCGGCGCGTCTCGGCGCCGTGGCGCACAAGGTGGTCGAGGTCGATCTACGCAGCATCGGCGGCTCGGCGCTCACCGCCGACATCGCCGTGCCGGAAGCGCCGGCCGAGGGCATTCCCATCACCTACGTGCCGGCGCGCAACACCATCATGCTCTCGGTGGCCCTGGGGTGGGCCGAGGTGCTGGGCGCACGCGACCTGTTCTGCGGCGTGAATGCCGTCGATTACTCCGGTTACCCCGACTGCCGCCCGGCCTTCATCGAGGCCTTCGAGCGGCTGGCCAACCTCGCCACCAAGGCCGGGGTGGAGCAGGGCGGCCTGCGGGTGCATGCGCCGCTGATCGCCATGTCGAAGGCCGACATCGTGCGCGAGGGCCTGCGTCTCGGGGTGGAGTTCGCCGAGACGGTGAGCTGCTACCAGGCCGATGCCGACGGACGGGCCTGCGGCCGCTGTGATGCCTGTCGCCTGCGCGCCGAGGGCTTCGCCCGGGCCGGCGTGGCCGACCCGACGCGCTACGCGAAAGCGGGCTGAGGCCGCGCGCCCTGCCGCTTGCGCGGTGCTTGCGCTACACTGCGCGCCCCCGCGAACTCGCGGGGAGCGCCGATCCGGTATGCCGGGCCGTTAGCTCAGTCGGTAGAGCAGCTGGCTTTTAACCAGTTGGTCGAAGGTTCGAATCCTTCACGGCCCACCATCCTCCCGCCCACCCGCCGCCGGGTACTGCCGCGGCAGCACGCCCTTCGGCGCGAGGTAGCGGTCGCGCAGCAGGGTCTGGCGCGACTGCATCGGCACCGCGCGGCCGCCGACGAAGACCTGCGTGGCGGTGGTGGTCACTTCCAGTGGATCGCCATTCCAGAGCACGAGATCGGCCACCTTGCCCACCTCGATGCTGCCGAGCCGGCTCTCGATGCCGAAGATGCGCGCCGGGTTCGCGGTGAGGCCGGCCAGGGCCGCTTCCCAGGGCAGGCCATTGGCCGCGGCCACGCCGGCAAGCTGGCGGATCTTGCGGGCATTGTGGGTGGCATCGCCGCTCTGAGTGAAGGCGATGGTGACGCCGGCGGCGTGCAGTTTCGCCGCATTGTCGAGGCGGGCGCCGAGCTGGTCGAAGTTGCCGGGCAGGTTCACCAGAGCATCGAGCAGCACCGGTACCTTGGCTGCGGCGAGTTCTTCAGCCACCACCCAGGCCTCGGTGCCGCCGGCGATCACCGGCTGGAAGCCGTACTGCTGGCCCAAGCGGATCACCTGGCGGATGTCGGCGGCGCGGTCGACCATGAAAACTACCCGGCCGCCACGCAGATAGCGGCTCATGGCCTCGCGGCCAGCCGGGGTGAGCAGGCCGTGGCCGGGGCTCACCATCATCATCGGCGAGGGCGCGGGGCGAGCCTCGCGGATGGCCTGGTCGAGCAGCATGTACTGCCCTGCGCGGCTGCCGCCGGAGGCGGCGACGGCGCTGTTGCCAAGGTCGATGAACAGGCTGCGGCTGCCCTCCACCAGGGCATCGAAGCGGCCGTCGAGGCGCACCGCGCCGCCTTGCCCGGTGACGAAGCTGCCCTGTTCCAGGGCGCCGGGGGCAAGCACGGTGAAGGTGAGGCCCTCGAGGCGGTTGACGCCGATCACCTGCGAGCGCGGGTTGAAGGCCGGCAGCACGTCGAACTCCGGGCGCCAGCGGGTCTCGCCCGGGTGCACGTGCGGGGCCGGGGCGCCGAGGGCGTTGTGCACGGTGCTGGACTCGGCGCTGATCTCCTCGAGGCCGAGCGCGGTGAGGCCGGCGAACAGGCCCGGCGTCAGGGGCTGGCCCTTCGCATCGATGCGCAGGGCACCGGGCGGCGGCGCGAGTTCGCGGCCCACAGCGGTGATCATGCCGTCGGTGATCAGCACATCGCCGTTTTCCAGCGTGCCGGCGGGGCCGGCGGTATGGACGCGGGCATTGTCGATGAATACGGCCTGCGCCGAAGCGAGGCCGGCGAGGGCCAGCGCGAGGGCACCGGCGAGCAGGGAGAGGCGGCGCATCAGAGGGGCTCCTGGCCGAGCATGAAGTCGTAGGTGGGCTGACGGGCGGGATCGGCACGGTCGTAGAGCAGGGCGCCGTCGATCCACACCTTCTCGGCCTTGGCATAGACGCTGAACGGGTTCTGGTTCCACAGCACCA
>BPKK01000016.1:7500-57114 GCA_026005095.1 Silanimonas sp. | reverse complement strand
CATCTCAGGCGCGTGGGCGGAAAAGCTCGTCCGGGTACTCCGGCTTCTGTTCGCGCGCCAGCAGTTCCTTCAGCCCTTCCACCGGGGTGATCTCGCCATGCAGCACGCGCTGCACCTGGCGGCTGATCGGCAGGTCGATGCCATGGGCGTCGGCCTGACGCATCACCTCGTCGGCGGTCTGCACCGATTCCACCACCTGCCCGATCGCCGCCACCGCCTCCGCGATGGTCTGGCCTTTGCCGAGGGCGAGGCCGAGGCGGCGGTTGCGCGAGAGGTCGCCGGTGCAGGTGAGCACGAGGTCGCCGACGCCGGCGAGGCCCATCAGGGTCTCGGGGCGGGCACCCAGCGCGGCGCCGAGGCGCAGCATCTCGTTCATGCCGCGGGTGATCAGGCCGGCGCGGGCGTTCAGGCCGAGACCCATACCGTCGGCCACGCCGGTGGCCACGGCCAGCACGTTCTTCATCGCGCCGCCGAGCTCGGCGCCCAGCATGTCGGTGCCGGTGTAGGCGCGGAAGCCGGGACCGTGCAGCCTATCGGCCCAGGCTTGGGCGAAGTCGGCATCGTCGGAGTGGACGGTGAGCGCGGTGGGCAGGCCCTGTGCCACTTCCTTGGCGAAGGACGGGCCGGTGACCACGGCGAGCGGCACGCCGGGGCCCAGCAGCTCGCCCGCCACCTCGTGCAGGAATCGCCCGGTGCCAGGCTCGAAGCCCTTGGTGGCCCAGGCCACGCCGCCGCCCGCGGGGCGTAGCGGCGCCAGCCGGCGTAGGGTCTCGGTGAAGGCGTGGCTCGGGGTGACCACCAGCAGCATGGAGGCGCTGCCGACCGCGGCCGCGAAGTCGGTAGTGGCGGTGAGTGCCTCGGGAAGCGCCACGCCCGGCAGGTAGCGCGGGTTTTCGTGGCGCTGGTTGATCGCTTCGACCTGGGCCGGATCGCGGCCCCAGAGCAAGGTGGGGTGGCCCTGCCGCGCCATCTGCGCGGCGAGGGCGGTGCCCCAGGAGCCGGACCCCAGCACCGTCACCGGTGCGTTTATCGCCATGGCGTGCCCCGGGGCGTGACCGTTCAGGCGTTGCCCGCGGCGGGGGCGGCGACGCTGCCGGCCTTCAGCTGCTCGGCGCGGCGGCGCAGGCTCTCGGCGTAGATCGCCTCGAAGTTGATCGGCTGCAGGAAGAAGGGCGGGAAGCCGCCGGCCTGGATCAGGTCGGAGACCAGCTGCCGGGCGTAGGGGAAGAGCACGTTCGGGCAGTAGGTGCCGAGCATGAAGTCGAGGTTGCGCTCATCGAAGCCGGAAAGACCGAAGATGCCGGCCTGCTCGAGTTCCACGATGTAGACGGTCTTGTCGCCGAGCTTGCAGGTGAGGTTGATCGAGAGCACCACCTCGTAGATGTCGTCGGCCAGCTTGCCGACCTTCTGGCCGAGGTTGAGGTTGAGGTCGGGGTTGCCCTGCTCGTTGAACACCATCGGGGCGCCCGGCGCCTCGAAGGAGAGGTCCTTCACGTAGATCTTCTGGATGGTGAACTGCGCCTGCGCGGCGGTATCGGCGCCAGCGGCGCTGGTGTTGGTCTCGTCAGACACGGAAAGACTCCAAACGCGGGATGAAAGGAAAACGGCCGGCGATTATCGCACGCGCCAGGGGCGGGGGCGGCCGATGGCCGGGGCAAGGGCTGCCCTGCGGGCCTTCAGCGTCCCTTGGCCACCGGCAGGTCGGCTTGGCGCCAGGCGGCGATGCCGCCTTCCAGCACCCAGACCCGGCTGAACCCGGCCTTCTTCAGAAGGCTGGCAGCGGTGCGGGCGCTGATGCCGGCGCGGCAGACCACCACCACCGGGCGCTCCTTGGCCTTGGACAGCACCTTGTGCCGGTCCGGGACGAGGTCGGCGAGCGGGGCCGAGACCGAGCCGGGGATGTGCGCCTTGGCGAAGTCGGCGGCCGGCGAGACATCCACCAGCAGCGCGTCCTCGCGGTTCATCATCAGCGTGGCCTCGGCGGGGCTGAGACCGCGGATGCCGGAGAGGCGGTACCGCAGCTCGCTGACGATCAGCGCCACGGTGAGGCCGGCGAAGGCCAGGCTGAGCAGCGGGGTGGACTGGACGAAGGCGGCGAGCTGGTCCCAGGACATTCCGGGCCTCGGTGGGGAAGCGCTAAGGGGCGGGCATTATCCGCCGCCCCCGGCCCCGGGGCCAGCCGCGGCTTTCAGCGGGCGGGTCCGAAGTCGGGCAGGCCCTCGACCAGCCACCAGCGCCGGGCGCTGGCGTCGTAGCGCCAGGTCTCGCGCACCCGTACCGTGCGTTCGGCCATGGTGTGGCGGTTGACGAGGCCGATCTGCACCTCGCGCACGACCTGCCCGTCCGCCAAGGAGGCATTGGCGACCACGGTATAGCTGGTGATCTGCAGCTGGCGCAGGCGCTCGAAGTCGAACTCCGTCATCGGTCGCTGGCGCCGGGTTTCCGGATCGACGGCTTCGTAGGCGACCTCGAAATTGTTCCAGCGGATGGCGCCCGAGTAGTCGTAGAGGGTGCGGTCCAGCAGCTCCTGCCGGGTGCCAGGGCCGCTCGCGCAGGCGGCCAGCAGCAGGGCGGCGAGGAGGAGGGCGGCGCGGATCGGCAGGGGCATGGGCGGGCCGGGTAGGGACTCTGGGCGAGTATGTCAGCGCCGCAGCACGGCGGCATAGCGGCCCTGCAGCCGCGCCGCCACGCGGCCCTCGGCATCCCGGGCCTCGGCCGTGAGCACGATGCCGCCACGGCCGCGCGCCCGCAGCTTTTCCAGCAGGGCGGAAAAAGCGCTGGCTTCGGGCGGCGGGGCTTCGGCAGCGAGGTCCTCGTACAGCGGGCTTAGGTACTCCAGTTCGCTGCGGGCCACGTACACCTCGGCCTCGATTCCGGCCTGGCGGAGACGGCTTTCCAGCACCCCCCAGGCGGCCAGCGTGAGCAGGCTGGCGAGGCTGCCGCCGAAGGCACAGCCCTTGTCGTTGACGTTGCGCGCGAGCGGCGCCTCGAGGCGCAGGCCCGCGGCATCGAGCCGGGCGAGGCGGATGCCCATCGCCGCCACCGGCGGCATGGCATCGAGCAGGGATTGCAGGCGGTGACGTTCGTGGGCGTCGCTCATCGGGCAGGGCGCGGGACAAGGGCGGGAGAGGCGGCCAGAATGCCGGCCAGGGCCGGGACTGCCGGCCGGGGAGGATGGCATGGCGGGCGGAATCGGTGGGCCCATGGCCTGGGCCTTGCGCCCGGCGGGCGAGCATGCGGCGCTCAGGCGCCTTGCGCGGGCCGCCGGCCTGCGCCTGCGTGCGCTCGCGGTGCAGCGCCTGGTGCCACTGGCGCGCGGCCCGCGACGGAGGGCCGTCGAGGCAGCCCTGGGCGAGGCCCTGGCCCAGCCCCTGCGGGTATTCACCAGTCCGGCGGCGGTGCGGTTCGCGGCCGCCAGCAGGATCTGGGCGGCGGCCCGGGCGGCGGGGGGCGGGCTCGATCTCGCCGTCGGTGCGGGCACCGCCGAGGCCCTGCGCCGTGCCGGGGCCGGCGAGGTGCTCTCCCCGGCGCGGATGGACAGCGAGGGCCTGCTCGCCCTGCCGGCACTCGCCGGCCTGCGTGAGGGGCAGGGCGTGGGCCTGGTCACGGCGCCGGGCGGGCGGGGGCTGATCGCTGCGGCCCTGCATGAGCGCGGCGCGCGCTTGCAGCTCGCCGAGGTCTATGCCCGCCGGCCGCTGCCGGGGGGCGCCCGCCGCCTGGCCGCCCTGCTTGCCCGCCCGGTGCCGCTGGCGGCGAGCAGTGGCGAGGCCCTGCATGCCCTGCACGCGTTGGTGCTCCGGCGGGGCGAGCCGGCGCGGCAGGCCCTGCTGTCCCGAGCGCTGGTGGTGAGCAGCCCACGCCTTGCCGCCAGCGCCGCGGCGCTCGGCTTCGCCGAGATACGCCAGGCCACGGGGCCGGAGCCTGCGGCGCTCGTGCACGCACTCCTCGCGGCGAGCATGGAGGCGGGCCCGTACAATGGCCGCGCGGCAGCAAGCCGCGCCCTGCCATGATCTCGCCGATGGATCGCCCCGCTTCCCGTCTCTGGCTCCCTCTGCTGCTCCTGTTGCTCGCCGCCGGAGCGGCGGTCTGGTGGTGGACGCTGCGTGGTGGCGAGCCGCCGGAAGCCGCGTCGGTTCCCGCCGTCGATCCCGTGGATCAGCGCCTGCTGGCGCTCGAGCAGGCACTCGCCGGTCTTGGCCGCGGGCAGGCCCGCAGCGAGCAGCGCCTTGCCGACCTCGAGGCACGCGGCAAGGTGCTGCGCGACGAACTGCTCGGCTTGGGCCAGCGCCTCGCCCTGCTCGACGAATCGGTGCAGCAGCTGGCGGCGCAGGCGCCGGGTGCCGCGCCAGGGGTGCGCCTGCGTCTCGACGAAGTGGAGCTGCTGCTGTCCTTCGCCGAGGCGCGGATCGCGCTGGGCGGTGACGTGGAGGGCGCGCGCCGGGCTTATGAGCTCGCCGACGGCCTGCTCTCGGCGCTCACCGCCCCGCAGTACGTGAATCTGCGCCAGAGCCTGGCGCAGGAGCAGGCGGCACTGGCGGCCCTGCCGCCGGACCCGCGGATCGCCGCGCAGGCCGCAGTGGATGCCGTGGAGCGCGCGCTGCCGGCGCTGGAGGACATCCCCGCGCTGCGCCCGGCGCCTGCAGCCGCCTCGCCGTTCGAGCGCCTGCTCTTGGCCCTCGTGGACGTCCGCCCGCGCGGCGAGCAGGACCTGCTCGCCCCGGCCGACCGCCAGCGCGGCGAGGCCGCCCTGCGGCTGGAACTCACCCTGCTGCGCAGCGCCATCCGTGAGCGGGATGCCGAGGCCGTGGCTGCGGCCAGCGCCCGTGCCGCCGGCTGGATGCGCCGCCTCTACGCTGAGGGGCCGGCCCTGCAGGCCGAGCTCTCGCGCCTCGACGGCCTGGCCCGTGCTCCGCTCGGACTCGATCTGCCGGTGCTCGGCAGCACGCTTGCCCAGTTGCGCGCCCAGCGCCGCGCCGGGGGTGAGCCGTGAAGCTCTTCCCGGCCCTGCTGTTGGCGCTGCTGCTGGCTCTGCTGGGCGGCGTCGGCTGGCAGGCCCTGCGGGCGCAGGAGGGCCTGCTCGTGCTGCACTGGGCCGGGCAGGTGATCACCCTGCGCGCCGAGGTGGCAGCCCTGGCCTGGCTGCTCGTCACCGTCGCCCTGCTGGGCCTGGTGGCCCTGCTGCGTCTGCCCTTCCGCGCCGTGCGCCGCTATTCGCGCCGACTGGCCCGCGAGCGTCTCGGCAACGGCCTGCTGGCCCTGCAGCAGGGCCGCCCGGAGCGTGCCGAGCATCTGCTGGCGCTGGCCGCCAGGCGCGCCAGCATCGACCGCGTGCCGGCCCTGCTGTATGCCATCGCCGCGGCCCGCGCCGCCGGTCTGCCAGACCGGGTGCAGGCGCACCGCGAGGCCTTAGCCAAGGCCGATCCGCTCACGGCGACCTTGGAGCAGAGCGCGGCCTGGCTCGAGGAAGGCCGGGCCATCGAGGCCCTGGCCAGCCTCGACACCGCGGCCGCCCGTACCAGCCTGCCGCCGGCCGGCGTGCTGCTGCGCGCCGAGGCGCTCGCCCGTCTCGGCCGTGCCGACGAGGCCCTGCCGCTGATCGCCCGGCTGAAGGCCGAGCGCGGGGCGCAGGCCGCGACCCTGGCCGGGGTGGAGGCGCGTCTGGCCGAAGCGGCGCTCAACGACGCCCAGGAGGCCGGCACCCTGCTCATCCGCTGGAAGGGCCTGCCCCCTGCGTTGCGTGCCCAGTCCGGCGTACTGGTGGCCTTCGCCCGCCGCGCCGCGCGCCTGCACGTCGAGGCGCAGGCGGCGGAAGCGCTGGCCGCCGCCCTCGACGAACGCTGGGACGAGGCGGTGGTGACGGCTTTCGGCGCCCTGCCACCCTTCGAGGGCGATGAGCGTCTGGCCCGGGCCGAGGGCTGGCTGGCAGCCTGCTCCACCTCGCCCGGTCTGCTGCTGGCGCTGGCCCGGCTGTGCCGCCACAAAGGCCTGCCGGGCAAGGCCGAGGCCTATTTCCACCGCGCCATCGCCCAGGGGGCGGGAGCCGAGGCCTGGGAGGGGCTGGGCGAACTTTTGGCGGCCGCCCAGGATGCCCGCGCCGCCATCGCCTTTGCCAATGCCCTGCGCGTCGCCCGGGGCGAGCCGCCGCAGGAATTCCCCGGCCGTGGCCTGCGCGAGCGCATCGGCGACGCGGCCGCCGGCGAGGAGCGCGATGCCTTCGGCCATCCGCGCCTGCCCGCCGCTTGAGGCCGCCTGCCATGCCGCAGCCTCCCGTGTTCCCCATCCCCGAGGGCGAGATCGAGGAGCGCTTCGTGCGCGCCTCCGGCCCCGGCGGGCAGAACGTCAACAAGGTGGCCAGCGCGGTCGAGCTGCGCTTCGATGTGCGTGCCTCCAGCCTGCCTGAGGCGGTGCGCGAGCGCCTCCTGGCGCGCCGCGACCGGCGTATGACCGAGGACGGCGTATTGGTGATCCAGGCCCAGCGCTTCCGCACCCAGGAGCGCAACCGGGAAGACGCCCGAGCCCGCCTGCAGACCCTGATCGAGGCCTGCCTCGCCGCGCCGAAGAAGCGCATCGCCACCCGCCCGACCCGGGCTTCCGTCGAGCGCCGCCTGGGCAGCAAGCGCGAACGCGCCCAAGTGAAGCGTGAGCGCAGCTCGCGGCGCTGGGAACGCGAGCCGTGAACCTCGAATTCGAGCGTCCGCCGCCGGGCGAGGGCGTCCCGGCGATTCCCGCGGTGGTGCCGCGCACCCAGGTGGGGCCGTTCTGGCGCCGGCTGTGCTGGTGGTTCTTTTATCGCCTCGGCGGCTGGCGCTTCCGTGGTGAGTTCCCCGACCATCCGCGCCTCGTGATCATCGTCGCTCCGCACTCCTCGGCCTGGGACGCCATCTGGGGGCTGGCGGCCAAGGTGGGCCTGAACCTCGGCATCGTCTTCATGGCCAAGCAGGAGGCCTTCGTCGGTCCAGTGGGCTGGGCCCTGCGCAAGGCCGGCGGCATCGCCGTGGACCGCGCCGCGCCGGGCGGCATCGCCGAGCAGGTGGCCGCCGAGATGCGCGAGCGCGGCCGGATGTGGTTCCTGCTCGCGCCCGAGGGCACGCGCCGCCGGGTGGAGCGCTGGAAGACCGGCTTCTGGAAGATCGCCCGCGCCGCCGGGGCTCCGGTGCTCTGCGTGGCCTTCGACTATCCCTCCAAGACCATCCACCTCGGGCCGGTGATCGAGTGCAGCGCCGACCTCGAGGCCGATATGGCGCGCATCCGCGCCTGGTATCGGCCTTTTGTGGGAAAGCACCGCGGTACATGAGTGTGGCGGTTGACGAAGCCTGTTGGGGGGGGGGGTACGATGCCGCCGGCCGCTGCTTAGCAGGGCCTCCTCAGCATGACGACCAAGGAGTGTTCACCATGCGACTCCCAATTATCGTGTTCACGTTCAGTCTCGCGTTTGCGGTCACATCTCAAGCCGGTCAGCTCGCTCCGCTCGAATCGGCGAAGCGGGGTGGGGATGACGTTTCAACTATGGCGTTCTGCCAAGAGAAGCGCTTGAGGGAGGATTTGGACCTCCTCAACGCGCCAATCCGGTCGCGCCGCGATCTCGTCCGTCACCTCCGTGCATCACGGGATGAAGGATCGCCATTGCTCGCGTTGTCCGAGGAAGGGCGGCGGCGGTTCCTCTCCAGTCTGACTTTCAACGAGAAAGGAGTAACGGGGTATCGTTATGATGATTTGGAGCGAGAGCTTACGGCCACCGAGGCTTACCTGATTCTTGCGTTGTTTGGCGTGCAGGGCGATGTTGCGCGCATGCAGAACCTGCGCGAGGAGACGTTTCTTGACCGAGAGCTCAAGTCTCTGATGAAGACGCAATGCCAGAACGGGGACTACATGGATTACCGATGTGAGTCTCGCGCGACCTGTACGAGCCACACTAGATATATCTGCAAGGCAAGTTGTTGATCCATCGCGCCCCTGCCGTCCTCGGTGGGGGCGCTCACGGTTTCGTACAGGAGTGCTTGCGGATGCCAGTGAGGGTTAGAGGGGCGCTTTGTCCACTTCTCTCATTGTTGATTGCCGGCTGTGCCTCTGATGGATCGGCGCCTGACCTTCTCGGTCGGATTGAGCGATTGCGTATCGAACGACCGGAGCAGGAGGCCGCAGCGCTATTCCTCGACAAGACGCTGCAGCGTTCTTGCCGATCAGATTGTCGGCAGGCCTCACTCGATGATCGCCGCCTCATCGAGCTGGCGGCGGCGGCCGCGGCGGTGAATTTCTACCATCCAGGATCCCGGGTCGACGCGCATGAAATGGTCTTCGATGCGCTGGTTTCCCGCCGCTTGGCGGGCCCCTTGGAGGTCGAGGATCTTCATCGGACCTATGTCTCGGCACGCCGTTGGCAGGATGCTCGGCGGCTCGCGGAGCGCTTCCCCCAGGTGAAGTTAGAGTCCGTGCCCTCCGAAATCTATGCCGGACCGGAAAGGCCTGGATCGCCTTCCGTCTGGAAGATTACGCCCGGTCAGGACGCGCTGCGGCGCGAATCGCTGGATCTTTCGCGTGGCAGCGTCCTTGTGGTCATATCGCACCCCGACTGCGGCTTCTCGCGCCGCGCACTGGAAGCGTTGCGTGAGCCGACGCTCCTCGGGTTGCTGCCGGAGCGAACCCACTACGTAACGCCACCTTTTGGGCGGATCGGCTTCGAACGCATTCGACGCTGGAATCGCGACTTTCCGACGCAGGAGCACCGGATCGTCGATCGCTACCGGGACTGGGGACTTACTTACCAGAGCTGGCAGACACCGACATTCCTGCTGTTTCGGAGTGGTGTTTTGGTGGCAACGCTGCAGGGCTGGCCTGGTCCCGAGCAGGCCGAAAAACTCAGGGCGCTCTTGGATGCCGAGAGGGTGTTCCAAGCCCGAGACGACCCGTTGCGAGAGCGCAATTGATTCTGTCGAGGACGCGCTCGACGATCAGGGTCTGTCTGAAATTTTGTGTGTGAGGCGGTTTTCTGAATCGACCTTCGTGCCGCTCAGCGCGGCGCGAGGGTGAAGCGGTCGCCGTACAGTATCGCGAACTGGTTCATCGCTGATTTCCACTCCTTGCTCGCCCGCTTCCAGTCGGCGGTGATGTTGCGCAGGGCCAGCCAGATCAGCTTGGTGGCGGCCTCGTCGCTCGGGAAATGCCCGCGGCTCTTGATGATCTTGCGCAGCCGCGAATGCACGCTCTCGATGGCATTGGTGGTGTAGATGATCCGCCGCACCTCGGGCGGAAAGGCGAAGAACGGGATCACCCGGCTCCAGGCCCGCCGCCAGGCCGCCACGACGGTCGGGAAGCGCTGGCCCCAAGGGCCTGCCTCGAACGCGTCCAGCTCAGCTTCCGCAGCCTCCGCGCTGGGCGCGGTGTAGACGGGCTTGATGGCCGCCGCCAGCGCCTTGCGGTCCTTCCAGCTCGCGTAATCGAGACTGTTGCGGATCAGGTGCACGATGCAGGTCTGCAGCGTCGTGGCCGGAAATACGGCATCGAGGGCCTCGGGAAGGCCCTTCAGCCCATCGGCCACGCCGATCAGGATGTCCTGCGTGCCGCGCGTCTTCAGGTCGTTGAAGACCTTCATCCAGAACTTGGCGCCTTCCGTGTTCTCGATCCACAGCCCGAGGATGTCGCGCGTGCCGTCGGGCAGCACGCCCAAGGCCAGGTACACCGCCTTGTTGCGCACCACGCCGTCCTCGCGGATCTTCACCCGCAGGGCGTCGAAGAACACCACCGGGTACATCGGCTCCAGCGGCCGGGCCTGCCAGGCGCCCACCTCGGCCATCACCGCGTCGGTGACCGCGCTGATGAACTCTGGCGACACCTCGACGGCATACATCTCGGCCAGATGCCCTTGGATCTCGCGCACCGACATGCCGCGGGCGTACATCGAAATGATCCGGTCGTCGAAGCCGGCGAAACGCCGCTCGTGCTTCGGGATCAACTGCGGCTCGAAGCTGCCCGCCCGATCGCGAGGCACGTCGATCCGGAGCGGCCCCTCGTCGGTCAGCACGGTCTTGCTGCTACGGCCGTTGCGGTGGTTCCCGCGGCCACCCTCCGGGCTGGCCAAGTGCACGCCCAGTTCGGCACCCAAGGCGCGCTCGATGACGGCCTTCTTCAACTTCTGGAACACGGCCTCGACGCCGGCGGCGTCCATCGGGCCAGGGATCAGCTTCTCAAGCAGCTCGTCGGGAAGAATGGCGTCCGACTTCGCGATAGGGGTAGATTTCTTGCGTGGCATGGAGGGCTCCTGAACATCGTCATGGTAGGCCCCTCACACAAAAATCCTGACACCCTCGACGATCATGCAATGCTCGCTCTCACCCCGACTGCCACACCCCGTCACGTGCGACGCCTTTCCACCGGAATACCGACCTCGGATGGCGCCGGAGTGAAGCTCACGCGCCTGATCGGCACGCCGCAGCAGCCGCCGATCGATCCTTTCCTGATGCTCGATGCCTTCGGCACCGAGCGGCCGCAGGACTACATCGCCGGCTTCCCCTCGCACCCGCACCGTGGCTTCGAGACGGTGACCTATATGCTGGCCGGGCGCATGCGCCACCGCGACAACCAGGGCGGCGAGGGCCTTCTGGTGCCGGGCAGCGTGCAGTGGATGACCGCCGGCCGCGGCATCGTGCACTCCGAGATGCCCGAGCAGATCGAGGGCGAGATGCGCGGCTTCCAGCTCTGGGTGAACCTGCCGGCCAGGGACAAGATGCAGGCGCCGCGCTACCAGGACATCGCGCCGGAGCGCCTGCCCGTGCTGCAGCTCGGTGCCGACGGCACGGTGCTCTCGGCGGCCCCCGGCGGCGCCACGCTGGAGGTGACCGCGCCGGAGGCGGTCGCCGCGGTGAAAGTCATCGCCGGGGAGTTCGCCGGCATCGAAGGTCCGGTGCAGGCCGTGGCCACGCAGCCGGTGTTCCTCGATTTCCACCTGCGTCCCGGGGCAGCGCTCGCCGTGCCGCTGCCGCCCGGCCACAACGCCTTCGTCCACGTCTTCGGCGGCGCGCTCGTCCTGCCGGCGGGGGTGGGCAAGACCGAGGTGGTGGCCGGCCAGCTCGCCGTGCTCTCCGACGGGGACGGCCTGCCATTGCAGGCCGGTGCGCAGGGGGCGCGGCTGATCCTGGTCGCCGGCCGGCCGATCGGCGAGCCCGTGGCCTGGCACGGGCCTTTCGTGATGAATACCGCCGAGGAGATCCGCCAGGCCATCGCCGACTATCAGGCCGGGCGTTTCTGACCCGCCGGATGGCATGATGGTGGCATGCCTCCGTCACCCCTGCAGGATGATCCGCAAACGCTTTCTCTGAGCGCGGCCCTGGCCTCACGCATCGGCACGGTGGCGGGAGTGGGCGGCTGGGCGCTCGACCTGCGCAGCCAGGTGCTCTATTGGGATGCGGAAACCCGTCGCATCCATCGGGTGCCGGCAGAGTTTGTCCCCACCGTGGAGTCCGCCATCGGCTTTTACGCCCCCGAGGCCCGGCCGGTGATCCAGGCGGCAGTCGAGGCGGGCATCCGCACTGGGGAAGGCTGGGATCTCGAACTGCCGCTCACGCGTGCCGATGATGAGCCGTTCTGGGCGCGCGCGGTGGGGATGGCCGAGTTCGAGGACGGTCAGCCGGTGCGTCTGCTCGGCACCTTCCAGGACATTACCCACCAGCGCGCCGAGCGCCTCGCCACCGAGCAGGCGCGCCAGCAGCTGGCGCTTGCCATACAGTCCGGGCGTATCGGTGTCTGGCATGTCGATCCCGGCAGTGGTGGCGCGGTCTGGGACGAGTGGGTGTTCCGCCAGTACGGACGCGAGCCGCGCCCGGGCCTGGTGATGGCCCGGGACTGGGCCGGCTGGCTGCATCCGGAGGATCGCCCGCGGGTGCTGGCGGGCCTGGCCGCCGCCGTGGCTGGAGTGCCGCAGGAGAGCCTCGAGTTCCGCGTGCTCTGGCCGGATGGCGCGGTGCGCCACCTGCGGGCGGCGGCCCATCCGGTGCGTGACGCGGAGGGGCGGGTGCTGCGGGTGGTGGGCCTGAACTGGGACGTGACGTCGGAGCGCGAGCTGGAGCAGGTCCTGCGCGGAGGTCTTCGCGCTCCGCCTCGAGGAAGGAGCCGCCCCCTTCGACGCCGTCGCGCGCTGCCTTGGCGAGGGCCGAGAGGTGCACGTCGAGGGCCAGGCCGTGCTGCAGCGGCGGGATGGCGCGGAGTTCGCCGTCGAGCTGTCGGTGGCGCCGATTCGTGACGACGAGGGTGGCCTGCACGGGGCCGTGCTGGTGCTGCACGATGTCACCGAGCAGCGCCGCCTCGACCGCGAGATGCGCTTCCGCGCCACCCACGATGCCCTGACCGGCCTGCCGAACCGGGAGGCCCTGGAGGCCGAGCTCCGGCGCGCCCTCGAGGCGGCCGCTGCCGAGGCACAGGGATCGGCACTCGCCGTCATCGACCTCGATCAGTTCAAGGTGGTGAACGACACCTGCGGCCATGCCGCCGGCGACCTTCTGCTGCGCCAGGTGGCGAGGCTGTTCGTCGATACGGCGCGCCGCCGCGATTTCGTTGCCCGGATCGGCGGCGACGAATTCGCCATCGTCCTGTACCACTGCACGCCGGAACAGGCGCAGCGGGTGGCCCAGCTGATCTGCGACCGACTCGAGACCTGGCGCTTCGAGCATGGCGGGCACCGGTTTCGCATTGGCGCCAGCATCGGCATCGCCCCCGTCGATGGCCGCTTCCCCGATCTTTCAGCCGTGGTGCAGGCGGCCGATTCGGCCTGCCTCGCCGCCAAGGAGGCGGGGCGCAACCGGGTCCATCTCTGGCGCGACAGTGATGGTGCGATCAGCCAGCGGCGTGGCGAGATGCGCTGGGCGGCGCGGCTGGAGCGGGCCCTGGACGAAGGTGGTTTTACGCTGTACCACCAGCACATCCTGTCCCTGCATCCTGGTGCCGCGGGCCGGCAGGCCGAGATCCTGCTGCGCCTCCGCGAGCCCGATGGCGAGGTGCTGTCGGCCGGCCTGTTCCTCGCCGCGGCGGAGCGCTACCACCTCGCCACCCGCATCGATCGCTGGGTGCTGGAGAGCGTGCTCGCCGCCCTGCGCCGCCGCCCCACGCTGGAGGATGTCGCCCTGCTCAGCGTGAACCTCTCTGGGCAGTCGCTCTCCGACGAGGCCTTCCATCGCTTCGCCGTCGAGCGTCTGGAGACGGCGGGCGCTGCGATCTGCCGCTGCCTGTGCTTCGAGATCACCGAAACCGCCGCCGTCACCAACCTCGCCGATGCCCGGCGCTTCATCGAGCGGGTGCGTGCCCTCGGGGTGCGGGTGGCGCTCGACGATTTCGGTGCCGGCCTTTCCTCCTTCGGCTACCTCAAGACCCTGCCGGTGGACCTGATCAAGATCGACGGCCAGTTCATCCGCCGGCTCCTCGAAGACCGCCTCGACGAGGCGGCGGTGCGTAGTTTCGTCGAGGTGGCACGGGTGCTGGGCGTACCGACGGTGGCCGAGTTCGTCGACCGGCCGGAGGTGCTGGAACGGGTACGCGCGCTCGGCATCGACCATGCCCAGGGCTTCCTGCTGCACCGGCCCTCGCCCTGGGCGCAAGCCGCGGGCTGAGGCGCGGCTGCCCGGTCGCCGCCACGGCCTGCCCGCATTTCCCCACCGGCCACCCGGGAGGCCCGGGCGGGTCCGCCTGCGGGGGGTGCACGAGCACGGCCGCGGCGATGAGCGCGAGGTGGTGGTGGAAGCGGAGTAGCCGGCATGGCGGCCTGTCGAGGCCGGCTGAACGCCCGGCGCTTTCTTCACGCCGGCCCACGGCCAGAGGAGTGCAATGGGAGGGCGCGGCCTCCTGCCGGCCGCGCGGGGAGTCTTGCCATGAACGCCTTCCATGCCTTTCTTGCCAGCCTGTTGCTCGTCGTTCCGCTATCCGCCCAGCCCGTGGCCCCTGCGGCTGGCGATGCTGTGCCGCCCTCCCGTCCGGACGCGGTTCGCGAGCGCAGCACCGAAGCGCTCGCCGAGCGCATGCCCCGTCGCTGTCTGCGTTATCAGCAGCAAGTGGACGAGGCGAAGATGCAGCGCATCGGCGCGGCGGCGGCGCAGCGCGGCGTCGGGGTGGTGTGGATCAATCCGCCGATGCGCCGGGTCTGCGTGAGCTGGGCCTGAGCCTGCCTCAGCGCTCGGAGTGCCCGGCCTCGAACCAGTCTTTGCGCTGGAACAGGCCCGGTTTGATGAGATCCACGAAGGCGCGCGCTGGATTCGACAGGGTCTTGCCCTTGCGCACCAGCACGCCATAGCTGCGCGACGGGAAGTACTCGCGCAAGGGCTTGGCGACGAGCCGCCCGCGGTCGGCCTCGGTGAGGCAGAGCGCGGAGACGATGGCGATGCCCAAACCCTGCGCCACGTACTGCTTGATCACCTCCCAGCCGCCCACCTCGATCGCCACCCGGTAGGGCACGCGGCGTTGCTCGAAGGCAGTGGTGACCATGCGCCAGGTGGAGAGCTGTTTCGGCGGCAGGATCAGGCCGTGCGGCGAGAGATCTTCCAGCGTCGGCTTCGCCTTCTTCGCCAGCGGATGCTCGGGGGCGGTGATCAGCATGGCGTCGAAACGCTGCAGCGGGGCGTAGTCGATGTCGTTCGGCACCTCCCACATCGCTCCCACCGCGAAATCCACTTCATCGGCGCGCAGCTTCTCCAGCCCGGCGCGACCGGTAACGCTGTGCAGGTGCACGCGTACCTCCGGGCGCTGGGCGCGGAAGGCGGCCAGCGGCGTGGGCAGCAGATGCAGCAGGGTGGAACTGCCCGCGGCGATGTTCACTTCGCCGCCGTCCAGGCCCTGCTGGCTATCCCGGAAGGCCTCGTCCAGGCCCTCGAAACCCTCCAGCAAAGGCCGGGCGAGGTCGTAGAGCACCTGTCCCTCGCGGGTGAGTGAGAGACGGCGACCCACCCGCTCCAGCAGGGGGACGCCGTAGTGGCTCTCCAGGGCTTTGAGCTGCAGCGAGACCGCCGGCTGGCTCAGGAACAGGGCCTCGGCTGCGCGCGAGACAGAGCCCAGGCGGGCTACCTGGCAGAAGGCCTGGAGCGGCTTGAGGCGACTGCCCTTGTAGTAGAAGCGCCCGGACTCCGGTTTGGATGCCGGCGTTTGGCGACGTTTTCTCGGCATGTTGGCTATGTTTCTGACATCTCATTTAAGAGCCTAATACATCGTATCCAAAGATTTGCTTTGTAAAAGCAGTCTTCGGGATCCAGCGTGGGGGCACCTCCCAGGAGCGAGCCGCCATGTCTGCCACTGCCACCGCCAGCCTCCCCCCCTCGGCCACCAGCCCGGCCCGTGTTCCGGCCGAGGGCTTCCGCCGGGTCGGTCGCCCGGTGCCCGGCGAGGAGGCCCTTTTGCCTCCGGCCCTGCAGGCCCTGCTCACCGACCTGCACCGCCTGTTCGAGCCCGCCCGCCGCCAGCGCCTCGCCGCCCGCCAGGCCCGGCAGGCAGCCTTCGATGCCGGGGAACTGCCGGACTTCCGCGCCGATACCCGTGCCATCCGCGAAGGCGGCTGGACGGTGGCACCGATCCCGGCGGCGCTGCGCGACCGTCGGGTGGAGATCACCGGGCCGGTCGATCCGAAGATGGTGATCAATGCCCTGAACTCGGGGGCCAACTGCTTCATGGCCGACTTCGAGGACAGCAATGCGCCCAGCTTCGCCAATCAGATCGCCGGCCAGCGCGCCCTGCGCGATGCCGTGGACGGCATCCTCACCTACGTGGCGCCCGATACCGGCAAGCGCTATGCCCTCGACCCTGCCAGCAAGACCGTGCTGATCGTGCGCCCGCGTGGCTGGCACCTCGACGAGGCGCACGTCACCGTCGATGGCCAGCCGATGTCGGGGGCGCTGTTCGACCTCGCCACCTTCGCCTTCCACAATGCCCGCACACTCGCCTGGCGCGACCGCGGTCCCTACTTCTACCTGCCGAAGCTCGAATGCATGGAGGAGGCGCAGCTCTGGGAGGAGGTGCTGGCCTTCCTCGAGATGCGGCTCAATCTCGACATCGGCACGATGAAGGTGACGGTGCTGATCGAGACCCTGCCTGCGGTCTTCGAGATGGACGAGATCCTGCATGCCCTGCGCGGTCGCATCGTTGGCCTCAACTGCGGGCGCTGGGACTACATCTTCAGCTACCTCAAGACCCTGCGCCGCCACCGTGACCGGGTGCTACCGGAGCGTGGCCAGGTGACGATGTCGCAGCCCTTCCTCAAGGCCTATTCCGAGCTGCTGATCCAGACCTGCCACCGCCGCGGTGCCCATGCCATGGGCGGCATGGCGGCGCAGATCCCGATCAAGGGCGACGAGGAGGCCAATGCCCGAGCGATGGAGCGGGTACGCGCCGACAAGCTACGCGAGGTCATGGCCGGGCACGACGGTACCTGGGTGGCGCATCCGGCCCTGATCCCGGTGGCCCGCGAGGTGTTCGACACTCACATGCCCACGCCGCACCAGCAGCATGTGAAGCGTGAGGACGTGCGCGTCACCCGCGAGGACCTGCTGAAGCCCTGCCTCGGCACCATCACCCGTAATGGCTTCGACAACAACGTCGAGGTCTGTGTGCGCTACCTGGCGGCCTGGCTGGCCGGCAACGGCTGCGTGCCGATCCACCACCTGATGGAAGACGCCGCTACCGCCGAGATCAGCCGCGCCCAGCTCTGGCAGTGGTTGCACTACCCGGCCATCGCCGCCCGCGGTGGCGTGGCTGCCGAGCCCCTGGCGCTGGACGATGGCACGCCGGTGGACTGGGCGCTGTTCGAGCGCGCCTTGCTCAATCTGCCGACCAGGCTCGGCGACCGCCGTGCGCTACCGGGCGGCGAGCGCATCGACGAGGCCATCGCCTTGCTCGACCGCCTCACTCATGCCGACGAACTCGAGCCCTTCCTCACCACCGTCGCCTATCCCTCGCTCATCGCGGACGAGCTGCGCCCGGCCTGAGCCGCGTCCTTCACACACACTGTCCTCGCGTCCCCTCTTTCCTCTCCGCTCGCACCATCCCCTCTCTCCTCCCCTCAACGCTCTACCACACGCTACCCGCCAAGGACCTCCGCCATGAACCGTCTCCCCACTGCCGAAGACATCGCTCGCGACTGGGCCACCAATCCCCGCTGGAAGGGGGTCACCCGCAATTACCGTGCCGAGGATGTGGTGCGCCTGCGCGGCACTGTGCCGATCGAACACAGCCTGGCCAAGCTCGGCGCGGAGAAGCTCTGGCGCTACCTGCAGACCGAAGACTTCGTCAACGCGCTGGGCGCGCTCACCGGCAATCAGGCCATGCAGCAGGTCAAGGCCGGCCTGAAGGCGATCTACCTTTCCGGCTGGCAGGTGGCGGCCGATGCCAACCTCGCCGGCGAGATGTACCCCGACCAGTCGCTTTACCCGGCCAACTCGGTGCCGCAGGTGGTGAAGCGCATCAACAACACCCTGCTGCGCGCCGACCAGATCCAGCATGCGGAAGGGCAGGGCGACATCGACTTCCTGCAGCCGATCGTGGCCGATGCCGAGGCTGGCTTCGGCGGCGTGCTCAATGCCTTCGAGCTGATGAAGGCGATGATCGAGGCGGGGGCGGCCGGCGTGCACTTCGAGGACCAGCTCGCCTCGGTGAAGAAGTGCGGCCATATGGGCGGCAAGGTGCTGGTGCCGACCCGCGAGGCGATCGAGAAGCTCAATGCCGCACGCCTCGCCGCCGACGTGCTGGGCGTGCCCACGCTGATCATCGCCCGCACCGATGCCGAGGCGGCCGACCTGCTCACCTCCGACATCGATGACAACGACAAGCCGTTCTGCACCGGCGAGCGCACCGTAGAGGGCTTCTTCCGCACCCGCCCCGGCGCCGAGCAGGCGATCAGCCGAGGTCTTGCTTACGCGCCTTACGCCGACCTGGTGTGGTGCGAGACCGGCAAGCCCGATCTCGCCTTCGCCAGGCGCTTTGCCGAAGCCATCCATGCGAAGTACCCGGGCAAGCTGCTGGCCTACAACTGTTCGCCCTCCTTCAACTGGAAGAAGAATCTCGACGACGCCACCATCGCGAAGTTCCAAAAGGAACTGGGCGCCATGGGCTACAAGTTCCAGTTCATCACCCTGGCCGGCTTCCACAGCCTCAACTACGGCATGTTCGAGCTGGCCCATGGCTACGCCCGCCGGCAGATGAGCGCCTTCGTCGAGCTGCAGGAGAAGGAGTTCGCTGCCGCCGAGCGTGGCTTCACTGCGGTGAAACACCAGCGCGAGGTGGGCACCGGCTACTTCGACGCGGTGACCCAGGTGATCCAGGCCGGGCAGAGCTCGACCACGGCGATGAAGGGCAGCACCGAGGAAGAGCAGTTCCACGGCGACAAGGCTGCCGTCGCCGCCTGAGCGTCTGGCTTAATCCAAGACCGGAAACGAGAGCGGGCCCCGCGGGGCCCGTTCTCGTTGCTGCATGTGCACGCCTTGCCGTCGGACGGGCGCTCAGCGCAGGCGCTCGTTCATGACGGGGCCGCGCTTCACGGATGCCTGACCCGCCGAAGTTGCTTCGGCACCGATCTTGCCGCGGTTGAGCGCCGGGGTGACGGTGAGATTCACACGCACCGTGGCGCTGGGCCGGGCGGGATCGTTGCTGGTGAGGCAGACAAAGCCGCTGTAGTCGCCCGGGGCGAGGCCGGTGGTGTTCACAGTGAAGCTCACCGTGGCCGGCTGCCCGGCGCTGGCCCGGCCCGAGGCCGGGGCGAGGCCGGAGATCCAGGGCGCGCCGCAGCCCACGGTGCCGCTCACCGTGTAGGCGAGCCCGGCCGGGGCATTGGCCGGCGTGGTCCAGGCATTGTTCGGCGCCGGGTTGCTCGGGATGATCGTACGCGGTGCCGTCCCGTTGCCCTGCGAGGAGAAGAACCAGGCGAAGCGGTTGGCGAAGGGGGCGTTCACCTGCACCACCAGCCAGTAGCGGCCCGGCGCGAGGGTGAGGCTCTGACCCGCGGCGGCGAGGTTGAGGCGCAGCACGCCGCCGGCGGTGCTGATGCCGGGCGAGTTCGCCGGGGCCGAGTAGCGCCACACGGCGGCGTTCGGCGAGGTCTCCGGGTTGCCCGCCGGCACGCCGCCGGCATCGGCGAACACCGACCAGCCGATCACCGTGGTCGGCGTGATCACGCCGGTGCCGAGCACGAAGCCATCGTTGCTGATCGCGCTGATCGAGGTGGCCTGGGTCACCACGAAGTCATCCGAGGCGTACTGGCCGATTCCGAGGTTCGGGTAGAAGCCGGTGGCGTAACCGCTGGTGGCGCCGGCGCTGCTCTGGGCCACGATGGCGCCGGTGCCGGTGCCGGTGCTGCGGGTGCCGAAGTCCACCGGATTGCTGTTGCTCCACACCGTGAAGCTGGCGCTGCGACTACTGTTGGCTGGCACGCTGAGGGTGATGGTCTCGGTGCTCAGGTTGAGCTCCGGCGGCCGCACCGCCACGGCCACCGGCAGGCGCAGGGTGGGCGATCGGCTGCTGGCATCACTGCCGGTGGAGGTCAGGGTGAGGGTGCCGAAACGGTAACTGCCATCGCTGGGCTGGCCGCTGGTGTTCACCGTGATGGTGAGTGTGACGGTGCCGAAGGGCGCCACCGTGAACACCGGGGTGTCGATGCTGCCGCTCACCCCGGAGAGCGTGGCGCTGAAGGTTTGGAAGGTGGCGCGGGTGCTACGGAAGGTGCGGGTGAAGGTGCAGCTGGTGGCGCTGCAGCCGCGGTTGGCGAGGCTGGGCAGGTTGAGCGAGGACACGTCACCGCCGGCCACCGGATTGGCGGCGAGGTAGCGGTCGCGGGCCTCATGCAGCACCAAGCCGGCCTTGGCCGCCTGGTCCACCTGCACGCGGCCGGCACCGGCCTGGAAGGGCGTGGCCACGGCGCCGGTCTCGTTCAGCACGCCCTGGGTGGCGGTCATCATCAGCGCCGACTTGATCTCGGCCGGGCTCCAGTTCGGGAAGATCTGCCGCAGCAGGGCGGCGGCACCGGCCACCTGCGGGGTGGCCATCGAGGTGCCGGAGAGCAGGCCGATGGCTTCGGCGCAGGCAGGGGCTGCCCCATTGCGCCGGGGCGCAGCCGATCGGTTCGAGGATGTTCACGCCATGGCCGGTGATGTCCGGCTTCATCACCGAGAACGGTGCCGGTCCGCGCGAGCTGAAGGCGGCGAGCTGATCTTGGGTGTTGCCGATGCGGGTGGCCGGGAAGGGGATGCTGGCCTGCGGCGCGCTGCCGAGCAGGCCGTGCAGGGCCACGCCTTCCGCCTGCGCCATGCCGAACACCGGCACCGTGGCGCCGGGCACCGAGGGGGCGATGCCGCCGGTGGTGTTGTTGACGATGATGACCGCGCGGGCGCCGGCCGCCGCCGCATTGGCGGCCTTCTCGGTGAAGGGGCAGCTACCGCGGCGGACGAGGGCGATGCGGTTGGTGAACAGGCCCGGAGCGAAGCCGCCGCTCGCGTTGCAGCCATCGGCCGTGCCGGTGAAGCCCGGGCCGGCGGCCAGCGGGCTGGCCGGGATGCTGGCGCCGAGCTCGACGCCGCCGCTGCCGGCGTTCATCACGATCTGCTGCAGGTTGGCCGGCACGCCGGCACCGGAGACATTCAGCGTGAACTCGTAGCCGGCGCGGCCCGACTGCGCCGCCGCCACCGTGGTCACCCAGGGCTGGTGGTGGCCGCTGGTGGAGGGGTTGGGGCCGCTGTTGCCCGCCGCCGCGGAGACGAAGATGCCGGCATCGGCAGCGGCAAGGAAGGCTTGCGAGATCGCCTCCGACCAGGGTTGGGTGCCGCCGCCGATCGAATAGTTGATCACGTCCACGCCGTCGGCGATGGCCTGGTTGATCGAGGCAAGCGTCGAGACGTTCGGGCACAGGCCCTGGCCGGTGGAGGTATTGGTGTAGCAGGCGTCGTAGGCGATGACGTTGGCCCGCGGGGCGATGCCCGAGATCGTCATGCGGGCGCCGCGGAAGCTCACGCTGCGCTGGTTGCCGGCGGTGGTGCCGGCGGTGTGGGTGCCGTGGTTGTTGCTGTCGCCGAAGCCCGGCTCCTCGCCGATGTTGGCCTGGCCGCAGAGGTTGGCCGGGGCGCCGCAGACGAAGTCGTAGCCGCCGATCAGCTTGTCGTTGCAGCGGCCGGCATCGACGCCGCCAGGGGCGCAGGTGCCGAGGTAGTTGCCGGGCCCGCGCGGATTGACGAAGCGGTAGCCGGTCTCCGGCTCGACGCCGGCGAAGGAGGGGCTGGCGAAGTTGATGCCCGAGTCGATGATGCCGACCACCACGCCCTCGCCATGGGCGCGGCGGTTGTAGACCGAGACCTCGCTGCGCTCGCGGCCGACGAAGGCGGCGCGGTGGATGCCGGTGCCGTCGGCCCAGACCGTGGGCGCGCCGATCACGCCCGGCGCCACCTCGTCGTCCAGCGCGAACTCGGTGTAGGGCTCGACCAAGGCCACGTTCGGGTCATTGAGGAAGGCCGCCGCCTCGGCCGGCGAGAGCTCGGCCACGATGCCGTTGAAGGCATGCTGCATGCGGTGGGTCACGGCAAAGTCGCGGCCCACGGCGCGTTTGAGCAGGGCCTCGCGGTCGCGCTGGGTGGCCTCCAGACGCTTGGCATAGTTCGCCACCTCGCCATCGAGGTCGCGGGCCATCTTGCCGCGCAGCGGCGGCTGCGGACCGCGCTGCAGTTCCGCCTTGTGGGTGATGGCCGGTGCCTCGCGGAAGCCGATGATGTAGGGCAGCCGCCCGGTCTGCTCGAAGGCCTCGAGGGCCGGGGATTCCACGTTGGCCACCGCGCCGTGTTTTAGGGCTCGGCGCCTGTGCCGTCGCCGTCCCCATCATCATCACCAGGGCCGCCGTGATAGCGACCGAGACACCGTTCCGCTGCATGCCACGCATTACCAGACTCCCGCAAAACCGTTCGGACAGGGGCCGAGCCGCCCGCCGCCGGCGGGGCCGGCGGACACGGGCGTCAGGGCGGAGGGTAGGGCCGGCGCCGGGGCACCGGGCCTGTGTGACTGTGTAACGTGAACCGCCGCTGACCGCAAGCGCCCTAGGGGCGCAGCCGGCGGCGCAGGGCATCGCGGCAGCGCAGCAACCAACGCTGCAGGCGGCCCAAGGAATCGGCATGGAAGACGATGCCGATCTCCACCGCGCGGTTACCGCGCACCTTGCGTACCACCAGGGTGGCGCCACCGAGGGCGATGCGGTCGCCGACATGCACCTCGTTTTCGAAGCGGGCGTCGAACATTTCCGCTGCGGTATGCACGGCGTAGCGCGGCGGAATTGGCAGGTCGTAGAAGGCGGCGAGTTCGCCGAGCGGTACGTCGCCGGGCAGGGAAAAGGCGCCGAAGGCCTCGTGTTCGGCCTCCCTCGCCTCCTGCCCTTCGGCGAACAGCCAGTCTAAGCGGTAGACCTCGCCCGGCGGAGCGAGGAAATAGGCGGTGTCGCCGGCACGCAGTGCTCCGGCTTCGTTCGGCAGCAGGATGGCCTCCTCGCGCACCACCATGGCCGGCCGTGCCCAGCCCGGCAACTCGGCGTTCTTCGAGAGCACCGCGCTGCGCGGCCGTACGTGGTAGCCCACCAGCTCGTACTCCAGCTGGCCGGGCAGGTCGAGCTCGATACGCCGGGTGGCGGTTTCACGCCGCGGCAGCGCCACCCGGAACAGCCGGGCCGCCGGTTTCAGCGTCCAGCCCTGCACCAGCAGGGAGGTCACCACCACCACGAAGGCCACGTTGAAGTAGAGCTCGGCATTGGGCAGCTGCATCAGCAGGGGCAGGGAGGCGAGGAAGATGCCCACAGCGCCGCGCAGGCCCACCCAGCCGACGAAGCCGATCTCCATTCGGCGGAAGCGGAAAGGTGCGAGGCAGAGCGCCACTGCCAGGGGGCGAGCGAGCAGCATCAGGCTGGCGGCGAGACCCAGCGCCGGCAGCAGGTGCCCCAGTAGGGCCGAGGGCACGGCCAGCATGCCGAGCAGCAGGAACATCACGCCCTGCGCCAGCCAAGTGGCGGCATGCTGCACGGCGGTGACGTTGGCGATGGCGCGCACCGGGCGCTGGCCCACGGTGAGCCCGGCCACGTAGACGGCGAGGAAGCCGCTGCCGCCGAGCATGTTGGTGGCGGCGAACACCGCGATCGCTCCGGCCAGGGCCAGCAGCGGGTGCAGGCCATCGAGCTCCAGGCGGTTCAGCCCAGTGGCGATCAGCCGTCCGCCGACCCATCCCAGCAGGCCGCCCAGGCCCAGTTGTATGAGCAGGGAGGAGAGCATGGCCCCGAGGTTCACCGCCTCCTCGCCGAGGGCGAGCCAGGAGCAGAACAGCAGGGTGAGAAAGACCGCCATCGGGTCGTTGCTGCCCGACTCCACCTCCAGCACGCCATGCACCCGCTTCGGCAAAGTGATGCCGGCGCCGCGCAGCAGGAAGAACACCGCTGCGGCATCGGTGGAAGCCAGCACGGCGCCCAGCAGCAGGGCTTCCAGCGCCGGCAGTCCGAACAGCAGGTGTGCCGCCCCGGCAGTGACACCGGCGGTGAGTGCCACGCCGAGGGTGGCGAGCAGCAGCGAGGGGGCGATGGCGCTGCGGATCGGCGCGAGGCGGGTGTGCAGGCCGCCATCGAAGAGGATGATCGACAGGGCCAGCGCGCCGATGGCATAGGCCAGGCCCGGGTGCACCGTGAGCCCGAACCCCTCCGGGCCGAGCAGGGCGCCAAAGCCGAGGAAGACGAGGAGCAGGGGGGCGCCGAAGCGGCGGGCGACGAGGCTGGATCCGATGCCGAGCAGTGCGACGAGCGCGATGCCGAGCAGCCAGGTATCAGTCCGTTCCAGCCACTCCATGCCTTGCCATGCCTGCACCCGAGAGAGATGGCCCGAGTGTAGCCGCTGGCAGCGCGGCGGTTTCGCAGGATACTCCGGTGCTGCGGAAGGCCAGCGCCTCGGCGATCTGCGGTGGCTCGATCGCTCCGGCGTCGGCGAGGTCGGCCAGTGTGCGTGCCACCCGCAGCACGCGGTGGGTAGCGCGGGCGGAGAGGCGCAGGCGCTCGGCGGCCCGTTCCAGCAGAGCGAGGGCGCTGGGGCTGGCCTGGCAATGGGTTTCCAGCTCACCCGGCGCGAGGTGGGCATTCGGCCTGCCCTGGCGTGCCATCTGCCGGGCTCGTGCCGCCTGCACCCGGGCGCGTACCGTGGCGCTGCCCTCGGCGACGGCGATGGCGTCGCGCCGCACCAGCTGCGTGGCCGGAACCCGCGGCAAGTGCACGTGCAGGTCGATGCGATCGAGCAGCGGCCCACTCACTCGCGCCTGGTAGCGGGCGATGGCCTCGGCTGGGCAGGCGCAGCGCCCTGAAGGGTCGCCGGCCCAGCCGCAGGGGCAGGGGTTCATGGCCGTGACCAGCAGGGGGCGGGCGGGGAACTCGGCCTGCGCGGCAGCGCGTGCGATCTCGACTCGGCCCGACTCCAGCGGCTCTCGCAGGGCCTCCAGGCTGGCGCGCGGCCATTCCGGCAACTCATCGAGGAAGAGCACGCCGTGGTGGGCCAGCGAGAGCTCGCCCGGCCGCGGCAGGCCACCGCCGCCCACCAGGGCCACGGCGCTCGCCCCGTGCATCGGGGCACGGAAGGGGCGCTGCCGCGGCCAGCCCCCGGCCTCGCGCAGGGGCGCGGCCAGGCTTCGGACCACCGCCAGCTCCAGCGCTTCTTCCTCGCTGAGGGCCGGCAGCAGGCCGGGCAGACAGCGCGCCAGCAGGGTCTTGCCGCAGCCCGGCGGTCCTATCAATCGCAGTGCGTGCGCCCCGGCGGCGGCGATCTCCAGAGCCCGCTTGCCCTGTGCCTGCCCTACCACGGCGGAAAGATCGGGGATGGGCGGCATGGCGGTACCGTCCACCGATGCCGGCGGGCCGCCCGCCTGCCGGGGCAGCCGGCGCTCACCGCGCAGGTGCGCCACCACCTGGGCGAGGGTGCGTGCCCCGAACACCGCCGCGCCCTGGGCGCAGGCGGCATCGGCGGCGTTCTCTTCGGGCAGGATCACGGCGCGCCCGGCCCGTGCCGCGGCGATGGCCGCCGGCAGGGCGCCGCTAAAAGGGCGCAGCGCCCCGGAGAGTGAGAGCTCGCCATAGCACTCGATGTCACGCAGCGCGCCCTCCGGCAGCTGCCCGGCTGCGGCTAGCAGGCCCACCGCCATCGGCAGGTCGAAGCGCGCGCCGTCCTTCGGCAGCTCGGCCGGGGCGAGGTTCACCGTGATGCGCTTGCTCGGCAGCGTAAAGCCGCTGGCCTGCAGGGCAGCCCGCAGGCGCTCGCGCGATTCACGGGCGGCACTGCCGGAAAGGCCGGCCAGGGTGATCGAGGGCAGGCCGCCGGCCATGAAGACCTCGACCCGCACTTCCGGCGCGCGCACGCCGCAGCGTGCACGGCTGTGCACCAGGGAAAGCGACATGGCAAGCGCCTCAGTGGCGCGCGGCGTCGTTACTGCGGCCTTCAGCCTCGAGCGCGGCCACCGCGCGCTCCAGCGCTTCTAGTTTCTCGCGGGTACGGCGCAGCACCAGCTGCTGCACTTCGAACTCCTCGCGGGTCACGAGGTCGAGGCGGGCTAGGCCCGCCTGCAGCACCGCACGCATGTTCTTCTCGATGTCGGCGCGGGCGGCATCCAGCTCGGGCGGCACCAGCTCGCCGAGGCGGCGGGCGAGCTCGTCGATGGCCTTGAGGTCGATCATCGGGAAGGGTCCGTGTGGGGGAGGCCAGCATCGCGCCCAGTGCCCGCGCCGGCTGTCGGAGGAACGCCCGCCCTGCCGTCGGCAGACGGCGGCCCCGGCGTGGGGGGGCAATATCAAAGCACAGGCGCGGTGACGTAGACAATCGAGCCATGTCTGGTGTCCTTGCCCCGGGGATTTCCACCACGAGGGGATAGGCACATGCACGGGGAAGCTCGGTGCACGGCCATGTTTGGTCGGAAGAGGGCGGCGCTCGCCGCGGGGGGAGGGGCCTTGCTGGCGGCCGGGACGGCCAGCGCCGAGGAGGCCACATTGTCGGCGGGCGACACCGCCTGGATGCTGGTGGCCACGGCGCTCGTCCTGATGATGACCCTGCCGGGCCTGGCGCTGTTCTATGCCGGCATGGTGCGGGCGAAGAACGTGCTCTCGGTGATGATGCAGTGCTTCGCCATCGCCGGTCTCATCACCGTGCTATGGGTGCTCTACGGCTATTCGCTGGCCTTCGACACCACGGGCATGGAAGCGGGCGTGGTCAACCTCGCCAGCTTCATCGGCGGCCTGGACAAGGCCTTCCTGAGCGGCGTGACGCGCGACAGCCTCGTCGCGGCCATCCCGGAGAGCCTGTTCGTCACCTTCCAGATGACCTTCGCCATCATCACGCCGGCGCTCATCGTCGGCGCCTTCGCCGAACGCATGCGTTTCGCGGCCCTGCTGGTGTTCACGGTGCTCTGGTTCACCTTCGCCTATCTGCCGGTGGCGCACATGACCTGGGCCGGCGACGGCGGCCTGTTCTGGGACTGGGGTGTGCTCGACTTCGCCGGCGGCACCGTGGTGCACATCAATGCCGGCGTGGCGGGCCTCGTAGCGGCCATCGTGCTCGGGCCGCGCAAGGGCTGGCCGGGCACGGCCATGCCGCCACACCACCTCGGCTACACCCTCGTCGGTGCCGGTCTGCTCTGGGTGGGCTGGTTCGGCTTCAATGCCGGCAGCGCGGTGGCGGCCGACGGCAATGCCGCCATGGCCATGCTGGTGACCCAGGTGGCCACCGCCGCCGCGGCGCTGGGCTGGATCGCCGCCGAATGGATCGTCCACGGCAAACCTTCGGTGCTGGGCATCGCCTCCGGCGTGATCGCCGGCCTCGTGGCCATCACCCCGGCGGCCGGCGTAGTGGGCCCGATGGGGGCGTTGGCCATCGGCGCCGTCTCCGGCGTGCTCTGCTTCTTCGCCGCCACGCGGCTGAAGCGCCTGTTCGGCTACGACGACTCGCTCGACGTGTTCGGCGTGCATGGTGTGGGCGGCATCATCGGCGCGCTGCTCACCGGCGTGTTCGTGGCCAGCCAGTTCGGCGGTTCTGGCCTGGCCGAGGGAGTGAGCATCGGCCAGCAGGTGGGCAAGCAGGCCCTGGCGGTGGGCATCACGGTGATCTGGTCGGCGCTGGTGGCCTTCCTCGCCCTGAAGATCGCCGGCCTGTTCGGCGGCCTGCGCGCCAGCGCGGAAGAAGAACAGGAAGGCCTCGACCTCGCCCTGCACGGCGAGAGCGGCTACAACCTCTGACCCCAAGGCCATGGCGCGGGGCCAGCCCGCGCCGTAGGCTTCGCAGCGCATCCGAACGAGGACGATCCCATGAAAATGGTCACGGCCATCATCAAGCCCTTCAAGCTCGACGACGTGCGCGAAGCGCTGTCCGAGGTGGGGGTCACCGGCATCACCGCCACCGAGGTCAAGGGTTTCGGTCGGCAGAAGGGTCACACCGAGCTGTACCGCGGCGCCGAGTACGTGGTCGACTTCCTGCCGAAGATCAAGCTGGAGGTGGCGGTCACCAACGACCAGGTCGAGCGCGTGGTCGAGGCCATCGCCGGTGCCGCCAACAGCGGCAAGATCGGCGACGGCAAGATCTTCGTCTACGACCTCGAGCGCGTCATGCGCATCCGCACCGGGGAGCTGGACGGCGACGCGCTGTAGGGGCTTGACGGGGATCTTGGGGGGGGGGGTAGCGTCTGCATGCTGCTTTGCAGCATCCCCCTCCTTTCCTCCCGCAAGAAATCCCCCCAATGAATCGAATCGGATTGATCCGTCTTCTGGTTGCTGGTGCTGCTTTAAGCGTCCTGCCTCATGAAGCCTTGGCCTGTGGGAACATGCCGTACGGCATCGATGACCCGGTGACGTTACGACTCATCGCCGAAGAGCAGATCCATGTCGCTGATCCCTCGCACAATGTGGGCGTGTACCACTGGGATGAATCGCTTCAACGGCATGTGCTAGTTGCGAGCTACTTCGATGCCGATCTGCTGTTTTCTCCGCCAGAGTCGCAACCTGGTGATGTGGTGGAGTACATTGGGGATGACGACAACGAGAGGGTGAGCAATTGCCAGCCGCCCACCCTTCCGCCTGTCACGGTGACCACGTCACTTCCATCGAGGGCGTTCCTAGGGAGAGCCTTTGTCCGGGTTCTGAGTTTCGGGGGTCTCGGAGGTAGGAGGCGGGTGACGTCTAGCCTAGGCACGTCTGTGCCGGATAATCCTGCGAATGATGAAGCTGCGACGTGCCTGTCTGATGTGGGGTCCAGGCAAATGCATGCACACAAGGATGTCGCGCCTTATGCCGCAGCACGGTGGCTGGCAGGGCGGCCCATTGGGCGAGGTGAACTGGTTCGCGTGACCTATGACGATGGTGGTGCCGAGCTTTGGCGGGCAGTCGGAGGGCCGCCTACCGCGACGGCATGGTCGATCCATCCTGTCCCTGTAAGCGGATCTCTCAAATGCCCGTGATGGCCAGAAAAAAGCGCGTTCTGTTGGTGGCGCTGGTCGCTCTGCCGGTGAGCGTACTCTTTTTTGCGTTGTCTGCATGGCATGAGCGCTGGATCAGTGAGACCGTCATCCCAGCTGAAACTTCGACAAGTGTTCGTCAAGCACCCAGTGAGGGGGAGGCTCCGGTGTGGGATCCTGTTGGTCGCTCGGAAAATGCGACATCCCTAAAGGGCTTCGACCGTGCGGCTGATCTCTACTCTGTGGCGGAGCATGCGTTGGCCCTTTACGGGAGCAACTCTCGGGAGTACCTCGCTGTCGTAGGCCGGATAGGGACGGCTTGTGAGGCTGCCCGTAATGTTGGGAGGGATCCCATAGACAAGTTTGGCATCCCCACTCCTTCAAGTGATGCAGCAGTACTGCTGTTAGAGCGGTGCCGTCGTTGGATTCAGGCTGCTGACTCGCTTCCTGAGCCAACCTTTCAAGGCTCTGAGTTGATGGCGCGTGCCCTCGCTTCACTCGCGTCGTCAGATTTCGGGGCCGGTGTGCTTCCTTCCGATTCACCGGTGGTGACAGAGGCTCTCGGCCTGATCGCCCAGGGGCGATCTGCTTCAGAGTTCCTTGATGCTTTGTTTATCTGGTTCGACGCACATCCTGCCGTTAGAGATGGTTTGATGACGCGGAACCGGCTTGACGAGGAGGGATTTGGGGTTGCGGTCACACTCGGCTCGCGGCTCTTGGAGTGCGAGATCGCAGCTACTTGTGGCCCGCGCTCATTCGCCACCTTGGAGCTCTGTGTCCAAGCAGGATGTTCGCCCGAGCTTTCGTTCCGCGATGCAATTCGCCAATCGATGCCGCCCGGCATAGCCACGGCCGCGATTGATGTCCAGAATCAGCTACTGGTGCTGCGCGCAGGCAGGGGCGCTGTTGGAACCGAGAGGCGCTAAGGGGAGGGCAGGTCAGTCACTCGCGCCCCCTCACTCCGCCAGCGCTTTCTCGACGAAGGGCGGCAGGGCCAGCGCGCCGCGGTGCACGGCGGCCGTGTAGTACTCGGTGGCGAAGGGCTTGGCGGCGGCGTCGGCCTCGCGGAACTGGGTGAGGTCGCGCGCTTCCTTCGAGGCGATCAGGCAGCTCCAGTAGCCCGTGGGGTAGCAGGGCTGCGGGAAGGGCAGCAGGCGGAAGCTCTGGAAGCCGGCGGCGCGCATGGCGGCGCGCATGCCGAGGATCAGGTGCATCAGGGCGAGCGGGCTCTCGCTCTGCTGCACCAGCAGGCCGCCCGGCTTGAGTGCCCGCAGGCAGTCGGCGTAGAAGGCGCGGTTGAACAGGCCTTCGGCCGGGCCCACCGGGTCGGTGGAATCGACGATCACCACGTCGATGCTCGAAGGCTGAGCCTTCTTCATGTAGGCGATGCCGTCGTCGAACATCACCGTCGCCCGGGGGTCGTCGTTGCTTTCGCACAGCTCCGGGAAGTGCTTGCGGGCCATCACCGTGACCTGCTCGTCGATGTCGCACTGCACGGCGGTTTTCACGCCCGGGTGCTTCAGCACTTCGCGCAGGGTGCCGCAGTCGCCGCCGCCGATGATGACGACGTGCTCGGGGTTCGTGTGCGTGAACAGCGGCGCGTGCGACATCATCTCGTGGTAGAAGAAGTTGTCGCGCGTGGTGACCATCATCGCGCCGTCGATCAGCATCACCTTGCCCCAGTCGGTGCTGTCGTAGATCTCGATCTTCTGGAACGGCGACTGCACCTCGTCCAGCTTCGCCCGCACGCGCAGGCCGAAGGCCGAGCCGGTGTGCTCGAAGGTCTCGTGAAGCCAAGTCGGGGATGCGTTCATCGCGGTGCTCCGGGGCCGAACTCAAGGGGCGCGCAGTCTACCCCCGTTTCTCTGTCCGGGACTGCCGCGACCGCCCCCCGTTCACCCCTCAGTCGTACACTACGCGCCCCTTGGTTCCACCGGCTGCCTGCCATGTCCGCCTGGACGCTCGACCGCGCCCGCCACACCTATTCCATTCCGTACTGGTCCGATGGCTATTTCGACATCGACGCCCACGGCCGCCTGGTGGCGCGCCCGTGCGGCGAGGCCGGCCCCGCCGTGGCGCTGTCGGAGGTCGTCGAGCGTGCCCGCGGCATGGGCCACAAGCTGCCCTTGCTGCTGCGTTTCTCCGACATCCTCGGCCATCGCCTCGGCAGGTTGCAGGCAGCCTTCGCCGGCGCCATGCGCGAACTCGACTATCGCGGCGGTTACACGGCGGTCTATCCGATCAAGGTGAACCAGCATGCCGGCGTGGCCGGCGAGCTGGCGCGCGTGGGTGCGCCGGTGGGCGAGGCGCCGTACACCGCAGATTTCGGCCTCGAGGCCGGCAGCAAGCCCGAGCTGATGGCCGTGCTGGCGCTCGCCCGTTCGGGAAGTCTGGTGGTCTGCAACGGCTACAAGGACCGCGAGTTCATCCGTCTCGCCCTGATGAGTCGGCGCCTCGGGCTCGATACCGTGATCGTGATCGAGAAGCCCTCGGAAGTGGCGTTGATCATCGAGGAGTCGCGGGCGCTGGGCGTCACGCCGGTGGTCGGCATCCGCCTCAGGCTCGCTTCGCTCGGCGCCGGCAAGTGGCAGAACAGCGGTGGGGACAAGGCCAAGTTCGGCCTTTCGCCGCGCCAAGTACTGGATGCCGTCGATCGCCTGCAGGCCGCGGGCCTCGGCGAGAGCGTGGCCATGCTCCACTTCCACATGGGCTCGCAGATCAGCAATGTGCGCGACATCGCCAGCGGCATGCGCGAGGCGGTGAACTACTTCGTCGAGCTGTCGAAGCGCTGCTGTCCGATCCGCATCATGGACGCCGGTGGTGGCCTTGGCGTCGATTACGAAGGTACGCGCTCGCGGTCTTTCTGCTCCATCAATTACGGACTCGAGCAGTACGCCTACACCCTGCTGCAGCCGCTTTCCGAGGCCTGCGCCGAGCATGGCCTGCCACAGCCGCGTCTCGTCACCGAGGCCGGCCGCGCCATGACCGCGCACCACGCGGTGATGGTGGTGAACGTCTCGGAAGTGGAGCGTGCGCCGGAAGGCCGTGTGCCGCCGACCATGCCGGGCGAGCCCGCCGTCATCCGCCACCTGCGCGAAGTGCAGGCCGAGCTGGATGTGCGTCCGCCGGTCGAGCTCTTCCACGAGGCCCAGCACTACCTCGCCGAGGGCCAGACCCTGTTCGCACTCGGCCAGCTTGGCATCGAGCAGCGCGCCCTGCTCGACGATCTTTTCTACGCCATCGCCCATGCGGTGCGGCAGCGCCTCTCGGCCGAGGAGAAGAGCCACCGCCCGGTGCTCGACGAGCTCAACGAGCGTCTGGTCGACAAGTACTTCGTCAATTTCTCGGTGTTCGAATCGATCCCCGACGTCTGGGCCATCGAACAGGTGTTCCCGATCGTGCCGGTGGAGCGCCTGGACGAGGAACCGACCCGCCGCGGCGTGATCGCCGATCTGACCTGCGACTCCGACGGCCGCATCGATACCTATGTGGAGAGCGAGGCCCTCGATGCCTCCCTGCCTCTGCACCCCCCGCGCCCGGGCGCGCCCTATCTGCTCGCCATCGCCATGGTCGGTGCCTACCAGGAGACGCTGGGCGACATCCATAACCTGTTCGGCGATACCGACACCGTGGCGGTGCGCCTCGACGGTGGAGGGGGCTATACCCTCGCCACCCAGCGCCGGGGGGACACCACCGATGTGATGCTCGACTACGTGGGCTACCGGCTCGAGGACCTGCGTTCGCGCTACCGCGCCCGGGTCGAGGCCGCCGGCCTGCCGGCGCCCGAGGCAGCAGCCTGTCTCGCCGCCCTGGAGGCAGGTCTCACCGGTTATACCTATCTTTCGGAGGAACCTCTGGCATGAGTGCTTCGCCTGCCGCCGCCTCGGCCCCGCTCCGTGCCGGATTCATCGGGCTTGGAGCGATGGGCGGACCGATGGCCGGGCATCTTGCCGCCCGGGGGCTGCTGGCCGTGGCCGGGAACCGCAGTCCGGAAAAGGCGCGGGCCTTCGTCGCGGCGCGTGCAGGCTCGTCCCTGAGGGCCGCGGCTTCCTTCGATGACTACGCAGCCTGCGATGTGGTCGCGCTCTGTGTCTCCGCCGATGCCGATGTGTTGGAGAACGTCGATGGCCTGGCCGCCGTGCTCCCGTCCGGCGCCATCGTCATCGACCACAGCACGGTGGCGGTGGAGACGGCCCGCGAGGCCGCGAGGCGCCTTGCCGCCCGCGGCATCGGCTTCCTCGATGCGCCGGTTTCCGGCGGTGTGGAGGGTGCCAGGAACGGCAGGCTCTCGGTCATGGTGGGCGGTGACGAGGCCACGCTCGAGCGCGCCCGCCCGGTGCTCGAGGCCTACGGCGCACGCATCGCCCTGATGGGGCCGACCGGCGCGGGGCAGGCGGCCAAGGCGGTGAACCAGATCCTCGTGGCCGGCATCAACGAGGCGGTCTGCGAGGGCCTCGCCTTCGCCGAGAAGCTGGGCCTCGACCCCGAGCGCCTGCTGCCCACCCTGATGGCGGGAGCCGCGAGCAATTGGTTCCTCGACAAGCGCGGCGCGACCATGCTGCGCGACGAGTTCACCCCGGGCTTCAAGTGCGCGCACATGGCCAAGGACCTACGCATCGTGCAGGCCATGGCCGAGCGGGCGGGCATCCAGCACCCGGTGATCGACCGCGCGCTGGCCGACTACGCTGAACTCGAGGCGCGCGGCGAGGGCGAGCTCGATACCTCGGCGCTGATCCGGCTCAAGCGCTGACGCGCGGTGGCGCGTCGCGACGAACGACCCCCGGCGCTCAGCGCGCCGGCGTGGCGCTGATGCCGGCCTCGGCGAGCTGGCGCTGGGCGTTCTCCAGCGCCGCCTCGTCGGCGAAGGGCCCGAGGCGCACGCGGTGCAGGGTGCGGCCTTCGGCCTGCACGCTCTCGATGCGCGCGCTCTGGCCGAGCAGGGCGAGACGGGCGCGCAGGGCCTCGGCATCGGCGGCATTGCTGAAGGCGCCGGCCTGCAGCTGGCGGCCGCTGGCAGCGGGGGGCGGCGGGGCGCCATTCGCGGTGGCAGCCGGTCCGGCCGGCGGCGGAGCCGGGCGGGCCGCCTGCGCGCTCTGTCCGGGCAGCTCCACTTCCTTCTGCGGCAGCACGGTGTAGAAATCGTAGGTGGGCTTGGCCGGCCGGGCCGGGGCTTCCGGCTCTTGGGCCACCGGCTGGCGGTCGCGGGTCACCCGCGGCGCTTCCGCCGCGGGGTTCGGCTGCGGCAGTAGGGCGTCGAGCTTTTTCCGGTCGCCGAACATCAGGTAGCCCGCCGCCAGGGCAAGGCCGATGGCAAGGCCGGCCAGCAGCA
Source organism: Silanimonas sp. (assembly GCA_026005095.1). GTDB lineage: Bacteria > Pseudomonadota > Gammaproteobacteria > Xanthomonadales > Xanthomonadaceae > Silanimonas. The sequence continues at coordinate 23,354 of BPKK01000016.1, read as the reverse complement.
CGAGGGCGGTGCGCATACCGCCGCCACCGCCTCGTCTGGCCTGGGAGCGTCCGCGCCGGGTTGCCATCACATGCTCTCCGGGGCCGAGACGCCGAGCAGGCCAAGGCCGTTGGCCAGCACCTGGCGGGTAGCGGCGGCGAGGCCGAGGCGGGCATGGCGCAGCTCTTCCTCGGCACCAAGGATGGGCTGGGCGTTGTAGAAGGCATGGAAGCTGGCCGCCAGCTCGCGCAGGTAGGTGGCCATGAGCTGCGGCGCCCGGTGCTGGGCAGCGGCCTGCACCACCTCAGGAAAGCGCATCAGTTCGGTCACCAGCGATTCTTCTTGTGGCTCGACGAGTCGGCTGCGGGCGGCCTCGGCGGCGTTGCGGTTCCAGCTGTAGCCCTTCTCGGCGAGCTGGCGGAACAGCGAGCAGATGCGGGCATGGGCGTACTGGATGTAGTACACCGGGTTCTCGTTCGACTGCCGCTTGGCAAGATCGAGGTCGAAGTCGAGGTGCTGGTCGTTGCCGCGCATCACGTAGAAGAAGCGGGCGGCGTCGCTGCCCACTTCCTCGCGCAGCTCGCGCAGGGTGACGAAGCTGCCGGCGCGGGTCGACATCTGCACCCGCTCGCCGCCGCGATAGAGGATGGCGAACTGCACCAGTTCGATGTCGATTTTCGAAGGATCGAGGCCGAGGCCCTGGGCCGCCGCCTTCAGGCGGGCGATGTAGCCGTGGTGGTCGGCGCCGAAGATGTAGAGGGCGCGTTCGAAGCCACGCTCGAACTTGCTGAGCAGGTAGCCCAGGTCGGAGGCGAAATAGGTGGTGACGCCGTTCTCGCGCCGCACCACGCGGTCCTTGTCGTCGCCGAAGGTGGTGGCGCGGAACCACAGGGCACCGTCCTGCTCGTAGAGATGGCCGTTCGCCTGCAGGGTGTCGATGGCGCGCTGCACGTAGCCATCGGTCATCAGCGAGCGTTCGCTGAAGAAGGTGTCGTGAACGACGCCGAAGGCCTTGAGGTCGTCTTTGATGTCGGCCAGGCACCAGGCCAGGCCGGCGTCGAACACCTGGCGGTAGTCGGCCTCGCCGAGCAGGGCCTTGGCCCGCGCGATCAGGGCATCGACATGGGCTTCCTTGTCGCCGCCCTGGGATTCATCGGGTGGCACGCCGTCCATCACTTCGAGGGCGCTGCGCTTCAGTGCATCCCCGGCCTTCGCCCGCAGCTTGCGAGCGATCTCGACCACGTACTCGCCTTTGTAGCCGTTGTCCGGGAAGCGCAGGACCACGCCGGCCAGCTCGTGGTAGCGGATCCATACCGACACCGCGAGGATGTCCATCTGCCGCCCGGCATCGTTGACGTAGTACTCGCGCTGCACCGTGTGGCCGGCGGCCTCGAGCAGATTGGCCACGGTGGCGCCGTAAGCGGCGCCGCGGCCATGGCCCACATGCAGCGGCCCGTTCGGATTGGCGGAGACGAACTCCACCGTCACCGATTCCAGCGAGCCTGGCTCGCCGCGGCCATAGGCCTCACCAAGCTCGAAGATGCGCCGCAGGGTGGCGAGGCGGCAGGCCTGCGAGATGTGGAAGTTGAGGAAGCCAGGACCGGCGATCTCCACCTTCGCCACGTGCTGCGACCGGGGCAGGGTATCGAGGATGGCCTGGGCCAGGTCGCGCGGCTTCAGGCCCGCCGGCTTGGCGAGCAGCAGGGCGAGGTTGGTGGCGTAGTCGCCGTGTTCGGGGGTCTTGCTGCGCTCGAGCAGGATCTCGGGCAGGGCAAGGTCGGCCGGGAGGCGGCCATGGCGGCGCAGGTCGAGCAGGGCCTGGGCGAGCAGTTCGCGGAGATGGTCTTTCATCGGGAATCCGGAGCCGGCCGGCTTGAGCCGGGCGGCAGGTCTGGGGCGCGGCGCCGGGCCGCGCGGACGGCCAGGCAGTTTACCGGAAGCCCGTTCCCGGAGCCTGGGCTGACACCCGGCTGTCACGAAAGTCTCCCGGAGCTGTCATCGAAGCAGCCCACCCTTTCGGGGCCTCCGGCGGCACCGCCTGCCGGGTGCCCGCCCGTTTCCGACCCGGAGTTCCACGATGTCTGCCATGCCCCGTCTCACCCGTCTGGCGCTCGCCAGCGCGATCGCCCTCGCGGCCACCCACGCCAGCGCCTCGGTGCGCATGTCCGAAGCCTTCGACGGCAACTGGTTCGAGCCGGCCTCGAACGGCCGCGGCGTCTCGATCGACTGGATCCCCGCCGACAACCGCCAGGGCGGTACGTTCTTCGCCGCCGACTACGTCTACGACAATGCCGGCAACCCGTTCTGGATCACCCTGCAGGAGAACTGGTCGGAGTTCCAGTTCCGCTCGACGACGGTGCCGGTGCGCCGCTTCGCCGCCGGTACCTGGGCCGCACCAGGCGCGCCTGCCGGCACCCAGATCGGCACTGCCACGGTCACGGTGAACAGCTGCAACTCGATCACCATCAGCTACACCATGAACCCGGATTCGGGCTTCGCCAACCGCACCCAGACCCTGCAGCGCCTCGGCGGTGTCGATCCGGCCGCCTGCGTCTACCAGCAGGAATTCACCGCCTGCCCGAGCTTCGCCACCGCGGCCCCGGCGTATGGCCCGCGCGCCTGCCGCCTGCCGGCCACGATCACCGGTGACACCACGCTCACCAACGACATCACTTGGGTGATGGAAGGCAAGGTGCAGGTCGGCACCGATGTCGGCCAGGGCGGCACCGCCGCCACTCTGCGCATCCAGCCGGGTACCCTGCTGGTCTCCACCGGCGCCTCGGCCAACTCTTTCGACCACCTCGCGGTGAGCCGCGGCTCGAAGATCTTCGCCGAGGGCACCCGCGACTTCCCGATCATCATGACCTCGGGTAACGAACTGCCCGGCTCGCCCAGCGCACCGGCCCCGGGCCAGCTCGGCGGTCTTGTGATCTCCGGCCAGGCGCCGGCCAACTGCAACCCGAACTGCGTGGCCGAGTGGGACAGCACCAACCGCTATGGCGGCAGCAACCCCGCCGACAACAGCGGCATCGTGCGCTATATGCAGGTGCGCTACTCGGGCTACATCTTCACCTCGAATCGCGAGCTCAATGCCTTCACCTTCAATGCCGTGGGCAATGGCACGGTGCTGGAGCACCTGCAAGCCTTCCGCGGCCAGGACGACGGTTTCGAGTTCTTCGGTGGCACCGCCAATCTGCGCTATGCCGTGGTGACCTGCGGCGGCGACGACGGCTTCGACTGGGACGAGGGCTATACCGGCAAGATCCAGTTCGGTCTGGTGGACCACCGCGGTTGTGCCGGTCAGGACCACGGCTTCGAGCTCTCCAACTCGCCGACCAATGCCGACGCCACGCCGCGCGCCCGCGGCACCGTGGCCAATGTCACGGTGCGCGGCAACGGCGGCGGCCGCGATGGCCTGCAGCTCAACAGTGGCACCGGCGGCAATTTCTTCAATGTGCTGATCGAGGGCTTCAACCGCGCCTGCGTGGCCATCGAAGGCGCGGCCACCGCCACCGCTGCCGGCTCGGCGAGTGCGCTCACCGGCGTGCTCACCGCCAACAACGTGCACATCTTCGGCTGCACCAGCAACTACCGCGACGGTTCGGGCGTGAGCGCCGGCTACACCCAGGCCTGGTTCACCGGCCAGACCGGCAACACCCTGCGCACGGCCTCGGCCCTGAAGCCCGGCAGCTTCCTGCCGAACGGGATCGCCCCGGCCGCTGCGTTCCCGCCGGCGGGCGCCAATGCCCCGGGCCTGAACGACTGGTTCGTGCCCACCGACTACGTGGGTGCCTTCCGCTCCGACGCGCCGCAAGACAACTGGACCCTCGGTTGGGCCCTGCCCTTCGTGCCGCAGCCGTAAAGCCACCGGCAGCGGGTGCATGGAAACGCCGGCCTCTCGTGCCGGCGTTTCCTTGTCGCCTCGGGGCTGGTTCCGTCACAGGGCCGGAGCCGGCCTTCACTGCACTCCGGCGGCGAGGGTGCGGAAGGCCAGGATCACCGCATGGGCATCACGCGGGGCCTGGGGGGCGAAATGCTCGCGCAGGCGGCGGCTGGTCTCGCGCACCCTCGCCGCATTGGCGTCGCGCTGGGTGCCGAAGGCGGCCCGACCCTCGCGTGAGGCGAAACGCTGCAGGTTGAAGACGTAGCGTTCCTGGCCTTCGGCAAGAAAGCCAAGGCAGCTTGCCCCGGCCTCGGGGCTGTCGAGGCGGCGGCCGGCGCGGTGCTGGATCTCGATCGCCAGCGCGATCGCCGACTGGGCAAAGTCGAGGTAGGGCGAGGCCACGTTGCTGGTGTCGAGATCGGCAGCCATCCGTGCCAGGTGCTCGGCCTGGGTGGCGAGAGCATCGCCGCGCCAGCCCGGGCGCTGGCCGTCCAGCCAGTGCCCGAGCACATGGGCGAAAGCCCCCTGGGCCTGGCCCTCGTCGGTGCCAGCGGCGAAGGTACTGCCGGCGATGGCAAAGCGCAGCAGGGTGCGCAGCGCTGGGTCGTCCAGTCCGGCCGCATCGAGCAGGCGATCGGCCTCGGCCATGCTGGCGGCCTCGTTGGGGCCGATCGGCTCTTCGGCATGGCGCCGCGTCTCGCGTTGCCGCAGGTCGTGGCAGGCGCAGAACAGCACCAGGGCCTCGCGCTCCAGAGTCGGCAGCAGGGCGGTGGAGAGCAGCAGCGGCAGCTTGTCCTCCAGCAGTTCCAGAAGATGCCCCTCGTTGTGGTAAGCGAGCGGATCGGCCGAGCCCTCGCCATAGCGCAAGGCCATCCTCAGCACGCCGAGCTGCACGGCCGCCACCACGGCCTCGCGCTCCACCCCGGCCGTGCGGCAGGCGGCTGCGGCGCGGCGGGCATGGTCGGCGAGCCTGGGCTGCGAGACCACGACCGGGGACAGCGCGGGGCCGGGCAGGCGGGCCTCCACCTCATCGGCGGGGTAGGCGCGGCGGTAATCGAAGGGCATCGGGCGGGCCTGCGCGGGCGGCGTGCCGGCAGTATCGCGCAGCCTCCGATGGCCGCAAGCCCCTGAGGCTAGACCCAGCCGCGGCTCGCCATCGAGATCGGCGGGCCGTCGCCCACCACGAAGTGGTCGAGCAGCCGCACCTCGACCAGGGCCAGGGCCTCCTTCAGCTGCTGGGTCAGCCGGCGGTCGGCGGCGCTTGGCTCGGCCACGCCGCTTGGGTGGTTGTGGCCCAGCAGCACGGCCGCGGCATTGAGTTCGATGGCCCGCTTCGCCACCACCCGCGGATGCACCGCGGCCTGGTCCAGCCCGCCCTCGAACAGCACCTCGGCGGCCAGCAGGCGATGGCGGTTGTCGAGGAAGAGCACGCCGAAGCGCTCGCGCGGCGCGGCGCGCAGCCAGCGGGCGAAGTACTCGCCGGCCAGTGCCGGCGAGTCGAGGGCGGCGCCGCGGCTCAGCCTGGCCTCGAGATGCCGCCGGCCGAGGGCGAGGGCGGCACAGAGCGCCCCCGCCCGTGCCGGGCCGAGGCCGGGCAGGCGCAGCAGTGCCTGCGGTGGCCGGTCGAGCAGGCCGCGCAGCCCCCCGCATTGCGCCAGCAGGGCCTTGGCATGGGCCACGGCATTGCTACCGCGCGGCCCGGTGCCGAGCAGCAGGGCGAGCAGCTCGGCATCGGAAAGGGCCTCGGCGCCCTGGGTGAGCAGACGCTCGCGGGGACGTTCGGCATCGGGCCAGTGGCGCAGCGACATGCCTCCATGCTCGCGGCCGACGGCGCGCCACGGGCGTCCGAAGCCGTGGTGCGCTGGGGTAAGCTTCGCCCTCGTCGAAGGCAGGAGCTCGGGTGTGTCGGGATTGCACGGAGCGCGGGTGCTCCTCGGGGTCAGCGGAGGCATCGCCGCCTACAAATCGGCCGATCTGGTGCGCCGCCTGCGCGAGGCCGGCGCCGAAGTGCGCGTGGTGATGACCGAGGCCGCGCAGCACTTCATCACCGCCACCACCCTGCAGGCCCTGAGCGGTCACCCGGTGCGCGTCTCGATGTGGGACGAGGCCGCCGAGGCGGCGATGGGGCATATCGAATTGGCGCGCTGGGCAAGCCAGGTGCTGGTGGCGCCGGCCAGCGCCGATGTCCTCGCCCGGCTGGCGCACGGCCATGCCGACGACCTGCTCGCCACCCTCTGCCTCGCCACCGCGGCGCCGATCGCGGTGGCGCCGGCGATGAACCGGCTGATGTGGGCGAATGCTGCCACCCAGGCCAATCTCGCTCTGCTGCGCCAGCGCGGCGTCGCGGTGCTCGGGCCGGAGGCCGGCGAGCAGGCCTGCGGCGAGGTCGGCGAGGGGCGGATGCGCGAACCGACGGCCCTGGTGGCCGACCTCGCGGCGCTCGCGGTGCCGAAGCGGCTTGCGGGCCGCCGCGTGCTGGTCAGTGCCGGCCCCACCTACGAGGATATCGACCCGGTGCGCTTCCTCGGCAATCGCAGCAGCGGCCGCATGGGCTTCGCGGTGGCCGAGGCCGCCGCCGCCGCCGGGGCCGAGGTCACCCTGGTGGCCGGGCCGGTGAAGCTCCCCACGCCGCCCGGCGTGCGCCGTATCGACGTGCGCTCGGCCGCCGAGCTGCATGCCGCGGTGCTGGCCGCGCTGCCGGGTCAAGAGGTCTATGTCGGTGCCGCCGCGGTGGCCGACTACCGCCCCGTCGAGGTGGCGGAGCGCAAGCTCAAGAAATCCGACGGCCCCGCCACGCTGGTGCTGGAACGCACGGTCGACGTGCTGGCCGAGGTGGCGCGCCACCCGGCGCGGCCGCGCTGCGTGATGGGTTTCGCCGCTGAAACCCACGATGTCGAGACCTACGCCCGCGGCAAGCTGGAGGCCAAGCGGCTCGATGCCATCGCCGCCAATCGGGTGGGCGTGGAAGGCAGCGGCTTCGATACCGAGGACAATGCCCTGGTGCTGTACTGGCATGGCGGCGAGCAGGCCTTCGGCCCGGGCAGCAAGCGCAGCATCGCCGCCGGCCTCGTGGCTTGGATCGCCGATTGGCTGGGGCCGGCATGAACCCCGCGGTCGATCTCAAGGTCCTCGATCCACGTCTCGGCCGCGAGTTCCCGCTGCCGGAGTACGCCACTGCGCAGTCGGCCGGCATGGACCTGCGCGCCATGCTCGAGGTCCCGCTCACCCTCGCCCCGGGCGAGACGGCCCTGGTGCCGAGTGGGCTTGCCATCCACCTCGGCGATCCCACCCTCTGCGCCGTAGTGCTGCCGCGTTCCGGCCTCGGCCACAAGCAGGGGCTGGTGCTCGGCAACCTCACCGGCCTGATCGACGCCGACTACCAAGGGCCGCTGATGATCAGCCTGTGGAACCGCGGCCCGGCGCCGGTCACCGTGCAGCCGGGCGACCGCGTGGCCCAGCTCGTCTTCCTCCCCATCGCCCGCGCCAGCTGGCGCCTCGTCGATGCCTTCGATGCCTCCGCGCGCGGCGAAGGCGGTTTCGGCCACACAGGCACGCGCTGACCTCGAGACCCGGACATGTCCGACGCCCCCCGACCGAAGATCCGCATCCTCAACATCCTGATCGCCGTGCTGGCCATTGCTACGGGCTCGCTGCTGGCCTTCGCCGGCTGGAGCCTGATGCAGGGCGCCGCCCTGGCCGGACAGGCGCAGGCCGTGCGCGGCGAGGCCGCAGCAGCCCTGCGCGCCCGGCTCAGCGCCGAGATGGAGCGGCTCGATGCCCAGCGCAGGCTGCCCCGGGTGCGCGAAGCGGTCGAGGGCAACAACCTCGATGGCGCCCGTGCCGCCCTGGCCGGCGACTGGGTGGGCATCGAGGCGGTCGAGATCCATCCAGCCGACCTCAGTGCCGCCTGGAATGCCGTCGAGCGCTTCGGCTACGGCAAGCTCGGCCTGCTGCTCACCGCGCTCGACACTGACGCGGTGCACATGGCCATCGTTCAGGATGCCGGCCGGGCCTGGCTGGCGCTGGCCGCCCCCATTCCCGGCGAGGGCGGCATTGCCGCGCTCGCCTATGTGCGCCGGCCGATGGATGAACTGCGCGAGCTGGTGCGCCGCGCTGCGCCGCCGGGGGCCTATGCCGCTCTGCGTCAGGGCGGGCGCTCGCTGATCGAGGAGGGCGATGTGCTGCTCGCCGACCAGGCCGAGCGGGGCGCCGTGGCCATCCCCAACACCCGGCTGCGCCTGGTCGGTGCCGCGCCCTATGCCGAGCCGGGCATTTACGGGCTTGGCGGCTGGGTGGAGCTGGTGGCCGGGCTGGTGGTAGTCCTGTCCGGTTTCGCCCTGGTGCTGGTGCCGCGCGAGAAGGCGGCGGCCTTCGCCCGCCGGCTGGCCGCGCGCCGCACGCCGGTGGCCGAGCCCGAGCCCACCCTCGCCGAGCTGCAGGCCCAGGGCCGGCTGCAGGCCGAGCCCGCGGCTCCGGCGGCCGCCCCGGCGGTCGCCCCGGTGGCGGCCTCGCCCCGGCCCGCCGGCCCGGCCCTCGCCCTGGAGCGCAGCATCTTCCGCGCCTACGACATCCGCGGCGTGGTTGGCCAGACCCTGAGCGCCGACGTGGCGCGGCTGATCGGCCGGGCCGTGGGTGCCCTGATGATGGAGCGCGGCCTTCGCGGCATCGCCGTGGGCCGCGATGGCCGCCTGTCCTCGCCGGAGATGGCCCGCGCCTTGATCGACGGCCTGCGCATGTCGGGCGTGGATGTCACCGACGTCGGCATGGTGCCCACCCCGGTGGCCTATTTCGCCGCCCATCACCTACGGCTCGGCAGCGCCATCGCCGTCACGGGCAGCCACAACCCGCCCGACTACAACGGTTTCAAGATCGTGGTCGACGGCGAGACCCTCTCCGGCGGCGCCATTGCCGATCTCTACGCCCGCATCGTCGAGGGTCGGATGCCGGTGGCCGAGCGCCGCGGTGACCTCGACACCGTGGACATCGGCGAGGCCTATATCGAGCGCATCGCCAGCGACATCCAGATCGAGCGCCGCCTGCGCGTGGTGGTGGATGCCGGCAGCGGCGTGGCCGGCGAGCTCGGGCCGCGCCTGCTCGAGGCCATCGGTGCCGATGTCGAGACGCTCTACTGCGAGGTGGACGGCAGCTTCCCCTTCCACCACCCCGACCCCAGCGACCCGCACAATCTCGAGGACCTGGTGCAGGCGGTGCAACGTACCGGCGCCGACCTCGGCCTCGCCTTCGACGGCGATGGCGACCGCCTTGGGGTAGTCACCCGCGAAGGCCGGATGGTCTACCCCGACCGCCTGCTGATGCTGTTCGCCGCCGACGTGCTGGAGCGCAATCCGGGCGCCTGCATCATCTACGACGTGAAGTGCTCCGGTCATCTCGCCGGTTACGTGCTGCGCCATGGCGGCAGCCCGCTGATGTGGAAGACCGGCCACTCGCTGATCAAGGCAAAGATGAAGGAGACCGAGGCCGAGCTGGCCGGCGAGATGAGCGGCCACTTCTTCTTCAAGGAACGCTGGTATGGCTTCGACGACGGCCTTTATGCCGCCGCGCGCCTGCTCGAGATCCTCGCCACCCGCCCCGAGGAGCCGGAGGAGGTGTTCGCCGGGCTTCCCGATGCGCTCAGCACCCCGGAACTCAAGGTCGAGATGCAGGAGGGCGAGCCGCACGCCTTCATCGAGGCCTTCGTGCAGAACGCCCGCTTCGAGGGCGCCCGGGTCTCGACCATCGACGGCTTGCGCGCCGACTGGCCGGACGGATGGGGGCTCGTGCGTGCCTCGAACACCACGCCGGTACTGGTGCTGCGCTTCGAGGCCGACAGCGAAGAGGCGCTGGCACGGGTGCAGCAGGCTTTCCGGTCGGCGATGCTGGCGCTGCGCAGCGACCTTTCGCTGCCCTTCTGAGGGCCGGTCGCGCGGGACGGTGGGCTCTCGCCTCAGCCGCCCGGCGGGGTGAGCCCGCGCTCCTGACGCTCTTTCAGCAGCGCGACCAGCCGCTCGAGTTCTTCCTGCACTACCTGCTTCTCGGCCGCCCGCTCCAGCCGCGCCTGCTCCTGCTTGTAGACTTCGCGGCGCAGTTCCTGGATGGTCTCGGCCACCCGCGGTGGTACTGGTCGCCCGGCCAGCTCGGCATCTCCAGCCACTCCCAGCTGTTGGTGCAGACTGGCGCGCTGGGAGGCGATCGCCGCCTCCAGACTCACCAGGGTGTCGTCGATCATGGCCTGCCGGGTGGCGTAGGACTTGCGCAGGTCTTCCTCGGTACGGAAGGCGCTCACCTTCGCCTCCTCGGCGCGCCGGCGGTTCTCGGCGTGGGTGCGCGCGGCGGCCTCGGCCGCAGTCTCGGCCTCGAGCGCCCGCCGCTCTTCCTCGGTCAGCGCCCGGCCGATCTCGGCACGCACCAGGCCGGTGCGGGCGCTCAGTTCCTCGCGGGCCTGGTTCACCACCTCGGGCGGCAGGGCATCGGTGTAGTGCACCTTGCCGGTGGCATCCACCCAGCGGTACAGCTTCTTCTCCGCCTCGGCCCGCGGCTGGGCGGCGAGCGGCGCCACGAGCAGCGCCGAGAGGGCAAGGGCGGGCAGGGCGGTGGCCGGGGCGATGCGTGCCATGTCAGTTCACCCGTCGAGGGAGCCGTACTGCGCACGATACGCCAGCAGGCGCTCGCGGTGCAGGGCCAGCGCCGGGCGGTCGGCCACGAAGCCCAGCAGGTCGTCGAGCCTGGCCACCGCCACCACCGGCACGCCGAGGCTCTCCGCCGCCTCCCGGGCCGCCGAACGCTGGCCCTCCGCTCCGCGTTCCTGCCGGTCCAGCGCGATCAGCACCCCGGCTGGCTGGGCGCCGGCGGCACGGATCATCGTCACCGATTCACGCACCGCCGTACCGGCGGTGATGACGTCGTCCACCACCAGCACCCGCCCGGCGAGCGGCGCGCCGATCAGCGTGCCGCCCTCGCCATGGGTCTTGGCTTCCTTGCGGTTGAAAGCCACCGGCACGTCGCGGCCACGCTTCGCCAGCGCGATCGCCAGTGCCGTGGCCAGCGGGATGCCCTTGTAGGCCGGGCCGAACAGCATGTCGAAACCAAGACCGCTCTCCAGCAGGGCCTCGGCATAGCAGTCGGCCAGCCCAGCCAGTGCCGCGCCAGAGTTGAACTGCCCAGCGTTGAAGAAGTAGGGGCTGGTGCGCCCGGATTTCAGGTGGAACTCGCCGAAGCGCAGGGCATCGCAGCGCAGCGACAGTTCGAGGAAGGCCTGGCGGTAATCGCCCATGGATGGCTCCGGTACATGAAGCGGGGATGAAGGCTGGCGCGCAGGCTAGCCGATTCGCGCCGGCCTGCCCACGCCGTGGCCCCGGATCGGCCACAATCGCCGGGTTTTCCACCCCATCCAAACCCGGACGGCCTCTCCGTCGCCGCATGCGCATCGCCACCTTCAACGCCAACGGCCTGCGTTCCGCGGCCAGCAAGGGCTTCTTCGACTGGTTTTCTGCCCAGGGCATCGACGTGCTCTGCGTGCAGGAGACCAAGGCCCAGGCCCACCAGCTCGAGGACGCGCGCTTCCGTCCCGCCGGCTACCATGCGGCCTTCCGCGACGCCACCACGAAGAAAGGCTATTCGGGCGTGGCCATCTACAGCCGCCGCGCTCCCGACGCGCTCGCCGCCGGGCTGGGCTGGGAGGCCTTCGACGAGGAGGGGCGCTGGCTGGAGGCGCGTTTCGGCCGCCTCTCCGTGGTTTCGCTCTACCTGCCCTCGGGCAGCTCGGCCGAGGCGCGGCAGGCCTTCAAGTTCGAGGTGATGGACTGGCTGCGGCCGAAGCTGCGCGAACTGCTCGCCTCGGGCCGCGAGGTGGTGCTTTGCGGCGACTGGAACATCGCCCACACGCCCATGGACATCCGCAATGCGAAGTCGAACGAGAAGAACTCTGGCTTCCTGCCCGAGGAGCGGGCCTGGATGACCGCCCTGCTCGGCGAGGACGGCTGGGTGGATGCCTACCGCCATCTGCGGCCTACCGGCCAGGACTACACCTGGTGGAGCCAGCGCGGCCAGGCCCGGGCGAAGAACGTGGGCTGGCGCATCGACTACCAGCTGGTCAGTCCGGGGCTTGCCGCCCGCCTCCAGGACTGCGCCATCCATCCGGAGCCGCGCTTCTCCGACCACGCGCCCTTCGTCGTCGATTATGGCGACTGAGCGCACACGCCCCGGCTGGCGCGACGTACTCGCAGGGCTGGGCCGGCCCAACGTCGCCCTGCTCCTGCTGCTCGGCTTCGCCGCCGGCCTGCCCTTCATGCTGGTGGGCAATACCCTCGGGTTCTGGGCGCGCAAGGAAGGCATCGATCTTGGCGCCGTGGGCTTCCTGTCTTGGGTCGGTCTGGCCTACTCGATGAAGTTCCTCTGGGCGCCGATCGTCGACCGGGTGCCGGCACCGCTCGGCTTCGCCCGCTTCGGCCGCCGCCGCGGCTGGCTGCTCCTCGCGCAGTCACTGGTGGTGCTCGGTCTTGCCGGCATGGCCCTGCTGACGCCCGCGGGGCACTTGTTCACCTTTGCCGTACTGGCGGTGCTGGTGGCCTTCGCCTCCGCCACCCAAGACATCGTGATCGACGCCTGGCGCATCGAATGCGCCGAGGACGCCAACCAGCTCGCTCTGCTCAGCGCCGCCTACCAGTTCGGCTATCGCGGTGCGCTCCTGCTCACCGATGCCGCCATCTTCCTGATCGCCGTCGATCTTGGCTGGTCGGGCTCCTATGCCCTGATGGCGGCGCTTGCCTTCGCCGCGCTCGTGGTGGTGCTGCGGGTGGACGAGCCACGTAGCGTGGCGGTGCTGGCCAGCGGCCCGATCTGGACCCCGCGCGGGCTGTACGACGCCATCCTTGGCCCCTTCCTCGCCTTCTTCCGCCAGCACCGGCAGTGGGCGCTGGCGATCCTGGCGGCGATCAGCGTCTATCGCCTCGCCGATTTCGTGATGGGGCCGATGGCCAACCCGCTCTACGCCGACCTTGGCATCGCCGAGCAGCTGATCGGCAAGGTGCGGGCCAGCGTCGGGCTTGCCGGCACCCTGCTCGGCACCGCCGCAGCCGGTCTGTGCGCAATCCGCTTCGGCCTCTTTCCCACTTTGGTCGCTGGCGCCGTGCTCGGCCCACTCTCCAACCTGGCCTTCTCCTGGTTGGCCCTGAGCGGCGGCGATCCTGTGGTCTTCATGCTGGCGATGGCGATCGACAACTTCTCCGCCGGGTTCGCCGGCATCGCGCTCGTGGCCTACATGTCTAGCCTCACTGCGCTCGGCTACACCGCCACCCAGTACGCCCTGCTGAGCTCCTTCTACACCCTGCTCGGCAAGCTGCTGAAGGGCTTCTCCGGCGTCGCCGTGGAGGCTCTGGCGGTGAGCCGGCCGCTGCCCGAGGCCTATGCCTGGTTCTTCGCTGGCACCGCGCTGTTCGCCATCCCGGCCATCGCCCTCTGCGCGTGGCTAGCACGCCGGGGGCCGCGGGGCGTAAGCTCGGACGTCTGATTCCCACGGAGCACGGCCCGCCCCCATGGCCGATTTCCTCGTCCGCGACATCGATGAGCGGGTGGCCGAGCGCCTCAAGGAGATCGCCCGGCAGAAGGGCTGGCCGCTCAACGATGTCATCCTGCACCTGCTCAAGCAGGCCTTAGGCCTTGCCGAGCCCGACCCGCCGCCGGTGCCGGGCGACATCGCGCGCCTGCGCGGGGCCTGGAACGACGAGGAGGCGCGCGCCTTCTACGAGGCGATGAACGCCATGAGCGCCCTGCCGGACGATGCGCCGGCCTACGTACGCAAGCCCGGCGACGAGTCGACCCCAAGTTGAGCCTTCATGCCGTGGCACGCCTCAGGGCGTGGATGCCCCGCCGGGCACGATGGCGCCAAGGATCCGCGGGCCGGCGGCGCCGGTCACCTCCGGGCGATTGCCCGGCCGGCCCTCCAGGGTCTGCCAGGCCAGCCAGGCAAAGCCCGCGGCTTCCACGGCATCCGGGTCCAGGCCGTGCGCGGCCGAGGACTCCACCGCGACGTCTGGCAGCAGGGCGGCGAGGCGTGCCATCAGGGCCGTGTTGTGCACGCCGCCGCCGCAGGCGATCAGCCGGCGCGTGGCCGGCTGGGTTGCGCGCAGGGCCTCGGCGATGCTGCGGGCCGTGAGCTCCAGCAGGGTGGCCTGCACGTCCTGAGCTGCTTCGTGGCCGTCGAGACGGGCCTCGAGCCAGCCCAGGTGGAATTGGTCGCGGCCGCTGCTCTTCGGCGGTGGCAGGGCCAGCCAGGGCTCGGCGAGGCAGCGTTCCAGAAGCGCGGGCAGCACGCGCCCGCCCGCGGCCCAGGCGCCGCCGGCGTCGTAGCCGCAGCCGGTGTGGCGCAGGCACCAGGCATCCATCAGGCCATTGGCCGGGCCGGTGTCGAAGCCGCGTACCGGCTCACCGGGAGCCAGCAGGGTGAGGTTGCCGATGCCGCCCAGGTTCAACACCGCGCGCACCTCCTCCGGATGTCCCAGCACCGCGGCGTGGAAGGCCGGCATCAGCGGCGCCCCTTCGCCGCCCGCGGCCACGTCGCGGCGACGGAAGTCGGCCACCACGGTGATGCCGGTGCGTTCCGCGATCACATGCGGGCAGCCCACCTGCAGCGTGAAGCGCTGCGGCGGGCGCGGGCGGTGGCGCAGGGTCTGGCCGTGTGAGCCGATCGCCCGCACGGCCTCGCGGGCCACCCCGGCCTCGGCCAGCAGGGCGAGTGCGGCGGCGGCGAAGGCTTCGCCGAGCGCGCTGTCGAGGGCGCCGAAGGCATCGAGATCGAGCCGGGCATCGGCTTGCGAAACCTCCAGCACCGTGGCCTGGAGCTCGGCCGGATAGGGCAGGGTACGCGCCGCCAGCACCTCGATGCGGGGCTCGACCCGCAGCAGCGCAGCATCGATGCCATCGGCACTGGTGCCGCTGATCAGACCGAGAAAGAGCGACACGGCAGGGCGCGGGGAATGCCGGAGCAGGATCTCAGCGTGCCGCCAGCTGAGTCCCTTCGAGGTGTTTGAGCTGCGCCAGCGCCGGTGCCGTGGCGCGGCGGAACTCGGCCAGCGCCGGGCCCTTGAGCGGCTCCGGCTTCGGCATGGTCACGGTCAACGGGTTACGGTGCACGCCATTGACGCGGAACTCGTAGTGCAGGTGCGGGCCGGTGGCAAGACCGCTCGCCCCCACATAGCCGATGGTCTGGCCCTGGCGCACCCGCTCACCCACGCGGTGCGGGCCGAGCCGCGACATGTGGGCGTACAGGGTGGTCACGCCATTGCCATGGTCGAGGATGACGGTGCGGCCGTAGCCGTTCTGCCAGCCGGCGAACTTCACCCGGGCATCGCCGGCGGCGAAGATCGGCGTGCCCACCGGCGCGGCGTAGTCCACGCCGTTGTGCATGCGCATGCGGCCGAGGATCGGATGACGGCGGGCGCCGAAGCCCGAGGTCAGACGGGCGAACTCGATCGGGGTGCGCATGAAGCTCTTGCGCAGCGGCCGGCCCTCGAGGTCGAAGAACTCGGCACGGCCTTCGTGCTCGAAGCGCAACGCGGTGTAAGGCTTGCCCTGGTTGACGAAGTTCACCGCCACCACACCGCCGTCGCGCAAGCGCTCACCCTCGCGCCAGAGCTCCTCGTAGACGATCTGGAAGCGGTCGCCCTCGCGCAGGTCCTGGGCGAAGTCGATGTCGTACTGCAGCGCCTTGACCATGTCGAGCATCACCGGCGCGCTCAGTCCGGCGCGGGCACCGTCGGCGAACAGCGAGCTCGTGATGGTGCCGCCGGCCACCAGAGTGCGGCGCTCGATCGGCCGCTCGATCACTTCCCGGCGCACTCCGTCCTCGGTCACCGCGAGGGCGATCCGGCGGCTCTCGTCCTGGTCGAAGCGCAGGCCGCGCAGTTCGCCATCCGGCCCGATCTCGAAGGCAAGCTCACTGCCCACCCGCAGCCGCGAGGCCATCTGCTTGGCTTCCGGTACTTCCAGCAGGCGGTGC
>BPKK01000016.1:0-2500 GCA_026005095.1 Silanimonas sp. | reverse complement strand
AAAGTAGGGGATGAGGTGTGGCTAGGAGTGAAAAGCTAATCGAACCCGGAGATAGCTGGTTCTCCTCGAAAGCTATTTAGGTAGCGCCTCGTGCGAACACTCCTGGGGGTAGAGCACTGTTATGGCTAGGGGGTCACTGCGACTTACCAAACCATGGCAAACTCCGAATACCAGGACGTGCTACACGGGAGACACACGGCGGGTGCTAACGTCCGTCGTGAAAAGGGAAACAACCCAGACCCACAGCTAAGGTCCCAAAATCATCGCTAAGTGGAAAACGATGTGGAAAGGCATAGACAGCCAGGAGGTTGGCTTAGAAGCAGCCACCCTTTAAAGAAAGCGTAATAGCTCACTGGTCGAGTCGGTCTGCGCGGAAGATTTAACGGGGCTAAGCGATGTACCGAAGCTTGGGGTGCACACTTCGTGTGCGCGGTAGAGGAGCGTTCCGTACGCCTGCGAAGGTGGCCTGAGAAGGCTGCTGGAGGTATCGGAAGTGCGAATGCTGACATGAGTAACGATAATGCGGGTGAAAAGCCCGCACGCCGAAAGCCCAAGGTTTCCTAGCGCAACGTTCATCGGCGCAGGGTGAGTCGGCCCCTAAGGCGAGACCGAAAGGTGTAGTCGATGGGAAGCTGGTTAATATTCCAGCACCTCGCGTGAGTGCGATGGGGGGACGGAGAAGGGTACGTGTACCGGGCGTTGGTTGTCCCGGGGAAAGTGCAAAGGCTGGGGCGGTAGGCAAATCCGCTGCCCCAAGGCTGAAGCACGAGACCAGTCCTATTGGACGAAGTCACTGATCCCACGCTTCCAGGAAAAGCCTCTAAGCTTCAGCTCACGAGAGACCGTACCGTAAACCGACACAGGTGGGTAGGATGAGAATTCTCAGGCGCTTGAGAGAACTTGGGTGAAGGAACTAGGCAAAATAGTACCGTAACTTCGGGAGAAGGTACGCCCATCGCAAGATGGGCCGCAGTGACCAGGCCGCTGCGACTGTTTATCAAAAACACAGCACTCTGCAAACACGAAAGTGGACGTATAGGGTGTGACGCCTGCCCGGTGCTGGAAGGTTAAGTGATGGGGTCAGGGAAACCGAAGCTCTTGATCGAAGCCCCAGTAAACGGCGGCCGTAACTATAACGGTCCTAAGGTAGCGAAATTCCTTGTCGGGTAAGTTCCGACCTGCACGAATGGCGTAACGACAGCGGCGCTGTCTCCACCCAAGGCTCAGTGAAATTGAAATCGCTGTGAAGATGCAGCGTTCCCGCGGCAAGACGGAAAGACCCCGTGAACCTTTACTATAGCTTTACACTGAACGTTGAGTTCGTCTGTGTAGGATAGGTGGGAGGCTATGAAACCGAGGCGCCAGCTTCGGCGGAGCCATCCTTGAAATACCACCCTGATGTGCTTGACGTTCTAACCTAGGCCCGTAATCCGGGTCGGGGACCGTGTATGGTGGGTAGTTTGACTGGGGCGGTCTCCTCCCAAAGAGTAACGGAGGAGCACGAAGGTACGCTCAGCGCGGTCGGACATCGCGCATTGTGTGCAAAGGCAGAAGCGTGCTTGACTGCAAGATCGACGGATCAAGCAGGTGCGAAAGCAGGTCTTAGTGATCCGGTGGTTCTGTATGGAAGGGCCATCGCTCAACGGATAAAAGGTACTCCGGGGATAACAGGCTGATACCGCCCAAGAGTTCATATCGACGGCGGTGTTTGGCACCTCGATGTCGGCTCATCACATCCTGGGGCTGTAGTCGGTCCCAAGGGTATGGCTGTTCGCCATTTAAAGTGGTACGCGAGCTGGGTTCAGAACGTCGTGAGACAGTTCGGTCCCTATCTGTCGTGGGCGTTGGAGATTTGAGAGGGGCTGCTCCTAGTACGAGAGGACCGGAGTGGACGAACCTCTGGTGTTCCGGTTGTCACGCCAGTGGCACTGCCGGGTAGCTATGTTCGGAAGCGATAACCGCTGAAAGCATCTAAGCGGGAAGCGCGCCTCAAGATGAGATCTCCCGGGACACAAGTCCCCTGAAGGAACCATGAAGACTACGTGGTTGATAGGTCGGGTGTGTAAGCGCAGCAATGCGTTGAGCTTACCGATACTAATGATCCGTGCGGCTTGACCATATAACCTCGAGACGCCTTGACATCGCGACGCGCGATTCAAGACAAACCAACTGTTACGTCACAAGCCCCCATGAGAGCGTGCGCGCTTGAGGCCACAAGGCCAACAGCGACCCTCCACCCTCTCCCTGGTGAACATAGCTGCGTGGAACCACCCGATCCCATCCCGAACTCGGAAGTGAAACGCGTACGCGCCGATGGTAGTGTGCAGTCGCATGCGAGAGTAGGTCATCGCCAGGGCCTTACACCAAAACCCCGCCACACAATGGCGGGGTTTTTCTTTCTACACCCCAAAACCACACCGGCCGACACCCGCAGCCGCTCGAAAACACCCAGCCCCCGCCAGCTACCCAGCCAGCCATCACCCGCGCATCGACAGCAAAC
>BPKK01000015.1 GCA_026005095.1 Silanimonas sp. | reverse complement strand
CTCGACGAGTTCGACCATGGCGCGGTGATCCGTGCCTTCCTCCTCGAGCGGGCCGATGCCGGCATGCGCGCCCGCGCCAGCTCGCAAGACCCGACCATCCTCGCCCCGATGCTGCATGCAGCGATCCTCGCCTGGGCGAACGATGAACTCGAGGCCGTGCCCGAGCGCTGGGAGACCTTCGGTGAGCGCGTGGCCCGGGCCGGAGCCGCCGCTGCCAAGGCCGCACGCGAAGGCGCCACCCTCGTAGTCAGTTCGGGCGGGGTGATCGCCCGGCTCGCGCAGCAGGCCCTCGAGGTGCCGGCGCGCCGCGCCGTGGACCTCAACCTCGCCATCCGCAACGCCTCGATCAACGAGTTCAGTGCCGGGCCCGACCGGCTGCGCTTCGGCAGCTTCAACACCCTGCCGCACCTTGCCCACGACCGCCGGCTGTGGACGCATTTCTGAAGGCCCACCGATGAGCCCGCTGTTTCCCTTCTCCGACCACGCCCGCGCGCTCGACGCACGGCTCGCCGCCTTCATGGCCGAACGCGTACTGCCGGCCGAGGCCGAGGTGCATGCCTGGCAGCAGGACCCGGCCACGCGCTGGACGGTTTGCCCGCGCATCGAGGCGCTGAAGGCAGAGGCCCGGGCGGCCGGCCTGTGGAACCTGTTCCTGCCCGATGCCATGCACGGCGCCGGCCTCTCCAACCTCGACTACGCCCCGCTTGCCGAGCGCATGGGCCGTGTGCCCTGGGCCAGCGAGGTGTTCAACTGCAATGCGCCCGACACCGGCAACATGGAGCTGCTGGCGCACTTCGGCACCCCGGAACAGAAGGCGCGCTGGCTCGCGCCGCTGCTGCGCGGCGAGATCCGCTCGGCCTTCGCCATGACCGAGCCGGAGGTGGCCTCGTCCGATGCCACCAATATCGCGCTGCCCATCCGCCGCGAGGGCGGACAGTATGTGCTCGAGGGCCGCAAGTGGTGGATCACCGGCGCCGGCGACCCGCGCTGCAAGGTCCTCATCGTCATGGGTGTTACCACGCCGGAGGCCGCGCCACACGCGCGCCACACCATGGTACTGGTACCGATGGACACACCGGGCCTGCGCGTGGTGCGGCCGCTGCAGGCCTTCGGCTTCGACGACGCACCGGGCGGCCATGTCGAGCTCGAGTTCCGCGACGTGCGCGTGCCAGAGGAAAACCGGGTCGGCGGCGAGGGCCAAGGCTTTGCGCTGGCGCAGGCCCGCCTCGGCCCCGGCCGCATCCACCACTGCATGCGCCTGATCGGCATGGCGCAGCGGGCGCTGGAGATGATGGTGGCGCGGGCGCAACACCGCATCGCCTTCGGAAAACCGCTGGGCGCGCAGGGCATGGTGCAGGAAGCGATCGCGCTCTCGCGCTGCGAGATCGAGCAGGCCCGCCTGCTCACGCTCGACGCCGCTGCCCAGCTCGACGCCAAGGGCAACAAGGGCGCGAAGGACGCCATCGGCATGATCAAAATCGTGGCCCCGCGCATGGCCTGCGCCGTCATCGACCGCGCCATCCAGGTGCATGGCGCCGCCGGCCTCGCCGACCCCTTCCTCTCGGCGGCCTACACCGGCGCGCGCTGCCTGCGCCTCGCCGACGGCCCAGACGAGGTGCATCTCGTCGCGCTGGCCAAGGGCATGCTGAAGGGCCCGGGCGCATGAGCGGCGAGCGTTTCGCGCTGGACGAGGCCGCTCTCGCCGCGGCGCTGGAGGCCCACCTGCCCGGCTTTCGCGGTCCACTCAGGGCCACGAAGTTCGAGGGCGGCCAGAGCAACCCCACCTACCGCCTCGATGCCGCCTCCGGCACCTATGTGCTGCGCCGCAAGCCGCCGGGCGCCCTGCTCGCCTCGGCCCATGCCGTGGACCGCGAGTTCCGCGTGCTCACGGCCCTGCAGGGCCGGGTGCCGGTGGCGCGGCCGCTCTGGCTGTGCACCGACGAAGCGGTGATCGGCTCGATGTTCTACGTGATGGCCTTCGTCGACGGCCGCGTCGAGTGGGACCCATCGCTGCCCCGGCACGCTCACGAACAGCGCAGCGCGCATTACCACGCGCTCATCGACACACTCGCCGCCATCCACGGCATCGACGTGGCCGCTGCCGGACTCGCCGATTTCGGCAAGCCCGGCAACTACTTTGCCCGCCAGATCGCCCGCTGGAGCGAGCAGTACGCGCAGAGCCGTACCCGCGCTATCGCCGCCATGGACGCGCTGATCGCCGAACTGCCGCGCCGCTGCCCCCCCGACGATGGCCGCGTGGCCCTGGTGCACGGCGACTTCCGCCTCGACAACCTGATGTGGGCGAAAGACGGCCCAGAGGTGCTGGCGGTGATGGACTGGGAACTCGCCACCCTCGGCCACCCGCTGGCCGACCTCGGCTATCTCGCCATGGCCCTGCGCCTGCCGCGCAATCCCGCCCTGCCGGGCCTGGCCGGCCTCGACCGCACTGCGCTCGGCCTCCCCTCGGAGGCCGAACTGCTGGAGCGCTATGCCGCACGCACCGGGCAGGCGCTTCCGCAGGACTGGGGCTTCGTGCTCGCCTTCAGCTATTTTCGCCTCGCCGCCATCGCGCAAGGGGTGGCCCGGCGCGCCGAACAGGGCAATGCCAGCAACGCCCGTGCCGCGGAGGCCGGGCGGATGGTGGACCTGCTGGCCAGCGCGGGGCGGGCGGCACTGGGCTGAAGGCCCGGCGCGGGGCGCGGCCGACGGGTTCAGCCGAGCACGCGCCGCCCGGCGTCGAGCGCGATGGTCTCGTCGGCGATGCCGGGCAGGGTGGCCAGGGCCTGCCGCGAGACCCGCTCGAAGAACTGCACGAAGCGCTCCACCTCGCTGCGGCTCATGGCACGGCGTCCCGGATTGGCGGCGGCCAGGGTCTGCTCCTGCTGCCAGCGCCAGCCCGGCACCACCTCGAAACCCGGCCCGCGCAGGAAGAGCAGATGATCGAGCCGCGCCCACAGCGGCGCATAGGCCGGGAGGGCGGCATTGCACCAGCGCCGCCAGGTGCCCTCGGGGTCCTCCTCGCGCTCCAGCGCATTGAGCGGCCGGGCGAGCTCGGCCTCGGTCTGCGGCGGCACCTTGTGGAACCAGCCCTCGAACAGCACCAGGTCGGGCACGCCCTCTACCCGATCCCAGGCCGACTCCGGCAGGCGGCGGTCGGCGAGCTTGTCGAAGGCCGGCAGCCGCGCCCGGCCCTCGCGCAGGGCATCGAGGGTGGCAAGGCCCAGCGCGATGTCGTGCGAGCCGGGCGCCCCGCGGGTGGCGAGCAGGGGATGCACCTCGCGGCCGAGGCGCTGGCGCTGCGGCTGATCGAGGTAGACATCGTCGATCGACAGCACCACCGCGCGCAGGCCGCGCTCACTGGCCAGGGCCGCCACTTGGGCGGCAAGCGTGGACTTGCCCGTACCCTGCAATCCAGTGAGGCCGAACACCCGGCACGGTCCCGGCAGGGCGAGGGCGCGCCCCAGCACCGCCGCCACGAACCCGGCGGGATAGCCAGTTCCCCGAGGTTTTAGCACGGCCATCGGACGGTCTTGAGCGGGATCATGCGCCCGGGGCGCGGGGGCGGCGAGAATAGCGTGTCCCGCCCCAAGCCCGAGTGCCCCGACGTGAGCGAACACCCCACCGACACCGCTGCCCCCGACCCGCTGCTGGCCGAGGCCATCGCCACCTTCCGCACCCTGCTGGCCGAGGCCACGGCCGCCGGCGACCCGGAGCCCACGGCCATGACCGTGGCCACCGCCGATGCCCGCGGCCGCCCCTCCGCCCGCACGGTGCTGCTGAAGCACGTGGACGAGCAGGGCTTCGTGTTCTACACCAACTTCGACTCACGCAAGGGCCGGCAGCTCGCCGCCAATCCGCAGGCCGCGCTGCTGTTCCTGTGGAAGACCCTGCGCGAGCAGGTGCAGGTGAAGGTGGAAGGCACGGTGGAGCCGGTGACGGCCGCCGAGGCCGATGCCTATTTCGCCAGCCGCCCGCGCGAGAGCCAGATCGGCGCCTGGGCCTCGCTGCAGTCGCAGACGCTCGATTCGCGCGCGACCCTCGAGCGGCGCATCGCCGAGTTCAGCGCGAAGTTCGAGGGCCAGCCGGTGCCGCGGCCGCCGCACTGGTCGGGTTTCCGCGTGGTGCCGGAGATGATCGAGTTCTGGTATGGCGCGAAGTTCCGCCTGCACGAGCGCCAGCGCTACGCCCGC
This sequence comes from Silanimonas sp., assembly GCA_026005095.1. GTDB lineage: Bacteria > Pseudomonadota > Gammaproteobacteria > Xanthomonadales > Xanthomonadaceae > Silanimonas. The sequence goes on along the minus strand of BPKK01000015.1, from coordinate 56,888 downwards.
ATCGAGGGGCGCTGGACGAAGCGGATGCTCTACCCCTGAGCGCCTTCGCCGGGGCCGCGCCTCGCGGCCCCGGCAGGTGCCTCATTGCACTTCGATCTCGATGCCGCCGACGATGCCGGCCACGAGGTTGTAGAGAAAGGCGCTGATGACCCCGCCAATGAAGCCGAGCACGCCGTAGAACAGCGGGAAGGCGATGACGGCGCCGACGCCGAAGAGCATGCCGGCAAACCCGCCGCCACGGTCGCCGCCGAGGGCGGCCGCCACGCCGAGCAGAGCGAACAGCGAGAAGAACAGGCCGATGATGAGGCCGAGGCCGGCATAGAGCGCGCCCAGCACCTTGCCGGCAGACAGCACGCCGATGCGACGAATGATCATGCTTGGAGGTCCCCTTGGAAACGCCCGCGGTCCTGCGGGCCGGCCGACGATACCCACCAACGGGTAGCAGGCGTCAATACCGGGCGGTGCGGCGCACGCTCAGTCTGGCAGCCTGGCATAGCCCTCGCGCCAGCTGGGGAAGCGGGGCACCCAGCCGGTGGCGCGCAGCCGGGCGTTGGAGACGCGCTTGCCGCTCTCCGGGCCGGGCGCCGCGCCGAGCGTGGGCAGGCCGAGCCGCGCGCGCAGGCCGTCGATCACTTCATGCTCCAGCGCGGGCGCGTCGTCGCTGCCGCAGTAGACGCGGGCGATGCGCGGTGCGCCCAGCAGGTGCAGGAGGGCGCCGGCGACATCCTCGACATGGATGCGGTTGGTCCAGCGCCGTTCGCCCGGGGTCTCGCGGCGCGCGCGCTGCCACATCCGCTCGCGGCCCGGCCCGTAGATGCCGGAGGCGCGGAAGGCCGCGGCCTCGGGATGCGCCTCGAGCTCATGCTCGGCCTCGCGCAGCACGCGGGCGTTGAAGGCGGTGGCGTCCGCCGGCGTGCCCTCGTCCACCCAGCCGCCGGCATCCTCGGCGTAGACCGCCGTGCTGCTGACGAACAGCACGCGGCCGACCTCGGCGCGGTCGAGCAGGCGACGCAGGCCGTCGCGGTAGAGGGCGCGGTAGGCGGCCTCGCTGCGCTCGTCGGGCGCGGCACAGAACACCAGGGCCGCGAGGCGCTTCGGCACCGCGGTAAGCCCCTCGCCGGTGACGAGGTCGGCGCGCAGGGCGCGGATGCCGGGCCCGAGGTCCAGTGCGCGGCGACGCAGGGCCAGCACCTCCCAGCCGGCCCGCGAGGCCGCGGCGGCGAGGCGCGAGCCGGTGTCGCCGGCGCCGGCGACCAGGAGCGTCGGGCGGGAATCGTTCAAGGCAGGCATGCGGCGATGCTACCGTTCGCGCATGAATCCTGCGGTGAACCTCGTGCTCGTCGGCCCCATGGGGGCCGGAAAGACCTCCATCGGCCGGCGGCTGGCGGAGCGCTTCGGCCTTGCCTTCGTCGACCTCGACCAGGCCATCGAGGCGGCCGCCGGCGCGCGGGTGGCGGAGCTCTTCGAGCGCGAGGGTGAAGCTGGCTTCCGCGAGCGCGAGGCGCGGCAGCTGGCGCAGGAACTCGCGGGCGAGGACCGGCTCATCGCCACCGGCGGCGGTGCGGTGCTGGCCGAGCCCAACCGCCGGCGGATGCGTGAACGCGCCTTCGTCCTGCACCTCGCGGTCTCGGTGGAAGAACAGCTGAAACGCCTCGCCAACGACCGCGCCCGGCCGCTGCTGCAGCACCCCGACCGCGAGGCGGTGCTGCGGCGCCTGGCGGAGGAGCGCGCCCCGCTCTACGCCGAGGTGGCCGATATGCGCTTCGACACCAGCGGCCTTGCTCCCGCCCAGGCCTGCGAGCGGCTGGTGCCGCTGCTGCGCGAGGGCTGGCGGCATGCGAGGACGGCATGAGCACACTGCCGCATCCCGCCCTGTGCCGGCTCGAGGTCGAACTGGGCCCGCGCCGCTATCCAATCCACATCGGCCCCGGCCTGCTCGAGGACCCGACGCTGCTCGCCGCCCAGGCGCCCGGCCGCCATGTGCTCATCGTCAGCGATGCCAATGTGGCCCCGCATTACCTCGCCCGGGTCGAAGCCGCCTTCACCGGAGCCGGTCGGCAGGTGGCCAGCGTGGTGCTGCCGCCCGGCGAGCAGGAGAAGACCCTCGCCCGCTTCGGCGAGCTCATGTCCGCCCTGGCGAAACTCGGCGCCTCGCGCGATGCCACCCTGGTGGCGCTCGGCGGCGGGGTGGTGGGCGACCTCACCGGCTTCGCCGCTGCCTGCTGGATGCGCGGCGTGCGCTTCGTACAGCTGCCCACCACACTGCTGGCGATGGTGGACTCCTCGGTGGGCGGCAAGACCGCCGTCGACCTGCCCGAGGGCAAGAACCTCGTCGGCGCCTTCCACCAGCCCTCGGCGGTGATCGCCGACACCGACACCCTGGCCACCCTGCCGGCGCGCGAGCTCTGCGCCGGGCTGGCGGAGGTGCTGAAGTACGGCGCGCTGGGCGATGCCGCCTTCTTCGCCTGGGTGGAGGCGAAGGCTGCTGCCCTGCGGGCCCGCGAGCCCGCCGCCCTTGCCGAGGCGATCGCCCGGAGTTGCGCACACAAAGCGGCCATCGTGGCCCGCGACGAGACGGAAACCGGTGAACGCATGCTGCTCAATCTCGGCCATACCTTCGGCCATGCCATCGAGGCCGAGCAGGGCTTCGGCGGCCTGGTGCACGGCGAGGCGGTGGCCGTGGGCATGGTGCTGGCGGCACGGCTCTCGGCCCGGTTGGGCCACGCTCCCCAGGCCGATGCCGAGCGGCTCGCCGCAGTGCTGCAGGCCCTCGGCCTGCCCACCGCCCTGCCCCCAGGCCTCGGCCCGGAGGCCCTGCTCGCCCGCATGCGGCTCGACAAGAAGGCTCTCTCCGGGCGCCTGCGGCTGATCCTCTGGCGCGGCATCGGCCAGGCCTTCGTGGCCGATGGCGTAGAGGAAGCCGCGGTGCTCCAGGTGCTGTCCGAGCCCGGGCCGCTGGCCGGCGCCTGAAGCCGCCCGGCGCAAACGGTGGCGCTACGCACACTTTGGCGGCAGCATGACGGCAACGCCTCCGCGGGATGCCCCATGTCCGACCTGCTGGCCCGGCTGGCCGATTCCGTCACCCGCTCGAATGGACTCGAAGCCCTGACCCGCCCGCTGCTGGAACTGCTGGAGGGCATCACCGGGCGGGAATCGACCTAGCCCGCGCCGACGCCGCCATGTACGCCCGCAAGCAGGCCCGGCGCAACGCCGACTGAGGTCAGCCACGCCACAGCCGCCGCCGGCCGTAGACTGGCGGCATGGACTGGCTCGATGCCCTGCCCGAGACCCGCGTGCTGCGGACCCCGGACATTCCCGGGGAATACACCCGCGACGAGTCGCATGTGCGCGGACCACTGCCGCGGGCGGTGGTGCGCCCGCGCAGCCCGGCCGCCCTGCGCACGCTGGTGCGCCGCGCCGCCGAGGAAGGCTTCACCCTGGTGCCGCGCGGCGCCGGTAGCGGCAAGGCCGGCGGCTGCGTGCCCACACCGGGCAGCGTGGTGGTCGATCTCTCCGACTGGCCGGGCACGATCGCGGTCTCGCCGGAGAACCTGAGCCTCTCCGCCCCGGCCAGCGCCCCGCTGGCCCGGGTGCGCGAGGCCGCCGATGCCGCCGGTCTGTGGTATCCCCCCGACCCGAACTCCTGGCCGCTGTGCAGCTTCGGCGGCACGCTGGCCACCAATGCCGGCGGGCCGAACGCCTGCAAGTACGGCATGACCCGGCGCTGGGTGCGCTGGGTGGACGCCCTGATGGCCGACGGCGAAATCCACCGCTTCGGCATCGACTCGGTGAAGCAGAACACTGGCCCCAACCTTGCGCAGCTGCTGGTCGGCAGCGAGGGCGTGTTCGGCCTGATCCTCGGCGCGGGCGTGGGTCTGCTGCCACGCCCGCGCGAGTTCCTCACCGTGCTGCTGCCCCTGCCCGACATGGCCCTGCTGCCGGGGCTGCCGGCACGGCTCTCGGCCGCCGGTCTGCTGCCCTCGGCCATGGAGTTCTGGGACGCCGCCGTGCTCGCCGACCTGCGCGCCCACGGCCCGGAGGAAGCCCGCCGCCTCCCGGGCGAAGCCCTGGTGCTGCTCGAGTTCGACGATGCCGGCTGCAGCCATGCCGGTTTCGTCGAGCAGCTGCTGGAGGCCCTGGGCGAAGCCGCCGCGAACGCCGAGGTGGCCACCACCGGACCGCAGCGCGAAGCCCTCTGGGCGCTGCGCCGCCTCACCAGCGTGCACCTCAAGCAGCGCTTCCCGAAGAAAGTGAGCGAGGACGTGGTGGTGCCACGCGATCGCCTGCCCGAGTTCTTCGCCCGCCTTGCCGGAAGCGGCCTGCCGGCGGTGAGCTACGGGCATCTCGGCGACGGCAACCTGCACGTCAACCTGCTGCAGGCCGGGGAGCAGGAGGGTGAAGCGCTGGAGGCCGCGCTCGAACCGCTGTTCGCGCTCTGCCTCGCGCTTGGCGGCACCCTCTCCGGCGAGCACGGCATCGGGCTCGCCAAGCGCGCCGCCTTCCTGCGCCATGCCGACCCCTATGCCATCGCCGCGCTCCGAGCACTGAAGCAGGCCTTGGACCCCCAAGGCGTCTTCAACGCCGGCAAGGTGTTCTAGAGCCCACCCTCGAGGCGCTCGATCACCGCCCGCGCCAGGGTCTCCGGCGTGTCCACCGTGGTATCGAGGCGCAGGTCTGGGGCCTCGGGGCGCTCGTAGGGCGCGTTCACTCCGGTGAAGTTCGGAATCTTCCCCGCCCGCGCCTTGGCATACAGCCCCTTGGGATCGCGGGCCTCACAGACCTCCGGCGGGGTATCGACGAAAACCTCGAGGAACTCGCCCGGCGCGAACAGGCTGCGCGCCATCTCACGCTCGCGGGCATAGGGGGCGATGAAGCTCACGATCACCACCAGCCCGGCATCCACCATCAGCTTCGCCACTTCGGCCACCCGGCGCAGGTTCTCCACGCGGTCGGCCTCGGTGAAGCCAAGATCGCGGTTGAGGCCGTGGCGCACATTGTCGCCATCGAGCAGATAGGTATGGCGCCCACGGGCCACCAGCCCGCGCTCGACCAGATTGGCGATGGTGGACTTGCCGGCCCCCGGCAGGCCGGTGAACCACAGGCAGCGCGGCGCCTGCCCCTTCTGCGCCGCCCGCACGGCCTTGTCCACGCTGAAGTGCTGCCAGTGCACGTTCTCGCCCCGGCGCAGGCCATGGCGTACCACGCCGGCCGCAGCAGTGGCATGGCTCAGGCGGTCGACGAGGATGAAGCCGCCGAGCGCCCGCGATTCGGCATAGGGTGCGAGCGGCACCGGTGCCGCCAGGCTCAGCTTCACCAGACCGACCTCGTTCATCGCCAGCTGCTTGGCCGGCTCGTGGGCCTGGGTATTGATGTCGATCCGGTGGCTGATCTCGGTGACGGTGGCCGGCACCTCGCGGGTACCGATACGCAGCCAGTAGGCCCGCCCCGGCAGCAGGGGCGTCTCGTCCATCCACAGGAGCTGCGCGGCGAACTGGTCGCTCAGGGGAAGGGGGGCGCCGGCCGCCGAGAAGAGATCACCGCGCGAGACGTCGCGCTCCTCCTCCAGGGTGACGAGCACCGCCTGCCCGGCCACGGCGCGTTCGGCCGGGCGTCCCGCCACCCACAGGCGGGCGATGCGCGCCTGCTGTCCGGAGGGCTGGATCTGCACCGTATCTCCCGGCGCCAGGCAGCCCTCCGCCAGGGTGCCGGCATAGCCCCGGAAGTCCTGATCCGGGCGCAGCACCAGCTGCACTGGCAGGCGCGCCGGCGCCGTGGCCGCGGGGGCCGGCAAGGGCAAGGTTTCCAGCCACTCGAGCAGGGTGGGCCCCGTATACCAGCCACACCCGGCGGGACGGCAGACATTGCCGCCCTCGAGGGCCGAAACCGGCAGCGCGCTGACCCGCGGCAAACCCAGAGTCGCGGCCAGTGCCCGGTACTCGGTCTCGAGGGCGCGGAAGCGAGCCTCGTCCCAGCCCACGAGGTCCATCTTGTTTACCGCCAGCAGCAGCGCCTGCACGCCGAACAACGCACAGATCCAACTGTGCCGGCGGGTCTGCGGCAGCAGGCCCTTGCGCACGTCCACCAGCAACACCGCGGCATCGGCCGTGGAGGCCCCGGTGGCCATGTTGCGGGTGTACTGCTCGTGGCCCGGGCAGTCGGCCACGATGAATCGCCGCCGGGCAGTGCCGAAGTAGCGGTAGGCCACGTCGATGGTGATGCCCTGCTCGCGTTCGGCCTCGAGGCCGTCGAGGAGCAGGGCAAAATCCAGCGCACCGCCCTGCGTACCGAAGCGTGTCGAGTCGCGGGCCAGGGCGGCGAGCTGGTCCTCGTGCAGGGCCCCGCTGTCGTAGAGCAGGCGGCCGAGCAGGGTGCTCTTGCCATCGTCCACGCTGCCGCAGGTGATGAAACGAAGGTGTCCGGGCTCCGGGCTCATCGGTAGATCCAGTATCGGGACGCGGTGAACTGCAGCACGGCGAGTACCGCATCGATGAAGGGTTTGGTGGCCACCGCCGCCCACAGACCGAAGCGGGCATCGAGCGCTGCCACGGCCAGGGTGCCAGCCAGGGTGAGACCGCTCCAGACCAGGGCGAAACGCCGCAGCGGCCGGCCAACAAGTGGCGGCCGCGCGGGATGGGCGAAGGTGATCCGGCCATTCAGCAAGAAACCGGCCATCGCCCCGCTCGCGCGCGCCAGCAGATTGGCCGGAAACGCGGCCAGGCCGGCAAGGCCGAGGGCCAGAAAGACCAGGCCGTCCACCCCCACCTGGACCAGCCCGAACAGGCCGTACCAGGCGAGCTGCCGGGGCAGAGCCGGGCTCAGAAGTAGCCCTCCCGCTTCTTCTTCTCCATCGAATCGCCGGGCACGTGGTCGATCACCCGTCCCTGGCGCTCCGAGCGCCGGGTGTGCTCCAACTCGGCAATGATCTTCGCCACCGTGTCGGCCTCCGATTCGATGCCGCCGGTGAAGGGCCAGCAGCCGAGGGTGCGGAAACGCACCTTGCGCAGCACGGGCTGCTCGCCCTCGCCAAGAGGCATGCGCTCGTCATCGCGCATCAGCAGTACGCCGTTACGCTCGACCACCGGGCGCTCCTTGGCGAAGTAGAGCGGCGGCAGCTCGATGCCTTCGCGCTGGATGTAGCGCCAGACATCGAGCTCGGTCCAGTTCGACAGCGGGAAGGCACGCACGCTCTCGCCCGGATGCAGGCGACCGTTGTACTGCGCCCAGGGCTCCGGTCGCTGGGCCTTGGGCTCCCAGCGCAGGGCGGCGTTGCGGAAACTGAAGATGCGCTCCTTGGCCCGCGAGGCCTCCTCGTCGCGGCGCGCCCCGCCGATGGCGCAGTCGTAGCCGCCGGCAGCCAGGGCCTGCCGCAGTGCCTGCGTGCGCATCACTTCGGTATGCACCGTCACCCCGTGCACGAAGGGATCGATGCCGGCCCTCCGCCCCTCCTCGTTCACGTGTATTCGCAGCTCCACGCCATGCTTCGCCGGCACGGCATCGCGGAAGGCATAGGCCTCGGCAAACTCGAACGTGCTGTCGATATGTAGCAGCGGAATCGGCGGGCGGGCCGGGGCGAAGGCCTTCACCAGCAGGTGCAGCAGGGTGGTGCTGTCTTTGCCGATCGAGTACAGCAGCACGGGATGGCGGAACTGCGCCGCCACCTCGCGGATCACATGGATGGCCTCAGCCTCGAGGCGGTCGAGATGGCTCAGCACCATGAGCACTCCCCTACCGTGTCAGACCATGCCGAACGTCTCGACCCCGCCTTACGCATGCCGGCCATACACGTCATCCAGGCGAACGATGTCGTCCTCGCCAAGGTAGTCGCCGCTCTGCACTTCGATCAGGGCCAAGGGCTCGGTACCGGGGTTCTTCAGCCGGTGCACACTGCCCTTCGGGATATAGGTGCTCTGGTTCTTCTCGAGACGGAACACGCGCCCGTCACAGGTCACTTCGGCCACGCCATCGACCACGATCCAGTGCTCGGCGCGGTGGGCGTGCTTCTGCAGGCTGAGGGAAGCGCCAGGCTTGACCACGATCCGCTTGACCTGGAAGTGCTCGCCACGGTCCACGCTGTCGTAGTGCCCCCAGGGCCGGTACACCTGCCGGTGGTTGACGTGTTCGCCACGGCCGGCGGCCTTGAGAGCATCGACGATCGCCTTCACTTCCTGCACCCGGTCGCGGTGCGCCACGAGCGTGGCATCCGGCGTATCGACGATGACGAGGTCGCGTACGCCCACGGTGGCGATCAGGTGATCGCCCACGGCATGCAACAGGCAGTCACGGGTGTCACGCACCAGTACATCGCCGCTGATGACATTGCCGGCGGCATCCTGCGGGCCGATGGCCCAGAGCGCACTCCACGAGCCGATGTCGTTCCAGTCGCAGTCCACCGGCACCACGGCGGCGCGGTGGGTCTTCTCCATCACCGCATAGTCGATGGAATCGGAGGGCGAGGCGGCGAAGGCTTCGCGGTCGACGCGGATGAAGTCGAGATCGGCCCTGGCCTGCGCCATGGCCGCACGGGCCGCGGCCAGCATGGCCGGTGCGTGCTCGGCCAGCTCCTCGAGATAGCGGTCGGCGCGGAACAGGAAGATGCCGGCATTCCACACATAGCGGCCATCGGCGAGATAGGCCCGGGCGGTGGCGGCATCCGGCTTCTCCACGAAGCGCTCGACGGCGAACACCCCCTCGGCCAGTGCCGTGCCGCAGCGGATATAGCCATAGCCGGTATGCGCCTCGGTGGGGGCGATGCCGAAGGTCACCAGCGCGCCTGCCTCCGCCGTCGCACGGGCCTGCTGCACCGCTGCCACCCAGCGCTCCGGTGCGCCGATCCGGTGGTCGGCCGGCAGCACCAGCAGCAGGGCGGAGGGTTCGCGTTCGGCCACCTGCAGGGCCGCCAGCGCGATCGCCGGAGCGGTGTTGCGGGCCAGCGGCTCCAGCACGATGGCACGCGGCGTCACGCCGAGGGCCTGCAGCTGCTCGCCGGCGAGGAAGCGATGGTCGTCGCTCGCCACCACCAGCGGCGCCGTGGCGCCGGGCACGGCAGCCGCCCGTTTCACCGTTTGCTGGAATAGGGTGTCGGCACCGCCGAGGGCAAGGAACTGCTTGGGCAGGTTCTGCCGCGAGAGCGGCCACAGGCGGGTGCCGCTGCCGCCGCTGAGGATCACCGGGACGATCATGCGCGGATCACGAGATTCGGAGCCGCCAGAATACCGTGCCGAGACGCGTTCCCGACCGTTGAGGTCCTGAACACGGGAGTTTCCGGCTAAAATCGATCGGCTTCCTTCCACCGGCCGGTGCCCTGCCCCGGCCCGAACCGAGTGCCCCCATGAAGATCCTCGTCGCCTACAAGCGGGTGGTGGACTACAACGTCCGCATCCAGGTCAAGCCGGATGGCTCCGGCGTCGTCACCGAGGGCGTCAAGCTCTCGCCCAATCCCTTCGACGACATCGCCCTCGAGGAGGCCCTGCGCCTGCGCGAGAAGGGCATCGCCTCGGAGGTGATCGTCGCCACCATCGCCCCGGCCGACGCTCAGGCCCACCTGCGCAACGGCCTCGCGATGGGCGCCAACCGCGCCATCCACGTGGTCACCGACACCGCCATTCAGCCGCTTACCGCCGCGCGCACCCTGCTGAAGCTGGTGGAGCGGGAGCAGCCGGGCCTGGTGATCCTCGGCAAGCAGGCCATCGATGACGACTCCAGCCAGACCGGCCAGATGCTGGCCACGCTCTGGGGCCGCCCGCAGGCCACCTTCGCCTCGAAGGTCGAGATCGCCGGCGACATCGCCACCGTCACCCGTGAAGTCGATGCCGGCCTCGAGACCCTCGAGGTCGACCTGCCGGCCGTCATCACCACCGACCTGCGCCTGAACGAACCGCGCTTCATCAAGCTGCCGGACATCATGAAGGCCAAAACGAAGCCGCTGGAGACGCTGCCGCTCGCCGAACTCGGCGTCGAGCCGGGCGACTTCCTCACCACCACCCACTACGCTCCGCCGCCGAAGCGCACAAAGGGCGTGATGGTAAAGGACGTCGCCGAACTGGTGGCGTTGTTGAAGCAAAAGGGCCTGGCGTAAGGAACCGATGAGCATGAGCAAGATCCTGATCGTTGCCGAGCACCTCGACGGCAAACTGAACCCGGCCACCGCCCGCTGCGTCACCGCCGCCACCAAGATCGGTGGCGAGATCCACATCGCCGTGCTGGCCGCCGACCCGGCCAATGTCGCCGCCGAGGCCGCCAGGATCGCCGGCGTGGCCAAGGTGATCACCGCCGCCCGTGCCGAGAACGCGCATGCCCTGGCTGCCGTGCTGGCCCCGCAGGTCGCCGCGCTCGCGGCCGGCTACAGCCATGTGCTGCTGCCCGCCACCACCTTCGGCCGCGACCTCGCCCCCTGCGTGGCCGCCCTGCTCGGCGTGGCCCAGGTGTCCGACCTGATGGCCGTGGACGGCCCGCATGCCTTCAAGCGCCCGATCTATGCCGGCAACGCCATCATCTCGGTGACGGCGCCCGCCGACCGCACCGTGGTGGCTACCGTGCGCCCGGCCTCCTGGCCGGCCGCCGGCAACGGCGGCAACGCGGCGATCGAGGCCGTGAGCCTGGGTGTCGCTCTGCCCACGCATACCCGCTTCAAGGGTCTGGCCACTGGCAAGAGCGATCGCCCGGACCTGCAGAGCGCCAGCAAAGTGGTCTCCGGCGGCCGCGGGGTGGGCTCGGCCGAGAACTTCGCGCTCATCTACCGCCTCGCCGATAAGCTCGGTGCGGCCGTCGGCGCCTCGCGCGCGGCGGTGGATGCCGGCTATGTGCCGAACGACATGCAGGTGGGCCAGACCGGCAAGATCATCGCCCCCGAGCTCTACATCGCCATCGGCATCTCCGGCGCCATCCAGCACCTCACCGGCATCAAGGATGCCGGCACCATCGTCGCCATCAACAAGGATGCCGACGCGCCGATCTTCGAGATCGCCGACATCGGCCTCGTCGGTGACCTGTTCCAGATCGTCCCGGAGCTCGAGAAAGCCCTGGGCTGACGTCCCCTGCCCCGCCACGGAATGGCGGGGTTCCCCCCGGGCCGCGGCCCCCGCCGCGGCCTCCAGGCAAGGAGTGAGGCATGAAGGTGCTGGTCACCGGCGGTGCCGGCTATATCGGCTCGCATACCGTGGTGGAACTCGTCGCCGCCGGCTTCGATGTCCACATCATCGACAACTTCTGCAACAGCGAGCGCTGGATCCTCGAACGCCTCGCCACCTTGTGCGGGCGCGAGATCCCGCATACCGAGCTCGATCTGCTCGACGAGGCCGCACTAAAAGCCTGCTTTGCTGAAGTGCAGCCCGAAGCGGTGATCCATTTCGCCGCCCTCAAGGCCGTGGGCGAGAGCGTGCAGCAACCGCTGCGCTATCACCGCAACAACGTCGGCGGCACCCTCGCCCTGCTTCAGGCCATGCAGGACCACGGCTGCCAGCACCTCGTATTCAGCAGCTCAGCCACTGTCTATGGCATGCCCGAGCGCTGCCCCATCCGCGAGGACGCCCCGCTCGGCGCCACCAACCCGTATGGCCAGACCAAGCTGATGATGGAACACGTCATCCGCGACCTCCTGGCCGCGCCCGGCAGCCCGCTGAAAGCCGCCATCCTGCGCTACTTCAACCCCGCCGGCGCCCACGAGAGCGGGCTGATCGGCGAGCTGCCGCGTGGCGTGCCGAACAACCTGGTGCCCTTCGTGGCGCAGACCGCCGCCGGCCTGCGCGAGGCCATCCAGGTCTTTGGCAACGACTACCCCACCCGCGACGGCACCGGAGTGCGCGACTACATCCACGTCGTCGATCTTGCCCAGGCCCACGTCGCTGCCTTGGGGACCCTCTGCGAAGGCGAAGCCCGCGAGATCACGGTAAATCTCGGCACCGGCACCGGCTATTCCGTACTCGAGGTGATCGAGGCCTTCGGCCGCGCCGTGGGCCGCCCCATCCCCTACCGCATCGCCCCGCGCCGCCCCGGCGACGTGGCCGAATGCTGGGCCGATCCGGCCCTGGCCGAGCACCTACTGGGCTGGAAGGCTCGCCGCGGCCTCGATGCCATGTGCGTTGATGCGTGGCGGTGGCAGCAGAGCTTGACACGCCCTTCGCCCGCCGGATGAGCACAGGGGCCCTTCGGCCCCTCCAGCTCTTGCCGTTCTACGCGAGCGTTCCAGTCAATAGTGGACGGGGACGCCCGTCTTGGCCCGCACCTCATCCAGGGCCGCGCCCGGCGCCAGCTCGGCCACCTTCAAGCCCTGCGGCGTCACATCGAACACACCGAGCTCGGTGATGATGCGGTTCACCACGCCCAAGCCGGTGAGCGGCAGGGTGCATTGCGGCACGATCTTGTGCTCGCCGTTCTTCGCCGTGTGCTCCATCAACACCACCACGCGCTTCACCCCGGCCACGAGATCCATCGCCCCGCCCATGCCCTTCACCATCTTGCCGGGCACCATCCAGTTGGCGAGGTCTCCCTTGTCGGTCACCTGCATGGCGCCAAGGATGGCCAGATCGATGTGGCCACCGCGGATCATCGCGAAACTCTCATGGCTGCCAAAGAAGCTAGCGCCCGGGCGGGCGGTCACCGTCTGCTTGCCGGCATTGATGAGATCGGGATCGACCTCGTCCTCGGTGGGGAAAGGGCCGATGCCGAGCAGGCCGTTCTCGCTCTGCAGCCAGACATCCATGCCCTCGGGAATGTGATTGGCCACCAGGGTCGGCAGGCCGATGCCGAGGTTCACGTAGGCGCCATCGGAAAGCTCACGGGCGGCGCGGGCCGCCATTTGGTCGCGAGTCCAGGGCATGTCACTTCACTCCTTCGCGGGTGGTGCGCTGCTCGATGCGCTTCTCGGGGTTGGGGTTGACCACGATGCGGTCGACATAGATGCCCGGCAGGTGCACCTGGTCCGGGTCGATCTCGCCGATCTCCACCAGTTCCTCCACCTCGGCCACGCAAACCTTGCCGGCCATGGCGCAGGCCGGATTGAAGTTGCGCGCCGTCTTGCGGAACACCAGATTGCCCGCCTGGTCCGCCTTCCAGGCCTTGACCAGCGAGACATCGGCCACCAGGGCCGTCTCCAGCACATACCAGTGCTCGCCGAACTGGCGCGTTTCCTTGCCCTCGGCCACCACCGTGCCGTAGCCGGTGCGGGTATAGAAGGCCGGGATGCCCGCTCCGCCGGCGCGTAGGCGCTCGGCCAAGGTCCCCTGCGGGTTGAACTCGAGCTCGAGTTCGCCGGCGAGGTACTGGCGCTCGAACTCTTTGTTCTCGCCCACATAGCTCGAAATCATCTTGCGGATCTGCCGGGTGGCGAGCAGCTGGCCAAGACCGAAGCCATCCACGCCGGCATTGTTCGAGATGACGGTGAGATCCTTCACCCCGGAATCGCGCAGCGCCGCGATCAGGGCCTCGGGAATGCCGCACAGGCCGAAGCCGCCGACCGCAAGGGTTTGGCCGTCGGTGACGAGGCCGCCTAGCGCTTCAGCGGCAGAGGTGTAGAGCTTGCTTTTCATGTTCGAACATGTGTCCTGACGATGCTTGATTGTAGTCGAGGCAATCCAACCGATCAGTGCGGCGATCTATTGGCAGTAGTGACACTATCAGATACCGGACTACTGGCACTAATCGACACCCCCAAGCAAATCAGGACTATGCCAAGGTAGTAACGCAACCCCTGTGTTTCACCAAAGACCCACATGGAAACCAGCGGCACAAGGATGAACATCAGCGCCATGAACGGATATGCGCGCCCCAATGGCACATGTTGCAATACCCAGATCCATGCAAAGGTCGCAAGCGCATAAACTACAAGCGAAGCGGCAAGGCGAACGAGCACCATCGTGCTGAGCCAAGTACCTTCAGATTGCCAGGACACCGCTGTCAGCTTGAACAGTATTTGCCCGGTAACCATTAGCAAGACCACCGAGAACAAGACCGCGACCAGTTTGGCGTTCATGGGCGAGTCCGATCCTTCGGAAAGCGGGCGGCCGCAATCGCAACTTCGCGAACCAACCGAGTGATGATTTGATGCTGGGATTTCAGCTTCAGTGAGAGATCAAGAATCAATACGAAGCTGAGCAGCGAGTAGATATAGATCACAAGATCTGCACCACGCCCAACCCCCATCATCCTCGCCAGAACCGTTGCAATCTCCGGCATCCAGACAAAAGCAAGGCCAACCGCCCCACCAACACAAAGGGCTAAAGATACTAGGCGGGAGACTCGCCAAGACCGAAATGCATAGAGAAAGATAGGCAATATCAAAGCCGTCAGGATGTAGGCAATCATCTACGGAGCCTCTGGAGAAACAGATCAAGCACGATGTTCAGCGAATTAAGGCCAGATTGCCCTTTCGCTCGCGAATAGTCGGTATAGCGAATTGTGACCGGGCACTCTGCATATTTTAGTCCACTGGCAGCAATTTGATTGATGATTTCGGATGCATGCGCCATGCGATTCTGGCGGAGATCGATCGCCATTGCACCCGCCCGTGTCATCAGACGAAGTCCGTTGTGTGCATCGGACAGTTTAATACCGGATGTCAATCGGGTAAACGCAACGGCAGCCTTAAGGAGCAGACGCCGCCCGCCTGTCATGCCAACCGTCTTACCAAGAAACCGACTGCCCAGCACGAAGTCCGCCCCAGTATCACGCTGAACTTTTTTAAGGGATGGAATATCGGCCGGGTCATGTTGGCCATCGGCATCGAAGGTTACAAAGTATGCATACCGCTGGCGCAATCCGAATTCCAAACCAGTTTGAAGTGCTGCCCCCTGACCCAGATTGATCGGATGACGGACGACAATTGCGCCGGATTCACTTGCACGCAGCGAAGTCTCGTCGTGGCTGCCGTCGTCGACGACGACCACATCTACGTCATATTGACGCAATCCAGCCACCACCTCACCAATCGTTTTCTGCTCGTTGAATGCGGCAATGATGACAAGAAGATCATTTGCCTGAGACGACGGAACAAAATTCATTTTTGATACCCCGAGCGCTCTGCCGCCTCACGCCATTGGAAGAAGACAGCGATGGCCAAGATTGTGAGGCAGGGAATGGCAGGAAAAAGATAACGGAAGTCGCAAGCAATCGCGGTCGGCACGAATGAAGCGTAAAAAACGAGAATCGTCAGACTGATGATCCCCAAGACGACTCGGGTTCGTCCTCTGCGTCCAAGCAAAGCGACAGCCGCAACCAACAAAAACGCCGCAAAGTAGCTCCAGTGCTTGAATGGCGGCATGCCGAACCAAGGGACTGCAAGTTGATAAAGACGCCGATCGACAGCATCAGAACCTGGGGTCAATTGCAGTGCGGACATTTGGTGCTCAAACCCATCGACCCCAAGATGGACGGGAAGACAGGCCAGTGGGGGGGCGAAACCAAAAAGCGCGGCAAGAACTTCCTTCCGATGCGTGACATACGCATTCGGGAACGAAGTAACAGCAAATCGCCACCACGCAAAGAGTTCTTCTTCATGGCCTTTTAGAAATTCTACTAGATGCGGCGAACGGGCGAAGAAGTCGATACGCTCAGGCGTGTAATGATCGCGAAGCTCCGCCAGCGCCTCGGAGCCTGCCCCCATCGCAACCAATGGGCCATTTCGCTCAAATGCTTCAATGCCCGCGAGGTCAAATTTATAGATGGAGTTAAAACCGACACTTATCGAACGCCCATCGTTGCCCGGTATTGAAGCAGCCGCCCATGACTTCGCCAATGTGTATGTAGCCAGGGAAGCTATGAGCACGGCACCGATACCCAACAGTTGCCTGCGCGGCCAGAGCACTCTTGGCATCCAATACATTGCAAGCACTGGAAGGACCAGCAGCACTGGCATCATCACCACCCCCTGCTGTCGTATATGGGGTAGCACACCCAGGACCGCGGCACATGAAATCGCCACCCCCAAGCGGATGCATGGATTGCCTGCTGATAGCGAAATCAGTGCCAGGGAGATCGCTAGAGCGGTCGCGGCTGCAAACAGGACGTCTTTCCAGATGATTCCGGCGTAAAGCAAAACGACCGGATTCGTAACGAGGACAATGACTAAAAGAAATCCCAGAACCGGCACCCGCCGCGCACGGGAAGAAAGCAGCGCCAAGGTATAGCTGCCCCACAGCATGGCACATACGAAGGCGACAAAAAGCGGTAGAGCCAAGCCTGCGCCGTGTTGTCTTGATACACCCAACCCCCCTAGTAACGCCGACATGAACGGCGGGTTCCAGCTGACACTCTGCCCGATCTGAGCCTCATACATCTGTTGTATCGAGTCTAGGGACGCATGCCCCCCCGTGGAGATGGCGGCAGCTACCGCGACCGCTAACCAACAGAAACTCAGCAAGACGGCAGTCGCAAATCGACCAGGCAGATCGGTTGTTACCACCAACCGACGGATGACGGCACTATTCATGAAGCAACCACCAGGAACCCACGCCCAGAAGCGCAGTGAACCCTGCTTGCTCCAGAGGGCGGAGCGACAAACATGCCAACTCGGCCAACCACTTCATCAGGCAGCGTCAATGTCGCCCGGAATCCTGCAGTCTTCGCTGCTTGCACGCCCACCATGCCAACCAGATCGGGACGATAAACCGGCTCAACAGCATTTACGGCGATTGTCCTTCCATCAGGCAGCGCAAGATGCAGCCGCATCTCTTGGCCATCATGGGGTATCGACCACCCCTCGACCGTGACCGGACGCCCCTGCAGAACTTCGATATCGACACCGTCGGCATTGCGCCCGTTGACCATCTCTATGTTGCAGCCAGCGACGGCTTCAGTCAGTTCAAACGCAACCTCCGACCAAGCGGCACGGATGCCCCCCCCCTGCCCATTTGACTCCGAAACAGAGACGTCCGCGTGCTTCCCTTTCTTCAGGGCACCGGGCTCCTCTAAATCGCGCTCTGCACAAGCAGGCAAGCATAGAAGCAAGGCAAGCAAAGGCACGCATACTCGGCGCAAGCGCAAAAAATCTCGCGCATCACAAAAATACTTCCGCATATCGACGCCCCATAAGCTTTCCTGCCAAATATTGAAATTACCCTTGTGTAATAACCTAGCAGTTCCTGCGAAGGTCAGACCGCTAAGGAAGGTCTGAACAACCCGCCGAACCCTCGTGATTTCGTGGCTCGAAGGCCGAAATCGCGTCAGCCCGGTCGGAATCCCACGTTTTGCTGCCCCGCCGGGCGGGTTTCCCCGTCCGGCGGGCGCACTTACCCCGCCGCCGGCAGCAACCGCCGCCGCGCCATCCACAGATTCGACAACGCAAACAGCGTCAGCACCTGCGCCGCGTTCTTCGCCAGGCCGCGGTAGCGCACCTTCGTGTAGCCGAACTGCCGCTTGATCACCCGGAACGGGTGCTCGACCTTCGCGCGCAGGCTCGCCTTGTACCGCTCCCAGCGCTCGGTGTAACGCCGCTCGCGCTGGTTCTTCATCGCCCGCAACTTCGACGGCTTCTCCGCGATCAGGAAGCCGGCGTCCACGTCCTGCAGCTCCTCGCGCTTCTCGGCACCCGTGTAGCCGCTGTCGCCGCACACCGTGTCTTCCCGGCCGTGCAGCAGCTTGTGCACCTGCGTCACGTCGGCCACGTTCGCCGCCGTGCATTCCACGTGGTGCACCAGACCGGACGCGTCATCCACGCCGATGTGCGCCTTCATCCCGAAGAACCACTGGTTGCCCTTCTTGGTCTGGTGCATCGCCGGATCGCGCTCGCCCGCCTTGTTCTTGGTCGAGCTCGGCGCACTGATGATCGTGGCATCCACGATCGTGCCACTGCGCAGGCTCAGGCCCTTGCGCTGAAGATGGGCGTTGACCTGCTCGAAGAGCTTCTCGGCCAGTCCGTGCGTCTCCAACAGCCGGCGGAAGTTGAGGATCGTCGTCTCGTCCGGGATGTCGGCAAGCCCGCCCAACTGCGCGAAGCGGCGCATCACCGGCGTGTCGTACAAGGCTTCTTCCATCGCCGGGTCGCTGAGCGCATACCACTGCTGCAGGAAGTGGATGCGCAGCATCGTCGCCAGCGGGTACGGCTGGCGGCCGGGACGGCCCAGCTTCGGGTAGTGCGGCTCGATCAGCGCCAGCAGCGCCTGCCACGGCACCACCTGCTCCATCTCCGCCAAAAACACCTCGCGCCGCGTGCGCTTGCGGCTCCCCAGACCCTCGGCATCACCGAACGACAGCTGCATCGAACTCACCCTTGAACCGGTGACCGATTCTCGCCGAAAGGAACGGAGTTGTTCAGACCTTCCCTAAGGAGCGGCTCGATGGCCTGAAAACAATCGGCCTTGACAATAATTGGCAGTCCGTTAATGCGACTACATTCGCACGGTGCAGGAACTGCTCGGGCACAAGGACCTGGCGACCACCCAGATCTACACCCATGTGCCGAACCGGGGCGCCGGGGCGTGCCAAGCCCGCTGGACCGCTGAGACCCACCACCGGCCGTTCCCGCGCCGCGTGGGAGGCACCTCCCTTACAATGCGCGCCCTATGCGCCTCTACCTGCAACAGCGCCCGGCCGCGGGCGAAGCCCCGAAATACGTGCAGCTCACGCTGGAACAGGACCTGTTCGGCGGCTGGTTCCTGGTGCGCGAGAGCGGTACCACCGGAGCCAAGGCCACGGTGCGGCGCGAGCAGTTCCTCGCCCGCGAGCAGGCGCTGGCCGCCTTCGAGGCGGCCCGCGACGCCCAGGTGAGGCGCGGCTTCCAGATCATGTTCGCGCAGGGCGTGGAGGCGCCACGATGAACGCCGCGCCCGGAAACGACACCTTCCTCCGTGCCCTGCGCCGCGAGCCGGTGCCGTATACCCCGGTATGGCTGATGCGCCAGGCCGGCCGCTATCTGCCGGAATACCGCGCCACCCGCGCCAGGGCCGGCAGCTTCCTTGCCATGGCGAAGACTCCGGAGCTGGCCTGCGAGGTGACCCTGCAGCCGCTGGCACGCTTCCCGCTGGATGCCGCCATCCTGTTCTCCGACATCCTCACCGTGCCGGATGCGATGGGCCTTGGCCTGTACTTCGCCGAGGGCGAGGGCCCGCGCTTCGAGCGCACCGTGCGCTCGATGGCCGATGTGGAGGCGCTCGGCACGCCGGACATGGAGACCGAGCTGCGCTACGTGATGGATGCGGTGCGGCTGATCCGCCGCGAGCTGGCGGGCAGAGTGCCGCTGATCGGCTTCTCCGGCAGCCCCTGGACCCTGGCCTGCTACATGGTGGAGGGCGGCGGCTCTGAGAATTTCGCCCGCATCAAGGCCATGGCGCTGGAGGCACCGGCCACCCTACACGCCCTGCTGCGCCGGGTGACCGATGCCGTCATCGCCTACCTCGATGCGCAACGCCTCGCAGGGGCGCAGGCGCTGCAGGTCTTCGACACCTGGGGCGGGGTACTGGCGCCGCACCTCTACCGCGAGTTCTCTTTGCCGTATCTCGTGGAGATCGCGCAGCGCCTGCCGCGCGGCAAAGGCACAGCGAAGGCGCCGCTCATCCTGTTCGGCAAGGGCAATGGCCCGTATCTCGAGGAACTCGCGACCTCGGGCGCGGAGGCGCTGGGCATCGACTGGACGGTCTCGCTCGGCGAGGCCCGCCGCCGTACCGGCGGCCGGGTGGCGCTGCAGGGCAATCTCGATCCGGCCACGCTCTACGCCCTGCCGGCGGTCATCGCCCGCGAAGCGGCGCGCGCCCTCGACGACTATGCCGCGGCGAACGGCGGCGCGCGCGAGGGCCACGTGTTCAACCTCGGCCACGGCATGTCGCCCGACATGGCGCCGGAACACGTGGCGGCCCTGGTGGAAGCGGTACACGCCCACCGCCGGCGCTGACGGCCGGGGCCCGCGGGCGCGTTGCGCTAACCGGGCCGCGGCTGGATGCCGGCCAGAGTCTCGGCCAGCATGGCGCCGGTGACCGGCTTGCGCAGGTAGCCGTCCATCCCCGCGGCCCGGGCCTGGTGCTCGGAGGCGAGATCGGCGCGCGCGGTCACCGCCACCAGCGGCAGGCCCCAGCCGCCCTGGCGGATCAGCCGCGCCAGTTCGAAGCCGTCTACCGCCGGCAGGTCGAGATCGAGCAGCCCGAGGTCGAGCCTTTGGGTCTTGAGCAGGGTCATGGCGGCCAGGGCCTGCGGTGCGTGGTGCACGCGATGACCCATCGACTGCAGGAGGCCGGTCATCACCTCGCCCACCACCGGGTCGTCCTCCACCAACAGGATGTCGAGGGCGCGCGCGGGGGCGGCCGGGGCCGCAGTGCCAGGAGCCATGCCGGCCGGCGGGCCGAGCGATGCCGCGCCTCCTCCGCCCGCCGGCGTGGCATCGGGCAGGGGCAGGCGCACGGTGAAGCGGCTGCCCTGGCCCTTGCGGCTGTGCAGCAGCAAGTCGCCGCCCATGGCACAGGCGAGCTGACGGCTGATGGCAAGGCCGAGGCCGGTGCCGCCGTAGCGCCGCTGGGTGGCCGCGCCGCCGGCCTGCTCGAAGCGCTGGAACAGGCGCTGCTGCGCCTCGGCATCGAGGCCGATGCCGCTGTCTTCCACCTCCACCTCGATGCCGCCCCCGGCGAGCGGCGCCACGCGCAGGGCAACGAAGCCCTGCTCGGTGAACTTGATGGCATTGCCGCCGAGGTTGAGCAGGATCTGCCGCACCCGGGCGGCATCGCCGCGCAGCCAGGGCGGCAGGCCGGGGGCGAGCTGCACGCTGAAGCGCAGGCCCTTGGCCTCGGCGCTGGGGCGCAGCCACTGCGCCACGTCGGCCACCAGGGCGGGCAGGTCGAAGGGCTCGTCCTGCAGGAGCAGGCGGCCGGCCTCGATGCGGGCGAGGTCGAGGGTGTCGTTCACCAGCCGCAGGAGGTGCTGGCCGGCGCGCAGCACGGTCTCGGCGCGCTGCCGCTGCACCTCCGGCAGGGGCTCGCGGAGCATCAGCTCGGTCATGCCGAGCACGCCGGTGAGCGGGGTGCGCAGTTCGTGGCCGAGATCGGCCAGGAACCGGCTCTTGGCCTCCGAGGCCTCGAGGGCGAGGCGCCGGGCCTCGCGCTCCTGGCGCTCGCGGGCGCGCAGGCGCAGGCGGTGGCGCACCAGCAGCACGCCGCCCGCGGCCAGGCCGAGCAGCAGCACGGCATAGGCCACCAGCGCCCGTGGGCTCAGCCACCAGGGCGGCAGCACCTCGTACTCGATCAGCCGGGTCTCGCCCCAGCGGCCATCGGCTCCGGCGGCGCGCACCTCGAGGCGGTAGCGCCCCGGCAGCTGGCGCGGCAGCTGGCGCTCGCCCGCCGCTCCCACCTCGACCCAGTCCGGGTCGTAGCCGTGCAGGCGGAAGCGGAAACGGTGCGCGCCCGGATCGGCGAAGGACATCAGCCGCGCCACGATCCTGAGGTCGCGGTCGCTGGCCTCCAGCCGCACCGGGGCATCGGGGTCGAGGGCCACCACGTCTTCGGCCCGGCGCACGCTCAGGGTGTCGATCACCAGCGGCGGCACCCGGCCATCGGCGGCCACCGTGAGGGGATCGAAGAGCACGGCGCCATTGGCGGTGCCGGCCACCACCCGGCCATCGGGCAGCACCAGGGGCGGGCGCAGGCCGAACTCGCGCTCGCGCAGGCCATCGGCCGGGCCGAACAGGCGCAGGCCGCGGGTGGCAGGGTCGAAGCGCACCAGGCCGCGCAGGCTGAAGATCCACAGCCGGCCATGGGCATCGCGCACCAGGCCGCCGGCATCGACGGCGGGCATGCCCTCGTTGGCGGCATCGGCGCGGCTGGCCTCCTTCCAGCGCCCGCCATCACGGCGCCACTGCTGCAGAAGGCCGGTGCGGTAGGTCCAGAAGGCCTCGGGCGATTCGAAGGCGATGCCGAACACCGGGCCGCCTTCGGCATCGACGAGGCGTTCGAAGCGCGCGCCGTCCCAGCGCAGTACTCCTTGGGCATTGGCCACCCAGAGCGCGCCGTCGGGGCCGGCGAGGGCGTGCTCCACGTGCAGGGTCTCGAGGCCGAGGCCGTCTTCGGGCTGCACCCGGCGCAGCACCCGGCCATCGGCGGCACGCTGCTGCAGACCGGCGCCATAGGCCGCCACCCAGAGCGTGCCATCGGGCATCGGCACCAGGAAATCGATGGCGGCGGCCGGGGCGGCATCCGGCCCCTCGGCGCCCCAGCGGGTCCAGCGCCCGGCCGGATCGCGCCGCAGCAGCAGGCGCGAGGCCCCGACCCAGAGCGTGCCATCGGGCAGGGCGAGCAGGGCGGTGAGGCGCTCGCCCGCGAACTGCGAGGGCGGCAGCAGCCGCGGCGTGACCCGCCGCCGGTCGGCGTCCAGGCGGTCGAGCAGTCCCTCCTCGCCACCGATCAGCAGGCCGCCATCGGGCAGGGCGGCGAAGGCCAGGGCCTGGCGCATCGACAGCCGCAGCGGCGGCTCGCCGCTGCGCGAGAGCGAGGCGAAGCTGCGCCAGCCCGGCGAGAGCCAGGCAAGGCCGTGGTCGGCATCGCCGAACCACAGCCCGCCCTGGCGGTCGACCAGCATCTGCTGGAAATTGCCCTCGCTGCCCTCCGGCGCCGGCAGGCGGCGCAGGCCGGAGGCATCGGCCAGGAACAGGCCGCGGGCGGTGTGGATCCAGTGGCCGCCGCTGCCATCGGCCTTCACCCCGAAGGGGCGCGCGCCGCCGATGCCGGCATTCCAGGGCGAGCGTTCGAAGCGGCCCTCGGGGCTGCGCCGCCACAGCCCGTGGGAGCGGGTGGAAAGCCACAGGCTGCCGTCGGGGTCGCGGTCCATGGCGATGATCGCCGCCTCGTCGAGCTCGCCCGCCGCCACCGCCTCGAGGGTCTCGCCGTTCCAGTAGGCAAGGCCGCTGACGGTGCCGATCCACAGGCCTTCGCCGGCATCGGCCAGCAGCGAGATCAGCCGCGGCACCGGGCGGGCGGCCGCGCCGGTGGGCACGGCCCCGACGAGGTGCAGGCTACCGTCCGGCTCGCGCCGCAGCAGGCCCTCGCCGAAGCTGGCGAACCACAGCCGGCCATCGCCGGTTTCGGCAATGCTCCATACATCGATGGTCTCGAGCTGCGGCAGAGCCGGATCACGCAGCGGCAGCACCGCCTCGCGATGGCGGTCGATGCGGGCGATGCCGCGGTCGGAGACGGCCATCCAGACATCGTCCCGGGCATCGACGTGGAGGGCATTGACGAGGTTGCCTGGCATGCCGTCGACGATGCCGGGGTCGTACCGCCAGACGCGCATGCCCACCCCGTCGTAGCGGGCGATGCCATCGTCGGTGGCGATCCACAGGTAGCCGGCGCGGTCCTGCGCCAGGCCATTGACGCGACTGGAGGGCAGGCCCTGCTCGACGCCGAGGCGGCGGAACTGCGGCGTCTCCGGCAATGGCATGGCCGCGGCCGCCATGGCCGCCACCAGCAGGCCGAGCACGAGAAGTGCCCGGGCGAGGCAGGGCGGGCGGGCGGCGGGCCGGGGGCGCGGCATGGGTCCTTCCTTGCAGTGCGGATGAGGCCTTGGAGGCGGCGATGCATGCTCGCAACGCAGCATTGCGGGCGCAAGCCGGGCCATCACGCCTGGCCTGCCTAGAATCCCCGGCGATGGACCGTGCCCCTGCCCCCGCTGCGATGCCCCGGCGCTGCCCGCGCCCCGCGCCCTTCCGGCCCGCGCTGGACCTTGCGCTCGCCCTGCTGGCCGCCCCGGTCCTGGCCGCCCGGCCGCTGCCGGAATGGCGCCTCGATCCGGTGCACAGCCGGGTGCTGTTCGAGGTGGAGCATGCCGGCTTCTCGCAGGCCCTGGCCACGCTCTCGGCCCCGGAGGGCCGGCTGCGCTACGCGCCGGGCCGCTGGGAGGATGCCGAGGTGGAGGTGCGGCTGCCGCTCTCCCGCCTCGATTTCGGCGATGCCGGCTGGAACGAGGCCATGCTCGGCCGGCGCTGGTTCGATGCCGGGCGCCACCCCGAGATCCTTTTCCGTTCCACCCGCGTGGA
Organism: Silanimonas sp.; assembly: GCA_026005095.1. Taxonomy (GTDB): domain Bacteria; phylum Pseudomonadota; class Gammaproteobacteria; order Xanthomonadales; family Xanthomonadaceae; genus Silanimonas. The sequence goes on along the minus strand of BPKK01000015.1, from coordinate 32,953 downwards.
GCCCATCGATGCCGAACGCGCCCGCGTGCATGGCGAGCTCAGCGTGCGCGGCAGGCGCGCCCCGGTGGTGCTGGAGGTGCGCCGGAACGCGGTGAAGCGCAATCCGCTCACCCTGCGCCGCACCGCCGGCTTCTCCGCCACCGCCGAACTCGACCGCCGCGACTTCGGCTTCGATGCCGCGCCCACCCTCGTCGGCCATGCGGTGCGGGTACGGATCGAAGTGGAAGCCCTGCGCACGCGCGGCAGCGCCTCGCCCGGCGAGGCCGACGCGTCATCCGAAACCGAAGCCCCCGCCACGGAGCCCGACGATGCCGATCCGCAATTCCCCTGAACGCTGGGGCAGCCTCTCCATCGCCCTGCACTGGATCACCGCGCTGGCCGTGCTCGGCCTCGTGGTGGTGGGCTATGTGATGGTGGACCTGCCCCCGGGGCGCACCAAGATCGACGTGTACAACCTGCACAAGAGCATCGGGCTTACCGTGCTCGCGCTCACCCTGCTGCGGCTGGGCTGGCGGCTCGCCCAGCCCGCGCCACGGCTGCCGGAGGGCATGCCCGGCTGGCAAGTCTGGGCCGCCCGGCTCGGTCATCTCGGCCTGTACCTGCTGCTGCTGCTGATCCCGGCCAGCGGCTGGGTCTACAACTGGGCGTCCAACTTCCCCACCCGCTGGTTCGGCCTCACCGTGCTGGGAAGCCCCGGGCAGGTGGACGCCAGCCTGAAGGCCCTGTCGAAGGCGGTGCACGAGTACGGCGTCATCGCCCTGCTCCTGCTGCTGCTGGCGCATGCCGGCGCCGCCTTCTACCACCACTACCAGCTCAAGGACGCGGTGTTGCGGCGCATGGCGCCGTGGATCAGGCCCGCGGGCTGAGCACCCCGCCCCTCCGCCGACGCCCGCTTTCCTCTTCACCACCCGCACCCCGTCCCTGCCATGCGCACCGTTATCGCCCTCCTCCTCGCCTTCGTCCCCTGCCTCGCCCTTGCCGCGCCACCCGTGCTCGTGCCCGCCGAAGGCTCGCGCCTCGGCTTCGAGACCAGCTACGACGGTGAGCCCATCCGCGGCCGCTTCGAGCGCTTCGAGGCGCGTATCGCCTTCGATCCGGCCGACCTCGCCAACAGCCGCTTCGACGTGGTGATCGCGCTTGCCTCGGCCGATACCGGCAACGAGGAACGCGACGAAGTGCTGCATGGCCCGGAGTTCTTCGCCGTGGCCCGCCTCGCCGAGGCGCGCTACGAGGCCCGCCGCTTCCGCGCCCTGCCCGATGGCCGCTTCGTCGCCGAGGGCACCCTCACGCTGCGCGGGGTGAGCGCCGCAGTACCGCTCACCTTCCGCTGGGAGGCAGGAGCGGCGCCGGTGCTGGAAGGCACGGCCAGCGTGCCGCGCCTCGCCTTCGGCGTGGGCGCCGGGCCGGACTGGAAAGACACCCGGAGCCTGCCCGACGCGGTGGCGGTCTCGACCCGGCTGGTGCTGGCGAAGCCCGCGCCCTGAAGGCCATCCGCCGCCCGCACCCGGATGCGGCGCCCGGGGGAGATTTCAGGCGCTGCCGAGCAGCACCCGCACGGCGAGGGCGTCGAAGGGCCAGGCCAGCTCCAGACCGCTGTCCTCGTCGCGCAGCACCGGCACCCGCGTGCCGTAACGCGCTTCCAGCGCCGCATCGCCATCGATCCACACGCTCTCGAAGGCCGGCACGCCGGCCTCGGCGAGCACCGCCAATGCGGCATCGCACAAATGGCAGTCGTCGCGCTGGTAGAGGGCAAGGGCCATGCCGCTAGACTATGCGCCCGTCCTGAACCCTCGCCGTCCGCGCCGCCATGGCCGTCAGCCTGTTCGACCTCTTCAAGATCGGCATCGGGCCGTCCTCCTCGCACACCGTGGGCCCGATGCGCGCCGCGGCGCGCTTCCTCGAGCGCTGGCTGGTGGAGCCAGGCCAGCTCGGACGGGTGGCGCGGGTGCGCGGCGAGCTCTACGGCTCGCTGGCGCTCACCGGGCGCGGGCACGGCACCGACAAGGCGGTGCTGATGGGGCTGGAGGGCCACTGGCCGGACCGCATCGATCCCGACCTGATTCCCGGCGCGCTGGAGCGCATTCGCGGCACGAAGCGGATCCGCCTGATGGGCCGGCACGAGATCGATTTCGACGAGAAGCGCGACCTCGTGTTCAACAAGCGCGAGAAGCTGCCCTACCACACCAATGGCATGCGCTTCACCGCCTACGCCGCCGACGGCGGCGTGATCGCCACCCGCGACTACTACTCGGTGGGCGGCGGCTTCGTGGTGAACCAGGACGAGGCGGCGGAAGACCGCATCGTGGCCGACACCACCGAGCTGCCCTACCCCTTCCACTCCGGCGACGAGCTCCTGGCCCGCTGCCGGGAAAGCGGCCTGTCGATCGCCCGGCTGATGTTCGAGAACGAGAAGGCCTGGCGGCCGGAGGCGGAGATCCGCGAGGGCCTCGACCGGATCTGGGAGGCGATGCGCGCCTGCGTGGCCCGCGGCATCCGCGAGGAAGGCGTGCTGCCGGGCGGCCTGAAGGTGGGCCGCCGCGCCCCGGCGCTGGCGCGCGAGCTGCAGGCCCGGCCCGAGGCGGCGCTGCGCGACCCGCTCACCATCCTCGACTGGGTGAACCTCTATGCCCTGGCGGTGAACGAGGAGAACGCCGCCGGTGGCCGGGTGGTGACCGCACCCACCAATGGCGCCGCCGGCATCATCCCGGCGGTGGGCCACTACTACGAGCGCTTCTGCCCGCAGGCGAGCCGCGAGGGCATCCACGACTTCCTGCTCACCGCCGCGGCGGTGGGCATCCTCTACAAGGAGAACGCCAGCATCAGCGGCGCGGAGGTGGGCTGCCAGGGCGAGGTGGGGGTGGCCTGCTCGATGGCCGCTGCCGGCCTCACCGCCGCGCTCGGCGGCAGCCCGGGGCAGGTGGAGAACGCCGCCGAGATCGGCATGGAGCACAACCTCGGCCTGACCTGCGACCCGATCGGCGGCCTCGTGCAGATCCCCTGCATCGAACGCAATGCCATGGGCGCGGTGAAGGCCATCAATGCCAGCCGCATGGCGCTGCGCGGCGATGGCAGCCACAAGGTCTCGCTCGACAAGGTCATCAAGACCATGCGCGAGACCGGCCGCGACATGCGCGACAAGTACAAGGAGACCAGCCGCGGCGGGCTGGCGGTGAACGTCATCGAGTGCTGAACTAGGGGGCATGACGCCCCCGCCCCCCCGCCCGCCGCCCGCCTGGAAGGCCTGCCTGGCCGGGCTCGCGCTGGCGGCCGCGGCGCTCGCCGGCACGGCTGCGGCGCTGGATCCGGGCAAGGCCTTCCATCACTGCGTGCGCGATGCCTGGAGCATCGAGGAGGGCCTGCCGCAGATCAGCGTGCTCGCCATCGCCCAGGACCGGCAGGGCTATGTCTGGGCCGGCACCCAGGCCGGTCTCGCCCGCTTCGACGGCATCCGCTTCACCGCCTACCGGCCGGAGTCCAGCCCCGGCCTGCCCGGGCAGTGGATCCGCGACCTGCGGGCCGGACCCGATGGCAGGCTCTGGGTGGCGACCTACCGCGGCCTTGCGGTGCACGAGGCCGGGCAGTTCCACGCCGTCCCGGCCGATGCCGGGCATGCCACGCCACGCCCCGACCTGCTGGCCCTGGCCTTCGATGCCACGGGACGCCTCCATGCCAGCCATGCCGGCGGGGTCTCGGTGGTCGAGGCGGGCGAGCTGCGGCTACGCCACCCCCTGCCGCGCCCGGCCCACGCCCTGCTGGCGCGGCCGGAGGGCCTGCTCGTCGGCAGCCGCGGCGGCCTGTACACCCTGCCCAGGGCGGGCGGGGAACCGCAATTCGAGCCCCTGCCCGCGGAGGCCGAGTCTGCCACCGTCACCCGGCTGGCCGAGGAGGGCGGGCGGCTCTGGGCCGGCACCAGTGCCGGCCTGTTCCGCCGCCGGCCGGAGGGCGGCTGGGAGCGCGTCGAGGCCGACCCGGAACTCGCCCGCAGCGCGATCGAGGCCCTGTATGTCGATGCCGCAGGCAGCCTCTGGGTGGCCACCACCACCCACCTCGCGCGGCTGCGCGGCGGCGAGGTGCACGAATGGGTGCGGGAAGCGCCGGTCGGGCTCTCGGTACGGGCGATCGCCGAGGACCATGAGGGCAACCTCTGGCTCGGCAGCCAGTGGGCCGGGCTGCTGCGGGTGCGCGATGGCTGGACCCGCCGCTACTCGGTGCCCGAGGGCCTGCACGACCCGCTGGTCTGGTCGCTGGCCCGCGACGCCGACGGCCGCACCTGGGTGGGCACCAATGATGGCCTCGCGGTGTTCGATGGCCAGCGTTTCACCCGGGTGGTGCCGGGCGCGGCCCTGCCGCACACCAATGTCTACACCCTGCTGCCCGAGGCCGGAGGGCTGTGGATCGGCACCCGCGGTGGCCTGGTGCGCCGCGAGGCGGACGGCCGCCTGCACACGCCCCCCGGGCTGGAGGCCCTGGACGGCTCGCAGATCAATGCCCTCTTGAGAACCCCCGACGGCCGGCTGTGGATTGCCGGGACCCGCGGCCTTTCCGTGCTCGACGGCGAAGGCCGCCTGCGCCCCGTCCACCGCGCCGACGGCGGCCCGGTGCCGCCCGCGCGGGTGCTGCACCACGATGGCCGGCAGCTGCTGGTGGGCACCCAGGGCGGCCTGTTCCGCGTGGACGGCGACGCCCTGCAGCCGGTGGGCAGCGGCGCCGGCCTCGACGAAACCATGGACATCACCGCCATCCACGCCCTGGCCGACGGCCGGCGGGTGCTCGGCACCCTGGACGAGCGGATCGTGCTGGAGGACGGGCGGGGCCACTGGCAGGTGTTCGGCAGCGCCGACGGCCTGCCGGTGAACTCGGCCTTCTTCCTCACCGACCACGGCGGCTATCTGTGGGTGGCCGGCCTGCGCGGCATCTACCGGGTGCCGCTCGCCGATCTCGATGCCGCCCTGGCCGACCGCCGCCGGGGCCTGCGCGGCGAGATGCTGCTCAACGAACGCGGCGACCGCCGTGGCGGGCAGAAAGGCTACTGCTGCAATGGCGCCGGGCTGGCCAAGGGCTTCCTCGCCGGCAGCGAGCTGTGGCTGCCCACCCGCGACGGCGTGGTGGTGATGGACGCCGCCGCCATCCGCCACAACCCGCACCCGCCAAGCACCGTCATCGAGCGCGTCCGTGCCCGCGAGAGCCTGGATCGACGTGCTGGGCCAGGGGCGATGCGGTGCTCGAGCTCGGGGCCGAGGCCCGCGACCTCGATTTCGAGTTCACCGCGCTCTCCTTCCAGGCCCCGGCCAGCGTCGATCTCAAGGTGCGGCTGGTCGGCTACGACCAGGACTGGCGGCTGCTCGACGATCCCTCGCGGCGCAGCCTGCGCTACACCAACCTGCCCCCCGGCCCCTACACCTTCGAGGTGCTGGCGGCGAACAACGATGGCCGCTGGGCCGAGACCCCGGCCCGCCTGCACTTCCGCATCGCCCCCCACTTCCACGAGACCATCGGCTTTAGGCTGCTCTTGCTCGCCTTGGCCGGCCTGCTCGCCGCTGCGGCCTACCGCTGGCAGGTGCGGCGTCATCGGCAGCAGCGCGAGCGCCTGGAGGCCCTGGTGCGCCAGCGCACCGAGGCGCTCGAAGAGGCCAACCGCCGCCTGCGCGAGGCCAGCCTCACCGACCCGCTCACCGGCCTGCGCAACCGCCGCTACCTCGCCGGCCAGATCCCGGCCGACATCGCCTTCTACGACCGTGAATCGATGGCCGAGGCGGCGCAGGACGAGGTGATGGCCTTCGCCCTGATCGACATCGACCACTTCAAGCGCATCAACGACGTGCACGGCCACCAGGCCGGCGACCTCGTGCTGCAGCAGTTCGCCCGCCGGCTGGAGGGACTGGTGCGCAGCGGCGACTACAGCGTGCGCTGGGGCGGCGAGGAGTTCCTGCTGGTGTTCCGCCCCCTGCCCCGGCGCCATCTGCCCACCCTGGGCGAACGCATCCGACACAGGGTCGCCGGCACGCCCTTCGACTTCGGTGACGGCACCCAGGCCACGGTGACCTGCTCGGTCGGATTCGCCGCCTACCCGCTGTTCCCCGGCATCCGCGGCGTGCCGAGCTGGGAGCAGATGATCGCGCTGGCGGACCGCGCCCTGTACCGGGTGAAGGCGGAAGGGCGCAATGGCTGGGCGCTCTGGCAGCCCGCCCCGGGGACAGACCCCGAGGCCGGCGCCCGGGCCTTCCGCGAGGACCCCAATGCCGACCCCGCAGCCGCCGGCCTGATGCTGGTGCTCTCCGGCCCGCCCGGCGAGGGGCCCGGCCCGGCGGCCTGACTCCGACCCGAAACTGTCATCCGCTCCGCCTAGGCTCGGGCGTTTTCTTCATGGAGCCTGCCGCATGCCGCTGTGCCCCCTGCCTGCCCTGCGCCTCGTCCTCGCCGCCCCGTTCGTGCTGCTGCTCGCCGCCTGCGCCAGGGGCGAGTCCGCCCCGGCCGCGGAAGCCGCTCCTCCCCGCCGGCCCGCGCAGCGCCATCTTCCTGCATCCCGACGGCATGGGCGCGAACACCTGGATGGCGACCCGGCTGATGTTCGTCGGCCCGGACGGCCGGCTGGCCTGGGATGCCCTGCCGCGGGTGGCGCTCTACGTCGGGCCCACCGCCGAAGCGGTGAACCAGAGCTCGAACGCCGGCGCCACCACCCATGCCTTCGGCGTGCGGGCAAAGCTGGACAGCTTCGGCATGATCGACGGGCAGGTGCCGGTGGCCGCCTCCGGCAAGGCCATGAGCCTGATGCGCGAAGCCCAGGCCGCCGGCAAGAAAGTGGCGGTGTTCAACTCCTCGACCCTGGCCGAGCCGGGCACCGGCGCCTTCCTCGCCTCGGTGCCGCAGCGCAAGGACGCCGCCGAGATCGTCTCGCAGGTGCTGGCCGCCCGCCCCGACATCGCCCTTGGCGGCGGCGAGACCCATTTCCTGCCCAGGGGGGTGATGGGCCGCCACGGCGAAGGCTCGCGCGAGGACGGCCGCAACCTCGTCGAGGAAGCCAGGGCCGCGGGCTACACCGTGGTCTTCACCCGCGAGGAACTGCTGGCCCTGCCCCCCGAGACCGGGCGCGTGCTCGGCCTGTTCGCCCACGAGGAAACCTTCAACGAACTCGACGCGGCGGCGATGCGCGAGCAGGGCCTGCCGCCCTTCCAGCCGCAGGCTCCGCGCTTCGACGAGATGCTGGCCTTCATCCTCGAGCGCTTCCGCGGCGCGCCGAACGGCTACTTCATCGTCGGCAACGAGGAAGCGACGGACAACCTCTCCGGCAAGAACAACGCCATGGCTACGCTGGAGGCGGCGATCGGCGCCGACCGCGCCATCGCCCTGGCGGTAGCGGAGGCGAAGCGCGACCCCGGCCTCACCGTGATCGTGGCCTCCGACTCCGACAACGCCGGCCTGAACGCCACCTCGGACGATCTCGACGAGCTGCCGCGCCCGCTGCCGGACCGGACCGCGGTCGGTTCGCCCCTGTCCAGCAACGGCGGCGAACCCTTCCTCACCCCGCCGGACCGCGACGGCCACCGCATTCCCTTCTACCTCACCTGGGCCAGCGATTCGGACAGCGCCGGCGGCTTGGTGGCGCGCGGCATCGGCCCGGGTGCTTCGAAGATCGAGGGCACCATCGACGCCACGCAGGTCTACAAGGCGCTCTACCTCGGCCTCTTCGGCCAGGACCTCGACGCGAAGTAAGGCCTCGAAGGCGCCGCCGCATGCGGCGGCGCCGGGCAAACGAAAGGGCCGCAGCGATGCGGCCCTTTCCTGTTTCCGCCTGAACCGGCCGGGACGGCATGAACCGCCCCGCCTTTCCCGGAGGCTCCAAACCTTGAGAGGATGGAGCCATGAGCAACAAATTGACGAGGTACGCACCCGAGGTGCGTGAGCGGGCGGTGCGGATGGTCCTGGATCACCAGGGCGAGCACAGCTCCCAGTGGGCGGCGATCACGTCGGTGGCTGGGAAGATCGGCTGCAAGGCGGAGACGCTGCGGACGTGGGTGCGGCGGGCCGAGCGCGACAGCGGGCTTCGGCCCGGGCTGACGACCGACGAGCAGGCCCGGATCAAGGCCCTGGAGCGCGAAGTGCGCGAGTTGCGCCAGGCCAACGAGATCTTGCGCAAGGCGTCGGCGTTTTTTGCCCAGGCGGAGCTCGACCGCCGGTACAAGTCCTGAAGGACTTCATCGATCGCAACCGCGACGCCTACGGGGTCGAGCCGATCTGCAAGGTGCTGCCGATCGCCCCGTCGACATACTACGAACACGCCAGCCGCCAGGCCGACCCGACGCGCCAGCCGGCCCGCTGGCATCGGGAACAGGCGCTGGCGCCGCAGATCGACCGGGTCTGGCAGGAGAACCGCCAGGCCTACGGAGCGCGCAAGGTGTGGCGGCAGCTGCACCGGGAAGGCGTGAAAGTGGCCCGCTGCACGGTGGAACGGCTGATGCGCCGAGCCGGCCTGCAGGGCGTGGTGCGTGGCAAGCCGCGCAAGTGGATCGGGCAGGAGCTGGTGGAGGAAAAGCCGATGGACCTGGTGAAGCGGCAGTTCACCGCCGACCGGCCGAACGCGCTATGGGTGAGCGACTTCACTTATGTGCCGACCTGGCAGGGCTTCGTGTACGTCGCCTTCGTGATCGACGTGTTCGCGCGGCGGATCGTCGGCTGGCGGGCCAGCTCGTCGCAGCAGACCCAGTTCGTGCTCGACGCGCTCGAGCAGGCCGTGTGGGCGCGCCGGCCCGGCGAGAAGGCCCTGATCCACCATTCCGACCGCGGCAGCCAGTACCTGTCGATCCGCTACACGGACCGGCTCATCGAGGCCGGCATCGAGCCGTCGGTGGGCAGTGTCGGCGACAGCTACGACAACGCGCTGGCCGAAACCGTGATCGGGCTGTTCAAGACCGAGGTTACCCACCGGCGCTCGTGGCGCAGCCGCGAAGAGGTGGTGGGTCGACTGGTATAACCATCGCCGACTGCTGGGGTCGATCGGCAACATACCCCCGGCGGAAGCGGAGGCGGCGTACTACGCCGGCAACACGGGTCACGCCATGGCGGCGTGACTCAGACGAAATGGCCTCCGGAGAAGCCGGGGCGGTTCAGCAAGCCGCCCCGGCCTTCGTGGATCAGAACTGGTAGCGGACGATCAGCTGCACCGCGCGGCCGCCGGTTTCGGTCTCGAGCTCGTACTCGTCGTAGTCGCGGTTGATCTGGTCTTCGATCGTGGTGAACTTGTCGAAGGCCTCGTCCTTGCTCTGGTCGAGCAGGTTGATGCCCGTCAGGCGAACCACCCAGGCCTTGCCGAAGCGCTTCTCGATGAAGGCCTCGAGGTCGCCGTCGTAGCTCGTCAGCACTTCCTCGCCGACGATGCGGCTCGGCGCATCGCCCTGCTTGCGGAAGGTCACACCGAACGAGGCTTCCAGCGACGGCAGCTCCTGGATGAAGCCGACGTTGTAGACGTAGTTCGACTGGTTGTTGAAGCGACGCTTGCCGAACAGGTCGGTGATCTCGCTGTCCAGCCAGCTGTAGTTGACGAACACGCCGGTGTTGTCGAGGCCGAGGGCCGACAGCGGCGTCGACAGATCGAACTCCGCACCCCAGACCTGGCCGTCGCCGGTGTTGCGCGGCTGCAGGACGACCGTGCCCGGGCCCTCGCTGCCTTCGTCGCCGGTGTTGGCCAACTCCACGAGGTCAGTGATGTCGCGGTAGAACAGGTTCACGCCGACGATGCCGCGCTCGCCGAGGCGGCGCTCGAAGCCGACGTCGAGGCCCCACGCCGATTCCGGATCGAGCAGCGGGTTGCCGAGCACGTCGTTGTCGCCCGCCTCGGCTTCCAGCAGGGCCGGCGAGATGGCGTTGAAATCCGGGCGGCGGACGGTGCGGGCGATGGAGGCCGTGACGCGGTTGGTGTCGTCGAGGTTCCAGCGCAGGTGGGCCGACGGCAGCAGGAAGCCGTAGTCGGTCTCGGTGCGGGCGTCGGCCGCGGCGACCGTGCGGTCGTTGATCTCGATGTCCGTCTGCTCGTAGCGCAGGCCGGCTTCCCACTCCATCGTGCCGCGCGTGCCGTTGAGCTTCACGAACGGCTCGAAACGCGTTTCCTCGATGGTGTTGAGGCCGCCCGGGGCCGGCGAGAGCGGCTGCGTCGGGCCGGGGATGGCGGGACGCACGCCCGGCGCGTTGGGGATGGTGACGCGGTAGCGCGTGGCGTCGAGGATGCGGGTCTCGCGCTCCTTGAGCGTCGCCTGCAGGCCGAACTTCAGCTTGCCGAAGCCCGCGTCGCGCTCGTGGGCGAACTCGCCCGTGGTTTCATCGTCCTCGATCAGCAGGTCGGTGACGTCGCGGGTGAAGCGGTCGTCCTCCGGGAACGGATTGCTGTCGCGCAGGTACTCGAACTCGTTCTCGAACTCGAACTGGCTGTCCGTGATGCCGGCGCGGTCGAGGCGGACTTCCGTCTCGCCGCCGGCCATCGCCCACTTCAAGCCCGCGCCGAACGTGTAGTTGTCGGTCTGGATGTCGAGGTCGTTCTCGTTGACCGTCAGCAGGTTGGCGGTGTTGGCCAGACCGCTGCGGTACTCGATGGAGTCCTCTTCCTGGAGGCGGTCGGTGCGGACGAACATGCCCGAGAGGTGCAGCTCCCCGGTCTCGCCCACGCCCACGCGGTAGTCGGCATTGAAGGCGTAGTCCTTGCCCGAGCGGACGTCGGTCTGGACCTCGGTGTTGTCCAGCGTGCCGCCCGGCGCGTCGAAGCGCTGGCTGAACTTGTCCTTCGGGTTGCGGCGGCCCTGGAGGTTGGCGCCGACCAGCAGGTTGCCGCCGAGCGCTTCGCCGCCCCAGAAGGCGCCGAACGTCGGCTCGATCTCGTCGTCGTTGAACGACGTGGCGCCGGCGCGCAGGTAGCCGCCGTCGATGGAATAGCCGTCACGGAGGACGATGTTCAGCGCACCGGCGACGGCGTCGCCGCTGCGGTCGGCCGAGGCGGAGCGCACGATCTCGATGCGCTCGACGATCTCGGCCGGGATACGGTCGACGAAGAAGCTGCGGTCGAGGCCGGCACCGGGCACGCGCTTGCCGTTGATGAGGATCTGCGTGTAGCCCGAATCGAGGCCGCGCAGGCGCACGCCGTCGTACTCCAGCACGTCGGAGACGAAGGTGACCGACGGCACGCGCTTCAGCATGTCGCCGACGGTGAGCGGTTCGAAGCGCTGGAAGTAGGCAAGGTCGTAGCTCAGCACCGGCGCGGTGGCCGCCGTGCGGTCGCGGTAGATGATCTCGCCGACCACTTCGACGCGGTCGAGCTGGGCGGGCGTCGGGGCCGCGGTCGCGACGGCGGCCTGCGAGAGGGCGACGGGAGCGAAGACGGCGGAGGCAAGGGCGACGGCGATGGCCGTCGTCAAGGGCTGGCGGGTCATGGAGTGTCCTGCGTTGGAAAAGCGTTATTCCGAGGCCCGGGCGTTGCCGCCGGATGACAGCCCGACGACGGTTCGAAGACACCCGGTTTGACGGACGCCGGCCGCACGGCCGCCCACGGGCCGCTTAGGATTCGAGGGACGTCCTTCGTGACCGCCCCATGACCGCCACGCTCCGCTCCGGGATGCTCGTGTTCGGCTTCATCGCCCTGTACTGGGTGGGCGGCGTGTTGGGCAACCGGCTGGTCGTGGGCGCCGATTCGGTGGTGCTGCTGTGGGCGCCGGGCGCGCTGAGCCTGGTGCTGCTGGTGTTCGAGGGACGGCGCTGGTGGCCACTCGTCGCCGCCGCGGACCTGGTCTTCTCGCTCACCGGCACCGACGTGCCGGCGGTCTTCATCCCGTTCACGATGGCCGCGAACGTCATCGGCGCCTTGGCCGGGGCGACGCTGGCGCGTCACCGCGGCCTCGGCCCGCATCGGCGCATGGACCTCGCCAGCGGCGGGGACGTCGCGCTCTGCGGCCTTGCCCTGGCCGTGGCCAGCCTTCCGTTCGGCGTGACCGGGCTGGTCGCGGCGGGTTTCGCCCCGCTGTCGGCGGTGCCAGATGCCGCGCTGAAGTGGCTGGTCGCCAACGTGTTCGGTGCCGCGGTGCTGGCCCCCGGGCTCTCGCTGCTGTGGCCCCGCGCCGGTGACGCCGTGTTCGGGCTGGGGCTCCGCCGGGGCGGCGAAGCCCTGGCGTGGAGCGCGGCGCTGGCGATGGCCCTGCTGCTGGTCGCGTCGGTGGACGGCGCCCGGGTCCGCAATGCCGAGTCCCTGCTGGCCCTGCCGACCATCGTGCTGATGTGGGGGCGATCCGCCTCCCGGCCCGGCTGGTGGCCGCGGGCACCCTGACCTGCGGAATGGTGCTGGCGCTCATCGCCGCGTCGGACGACGGCGCGGTCCGTCGACCCGAAACGACGTTCGAGACGCTGGTGCTGCTGCTCCTGCTGATCACGCTGACGGTGGCGCCACTGATCCTGATGGCGGCCATCGGCGCGGCAAGGCGTTTCGGCTGCGAGGCGTTGGCGCGGGCGCGTACCGACGAGTTGACGGGGCTCGCCAACCGGCAGGGCCTCGAGCACCGGATCACGGAGACGCTGTCGCACGGGCCGGAGGGGCAGCCGCTGCTGCTGGCGGTGCTCGACATCGACAACTTCAAGCTCGTCAACGACGCCGGCGGGCAAGCCGCCGGCGACGCCTTCCTGTGCAGCATCGCCGGCCTGCTGCGCGCGGTGCTGCCGCCCGACAGCCTGGTCGGACGGCTGGCCAGCGACCAGTTCGTCCTGCTGCTCGACGACCGGGACCCCGAGGCGAGCGCCGGGCGGCTCGACCAGGTGCTGGCGGCGGTGCGCGATTACCGCCAGGCCAGCGGGAGCAACCTCGTCTCGGCCTCGGCCAGCATCGGGGCGATCCGTTTCCGTCGCGGGCAGGCGGACTACTCGACGCTGTTGCGGCTGGCCGCCTACGAGTCGGCACAGGACGCCGTCGCGGAACACACGGCCGCGCTGCGGTGGGCCGTCCGCCTCGACGCGGCCCTGCGCGACGGCCATTTCCGCCTGTACTGCCAGAGCATCGCCGACCTGCAAGGCCTGGAGCACGGTGGCCGGCACCTCGAGATCCTGCTGCGCATGATCGACCCGGAGAGCGGGGAGGTGCTGCCGCCGGGTCCGGTGGTCGTGGCAGCGGAGAAATTCCACATGGGCCCACGGCTCGACCGCCACGTCGTCGACAGCACGCTGGCCTGGTTCGAGCGCCATCCGCAGGCCCTGGCCCAACTCGACACCTGCGCCATCAACTTGTGCGCGGCCTCGGTGAACGACCCAGGCTTCCCCGACTTCCTGCGCGAGCGCTTCGCGCGCAGCAGCGTGCCGCCCGGGAAGGTCTGCCTGGAAATCACCGAGACCTCGGCGGTGCGCGACCTCGACGACGCCCCGCAGTTCATCGCCGCGGCGCGGGGGCTGGGGCTTCGCCTGGCCCTCGACGACTTCGGTGCCGGCTTCTGCTCCTTCGCCTACCTGCGCCGCCTGGACGTCGACTTCTTCAAGATCGACGGCGGCTTCGTCCGCGACATCGAGTCGTCGGCGCTGTCGCTGGCGATCGTCCGCTCGATCGCCGAGATCGCGCGCAGCATCGACAAGCGCACCATCGCCGAGTTCGTCGAGGACGACGCGATCCGCGAACGGCTGACGCAACTCGGCGTGGATTTCGGCCAGGGCTACGGCATCGACCGTCCGCAGCCGATCGACCAGTACTTCCTGCGCCCGGCGGTCCTTCCGGGCCGCCCGCACCGCCGCCTCCGGCCCTGATGAGCCGTGCGAAGCGGCCCTCGTGCCGTCTATGCTTCCGGTCTGCTTTGGAGTCCGCCATGCCCCTGCCCTCGACCGTCCGCCCGGCCCTCGCGCTGGGGCTCGCCGTCCTGCTGCTGCCCGGTTGCGCCCTGTGGCGCGGGGCGAAGGAACCGGACGAACGGGCCACCGAGGAGCCGCGGCTTGCGGGGTCCGGCATCGCCCACGCCGTCGTCGCGGAAGCCTTCATCACCCCGGCGAACCCGCCGGACGAGGTCGATTCGCCCACGGCTTGGCTCACGCCCGAGGGCGGCCGCTGGCTGATCGGCACCGCGAAGAAGAGCCACCAGCTCGTGGTCTTCGATGGCGAGACCGGCGCCCTGCTGCGCCGCGTCGGCGGACGCGGCGCCGAGCCCGGCCGCTTCGACCGCCCGAACGGCGTGTTCGCCTGGGGCGACCGACTCTTCGTGGCCGAGCGCGACAACCGCCGCGTGCAGGTGCTCGCCCTGCCCGGTTTCACCCCGCTCGCCACCTTCGGCGAGGCCGAGCTGCGCTCGCCCTACGGCCTGTGGCTGCACGAGCCGGAGGCCGGCACGCTCGAGGTCTGGGTGACCGACAGCTACATGGAAGGCGGGCGCCACGAGATCGTGCCGGTGCTGGCGAAGCTCGACGCCCGCCTCAAGCGCTACACCCTGCTGGTGGACGGCGATGCCGTCTCGGCGCGCTTCGCCGGCGCAGCCGGCGACACCTCGCCTACCGGTGCCCTGCGGGTGGTGGAATCGGTGGTGGGCGACCCCGGGCATGGCCGCCTGCTGGTGGCCGAAGAGGACGTGCCCACCGGCACCGGCTACCGCGTCTACGACCTCGAGGGCCGCTACGCCGGCCGCGACATGGGCGTGGGCGACTTCCTCGCCCAGGCCGAAGGTCTCGCGCTCTGGGCCTGCCCCGATGGCAGCGGCGTGTGGATCGGTGCCGACCAGTTCCACGACCGCACGGTCTTCCGCGTCTTCGACCGCGCCACCCTGGCGCCGCGCGGCCAGTTCGCCGGCGAGGCGACCTCGCTCACCGACGGGGTCTGGCTCTCACAGGCGCCCAGTGCCCGATTCCCCGCCGGCGTGCTCTACGCCTCGAACGGCGATGCGGCCTTCAGCGCCTTCGACTGGCGCGACATCGCGCGCACTCTCGGCCTGCCCGAGACATGCCCCTGAACCGGCGCGGCCTTCGCGCCGGCGTCCTTGCCGCGCTGGCCGCCACGCTTGCCGCGGCGGCCACTATGGCGCAGCAGGCCAGCATCGAACTCGCCGCCGAACGCCTGCCCTCCGGTGAGCGCACGGCCCTGGTACAGAACCGCCTCGGCGGGCCGGTGCAGGTGCTGGTCTGGGACCCGCGCCGACCGCATGAGCGCAGCAGCGCCGTGCTCGAGGCCGGCGAGTACCGGCATCTTGGCCGCTTCCCGGGGGGGGACATCGCAGAGCTGGCCTCGGAAACCCGGCCCGGCGCGCCCCTGCCCCTGCCCCCGGAGCAGCGCCGGCCCTATGCCTTTCCGCTCGCGGCCGGCTCGGCCTGGACCCTGACCCAGGGCTTCGGCGGCCGCGTCAGCCACCGCGATGCGGCCAACTGGTTCGCCATCGACCTTGCCGCCACCGAAGGCACGCCGGTGCTGGCCGCCCGCGAAGGCGTGGTGATGCAGGTGATCGACCAGTTCCGCGAGGGCGGCACCGATGCGGCGCTGAAGGAGCGTGGCAACCTCGTGCGGGTGCTGCACGCCGACGGCTCGATGGGCCTGTACGCCCACATCGCCCACAACAGCGCCCGGGTGCGAACCGGCGAGCCGGTGGCCATCGGGCAGGTGCTGGCCGCGGTGGGCAGCGTGGGCTGGAGCACGGCCCCGCATCTGCACTTCGCGGTGCAGGTGAATGACGGCCGCGAGCTGCTCTCCCTGCCCTTCCGCATGGCGGCGCCCGGCGGCGGCCTGCTGCCCACCGACGACTGAACCGGGCCGCCTGCGCCTTCGGGCAGGGCGGCCCGGCACCGCGGCGTATAATCGTCGCCCTTCCCGCCTCCCCCGAGCCGCCGGCCCCGTGCCGGCGTGGCCCGCATGTCCCAGCAACGCACCGAAACCCGGCGCCGCCGGACCTTCGCCATCATCTCCCACCCCGACGCCGGCAAGACCACGCTGACCGAGAAGCTGCTGCTGTTCGGCGGCGCAATCCAGATGGCAGGCAGCGTCAAGGGCCGCAAGGCCGCCCGCCACGCCACCTCCGACTGGATGGCGCTGGAGAAGGAGCGCGGCATCTCGGTCACCAGCTCGGTGATGCAGTTCCCTTACGAGGGCAAGATCGTCAACCTGCTCGACACCCCGGGCCACGCCGACTTCGGCGAGGACACCTACCGCGTGCTCACCGCGGTGGACTCGGCGCTGATGGTGATCGACTGCGCCAAGGGCGTGGAGGAACGCACCATCAAGCTGATGGAGGTGTGCCGCATGCGCGACACGCCGATCATGAGCTTCATCAACAAGCTCGACCGCGAGGGCAAGGAGCCGCTGGAACTGCTCGACGAAGTGGAGAAGGTGCTCGGCATCCAGTGCGCGCCGATCACCTGGCCGATCGGCATGGGCCAGCGCCTGAAGGGCGTGGTGCACCTCGTCGACGACGAAGTCCACCTGTTCGAGCCGGGCCGGAACTTCACCCGCCAGGATTCCACCATCCTGAAGCTCGACGACCCCGAACTGGAACGCCGCCTCGGCGCGCAGGAACTGGCCGCCCTGCGCGACGAGCTGGAACTGGTACAGGGGGCTTCCAACCCCTTCGATGCCCAGGCCTACCTCGAAGGCCGGCAGACCCCGGTGTTCTTCGGCTCGGCGGTGAACAACTTCGGCGTGCAGCTACTGCTCGATTTCTTCGTCGAGCACGCCCCGCCGCCGCGGCCGCGCGCCACCACCACCCGCGAAGTGCACCCGGAGGAAGAGAAGCTCACCGGCTTCGTGTTCAAGATCCAGGCCAATATGGACCCGCAGCACCGCGACCGGGTGGCCTTCATGCGCATCTGCTCCGGGCGCTTCAGCGCCGGGATGAAGGTGTTCCACCCGCGTACCGGCAAGGAGCTCAAGCTCGCCAACGCCCTGACCTTCATGGCCTCGGATCGCGAGATCGCCGCCGAGGCCTGGCCGGGCGACGTGATCGGTATCCACAACCACGGCACCATCGCCATCGGCGACAGCTTCAGCGAGGGCGAAGCGATCAGCTTCACCGGCATCCCCAACTTCGCCCCCGAGCTGTTCCGCCGCGCCCGCCTGCGCGACCCGCTCAAGCTAAAGCAGCTGCAGAAGGGCCTGGCCCAGCTCAGCGAAGAAGGGGCCACCCAGTTCTTCCGCCCGCTGATGAGCAACGACCTGATCCTCGGCGCCGTGGGCATGCTGCAGTTCGACGTGGTGGCCTACCGCCTCAAGGACGAGTACGGCGTGGATGCCAGCTTCGAGCCGGTACCCGTACAGACCGCGCGCTGGGTGTACGCGAAAGACGAGCGGACGCTCGAAGCCTTCCGCGAGAAGAACGCCATGAACCTCGCCGTGGATGCCGCCGGCCACCTGGTCTATCTCGCACCTTCGCGGGTGAACCTGCAGCTCGCCCAGGAACGCGCCCCCGATGTGCGTTTCGAGGCCACCCGTGAGCATGCCGCCTCGGTGGCGGTGGACTGACGCCACCCGTGCCCCCTGGCTCTCCCTCCCCGATGCCGCCGGACGGAAGCGATCCTGGCTTCTTCGAGCTTGGTCACTGGCGAGAAGGCGGCGAACGCGTGCCCACGCCGCTCGGCCGCCTGTTCGTCCGCCGCCAGGTCGAGCCGCGCCTGCCGGTACTGCTGCTCCTGCACGGGTTTCCGTCCGCGAGCTGGGACTGGGCGCCGCTCTGGGAACCGCTGTCGAAGCACTTCTCCCTGCTCGCCCTCGACTTCCTCGGCTTCGGCGATTCGGCCAAGCCGGAACGCCACCGCTACACCATCGGCGAGCAGGCCGAGCTCTGCGAGTGGCTGCTGCGCCGCGAAGGGGCCTGGGACTACCACGTGCTGGCCCACGACTACGGCGACACCGTGGCGCAGGAGCTGCTGGCCCGCCAGCTCGATCGGCGCAAGCCGCGGCCGCAGCTGCGCTCGGTGCTGTTCCTCAACGGCGGAATCTTCCCCGAAGCCCACCGGCCGCGGCCGATCCAGCGCCTGCTGGCCACGCCCCTGCTCGGGCCGCTGTTGGCCCGGCTCTCCACCCGCCGCCGCTTCACCGCCAGCCTGCGCGCGGTCTTCGGCCCCAATACCCCGCCCGATCCGCGCCTCATCGATGGCCTCTGGCAGCTGCTCGAAACCGGAGACGGCCGCCGCGTGCTGCCCGCCCTATCGGGCTACCTGAAGGAACGGCGGCAGCATCGCGCCCGCTGGGTGGGGGCGCTGGAGCGTGTGGCGGTACCGATGGCCCTCGTCAATGGCAGCGCCGATCCGGTCTCCGGCGCCCATGCCGCGCAGCGCTGGCGCGAGCTCTTGGGCGAGGACGATCTCGTGGAACTGCCCGGCATCGGCCATTACCCGCACGTGGAAGCCCCGTCGCAGGTGCTGGAGGCGGGCCTGCGCTTCTGGCGGCGGCATCGGGTGCTGGGTTGAGGACGGGGCGTCTGCCTGTTCTACGCGGCGTTTCTTGCTGGAGCGCCAGCTCCGTGCGAGTGGCGGTCGCCATCCATGGCTCGCTTGCCGCGAAACGCCACCCGCGACGTCGCGGCTCGCGGCGAGACATCCGGAGCGCCGCGCCCGCGGGGAGTGCGCCCCCGTGAGCGAGGCAGGATGCCGAGCGCCCGCGAATACGGCGCTGGACGCAGAGTCTGAGCGGCATGGGGGCGCAATCACCGCGAAGGCAGGCGCTCCCCTTGATAGCCCTCAGGGCTCGTCGATATCCACATACCCGCGCTCGATCGCCCGCTCCAGCGCCGCGAAGGCGTCGCGGGCCTCCTCGAAGGCCTGGCGATGGGCGCGCAGGGCGGCGAAATCCTCGCCGCCGCGACTCTCGGCCAGGGCCAGCGCCGCCTTCAGGTACTCGGCACGCAGTTCCGCCACACGGGTGGCGAAGGCCACGAAACGGCCGCGGTCGAGGCGGCGGATGTGCGCCTGCAGGATGTCGCGGTTGACGTCGCGGATGGCGTGCTCGACATCCTGCAGGAACTTCTGCTGCTTGCGGATGCGTTCGGTTTCCTCGTCGAACATGGCGCTCTCCCCGGGCGGCGGTGGTCTCAAGCCTAGCGGAACACGGCGGTGCCGCGGCGGCCGTCGGTCGCCACCCAGCCGCGGTACATGCCGGCGGTATTGAAGGGCATGACGATGGTGCCGCGGGCATCGAGGCCGATGGCCCCACCGTCGCCGCCCATGGCCGGGATGAGGCCGTTGATCACGTCCTCGGCGGCGGCCCCGATCGGGTCGCCGCGCAGTTCCACCCGGGCGCAGATGGCATGCGCCGCCACGCTGCGCAGGTAGAACTCGCCCCAGCCGGTGGTGCTGATGCCGCAGCCCGTGCTGGCGTAGGTGCCGGCGCCGATCACCGGGGCATCGCCCACCCGGCCCCAGCGCTTGTAGGTCATGCCCCCGGTGGAGGTGGCAGCGGCGATATGACCGTGGCGGTCGAGGGCCACTGCGCCCACCGTACCGAAGCGGGCCTCGGCCGGGGTGGCAACGGCCTGCCCGGCAGCCTGGCGCTGGGCGCGCTCGCGCGCTGCCTCGAGCTGCTCGCGGCGGCGCGGGGTGTCGAACCAGTCGTTCGGCACCCGCTCGAGTTCGGGGCGGGTGTCGGCGAAACGCTCGGCGCCTTCGCCGGCCAGCATCACGTGCGGGCTGTGCTCCATCACCGCTCGGGCCAGCAGCACCGGGTTCCGCACCGTGCGCAGCCCGGCCACGGCTCCGGCGCGGCCGGTATGCCCCTCCATCACCGCGGCATCCAGCTCATGCCCGCCCTCGGCGGTGAACACCGCGCCCTTGCCAGCATTGAACCAGGGCGAGTCCTCCAGCACCCGCACCGCGGCCACCACCGCCTCCAGGGCCGTACCACCGGCCACGAGCACTCCGTGGCCGGCATCCAGCGCCCGGTCGAGGTCGGCACGCACGGCCGCCTCGTCGGCTTCCGAGAGCTGCTCGCGGGTGATCACGCCAGCACCGCCGTGGATCACCAGGGCGACGGGCGCCGGCGCGTCGTCCGCCGCCGGCGACGGCGCCGGGCGAGCCCCGGCCAGGGCGGGAAGGACGCAGGCGGCGAGCAGCAAGACGCAGCAGGCAAGACGCATCGGGACGGCTCCGGAACGCAGGGGCAGACTCCGACTCTAGGCCGGGGCGAGCCCGCGGCTCAATCCAGGTCTTCGTCGGAGGGCGGCTCGGCTTGCGGGAAGCGCACCGTGGCCACCGTGCCCTTGCCGGCCTCGCTGGCGAGATGCACCGGCCAGCCGAAGCGGCGCGAGAGCCGCTGCACGATCGACAGACCGATGCCCTGGCCGCCGGCGCGCTGGGTATCGGCGCGCCAGAAGGGCTCGAATACGCGCTCGAGCTGCTCGGGCGACATGCCGATGCCGGTATCCTCCACCCGGATCTCGCCGAATGCCACGTGCACCCGCACCGCGCCTGCATCGGTGTAATAGCAGGCATTGCGCAGCAGGTTGCTGATCAGCACCGAGACCACCCGGCGCGGGGCCACCAGGCGGAAGTCCGACTCCACCACCAGCTCGAGCGCCACCGGCTTGTTCGCCACCAAGGGCCTGGCCTTCTCCAGCTCCTCCTCCACCACGGCGGAGGCACGCAAGGCCTCGGGCGGCAGACCGGTATCGCCGTCGCGGGCGAGGATCAAGAAGGCCTCGATCAGGGTCTCCATGTCGCGCACCGCGCCATGGATGCGGTTCAACGATTTTTGCTGGCGCGGCGAGCACACCGAGTCAGCCTGCATCATCTCGGTGGCCATGCGGATCACCGCCAGCGGGGTGCGTAGCTCGTGCGAGGCATCGCGGGTGAAGTTGCGCTCGCGCTGCACCAGCTCCTCGATGCGCACACCGAAATCGTGCAGGGAGGAGGCAAGCACCAGGGTCTCGCCCTCCACGTCCACCGGCAGGTTCTCAGGCTTGAGCGCGCTCACCTCAGGATGCTTCGGGTCCCAGCGCTGCACTTGCGAGGCGAGCCAGATCACCGGCGAGACCGCCCGCTTCGAGGCCCGGTAGGTGGTCCAGGCGATGATGTAGACCACGATCAGCACCAGGGCCAGCGGCACCACGCCGAACCAGAAGGCCAGGGCATCCACCTGCTCCTGCTTGAACAGCAGGTAGAGCACGCGGTCGCCGCGCCGTTCCACCAGCACCAGCGAGCCGCCCTCGGAGCGCGGCAGGCTGTGGTAGCCCTCGGGCAGGCCGCGCAGGGGCGGCGGCAGGGCATCGTCCGGCTCGCCGTCCACCCGCAGGAAGCCGGTCATGTTGAAGGTATCGGGCACCGCCGCGGCCGGATCGGCCTCGCTGCGCTTCCAGAAATGCGCGGCCTCCTCGGTGAGGGCGCGCTGGATCAGCAGGTGCTTCAACACCGCCGAAGCGCCGTAGACGCCCAGCACCGCGGCGAAGCTGATCGCCGCGGCCTGCAGGATGAAGGCGATCCAGATCTTGCGGCGCAGGCCGCTGGCGTCGGTCATGCCGAGGGCGCGGTGTCGAGGTCGGCGATACGGTAGCCCGCGGTCTGCACGGTGTGCAGCAGGGGCTTGTCGAAGGGCCGGTCGATGGCCTTGCGCAGGTTGTACAGATGGCTGCGCAGGGTGTCGGAATCCGGCAGGCCATCGCCCCAGATCTCGCGCTCGATGTCACGCCGGCTCACCACCCGCGGCGATTCGCGCATCAGGATGGTGAGCAGGCGCAGGCCGATCGGCGAGAGCTGGATTTCCTTGCCGCCGCGGGTCACCCGCAGCGAGGCGGTGTCCAGCACGAGGTCGGCCACCTTCAGCACCTCGGCGCTCACCTGCCGGCGGTCGCGGCGGATCAGGGCGCGCAGGCGGGCCTCCAGCTCCTGGATGGCGAAGGGCTTGACGAGGTAGTCGTCGGCACCGGCGTCGAGGCCGATCACCTTGTCCTGCAGGGTGTCGCGGGCGGTGAGCATCAGCACCGGGGTGCTCTTCTTGGCCTCGTTGCGCAGGCGCCGGCACAGCTCCACGCCGTCCATGCGCGGCAGCATCAGGTCGAGCACGATCACGTCGTAGCTGTTGTCCACGGCAAGCCGGTAGCCGTCGTGGCCGTCGCCGGCGTAGTCCACGCCGAAGCCGCGGGTTTCGAGGTATTCGCCCATCATCTCGGAAAGGTTGCGGTTGTCCTCGACCACGAGGATCAGTCCGGCGGGATCGTCACGGCGCATGGCGGGCTCCTTCAGGGATGTGATGACGGCGTGTTCAGGTTTGTGAAACCGTGCAGGCATTGGGCGACAGCGTGGGTGACACGGGCGTGAAGCAAACGGGCGGGCCGGGCAAACTCACACCCCGATTCACCGACCACGTCCTCAGGCCATGAGCACCAGCCCCTACGTCCTGCCGATCCTGCTCCTCATCGGCTCGAACCTCTTCATGACCTTCGCCTGGTACGGGCACCTCAAGTACAAGGCCGCGCCGCTCGCCACCGTGGTGCTGGTGAGCTGGGGCATCGCCTTCTTCGAGTACTGCCTGATGGTGCCGGCCAACCGCCTCGGCCACCAGGTCTATTCGGCAGCGCAGCTGAAGGGCATGCAGGAGATCATCACCCTCACCGTGTTCGCCGGCTTCTCGATCAGCTACCTTGGCGAAGCCATCAAGTGGAACCACGTGGCCGCCTTCGTGCTGATCGTGGTGGCGGCCTTCCTGCTCTTCCTCGAATGAGCGCGCGCGGCGCCCACGCGGCGCCGGCCTAGAACGGGATGCGCCCGGTGAGCACGTCCTTGAACATCACCCAGTCGCCCATCAGCGAATACAGCGGATGCCTGAAGGTGGCGGGCTTGTTGTGCTCGAAGAAGAAGTGCCCCACCCAGGCAAAGCCGTAACCACAGACCGGCAGCGCCAGCAGCCACCACGGGCTCACCACCTGGAACAGCACGAGGCCGAGGATCAGCAGCACCCCGGCCGAGCCGATGACGTGCAGGCGGCGGCAGGTGCGGTTCTGGTGCTCGCCGAGGTAATAGGGGTAGAAGTCGCGGAAGCAGGAAAACCCGGTGCTGGCGTTCATGTCGGGAGCGGGAGTTCGGGCGGAAGCCGGCCGTCACGCGGCCACTCTCGAGAGCCTACCTGCCGGCGGTCGCGGCCGCATCAAGGCCACGCTCGTGGCGCTTGGCCTCGGCCCACAGCGCCTCCTGCTCGGCCAGCGTCAGGGTGGCGAACTCGCGGCCCTGCGCACGGGCCAGCGCCTCCATCTGCCGGAAGCGGCGCTCGTACTTGGCATTGGCGCGGCGCAGCGCCGCGCCCGGGTCCACCCTGGCCTTGCGCGCGAGGTTCATGGCCACGAACAGCAGATCGCCGATCTCGTCCTCCAGCGCCTGCTGCCGCTCCGGCGAGGGCGGCAGGGCCAGCGCCTCGCGCACCTCCTCGATTTCCTCGTGCAGCTTGTCGATCACCGGCGCCGGGCCCGGCCAGTCATAGCCCACGCTCGCCCCACGCTTCTGCAGCTTCAGCGCCCGCTGCCACTCCGGCAGGGCCGCCGGCACGTCGTCCAGCGCCGAGGGCGGTGCATCCCCCGCGCGGCGCTTCGCCGCGCGCTCGGCGGCCTTCATCCGCTCCCAGGCCGCGGTCTGGGCATCGGCATCCTCCACCGAGGCCGTGCTGAACACGTGGGGGTGGCGGCGGATCATCTTGTCGTTGATCGCCGCGAGCACATCGGCGAAGGCGAAGGCGCCCCGCTCTTCCGCCATCCGTGCATGGAAGGCCACCTGCAGCAGGAGATCGCCGAGCTCGTCCCTGAGGTCGCAAAGATCGCCGCGGCCGATGGCCTCGGCCACCTCGTAGGCCTCCTCGATGGTGTAGGTGGCGATGCTGGCGAAGTCCTGCTTCACGTCCCAGGGGCAGCCGCGCTCGGGATCGCGCAGCCGCGCCATGATCGCGAGCAGGGTCTCGAGGCGGCCAAGCGCCTCCGCCTCAACGGCAAGGCCGAGCGCGGCCAGGGCCTCGCGGTGTTCGGGGCGCAGGGCCTCAGTCAAGCAGGGACTCCCAGGGCAGGCGCGGGTCGGAGAGCGCGAGGAAATCGCCATTGATCAGGGTATCGCGCTGGTTGTAGCGCAGTGGCCGGCCCTCGAGATCGAGCACGGCACCGCCCATGGCCTCGACGAGGCACTGCCCGGCGGCGGTATCCCATTCCGAGGTGGGGCCGAAGCGCGGGTAGAGGTCGAGCCGGCCCTCGGCCAGCAGGCCGAACTTCAGGGCCGAGCCGAGCGCCACCCGCTCGGCTCCGGGCAGGCGTTCGAGCAGGGCGGCGGTGCGGGCATCGAGATGCGAGCGGCTGGCCGCCACCCGCAGGCCGGCGAGCGTGGGGGGCGTCACGCTGGCCGGGCGCGGGGCGAGGCGCTGTTCGCGGCCCTCGGGCCCGTGCTTCCAGACGCCCCCGCCGGCCAGCGCCGACCAGCCCGTGTCGCCCACCGGCGCATGCACCACGCCAAGCACCGGCACCCCGTCCTCGACGAGGGCGATGCAGACGCAGAACTCGCCGTTCTTCTTCACGAACTCGCGGGTGCCATCGAGCGGATCGACCAGCCACAGCCGCCGCCAGCGGCGTCGCTCGGCCACTTCACTGGCCGGCGATTCCTCGGACAGCACCGGAATGCCGGGCGCCAGCGCGCCAAGGCCCGCCACCAGCACCCGGTGCGAGGCGAGATCGGCCTCGGTGAGAGGCGAGCGGTCGGCCTTGGCCTCGACGCCGAAATCGCGGGCATACACCGCGAGGATGGCCTCGCCGGCGCGCCGGGCCAGCGCGACGAGCGGCGCACGCAGAGCGGCTCGGTCGAGCGTGCCGGCCCCCGTCGCCGCCGGAACCTCCGCCGCGCTCATGGCCGTGGCCGGCCCCGGGCCAGCCATTCGCGCACCAGGAACAGGGCGGCGATCGAACGGCCTTCCGAGAACTCCTCGCGCAGCATGAGCTCATGCAGGCGGTCGAGGCGCCAGGGCAGGACCTCGAGCGGCTCGGGTTCGTCGCCGGGCAGGCGGTCCGGGAACAGGTCCTCGGCCACCACCAGCTGGATCTCGTGGCTCATGTACGTGGGCGCGAGGCTGAGCGCGCGCAGCCGGGTGAGGCGGTGCGCGCCATGGCCGATCTCCTCGCGCATCTCGCGGCCCGCGGCCTGCTCCCAGGTCTCGCCGGCGTCGATCTTGCCCTTGGGCAGGCCAAGCTCGTAGCGGTGGGTGCCGGTGCCGTACTCGCGCACCAGCAGCACGGTCTCCGGGTCCGGCAGGGCGGCGATCATCACCGCGCCATGGCCCTTGCTCTTCAGGCGCTCGAAGCGGCGGCGCTCGCCATTGCTGAACTCGAGGTCCACGCGCTCCAGCCGGTAGGCCCCGACATCGACTTCCTCGCGGCCATGGACGATGGGCAGTGGCCGGCTCATGGCCGGCCCCATGCGCCACGCGGCCACGATCGCGCATGGACAGCCGCGGCCCGGCTCACCATCATTCGGGGCATGAACGAGAACGCTTCCATCGCGCCGATGCTAGCAGAGGACGGCGTCGAGGCTTTCCTTGCCCGCGACCTCGCCGTGGTCTGGCACCCCTGCACGCAGATGCGTGAACACCGTGGCGAACTGCCCCTGCTGCCGGTGCGGCGTGGCCACGGTGCCTGGCTCGAAGGCCTGGACGGCACGCGCTGGCTGGATGCCATCTCCAGTTGGTGGACCAACCTCTTCGGCCACGCCCATCCGCACATCGCCGCCGCCATCGGCGCGCAGGCGGCAGAATTGGAGCACGTGATCTACGCCGGCTTCGCCCACGAGCCCGGCCTGCGGCTCGCCGAGCGCCTGGTGGCGCTCGCCCCGCGGGAGCCGGGGCGCGCCCCGCTGCGCCGCGTGTTCTATGGCGAGAACGGCAGCGCGGCGATCGAGATCGCGCTCAAGATGAGCTTCCACGCCCACCAGAACGGCGGGCAGGCGCAGCGCACCCGCTTCGTGGCGCTGGAAAACGGCTACCACGGCGAGACGCTCGGCGCGCTGGCCATGAGCGACATCCCGCTCTACCGCCGCATCTACGCCCCGCTGCTGCTGGAGCCGCGGCTGGTGCCCTCGCCCGATGCCTTCCACGCCGCGCCGGGCGAATCGCCGGAGGCCTGCGCCCGCCGCGCCGCCACCGCGCTCGCCGCCCTGTTCGAACGCGAAGGCGAGACCATCGCCGCCCTGGTGCTCGAGCCGCTGGTGCAGTGCGCCGGCGGCATGCGCATGCACCATCCGGCCTACCTCGCCGAGGCGCGGAAGCTCTGCGACCGCTTTGGCGTGCACCTGATCGCCGACGAGATCGCGGTGGGCTTCGGCCGCACCGGCACCCTGTTCGCCTGCGAACAGGCCGGCATCGCCCCGGACTTCCTCTGCCTGTCGAAAGGGCTCTCGGGCGGCGCCCTGCCGCTCTCGGCGGTGCTCACCACCGAGGCGGTGTTCGAGGCCTTCTGGAGCGAGGACCGCAGCCGCGCCTTCCTGCATTCGCACAGTTTCGCCGGCAATCCGGTGGCCTGCGCCGCCGCCAATGCCACTCTCGATCTGTTCGAGTCCACGCAGGCCATCGAGGCGAACCGCAGCTTGTCGGCCCGGCTCGGTGCCGCCGCCGCGCGCTTCGCCGAGCACCCGCTGGTGGGCGACCTGCGCCAGACCGGCATGATCCTCGCCTTCGAGCTGGTGGAAGACCGCGCGAGCCGCCGCCCGCATGCCGACCACCCCCGGCGCCGTGCGCTCGCCGCCTACCGCGCCGGGCTCTCCGCCGGGGCCGTGCTGCGCCCCTTGGGCAACGTGCTCTACTGGATGCCGCCGTACTGCATCGGCGAGGCGGAGATCGCCGTGCTGGAACGCGCCACCGCCGCCGCCCTCGAGGCCTACGCCCGATGCGCCTGATCCGCTGCCATGTCGAGGCGCCGCTAGCCCCCGGGCAGCGAGTGCCGCTGCCCGAGGACAAGAGCCTGCACCTGCTACGCGTGCTGCGCCTGCGCGCCGGCGATGCCGTGACCCTGTTCAACGGCGATGGCCACGACTATCCGGCCCGGATCACCGGCACCGAGAAGAAGGCGGTCGAACTCACCGTCGAGGGCATGCAGGCGCGCGGCAATGAATCGCCGCTCGCCATCACCCTGCTGCAAGGGGTGGCCCGCGGCGACAAGATGGATCTGATCCTGCAGAAGGCCACCGAACTCGGCGTGCACGCCATCCAGCCGGTGCTCACCGAACGCACTGAGGTGAGGCTGGAGGGCGAACGCGCCGAACGCCGCCTCGCCCACTGGCGCGGCGTGGTGGCCGCGGCCTGCGAGCAGAGCGGGCGGGCGCGCCTGCCCGCGGTGGCCGAGCCCCTGCCCCTGCATGAGGCCGTGGCCGCCCTGCCCGCCACGGCCCGGCGGCTGATCCTCGACCCGCACCAGGGCCGCGCCCTGAGGGCGCTGGACATCGATGCCTCCCGGCCACTCGTGCTGGTCATCGGGCCCGAGGGCGGGCTTGGCGAGCGCGACCTCGGCCTGCTCACGCAATCCGGCTTCGAGGGCGTACGGCTCGGCCCCCGGGTGCTGCGCACCGAGACGGCAGGCTTGGCGGTGCTGGCCGCCCTGCAGGCGCTCTACGGCGACTGGGCCTGAGCCGGAGGGCCTTATGCCGCCTTGGCCAGGGCTTCCTCGACCAGCAGTTCCACGGTGAGCAGGTCGGGGATCACGGCCACGTCCTCGCCGAGCTGCACCCGGGCCTGCACGCCGAGCGGCAGGTCCTTCATGTCCTCGATCGCCACCAGGCGCTCGCGGCCCACACTGACGAGGCGCGGGAAGCCCTGCGAGACCACCGCGAAATAGGGCAGGCGCGGATTGCCGCCGAGGGCCTTGAGCACGGCCACCTTGGCGCCGAGCTGGGCGGTGTCGGCAGGCCAGCCCACGAGCTGCGGGAAGCTCAGCACCGGCAGGCGCCAGCCGCGCCAGCGGGCGGCGCCGAGCAGCCAGTCGGGCGCGCCCTCGATGCGCTCCGGCTCGGAGTAGGAGATGACCTCGGCGACGTTGGCATTGGGCAGCAGCAGGCGGCCACCGCCCACCGCGATCAGCACGCCTCGGATGTCGTTCGAAAGCTCGCTCATGGGGCGTCCGGATCAGGAGGAGAAATAGGCATCGAGCCGGGCGGCGAGATCGGCGGCCGGCACCGCGGGGGCGCCCGCCTCGCGCAGCACGCCCGCCACCTTGCCGTCGAAGCAGCTGGCCGGATCCTGCACCAGCACGCGCACGCCGCCCGCCATCGCCGCCTTCAGGGGCTCGATGGCGGCCTCGTCGGCACCGCTCAGCACCACGATGGCGCCATCGAGCGCGGCCACCGCCTCGACCAGGGCGGCGACGCCGCCCTCCTTCGGGAAGCTCAAGGCACCTGCGGCACTGGCCCCATCGGGCAGTACCCGCACGGCATTGCCCGGCGGCGTTTCATGCGGTTCCGACAGCGCCACCGGCAGGCGGCTGATCTTGGCCAGCTGCTCCACGAAGCGGTCGTGGCGGCCGCCGTCGAGGTTCTGCTTCAGCAGTACCGCGCCCGGGAAACTGGCCGGCAGGGCGCGCACCAGTTGGCGCACCGCATCCGGGCCACCGATGCCGGAGAGCACCAGCACCGTGCGTACCGCGGCGGCGGCCTCCCCCCCGGCGTCGGCAAGCGGGGCGAGGCTGAGATGGCCGATGTCGAGCGCCGGCGGCGGCGCAGCCGGTGCAGCAGCCGGCAGCGGGGCTGCCGGGGTCTCGTCCACCGGGGCCAGCTCCAGCGACAGGCCGCTGAAGTCGAAGCGGGGCCTGGTGGCAGCCGGCGTCTCCAGCGGTGCTGCGCCGTCATCCAGGCGCAGG
Source organism: Silanimonas sp. (assembly GCA_026005095.1). GTDB lineage: Bacteria > Pseudomonadota > Gammaproteobacteria > Xanthomonadales > Xanthomonadaceae > Silanimonas. The sequence goes on along the minus strand of BPKK01000015.1, from coordinate 4,196 downwards.
TGCGAGACATCCGGCGGCGGCGGGCGCTCCTCCCGCGGCGCGGCCAGCGGCTCCTCGGCAACGGGCTCGACGCTCAGGGCTTCCAGGTTCTCGTCGAGGGAGGCGGCGAGCTTCGCCAGGTCTTCGTCCAGCTCCAGGGCTTCCTCGCCTTCCGGCCCGGCCCCGGCAACCTCTGCCGCCAGGGGGGCGCCGAGTTCGCCGAAGGCCGCCAGTTCCTCCTCGGAAAGCGTGAGCTCCTCGACCTCGATGACCGAGGCATCGAAGCGGATCTCCTTCGCCGAGAGCAGCGAGACCGAAGGCGGTGGCGGCACGGCCTCGGCCGGATCATCGATCAGTTCCAGGCCGGAAAGGTCGATGGCCTCGTCGGGCAGGCGCTGCGGCTCCGCCGCCGAAGCCGGCTCGCGCTCGGGCGGCGGGGCATCGGTAGCGCCGAGGGCCTGGGCCAGGGCGGCATCGTCCAGGGCCAAGGCCCCGGGGTCCCCTTCCGCCGCCGGCGGGGCCGCCCAGGCCGGCGGCCCGCCCTCCCCGCCCGGCGAGAGCTCGGGCGGCGGCAGGTCGCTCGGCAACTCGGCGCTCGGCACCGCCGCCGCCATCTGCTCCAGCTCGGCGGTGTAGTCCTCGATGCGGGCACCGGCGGCCAGCGCCGAGGGCGTGGGCAGGGGGGCGGCCACCAGGTGCTCGGCCGCCTCGGCATGCGGCACCGGCTCGGCGCCCGGCGGCAGCACGTCCTTGCCGAGCAGTTTGGCGGCGAGATGCCGCGCCCAGCGGTTGAGGTCCCAGCCCTGCAGCCTCGCCGTGGTCTCGGCCTCGTCATAGAGCACGGTGAGGCCCGGGGCGAGTAGCACGGTCTCTAGCCGCTCCAGGGCCGATTCGACGGCCGGCTCGACGCTGACCAGCACCGTGGTGGCGCCCGAGCCGGCAAGCTGCCCGGCATCGAGCTCGTTGGGGTCGGCCTCCAGCACCAGCTCGGCGCCGAATTCGTCGAGCGCGCGGCGCAGCTGGCCGCGGGCCTCGCCGGCACGGGCCAGCAGGGCCACCTTCAGCGGCACGCCCTCAGCCACGGGCGGCCACCTCGGCCAGCAGTTCGAACACGTGGCGGATCAGTTCCGGCTCCTGGTAGGGCTTGCCGAGATAGCGGTTCACGCCGATCTCGAAGGCGCGCTGGCGGTGTTTGTCGCCGGTGCGCGAGGTGATCATGATGATCGGCACGTCGCGCAGGCGCGGGTCGCCGCGCATGGTCTGCGCCAGCTCGTAGCCGTCCATGCGCGGCATCTCGATGTCGAGCAGCATCAGGTCGGGCACGCGCTCGGCCATCTTCTCGATGGCATCCACGCCGTCCTTCGCCGTGCCCACCTCGAAGTTGTGGCGCTCCAGCACGCGGCCGGTGACCTTGCGCATGGTGATGGAGTCGTCCACCACCATCACGTAGGGCACCCGGCGCTCGGCCAGCGGCGCGGCAGCCGGCGCCGCCGGGCGGTCGGAGGCCGCGGCTTCGGCAGCCAGCGCGTTGTAGCGGCGGGCCAGCGGCGCCACGTCGAGGATCACTACCACCGAGCCATCGCCCATGATGGTGGCGCCGAAGATGCCGGAGACCGAACTGACCTGCGGCCCGACCGGCTTCACCACGATCTCGCGGCTGCCCAGCACCTGGTCGACGCAGATGGCGGCGCGCAGGTCGCCCGAACGCGCCAGCAGTAGCGGCATCTGCAGGCTGCCTTCCGCCTTCGCCGGCGCATGGCCGACGAGGCGGCCAAGATCATAGATGCCGTAGTCTTCGCCGGCATAGCGGAAGGTGGGTTTCTCCTCGCGCTCCTGCCTGGCGAGCTCCTCGCGGCCGATGCGGGCCACGCCCTGCACCGAGGCGATGGGCACGGCGAAGCGGGTCTCGCCGATCTTGACGAACACGGCCTGGGTGACGGCGAGAGTGAAGGGCAGTCGGATGGTGAACTCGCTGCCCTTGCCCGGGGTGGAGCGGATCTGCAGCGAGCCGCCGAGCTGGCGGATCTCGTTGTAGACCACGTCCATGCCCACGCCGCGGCCGGCGAGCCTGCTCACCGACTCGGCGGTGGAGAAGCCGGACTCGAGGATGAAGCCGTATACCTGCTCATCGCTGAGCTGGGCGTCCGGCGTGGTCAGGCCGCGCTCCACCGCCTTGGCGAAGATGCGCTCGCGGTCGAGACCTCGGCCATCGTCGCTGATGCGCAGCACCACTTCCGAGCCTTCGCGCGCCACCACAATGCGCACCGTACCCTCGGCATCCTTCTTCGCCCGGCGGCGCTCTTCCGGCATCTCGAGGCCATGGGCGATGGCGTTGCGCAGCATGTGCTCGATGGGCGCCGTCATCCGGTCGAGCACCGAACGGTCCATCTCGCCACTGGCGCCATCCACCTTGAGCTGGGCCTGCTTGCCGGTATCGGCGCAGGCCTGGCGCAGCACGCGGCGCAGGCGCGGCACCAGCGACTCGAAGGGCAGCATGCGGGTGCGCATGAGGCCCTCCTGCAAGTCGGAACTCACCCGCGACTGCTGCAGCAGCAGGGCCTCGTAGCCACGGGTCAACTCGTCCAGTGAGTCGTAGAGGTTGCCGAGGTCGTTGGTCGACTCGGCCAGCGAGCGGGTGAGCTGCTGCTGGGTGGAGAAGCGGTCGAATTCCAGCGGGTCGAAGTCGCGGTCGTCCTCCTCCTCGCGCTGGTAGCGCGAGGCGATCTGCGCTTCGGTCTCGATCTCGAGGCGGCGCAGCTGGTCGCGGATACGGGTGGTAGTCTGCTCCAGCTCGTTGAGGTTGGCGCGGAAGGCGCCGAGCTGCTGCTCGAGGCGGGAACGGTAGATCGCCACCTCGCCGGCGTAGTTGACGAGCTTGTCGAGCAGGTCGGCGCGGATGCGCACCTGCTCCTGGGCCGCGCGCAGGGCGCCGCCATCGTCCTCGTCCACGGCATCGGCGATCGGCCGCGAGAGTTCGCCGAGCTTGGGCTTGCGCGGCACCTCCAGCGGCGCCGGGGCCGGGGCGCCAGTCCCTGCCTCGCCGGCCGCCAAGGCGGCCTCGGCAGCGGCCAGCGGTTCGCCGGCGGCCAGCGCGTTCACCTGGGCAATCAGGCCATTGGGCTGGACGATGGCCTTACGCTCGGCCACCCGGGCAATCATGGCGTGCAGGCGGTCGAAGCAGCGCTCGAGCACGATGATGCCGCTGGCATCGAGCTGGCGGCGGCCGTCGGCCACCGCTTCCAGCAGCGATTCCATGGCATGGCCGAGCTCGCCCACGGCCCAGACGCCGGCCATGCGCGCCCCGCCCTTCAGGGTGTGCAGGTCGCGCTGCAGGCCGGTGATGAGCTCACGGTCTTCGTGCGCGTCGCGCAGACGGGCCACCAGCCCGTCGCTGTGGTCGAGCAAATCGCGCGATTCCTCGAGGAAGATCTCGAGCAGGTCGAGGTCGATGTCGGTGGTGTCGAGCGGCGCATCCGGATCGGCAGGGTCGCCGGCATCGGGCACCGCCACGCCCTCGAAGGACAGGCCGGCGCGGCCCGTCTCGGGAGCTGCGGCGGCCGCCTCGGCGGCGCGCGCCGCCTCGCGGCGGGCGATTTCCTCGGCAAGGCGCTGGCGCTCGGCCTCGAGACGGGCGCGCTCCTCGGCCAGCCGTGCCTCCTCGGCCAACCGCGCCTCCTCGGCCGCCTGCGCCTCGCGTTCGGCCTGTTCGCGGGCCTCACGCTCCGCCTGCTCCCGGGCGGCCTGTTCGGCGATCTCGGCCTGGAGTTGGGCGAAGGCTGCCGCCTCGCGCTCGGCCGCCAACCGCGCTTCCTCGGCCAACCGCGCCTCCTCGGCCAACCGCGCTTCCTCGGCCAAACGCGCCTCCTCGGCCAACCGCGCTTCCTCGGCCAAACGCGCCTCCTCGGCCAACCGCGCCTCCTCGGCCAACCGCGCCTCCTCGGCCAAACGCGCCTCCTCGGCCAACCGCGCCTCCTCGGCCAAACGCGCCTCCTCGGCCAAACGCGCCTCCTCGGCCTCGGCGCGCCGGGCGGCCGCCTCTTCCGCCAGGCGCTCCGCTTCGGCGGCTGCCTGCAGGGCGACCTGCTGCGCGGCATAGGCCGCTTCGGCTTCGCGCTCGTCGGCAGGCGGGAGGTCGGGGGCGATGGTGAAGGCAGGCCCCTGCTCCGGCGTTTCGCCGGCCCCATCGCCGCTGGTTCCGGTCTCGGACGGCGCCCCGT
>BPKK01000014.1 GCA_026005095.1 Silanimonas sp. | reverse complement strand
TCGGTGAGGAAGATCGCGATGCCGAAACTCACCGGGACGGCGATGAGCAGGGCGATGGCGGCGGTGATCAAGGTGCCGACGATGGGGGCGAGGCCGCCGAAGACGAGGTTGCCCGGATCCCAGTTGTCGGAGGTGAAGAAGCCGGTACCAAAGGTGGCGAAGGCCTCGCGCCCGCCCCAGGCCATGGTCAGCGCCGCGCCCACCAGGCCGGCCAGCACGAAGAAGCCGGCGGCTGCCACGCTCAGGCGGAACAGCCGGTCGGCGCGGGCATCGCGGCGGGCGAGGCGGTCGAGTTCGGGTCTGGCGGATGCCATCGGGAGCTACCGGCGGGATCGATCGAAAATGAGGGGCGCCGGGCCTGCCGGTAGGGCAGGCGCGGCGCCCGGAAGGGCGAAGCGCGGATTGTACCGGGGATCAGAAGCGGAAGTTCTCGCCCCAGTAGGCCTCGATCTGGGTCACCAGCTCAGGCGGCAGCGGCACATAGCCGAGTTCCTGTGCCCGGGCATCGCCCTCGGCATAGCCCCAGCGGAAGAAGTCGAGCACGGCGTGGGCGCGCGCCGGATTGCGCGGTGCCTTCGAGAGCAGGATGAAGTTGGTGGCGGCGATCGGCCAGGCGGCTTCGCCCGGGGCATTGGTGATGACGAGATGGAAGTCCTTGGCATTGGCCCAATCGGCGCTGGCGGCGGCGGCCTGGAAGCTCTCGATGTTCGGCCGCACCCAGTTACCGGCGGCGTTCTTCAGGCTCACCGTGGTCATGTTGTTCTGCAGCGCGTAGCTCAATTCGACGTAGCCGATGGCGCCGGGCAGCTGCTTGGTGTAGGCCGCCACGCCCTCGTTGCCCTTGCCGCCCACGCCGGTGGGCCACTTCACCGCGGTGCCGGGCTGGCCCACCGTTTCCAGCCAGGCCGGGCTGATCTGCGAGAGGTAGTTGACGAAATTGAAGGTGGTGCCCGAACCGTCGGAGCGGTAGACCACGCGGATGCTGGTATCGGGCAGGGCCAGGCCGGGGTTGATCTCGACGATGGCCGGGTCGTTCCAGCGCTGGACGCGCCCCAGGTAGATATCGGCCAGCAGTGGGCCGGTGAGGCGCAGCTGGCCGTCGGCCACGCCCTCGAGATTCACCACCGGCACCACGCCGCCCACCACCGAGGGGAACTGGCCGAGGTTGGCCGCGGCGAGTTCCTCGGGCGGGAGCGGGGCGTCAGTGGAACCGAAGTCCACCGTGCCGGCCTTGGCCTGGGCGATGCCACCGCCCGAGCCGATGCTCTGGTAGTTGATGCGGTGGCCGGTGGCGGCGGCGTAGTCGGTGGACCACTTGGAGAGCAGTGGGAAGACGAAGGTGGCGCCGGCGCCGGTGACATCGATGCGGGGGCTGCGGGCCGGCGCCTCGCTCCCTTCCTGCGAGGTGGGCGAAGCGCCGCAGGCGGCGAGCAGGCCGACGGTGCCGAGGAGGAGGGTGGTACGCAGCAGCATCGAGGTCATGGGTGGACTCCGTCAGGGGTTCGGGATCAGCGGGGCAGCTTCTCGGCCCAGTAGGCCTTCACCTGGGCCACCAGATCGTCGGGCAGGGGCACGTAGCCCAGGGCCTCGACTGCAGCATCGCCGTTGGCATACGCCCAGTCGAAGAAGTCGATCACCGCCTGGGCCTTGGCCGGGTCGCGCGGCCGGGCCGGCAGCAGGATGAAGTTGGTGGCAGCGATCGGCCAGGCAGATTCGCCCGGGGCATTGGTGATCACTAGGCTGAAGTCGGTGGCGCTCTTCCAGTCGGCACTGGCGGCGGCGGCACGGAAGCTGGCGATGCTGGGCTGTACCCAGTTGCCGGCCGCGTTGCGCATCGAGGCGTAGGTCATGTTGTTGGTCAGGGCGTAGCTGAGCTCGACGTAGCCGATCGAGCCCTGCAGCTGCTTGACGTAGGCCGAAACCCCCTCGTTGCCACGGCCGCCAAAGCCGGTGGGCCAGCGCACGGCGGTACCGAAGCCCACCTTTTGCTTCCACTCAGGGCTGACCTTCGAGAGGTAGTGCACGAAGTTGTAGGTGGTGCCCGAGCCGTCGGAGCGGTAGACCGCGCGGATGGTGGTGGCCGGCAGCGCCAGGCCCGGATTCAGTTCGGCGATGCGGGCGTCATCCCAGCGGGTGACCTTGCCGAGGTAGATGTCGGCCACGAGCTCGCCGGTGAGCTTCAGCTGCCCGGCGGCCACGCCGCGCAGGTTGACCACCGGCACCACGCCGCCGATCACCGAGGGGAACTGGATGAGCTTGCTGGCGGCCAGTTCCTCCGGCGCAAGCGGGGCGTCGGTGGCGCCGAAGTCCACCGTGCCGGCCTTGGCCTGGGCGATGCCGCCGCCCGAGCCGATGCTCTGGTAGTTCACGCGGCCCTTGCCGGCGGCGGCGTAGTCGCTGGACCACTTCGACATGGCCGGGAACACGAAGGTGGCGCCGGCGCCATTGATGTTTTGGGCATGGAGACCCGGGGCGGCTAGGACAAGGCCGGCGAGTAGGGCGAAGGTGCGGGTGAGGGTGCGGATCACGTTGGGCTCCCGGGCCGGAGCCTTGCGGCGCCGGCCAGTCAGTATGTGTCAGGTTGGTGTCGGTTCCGTGACAGGGCTCAGATGGTGATCTGGCCGCGCAGCTCGAGGATGTCCGGCCTGTTCTGGATCAGCACGCCGGACTGGGTGCGTTCGCTGTCCACCTTCACGTAGTTGGCCGAGAGACGGAAGTTGCTGCGGAGGTACCAGTTCACGCCGAGGGTGAGGGCCTTCTGCACGCCGCCCAGCACGGCACCGTCGTTGGCGTCGAGATGGTCGTAGCGCAGTCCGAGCTGCCAGAGGCCGCGCACCGGGTCTTCCGGCATGGAGGTGGTGTAGAGGCCGTTGCGGTAGCCGTAGCGCTCGGGGCCCAGGGTGTAGAGCGCCGAGACGTACCAGCCGTTGGTCTCGTAGGCGGGCTGGCCGTGCCGGCGGGTACGGGAGGCCATGTACTCGCCCATCAGCTTCACCGGGCCGTCGAACCAGACGGCCTCGAGGCCGCCGATGGTGGTGTCGCGGGCATCGGTGAGGGTGGCCGAGATGCCATTGACGCTCACGATGTCGGCCTGCGGCCGGGCGGAGAGGCTGAAGCGGTCACCCAGCGCATCGACGCGGACGGCCGAGGCGCCGAGATGCAGGGCGCGGCCGGCCTCCAGATCGAGCACCGGGGCCCAGGTGGCGCGGGTGCCCCAGCCGGTGCCCACACGCTGGTTCACGTTGATCTCGCGGGTGAACCAGGTGCCGGTGAGGGTGACCGTCGGGCGGGTGTAGGCCAGTTCGGCGCCGACGCGGCGGGAAAGGCCGTAGGCATTGGTGATGGTGGCCTTGGAGATGAACTCGTTGTTGCGGGTGGTGGTCAGTTCCTCGAGGCTGTTCGGCTGCTTGAACTGGCCCACGCGGTAGGTCCAGTCGGCATTGATGCGGCCGCGGTAGCTCACGTCCAGCCAGCGGCCGTTGCGGCCCGAACCGCGACTGCCTACGGTGTCGTAGCCCACCTGCCATTCGCCGGTGGGGGTCTTGCCGCGGAAGATCAGTTCGCCGCGGCGCAGCTGGCCGTTGTTCGACAGGGTGTTGGCCGCCAGCTGGGCCGGGGTGAGCGGCAGGCCGTCGGCGCGTCGGATGTCGTTGCTGTACTGGTACAGGTCGAAATGCACCAGGGCGTCGAAATAGAGCTCGGTGTTGCCAATCACGTCGATCGGTACCTCGGCGCGGGCCGGGGCGGCGAGGGCGGCGAGCAGGGCGGAGACGAGGAGCGGGCGGGTAAGGCGCATGGCAGGCGGTCCGGTGGGCGGGATGTGAGGAGCCTATGTCCGCTTCCGTGACAGTCAGTGTTTCAATTGACATGGTGATCGAAATGCCCGCGTCGCCGGGACTGAAGCCTTTTGCTCATGATTCATTCACATTCGGGTCCGGGATGGCCGGTTCATGGGGTTTCATGCGCCGAAACGGCCCGACTCATCGAGGGCGAGCGGCGGCCAGTCGGGGGCGTTGGCGCACGCTGGGTCTGAACTGGTATGCCTCTCCGCAGGTGCGCTTCATGCTGCAGTGGACGCAGGGCCGCCACGAGGCGAGCAGCGACGATCCCGGTCAACTCGGCCTGAGGGCGCAGTACGTGTTCTGAGCGGCCGGGCTACACTGCCCCGGCAGGGCCTGGGGAGGGCCGTCGATGCAGGACTCGGGCAGCGCCACCCGCATCCTCGTGGCCGAGGACGACAACGGCATCCGCGCGGTGCTGAAAGCCACCCTGCGCTCTGCGGGTTATGTGGTCTACGAGGCCAGGAATGGCAGCGAGGCTCTTGGTCTTGCCATCGAGCATCTGCCCGATCTCATCCTGTCCGACGTGCTGATGCCGGGTGGCGATGGCCAGACCCTGCTCGCCGCCCTGCGCGCCGATCCCCGCACCAGTGAGCTGCCTTTCGTCTTCCTCACTGGCCTGGACGAGCGTCAGGCGGTGCGGGACGGCATGAACCTCGGCGCTGATGATTACCTCACCAAGCCTTTCCGCCCCACCGAGCTGCTCTCTCTGGTGCAGGCCCAGCTCAGGCGCTCGGCCAAGCGCATCGAGGCGCGGCGCCAGCTCGAGGCCGAGGCGCAGAAGCTGCGCGAGTTCGATTCCATCACCGGCCTGCCGAATCGCGGCCATTTCCTCGGCCGTATCCTCCACGAGCAGAGCGAGCACCCAGGCCATGCCCTGGCCAGCATCGCCCTGGGCCAGTTGCCGGTGCTGCGGCAGTCGCTGGGGCAGGCCCCGGCCGATGCAGTGATGCGCGAGGCCGCCAACCGCCTGCTCGACAGTGCTCGCCAGCACCTGGGCAGCGAGGCCCTACTGGCGCGCTCGGGCGAGCACCGCTTCGCTTTGTCGCTTCGCGGTGAACAAGACGAGGCGCGCATCGAGGCCCGGCTGCGCGAGGTGCTGGCACCGCTTGCCGAGCCGATGGAGGTGGGCGGGCGGCGGCTATTCCTCGACGCCTCGGTAGGCGTGACGGTGTCCCCGCGCGATGGCGATTCCCCCGAGGTTCTTCTGGACCATGCCGAGACTGCGGAGCCGGCCACCGCGCCCGGCGGCACCGTGGCTTTCTATTCCGCCGAGAACAGCGCCGTGCGCGGCCGCAGGGTGCGCCTGCTGCAGGACCTGCGCATCGCCCTCGAGCGCGGCGAACTCAGCCTCGCCTATCAGCCGCAGGTCGCCCTCGCGGGCGAGCGATTGGTGGGTTTCGAAGCCCTCTTGCGCTGGTATCACCCCGAGCTCGGGCAGGTGGCACCGGCCGAATTCATCCCGCTTGCGGAGGAATCTGGCCTGATTCTGTCGATCGGCAGTTGGGTGCTGGCCGAGGCCGTGCGCCAGCTCGGTGGATGGCAGGCCGAGGGGCTGGCGGTGCCGCGGGTGGCGGTGAACCTCTCGCCGCGCCAGTTCGAGGACCCGGGCCTGCTGGACGGTGTGCGTGCGGTACTGGCGGGCAGCGGCCTGCCGCCGGGCTCGTTGGAGCTGGAGGTCACCGAGAGCGCGGCCCTGCTCGACCCGGAGCGGGCGATCGGCCTGATGGCGCGGCTGCGTGAGATGGGGGTGGCATTGGCGCTGGACGATTTTGGCACCGGCTATTCCAATCTTTCGCAGCTGAAGCGCCTGCCCGTGGACGTGCTGAAGATCGATCAGCTCTTCGTGCGCCAGATCGTGCGCGACGCCGGGGATGCCGCGATCGTGCGCGCGGTGGTGGCGCTTGGCCCACGGCTTCGGTCTCAAGGTGGTGGCCGAGGGCGTGGAGGGGCAGGCGCAGGTGATCAAGCTCGCGCAGCTCGGCTGCGACATCTGCCAGGGCTACCATTACGGAGCGCCACAGGCGGCCAATGCAGTGGCCGGATGGATGCAAGAGCGCGGCTTCGTCTGAGACGACGTGCCGTGGCGCAGCCGGCCTATCCGGTAGCCGAGGTCTTGTCTCTTGTAGCGGCAGAGGTCGCGTACCGGGCAGGCGCCGCACAACGGCTTTCGTGCCTTGCAGGTGTAGCGCCCGTGCAGGATCAGCCAGTGGTGGGCGTCCTGCTTGAACTCGGCTGGCACCACCTTCAGCAGTTTTTTCTCCACCGCGTCCACGGTCTTGCCCGGGGCGAGGCCGGTGCGGTTGGAGACGCGGAAGATGTGTGTGTCCACCGCGATGGTCGGTTCGCCAAAAGCAGTGTTCAGTACCACGTTGGCGGTCTTGCGGCCCACGCCGGGCAGGGCCTCCAGCGATTCGCGGTCGCGCGGTACCTCGCCGCCGTGTCGTTCCAGCAGCAATCGGCAGGTGGCGATCAGGTTCGCTGCCTTGGCGTTGTAAAGACCGATGGTGTTGATGTAGGCCTTCAGGCCGGCCTCGCCGAGGGCGAGGATGCCGGCCGGCGTATTGGCCACCGGGAACAGTCGGCGCGTGGCCTTGTTCACGCCCACGTCGGTGGCCTGCGCCGAGAGCATCACCGCCACCAGCAGCTCGAAGGGCGTGCGGTATTCCAGCTCGGTGGTGGGCTTCGGGTTCAGTTCGCGCAGGCGGCGGAAGAACTCGTGGCGGTCGGCGGGCTTCATGCGGTGTGGTCTGCCGGCAGGGGGCGGGGGGCGCGGCGGCTTGTCTGCCAGTACTGGCGCAGGGCGATGAGCAGGGCGAGCAGCAGGAAGGCGCCTACCGGCAGCACCGCCAGCAAAAAGCCGCGGTAGCCGGGCAGCAGGGTCCATTCCAGGCCCGGCAGGCCGAGCAGTGGCCCGGCACCGGCGAACAGCGTGCCCCGGCCGATCAGCTCGCGCAGGCCGCCCAGCGCCAGCAGCACCAGCAGGAAACCGCTGCCCACGGCGAAGCCGTCGAGCGCGGCGCGCGCCGGATCCTGGCGCGAGGCAAAGGCCTCGGCGCGTCCGAGCAGGGCGCAATTGGTGACGATGAGCGGGATGAACAAGCCGAGCACGCCGTGCAGGGCCGGCAGGAAGGCGCGCATCGAAAGCTCGATGGCGGTGACCACGCAGGCGATGACGGTGATGAATACCGGGATGCGCACGTCACGGCCGGTCCGCCTTCGCAGCAGGGCGATGAGGGTATTGGTGGCGGTGAGCGCCAGCACGGTGGCCAGGCCGAGGCCGAGTGCCGGCACCAGCCCGGTGCTCACGGCCAGCAGCGGGCAGAGCCCGAGCAGCTGCACCGTGGCGGCATTGCCGCTCGACAGGCCGTACTCGAGGATGGCGCGGGGCGGCGGGGGAGGCAGGGTGGGAGGCAGAGCACTCATTGCGGAGCCTCCGGCGCATCGTCGAGGCGCAGGGTACCGCCGGCCGGCGCTTCGGCCAGGGCTTCGCCGTGGCGCTCGACGAGCTCTAGGGCGCGCCGCACGGCGCCCAGCACCGCCCGCGAGGACAGGGTGGCACCGGCCAGCGCGTCGAAGGCGCCGCCTTCCTGCCGCGGCCGCCAGCTGGCGGGGGGCGGGTCGCGCAGGCTGCGGCCCTGCAGCTGCCGGCTCCAGTCGCTGCGCTCCGGGTCGATGCCATCGCCGAGGCCCGGGGTTTCCCGGTGCTCCAGCACCCGCAGGCCCAAGAGTTCGCCCTCGCGACTGGCGGCGAGCAGCAGGCGGATGTCTCCGTTGTAGCCGTCGGGCGCGAGAGTCTCGAGGACAAAGGCCGAGACCTCTCCCTCGCGCCGGGCGCGGCGCAGCGGCAGAGCGGCCTCGCTGCCGAGCCAGCCGGGGGCGAGCAGCAGGATCCGGTCCTCGTCCGGGGCGTTGTCGTGCAGCGCCGGGGGCAGTACCCGTGCCAGGGCCGCACGCTCGCGGGCACGCTCCTGTTCGGCGATGCGTTCGGCGGTAAGGGCGCGTAGGCCGATGAGGCCGCCCAGTCCCACGAGGGCCACGAGGGCCAGGGTCAGCGCCGAACGCCACGGGGCAATGCCGGTGTTCATGGCGCCCTCCGGTTTTCGCCGAACCAGCGCGGCCGGAGCAGGCGGTCGAGCAGCGGCGCGGCGCTGTTCATCAGCAGCACGGCGAAGGCCACGGCATCGGGGAAGGCGCCCCAACGGCGGATGGCGAGGGTGAGCAGGGCCACGCCGGCGCCGAAGGCCAGCCGGCCGCGCGGCGTGGTACAGCCGCTTACCGGGTCAGTGACGATGAAGAAGGCGGCGAACACCAATGCGCCGGCCCCGAGGTGGAACAGCGGCGAGGGGTGGCGGTCCGGCTCGAACAGCCAAAACGGCAGGCTGAGGAGCATCGTCGTGCCTAGCACCGCCACCGGCGTCTGCCACGGGATGACCCGCAGGGCCAGCAGGAACAGTCCGCCGAGCGCGTGGGCGGCGGCGATCCAGGCCCAGGGCGCGAGCGAGATCGTCTCGCGCAGTTCGGAGAGCGCCAGCCCCGCCTTCGTGCCCTCGCGCATCCGCGCAAGCGGTGTGGCCTGCGAGACCGCATCCCAATGCCCAGGCACGGTCCACTGGCTGTACTCGTAGGGGAAGGCCAGCACCACCACGGCCACGCCCACCATGGCCGGATTGAAGGGATTGTGGCCAAGCCCGCCGAACAGGTGCTTGGCCACCGCGATCGCCGCTACGATGCCGACGAGCAGCATCCACCACGGGGCCGAAGCTGGAAGAGCGAGCGCGAACAGCACACCGGCGAGCGGCGCCGAGAGGTCGGTGAGCGCGGGCCTCAGCGCCGCGCCGCGCAGGGCCAGCACCGCTGCCTCCACCGTCAGCGCCAGTACGGCCGCCAGCGCCAGGTTCAGCAGCAGGCCAGGGCCGAAGGCCAGCACGCTGGCGGCGGTGCCTGGCACCAGCGCGAGCAGCACGAGGCCCATGGTGGCCGGCACGCTACGCGCCTGCCGCAGCGAGGGCAGGGGGCTGTCGAGGAAGCGCGGCTCGCGGCTCATGCCGTGCCTCCGCGGCCGTCGCCACCAGCACCGTCGCCGGCATCGCCGCGCCGGGCTCGGGCCTTGGCCAGGGCTCGGGCAGCGGCGCTGGAGAGTCGCTTGGTGCGGGCTTCCGCATCGGCGCGGGCCTGCGTTTCCGCCTCGCGTTCCAGCCGCGCCGTGCGTGCCTCGAAGCGCTGTTTCGCCGCCTCGGCCTGGTGCTGCCGGAAGCGGCGCTCACGTTCGGCCTCGCGGGCGGTGCGGAAGCCGGCACTCAACGGGATCGCGCTCGGGCATACCACGTCGCAGGCGCCGCACTCCACGCAGGCCATCAGGCCGAGCGCCAGCGCCCCGCTGTGGTCGCCGGCCTGCAGCCGGGCATGCAGCTGCTGGGGCAGCAGCCGGGCCGGGCACACTCCGGCGCAGTCGCCGCAGCGGATACAGGGGCGGGGGGGCGACTGAGGCGGGGCGGGCCAGGCGGTCAGCGCGATCGTGGTCTTGCCGATCGCCACCTCGGCATTCGGCAGCACCGTTCCCATCATCGGCCCCCCGGCCCGCAGCACCAGGGCCTCGAGCGCCCAGCCGCCGGCAGCCTTCGCAAGCCAGTGCGCCGGCGTGCCGATCGCCACCTCCCACACCCCGGCGCCGCGCAGGCCCGGGCCGCCGGCGGTGACGAGGCGTGAGACCAGCGGCTCGCCATCGCGCACGGCGCGCAGGGCCGCCACCGCGGTGGCCACGTTCTGCACCAGCACGCCGTGCTGGCGCGGCAGCTCGCCCTCGGGCAGCTCGAGACCGGCCACGGCGAGGATCAGCGAGCGCTCGGCTCCGGCCGGATAGCGGTCAGGCAGCACCACGAGGCGGCGGGCGGCCTCCTCGCCGGCCGCGGCGAGGGCCTGCCGCGCAGCGGTGATCGCCGCCTCCATCCCGGCCTCCAGAGCCAGCACCCATTCGCCAGCGCCGCAGCAGCGCGCCAGCAGCTGCGCTGCCTGCACGAGGTCGTCGGCATGCTGCTGCACCAGCGCGGCATCGCTCACCACCACCGGTTCGCACTCGGCGCCGTTGAGGATCAGCAGGCGGCGCGCGGCGGCGAGCTTGTCGGCCGTGGGAAAGCCAGCGCCGCCCAGTCCTGCCACCCCAGCCTCGGCGAGGCGTTCCAGCACGGCCTCGGCCGGCGCGCTCAGCGGATCGAGCGGCGGCAGGCGCCATGCCTCATCCGTATCCCCGGTCTCGACCTCGACCAGCACATGCAGGGCTTCGGGCCTGCCGGGCAAGGCGGTGGGGCCGGGCTCGATGGCCCGCACCCGGCCACCGGCCGGGCTGTGCACCGCCGCGCCCAGCGCCCCTGCCGGCACCCGGCCAAGCGGCTGGAAGCGGGCCACCCGCTCGTCCACCGCCACGCAGGGCTCGCAAGGCAGGCCGGCGTGCTGCAGCAGGGGCACCCGCAGCACGGGGGGCAGCGGCAGGCGCGCGATGCCCGCCACCGCCGGCTTCCACCCGGGCAGGGAAAGGCCTCCGGGGAAGCGGGGCAGGCTCATGCGCGCTCAGCGGCCGGTGAAGTTCGGCGTGCGCTTGGCGAGGAAGGCGCCGGTGCCTTCCCTCATGTCCTCGGTGGAAAAAGCGAGGGCGAAGCCCTGGGTCTCGTAGTCGAGGCCGGTGTCGATGCCGGCCTCGCCGCCCAGCAGCACGGCATCGAGGATGCCGCGCAGGGCCTGCGGGGCGGCCCGGGCCAGCTGCTCGGCGAGGGTGAAGGTGGCGGCTTCCAACTCGGCCGCCGGCACCACGCGGTTGACGATGCCGAGTTGCAGCGCCCGTTCGGCGCCGATGGGCGCGCCCAGCAGGCAGAGTTCCAGGGTGGCGGCACGGCCGGCCAAACGCAGCAGGCGCTGGGTGCCGCCGAAGCCCGGAATCAGACCGAGGTTGATCTCCGGCTGTCCTAGCTTGGCGCTGTCGGCGGCGAGGCGCAGGTGGCAGGCCATGGCGAGCTCCAGTCCGCCGCCCAGGGCAAAGCCGTTCAGCATGGCGATGACCGGCTTGCCCAAGCGCTCGATGCGCGTCATCAGGGACTGGCCGTGGCGGGAGAAATCCCGCGCCTGCACCGGCGTGAGGCCATTCATCTCGGCGATGTCGGCCCCGGCCACGAAAGCCTTCGGGCCGGCTCCGGTCAGCACCACGGCGCGGACCGAGGCCTCCTCGGCCGCGGCGGCGAAGGCCGCATGCAGTTCGGTGAGCGTCTCGCGGTTGAGGGCATTGAGCTTGTCGGGGCGGTTGACCGTGATGAGGCGGACGGCGCCGCGGTCTTCGGTTAGCAGGGTGTTAAACGGCATGCTCGCTCCGCGCGGGCGGTGGATGAGGATGTGTCGGGGCCCGGAATGTCAGTGGCGATTCAGGCCCCCCGCCGCTATTCTACGTCGCCCTCGAGGCCGGCCCACGGCCTCGAACCGTTCGTGGGGCGGTGCCCCACGCCCTACGTCCCGCTGGAGACCTTGATGATCGTGCGCGTCCTTGCCGTTGCCCTTGCTGCCGCCGTCGCCACCGCCGCGACCGCGCAGGCCCCCGCCAACGCCGGTGCCCAGCAGGCTCCGCAGCAGATCCCCCAGCCCGACAAGAACACCCTGAGCTACGCGCTCGGCTTCGATGCCGGCTACTCGATCGTCAATGCCAAGGCCGATGTCGACATCAACCAGGTCATCCGCGGCCTGCAGGATGCCTACAACAAGCGCCAGCCTGCCTATCCCGAGGAGAACATGGCCCGGGCCGTGGCCTGGCTGCAGCAGAAGGTGCAGCAGGAGACGATGGCCGCGTTCCAGAAGGCCGCCACCGAGAACAAGGCCAAGTCGGATGCCTTCCTTGCTGCCAACCGCGCCAAGCCGGGCGTGACCGTGCTGCCTTCGGGCGTGCAGTACCGGGTGATCGACGCTGGCACCGGTGCCCGTCCCACCGCTACCAGTGAGGTGCAGCTGCACTTCCGCTACTCGCTGCACACCGGCCAGGAGCTGGCCAACACCTATGCCTCGCCGAATGCCCAGCCGGCCACTTTCAAGGTCGAGCAGTTCCCGATCGCCGGCGTGCGCGAAGTGCTGCCGCTGATGCCGGCCGGTTCGCGCTGGGAGATCTTCGTGCCCTCTGACAAGGCCTTCGGCAACGACCCGCGCTCGCCGGTGGGCCCGGGCCAGGCCCTGGTATTCGACCTCAAGCTGGTCAACGTCAAGTAAGCGCCCCATCGACGCCACGAGGCAGGGCGTCGCTCGCGCGGTGCCCTGTTTTCGTTTCCGTTCCCGCTTTCTTTCGTCGTGCCCATGTCCACGCCCATCCTCAGCCCTTGTATCGGCATCTGCAGTCTCGACGAGGAGGGCTACTGCGAGGGCTGTTTCCGCACCGCTGAGGAGATCGCCGGCTGGGCGGCGATGAGCGAGGCCGAGCGCTGCCGCTGGATGGACGAGGTGCTGCCCGAGCGGGAAGCCCGCCGCGGTGCTTGAGGCCCTGCTGCCGCCGGATCGCGGGCGCTGGCGCCAGGCCCTGCATCCGCTGCGGCCGGCGCCCACGATGCCGCCCTGGAACCTGCCGGCGCTGCTCGACCTGCTGCCGCCCGCGCCCCTGGTGCCTGCCGCCGTGGTGGTGGGCCTGCGCCCACGCGACGGGGAGTGGCGGGTGCTGCTCACCCGCCGGCCCGAGACCCTGCGCCAGCATGCCGGGCAGGTGAGCTTCCCTGGCGGCCGCCTCGATGCCGCCGATGCCGATCCGCTGGCCGCGGCCCTGCGCGAGACCGAGGAGGAGGTGGGCCTGCCCGCCAGCGCCATCGAGCCCCTGGGCTGGCTCGATCCCTTCGCCACCATCACCGGCTTCCACGTCTGGCCCCTGGTGGCCCTGCTCGATCCAGTACAGCCCTTGCGGCCGAATACCGACGAAGTGGCCGAGGTCTTCGAGGTGCCGCTCGCCTTCCTGCTCGATCCGGCCAATGCCCGCGAGGTGGCGGTGGAATGGCGTGGCCAGAGCCGTCGTCTCACCGAGTTCCACTGGGGCGGGCACCGCATCTGGGGCGCGACCGCGGCGATGCTGGTGAACCTGCGCGAGCGTTTGCAGGCGGTTGGAGCCGGCTGAATACTCCGGGCCTGCCGCTACGAGGAACCGCCATGGCCGCGCCCGCCGATCCCGAGCCCGCCCCACTGATCGACGTGGCCCGCCTGCGCGCCAGGCTGGACGAGCCGGAGCTGCGCCTGCTCGATGCCCGGTTCGATCTTGCCGACCCCGAGGCCGGCTTGCGTGCCTTCCTTGCCGGACACCTGCCCGGCGCCCGCTACGTGCATCTCGAGCGTGAGCTCTCCGGCCATGGCCGGCCCGCCAGCGAGGGCCGCCATCCCCTGCCTGCGCCCGACGTCTTCGCCGCCACCCTGGCCCGGCTCGGCATCACGCTGGCCACGCCGGTGGTGGTCTACGACGCGGCCGGTGGCGCCCTGGCTGCGGCCCGTGCCTGGTGGCTGCTGCGCTGGATGGGGCATCCGCGGGTGCAGGTGCTGGATGGTGGCTGGCAGGCCTGGTGCGCGGCCGGCGGGCCGGTGGTCAGCGGGCCGGAGCCGGCGGTAGTGGCGGAGGCCGGGACGCCGCACTGGCGCCCCGGCAGCCTGCCGGTGCTTGGTGCCGCGGCAGTGGCCGCCCTTCCCCCCGGACAGGTGTTGGTCGATGCCCGTGCCCCAGAGCGTTATCGGGGCGAGGTGGAGCCCATCGACTCCCGGGCCGGCCACATCCCGGGAGCGCTCAACCGTCCCTTCGCCGAGAACCTCGAGGCCGGCCGCTTCAAGTCGCCGGAGCGCCTGCGTGCGGAATGGAGCGCGCTATTGCCCGCGGGCGCGCAGCCGGTGCTCTACTGCGGGTCGGGCGTGACTGCCTGCCACAACGCGCTGGCGCTCGTGCTGGCCGGGTTCCCGGTGCCGGCGCTGTTCCCGCCCTCCTGGTCGGGCTGGATCGCAGACCCGGCACACCCGGTGGCAAAGGGCTTTTAGAAGCCCAGCACCAGGTTCGTCGTGAACAGGGTGTCGGTCTTCTTCAGAGTCTCGGGCACCTCGGTGCTGTAGCGCACCTGGTAGGCTGTCTTCAGCGCCAGGCGCTCGGTCATCTTCACCGTCAGCCCGAGGTCGTTCTTGAGGAAGGCCGAGCCGCCGCCGCTTTCCACCAGCAGGTCGTTGCCCAGCGTGGTGTTGGCTCCGAGGCGCTGGCTGTAGGCGAGGGTGCCGCGCAGCACGGTGTCGGTTTCGGCCGGCACGGCCTCGGACACCGGCGGCTGGCCCACCCAGCGGTCCACCGGCTGCACCCGGCGCAGACCCGGGCCGGCCTCGACCACTCAGGCCCAGGTCTTCGCGGTCGAAGAAGGCATAGCCAAAGCCGCCGGAGAACACCGTCTGCCAGCGGAAGGCGGCGAAGTCATCGTCCTCGTGGCGCAGGGCGCCGAAGCTGTAGGCCTTCTCGCTGAAGCGATAGCCGAACTTGCTGCCGGCCTCGTAACGGTTGGCCGAGAGCGCGTCATTCGATTCGGCGCGCAGGGCCGCGGCCTCCAGGGTGTAGAACCAGCGCTCCATTTCCCGCTTGAAACGGAACTTGCCATTCAGCGTCTCGCTGTCGGCATTGCCGCTGGCGATGGCGAGGCCGAGTTCGGCCGAACCCGACCAGCTCTTCGCTCCGGCAAGGCCAGGCAGGGCGAGCAGGGCGGCGGCGAAGAGCAGGGAGGGGCGGGCGGTCATGCGGGGTCTCCAGCGGCCGGGCTAACGCCCGAAGTACCCCAGCCTAGGCGGCGGGCGTGGAATCGGCGATGAACTGCCGGTATCGCCCCTACAACCGTATGCAGGCCGGCGGCCGCAGGCGGGGGGGTTCCACCGGCCTGACAGGTGCGCTAGTCTCGCCCTGCTGTTCAGGACTCCCATGCGTATGACGCCCCGTTTCCTGACCGTGCAACGGCCTTTCCACCGGCCCTTCCACCGTCATCCCGCCACCGCTGTGCTGTTGCCCGTGCGCCGTCGCGGTGGCGCGTCCTCCGTGGGTTTCCGTCGATTCCTTCCCGTGCTGGCCGCCCCGGCCGGCCTGTCCGTTCCCGACGTTTTCCCCCACCCACGGAGTGCTCCATGCGCGTTCTCGCCTGCGACGGTATCCACGAAGACGGCCTGACCCTGCTGCGCGAGGCCGGCTGGTCGGTCAAGACCGCCGATGCCATCAAGGACCCCGGCACGCTTTCGCGTGCCCTCGCCGATGTCGATGTCCTCATCGTCCGCTCGGCCACCAAGGTGCCGGCCGAGGCCCTGGTCCATGCCAGCCATCTCAAGGTGATCGGCCGTGCCGGCGCCGGCGTCGACACCATCGATGTCGAGGCCGCCACCGACCGCGGCATCGCGGTGATGAACGCGCCGGATGGCAATACCCTGGCCGCCGCCGAGCAGGCGCTGGCCCTGCTGTTCGCGCTGGCGCGCCACGTGCCGGCCGCCGATGCCGGGATGAAGGCCGGGCTGTGGCCGAAGAACGGCCTCACCGGCTTCGAGCTCGAGGGCAAGCGCCTCGGCGTGATCGGCCTTGGCCGCATCGGCAGCACGGTGGCGCGCAAGGCCCGCGGCATCGGCATGGAGGTGGCGGCCTACGACCCCTTCCTGCCGCCGGCGGCCGCCGCCAAGACCGCGGTGCCGATGATGGAGCTGGAGGCCCTGCTGGCCTGGGCCGACATCATCACCCTGCACGTCCCGCGCACCAAGGAGACCACCAACCTGCTCAGTGCCGAGCGGCTGGCGAAGATGAAGCGCGGCGCCTACCTCATCAATGCCGCGCGCGGCGGCCTGGTGGATGAGGAGGCGCTGCTGCGGCTGGTGGAGGAGGGGCATCTGGCCGGCGCCGGCCTCGACACCTTCGCCACCGAGCCGCTGCCTGCGGATTCACCGCTGCGTGCCTGCAAGAAGCTGGTGCTGGCCCCGCACCTCGGCGCCAGCACCTCGGAGGCCCAGCAGGCGGTCAGCACCATCCTGGCGCGGCAGATCATCGATTTCGTCACCACCGGCGCGGTGGCGGGCTGCGTGAACCTGCCGCCACTCTCGGCCGAGGCCGCGCGCGAGATCGGGCCCTGGATGCCGCTGATGACGGCGCTGGGCAAGCTCGCCGTGCGCCTGGTGCCGACGCCCTCGCGGCTCGACATCACCTATGCCGGGCGCACCGAGGCGCTGGATCCCAAGCCGCTCACCCGCCTGCTCACCGCCGCCGTGCTCGGCAGCGCCTCCGGCCGGGTGACGCCGGTGAATGCGCTGGCCGAGGCCGCGGCGCGCGGCCTCACCGTGGCCGAGACGGTGGGCGGCGACGGCGATGGCTTCGACCGCCTGCTCAAGCTGCGCATCGAGGGCGCCCAGGGAGTGCGCGAGCTCGAGGCCACCCTGCACCGTGGTCCGCGCGTGGTGCGCCTCGATGGCGTGGAGCTGGATTTCGACCCGAGCGCGCACTTCCTCATCATGCGCAACGAAGACCAGCCCGGCGTGGTGGGCAGGCTCGGCACCGGGCTCGGTGAGGCCGGGGTCAACATCATCAACTTCTCGCTCGGCGCCACCGGCGAGGGGCAGGCCGTGGCGGCGATCACCGTCGATCGCGAAGTGCCCGAGGCCACGCTGGCGCGGCTGCGTGCCATTCCCGGCATCCTCAGCCTGGAGATGGTGTGATGCGCGTGCTGCTCGCCCGCCACGGGGAAACGCCGTGGAACGCCGAGGGCCGCTACCAGGGCCAGATCGACATCCCGCTCTCGCCCGTCGGCGAGAAGCAGGCGGCGCTGCTGTCGGAGCGCCTCGCCGAGGTTCGCATCACCCGCGCCGTGGCCTCGCCCCTGTCGCGGGCAAGGCGCACCGCCGAGATCGCGTTGGGTCCGGCGCGGGCTGGCCAGTTGCTGCTCGAGCCCGAGCTGATGGAGATCGCCCACGGCACGTGGGAAGGCAAGCTCGCCAGCGAGATCCGCGCCGAGGATGGCGAGCGCCTCGTCGCCTGGCGCGAGGCGCCGGAAACGGTGCTTGATGCCGGGGCCCGGCGGCGAGTCGCTGCCGATGGTGCTGGAGCGGGCCTGGCGTGGCTTCACCCGCGCCTGCGAGGGCCTCGGCGACGAGGACACGCTGCTGGTGGTGGCGCATGACGCGGTGAACCGCGTGCTGCTCTGCCGCCTGCTCGGCATCCCGCTGCGCCGGGTCTGGGGCTTCCGCCAGGCCCCGACCACCCTGAACCTGCTCGAGGGTCCCTCCGTCGAGGCGCTGGAGGTGGTGCGGCTCAATGACTGCGCCCACCACACCCCGCTGTTCGGCGAGGCGGTGCACCGGGCGCTGTAGCCCGAGCGGACGGGTGGCTAGCATCGGCGCATGGACACCCTGACCCTCACCTTCGGCATCCTCGCCGCGGTCATCCTCTTCCTCTACGGCCTGCAGGGCTTCGCCCGCGAGGTGCAGGCGCACGGCCAGGCCACCTTGCAGGCCTGGTTCGGCAAGGTCACCCGGCATCGCGTGCCGGGCTTTCTGCTGGGCGCCCTCGCCACTGCGGTAGTGCAGTCCTCCAGCGCCATCTCCTCGATCGCGGTGGCCCTGGTCGGTTCCGGCGTGATCGGCTTCCGCCAGAGCCTGCCGGTGCTGTTCGGCGCCAACGTGGGTACCACCGTCACGGCCTGGCTGGTGGCCTTCAAGCTCACCGGCCTCGGGCCTTTCTTCCTGGTGATCGGCGGACTGCTCTCGATGCTGCCGGGGCGCATGCAGGTGGTGGGCAAGAGTCTGTTCTACTTCGGCTTCATCTTCTTCAGCCTGGGCCTGATCTCGCAGTCGCTCGCGCCGCTGCAGGCCTCGCCGGCCTTCGCCGCCTGGCTGCAGGTGGTGGAGAGCCCCTGGGCCGGGGTGCTGGCCGGCATGGTGACCACCCTCGCAGTGCAGTCCTCTAGCGTCACCACCGGGCTCATCATCGTGCTGGTGCAGCAGGGGCTCATGGGCGCCGATGTGGCGATCGCGGTGGTGATCGGCGCCAACCTCGGCTCCACCGGCACCGCGCTGCTCGCCAGCCTGCCGCTGCAGCGCGAGGCGCACCGCGCCGCGCTGGCCAACCTGCTTTCAACGTCGGCGGGCTGCTGCTCTGGGCGCCCTTCATCCCGTGGCTGGCGCGGGCGATCACCGGGGCGATGGAAACGCCGGCGATGGCGGTGGCCATGGCCCATGTGCTGTTCAATCTCTCGACGGCCCTGCTGTTCCTCGTGCTGCTGCGGCCCTTCGCCGCGGTGGTCGACCGCCTATTACCGCCGCGGCCGGCCACCTCGCCGGCCTGAAGGCGTTCAGGGCACGGGCCGGCCCCGCGCCACCTGCCACACGGCATACCAGAGATCGGCCGGCAAGGGGCGCTCCACCGCGCGCACGGCGGCGGCGAGGCGGGCGCCCCACTCGCCGAAGCGCATGGAGCCGAGGATCAGGGGTGGGGAGGACATGCGGCGATAATGGCGGCCCGCCTCACGCTTCGTGAACCCATGCCGCTTCCGCTCTCCGACTGGCTCCTCCGCATCCAGCAGCAGCATCCGCAGGCGATCGCTTTGGGCCTCGAGCGGGTGCGGGCGGTGGCGGATGCCCTGGGCCTTGGCCGGCCCGCGCCCTGCGTGATCACCGTGGGCGGCACCAACGGCAAGGGCAGCACGGTGGCCTTCCTCGAGGCCATCGCCCGGGCCGCCGGGCTGCGCGTGGGCACCTACACCTCGCCGCACCTGTGGCGCTTCAACGAGCGCATTCGCATCGACGGTGTGGAAGCGGCCGATGCGGCGATCGTCGCGGCCTTCGAGCGTATCGATGCCGTGCGCGGCGAGACGCCGCTCACCTACTTCGAGTACGCCACGCTGGCGGCGCTCGAGCTGTTCGCTCGCACCGGCCTCGATCTTGCCCTGCTCGAAGTGGGCATGGGCGGGCGGCTGGATGCCACCAACCTCGTCGATGCCGATGTGGCGGTGATCACCACGGTGGACCTCGACCACATGGAGTACCTCGGGCCCGACCGCGAGCGCATCGGCGAGGAGAAGGCCGGCATCCTGCGCGCCGGCCGGCCCTGTGTGCTCGGCGAGAAGGACCCGCCGAGCAGCGTGCTGCGCCGCGCCTATGCCCTGGGGGCCATCGCCATCCGCGGCCACAGTGACTACCTCGTCGATCGCCACCCCGACCACTGGGTCTGGCGCGAGCCGGGCTTCGAGCTTCCCCTGCCGTACCCGGCGCTGGCCGCGCCGGCCCAACTCGACAATGCCGCGGCGGCGGTGGCGGCCCTGCGCGCCTCGGGCCTGCCGATCGACGCCGCGGCTTTCGCCCGCGGGGTGGCCGAGGCCCGGCTGCCGGGGCGCTTGCAGCGCCTCGGTGAGCGCCCGGAGGTGGTGGCCGACGTGGCCCACAACCCGCAGGGCGCGCGGCAGCTGGCGGCCTGGCTGGCGGCGCACCCGGCGCCGACCCGGGCGGTGTTCTCGGCGCTCGGCGACAAGGACATCGAGGGCCTCGTCGCGCCCCTGCTGCCGTACATCGCGGCCTGGCACCTCGGGCCGATCACCGATGCCGGCTCGCGTGGCCTCGATGGGCCCGAACTCGAGCGCCGGGTACGCGCCGCTGGGGCGACGGCGGTCGCGTCGCATCCCAGCCTGATGGCGGCGCTGGAGGCCGCCCGCGCCGAGGCCGGCGCGGAGGGCCGGGTGCTGGTGTTCGGCAGTTTCCACACCGTAGCGGTACTCGCGGCCCCGCCTGCCGACTGAATTCCCTCCCGGGCCGGGGGCGGCGAACGCCTATAATCACGCGTCCCTTAAGCGCGGGTTCTCGATGGACGTCAAGCTCAAGCAGCGGTTGATCGGCGCAGTGGTGCTCGGTGCCCTCGCGGTGATCTTCGTGCCCATGATCGTGCTCGGCCCGGAGTCGAAAGGCGCCGCCGAAGCCACCCGGGTGCCGATCGAGGTGCCGCCGCAGCCGCAGGGCGAGTTCGTGACCCGCGAGATCCCGCTCGGCCCCGCCGTGCCGGTGCCGACGCCGGATGCGCAGGGCGTGAGCCGCCCCGCGGGCGATGACCCGAATGCCCTCGCCACCGTCGATGCCTCGGCCAGCGTGGCGCCGCGCGTCGATGCCCTCGATGAGGCGGTGCCGGTGGCCGTGGATGCCGCCACCGGGCAGCCGGTGGCCGGTCCGGCAGCTCCGGCGCCCGCGCCCCCGTCTTCGGACAGCCCGGCAGCAAGGCCTGCCGAGGCCGCGACTCCGGCCGTTGCCGGGGCCGTGCCCGCGGTGTCTGCCACGCCGCCGACGCCGGCACCTGCACCGGCGGCCAGCCCGGCCCCGGTGGCCGCCACGGCGCGCCCGGCACCGGCAGGCAGCTTCATGGTGGCTGCCGGCACCTTCGCCAGCGCCGCCAATGCCGAGGCCCTGGTGGCCCGCCTGGTCTCGGCCGGGCTGCCGGCCGCCACCGAGCCGGCGCAGATCAACGGCCAGCCGGCCACCCGGGTCAAGGTCGGGCCCTTCGCCGACCGCGCCGCCGCCGAGGCCGCCCGGGTGCGTACCGCCGCGATCGCCGGCGCTGCGGCCTCGGTGCTGTCCACCGATGCTCCGGCGACGCGCGCGGTGTCCACGGCCCCCCGGCCGGCGGCCGAAGCGCCGCGGGCCGCGGTGGTGGACCGGGGCTTTGCCGTGCAGCTCGGCGCCTTCTCCAGCCAGGCCGATGCCCAGGCCCTGGTGGCGCGCGCCCGCGGGGCCGGCTTCGTCGCCTTCGAGCAGCGCGTGCCCACCGCCAGCGGTCCGCTCTGGCGGGTGCGCCTCGGCCCGGTGGCCGACCGGCCGGCGGCCGAGCGCCTCAAGGGCGATGCCCAAGGCCGTCTCGGCATCGCCGGCAACGTCGTTCCCCATCCGTGAACGAGGCCGATGCCCTGATTCTCGTGGTGGTGGGGCTGTCTGCCCTGCTGGGCGCGGTGCGCGGCATGCTCACCGAGGTGCTCTCCCTGCTGCTCTGGGGGGCGGCCTTCTGGCTCGCCTTCGTGGGTGGCGAGGCGCTGGCCGGCGAACTGCATGGCATCGAGTCGCCGGCCCTGCGAAGCCTGGCCGGGCATCTCGGCCTGTTCGTGCTGGTGCTGCTGGTCGGCAACATCCTCATCTGGCTGCTGCGCACCCTCGTGCACGGGGCCGGGCTCTCGGGCACCGACCGCCTGCTCGGCTTCGGCTTTGGCGTGGCCCGGGGGCTTGCCGTGGTGCTGGCCGGGGTGCTGGTGGCCGGCTTCACCCCGGCCCTGCATGGCCCGGTCTGGCAGGGCTCGGCCCTCCTGCCCCTGTTCGAAGGCCCCCGGCTCTGGCTGGCTGCGCGCCTGCCCGAGATCGAGGTGAAGGCGGCCGAGCCCGCCGCGCTCGCCGCGGCCCGGCCGGTGCTCGAGGGCGCGGTGCCCAAGGCGGCCTACGATTTCCTCGTTCCGGCCCCCCGGCCCGCGCCCGCGCGGGAGCCGGCGGCCCAGACCCCCAGACGCTCCGGAGACCCCCTAGCATGTGCGGAATCATCGGCATCGTCGGCCGCAGCGACGTGGCCGCGAGGCTCCATGACGGTCTGACGGTGCTGCAGCACCGCGGCCAGGATGCCGCCGGCATGGCCACCATCGACGGTTCGCGCTTCCGCCTGCACAAGGGCACCGGCCTGGTGGCCGACGTGTTCGCCCGCAGCGGCGTGCAGGAACTCACCGGCCGCCTCGGTATCGGCCACTGCCGCTACCCCACGGCGGGCTCGGCCGGCTCCGACGAGGCCCAGCCCTTCTACACCAGCGCGCCCTACGGCATCGCGCTGGCCCACAACGGCAACCTCATCAACACCGAATCGCTGCGCCGCGAGGTGTTCGAGCAGGACCGCCGCCATGTCAACACCACCTCCGACTCCGAGGTGCTGATGCACGTGCTGGCCCATGAGCTGGCAGTGCGCGGGCCGCTCGGCCCGGAAGCGGCGCTGGCGGCGGTGGGAGCGGTGCACCGCCGTGCCCGCGGCGGGTATGCCGTGGTGGCGCTGGTGATGGGCCTCGGCCTCGTTGCCTTCCGCGACCCCAACGGCATCCGCCCGCTGGTGCTCGGCCGGCGCGAGACCCCGGAAGGCGAGGAATGGGCGCTGGCCTCGGAGTCGGTGGCGCTCGACCTGCTCGGTTTCACCCTCGTGCGCGACGTGCGTCCCGGCGAGGCCATCGTGGTCACCGAGCGCGGCGAACTGCATGCCGAGGTGGTGGCCGAACCCGGCCGCTTCGCGCCCTGCATCTTCGAGTTCGTGTACTTCGCCCGGCCCGATTCGATGATCGACACCGTCTCGGTGCACAAGGCGCGCATGCGCATGGGCCAGAAGCTCGGCGAGAAGATCCTGCGCCTCTGGCCGGAGCACGACATCGACACCGTCATCCCGATTCCCGATTCCTCCCGCGACGCGGCGCTGGAGCTGGCCAACACCATCGGCGTGAAGTACCGCGAGGGCTTCGTCAAGAACCGCTACGTCGGCCGTACCTTCATCATGCCCGGGCAGGCGCTGCGCACGAAGTCGGTGCGGCGCAAGCTCAACCCGATCCCGCTGGAGTTCCGCAACCGCGTGGTGCTGCTGGTGGACGATTCCATCGTGCGCGGCACCACCAGCCAGCAGATCGTGCAGATGGCGCGCGAGGCCGGGGCGAAGAAGGTCTATCTCGCCTCCGCCGCGCCGCCGGTGCGCCATCCCAACATCTATGGCATCGACATGCCGGCGGCCGAGGAACTGGTGGCGCATGGCCGCAGCGAGGCGGAGATCCAGCAGTTCCTGGGCTGCGACTGGCTGGTCTACCAGGACCTGGAAGACCTCGAGGCGGCGGTGGCGGGGCCGAAGCAGCGGATCAGCGGCTTTGATACGTCCTGCTTCTCCGGCGAATACGTCACCGGGGTGGAGCCGGGCTATTTCGAGCGGCTCCGCGGCGAGCGCGGCGATGCTGTGAAGGCCGCCCGCGGCGGCTGAGGCGATGGGCATGGCGGGCATGGCCGAAGGGCAGGGTGGCACGCGGGAGCTTTACGCAGCCGCGGCCGAGTGCCTCGCCACCGCCGATCCGCAGGAGAAATGCGCGAAGACCCGGGCCTATGCCGCGGCCTTCTTCGAAGGCCGCCTGCCCATCGATCCCGAGGCGCCGCCGCCCGCGCCGATCCGCTTTCCCGGCCGCCCGGAACGTCCGCGCCTCGTGCATCCCAAGCACCTGCCCAAGCGGGGGCTGGGCAGCCTCACAGGGCGGGCAGCCTTCCTGCACGCCATCGCCCACATCGAGCTCAATGCCATCGATCTTGCCTGGGACGCGGTATACCGCTTCCGCGATTTTCCCCCGGGCTTTGCCGAGGACTTCGTGCGCACCGCCGACGACGAGGCCCGGCATTTCCAGCTGCTGGCCGCACGCCTTGGCGAGCTTGGCCATGCCTACGGCGATTTCGACGCCCACAACGGCCTGTGGGAGATGGCGGAGAAGACCGCGCATAGCGCCCTGGCGCGCATGGCCTTGGTGCCACGGGTGCTGGAGGCCCGGGGGCTCGATGTGACGCCCGGCCTGATCGCGCGCCTGCGCGATGTGGGTGACATGGAAAGCATCGCGGTGCTGGAGGTGATCCTGCGCGAGGAGGTGGCGCACGTGGCCGCCGGTTCACGCTGGTTCCGCTGGCTCTGCGAGCAGGAGGGCCGGAAGCCCTGGCCGACCTTCGCCGGCCTCGTCCGCGCCTACGGCTCGCAGGCGGTGCGCGGCCCCTTCAACTTCGAGGCCCGACGCGCTGCCGGCTTCGACGAGGAAGAGATCGCCGCCCTGCCGGGGCTGGCCGAGGGCTGAGGCCGGCCGTGCGCCCGCTCAGGCGATGCTGCTGAGCGCGAAGTCTGCGCCATCCACCCGCAGTACCGAGCCCTGCTCGTACCAGTCGCCGAGCACGATGCGCTGGCCCTCGCTGCCGTCCGGCAAAGACACGGGGTAGACGCCCGGGCGGTGGGTATGGCCGTGGATCATCCGCCGCACGCCGTGCAGGGCCATCAGCCGCGCCACTTCCGCCGGCGTGACATCGCCGATGCTCTCCTCACGCCCGGACTGTGCGGCGGCGCTGGCTTTCCGCGCCTGCGCAGCGAAGGCGCGGCGGGCGGCCAGCGGCTGGGCGAGGAAGTCCTGTTGCCAGGCCGGATCGCGCACCTGGCGGCGGAAGGCCTGGTAGGCATGGTCGTCGAGGCAGAGCAGATCGCCGTGCAGCAGCAGGGTCGGTTCGCCGGCGAGCAGGATGACTGCCGGGTCGGGCAGCAGGGTCCAGCCGGCTTTCGCGGCGTAGTCCGGGCCGACGAGGAAATCGCGGTTGCCGCGCTGGAAGAACACCGGCACGCCGGATTCGCGCAGCGCGCGGGTGGCCGTGGCTACCCGGGTGGCGATCTCGCCATCGTCGTCGTCGCCGATGAAGGCCTCGAACAGGTCGCCGAGCAGGTACACCGCCTCGGCCCCGCGCGCCTCGGTGGCGAGGAAGCGCTCGAAGAGCGTGGTGATCTCGGGGCGCGCCGGATCGAGGTGCAGGTCGGAGAGGAAGAACAGGCTCATGGCCTCACCTCCTCCAGCCGGCTGGCGCGCTCGATCACGACCGGCGTCTTCGGCACCCGCGAAGGGAAGGGGCCGGCGGGCCCGGTCTCGACGGTCGCGATACGGTCGAGCACCTCCATGCCTTCCACCACCTCGCCGAATACCGCGTAGCCGGCACCGGCATCGCCGGCCCCCGGCACCGGATCGAACTGCGGGTTGTCGGCAAGATTGATGAAGAACTGCAGCGTGGCCGAGCCGGCGTTGTCCGGGCGGCGCGCCGCGGCCAGGCTGCCGCGGCGGTTCGGCAGGCCGTTGCCGGCCTCGTTGGGAATGGGCGCGCGCTCGGGCTTGGGCTGCAGATCGGGCGTGTAGGCGCCGCCCTGTACCAGCACACCGGGGATCACCCGGTGGAACACCGTGCCGTTGTAGTGGCCGGCATCGACATAGGCGAGGAAGTTGGCCACCGTCGCCGGGGCGCGCTCGGCGTCTAGGGCCAGCACGATCCGGCCGAAGCTGGTCTCGAGCGCCACCCGCAGCGGGGTGGATCGCGGCGCCGGAGCTTCGGGCGCGGCGTCTGCAGCGGTTGCTCCGGCCGTTTGGGCCCGCGGGGTGGGCAGGGGCAGGGCGGCGAGCAGGGCCGCCAGGACGAGGGCGGCGGCGGGAATACGCATCCGGGAGCCTTGGGGCAGGGCAGGACAGCGCGGGGATTATGCGGTCGCCCTGGCGAAGTACACTAGCGCCCCTCCGCGCCGGCCCCGGCGCGGTTCCTGTTTCCGACGCCGCCCGCCGCCATGACCTGCCGCACCCGTTTTGCTCCCAGCCCCACCGGATACTTGCACATCGGCGGGGCGCGCACCGCGCTCTACTGCTGGCTCGAGGCCCGGGCTCGCGGTGGCCAGTTCGTGCTGCGGGTGGAGGACACCGACCAGGAGCGCAGCACGCCGGAGGCGGTGCAGGCCATCCTCGACGGCATGGCCTGGCTCGGGCTCGAGGCCGACGAAGGCCCGGTGTTCCAGACCCAGCGCCTCGAGCGTTATCGCCAGGTGGCCTCGGAGCTGGTGCAGGCTGGCAAGGCTTACTACGCCTACGAGACCAAGGAAGAGATTCAGGCCATGCGTGATGCCGCCATGGCCGCCGGCATCAAGCCCCGGTACTCGGGCAGGTACCGCAGCGAGAACGCGCCCTACCGCGACGATCCGAACCGAGTCGTCCGTTTCCGCAATCCGGAGGGCGGCAGCGTGGTGTTCCACGATGCGGTGAAGGGCCGGATCGAGTGGGCGAACGCCGAGCTCGACGACCTCGTGATCCTGCGCTCCGACGGCTATCCCACCTACAACTTCGCAGTGGTGGTGGACGATCTCGACATGCGCATCACCGACGTGATCCGCGGCGACGACCACGTCAACAACACTCCGCGCCAGATCAACATCTACCAGGCCCTCGGCGCCCGGCCGCCGCGTTTTGCCCACCTGCCGATGATCCTCGGCCCCGACGGCACCAAGCTCTCGAAGCGGCATGGCGCGGTGAGTGTGATGCAGTGGCGCGACGACGGCTACCTGCCGCATGCCCTGCTGAACTACCTGGTGCGCCTCGGCTGGTCGCATGGCGACCAGGAGGTTTTCTCGATCGCCGACATGATCCGCCTGTTCCGGGTGGAGGATGTGAACCACAGCGCTTCGCGCTTCGACCGCGACAAGCTCGACTGGCTCAACCAGCACTACTTCAAGACCGATGATCCGGCGGCCACCGCCGTGCATCTGGAATGGCACCTGCGCGCCCAGGGCCTCGACCCGGCGCGCGGACCGAAGCCCGCTGAGGTGGTGGTAGCCCTGGCCGAGCGCTGCAAGACCCTGAAGGAGATGGCCGAGCGTGCCCGGGTCTGGTATGCCCCGCTCGCTACCTACGACGAGGCCGCGGTGCAGAAACACTTGGTAGCCGCCGCCGCCGTTCCGCTCGCCGAGGCACGCGGGCGCCTTGCCACCCAGGCCGAGTGGACCCCGGCCGCGGTGCAGCAGAGCCTCGCCGATGCCGTGGCAGCGCTCGGCATCGGCATGGGCAAGCTGGCCCAGCCCCTGCGCGTGGCCATCACCGGCACCCAGGTCTCGCCCTCGATCGAGCACACGGTCTATCTCGCCGGCCGCGACGAGGCCCTAAGGCGCATCGATGCGGCGCTGGAAAAGATCGCCGCGCGCACGTCCTGAAGGCATCGGTCGCGCTAGGCTGGAGGCCATGGCCAAGGACCGCTGTTCCCACCCCGAACTGCATGCCCATGGTGCCGCTGCCTACGTGCGGGCGGTGGAGGCCGCCTGCCGCGAGCGGCGGCTGAACCTCACGCCGATCCGCGCCCAGGCCCTGCGTTGCATCGCCGAGGCCGGCAAGCCGGTGAAGGCCTACGAATTGCTGGAGCTGATGCGTGGCGGGCCCGGAGCCTCGGCCCCGCCCACGGTCTACCGGGCCCTCGAGTTCCTGCTCAGCCATGGCTTCATCCACCGGCTCGCCTCGATCAATGCCTTTCTCGCCTGTCACCACCCGGCCGCCGGCCACGTGGTGCCGATCCTGATCTGCGAACGCTGCGAGCAGGCCCAGGAACTGGAGGACGAGAGCCTGGCCGCCGGCCTCCGGGCCATGGCCGAGGCGCAGGGCTTCCAGCCGCGCTCGGTCTACCTCGAGATGCTGGGCGTCTGCGCCCGCTGCGCCGGGGGGGCGGCATGAGGCGGCACCGCCTGGCCCTGGCCTTGCTGGCCCTGCTGGCCGGCAGCGCCGTGGCCCAGGACTTCCCGGTCGATCCGCCGCGCCGCGCCATCCCGGTGGGCCAGACGCCGCCGCCCCTGCTCGCCCTGCCGGCGGCCGAACCGCCCGCCGCCGAGCTGATCACGCCCTTCCAGCTGCTCGACCACTTCGTGCTGCCGGGCACCCGCCAGCGCCTGCAGTGGCGCCCGCCCGACGGCCTCGCCCGTGGCGAGATCCCGAGCCCCGTTATCGTCGCCCATGGCGCCCTGCCGGGGCCGGTGCTTTGCCTGGTGGCCGGCATCCATGGCGACGAGCTCAACGGTATCGAGGTGGTGCGGCGCATCGCCGAGGAGGTCGATCCGACCCGCCTCGAGGGCACTCTGGTGGCCGCGCCCATCGTCAACGTCTTCGGCTTCAGCCGGGGCAGCCGCTACCTGCCCGACCGCCGGGATCTCAATCGCTATTTCCCAGGAAGCCGCAGCGGCAGCATCGCCTCGCGCATGGCGCATGGCTTCTTCAACGACATCGTGCGCCGCTGCGATGCCGTGGTGGACTTCCACACCGGCTCCTTCCAGCGTGCCAACCTGCCGCAAGTGCGCGCCGATCTCTCGAACCCGGACGTGCTGGAGTTCACCCGCGGCTTCGGCGGCGCGCTGGTGCTGCACAGCCAAGGTGCGCGCGGCATGCTGCGTCTCGCCGCAGTGGCGGCCGGCATACCCGCCGTCACCTTCGAGGTGGGCGGACCGCAGTTCCTCGAGGAGGAACACATCGCCGCGGCGGCCGAGACCATCCGTGCCCTGATGCATGCCATGGGGCTCTTGCCGCAGGAGGAGCGCGACGGCAAGTCCACGCCGCCACAGGCCATCTACCAGGGCTCGCGCTGGGTGCGTACCAACGCTGGCGGCTTCTTCTTCGCCGAAGTGAAGCTCGGCGAACGGGTGCGCCTCGGACAGCGCCTCGGCTGGGTGGTCGATCCGCTCACCAACACGCGCACCGAGATCCTCTCACCCTTCGACGGGCGGGTGATCGGCAAGGCGCTCGATCAGCAGGTGCTGCCGGGCTATGCCGCCTTCCACATCGGGCGGCACACCAGCGAACAGCAGGCCGCGCTCGAGGCGGCGGAAGGAGCGGGCACGGCCGAGTCGGACGAGGAGGAGGATCCCGCCGACCGGCCGGCCGCCGACGCCGACCCCGAACGCGAGTAGGGGGCCGGCAGGGGGCTGCGCGTCAGAAGAAGACGCGCAGGCCGGCGGTGAGGTTGCGGCCCATCAGCGGAGCCACGTCCTTCAGGAACGAGGTGTGCAGCCGGGCCTCGCGATCGGTGAGGTTGCTGCCCTTGAGGTAGGCCTCCCAGCCGAAGGTGCGGGTGTCCCAGTGGTAGCTGAGCTGGGCGTTCACGAGGGTGAAGCCGTCGGTGGGATCTTCGCCCGCGGCCACGCGGTCCTGCTCGCGGTAGTGCACCGCGCCGAGGCCGGCACGCCAGGCGTCCAGCGCCCAACCCAGTTCGGCGCCGAAGCGCCCCGGGGCGACGCGCGGCAGGTTGCTGCCGTCCTCGAGCCGCCCGCGCACGCCGTCGGCGAAGCCGCGCAGGGTCCAGGTGCCGTTGGCCCCTTCGGCCAGGGTGGCGGTGGTCTCCAGCTCCCAGCCGGTGAAGCGGGCGTCGTCCTGCACCCACAGGCGCACCGGCAGTTCGTCGATCTCGAGGCCGGTGTCGGCAAGGTAGATGAAGTCCTTGAAGCGGGTCTGGTAGACCGCGGCGCGGGCGCGCAGGCGCTCGGTATGCCAGTGGGCGCCGAGCTCGGCGCGACGGGCCGTTTCCTCATCCAGCCACGGGTCGCCGATCTCGTAGGTCGAGGTGGCGAGGTGGGCGCCTTCTGCATACAGCTCCTCGGCCGAGGGCGCGCGCTCGGCGCGATCGAGGTTCAGGGTGAAATGCCAGGCCTCGGCCGGGGCCCAGCGCAGGCCGAGCGAGCCGCTGTTGGTGCGGAAGTCGCGGGCGGCGAGGCCATCGGTCATCTTCACGTCGATGCGGTCGTGGCGGGCGCCGAGCTCGAGCTTGAAGTCGCCGAAGCTGCGCTCCTGCAGCAGGAACAAGCCGCGGTCACGGGTGAGGGTGGAGGGCACGTAGGCCTCGTCGCCGTCGGCCACGAAGTCGCGCTCGCCATACTGCAGGCCGAAGGCACCGTTCCAGCCGGCGAGTTCCTTCTGCACCGCCTCGAGGCGCAGTTCCGTCGCGTCGTTCAGGAAGCGGGTGGCGATCTCGTTCTCCTCGATTTCGGCGTGGCGGTAATCGTTGAAGGCGCCGCGCAGGCTCAGCTGCTGGAACGGCCCGAGGTCGTTCATGCCGAGGCGGAAGTCGCTTCGGGTCTGGTCGAGCTTGATCAGTACCGCCTCCTCGTGGTCGTGGCCGTGGCCGCCTTCGTGGCCATGGCCGGGCACGCCGTAGTCGGTCTCGAAGGAGGACAGCGAGGTGCCCCAGAAGAAGCGCTCGCCGAGGAAGGACAGGCCGCCGGCGGCGGCGCGGGTGCTGGTGGCGCTGCTCTCCAGCGTGCCTTCCGGGGTCTCGATGTCGTCGGTTTCGCGCAGCAGACCGTCGAGGTGCCAGGCGAAGGGGCCGCTGCCGCCGTCGAGGCGGAACAGGCTGGCGGATTCGCTGTTGGCGCTGCCGGCGCGCAGCTCGGCGCGGCCAGAGAGGAAGCGCTCGGCGCGTTCGGTGGGCAGGCGGCGGTCGACCACGTTCACCGCGCCGCCGATGGCGCCATTGCCGAAGAACAGGTTGGCCGGGCCTTTCAGCACCTCGATGCCATCGGCGAGGAAGGGCTCGATCGAGACTGCGTGGTCGGCGCTCACCGTCGAGACGTCGAGAGCGCCGAGGCCATTGGCCAGCACCTGCACGCGGGCGCCGTCGAGGCCGCGGATGATCGGGCGGCCCACGCCGGGGCCGAACCAGCTCGACTGCACGCCGGGCAGCGAGGCCACGGTCTCGCCCAGAGTGGCCTCCCGGCGCTCGTCCAGGGCGATGCCGGTGAGCACCTCGGCCGGGCGGGCGAGTTCGTCGAGCGCCGTCTTCAGCGGCGTGGCCGTGACCGTCACCTCGTCCAGGGTGCGGGCCTCCTCGCGGGCCTTGTGCGGGTGGCCGTCGGCGGCGAGGGCCGGCTGGACGAGGGCGGCGAGGATGCCGAGGGCGAGGGCGTTGCGGGTCAGCGGTCGGGACATGGACTCCACCGTGGGTTGGGGAACAAACCCTGACATGTTATAGTGTTTCGCCTTTGCTTCAAGACCGGCCCTTTGCCATGGCGCACGCCGCCCCCGATCCCCATTCCCCCGTCGAACGCCGCGGCCGCTGGTACGACCGCCTCGGCGCCTTCGTCGCCACCCTCTGCGCAATCCACTGCGCCGGCCTGCCCTTCGTGATGGCCCTGCTGCCGGCCCTCGGCCTCGAGTTCCTCGCCAGCCATGCCTTCGAGGGACTCTTCTTCGTCTGGACCCTGGTGTTCGCCGTGCTCTCGGTGGGCCACAGCCTGCGCCAGCACGGCCGCTTCCATGCCTGGGGCCTGCTGCTCGCCGGCCTTGCCCTGCTGGGCCTGGAACGCCTGGTGCCGGCCATCCATGACAACGCGCTCCTGCATGCCCTGGTGATGACCGCCGCTGGCGGCTTGGTGGCCTGGGCCCACATGCGCAACCTGCGGCGTGCCCATCCGCCGGCCTGTGGTGTTAAACTCGCGCCCCTTTCCGATCCCTCGAATCAGCATCCAGGAGTGTCCCATGGGTAAGGGTGACCGCAAGACGGCCAAAGGCAAGCGCTATAACGCGTCCTACGGCAATGCGCGTCCGCGCAAGGCGCTGGCCAAGTCGGCCGTTGCGGGCAAGGCCGCCGCGCCGGCCAAGGCCGCGGTGAAGAAGGTTGCCGCCAAGAAGGCGCCGGCCAAGAAGGCCTCGGCCTGAGCCCGGCGGCGCCTGGGCGCCGCCCTCTGCTCCGAACCACGCCCCGCCCCGTGCGGGGCGTCGTCGTTCAGGGGCACCCCGCCACCCGCCGCCCCTCCACCCAGACGCCCAAGGCCGCAGGGCCGCCCAGCCAGTAGGCGAGTTCGGCGGGGTGGCGCAGCGGCCAGAGCGCGAGATCGGCGCGCAGGCCCGGTGCCAGCCGGCCGCGGTCGGCGAGGCCGAGCGCCTGCGCGGCGACGTGCGTGGCCCCGCGCAGGGCCTCTTCTGGGGTTAGCTGGAAGTGGGTGCAAGCGAGCGACATCGCCAGCGGCAACGACTGCAGCGGCGAGGTGCCAGGGTTGAGGTCGGTGCTCACTGCCATTGGCACCCCGTGGCGGCGGAAGGCCTCGATCGGGGGGCGCCGGGTCTCGCGCAGCACATGGAAGCTGCCGGGCAGCAGCACGGCCACCGTGCCGGCCCGGGCCATGGCGGCCACGGCGGCCTCGTCGGTGTATTCCACGTGGTCGGCAGAAAGACCTCGGTACTCGGCCACCAGGGCCGCGGCGCCGGAGTCGGAGAGCTGGTCGG
This sequence comes from Silanimonas sp., assembly GCA_026005095.1. Classification (GTDB taxonomy): domain Bacteria; phylum Pseudomonadota; class Gammaproteobacteria; order Xanthomonadales; family Xanthomonadaceae; genus Silanimonas. The sequence goes on along the minus strand of BPKK01000014.1, from coordinate 34,108 downwards.
CGTGCAGCTTCACCGGCAGGCCGAGGGCGCGGGCGGTCTCGAACATGCGCCGGGTCTGCGCCGGGCTGAAGGCGATGCGCTCGCAGAAGGCGTCCACGGCGTCCACCAGCCCCTCGGCGTGCAGGCCAGGCAGCCAGGCGCAGGCGGCGTCCAGATAGTCGTCGGGGCGGCCGGCGTACTCGGGCGGCAGGGCGTGGGCGGCAAGATAGGTGGTGCGCACCGACAGGCCCAGCCGCTCGCCGAGGCGGCGGGCCACGCGCAGCATCTTCGCCTCGCTCTCGGCATCGAGGCCGTAGCCGGACTTGATCTCGAGCGTGGTGCAGCCGCCGGCCAGCAGGGCCTGGGCGCGCGGCAGCGATTCTTCGAGCAGCCGGGCCTCGTCGGCCTCGCGAGTGGCGCGCACGGTGGAGAGGATGCCGCCGCCGGCGCGGGCGATGGCTTCGTAACTCACTCCCTGCAGGCGCTGCTCGAACTCGCCGGCGCGGTTGCCGGCGAACACGAGGTGGGTGTGGCAGTCGACCAGGCCCGGGGTGAGCAGGGCACCGCCGCCGTCCACCCGCTCGAGGCCGGCGAAGGCGGCGGGCAGGGCCGCTTCTGCGCCGCACCAGGCGACGCGGCCCTCGACGACGGCCAGCGCCCCCGCCTCGACGGGCTGCCAGCCTCCGGGGTCGTCGAGGCTGACGAGGCGGACGTGGTGCAGCAGGAAGGCGGCCATCGGTGTCACGGCAGGGAGCAGGGGCGCTAGCATAGCGGGCCTGTTCCGATCGCCGCCCGTGCGGCCCGACGCCTGCCGATGAACCTCCCCCTCGTCCATGCCCAGGGCCCGCACTGGCGGGTGCCCGGCATCGCCAACCTGCATTCGCATGCCTTCCAGCGGGCGATGGCGGGCCTGGCCGAGCGCCAGGGTAGCGAGGCCGACAGTTTCTGGACCTGGCGCGAGCTGATGTACCGCTTCGCTGCGCTGCTCACCCCGGAGGACGTGCGCGCCATCGCCACTCAGCTCTATGTCGAGATGCTGGAGGCGGGCTATACCAGCGTCTGCGAGTTCCACTATCTGCATCACGGCCCCGAGGGGCGCCCCTACGCGCCTCCCACGGCGATGGCCGAGGCGGTGCTGGAGGCGGCACGGGAGACCGGCATCCGCCTCACCCTGCTGCCGGTGCTCTACCAGCGCGGCGGCTTCGATGGCCGGCCGCTGGCGCCGCGGCAGCAGCGCTTCTTCCACGACACCGGGGCTTTTCTGCGCTTGCTGGAAGCGCTCGAGGCGCGGGTCTCTCCCAGCCTGCGTCTTGGCCTCGCCTTCCACAGCCTCAGGGCGGTGGACGTGGCCACGATGCGCGAGGTGCTGGCCGCCCGCGGCGCGGCCTCTGGCCCCATCCACCTCCACATCGCCGAGCAGCAGGCCGAGGTGGCGGACTGTCTCGCCAGCCATGGCCGCCGCCCGGTGGCCTACCTGCTGGACGAACTGCCGGTGGATGCGCGCTGGACCCTGGTGCATGCCACCCACCTCGATGCCGAGGAAGTGCGCGGCCTCGCCGCCAGCGGCGCCACCGTGGCCCTGTGCCCGAGCACCGAAGGCAACCTCGGCGACGGTCTGTTCCCGCTGCGGGCCTTCCTTGCTGCCGGCGGGCGTTACGGCATCGGCTCGGACAGCCATGTCTCGGTCTCGCCGGTGGAGGACCTGCGCTGGCTGGAGTACGGCCAGCGCCTGCTCGAGCAGAAGCGCAACCGCGCGGTGATGGGCCCGGGCAGCACGGCTGCGGCCATGCTGCAGGCCGTGGCCGCCTCGGCCCCGGCGGCCACCGGCTTCGCCGCCGAGGCCTTGGCCGAGGACTACCTGCTGCTGGACGGCGAGGCCCCGGCCCTCGCCGTCGCCTCGGCGGAGGACGTGCCCGACCGCTGGGTGTTCTGCGGCAATCGGCCGCTGGTGCGCGAGGTCTGGGTGGCGGGGCGGCAGGTGGTGGCCGAGGGCCGGCACCCGCTGCGCGAGCGCGCCGCCCGCGATTACGCCGCCACCCTGAAGCGCCTGCTGGCGTAGCGGCGGTCACGCAGTTCGCTGGCGGCGGCGATCACGTCGCCAAGCACCCCGGCGGCGGTGACGGCCGGGCCGGCGCCGGGACCGCCGAGCCAGAGCGGGGGTTCGCGCTGCAGCTCGGTTTCGATGCGCACCAGGTTCTGCCCGGCGGGCAGGGTGGCGAAGGGGTGCTGGGCCGGCAGGCGGCGCAGGCCCACCCGGGCGCCGGCGGTTCCCACCTCGGCCAGCATCACGTAGCGCTCGCCGGCGGCGAGGGCCGCCTCGATCGCCGCGCGCCAGCGGCGGTCTTCGGCGGCGAGGAAGGCCGCCTCGTTGGTTTGCGGCGGGGGCGGTGCGCAGAAGGGCTCAACCTCGAGGGCCTCGTTCTCCAGCTCGAAGCCCGCCACCCGGGCCAGCACCAGCAGCTTCCGGGCCAGATCCTCGGCGTGCAGGTCTTCGAAGGGATCGGGCTCGGTATAGCCGAGCCGCCGCGCCTCGGCGAGCGCGGCGGAGAATGCCTCGCCGGCATGCAGGCGCCCCAGCAAGAAGCTCAGCGAGCCGGAGAGCACGCCCTGCACCGAATGCACGCGCTCGCCGCGCAGCACGATCTCCTGCAACGGGCCTAGGAGCGGAATGGCCGCGCCTACCGTGGTCTCGAAGCGGTAGGGGGCGCCCTGTGCCTGGGCCAGCTGGCGCAGGCGGCGGTAGAAGGCGAGCGGCCGGGCATTGGCGCGTTTGTTGGCGGTGGCGATGCCCACGCCGGATGCCAGCCATTCCGGGTAGCGGTCGACGATGGCCTCGGCGGCGGTGCAGTCCACCACCACGGTGGGCGTGGCCGCGGGCTCGCGCAGGCGGGCGAAGAGGGCCTCGCGCTCGGCCTCGCCATAGGGGCGCAGGCACGCTTCGACCTCGGCCGGGGGCAGTCCCTCGAGGTCGAAGGCCAGCCCCCGGCGGTCGAAGGTGGCCAGCAGGCGCAGGTCGAGGCCGGCGCGTGCTTCGATGGCCGCCTGCTGGGCCGCGAGCTGCCGGCGGAAGGCGCTGCCGACCTGGCCGCGGGTGCCGATCAGCACCAGGTCGATGCGCGCGGAAGACGACGGGAGGCAGGGGGGCATGACGGGTCTCGAATCAATAAATCTTTCAATCAAGATGAAGCGATATATGAATCCGGACAAGTGAATTTTCGGCATGAGCGCAGCCTGCGCGCCCCGCCGGGGCGCGCAGTACCGCAGGTGCCGCGGTTCAGTCGTAGCGCTTCAGCTGCTCGCGCCCCTCGCCTTCGAGGCGCTCTGGGGCGGCGGCGCGGGCCAGCATGTGCGAAGCCACCGGCAGGGTGGCCATCAGCAGGCCCATGATGGCGAGGATGCGCCACCACCATTCGCTGCCCGGGTTCCACAGGCCCACGGCCAGCAACAGGAAACCCAGCGCCAGGGTGGCGGCCTTGGTGGCGGCGTGTTGGCGCGAGAGCGCATCGGGCAGGGTGAACAGGCCGATCGCGGCCACTGCCAGCAGGCCGAGGCCGAGCAGCAGCGAGAGCGAGGCGAGCAGGCTCATCGGCCCCCTCCGGTGCGTTCCACTACCCGCGCCCAGACCACGGTGGCGACGAAGCCCACGAGGGCGAGGCCGAGCGCGATGTCGAGGAACAGCACGCGCCCGGTGGCGAGAGCCATGGCCGCGGTGAGGGCGAGGCTGGCCGAGAACACGATGTCCAGCGCCACCACCCGGTCGGCGGGGGTGGGGCCGCGCACCAGGCGCAGCAGGGCGAGCAGCAGGGCGAAAGCGCAGGCGGCGATGATCCAGAGCGGGGCAGTGCCGGCGTCAGGCATGGCGGTCCTCCGGGAACAGGGCCAGCAGCGGGCGTTCGAAATGCTGGCGGATGCCGGCGATGGCGGCTTCCGGATCGCGGCCGTCGAGCATGTGCAGCAGAAGCTCGCGGCGGTCCGGGTCGATGTCGAGGGTGGTGGTGCCCGGTGTCAGGCTGATCAGGCTGCCGAGGATGGCCGCGCCGCGATCGTCCATCGGGCCGTAGCCCATGCGCACGAACACCGGCACCGGGCGGTGGCGGGGGCGGACGATCTGCCAGGCGGTATCGAAGCCGGCGACCAGCACCTGCACGAGGAAGCGCAGCAGCAGCGCGAGGGCGATGGCGAGCCGCGTCATGGGCGCTCCTCCATGGTCGCGGCGGCGGCCTGGGCGATCGCGTGCAGACCATCGGGGGCGAAGCCGATCAGCAGGGTCAGGCCGGCCAGCACCGCCACCACCGCCACGGCAGCGCGGGGCAGGGGCGTGGTAGCCACCGCGTGGCCCTCGGGCGCCGGTTTCCAGAAGCCTTCCATCCAGACCTTCATCATCGAGTACAGGGTGAGGAAGCCCACCACCAGGGCCATCGCGCCCCAGAGGTAGTGCGCGCTGGCAAAGCTCTCGCGCACCACCATGAACTTCGCCCAGAAGCCGGAGAGCGGCGGAATGCCCACCAGCGACAGGGCCGGCACCAGGAACAGCAGGCCGAGCCACGGATGGCTCTTCCACAGCCCGCCGCTCCGGCGCAGGTCGAAGCTGCCGGTGAGGCGGAACATCAGCGCGGCGATCAGGAATAGGTTCGCCTTCACGATGATGTGATGGACGATGTAGAAGGCCGTGGCTGCCTTGCCCTCGCGGCTGTCGAGGGCGATGGCAAGCAGCATGTAGCCGATCTGGCTGATGATGTGGAAGGTGAGGATGCGGCGGATGTCCCAGTGGAAGGCCGCGCCCAGCACGCCCACCAGCATAGTGGCCATGGCCACGAGGCCGAGGCCTTCGAAAGCGATGGCGGGAAGATCGGGGATCACGTCGCCCCAAACCCGGAGCAGGGCGTATACGCCCACCTTGGTGAGCAGGCCGGCGAACAGCGCCAGCACCGGCGTGGGTAGCACGTGGTAGCTGGCGGGCAGCCAGCCGAACAGCGGGAAGGCGCCGGCTTTCAGCAGGAAGCCGAGGGCGAGGGCGAGGCCCAGCGCCAGCAGCTCGTTGGCCGGCAGCGCGGCCAGCGCGGGCTGCAGGGCGGCGAAGTTGAGGTGCCCGGTGCGGGCGTAGAGCCAGGCGATGGCGGCGAGGAAGATCAGGGTGCCGAAGGCATTGAGCAGGAAGTACTTGAAGGCCGCTTCCTGCGCCGGTGCGCCGCGCTGGTGGATGAACAGGCCCACCGCCGCCACCAGCATCACCTCGAACCAGACGTAGAGGTTGAACAGATCGCCGGTGAGGAAGGCGCCGCACACGCCCGCCAGCAGCAGGTGCAGCAGCGGGTGCAGGGAGTCGGTTTCCTCGGCGGCATCCACCCCGGCCCACTGGTAGGCGAGGCAGGCTGCGCCCATCAGGGCCGAGACCGCCACCATGGCCGCGCCGAGCGGGTCGGCGACGAAGACGATGGCGAAGGGCAGGGCCCAATCGCCGAAGGCCATGCCAAGCGGTCCTTCGGCCATCACCCGCGCCAGCAGCACGAGGGCGACCGCGAGCAGGGCGAAGGCGCCGGCGAGGCTCACCGCCGGGGCGAAGCGGCGCGGCAGCACGCCGGCCAAGAGGCCGGTGCCGAGCGGCAGCAGCAGCGGGAGCACGACGAGGGCGGCGCTCATTCCCTCGCCTCCATCGGCAGCGGCTTGCCGTCGGCGCCGACGCCAGGCTCGGTGCGCGTGAGGGCATCCACGCCGTCGGCGCCGCTGTCCTCGCGCAGGGCCACGGCCAGCACCAGCGCGAGGCAGGTGAGGGCAAAGCCGATGACGATGGCGGTCAGCACCAGGGCCTGCGGCAGCGGGTTGGCCGCGGCCTCCAGCACCTCGGCGCCAGCTGGCACCAGCGGCGGCGTCACCGGGCCGATGCGGCCGCTGGTGAACAGCAGCAGGTTCACCGCCGCCCCGAGCAGGGACAGCCCCACCACCGCCCGCAGCAGGTCGCGCGAGAGCAAAAGATAGATGCCGGAGGCCACGAGGCTGGCGATGCCGAGCACGAGGAGCAGGCTCATGCCGCGTCCTCCTCGAGGCCGAGGGCCTTGGCGCAGATCGCGCCCAGACCGCCCCAGACGGCGAAATACACACCGATATCGAACAGCAGCACGGTGGAGAGCTTCACGCCGAGCCAGTCTCCCCAGAGGTGGGTCATGTAGGGTTCGCCCAGCAGCAGCGCCGGCACGCCGCTCAGCAGCGAGAGCAGCACGCCGAGGCAGGCGATGCGCAGGGGCGGCAGCGGCAGGCCGCGCAGGGCCGTCTCGCCGCCGCGGGTGATGGCCACCAGCGAGGTGGCGGTGACCGCCACCATGCCGCCGATGAAGCCGCCGCCCGGGTTGTTGTGGCCGCGCAGCAGCAGCCACACCGAGGCCAGCAGGATCACGGGGTGGAGCAGGCGGGTGGCCTGCACCAGCAGCACGCTCTGGCGTTTCATGCCCGACCCTCCTTGCCCGTGTGCAGCAAGCGCATCAGCAGCGGCAGCAGGGCGAGGGCGGCGGCGGCCACCACGGCGATCTCGCCCAGGGTATCCACCGCGCGGAAGTCGACGAGGATGACGTTCACCACGTTCTGGCCATGGGCCTCGGGCACGCTGGTGCGGCCGAAGTAGTCGGCCAGCGCGCCATCCTGCGGCAGGGCGGTGGTGGCGAGCAGCAGCACCGCGCAGGCGGCGCCCGAGGCCAGGGCCACGGCGGCGCGCAGGGCGCGGCGCGGGACCGAGGTGCTGGCCGGCCGGCGCGCGCGGCTGAAGCGGATGATCAGCACCGAGGCAACGACGATGAACGCTACCTCCACGGTGAACTGGGTGAGGGCCACGTCGGGCGCGCCGGCGAACAGGAACACCAGCGCCGAGGCGAGACCCGAAAAGCCGCTGCACAACAGCAGGAGCAAGGGCGAGCGCGGCAACAGCACCAGCAGCGAGACCACCACCAGCAGCAGGCCGCCGAGCGCGATGCCAGGGTGCTCGCCCAGCAGTGGCAGACCGGTAGGCAGGGCCGGTGAGACCAGCCAGGCTGCGAGCAGCAGCCCGGCGGCGCAGGCCGCAGCCGTCATCAGCAGGTAATCGTCGAGCCTCCCGTTCTGCACCCGGCGGGTGAGGGCGCCGGCGGCGGCGGGGATGCCGGCGAGCAGGCGGCCGTACCAGGCCAGCATCGACAGGGGTTCGAAGCGCGAGAACAGGCGTTCCAGCAGGTCGTGGAGGCGGTCCCAAGCGAGGTAGAGGCCGAGGCCCGCGGCCACGGCGAAGCCCACGGTGCCGAGCATGCTGGGTTCGAAGGCGTCGCCGGCCTCGTCACCGAGGCCCGGCGGGCGCATGGCCAGCGCGGCGGGGTCGAGCAGCGGAGCGGCGAGCTGGTCGGGGAAGAGGCCGAGCAGGATGCCCAACGAGGCGGCGATGATCGGCGGCCAGCGCATGGCCCAGCCGGCCTCGTGGATCTCCGGGAAGGCATTCGCCGAGCGCTGGTGCCAGAACACCCGGTAGGCGGCCACGCCGGCCACCGCCACCGCGATCGCCGAGACACCCACGCTGCTGTAGCTCACCCAAGCCCAGGCCTCGCTCTCGAATTTCGCGGCCTTGATCAGGGTCTTGGCCGCGTAGCCCAGGGAAAAGGGCATGCCGGCCATCGAGGCGGCGGCGAGCAGGGCCGCGGCGGCGGTCCAGGGCATGCGCGGGGCAAGGCCGCAGACGCGGTCGATGTTGCGCGTGCCGGTGCAGTGGTCGACGTTGCCGGCCACGAAGAACAGCGGCGCCTTGTACAGGGCGTGCGCCAACAGGAAGGCGGCCACCGCGCCGGCCGGCGCTGGGCCCGGAAGGCCGATCAGCATCACCAGGGTGCCGAGCGCAGAGACCGTGGACCAGGCCAGGATGCGCTTCAGATCGCGCTCGCGCAGGGCCAGCACCATCGACCAGAAGGCGGTGATGGCGCCGACCACGATCAGCGGGTTGGTCCACCACTCGCGGTCGCCTACGGCCGGGTCGAAGCGCGCCAGCAGGTAGACGCCCAGCTTCACCATGGTGGCCGAGTGCAGGTAGGCCGAAACCGGGGTGGGGGCGGCCATGGCATTCGGCAGCCAGAAATGGAAGGGCAGCTGCGCCGACTTGGTCGCGGCGCCAAGGCCCATCAGCAGGAAGGCCCAGGGCGTGAGCGGGTGGTCCTGCCAGCCGGTGTCGCTGGCCAGCAGGCCGCTGATCGAGTAGGTGCCGGCCATCTCGCCGAGCAGCACTACGCCGGCCAGCAGGGCAAGCCCGCCGCCCGCCGTCACCATCAGTGCCTGCTGCGCCGATTTCCGTGCCGATTCGTACTCATGCTTGAAGCCCACCAGCAAGAAGGAAGCGAGACTGGTCGCCTCCCAGAACACCAGCAGGAGCAGCAGGTGGTCGGCACTCACGGTGCCGGCCATGGCCACCATGAACACCAGTAGGGTGACGAACAGCCGGTCGCGCTGGGCCACGCCGGCCATGTAGCCGGCGGCGTAGACGAAGACCAGGGTGCCGATACCGCCGATCAGGGCCAGCATCAGCAGGGCAAGACCGTCGATCCTGAAGGCGGCGGCCACACCGAGCCCCGGCGCCCAGTCCCAACTCCAAGCCAGGCCCTCGCCCACCACGAGCGAGCGCCAGAGCACGAAGACGAATAAGGCGAACGGCACCGAGGCCGCAAGGATCCAGCGGCTGGTGGCGGTGGTGTCGTGGGTGGTTGCGGGCGTCATTCCCTGGCAGGGCCGATGGCTCAAACGCCCGATTGTACGTATCGGCGTGAACGTTCCCGTGTTCGCGTTCACCCCGCCTCCACCCGCGGGGCATAATGCGCAACCCTCGGATGGTGGACCCGATGCTGAGCCTGATGCTCGCCGCGCCCTTCCTCGCGGCCTTCCTCCTCGTACTGATGCCCGGCGCCGGACGTGCCCGTTCGGCCCTGGTCGCCGGTGCCGGCGCCCTTGCGGGACTGGCCGCCCTGGCCGCCCTGGCACCGGCGGTATTCGCCGGCGAGGTGCCGCGGGCCAGCGTGGAATGGATGCCACAGATGGGGTTGGCGCTCTCGCTGCGCCTCGATGGGTTTGCTTGGATGTTCGCCCTGCTCGTGTTGGGAATCGGCGTGCTGGTGGTGCTCTATGCCCATTGGTACCTCGCCGAGGACGATCCGCCGCGGCGCTTCTTCGCCACGCTCTCGCTGTTCATGGGCGCGATGCTGGGCGTGGTGGTCTCCGGCAACCTGCTGCTGATGGTGGTGTTCTGGGAGCTCACCTCGATCGCCTCCTTCCTGCTGATCGGCTTCTGGAACGGCGAGCGTGATGCCCGCCGCGGCGCACGCATGGCGCTCGCCATCACCGGGGCCGGCGGGCTGGCCCTGCTGGCCGGCGTGCTGATGCTGGGCCGCATCGCCGGCAGCTTCGAGCTGGACGTGGTGCTGGCCTCCGCCGGGCGCCTGCAGGCCCATCCGCTCTACCTGCCGGCCCTGGCCTGCGTGCTGCTCGGCGCCTTCACCAAGTCGGCGCAGTTCCCCTTCCACTTCTGGCTGCCGCATGCCATGGCGGCGCCCACGCCGGTCTCGGCCTACCTGCACTCGGCCACCATGGTGAAGTGCGGCGTGTTCCTGCTGGCGCGCCTGCACCCGGCGCTGGCCGGCAGCGAGGAATGGTTCCTGGTGGTGAGCGGCATCGGGCTCGCCACCCTGCTGGTGGGCAGCTTCCTCGCCATCTTCCAGCAGGACCTGAAGGGGCTGCTGGCGTACTCGACCATCAGCCACCTCGGCCTCATCACCCTGCTGTTCGGCATGGGCACGCCGATGGCCCTGGTGGCCGGCGTGTTCCACATCCTCAACCACGCCACCTTCAAGGCCAGCCTGTTCATGGCCGCCGGCATCATCGACCATGAGACCGGCACCCGCGATTTCCGCCGCCTGCACGGGCTGGCCAAGTACATGCCCATCACTGCCGCGCTCGCCGTGGTGGCCTCGCTGGCCATGGCCGGCGTGCCGCTGTTCAACGGCTTCCTCTCGAAGGAGATGTTCCTCACCGAGACCCTGAACGTGCCCCGGGTGGCGGGCCTGCACCTGCTGATCCCGGGGCTTTCGGTGCTGGCGGCGGCCTTCTCGGTGGCCTATTCGATCCGCTTCATCAAGGTGTTCTTCGGCGGCGAGCCGAAGTGCGAGGGCGGCATGCCGCACGAGCCGCCGCGTTTCATGCGTGTGCCGGTGGAAGTGCTGGTGCTGATCGTGCTGGCGGTGGGCCTGCTGCCCAACCTCACCATCGGCGAGCTGCTCGCCGTCGGCGCGGCGGGCGCGCTCGGCGCGCCGCTGCCCGAGTACCACCTCGCCATCTGGCATGGCTTCAACCTGCCTTTCGTGATGAGCCTGCTCGGCCTCGTCGGCGGCGCGGCGCTCTGGGCGGCCCTGCATCGCGCCGGCGCCCTGCGCGAGGACCCGCGCGCCTCCTATGGCAGGCGTGGCTTCGACCGCTTCGTCGCGGCCCTGGTCGCGGTCTCCCGTGCCATCACCCGGCGCCTCGCCGTCGACCGCCTGCCGGCCTATCTCGGCTGGATGGTGCTGGTGCTGATCGTGGCCGCCGCGGTGGCCTTTGCCGAGGGATCGCCGGCCGGCCCGCGCTCCGGCATCGAATCCACGCCCACCGGCATCGTGCTCTGGGCGATCGGCCTCGCCGCCGCGCTGGCCGTGGCCCTGCGCTACCGGCAGCGCGTGTTCGCGGTGCTGGCCGCGGGCTTCGTCGGCCTCGTGGTCGCGCTCACCTTCCTCGTGCTCTCGGCGCCCGATCTCGCCCTCACTCAGCTGCTGGTGGAGGCGCTCTCCCTGCTGCTCCTGCTGCTGGCCCTGCGCTATCTGCCGCAGGAGGCGCCGCCCGAGCGGCGCCCGCTGCGCGCCGCCTGGCATGGCCTGCTGGCCGTGGGCAGCGGGCCTGGGGGTGGGGGCGCTGGCCTACGCCCTGCTCACCCGGCCCAGCACCAGCATCTCCGAGTACTTCCTGCGCACCGCGGTGCCGGAGGGCGGCGGTACCAACGTGGTCAACGTCATCCTCGTCGACTACCGCGCCCTCGATACCCTGGGTGAGATCAGCGTGGTCGGCATCGTCGGCCTGATCGTGGCGGCCCTGCTGGCCCGCGCCCGGCCGCAGGCCCTGGCGCCCGAGGGCAAGGGGCGGCGCCGGCCCACCCTGATGCTGCAGGTGGCGGCGCAGTGGCTGCTGCCGCTCGGCATGGTGGTGTCGGTGTACTTCTTCCTGCGTGGCCACAACGCCCCGGGCGGCGGCTTCATCGCCGCCTTGGCCCTGGTCTCGGCGCTCTACCTGCATACCGTGGGCCATGGCTCGGCGCAGGCCGAGAAGCATTTCCCGCTCGACTGGACGGCCTGGATCGGCTGGGGCCTGCTCGTGGCCATCGTCACCGGCCTCGGCGCCTTCGCCTTCGGCCATCCCTTCCTCACCAGCAGCACCCCGCACCTCACCCTGCCGCTGATCGGTGAGCTGCACCTGGCCAGCGCCATGGCCTTCGACACCGGGGTCTATCTCGTGGTCACCGGCTCGGTGATGCTCACCCTGGTGCTGCTGACGCGCCTGCTGCGCTCGGAGCCGAACGCATGAGCATCGAATTCCTCCTCGCCTCCGGCATCGCCGTGCTCACCGCGACGGCGGTGTGGCTGGTGCTGCGCGCCCGCACCTTCGACGTGATCCTCGGCCTCACCCTGATGACCTATGCGGTGAACCTGTTTCTACTGGCTTCGGGGCGGGTGATGGCCGGCAAGCCGCCGATCATCCGCGACGGCGCCGCGCCGCTGCTCTCGCAGTATGCCGACCCGCTGCCGCAGGCCCTGGTACTCACCGCCATCGTCATCAGCATGGCGATGACCGCCCTGGTGCTGGTGCTGGCCCTGCAGGGCCGCAGCCTGCTCGGCAGCGACCATGTGGATGGCAGGGAGCCGCACCGATGATCGGGATGGCGCAGCACATCGCCGTGCTTCCGGTGCTGGTGCCGCTGATCGCGGCGGCGGTGCTGGTGCTGCTGCACCGCTCGCCGCTCGGCTGGCGACGCTTCCTCTCCCTGGCAGCCACGCTGGGGATGGGCCTCGTGGTGGCGGGCCTGGCGCTCGCCGTCGAGGCCCAGGGCCTGCTGGTCTACCAGGTGGGCAACTGGCCCTCGGCAGTGGGCATCGTCTTTCTGGCCGACCGGCTCTCGGTGCTGATGCTGGGCTTGCTTGTGCTGCTGGCGCTAGCAAGCCAGCTGTTCGCCGCCGGCGCCCGCGAGGATGCCGGCGGCCTACACTTCCACGGCCTGTTCCAGTTGCAGCTCGCCGGGCTTGCGGGGGCCTTCCTCACCCACGACCTCTTCAATCTGTTCGTGTTCTTCGAGGTGCTGCTGGCCGCCAGCTACGGCCTGTTGCTGCACGGGCAGGGCGGCGAGCGCCTGCGTCAGGGCTTCCACTACGTGGTACTGAACCTCGTTGCCTCCTCGCTATTCCTGCTGGCGGTCGGCGTGTTCTACGGTGTGCTGGGCACGGTGAACCTGAGCGATCTTTCGGCACGCATCGCCGCCGCGCCGACCGAGGCCGTGCCCCTGCTGCGGGCCGCCGGCCTCCTGCTGCTGGCGGTGTTCGCACTCAAGGGGGCGATCCTGCCGCTGTACTTCTGGCTGCCGCGCACCTATGCCGCGGCCCCGGCCTCGGCGGCGATCCTGTTCGCCATCATGACCAAGCTCGGCCTCTACGCCCTGCTGCGGGTGTACGGCCTGCTGGCCGGCGACGATGCCGGCGTGCTCTCGCCGATGGTGGGGCCGGTGCTGTTCTGGGCCGGCGCCGGCACGGTGCTGCTGGCCGCGCTGGGCGCGCTGGCGGCGGCGAAGCTGCGGCCGCTGCTTGGCTACCTCGTGGTCGGCTCGGCCGGCGTGCTGGCCATGGCCTTCGGTCTCGGCAGCGTACAGGGCGTGGCCGCCGGCCTGTTCTACCTCGTGCACTCGACCCTGGCCATGGCCGCCTTCTTCCTGCTCGCCGACTGGGTGCGGCGCACCCGACGCGGCGGCGATGCGCTCGAGCGTGTCGGGGCGATGCCGCGCATGGCCATGATGGGTGGACTGTTCCTGGTGCTGGCAGTGGCTGCGGCCGGCCTGCCGCCGCTCGGCGGTTTCCTCGGCAAGGCCCTGCTGCTCGCCTATGCGGAGCCGGCAGGGCAGGGTGCGGTGCTCTGGACCGTGGTGCTCGTCGCCAGTTTCCTCACCCTGCTGGCCCTGGCCCGCGCCGGTAGCCGTTTGTTCTGGCAGGGGCGCGAAATGACGGACGGCACCCTGCCGGCACCGCCGCCGGCCGTTGCGGAACGGCTGGCCCTGCTGCTGCTGCTCACCGCGCTGCTGGGAGTGGCCGTGCAGGCGGCCGCGCTCACCGATTACGTTGCCGGCAGCGCGGCCCAGCTCGCCGGGGTCGAGCGCTACCGTGAGGCGGTGCTCGGCCGTATGCCCCTGCCCACCACGGTGCCGAACTGATGGATGCCGTCCACCCCTACCTCGTGCTGCGCCTCGCGATCTTCGCCATCTGGGTGCTGCTCAACGGGTTTTCCGCCGGGCATCTCCTGCTTGGCCTGTTGCTTGCCTGGGGCATCCCACGGCTCCTGCCGCCGCCGGTGTTGCCTTCGCCACGGCTTGCTGCACCGCTCACTGCCCTGAGGCTGGCCCTGCGGGTGCTGCACGACATCGTCAAGGCCAATCTCGAGATCGCCGTGCGCATCCTCGGGCCGGAATCACGCATCCGTCCGGCCTGGGTCTGGGTGCCGCTCGACATCGAATCGCCGCAGGGCATCGCCCTGTTCGCCTCGATCATCACCATGACGCCCGGCACCCTGAGCTGCGAGGTCAGCGAAGACCGCCGCTGGCTGCTGGTGCATGCCTTCCACGCCGAGGACCCTAAGGCCGTGGCCGCCGAGGTGAAGGCGCGCTACGAAGCGCCGCTGATGGAGATCTTCCCGTGATCACCCTGCTCGTCCTGCCCTGGGTGGCCGGGGCCTTCGCCCTGGCCTTGCTGTTCGCCCTGCTGCGCTTGCTGCGCGGCCCCAGCCTGGTCGACTGCCTGCTGGCCCTCGATACGCTCTACATCACCGCGCTGGCGCTGCTGATCGCCGTGGGCCTGTACCGCGGCAATGCCACCTACTTCGAATCGGCCCTGCTGATCGCCCTGTTCGGCTTCGTCGGCACCGTGGCCGCGGCCCGCTACATCAAGCGTGGGAGCATCGCCGAATGACCGACATCCCGCTCTGGCTCGACCTGCTGGTGGCCGCCCTGCTGGTGGCCGGCGCCGGCTTCACCCTGGTGGGCGCCTTCGGCCTGCTCAAGCTCGGCGACCTGCTCAAGCGCCTGCACGGCCCCACCAAGGCCAGCACCCTCGGCGTCGGTCTCTCGCTGCTGGCCTCCATGCTCTGGTTCGCCTGGGAGGGCAACTGGACCGGCCGCGAGTTCCTCGTCACCGCCTTCGTCTTCGTCACCGCGCCGGTCTCGGCCCACCTCATGGTGACGGCGGCGATGCGGGTGGTGCCGGGCTGCGCCCCGCCGCCGCGTCCGGCGCCTCCCCGGGACTGAACCGCAGCGCCGCGGCGGTGGCCGCGGCATCGCCGTCGCCCGCCATCGGCGGCAGGCCGAGCAGGGTGAGCAGCAACGGGTGCACGTCGGTGGCGTGGATCGGCGGCAGCCGGGTGCCCGGCACGATGCGCGGCCCGCGGGCGAGGAAGACCGCGCGCATGCTCGGCAGCTCCGGCGCATAGCCGTGGGCGCCGCGGCTGATGCTGCCGCCCTGGGCGAGCCGGGCGGCATGGGTGAGGTGCACCCCCTCGTCGGCCTGGCAGACGATCGGCGGGATGCGCGGGTGGCGGCCGAAGCGCCATGCCGGCGGCAGGGCCTCGCGGCGCCAGCACTCGAAACCCTCGTGGCGACCGAGCAGGGCGGCCTCGATCTCGGCCTCGCGGCCCGGACGCGGGGCGATGCCAGCCACTTCGCCACTCGTCACCACCTCGTCCTCGTGCAGCGCCACCCGGGCATCGAGCCGGCGCGGGTGGGCCACGTCCACCTCGGCCATGCCGTGGTCGGAGACCAGCACGATGTCCACCGCATCGAACAGGCCGCGCTCGCGCAGGCCCTGCTCCAGCCGCGCCAGCGCGGCATCGATCGCGGCCAGCGCCGCCGCGGCCTCGGCACTGTCCGGGCCGTGGGCATGGCTGGCCTCGTCGAAGGCGGCGAAGTAGAGCGTGATGAAGTGCGGCCGCCGCGATTCCCGGCGGTCCAGCCAGCCGAGCACGCGGTCGACGCGCGCCTCGTGCGGCATGTCGCCGGCATAGGGCAGCCAGTCGTTCGGGCGCAGACCGCGGATGCGCGCCTCGCTGCCGGGCCAGAACAGGGTGGCGCTGCGCAGGCCGGCGCGGCGCGCGGTGACCCAGAGCGGTTCGGCGCCCTCGTACCAGCGGCCATCGCTCACCGCCGCGCGCAGCGAGAGCCGGAAGGGCCCGAGCTCGGGATCGAGCATGCGGTTGCCGACGATGCCGTGGCGGTCCGGCACCAGGCCGGTCACCAGGGTGTAGTGGTTGGGGAAGGTGAGGGTGGGGTAGGCCGGCGTCATCCATTCCGCCCACGCGCCCTCCGCCCGCCAGCGCAGCAGGGTGGGCGGGGCGAGGCGTTCGAGGCGCCCGGGATGCAGGCCGTCGATGCCGATCAGCAGCACCGTGGGCCGTTCGACGGCCGGTTGAAGGGCGGAGGCCGCCGCCGGGTGGCGGGCCGGCAGGCCGAGCAGCAGGAGGGCGAGCAGGAAGGCGGTGACGCGGAAGGCTGGAACGGACACGGGACGCGGAGCGATGGAGCGGACAGGGGCTGGAGGGTAGGCAAGGCGGGGTTACGGGGCTGTGTCCATGGCCATCGGCCCGCCGCCCTCGCAGCCGTACAATCACGCTTTCCCCGCACAGGATGCCGCCGCGTGTCTTCGTCCCGCCACGACCCCTCCCGCGTCATCCGCGCTCCGCGCGGTTCCCAGAAACGCTGCAAGAGCTGGCTTACCGAGGCCGCCTTGCGCATGCTGATGAACAACCTCGATCCGGACGTGGCCGAGGATCCGGCTTCGCTGGTGGTCTATGGCGGCATCGGCCGCGCGGCCCGCGACTGGGCGAGTTTCGACCGGATCGTCGAGGTGCTGGAGCGGCTCGAGGACGACCAGACCCTGCTGGTGCAGAGCGGCAAGCCGGTGGGCGTGTTCCCCACCCATCCCGATGCGCCGCGGGTGCTGATCGCGAATTCCAACCTGGTGCCGCACTGGGCCACCTGGCAGCACTTCAACGAGCTCGATGCGAAAGGCCTCGCGATGTACGGCCAGATGACGGCCGGTTCGTGGATCTACATCGGTTCCCAGGGCATCGTGCAGGGCACCTACGAGACCTTCGCCGAGATGGGGCGCCAGCACTACGGCGGCGACCTTTCCGGCAAGTGGATCCTCACCGCGGGCCTCGGCGGCATGGGCGGCGCGCAGCCGCTGGCGGCCACCATGGCCGGCGCCTGCATGCTCGCCATCGAATGCCGGCAGAGCCGCATCGACATGCGCCTGCGCACCCGCTATGTCGATGAGCAGGCCACCGATCTCGACGACGCGCTGGCCCGCATCGAGCGCTACTGCGCGGAAGGACAAGCGCGATCGGTGGCCCTGCTCGGCAATGCCGCCGAGATCCTGCCCGAACTGGTGCGCCGCGGCGTGCGCCCGGACGCCGTCACCGACCAGACCTCGGCCCACGACCCGCTGCACGGCTATCTGCCGGCCGGCTGGACGGTGGAGCGCTGGCTCGACGAGCAGAAGCACGCGCCGGAGCGGGTGATCGAGGCCGCCAAGCATTCGATGCGCCTGCACGTGGAGGCCATGCTGCACTTCGAAGACCTGGGCATCCCGGTCTTCGACTACGGCAACAACCTGCGCCAGATGGCCAAGGACGCCGGCTGCACTGACGCCTTCGACTTCCCCGGTTTCGTGCCAGCCTATATCCGCCCGCTGTTCTGCCGCGGCATCGGCCCCTTCCGCTGGGTGGCGCTCTCCGGCGACCCGGAGGACATCGCCAGGACCGACGCCAAGGTGAAGGAACTCATCCCGAACGATCCGCACCTGCACCGCTGGCTCGACATGGCGAAGGAGCGCATCGCCTTCCAGGGCCTGCCGGCGCGCATCTGCTGGGTGGGCCTGGGCGACCGCCACCGCCTCGGTCTTGCCTTCAATGAGATGGTGCGGAATGGCGAGCTGAAGGCCCCGATCGTGATCGGCCGCGACCACCTCGATTCCGGCAGCGTGGCGAGTCCGAACCGCGAGACCGAGGCGATGCTGGACGGCTCCGATGCCGTCTCCGACTGGCCGCTGCTGAACGCCATGCTCAACGTGGCCGGCGGCGCGACCTGGGTCTCGCTGCACCACGGCGGCGGCGTGGGCATGGGCTTCTCGCAGCACAGCGGCGTGGTCATCGTCTGCGATGGCAGCGAGGCCGCCGACCGCCGCCTCGCCCGCGTGCTCTGGAACGACCCCGGCACCGGCGTGATGCGCCATGCCGACGCCGGCTACGAGATCGCCAAGGCCTGCGCGAGAGAGAAGGGCCTCGACCTGCCGATGCTGTGAGCGGCGATCAGGCCGCGGCGCCCGGGCGCCGCGGCACCGCCTCGGCGTCCAGCAGCTTCTCCACCCGGGCGAAGACCTCGAAGCGCGAGAAGGGCTTCTTCATGAAGTCGTCGGCGCCGATGCGCTGGGCGTAGAACTGCTCGGTGGCCTGCTCGTTGCCGCTCATCATGATGACCGGGATGGCGCGGGTGGCCTCGTCGCGGCGGATGCGGCGCAGGGCCTCGAAGCCGTTCATGCCCGGAAGCACGATGTCGAGAAAGATGATGTCCGGCGGGTTGGCGGCGATCTTCGCCAGCCCGGTCTCGGCATCGGCGGCGGTGTCGAGCTGGTAGCGGTTCTGCAGCAGCATGCGTGCCAGCGCTGCGGTGACGGTGGCCGAGTCGTCGATGATCAGGGCACGGGTGCCGTCGCGGGCGCAGCGACGGTCCGACTGCCGGCGCTCGACGCCGTTCGGCGGCCCCTTGGTCTCCTGCTCGAGTTCCGAGCGGTTCACGGCGTCCTCGGGGTTCCCCGAGGGAGTGGACTGGGCGAGGAAGCGCTTGAGGCGATCGATCAGGTTCACGGGGGGTCCCTGCAGGGCCGGGGGAAGCCTCGCATGCGAGGCGGCGCTTGGAAAGCGGCGGGCGCCAGGGCCCGCCGCGGGCCGGCTCAGCGCCGCGCCTTGCTGGCCGGGGCGGCCTTCTTCGCCGTGGCCTTCTTTGCCGGGGTGGCTTTTCCGTGCCTTCTTTGCCGCGGCGGTCTTCCCGGCCGCAGCCGCTTTCTTCGCCGGGGCCTTCTTGGCTGCGGCAGCCGTCTTGGCCGGCGCGGCCTTGCGGGCGGAGGCGGCCTTCTTTGCCGGGGCCTTGTTCGCAGCGGGAGCCTGCTTTTCCACCGTCTTCGCCGGCCCGGCTTTCACCCCGAGATAGGCCAGCACCTCCTCGGCATGGCCCTCCGGGCTCACCTTGGCCCACACCTTCTCGATGCGCCCCTCGGCATCCACCACGAAGGTGGCGCGGGCCACGCCCATGTAGGTCTTGCCGTACATGCTCTTCTGCACCCAGACGCCGAGCGCCTTCAGCAGGGTGAGCTCCGGGTCGGCGAGCAGGGGGAAGTTCAGCTGATACTTCGCGGCGAACTTCTGGTGCGAGGCGTCGGTGTCGGCCGAGACGCCGAACACCGGCACCTTGGCGCCTTCGAAGCGCGGCATCTGGTCGCGGAAGCCGCAGGCTTCCTTGGTGCAGCCCGGGGTGTCGTCCTTGGGATAGAAGTAGAGCACGTAGCGCTGGCCACGCAGGCTCTCGGCAGTGACCACGCGGCCATCGCTGGCCTTGAGCGAGAAGTCCGGGATCGAAGCACCAACATCGAGCATGGGTCACACCTCGGGGACGAAAGCGACTCCCGATTATGCCCTGTCATGCGCGATTCAGGGATGCCATGGCTCAGCCCGGCGGGCGGCGCACTGGCAGAGGCACGTTACACAGGTCGATGTGGCCGGCCTGCCGCAGGTACCAGGCATCGCGGCGGTTGCGCCGGGCCTCCACCAAGGCGGCGAAGCTCGTGCCTTCGGTAGAGAGGCGCTCGATGCGGGGCCGCTCCGCCTCCGGCAGGGCCGAGGCCAGGGCGATGCGGCGGATCGGCGTGCGCAGGGCGGGCTCGGTATGGAAGCCGCCCGGCGCCAGGCTGCGCGGCAGGGCGGAAAGCAGATGCATGCCCTCCAGCACCCGGCCCACGGCAGTAATGTTGAGATCGAGCTGGCGCGGCGACTGGCCGATCACCACGTAGAGCTGGCTGCCGTTGCTGGAATCCGGGGCATTGCCGCGCCCGGCGCCGACGGTGCCGTAGCAATGCGCCAGCCACTGCCGGCCCGAGGCAGGATCGCGGCCCACGGGAAAGCCATCGCTGAAGCCCACCTGCGGCGCCCAGCCGTCCACGTCGGGCAGCCGGGTGAAGGGCAGACCGTCGCGGATTTCCGTGCTGAACTCGGCGGGCAGCCGTTCGCGGGCACTGCCCAGCGGGCGGCGTTTTTCCGGGTCGTCGGCGTCCGCGTCGCCCCACTGCACCACGAAGTTGTCCTGCACGCGGTGGATGCCAAGGCCGTCGAAATAGCCTTCGCGCGCGAGGATGCGGAGATTGGCCACATGCTCGGGGGCGTGCGCCGGCGTAAGCTCGATCAACACTGTGCCAGCATCGAGGCTGAGCACCAGCAGGTTGTCCGGATCGGGGGCGACCCACTCGGCCGCGGGCGCGGCGGCGAGGATCTCGTCCATGGTGCGCGGCGGCGCCGGGTTCGCGAGGCCGTGGGCGGCGGCGCCGAGAGCGAGGCCGGCGGCACAGGTCTCGAGGAGAGGCCGGCGCGTTCGCGTTGCGAGGGAGAGGGGCATCGGGATCACTCCTGGTCGACGGCCGGGCCGCGGATGCCTCGATTGGGCCGCAGGGGCGGGGCTGGGGGCAAGGGGCGAGGGCTCAGGTCTCCTGCATCGCCGCCAGCTGCTCCCGCCATTCGCCGAGCACGCGCTCCCAGTGCCGGCGCTCGGCGAACTGCGGGAAGGCGGCGGGGAAGGCCGGGTCGTCCCAGCGCCGCGCCACCCAGGCGTGGAAATGCACGATGCGCAAGGCGCGCAGGGCCTCGATCAGCCGAAGTTCGCCGCGATCGAATTCGCAGAAGCGTTCGTAGCCGGCCATCAGCACCTCCAGCTGGCGCTCGCGGCGGCGCGGCTCGGGATCGAGCAGCATCCACAGGTCCTGCACCGCAGGACCGCTGCGGGCATCATCGAAATCGACGAGGTGCGGTCGACCCTCGCGCCAGAGTACGTTGCCAGGATGCAGGTCGCCATGCAGGCGGCGCGGGCGCACAGGATGGGCGTCGAAGGCATCCTCTACGGCTTCCAGCAGGGCGGCGCCGGTGTCCTCGAAGGCGGCGTGCAGGGCGGGCTCGATCCAGGGGCCGTCGAGCAGGGTATCGAGCGCGGTCCAGCCGAGCGGTTCGACCGCGATCGCCTCGCGGTAGGCGAAGGGCCGGCGCGCGCCCACGGCATGCAGCCGCCCCAGGGTTTCGCCCAGGGCGTTCAGTACCTCCTCGCGATCCATCTCCGGCGCATGCCCGCCCTGCAGCGGAAACAGGGCGAAGCGCAGGCCGTCGGCGCGGTGCAGGGTTGCGCCGGCAATACGCAGCGGCGGCACGACCGAGAGGCCTTCCTCGAAGAGCTCCGCGGCGAAGGCATGCTCCTCGAGGATCTGCGCCTCGCTCCAGCGCCCCGGACGGTAGAACTTCGCCACCACCGGCGGGCCGTCCTCACGGCCCACGCGGAACACCCGGTTCTCGTAGCTGTTGAGCGCCAGCACCCGGCCGTCGCAGGCAAGCCCGAGCGACTCCACCGCGTCCACCACCGCCTCTGGCGTCAGCCCGGCGAAAGGCGGCATGGCCTCAGGCTCGCTCCAGCGCGGTGGCCTGGCCGGCCAGCGCCGGCGAGAGCCAGCAGTGCTGTCCGAGGGCGGTGAAGCCGGCCCGCGCCAGCGCCTTGCGGTAGAAGGCCGCCGGGCGGTGCAGGAAGCCCTCGAAATCCCCCTCCACATCGCCGCCCGCCACGTCTTCGGCGGTGTAGGTCTCGAGGAAGGCAAGACCGCCGCACAGGGCGGCGAGGCCGGGCAGGCCGGCGCGCAGCTCGGCATCGGGCACGTAGTGCAATACATCGGCGCAGACCAGCAGGTCGACCGGCGGGCAGGGGCGCAGGGTGGCAAGATCGCCGAAGCGGGCCTGACGCAGGTTGCGCGTGCGACCGAAACGCTGCACGGCGTAGTCGCTGGGATCGAGCCCGAGGTAGCGCAGCCGCGGTCGCAGGCGCAGCAGTGGGCCGCGCCAGGCGCCTTCGCCGCAGCCCACGTCGAGCACGCTGCGCACCGGGTGGCCGAGCATGGCCTCGGCGGCGGCCAGGGCCAGGGCCACCGTGTGCTCAAGGCGGGCGCGCGAGCGCTTGCCGGCTCCCGGGGCGCGGTACCAGCGGTCGAAGTAGGCGCGGTCGTAAGACTTCATGGGGCCGGGTGGCGAACGGGGCGGGCAGTGTAGGGCAGGCGGGGCGGCCGTGCGGCGTGGTGGTGCTGGCGCCGGCAACGGCCTACTGGTCAAATCGGCGGGGTGAAACCGACCCCGCTGCGGCGCCAGTACGCCGATCCCGCCATCCCGCCGGTCCGGCGCCGCGAACTCTGGGCCTGGGCCGGCTTCGATTTCGCCAACTCCGGCTACACCACGGTCGTCATCACGGCGATCTTCAATGCCTACTTCGTGGGCGTGGCGGCCGGGGGCGCGCCCTGGGCCACCTTCGCCTGGACGGTGGCGCTCTCGGTCTCCTACCTGCTGGTGATGGCCAGCGCGCCGATCCTTGGCCTGTATGCCGATGCCCATGCGCGCAAGAAGCGGCTGCTGATCGTCTCCACCGTGGCCTGCGCAGCCGGCACGGCGGCGCTCTGGCGGGTCGGGCCGGGCGAGGTGCCGCTGGCGCTGGCGCTGGTGGTGCTCACCAACACTGCCTTTGGCATCGGCGAGAACCTGATCGCCGCCTTCCTGCCGGAACTGGCGGATGAGGAAGGCATGGGGCGGCTCTCCGGCTATGGCTGGGGCCTGGGCTATGTGGGCGCGGTGCTGCTGCTCGGCGCCTGCCTGTGGTGGGTGCAGGGCGCGGCCGGCCGCGGCAGCGACACCGGCTCGGCGGTGCGCGAGACCCTGCTGCTCACCGGCGCTACCGTGCTGCTGGCAGCCCTGCCCACCTTCCTGCTGATGCGCGAGCGCGTGCGCGCCGCGCCAGTGGCCTTCGCGGCACTGTGGCAGGCCTCGCTGGTGCGCTGGCGCGGCATGCTGGGCGGGGCCTCGGACCTGCCGCAGCTGCGGCGCTTCCTCGCCTGCCTCGTGGCCTACCAGGCAGGCGTGGGCACGGTGATCGCGATTGCCGCCATCTATACCCAGCAGGCGCTTGGCTTCAGCACTGCCGAGAGCATCCAGCTCATCCTCGTGGTGAACATCACCGCGGCGCTGGGGGCCATTGCCTTTGGCCATCTGCAGGACCGGCTCGGCCATCGGGCCGCACTCTCGCTCTGGGGTTGGCTGCTGGCGATCGGCCTGCTCGCGGTGTCGGAGGCCCGGCCGGTGGTGTGGGCGGCGGCGAACCTCGCCGGCATCTGCATGGGCGCGAGCCAGTCGGCCGGGCGGGCGCTGGTGGGCGCCTTCTGTCCGCGCGGTCGCGAAGCCGAGATCTTCGGGCTCTGGGGCATCGCGGTGAAGGCCTCGATGGTGCTGGGGCCGCTGGCCTATGGCGCGATCAGCTGGGCCTCGGGCGGCCGGCATACCTTGGCTCTGCTGGCCACGGCCCTGTTCTTCCTGGTCGGGCTCGTGCTGCTGGCCCGGGTGGACGTGGCCCAGGGGCGGTGGGAGGCAGCCGCGACGGCCGGGTGAAACGCCGGTGTCGAATCCTCGCCACCCTGCTGTCAAACGGCGTCAAACGCGTTAGATTGGGTCCACGTCCACCGGGGTGAGGAGGGGTGCATGAATGCTTCCGGGTCCACCCGAACGCTGCCTGCGGGCGTCGTCCCGGCGCTGCCTGCGGTCCTGCCGCCTGCCGTGCTCGACCTGCCGCCTCCGCTCACCCCCCGACAGCAGCGTCGCGCTCGCCTCGTGGCCCGGCTTGCCCGGCGCCGTGCCGGCTTCCTGCTGCTGCATGTCGCGCTGGGCCTCGCTGGCTGGGGGCTGGTGGCCCTCGCCATCACCGGTGCGGCGGCGCTCATCCGCTGAGCGCGGCCTCGCCCTGCTGCTGCAGAGCCCACATCGCAGCGTAGCGGCCATTCGCCGCCAGCAGGGCCTGGTGAGTGCCACGCTCGACGATGCGTCCTGCCTCCATTACCAGGATCTGGTCGGCATCCATCACCGTGGACAGGCGGTGGGCGATCACCAGCGTGGTGCGGCCTTCTGCGATGCGCGCGAGCTCGGCCTGGATCGCCCGCTCCGAGCGTGAGTCGAGGGCCGAGGTGGCCTCGTCGAAGATCAGGATCGCCGGGTCTTTCAGCAGGGCGCGGGCAATGGCCACGCGCTGCTTCTCCCCACCGCTGAGCTTGAGCCCGCGTTCGCCTACTTCGCTGTCATAGCCGTCGGGCAGGGTGCGGATGAAGGCGTCGATGTGCGCCGCCCGGGCCGCGGCCTCCACCTCGGCATCGCTGGCGTCGGGCCGGCCGTAGCGGATGTTGTAGCGGATGCTGTCGTTGAACAGCACGGTGTCCTGCGGAACGATGCCGATTGCCGCGCGCAGTGAGGCCTGGGTGAGCGAGCGAAGGTCTCGGCCGTCGATCTCGATGGCGCCGGCATCGACGTCGTAGAAACGGTAGAGCAGGCGGGCGAGGGTGGACTTGCCGCTGCCGGAATGGCCGACCACGGCCACCGTCTCGCCGGGAGCGATCTCGAAATCGATGTCGTGGAGGATGGTGCGGCGCGCGTCGTAGCCAAAGCGCACGCCGCGGAACCGCACCCGCGGGCGGCGGGTGGCAAGCACCGTGGCATCGGGGCGATCCTGCACGTCGAGATGCTCGTCCAGCAGGCCGAACAGCTTCTCGATATTGGTGAGCGCCTGCTTCACCTCGCGGTACATCATGCCGAGGTAGTTCAGTGGGGCCGAAAGCTGGAGCAGGTAGGCATTCACCAGCACGAGATCGCCGAGACTCAGGCTGCCTTCCACCACCCCGGCCGCCGCGCGCCACATCAGGGCGGTGACGCCGATGGCCACGATGGCCGCTTGGCCGAGGTTGAGCACGCCGAGGGTCTTCAAGCTCTTCACCTGAGCATCCTCCACCGTGCGCAGGCTGGCGTCGTAGCGCCGCGCCTCGTGCTCCTCGTTGTTGAAATACTTCACCGTCTCGTAGTTGAGCAGGGCATCCACCGCCCGGGTACTGCTCGCCGATTCGGCATCGATGGCGGCGCGGTAGAAGCGCGTACGCCACTCGGTGACGCGGAAGGTCCAGAGCGAGTAGACGGCGATGGTGATGAGGGTGATGGCGGCGAAGCCCCAGTCGTAGAGCCAGACCAGCAACACGGTCACCAGCAGCACCTCGAGCAGGGTGGGCAGGATGGTGTAGAGCGTCCAGTCGAGCAGGTCGGAGATGGCGCTGCCGCCGCGCTCCACGTCGCGGGCGATGCCGCCGGTCTTGCGGTCGAGGTGGAAGCGCAGCGAGAGCGCGTGCAGGTGGCGGAACACCTTGAGCTGCACAGTGCGCGCCGAGCGCGCCATCACCCGGGCGAAGACGATCTGCCGCAGCTCGGTGAACAGGGTGGAGGCGAGCCGTGCGCCGCCGTAGGCCAGCAACAGGCCGGCCGGCAGGGCCAGGGCGGTGGCGGGCACACCAAGTGCATCGACGATGCGCTTGAGCAGCATCGGCACGCCGAGCAGGGCCAGCTTGGCCAGCACCAGGCAGGCCAGGGCGACGAGGATGCGGCGCCAGTAGGGGGCGAGGAAGGGCAGGAGGTCGCGCAGCACGAGGGCGACGGTGCCGTCACCACGGGCGGAAGACGAGGTGTTCATGGCCCATTCTGGCAAGGAAGCAGCCGCCATGGGGCGCCCGCGTAGAATCGGCCGATGCCTCCTGCCGCCCCGCCTTCGCGCCTGCGCCTAGCCCTCGTGCTCGGCGCCCTGGCCATGTTCGGCCCCTTCTCGATCGACACCGTGTTCCCGGCTTTCGCGGTGATGGCGAAAGACCTCGGCAGCACGCCGGTGGCGATCCAGCAGACCATCAGCAGCTATCTCGTCGGTTATGGCCTGATGTCGCTGTTCCACGGCGCCATCTCCGACGCGCTCGGGCGGCGGCCGGTGATTCTCGCCGGTATCCTGGTGTTCACCCTGGCTTCGGTGGGCTGTGCGCTGAGCTCCGACCTGTCCAGCCTGCTCGCTTTCCGTTTCCTGCAGGGCCTCTCCGCGGGCGTTGGCCTGATCGTGGGCCGCGCGGTGATCCGCGATGCGGTGGACGGCGAGGACGCGCAGCGGCTGATGAGCCAGGTATCGATGATTTTCAGCATCGCCCCGGCGCTGGCGCCGATCGTGGGCGGCTGGATCCTCGGCATCGGCGACTGGCATGCGATCTTCTGGTTCCTCGCCAGCTTCGGCGCCCTCATCGGCCTGATGGTGCAGTTCTCCTTGCCGGAGACGCACCCGCCGGAGAAACGCCTGCCCCTGCATGCCGGGCTGCTGGTCGCCAACTACGCCGCCATGCTGCGCCACCGGCGCTTCCTCTGGCTGGTGGCGGTGACCACGCTGAACTTCGCCGCCCTGTTCCTCTACATCAGTTCGGCGCCGGTCTTCGTGCTGCAGCACCTCGGCATGGGCGAGCGCGACTTTGGCTGGTTCTTCGTGCCGGTGATCGGCGGCATGCTGGCCGGCGCCTTCGCCACCGGCCGGGCAGCGGGCCGTTTCCGGCCGCGGCAGATGGTACTGGCGGGCTTCGGCGTCGGTCTTGCCGGCCTGTGCCTCAATCTCGCCTATGCCGGTCTGGCCCCGGCCTTTGCCTATCCATGGGCCGTGCTGCCGCTGGTGCTGGTGTCCTTTGGCATCGCCCTGGTGTTTCCGCAGCTCATGTTGCAGATGCTCGATCTCTACCCGGCGCAGCGCGGCAGCGCCTCCTCGATGCAGGCCTTCCTCTCGCTGATGTTCCAGGCCGGCGTGGCCGGCCTGCTCTCGCCGCTGCTATCTGCTTCGCCGGCCCGGCTCGCCCTGGCGGCGCTGGCGCTGGGCGGCGCGGCCCTGCTGCTCTGGGCCTGGGGCGACGCGGTGCTGCTGCGTCGCGCCGCCCCGGCCGGATGAGGGCTCTCCCGGCGCTCAGTGCGCCGGCCAGCCGCAGGCCTTGCCGCGGTTCTGCTCTTCCAGCCAGGCCTTGAGCGGTGCGAAGTACTCCAGCACCGCCGAGGCGTCCATCCGCTCGCCGCCGGTCAGTTCCTTCAAGGTCTTCTGCCAGGGCTGGCTGGCCCCGGCCTGCATCATCGCCCAGTAGCGGCGTCCGGCCTCCGGGTTGCCGGCGAAGCTGCATTCGTGCAGCGGCCCTGTGTGTCCGGCGGCATCGCACAGCGCCTTGTAGAACTGGAACTGCAGCACATGCGAGAGGAAGTATCGGGTGTAGGGCGTGTTGCCCGGCACGTGGTACTTCGCCCCCGGATCGAAGAAGGCCTCGCCGCGCGGCGTGACCGGGGCCACGCCCTGATACTTCGCCTTCAGCTCCCACCAGGCGCTGTTGTAGCGTTCGGGCGGGATCGATCCATCGAACACGCCCCAGCGCCAGCGGTCGATCAGCAGGCCGAAGGGCATGAAGGCCACCTTGGCCAATGCCATGCGCATCTGCGCATTGATGGTGGCCTCGCGGCTCACTTCGGCCTCGTTCACGAGGCCGACCGACTGCAGGTACTTTGGCGTCATCGAGAGCACGATGGTGTCGCCGATGGCCTCGTGGAAGCCATCGTGGGCACCGGTTTGGAAGGACAGCGGCTGGTCCTTGTAGGCGAGGTAGTAATAGATGTGGCCGAGCTCGTGGTAGATGGTGGTGAGGTCGGTCTCGTTCGGCTCGATGCACATCTTCATGCGCACGTCCGAGGCATCGGGGTTCATCTGCCAGGCGCTGGCATGGCAGACCACCTCGCGGTCACGCGGACGCAGGAACTGCGATTTTTCGTAGAAGCTCTCCGGTAGGGCGGGCATGCCAAG
Source organism: Silanimonas sp. (assembly GCA_026005095.1). Lineage (GTDB taxonomy): Bacteria > Pseudomonadota > Gammaproteobacteria > Xanthomonadales > Xanthomonadaceae > Silanimonas. The sequence continues at coordinate 6,813 of BPKK01000014.1, read as the reverse complement.
CCCGGTGTAGAAGCTCTCGGCCAGGCGGGTCATGGCGATGGCCGTCTCCATCGCCGCCTGGCGCTCAGCCTCGGCCTGCTGTGCCGGCGTCGGGTCCTTCAGGGCGGCCAATGCCTTCTCCACCCGTTCGCGGTGCTGGCGTTCCAGTGTGGCGGTGACATCGAGCTTCGCCGCCTTGGGGTAGGGCTGCAGAAGCTCCCAGAGGTTGCTCCAGTCCTGTTGCCAGAGGTTGCCGGTGAGGTGGGCGGGAATCATGCCGTCCACCTGCCCGCGTTCGCGACCGTAGCGTTCCACCAGCTTCTCACGGGTATAGCACTGCAGCTGCTCGTAGAGCGGCCGCACTTGGTTCCAGAGGCGATCGGTCTCAGCGGCGAAGGCATCGGCCGGCATGTCGTAGCCGGAGCGCCACATGGCGCCGGTATCGGCATAGCCCATCGCCCGTGCGCCCTCGTTGGTCAGCTCGACGAAGCGCACATAGTCGCGGCGCATCGGCACCGAAATGGTGTGCCAGCCCTCCCAGGCTTCGAGCTGGGCCTCGTAATCGCGGTTGGTGGCGAGGGTCTGGCTGATCTGACCGATGTTCTGGCAGACCTTCGCCGGGCCCTCGCCCCGGCACCACTGCCCGGCGCCATAGGCCTGGTCGAGGCGGGTGGCGATGGTGGCAAGTTCGCGCAGTCGTGCCGGGTCGCGCGGGGCAGGCATGGCGGTGGAGAGCTTGAGCAGAGCCAAGGTGCGGGCACTGGCCGCCGACATCGGCTGGCCCTCGAAGCGCCGCGCCTCCTCCACCAGGGCGTTCAGCCGCCCGAGGCCGCGCTCGCTCACCAGCGAGGCGATGCGGGCGGTGTCATCGTTGATGTAGGTCTGCGAGAGCCAGGCGGCCGAGGTTCCTTCTTCGAAATATTCGGCAAAGGTGGCGTTCACCCGCGCGGCGAACTGGTCGGCGGTTTCCCGGGCCGGGGCGGCGGTGGCGGGTAGGGCACAGAGGGCGGCAAGGCTGGCCGCAAGCAGGCGGGGACGCAGGCGCATGGCAGAGGGGTTACTAGAAAAAGGGTGCGCCGAGGCTAGGGCAGAGCCTGTACGGCTACAAGTGTCATCCGGCGACGACCCGGTTCCGTCCCTCGGCCTTGGCGCGGTACAGCGCCGCATCGGCGCGGCGCAGCAGGGCCTCCAGGCCTTCCCGGCCCGAAGCCACGCCGATGCTGAACTGCACCGGCACTGGCTCGCCATCGTCCGCCCGCCATGGCCGTGCCGCCGCCGTGGCGCGCAGGGTCTCGGCGAGCGCGAGCGCTTCCTCCATCCCGGCGCCGGGCAGCAGTACGGCAAATTCCTCGCCCCCGAGCCGGGCCGCCAGCCGGCCCGCGGGCAGGGCGGTACGGAATATCTGTCCGGCATGTGCCAGGGCGGCATCGCCACCGGCATGGCCGAAGCGGTCGTTGATGGCCTTGAAGTGGTCGATGTCGACCATCAGCAGCGCCAGTACCGTTCCCTCGGGGATCGCGCGGGCCTGCTCGAAGAAGGCATGCCGGCTGGCCAGCCGGGTGAGGGCATCGACCTCGAGGGCGAAGCGCAGGCGGCGGTTCACCGCATCCATGGTCGAGAGCAGCATGCCCAGGGTGCCGAGGATCAGCCCGAGTGTAGCGGCGGCAAGGAAGGCCACGTTCGCCGTACTGGGGGTGTCCATCAGCAGCACCGCTCGAAGATCGCCGAAGGCCACGAGGCTGGTGCGGAAGGCCACGGCCAGAGCCTCCAGCCCGAGGCCGGCAAGCAGCAGGCCGCGGGCCAGCGGCATGCGTTTGCGCCGGTCGCTGGCTGCCCAGTAGAAGGCGATGCAGAACATCAGCACGATGTTCGGCCAGTTGAGCAGGCGCCCGAGCCGGAGATCGCCGGCGAGGTGCGCCGCGGCGAGGAAGGCGAGCCAGGCCGCCGCGGCCCAGGCGGCGAAGAGGCGGATGCGCGGCTGCCGGCCGCTGCCCCAGCCCACCGATACCAGCACCAGCACTACCCAGGTGAGGAAGCAGGCATTGGCCAGTGCGATGGTGAGTCCCGTGGTGGGCAGGCTGATCAGCAACAACTGGTTCAGGCCGGCCACCAGCATGGCCATGCCCCAGAGCCAGAGGGCCCGGTCGCGTTCGCGCAGGCCGCCAGCCACGCCGATCGCCACCAGGCCGAGCAGGCTCGGGATGAAGGCGCCGAAGACGAGCAGCGTGTCGCGGTCGAGCGGCATGGGCGGGCGGGGCACTCCCTCCGGCAGTGGCCGGGGCCTGTTTGCAGGCTAGCCCCGGCCAGATCGCTTCGCCAACAGGCTGGCGGCTGCCGAACCGGCGATGACCAGACCGGCACCGGTCCAGCCGACGAGCCCGAGGCGCTCCGGAGCGATCAGCGTGGGCCAGAGGGCATGCGTGGCGGCCACCGCACCAATGCACAGCACCGGGGTGGTGGCAAGGATGGCCGAGACACGTGAGGCCTCCCAGTGCGCCAGGGCCTCGGCGAAGGCGCCATAGGCCACCAGGGTGTTGAGCGCGCAGTAGGCGAGCAGGCTGGCGTGCAGGGTATCGAGGCCGGCGAGCCTCGCGGGGTCGGCGAAGGGCCAGAGCAGCAGGGCCGAGAGCACGTAGACGGCCAGGAGGATCGAGGGCGAGGAAAGCGGCACAAGCAGTTGCTTTTGCAGCAGGGCGTAGCCGGCCCAGACCACTGCCGCCAGCACCACCAGCCCGGCGCCCAGTGCGTACTGGCCGCCATGTCCGGCGTTCTGCTCGAGAAAGAAGGCGAGCAGGCCGATGACGATCAGCAGCAAACCTACCCACTGCGCCCGCGAGAAGCGTTCGCGGAATACCAGGATGCCGCCCAGGGCCATCAGCAGCGGGGCGAGCTGGATCAACAGCTGGGCATTACCCGGCGTGGTGAACTGCACGCCGAGTAGGTAGAACACGTAATTGCCGAGCAGTAGCAGGCCGGCGCCGAGCAGCATCGCCCAGTGCCGCCGCGACAGTGCCCGGTAGGGCGCCAGGGCCTGCCCTTTCCAGGCCAGCCATGCGCCCATCAGCAGGGCCGCCACGAGGAAGCGGAACCAGGTGAGGGTGAGCGCATCCACCTGCACCAGGGTGAGCTTGAGCGCCACCGGCAAGGTGGCCCAGCAGGCCGCGGTGACGAGGGCGAGCAGCAGGCCGAGCTTCCAGCGGCCGGAGGAGGCGTGCAGGCTCATGCGGCCTGCTGCCCCATGGCGAGGCTGGAAGGCAGCAGGCCGGCGAGATGCGGCAGGGAGGCCAGATAGGCCGCGGCGTCCTCGGCATCGCGTTCGAACCAGGCCCGGGCCGAGCCGAGGCGGAAGTTGTAGCCCCAGGCGTCCATGTCGGCGAAGGCCTTCTCGCGGCCAAAACCCGGCAGCTCATCGGCCAGCAGCAGTTGCAGGTAGCAGACTGCGTCTTCGTCGCGCTGAGTATCCGAAGCGTCGGTGTGGACAGTGGCACGGCGCTCCGGCGGCATCACCATCAGGTGTCCGGCCTCGTGCAGCAGGGAATGCACTGGGGTGTCAGCACGGGCATAGACCCGATGACCGATGATGCCGGCCTCGCTCTCGCCCCAGTAGCTGCCGGGAATGGGCTCGCCGGCCGCGACCTCGACGAGCTCGAGGCCGAAACGGGCGAGCAGGCGGCGCGGGGCCTCCCAGCCGATGTCGGAGAGCAGGCGCACGGACATGGTCGGGCCAGACATGCCAGGGGGCCCGCGGTGGCCGCGGGCCTGGGGTTAGGGCGTGCGGTCGGGTAGGGAGACGGAGATGTCGAGCACGTCGTGTTCGCCGTCCTTCACCAGGTCGACCTTGACTGCATCGACGTCGACATTGACGTACTTGCGGATCACTTCCAGCAGTTCGCGCTGCAGCAGCGGCAGGTAGTCCGGCCCGCCGCGGGTGGTGCGTTCCTGCGCCACGATGATGCGCAGGCGCTCCTTGGCGAGGTTGGCGCTGCTCGGCTTCTTGCTGGTGAGGAAATCGAAGAGGCCCATGCTCAGCCTCCGAAGATCTTGGCAAAGAAGCCCTTCTTCTCGGCCGTGGTGAAGCGCATCGGGCGGTTCTCGCCGAGCAGGCGGGCCACCGCATCGGCGTAGGCCTGGCCGGCAGTGCTTTGCTCGTCGAGGATCACCGGGTTGCCGGCATTCGAGGCCTGCAGCACATCGGGCGACTCGGGGATGACCCCGATCACCTTGAGGCCGAGGATTTCCTCGACATCGGCGATCGAGAGCATCTCGCCCTTCTCCACGCGCTCCGGGTTGTAGCGGGTGAGCAGCAGGTGCTCGGTGATGCGCTCGCCTTTCTCGGCCTTCTGGGTCTTGCTTTGCAGAAGGCCAAGGATGCGGTCGGAATCGCGCACCGAGGACACCTCCGGGTTCACCACGACGAGCGCGCGGTCGGCGAAGTACATGGCGAGGAAAGCCCCCTTTTCGATACCTGCCGGGCTGTCGCAGACGATGTACTCGAAGCCATCGGCGGCGAGGTCCTTCAGTACCTTCTCCACGCCCTCCTTGGTCAAGGCATCCTTGTCGCGGGTCTGCGAGGCGGCGAGTACGTAGAGGTTGTCGAAGCGCTTGTCCTTGATCAGCGCTTGCTTCAGCGTGGCCTCGCCGTGCACGACGTTGACGAAGTCGTACACCACGCGGCGTTCGCAGCCCATGATCAGGTCGAGGTTGCGCAGGCCGACGTCGAAATCGATGACGGCGGTCTTCTTGCCGGCGCGGGCAAGGCCCATGGCGATGCTGGCGGATGTGGTGGTCTTGCCCACGCCGCCCTTGCCCGAGGTGATGACGAGGATTTCAGCCAAGGTCGTGTCTCCGTGTGGGGCCGGCCTTCAGGCCAGCGGCTGGATTTGCAGGATGTCGTTCTCGTCGAGCCAGACCTGCACCGGCTTGCCGTGCAAGGCCTTTGGCACGTCGTCGAGCACTTTGTAGTGCCCGGCGATGGCCACGAGTTCGGCATGGAACTCGCGGCAGAAGATGCGCGCGCCGGTGAAACCGGAGGCGCCGGCCAGCGCGCGGCCGCGCAGCGCGCCGTAGACGTGGATCGAGCCGTCTGCCAGCAATTCGGCCCCGGCGCCGACGCTGGACAGCACCGTGAGATCGCGGTTCATGGCCAGTAGCTGCTGGCCGGAGCGCACTGGCAGGGCATGCACCAGGCCGGGCTCGGCCTCGGCCACGGGAGCCGGTGCGGCCGGGGCGGGGGGCGGCGCGGGCGCGGGCGCGGGCGCGGCAGGGCGGGCGGGCAGCGCGGCATCGGTCAAGGCATCGGCGCCGATGCGCTCGTACTGGGCGCGGAACTTCGCCAGCACCGGAAGACCGAGGCGCTCGGCGAGGAGATCGTTCTCCGGGGTGCCGTAGGCCAGGGCCACCGGATGCACGCCAGCGGCGGCCAGGGCCTCGACCAGGGCGCGGGCCGTGGCTTCGTCGGGCAGGCGCGGCAGGGCGCCGAAATCGAGGATCACCGCGGCGCGGGCGAACAGCTTCGGCGCCCGCTCGATGCGTTCGCGCATCTCGGCGGCGAGGCGCGGCAGGTCGAGGCTGCGGATCCGCAGGTTGGCGATGCCGACCTGGCCGAATTTCAGCTCGCCGGCTTGTTCGTAGTCGGGGAGGGGGGCGGTACTCGCCATGGTGCTCAGGTTCCGGTGTCTCGGGCGTGTGCGAGCGAGGGGCGCTGCCGCGGCGCCAGCCAGGGTTCGTCGGGCAGTCGCTCGCCATAGGTGGCGGCGATCCACTCGTGGCTGCAGAGCTCTTTCATCAGCATGCAGGCACGCAGCCCGGTACCGTCCATGGTCTGCTGCCCGACTTCGCGGAAGCCGAAGCTGCCGTGGAACAGCAGGGCGGGGTCATAGCCCACGCCGAGGAAGACTTCGCAGCACAGCTTCGCCCAGCGTGGTTCGGCAAAGCTCATCACGTCGGCATAGAAGGCACGGCCTCGGCCGCCGCCGCGGCGTGGGGCGGCGATGACGATGCGGTCGATGTAGAGGAAGTTCTCGTAGCGCTCGCGGAACCAGCGGAAGTTCGGGCTGTCGTGCGGGGTCCTGTCGCTGAAGCCGACGAGGAAGCCAGTGATCACGCCGTCCTGCTCCATCACCCGGAAGTAGTCGGCCTCGTTCCAGAAGAAGCGCACCTTCTCCGCGTCCATCGGCAGGATGGAGGGGCCCGCCGAGTTGTTGATCGCCGTCACGAGGTCCAGCTCGTGTTCGCGCACGTCGCGGATCAGGATCGGCACGCCTCGTCCTCCGGGCAGGCAGTGGAACAGGCGCGCAGTATCGCATGGGCGCCCCGGGGGAAGGGGCGCCCGTGACTTCCGGGGGGCGGGCAGGGCGCCGGGGGAAGCTAGGATGCCGGCATGCTGCCGCCCCTCACCCATGCCACGCTGCTGCGCTACGCCGGCCTGTTCACCTGGGCCATGGTGGGCATCGGGCTGGCCATGAACATTCTGTTCGTGGCCGAGTTGGGTCCGCCTCGCCTGCGGCTGGCGGCCGTGGCCCTGCCGGTGCTGGTCTACCTTGCCTTCGGCCTCGCCTTCTGGGCCGCCACCCGGGTGCTTGGCCGCGGCCGCGGTTACCTCCTGCCCCTGCTGCTGATGCTGGTGATGGCCGGCTCGGCCATCGGCGTGAGCGCGCTCACTGGTACCGGGCTCGGCGCCATCCTGATGATGGTGATGGCGGCGGTGGTGCCCTGGCTGCTGCCCGGCTGGCCCGGGGTGGCCTGGATGGTGCTGCAGCACCTGCCGCTGGTGTACGTGTTCATGCGTGGCATGGAGTTCTCGCTGCTCGAGGCGCTGATGCAATCGCTGCTCTA
>BPKK01000013.1 GCA_026005095.1 Silanimonas sp. | reverse complement strand
CCGGCAGGAAGGCGAACAGCGGCCTTAGGGCCGGCAGCTGGGCGCCGAGACGCGGCCCCAGCGCCCAGTCGCCCCGCGCCGCCTCGTCGAGAGCGGCGAAGCGCTCGCGCAGGGCCTGGCGCTCCGCCTCGGGCAGGGCAGCAAAGCGCGCCGCGGCGGCCGTGAGGGCTTCGCGCTCCACCGCATCGAGGCTGCGCCAGCGGGCGTAGGCCGCCCGCCGCTGCGAGCGCTCCAGGGCCGGCAGGGCCAGCCACTCGGCATAGGCCGCCACCCAGACCGTGCGCTGCCCGGCCTCGGCGCCCTGCCAGCGCTCGGCATTCGCCAGCAGGCCCGCCCGCGCCTCCGGCTCGAGTGCCGGCCAGGCGGCCTGCAGGGGGGCCAGGAGGCGCCGGGCCTCGGCCGGCAGAGCACTCCAGTCGGCCGGGGGCGGCGCAGCGGGCGGCGGGGGCGGCGGCAGCCGGCCCTGCTGGGCCACCCACCAGGCAAGGAAGCCCAGGTCCTCGCGCCAGGGCGAGGCCGCGGGTTCGGCGAGCAGGGCAAAATCCGGATCCAGCGGCAACTCGGCCTCGAGCTGGCGGCGTGGAGCAGCCGGGGCTGCGGGCGCCAGGGCAGCCGGCGCGGTCTCTGGGCTGGCGGCAGGAGACGCCGGTGCCATCGGGCCGGGCGGCCAGACGAAAGTGGCCACCAGCACGGCCAGCAGCAGCAGGGCCACGAGACCGAGGCCGATCTGCAAGGGCCCCGGCCGCCAGCCATGCCAGCCGCCGGGCAGACCAGGCAGACGGCGCGGGCCGGCCGGGCGCACGGGCGGAGGCACGGGCCCGGCCGACGGGGCCGGGGCGGCTGCCTCCCGCACCGCGGCCTGGAACTCCTCCTGCCAGCGCAGCAGCACCGCCGGCCCCACACCGGCCACGGCCAATTTCTCCTCGGCATCGGCAAGCAGGGTGGAGAAGGCCTCGGTCGAAAGCCCCATCACCCGGGCCGCGCCGGCCGGCTCGAGGCCGACCACCAGGCGCAGCAGCAGGGCGAGGCGCCGGGTGGGGGAGAGCAGGTAGAGCGGATGATCGAGGCGGCCGGCAGGCGGATTCATCAGCGCCTCACGGGCCAGCAGCAGCCCCCAGTAACGCAGCGGCCATTCGGCCAGCGGCAGCTGGGACGCCCTTTCACCGAAGGCCTGCCTGAGCTCTGCCAGCAAGGTCTCGACCTCGAGCGCCGGGCCAGCCTGCGCCAGCGCCAGTACCCGGGCCCGGGGCTCGATGCTGCGAAGGAAGGCGGCGAGGGCCGCGGGGCGGGAAGGGCTCACGACCGGCAGTCTAGGCAGACCGGCCGCCGGCGTCACGTTTTGCCGCCCGCCGCAAGGCCGTGACGGGCACCACGGATCGTCCCGGGAAGACGGTTGACAGCACCGGCAGGCGAGGCTCCCCCGCGTCTTTCTTGGGCTCCGGGCGGCCGCACTTGTGCACACCCCGCCCGTAGCCGCGTTGCACTGTGGTTCAGCCGCGCGACACCGCCGGCCCCGCCCCGGTTGACAAATGCAACTGATTGATTCTGAAGGCCTATTTCAGTTTGACTAAAAAATCATCAAGGCATGAAGAAGCCGCGTGGGACGCGGCCTGCGCAGTTCCCGCCCAAAGCCCTTCCACAGTCTTATCCACAGGAGATGTGGATAAGGCCCCGGGGCGTTGGGAATCAGGCGCTTGGGGCGCATTCCTGCCGGCGGGGCGAACTCCATGCCGCAAGCCCGCGGCGACAGGCTCCGGGGCCGGGGCGGGCGCGGCTACACTGCGGGAATGCCCGAGATCACCCTGCAGGTGGCCCTGCCCCGGCCCCTGCCCCGGCCCTTCGACTACCTGCCCCCGCCCGGGCAGGTGGCCGATGCCGGCTGGATCGGCTGCCGGGTGCGGGTGCCCCTGGGCCGCGGGAGCGAGGTGGCGCCGGTGGTGGGCCTGGGCGAGGCCGGCGTGGCCGGCGCCCCCGGCCGGCTGCGGCCGGCGCTGGAGCGCCTGGATGCCGCGCCCCTGCTCACTCCGGAGCTGGAGGGCTGCCTGCGCTTCGCCAGCCGCTACTACCACGCCCCGTTCGGCGAGGTCTGGGCCACCGCCCTGCCCGCACCGCTACGCGCAGGCGAGCCCCTGCCCGAAACCCGCCACCGGGGCTGGCGCCTGACCGAGGCTGGCCGGCAGGCGCTCGATACCCTGCGCGAGGGGCGACCGCGCACGCTGGCTTTCGTGCTGGCCGAGGCCGACGGTCTGGCCGAGGCCACGCTCGACACCCGCCTGCCCGGCTGGCGCGAGGCCGCCCGCCGCCTCGCCGCCCGCGGGCTGGCCGAGCCGACCGAGCTCGCCTTGCCGCCGCTACCGGTGGCCGGCACGCCCCCGCTCAACGCCGCCCAGCAGGCAGTGGTGGAGGCGGTGCGCGCCCAGTCCGGATTCGCCGCCCACCTGCTCGAGGGCGTGACCGGCTCGGGCAAGACCGAGGTCTATCTCGAGCTGATCCGCCGCTGCCTCGCCGAGGGCCGCCAGGCCCTGCTGCTGGTGCCCGAGATCGGCCTCACCGCCCAGACCATCGCCCGCCTGCAGCGCGGCCTGCCGGTGCCGGTAGAGGCCCTGCACTCTGGACTTTCCGACGGCGAGCGGGCCCGCGCCTGGGCGGCGATGCGCCGTGGCGAAGGCCGGGTGCTGGTGGGCACCCGCTCGGCGGTGTTCACCCCCCTGCCCGAGGCCGGGCTGATCGTGGTCGACGAGGAACACGACACCAGCTACAAGCAGCAGGACGGCATCCGCTACCACGCCCGCGACCTCGCCCTGTTCCGCGGCCGGCAGCTCGGGGTGCCGGTGCTGCTCGGCAGCGCCACCCCATCCCTGGAGAGCCTGCGCGGGGTGCAGACCGGCCGGCTGCGGCGCCACGGGCTGCCGCAGCGTGCCCGGCCCGGGGCCAGCGCGCCGACGGTGCGGGTGCTCGACCTGCGCAAGCGGCGGCTCGAGGCCGGGCTCTCGGGCGAGCTGCTGGATGCGATCGAGGCCACCCTGGCGCGCGGCGAGCAGGCCCTGGTGTTCCGCAACCGCCGTGGCTACGCCCCGGTGCTGCTCTGCCACGACTGCGGCTGGAGCGCGCCCTGCCCGCGCTGCGACGCCCCGCTCACCGTGCATGCCGGCGGCCGCCGCCTCGTCTGCCACCACTGCGGGCACCGGGCGGCCCGGCCGCTGGCCTGCCCGGGCTGCGGCAGCCTCGCCCTGCAGCCGCAGGGCCAGGGCACCGAACGCCTCGAGGAGGCGCTGGCCGCGCGCTTCCCCCAGGCCCGCATCGTGCGCGTGGACCGCGACACCACGGCGGTGAAGGACGGGCTGGCGAAGAAACTCGCCGAGCTCGGCGAGGGGCCGGGGATCTACGTCGGCACCCAGATGCTGGCCAAGGGCCACGACCTGCCACGGCTCACCCTGGCCGCGGTGGTCTCGCTGGACGAGAGCCTGTTCTCCGCCGACTTCCGTGCCGGCGAGCGCCTGGGCCAGCTGCTGGTGCAGGTGGCCGGGCGCGCGGGACGCGCCGACCGCCCAGGGCAGCTGCTGCTGCAGACCCATCACCCGGAGCACCCCTGGCTCGCCCTGCTGCTCTCCGGCGGCTATGCGGCCCTGGCCGCCACCCTGCTGGCCGAGCGCGAGGCCGCCGCCCTACCGCCCTTCGCCCACTGGGCCCTGCTGCGCGCCGAGGCACGCGAGGCTAACGCCGCCTCGGCCTTCCTCGAGGCGGCCCGGAACCATCTGCAGGCCCTGGCCGGCGGCGAGACGCCGGCCGGCCTCGGCTGGGCCGGCCCGCTGCCGGCGCCGATGGCGCGCCGTGCCGGTCTTTCGCGGATGCAGCTGCTGCTGCGCGCCGGTCGCCGCGAGACATTGCAAGCCGCGCTCGCCCGGGCCGTGCCGGATTGGTACGCGCTGCCGGAGGCGCGGCGGGTGCGCTGGTCGATCGATATCGACCCGATCGATCTCTACTGAGGCAGTAAGGGCCGTCTCAGCCGGGCGGCAGGCCGCCGCCTTGCAGGGCCTTGAGCTGCTCCAGGGCGCGCTGGTCGAGCTCGTGCACCTCGCCGTTCGGCAGGGTGAGGGTGGCCGAGCTGGAACTCGCCGCCCGCCGGGTCGGTGGTGATCACGAGGCGGCCCTCGCCCTTCTCGCCGCGCAGGCGGAACACCATGGCCTGCTGCCCGGCCTGGCCAGCCTCCGCGATGCCGCCGAAATCCATGCCGACATCCTCCACCCGGCCGAAGTGTTCCTGCACCAGCGGCACCTCGGCCACGGCCTGGCGGGTCGTCTCGCCCACCATCTTCAAGCCGAACCAGCCCAGCGCCACCAGGGCGGCCACGGCCAGCAGCACCAGCACGAGGCAGCCGCCGAGGACCCAGGGCCAGAGCTTGCGCGGCTGGGCGGCGTTCGGGGTGGGCGTGTTCATCGGGCAGTCCTCGGGCTGGGGGAGAGGGCCCCGATGCTAGCAGCGCCCGGCGCAGGAACGACGACGGCGCCCGCCGGCGCCGTCGCGGAGCGGTATCGCCGGGGCGCTCAGGCGAGCAGCAGGCCACGCATCTTCTTCAGGGCATTGGCCTCGATCTGGCGCACGCGCTCGGCCGAGACGCCGTATTCGGCGGCCAGCTCCTGCAGGGTGGCCTTCTCCTCGGCGAGGAAGCGCCGCTCGAGGATGGCGCGCGAGCGCGCATCGAGGCGCTCCAGGCCCTCGGCCAGGGCGTCGAGTTGCTTTTCCTCGTGGTTCTCGCGCTCGAAACGGGCCGCCGGATCGGCATCGGCCTGCTCGAGATAGGCGACCGGGGCCGGCGGGCCGTGCTCTTCGTCCTCGTCGGCCGGGGCATCGAAGCCGATGTCGCGGCCGGCCAGCCGCGACTCCATCTCCAGCACCTCGCGCTCCGAGACATTGAGATCGCGGGCCACCGCGGCCACCTCGGCGGCATTCATCCAGCCCAGCCGGGTCTTGGCCTTGCGCAGGTTGAAGAACAACTTGCGCTGCGCCTTGGTGGTGGCCACCTTGACGATGCGCCAGTTCCGCAGGATGAACTCGTGGATCTCGGCGCGGATCCAGTGCACGGCGAAGCTGACGAGGCGCACCCCCATGTCGGGGTCGAAGCGCTTCACCGCCTTCATCAGGCCGATGTTACCTTCCTGCACCAGATCGCCCATGCCAAGGCCGTAGCCCTGGTAGCCGCGAGCGACATGGACGACGAAGCGCAGGTGGGAGAGCACGAGGGCCTTGGCGGCCTCGAGATCGCCCTCGTCGCGCAGGCGGCGCGCCAGCGCCTGCTCTTCCTCGGCGCTGAGCACGGGGATCTGGTGCACGGCCGCCACATAGGCCTCCAGCGAGCCGAGCGCGCTGGGCACGGGGAAGTTGGCAGTGGTCAGGGCAGTGGTCATTCCGGGCTCCCTCGGAAGGGTCATGGGGTGAATTTAGCACTCGGCCACTGAGAGTGCTAAAGCCCGGAAAAGTTCCGCTGTGTTCCAGTCAGGCAACGGCCAGGACCCGAGGGCGTCTCCCGGAGTGGAGCGCCGCCCGCGAAGCCCTCAACCGCCGCCTCCACGCGGCTCGGCCTTGGGCCGGCAGACCGGCTGCCCCTGCTCGTCGGTCACCCGCTCCTCGCCCTCCGGGCAGGGACGCAGACGCAGGACGTTGGCCGGGAGGCGCAGAGCGGGGGAGGCGGCCGGAAGCTCCCGGGCCGGCGTCGGTGCCGCCTCGCCGGTCGGGGGGGATTCGGCCGGGGCCTCGCGGGCCGGCTCGGGGCGCCCGGCCGGCGCCGGACAGCCACCGGTGGGCGCGGCCTCACGGACCGGAGCCTGGCGCTCCGACACGGGAGACGGCAGGGTTCGGCCCGGCGCCGTGGCCGAAGGGGAAGCCGGCGGCGGGTTGGCCACGTTCGCCGGCACGCCGAGCGAACCGGGAGGCGCCACGGCGGGCGCCACCGCGGCCGGCACCCGGCTGCCCTGCACGCGCTTCAGGCGCTCACGCTGCACGTAGGCCTCGAAGCAGACCTCGGCCGCCGCCGCCCCCTTGCCCTCCTTGAGGGCGGTGAGAGCGCAGTCGGCCCACTCGTCGGAGACCCGTCGGCTGCAGCGCTGCTGGGCGTCGGAGCGGGCCGGCTCCCCGGTGCAGAACTCGGCGATGGCCGCCCCCACCCGGGCCGGCGGCGAGGCCAGGGCCTGGGCATGGGCCAGGACGGGCTGGATGGCCGAAAGGCAGGCGTCCTTGCGCGCCCCCAGGCGGAAGCCGAGGTCGACCGAGGTCAGGGCCAGCAGGTGGGCGTCGCGCACCGGCCCCGCGCAGTGCTGCTTGTAGGTCTCCACCACCTTCGCCTCGCAGGCCGAGGCCAGGCCAGCGCTGTTGTCGGCAGGACAGCCGTACTTTCCAGTGAAGGGCTGGGTCGGCAGCCACTCGGCAAGGCGGCTGGTGGCGTCCCAGTGCTCCCATTCCGCCCAGACCTTGCCAAGGTTGGCATCGATTTGCGGACGCGCCCCCTGCATGGCGAGGGCGACCGCCGTCTTCGGGTCCCAGCCCACGTTCGGCAGCACCTCGCGCGCCGCCGCGTACACGCCGGTGAGCCGGTAATCCCAGGCCCCCCTGCTCGTGCTGCCCCATGGCTGAGCGAAGCCCAGATCAGCGAACAGACGGGCGCGCGCCGCCTCCACGGCCCAGCCATTGCCGCCCTGCCCGGCCACGTAGCCGGGGCGGCGCGGCAGGCGCCACAGCCACTGGCCGGCGAAGTTCGAATGCAGGGCGGCGAGCTCGGCATCGACGCCCTTGCGAGTGGCGATGTCGGCCTTGAACTGGCTGGCGAGTGCGCTGGCCGCCGGGCCGAAGCGCTGGTCGCGGAAGGCATCGCAGCGCTGGCGCGCGGTCTCGGCCGAGGCCTTGCGGTCGTCGTAGTAGGTGACGCACTGCTTGTAGATCGCCGGCAGCGAGGTATGGCAGGCCTTGCCCGAGAGGCAACTACTCAAGGCCTTGGCAGCGGCCTCGCCCATGGCGTTCGGCATCGACCAGTTCGAGCCCACCACGCCCGCCATCGCCACCGCCACTTCGTCAGGCGAGACGTTCGAGACGGGACTCCAGCGCAGCACCTGGCTGCCCGTGCCCTCGAGGATGCGGTTGGCGTACTCCACCTCGTAGGGCGCCCAGTACATCTGGTAGACGACGTCATCGGGCGCCGGATCGGGCTGACCGAGGATGGCCTCGTCCCACCAGCCGGTGGCGTCCTTGTAGCGTCCGCCGGTCCACTCGATGGCCGCCGTGCCGAAGTCGTTGATGAAGCCGAGGCCGGCATCGTCGAGGAACTTCCCGCAGTTCTTGCTCGCGCCCCTCACCGCGTTGGAGAAGGCCGAGAGATCGGCCAGCGACAGCGATTTGTCGATCAGGGTGCAAGAGCAGCTGACGTGGCTGGCGTAGGTCGAGACCGGCGGCGGCAAGGCCTTGAACTGGTTCCACAGCACGGTGCCGGCATCGTCGCTCTTCAGCAGGCTCTCCAGCGAGCCCTTGGCCGGCACCGGCGGCATCACCGTCAGGATCCCTTGGGCGAAGGGCCGGGCCACCAGGTTCTGCACCGCCATCTGGCACTGGCCGTTCGGGATGGTGGACGGCGAGGCGATCTTGATCGCCGTGATCGCGCCCATGGTGATGGCGAAGCCGGCCTGGTCGACGCCGCTCTGCCCGAGGCATTGCGGCACCTGCGAGGAGAGGGCGGCGATGGTGTCGGCCTTCTGGGCGAGATCCTGGGCGATGACGAAGGAGCCGCCGACCGCGCTCTTCGTGCAGGCCCAGGCCGAGGCGAAGGGATTGGCGGCGGCAAGCCCGGGAAGCAGGGCGACACCGGCGGCGAGGGCGCGGGCGAGGGGGGGAGAGGTGCATGGGGCTGGGCTCCGGGGGGCGAAGGATCAGTCTGGGCCCGCCGGCAACCGGGCCGCCATGGGGCCTAGCCCGCGGCCGGCAGCGACCAGTCGATCGGCGACAGACCCCGGCCCTGCAGCCAGCGGTTCGCCTTGCCGAAATGCCCGCAGCCGAAAAACCCGCGATGAGCCGAGAGCGGTGAAGGATGCGGAGCCTTGAGCACGCAGTGGCGCTGGCGGTCGATCAAGTCGCCCTTCTTCTGCGCGTAACTGCCCCAGAGCAGGAACACGAGGCCCTCGCGCTCGCGGGAGAGCGCCTCGATCACGGCGTCGGTGAAACCCTCCCAGCCGCGGCCGGCGTGGCTGCCCGCCTTCCCGGCCTCGACGCTGAGCACGGCGTTCAAGAGCAAAACGCCCTGGTCGGCCCAGTGCTGCAGGCAGCCATGGCGCGGCATCGGCAGCCCGAGGTCGCGCTCGATCTCCTTGAAGATATTGAGCAGCGAGGGCGGAATGGGCACGCCCGGCGGCACCGAGAAACTGAGCCCATGGGCCTGGCCCGGACCGTGATAAGGGTCCTGGCCGAGGATGACCACCTTCACCGCCTCGAAGGGCACGGCATCGAGGGCGGCGAACATCTGCCGGCCCGGCGGATAGATGGCCTTGCCGGCGGCCTTCTCGGCGCGCAGGAAAGCGGCCAGCGCGCGCATGTCCTCGCGCAGGAGGTAATCGCCGACACGGGCGCGCCAGGAGGCCTCGAGCTGGATGCCGGGAGCGCCCGGCGCGGTGGCCGCAACGCCGCGTGCGGCCTCAGCCATGCCCGTGGCGCTCGCGCAGCATCCGCCCCACGCGCAGCTGGAACAGCAGCTTGGTCACGAGGAGCCGCTCCTCGATCGGCTTCAGCACGAGGTCGTTGGCGCCGGCACGCAGCAGCTCGGTCTGGTTCGCGGGGTTGGCATCACCGGTCATCACCAGCACCGGCAACTGGCCCTTGGGATAGCCGAAGTCGTTGCGGATGGCCTTGACCAGGTCCTTCCCGGTCAGTTCGCCCTTCAGATAGACATCGGTGAGCACCACATCGACGCCCGGCACCCGGCCCTGGGTGAGGGCGGACTCCAGCCAGGCGATGGCGTCCTCCACGCCGCTGCAGTGCGCCACCTTGAGGCCATGCTTCTCCAGCATGCGCCGGGTGGCCACCGCCACCACCTTGCTGTCCTCGACGTAGAGCACCTCGCCACCCGGCGCGCCCTCGGGGGCCACATAGCCCTTGATGAAGGCAGCGAGCGCGGTGAAGCCGAGCGACTTGTCGAAATAGTCGGTGACATCGTCGGTGATGGCGCGGGTCTCGAGCCGGTCCTGCACGTCGCCGGAGACGACGATGATCGGGATATAAGCCTGCGGGGTGTGCTCACGCAGGTAGCGGGCCAGCTCGAGGCCATCCATGTCGGGCAGGCGCAGGGCGGTGCTGACGAGGTTGATGGCCCCCTGCTGCAGGGCCTCCTGGGCCTCGGCGCCGGTCTCGCAAAGGATGATCTCGGCCTGCGGCAGCTGTTGCTTTAGCACGCCCTCGATCATCTTGCGCACGACTTTGGAGCCGTCCACCACGAGGATGCGCGGCGACTGGCTGTCGAAGGTACGGAAGGCGGGAGTGCTCATCATGCGGGGGGCGGACGCGAGGTTCGCAGATAATGGCCTGCCGCCACCCGCGCGCCAAGCCAGCCGAGCGCCGCGGCGGCGGCCAGCACGCCGGCCACGCCGGCGGCCCCTGGGCCAGCCAGTGCAAAGCCGCCGGCATAGGTGGCGGCAAGCCCGGCGATGGCCGGCCACAGCACGGCCCCCACCGCCAGCGCTCCTGTCAGGGCCAGCGCCCCGGAGAGCAGGCCGAGCAACAGGCCGAACCAAAGCATGGGGCGGCGGATATCGGCGTCCTCGGCGCCAAGCAGTTGCATCAGTTCGATCTCGTCGCGGCGCGCGGCAAGGTCGAGGCGCACCGTGTTGCCCACCACCAGCAGGGCGCCGGCGGCGAGCAGCAGGGCCAGCACCACGACCAGCCGGCGGCCGAGGCCGAGCCAGGCCTCGAGCCGGGCCCGCCAGGCGGCATCGTGATGCACGCCCTCCACGCCCGGCTCGGTGGCCAGGGCCGCAACGAGCGAATCCGCCTCGCCCGCGGGCGAGAGCAGCAGCACGAAAGGCAACGGATTGGCTTCGAGCAGGTCGAGCGCGCCGGCAAGATCACTCATCTGGCGGAACTCGGCCAGTCCCTCCTCCGGCGTGCGGACCTGCACCGCCACCACGTCGCCGCGCTCGCGCAGACGCCGAGCCAGGGCCTCCGCCTCATCGGCCGTGGTACCGGGCGCGAGAAAAACCGCAATTTCGCCGGAGGCGGCGAGGTGGCCGGCGAAACGCAGGACGTTGGCCAGTCCCAGCCCGAACAGCAAAGGCAGCAGCAGGGCGAGCGCCACCGCGGAGAGGGTGGCGAGGCTGGCGAGCGGCGCGGCGCGCAGCCGCGTCCAGGCATCGGCGAAAGCCCGGCGGTGGCTGCGCAGGCGCGCGCCCCAGCCGCTGCCGGCATATACCGCGCGGCGATCAGCGCTCATGTGGCGAGGTCCTGCGCAGCGATGTCGTCGATGAGACGGCCGCGGTCGAGGACGAGGGTACGGCGCCGGGTCCGCTTGATGAGCGCCAGGTCGTGGCTGGCGATCAGCACCGTGGTGCCTTGTTCGGGCAGTTCGAGGAACAACTGCATGATCTCGGCGGCAAGCTGTGGATCGAGGTTGCCGGTGGGCTCGTCGGCGATCAGCAGCACCGGCGCAGCGACGATGGCACGGGCGATGCCGACGCGCTGCTGCTCGCCGGTGGAGAGCTGGGGCGGTTTCGCCGAAAGCCGGTCGCCCAGCCCCACCCGCTCCAGCACCGTGCCCACCCGGGCGGCGATCTCGGTCTCCGGACGGCCGGCGAGGCGCAGCGGCAGGCCGACGTTCTCGGCAATGCTCCAGTGCGGCAGCAGCCGGTGGTCCTGGAACACCATGCCGAGGCGACGGCGGTAACGCGCCACGTCGCGGCCGCGCACCGCGGCGAGATTGCGCTCCTCCACCAGCACCGCGCCGCGGTCGGGCCGCTCGGCAAGCTGCAACAGGCGCAGCAGGGTGGTCTTGCCCGCCCCGCTGTGGCCGGTGAGGAACAGCACCTCGCCGGCCTCGACGCGGAAGCTCACGTCTTCCAGCGCGGTGCGCCCGCCCGGATAGCGCTTGTGCACGCCGTCGACGCGCAGCAGGGGCATGGGCGTCAGCCGCCGAACCAGCCCTTCACCCGGGCCGCCATGCGGGCGAAGAAGCTCTCCTTCGACACCCCGGCTGGGACCGGCGGGGCGGCAGTGGCCGGCGCGCTGGCCGCCTCGCCCCGCTCACCGCGCGGCTTGCGGCGGCGACGGCGGCGGCGGCGCTCGCCCTCGACGGCGGCCTCACCGGCCGGCACCGGCGTGCCCGGGGCCGGCGCGGGTATCGGCACGGCCTCGCGGACGGCTTCGTCCGGTGCGCCCTCAGGCCCGGGCCCATGGCCGGGACGCGGACCCCGCTCGGGCCGCGGGCCGCGCTCGCCCTCGCGCCGCGGACCGCGCCCGCCCCGGCCCTCGCCCCGCCCCTCGCCCCGCCCCTCGCCACGGCCACCACGTCCGCCGCGGCCACGCCGGGCGTCCTTCTCCGCCATCTCGGCACGGGCCTCACGGAAGATGTCGCCGATCCGCTCCACCGGCTCGGCCCCTTCGGGCAGCGGCGCGCGCTCCGGGCGCGGCAGCGGGGTGAGCAGGTCGGTGGTGACCGGCTCCACCGGGATCTTCTGGCCGATGTAGGCCTCCACCGCCGGCAGGTGCTCGGCGTAGAGCTCGCAGGCGAAGGTGATGGCATCGCCCTCGGCGCCGAGGCGGGCGGTGCGGCCGATACGGTGCACGTAGTCCTCGGCCTCGAAGGGCAGGTCGAAGTTGTAGACGTGGCTCACCCCGTCGATGTGCAGGCCGCGGGCGGCCACGTCGGTGGCCACCAGGATCTCGAGCTCGCCGCGCTGGAACTTGCCGAGCAGGCTCTGGCGCTTTTTCTGCGGCACGTCGCCGGAGAGCACGCCGACGAGGTAGCCGGCGCGCTCGAGGGCGCGGGCCACGCGCTCCACCATGGCCTTGGTATTGACGAACACCATGGTGCGGTTGCCCGGGCTGCGCGAGAGCAGGCCGAGCAGCAGCGGGATCTTCTCCTCGTTGGCCGGGAAGTACATGCGCTGGCGCACGCGGGCGGCGGTGACGGTCTCGGCCTCCACCACCAGCTTCTCCGGCTCGTTCATGTGTTCATAAGCCAGCTCCAGCACGCGGTGGCTGAGCGTGGCCGAGAACAGCAGGGTCTGGCGCTCCTCGCGCGCCGGCAGGCGGCGCATCAGGAAGCGCAGGTCCTTGATGAAGCCGAGGTCGAACATGCGGTCGGCCTCGTCGAGGATGCAGACCTCGCAGGCATGCAGGCTGACCACGTGCTGCTTCACGTAGTCGATCAGGCGGCCCGGGGTGGCGATGATCACGTCGGTGCCGGCCTGCAGCAGCTCGCGCTGCCTGTCGTAGTCGACGCCGCCGTACACCAGGGTGTAGCGCAGGCCGAGCTGGCTGCCGAACTTCAGCGCATCCTTGTGGATCTGGATCGCGAGCTCGCGGGTCGGGGCGAGGATCAGGGCGCGAGGATCGCTGTCCTTGCGGTTGGCCAGCGCCGGGCGGGTGAGCAGGCGGTTCACCATGCTCACCAGGAAGGCGAGGGTCTTGCCAGTGCCGGTCTGGGCCTGGCCGGCGACGTCGCGGCCGGCCAGGGCCACCGGGAAGGTCAGGGCCTGGATCGGGGTGCAGCGGGTGAAGCCGGCCGCCTCGAGCCCGGCCATCAGGGCCGGATGGAGGTCGAAGCTGGACAGCGGGATGTCGGTCAGCGGTTTGTCGCTCATGGAATCCTTGGCGTGGAACGGCGGCGCGGCGCGCCGGCGGGGAACCTCACGGGGTCTGGTCTTGCGCCCGCTTCGCACGCGGCCGCACACTCAACGGCCGATCGCGGCCGGCACCCCGGGGTTGCGTACCGCTCCGAGGGCCCCCAAGTGTAACAGCCATGGCCGCGGCGACCGCCGCGCCCCTCCGAGGACTTCCCATGAGCGATTCGATCTCCCACGTCGGCGACGCCGACTTCGCCACCGCCGTGCTCGGCAGCGAGCTGCCGGTGCTGGTGGACTTCTGGGCCGAATGGTGCGGCCCCTGCAAGGCCATCGCCCCGCTGCTCGACGACGTCGCCAGGGCCTACGCCGGCAAGGTGAAGGTGGTGAAGCTCAATATCGACGAGAACCCGCAGACCCCGCGCCAGTACGCGGTGCGCGGCATCCCCACCCTGATGCTGTTCAAGGGCGGCAAGGTGGCTGGCACCCACGTCGGCCTGGCCGGCAAGCCGCAGCTCACCGCCTTCCTCGACAAGAGCCTGTAAGCTTTCGGGGCCGGTCCCCCGGCCGGCCTGAACCGCGCCCGCGCCCGGGCTTGCCCCGGCGCCGGCCCGGGTGTAGTGTCGAAGCGATCCTGATGCGGCCGCGGCGCGACCGGCGACGCCTCCCGCACCCCCTTCCCGCTCATCCCCTGAGTGCCCACTCGCAATCGCGAGACCTTCCCTGTGTCTGAAAACGAGATCGAAGGCGCCGACGCGCCTGCCGAAGCCGCGGAAAAGCGTCCGCGCCGCCCCCGCAGCCGTGTGGCTGCCGACACCAACCCCGATGCCGCCCCGCCCGGCGATACCCCCGCCAGGCCCGCGGACGAGGCGCCCGCCAGTCCGCCGCCCGCCGCCCAGCAGGAGGCCGTGCGCGAAGCGATCGCCGATGCCATGAGCGAGGACGAGGGCGGCGACGAGGCGCCGCGCGGCGGCGAAGCCCCGCCTGCGGGCGCCCCCCCTGCCGGTGGCGAGCCGCGCCTGTCGCGCCGCGAACGCTTCAAGCAGCGCATGAAGGAA
Source organism: Silanimonas sp. (assembly GCA_026005095.1). GTDB lineage: Bacteria > Pseudomonadota > Gammaproteobacteria > Xanthomonadales > Xanthomonadaceae > Silanimonas. The sequence continues at coordinate 53,602 of BPKK01000013.1, read as the reverse complement.
CGCCGCGAACGCCAGCGCGAGCTGCGCCGCGCCGCCCAGGGCTTCCCGGTCGAGGGCGGCGAGGGCGAGGAACCGGGCCAAGGCGGCCTCGAGCCGCCGCGCCCCGCCTTCCAGTTCCCCGAGGGCTTCGTGGTGCCCTCGCTCACCGAAATGAAGCGGATGCCGGCCTGGAGGCTGCTGGAGCTGGCCGAGAAGCTGAACCTGCATGAGGGCGTGGCCCGCATGCGCAAGCAGGACGTGATCTTCCAGTTGCTGAAGGTGCTCTCGCGCCATCCGCAGGGCGTGGCCGCCGATGGCGTGCTGGAGATCCTGCCCGACGGCTACGGCTTCCTGCGCGGCGCCGAGGCGAGCTACCTCGCCGGTCCGGACGACGTCTACATCTCGCCCTCCCAGATCCGCCGCTTCAACCTGCGCACCGGCGACTACATCGCCGGCCGCATCCGCAACCCGAAGGACGGCGAGCGTTACGTTGCCCTCAACCAGCTCGACACCATCAACGGCGAGCCGCTGGAGGCCAGCAAGGGCAAGGTGCTGTTCGAGAACCTCACACCGCTGTTCCCGCGTGAGCGCTTCCGCCTCGAGCGCGGCAACGGCAGCTCGGAGGACATCACCGGCCGCGTGCTCGACCTGATCGCCCCCCAGGGCAAGGGCCAGCGCTCGCTGATCGTCTCGCCGCCGAAGGCCGGCAAGACGATGATGCTGCAGCAGATCGCCACCGCCATCACCACCAATCACCCGGACGTGCACCTGATCGTGCTGCTCATCGACGAGCGCCCGGAAGAGGTGACCGAGATGCAGCGTACCGTGCGCGGCGAGGTGATCAGCTCGACTTTCGACGAACCCGCCGCACGCCACGTGCAGGTGGCCGAGATGGTGATCGAGCGCGCCAAGCGCCTCGTCGAGCACAAGCGCGACGTGGTGATCCTGCTCGACTCGATCACCCGCCTCGCCCGTGCCTACAACACCGTGGTGCCGAGCTCCGGCAAGGTGCTGACCGGCGGCGTGGACGCCAACGCCCTGCACCGCCCGAAGCGATTCTTCGGCGCCGCACGCAAGGTGGAGGAAGGCGGCTCGCTGACCATCATCGCCACTGCGCTGATCGACACCGGCAGCAAGATGGACGAGGTGATCTACGAGGAGTTCAAGGGCACCGGCAACTCCGAGGTGCACCTCGACCGCCGCATCACCGAGAAGCGCGTCTATCCTGCCATCAACATCAACCGCTCCGGCACCCGCCGCGAGGAGCTGCTGATCGAGCCGGACACGCTGCAGAAGATCTGGATCCTGCGCAAGCTGCTGCACCCGATGGACGAGCTCGCTGCGATGGAGTTCCTGCTCGACAAGATGAAGAACACCAAGTCGAACGACGAGTTCTTCAATTTCATGAAGCGCTGAAGCTCGCCGCGGCGGGGGCAGCCCCCCCCCGCCGGCAGCCTTGCATGGGCGCCTGATGCCCGGCTACCGTGAAGACCCCCCATGACAGGAGTCTCCCATGCCGGGTAACCGCTACCTGCCGCCCCTCGCTGCCGCCCTGGCGCTCGCGCTCGCCCTCCCCCTGCCCGCCGCCACGCGGGATGCCGCTCCTGTCGAGCGGCTCGAAGCGGAAGCCGTCGGCTCCCTCGTGATCGAGCCCGACGGCTCGGTCGGCGAAGTGACCCTGCCGCCGGAACTCAAGCCTCCGATCCGCAGCCTCTACGAAGAGGCGATCCGGGGCTGGACCTTCCAGCCGATCGAGGTCGATGGCACGGTCGTTCGCGCCGTCGGGCACATGCGGCTCGATCTCTACATGGACATCCAGGGAACCCGGCTGCTCTCGGCCGGCATCTCGCAGGTCGACTTCATCGATCCTCCCGTGCCGGGTGCGCCTCCCGTCCGCCCTCCGGCGGGCCTGAAGATGTCGGCGCCCCGCTATCCGCAGTCGCTCGCCGCCCGCGGCATCGGTGGCCAGGTCAGGCTGCAGCTCGAAACCGATGCAACGGGCCGGGTACAGCGCGTGGCCACCCGTGATGGCGTGCTGTATGCCAGGGCCGAGGGGGCCGAGCGGGACAATACCCGCCGGGCCTTCGATGAGCTGGCCGAGGCGGCCGAGCGGGCGGCCAGGCGCTGGGTCGTACCGAACTGCCCGGGACGCTGCGTGGTGCCGGTGAGGTTCAGCGTCAGCCGGACTCCGAGCTTCTGGAAGCCCGTCATCTCCGTGGCCCACGTACCGCCGCCCTGGGTTCTCGAGGGAGACACGCCGCAGGCCCTGAGCGCGAACGGGGATCCTTACTCGAAGCGGATCCAGCCCCTTGGTCCGACCAGGGACATCGTGCTGTTCCGCGAGGAAGGCTGAGCGCCGGGCCAGCGTACGCCCACCGCCCCCGCTCCCGGCACGCGCCGAGGCCCCGCATCGCGGGGCCTCGGCGTTTCCGCCGCCCTGCACCGGCGTCAGGAGTCGCGCGGCCTGAGCAGGCGGGCGAGCGAGGGCGGGCGGGCAGCGGCCTCGCCTGCCGTGGCGCCGGACGGAGCCGGCGGCCGGGCGGTCTCGGAACCTGCCTGCCCCCCCGCCGACCGCGGCATGGACGGGCGGGCGTGGAAGAGTGCGGCGATGTCGACGAAGCCACGGATCAGGGCCAGGTCCTGCGGGGTGCGGCCGAGGCGGTCGCGGGCCGTCGGGTCGGCGCCCTCGCGCAAGAGGCGCTCGACGATGCGTCCCATGCCATGCAGGGCGGCGAGGTGCAGGGCGGTCAGGCCGCGGTGCTCGGCCTGGGCGAGCGAGACGCCCTCGGCCAGCAGCCGGTCGAGGCCGGCCAGCAGCACCGTCTCGTCATAGCCGGCGCCGGGCTCGGCGCGGGCGCCGAGCAGCAGCAGCAGTGGGGTCTGCTCGGCATTGCTGCTGGCCTCCGGGTCGGCATCGGCGAGCAGCAGGGTGTCGAACAGGGCCAGCACGCGGGCGTGCTCGCGCGAGGCGAAGCCGAACAGGGCGGCGCAGTGCAGCGGGGTGAGTCCCTGGGCATCGCGGGCCTCGACCCTGGCGCCGGCACGCAGCAGGCGCGCAGCGAGATCGGGCAGGCCGAGGGCGGCGGCCAGCATCAGCGGAGTGACGCCGCCGGGCATGGCCTGTTCCGGGTCGGCGCCGGCGACGAGCAGGCGGTCGACCACCGCGGCATGGCGCATGCTGATCGCCGCCGAGAGCGGGGTGGCTCCGGTGCGCGCCGCCCGCGCCGGGTCGGCCCCCAGGCCCAGCAAGTGCTCCACCAGGGCGAGGTGGCCGCCGCCGGCCGCCCGTAGCAGGGCGGTGCAGCCCTGGGCATCGGTGCCATCCACCGGCAGCCCGAGGGCGATGAGCCGCACCACGGCGGCGAAATCGCCAGCCATGGCGGCGGCGGGAAGGTCGCCGGGGCGCAGAGGCCGCCCTGGCAGGGGCCAGGGGCCCCAATCCAGCCACTCGGCGAGGTCGCGCCGGCCCCGGGCCAGGGCCGCGCCCTTCGGCGTCTGGCCATCGGCGGCACGGGCCTCGGCCGAGGCGCCATGAGCCACCAGCCGGCGGATGGCCGTCTCGTCGCCGCGCGCCACGGCATGGTGCAGGGGCGTGATGCCGCGGGCATCGCGGGCATTGGGGTCGAGGCCACGGGCGAGCAGGGCCTCCAGCAAGCGCGTCTGCCCGGTTTCGACAGCGAGGCCGAGGGCGGTCTCGCCGGCGGGGCCGGCACCGAAGGGATCGACCCCCCGCTCGAGCAGGGCGAGGGCGAGTTCGCCGGCCAGGCGCGGCTCGCGGGCGGTGGCCGCGAGCCAGCGCGCGAGGGCACCGGCGCCCTGCGGGCACTGCCCGTGCTCCAAGGCAAGACGCAGGGCCGGGGCCGCCTCGAGGCCGCGGTCGAGCAGCAGAAGACCGACGCTGTCCATCCCGGCTGGGCGGTGGTCGAGGCTGGCACCGAAGGTGAGCAGCCAGGCGAAGGCCGCCTCGCCCCCGGGTTCGGCGAAATCGAGCAGTAGCATCGACAGGGCCAGGGGCGAAGGGGCGTCCTCGGCCCCGAGCACGGCCAACGCGGCATCGAACTCCTGCCGGACGAGAGCCTCGCGCAGGCGCTCGCGGGCGGGCCGCAAGGCGCCGGGCCCGCCCGCCCCGGCAAGGCCGGCGGGCAGCGGGTAATCGGGGTCGAGCACCGCCACCAGCGGCCAGCGGCCAGCGCCGATGGCATGGTCGAGCGGCCGGCGGCCGGCAGCGTCGCGGGCTTGGGGATCGACCCCGTAATCGATCAGCGCCTGCAGGCGGGCCGGCTCCACCCCGGCCTCGCAGGCCAGGGCGAGGGCATTGCGGCCGCCGAGGTCGGTGCTGGCGGGGTCGGGCCGGCGAGCCAGCACCAGGGGCAACAGGGCCGGATTGGGCGAGGCGGCGGCTTCGAGCAGGGCATTCCGGCCCTCGCCATCGGCCAGGGCCACCGAGGCCCCGGCATCCAGCAGGGCCTCGGCGATGGCGGCATGGCCGGCGGCGATGGCCTCGAGCAGGGCCGTGCGGCCGCGGGCATCACGGGCATCCACCTTCGCCCGGTGCCTGAGCAGGAGCTGCACGCCCGCCGGATCGTCGTCCTCGCCGGAGGCCGCGGCCAGCAGGGCCGGAGGGGCCTCCGGCAGCTCCGGCCGCGCCCCGCGCTCCAGCAGGAAACGGGCCACCCGCCAGTTGCCCGAAGCCAGGGCCAGGGCGAGCGGCGGCTGGCCCTCGTGGTTGAGCGCGGCAAGATCGGCGCCGGCATCGAGCAGCTGGGCGGCCACCGCCGGGTCGGTGCTGCGGGCGGCATGGTGCAGCGGGGTGTTGCCGTCGCGGTCGGCGATCCTGGGATCGGCGCCGTTGGCGAGCAGCATGGCCACGGCATCGAAGCGGCCATGCCAAGAATCGCGGGTGGCGGCGAGCAGTGGGGTGAGGCCGGCATGCGCCCGGTTGAGATCGACGCCGCGGGCGATCAGGGCGCGCAGCAGGCGCAGGTCGGGCAGCAGGGCGGCCAGCATGGGCAGGCTGCGCTGGTCCGGGGCGCCAGGCTCGGGCAGGGCCTCGGGGTCGGCACCGGCCTCGAGGGCGGCCAGGGCGGCCTCGACCCGGCCGGCCCGGGCGTGGGCATAGAGATCGGCCTCGGGATCGGCGGGCTCGAAGGCCGGCAGCTCCGCCCCGGCCACCACCGGCGCCGGCTCGGCAGGCAGCGGCGGCGGTGCCGGCGGCTCGCCTTTCCACTGCAGGGCGGCGTGACAGGCCAGCGCGCCCAGGGCATAGGGCAGGGCCAGCCACCCGGGCGAGAGGCCGGCAGGAGGCCAGACCAGCACCCAGGCGCCAAGGCCGGCGAACAGCACCGCGAGGCCCAGCAGCAGGCCACGCAGCGGCGCCCAGGTGCCCGGCGGCGCCGCAGCCAGGGCCGAAAGCCCGCCGCCCTGCCGACCGGCCTGGGCAAACAGGGGCCATTGCCGCCACAGCACCACCCAGGCCAGCCCAACCATCGCGCCAAGCCCAAGGGCCGCCCCTAGGCTGCCAGTCTGGACAAGCCCGCTGTAGGGCCAGGCGAAGCCGAGGCCCAGAAGGCCGAGGGCCAGCCCCCAGAGCACGAGCAGGGCCAGGCCATCGCGCCACCACCGGCGCCGCCCTGGCGCCTCCGGTGCCGGGGCGAGGAGGGCAAGACCGAGGGCGAACAAGGGCTGGGCGAGCCAGGGCCCGGCGATCGCCGCCAGGCCGAGCGGCCAGGCCGCAGGCAGGACGGCCAGCCCGAGGCCAGCGAACAGCAGAAGGAGGGCCAGACCGCGGCGCAGGGGCGAGGGCGGCTCAGGCATCCACGGGCCCCTCCGCCGGAGGCGGGGGCAGCTGCAGGTGGAAGCCGGCGCTGGCCAGATTGCGCCGCACGGTCGCCGCATCCTCGCGGGCCAGCCGCCGCTCCGGCGTCAGCGCCACCTCGAGCACGAACTGCAGCCCCCCGAGCTGCGCCCGCAGGGCCGGCGGCAGGAGCTCGAAGGCCTCGCGCTCGCGCAGGTAGACGTAGGTCTCGGCCTTGCGGGTCGACTTGTAGACGTAAGCCTGCATCGCCGGCGGCAGCTTCCATGGCAGCGGGAGAGAGCCCGATTGTCGCCGCTCCCGCCCCGGCCGGGAAGCGTCCGGCCAGGCCCTCGCAAGGCCTTGCCGCGGCCCTGCTAGGCTTCGCCGCCTCGATCCTGCCGATGGAGCCCTCCGTGCCCGCCACTCCGCTGCGCCGACTGGCGCTCGCCCTCGCCCTGCTCGCGCCGGTGGCCGGCGCCGAAACCGCGCCGCCGCTCAGTCTCGACCTCGCCATGTCGCACCCAGACTGGATCGGCCCGCCGGTGGAGCGCCTGTGGTGGAGCGCCGATTCCGCGCAGGTGGCCTACACCCTGAAGCGCGAGGGCTCGCCGGTGCGCGACACCTGGCTGCAGCCGGCCGACGGCAGCGCGCCGGGCCGCCGCCTCGGCCCCGAGGCCCTGGCCCTGGCCGATGCCGCGAACCCGGTGTACGACACGGCGCGGCAGCGCATGGCCTATGTGCGCAACGGTGATGTCTTCGTGGTCGAGCTCGCTCGCGGCGAACGCCGCCAGCTCACCCAGAGCAGCGAGACCGAAAGCGACCTGCGCTTCAGCAGCGATGGCAATCAGCTGTTCTTCCGCGTCGGCCAGGAGTGGCGTGCTGCCGAGCTCATGAGCGGCCGCGTGCGCAGCGTGGCGCTGCTGCGTGCCGAGAAGGACCCGCAGGAGGCGCCGAAGCCCGACCTGTTGCGCGAGACGGAACTGCGGCTGATCACCACCCTTGCCCGCCAGCGCGGCGAACGCGAGGCCCTGGCCGCCGAGGCGAGGGTGCAGCGCGAAGCCGACCCCGGCAGCGTGCCGGCGCCGGTCTTCCTCGGCGACGACGTCAGCATCGCCTCGAGCGGCCTCTCACCGGATGGCCGCTACCTCGTAGTGGCGCTGGAGCCGAAGAACGCCGATGCCGGCCGCGGCGGCAAGATGCCGCGCTTCATCAACGAGAGCGGCTACGAGGAGGCCGAAGACGTGCGCACCCGCGTCGGCCGCAACCCGCCGGTGGGCCAGAGCCTGCGCCTCGTGGATCTGGCCGAAGGCCAGGTGCGGGTGCTCGACCTCACCGCCCTGCCCGGCATCGACGTCGATCCGCTGGCGGCCCTGAAGCGCGAGCACGGCCAGCCGGCGCTCAACGGGCCGCGTCCGGTGCGCCTGATCGGCCTTCAGTTCGCCGATGACGGCACCCCGCTCGCCATGCTGCGCAGCGTCGACAACAAGGACCGCTGGATCGTCCGCATCGACCGCGCCCAGGCCCGCCTCGCCACCGTGCACCGGCTCAGCGACCCGGCCTGGATCAACTGGAACTTCAACGACTTCGGCGCCCTGCCCGATGGCCGCGCCTGGTGGCTGTCGGAGGAGAACGGCCATTCGCACCTCTATGTCGAGGACGGCCGCCGCCCCCGCGCCCTGACCGCCGGCCGCTGGGAGGCCTCGCAGCCGGTGCTGGATGCCGCGCGCCGCCACTTCCTGTTCCTCTGCAACCGCGCCTGGCCCGGCGACTACGAGGTCTGCCAGGTGCCGGTGGCCGGCGGCGAGGTGCGCGAGCTCACTGCGCTGGACGGCGTGGAGGACTTCGCCCTCTCCCCTGACGGCCGGCGCCTTGCCCTGCGCTGGTCGGCGCCCTTCATTCCGCCGCAGGCGGCGGTGGTGGGCGTGGACGGCGGCGAGGCGGTGAAGCTCACCGACACCCGCAGCCCCGCCTTCCGCGCCATGCCCTGGCGCGAGCCGCGCTTCGTGCAGGTGCCGAGCAGCGATGGTGCTGGCACGATCTGGGGCAAGCTCTACACGCCGCCGCGCATGGAGTCCGGCAGGACGTATCCGGTGGTGATGTTCGTGCACGGCGCCGGCTACCTGCAGAACGTGCACCAGCGCTGGCCGGTGTATTTCCGCGAGCAGATGTTCCACCAGTTGCTCGCCGACCGCGGCTACCTCGTGCTGGACCTCGACTTCCGCGCCTCCGAGGGCTACGGCCGCGACTGGCGCACGGCGATCTACCGCCGCATGGGCGCGCCGGAACTGCAGGACTACAAGGACGGCATCGACTACCTCGTGGCGAACCACCAGGCCGACCGCGCCCGCGTGGGCATTTATGGCGGCAGCTACGGCGGCTTCATGACCCTGATGGCGATGTTCAAGGCCCCGGGCGTGTTCCAGGCCGGTGCCGCGCTGCGCCCGGTCACCGACTGGCGCCACTACAACCACCCCTACACCAGCAACATCCTCGATACGCCGGAGCTCGGCCCCGAGGTCTATGCCGAGAGCTCCCCGATCGAGCATGCCGAGCATCTGCAGGGCCGCCTGCTGATCGCCCACGGCATGATCGACGACAATGTGTTCTTCCAGGATTCGGTGCGCCTCGCCCAGCGCCTGATCGAGCTGAAGAAACCCGGCTGGGAGCTGGCCGCCTACCCGCTGGAGCGCCACGCCTACGTGCAGCCGGAGAGCTGGTACGACCAGTACCGGCGCATCCTCGAACTGATGGACGCCACCCTCAAGCCCGACGCCCCATGATCCTCACCCTGCTCACCCTGCTCGCCGGCCTCGCTCTGCTCATCTGGGGCGCCGATCTGCTGGTCAAGGGCGCCGCCCGCCTCGCCACCAGCTTCGGCCTCTCCCCACTGGTGGTCGGCCTCACCGTGGTCGCCTTCGGCACCAGCTCGCCCGAGCTCGCCATCTCGGTGAGCTCGGCCTTCCGCGGCGAGGCCGAGATCGCGGTCGGCAACGTCATCGGCAGCAATATCTTCAACGTGCTGGTGATCCTCGGCCTCTCGGCGCTCATCACGCCGATGCTGGTGAGCAAGCAGCTGGTGAAGCTCGACGTGCCGATCATGATCGGCGTCTCGGTGCTGATCTTCCTGCTCTCGCTCGACGGCCGGCTCTCGATGCTCGAGGGCGGCGTGCTGGCTGCTCTGCTGGCGGCCTATCTCGTGCTCCTGGTACGGCTTGGCAAGGCCAGCGGCGAGACCGGCGAGGCTATCGAGGGCAGCCACCACTGGGGCATCAATCTCGGCCTCATCGTGGTCGGTCTCGCCCTGCTCGTGCTCGGCTCGCGCTGGCTGGTCTCGGCCTCCATCGAGATCGCCACCGCGCTGGGAGTGAGCGAGCTCGTCATCGGGCTCACCATCGTCGCCGCCGGCACCTCGATGCCGGAGGTGGCGACCTCGGTGGTGGCCGCCGTCCGCGGTCAGCGCGACATCGCCGTGGGCAACGTGGTGGGCAGCAACATCTTCAACCTCCTCTGCGTGCTCGGCCTGACGGCACTGGTGGCCCCCGGCGGCCTGCCGGTGCCCGATGCCGCCCTGCGCTTCGACTACCCGGTGATGCTGGCGGTGGCCGTGGCCTGCCTGCCGATCTTCTTCGTCGGCTATTCGATCAACCGCTGGGAGGGCGCGCTCTTCCTCGGCTACTACGTGGCCTACACCGCCTACCTGATCCTCGACAGCACCGGGCATGCCGTGCTGCCGGTGTACAGCAGCGTGATGCTGCACTTCGTGGTGCCGCTCACCGTGCTCACCCTCGGGGTGGTGCTGTACCGCGAGATCCGCGCCCGCCGGGCGCGGCGGGCGGGCTAAGACTTCAGGCCCCGAACACGCCCTCGAGCTCGATGTCGAGCTCGCGGCGGCAGATGTCGCCGTGCAGGAAGGCGATGCGCGGCAGCGGCCAGCCGCGGGCGGCCAGGCGCGCCGCCACCGCCGGCATGGCCGCCGGGTCACGCAGGTAGACGCGCAGGGCCTGCAGCGCGCCCGGTCGGAAGTCGGCGCCGGCGCGGCGCCGGCCCTCCTCCAGCAGCACCTCGAGGTTGGCGAGGCTCTCGTCGAGCTGGGCGAGCACGTCGCCGGGATGCAAGGAGACATGGCCGACGATGCTGGCCGTGCCCGAGGCCAGCAGCACCGCGGCCCCGCCATCGCGCAGCACCGCCCCGCGCGAGAAACCGGGCGGCACCGGGCCGTACTCGCGCGGGTACTGCCAGGCCGGGGTCTGGCGCGGGTTCTCCAGCGCGATGCCGGGCTCGGCGCTGCACAGGGCCAGCAGCGAGAGCGGGGCATCCGCCCTTGGCGCACCGATGGCGGTGGCGGCCGGCGGCGGGGCGCGGAACATGGCGTCCACTGCGGCATCGCGGCCGACGCAGAAGCGCCGGTAGCGCTCGGCATCGCCCTCGCCGGCATTGATCGCGCCGAGGTAGTTCCACACCCGGATCAGGTAGGGCCGCGGCCCCGGCCGCGCGGCGGCGAGCAGGGTGCGGTAGGCATGCTCGGTGACGGCGGCGGGATCGGCACCGGCCGGAAGCGGCAGGCGCAGGGCCAGCACCCCGAGCGCCCCGGCCTCGCGCCGCCATAGCAGCCCGGCTTCCGCCTGCCAGTCGCCGGCCGGGAGGGCCGCCTGCCAGACCTCGCGCCGCGCCCCGCCGAGCCAGATGCAGCCGCTGCCGAGCCGGCCCGCCGCATCGGCGAAATCGATGTCGAGCAAGGCATCGGGACTGGAGCGGTCGCTGACGCGCACGGCAGGCGGGCTGGGAGCAGGGCCGCGAAGTATAGCGACGGGGCATGCGGTTGACGCCGCGCAAGGCGGCAGGCCGCGCGGCGGCTAGACTGCGCGGCATCGAACCCCATGCACGCTTCCCCACCGTGACCGAGCCCACCCCGAACTTCGACACCGTCCGCGACTGGCTGCGCGGCCTGCAGGACCGCATCTGCCAGGGCCTCGAGGCCGAGGATGGCCAAGGCCGCTTCGCCGAGGATGCCTGGACCCGCGCCGAGGGCGGCGGCGGGCGTTCGCGGGTGATGAAGGAAGGCGCGGTATTCGAGCAGGCCGGCGTGGGCTTCTCCGAGGTGAGCGGCCAGACCCTGCCCGCCTCGGCCACGGTCCACCGTCCGGAACTGGCCGGCGCCCCGTGGCGCGCGGTGGGCGTGTCGCTGGTGATCCACCCGCGCAATCCCTACGTGCCCACCTCGCATGCCAATGTGCGCTACTTCGAGGCCCGCCCGGAGGGCCGCGAACCGATCTGGTGGTTCGGCGGCGGCTTCGACCTCACCCCCTTCTATCCCTTCGACGAGGACGTACGGCACTGGCACACCGTGGCGCGGGATCTCTGCGCGCCCTTCGGCGCCACCCGCTATGCCGAGCACAAAGCCTGGTGCGACCGCTACTTCTTCCTCAAACACCGCAATGAATGCCGTGGCGTGGGCGGACTGTTCTTCGACGATCTGCACGCCGACGGCTTCGAGCGCAGCTTCGCCTACCTGCGCGCCGTGGGCGAAGGCTATCTCGCGGCCTACCGGCCCATCGTGGCGAAGCGCAAGGCCATGCCCTACGGCGAGCGCGAGCGCGAGTTCCAGCTCTACCGCCGCGGCCGCTACGTCGAGTTCAACCTGGTCTGGGACCGCGGCACTCTGTTCGGCCTGCAAAGCGGCGGCCGCACCGAGAGCATCCTGATGAGCCTGCCGCCGCGGGTGCGCTTCGAGTACGGCTACGTACCCGAGCCGGGCAGCGCGGAGGCGCGGCTTTCAGAGTACCTGGTGCCGCGCGACTGGCTGGCGGAGGGCTGAGGTCGCGCGCAGCATTCGCGAATACGGCGCTGGAGGCAGAGCCTGAGCGGCGCGGGGGCGCGCTCACCGCGAAGGCAGGCGCTCGCCCTCCCGCCAGCCTCGCACCGCCGCCAGCGCCTGCTGCCGCAGCTCCGGCACCGCCGTGGTTTCGATGCACTCGCCGAACAGCGCCGCCCCCAGTACGGCCAGGCCGGGATCGGCCGGCGTGCGCACGCCGGTGCCGAGGGCATTGGCTTCGAGCATGCCTTCGCGCACCAGCCGTGCGAGCAGGGCATCGCCGGCGAGGGCTTGGCGGAAGCCAGGGCCTCGGCAGTCGATTATCAAGGCCGCCGTTACAGGAGTATCGACTCCGCGCTGGCGCTTCCACACCTGCCCCGCGGCATCGACATGGACCCGCCCGCGTTCGACCGAGAGCGATCGATCGTTCCGCAGGGCGGCGAGCACGTCCGAGGCCATGCGGTGGCGGTGCCGGTTCCACTGGCCGAAGGCATGGCGTAGCAGGCGCCGGCGTTCCGGCAGCGGCAGTCCGGCCCAAAGGCGGTTGCTGCCGGCGCGCAGTGCATCGATGACCGCCCGCCAGGGCTGGCGGGCACAGGCCACACGCAGCAGGCGCACCAGGCCGCGAGCATCCGCCACCTCGTCGAGGCGGGTCTCCAGCCACTCGCGGGTCTCTGGGTCCAGCGGTGACGTATCGGCATGTGCCTCGGGCCAGGCGCCCTCGATCGACACCGCCTCGATCCGGCCGCGAAAACCGCGCTGGCGCAGGCCCAGCACCATGTCGACGGCGGTCAGGCCGCTGCCTACTAGCAGCACGCGCTCGTCCGTACCGAGCGGAAGGCCGCGCTCCGGCAGCGAGCGCCACCAGGCCCAGGCATCGGCGATCCAGTGTGCTGGAGCGCTCGGCGGGGGAACAGTGCCGGGCAGGCCGAGGCAGAGCGCCACCCGCCGTGCCGGCAAGGCCTCGCCATCTGCCATCGCCAATCGCCAGAGGCCGCCCTCGCGGTGGAGCGCCACGGCCGGCTGGCGGTGCTCGACATCGGCCTGGCCTTCGGCGCAGGCGGCAAGGTACTCGCCGAACCAGCGCCGCGGCACGAACTGCCCAGGCTGCACGCCGCGTGCCGGATGCAGGCATCGCAGCCAATCGAGGAAATCCACCGGCGCCTCGGCATCAAGGCCCATGCGCTCCACGGGCACGTTGAGCCGATGCACCTCGCTGTTGCCGCCGTAGGCGGGCAGGAAGGCGGCGTCGGAGCCGCGGCACCAGGCGATGCGCCAGCCGGGGGCATGGGTGCGCGCAGCCACGAGCAGGGCCACGCCCGCCGGACCGCCGCCGACGATGGCGAGATCGAAGGGAAGGGACATGGCGCGACTTATGCCATGCCGGGCAGAGGACCGGGAATGCCGAGCAAAGAAAAAGCCCCGCGAACCAGGGGAGGAGTTCGCGGGGCCGGTGAGGCGGCCAGCAGGGGAGGGCTTTCCGCCTCGGTGTGGGTCGACCAGGGGAGGGATCGAGTCCACGGCAACGGACGTTGCATCCGTTGCGCGCCATCTGACCACCCGGGGACTGAGGAGTTCGTGAATCACAGGCCCTCCAAAGGCCCGGATTCAGGGTCGATTCACGGCTTCGTGTCGAAAGCGTGACGGAATCGCTATTCGTGCGTGAATCTTACGCACGCCCGGCCTTGGCCGCTGCACTCAGTGCGCCTCGTCCCAGCTCCGGCCCACGCCCGCATCCACCACCAGCGGCACCCGCAGCGTGGCCGCCTGCTGCATCAGGCCGCGGATGGTGTCCCGCGCCTCGTCCACGAAATCGACGTCCACCTCGAACACCAGTTCGTCGTGCACCTGCATCAGCATGGCGATGCGTGCGGCCTGCGGCCGCGCCCAGGCATCCACCGCCACCATCGCCCGCTTGATGATGTCGGCAGCCGTGCCCTGCATCGGCGCATTGATCGCCGCGCGTTCGGCGCCAGCACGCTGCGCCTGGTTTCGCGAGCGGATCTCGGAAAGATGCAGGCGCCGGCCGAACACCGTCTCGACATAACCCTTTTCGCGGGCCTGCTCGCGGGTGCGCTCCATGTAGGCGCGCACGCCGGGGTAGCGGGCGAAGTAAACGCCGATGTAGTCCTGCGCCTGCCCACGCTCGATGCCGAGCTGGCGAGCAAGGCCGAAGGCGCTCATGCCATAGATGAGGCCGAAGTTGATGGCCTTGGCGGCCCGGCGCTGCTCACTGCTGACTTCGGAGAGCGGCACGCCGAAGACTTCCGCTGCGGTGGCGCGGTGCACGTCGACCCCCTCGGCGAAGGCGCGCAGCAGACCCGGGTCTTCCGAGAGATGGGCCATGATGCGCAGCTCGATCTGCGAGTAGTCGCAGGCGAGGATCACCCGGCCTTCCGGAGCGATGAAGGCCTCGCGGATGCGCCGCCCTTCGGCGGTGCGGATCGGGATGTTCTGCAGGTTCGGGTCGTTCGAGGACAGGCGCCCGGTGGCGGCCCCGGCCTGGTTGTAGCGGGTGTGCACGCGGCCGGTCTGCGGGTTGACGCTCTCCGGCAGCTTGTCGGTGTAGGTGCCCTTGAGCTTGGCGAGGCTGCGGTGCTCGAGGATCAGGCGCGGCAGGGCATGCTGGTCGGCGATGGCCTCGAGCGCCTCCTCGTTGGTGCTGGGCTGACCGGTGGGCGTCTTGACCAGCGCCGGCAGCCCCAGTTCGTCGAATAGCAGGGCCTGCAGCTGCTTTGGGGAATCGAGGTTGAAAGCACGGCCGGCGATGGCATGCGCCTCCTGCTCGATGGCATGCAGGCGCTTCGCATGGTCGGCGCTCTGCCGCCGGAGCGCATCGACGTCGATGAGCACGCCGGTGCGCTCCATCCGCGCCAGCACCGGCACCAGGGGCATTTCGATGTCGCGGTAGACCGAGGCCAGCGCCGGCTCGGCCGCCAGCCGCGGCGCCAGCACCGTATGCAGCCGCAGGGTGATGTCGGCATCCTCGGCGGCGTAGGCGGTGGCACGCTCGAGGTCGACCTGGTCGAAGGTGATCTGCTTCGCCCCCTTGCCGCAGACCTCCTCGTACTTGAGGGTGGTGTAACCAAGATGGCGTTCGGCTAGGGCATCCATGTCGTGGCGATTGAGCCCGGCATCGAGCACGAAGCTCATCAGCAGGGTGTCCTCGGCATAGCCCTGCACCTCGATGCCGTGGCGGGCCAGCACCTCGAGATCGAACTTGCCGTTCTGCCCGAGCTTGGGCCGGGTGGCATCTTCGAGGATCGGCCGCAGGGCCTCGCGCACGGTAGCCCAGGGCAGTTGCGCCGGAACCCCGGGATAGGCATGCGCCAGCGGAAGGTAGCAGGCGCGCCCCGGCTCGACGCAGAGGCTCAGGCCCACGAGCGTGCACTGCTGCGGGTCGAGGCCATCGGTCTCGGTGTCGAAGGCGATCAGCGGGGCCTTGCGCAGTGCTGCCACCCAGTGCGCGAGCCGTGCCTCGTCGAGCACGCACTCCGCCTCGCCCCGGGCGGAAAGGGCGGGATCGACCGGCGTGGCCGGGGCCGCAGCGCGTCCGGCGGCCTGCCCCGCCGCCGCTTTCGACGGGGCATCGCCCGCCGCGCCCCCGTCCAGTTCGCGCAGGGCGGCGGCAAAGCCGAAGCGCTGGTAGAGCGTGCGCAAGGCCCCGGTCTCGGGCGGCCGCAGCCGCAGCTCGGCCGGCCCCTGCTCCAGCGGCACGTCGGTCTTGATGGTGACGAGCGTGCGGTTGAGCGGCAGGCGCGGCAGGGCGGCGCGCAGGTGCTCGCCGAGCTTGCCCCCGATCTTGTCCGCATTGGCGATGACGGCATCCAGGCTGCCGTATTCCGCCAGCCATTTGGCTGCGGTCTTCGGCCCGCATTTCTCCACGCCGGGCACGTTGTCCACGCTGTCGCCCATCAGGGCGAGGTAATCGACGATCTGGCCGGCGCGCACGCCGAACTTGGCCATCACGTCCTCGTCGCTCGCCAGCCTCGACTGGGTCATGGTGTTGACGAGGACGATGCCGGGGCGCACCAGCTGGGCGAAGTCCTTGTCCGAGGTCGAGACCGTGACTTCCATGCCCTGTGCCGCGCCCTGCACCGCCAGGGTGCCGATCACGTCATCGGCCTCGACCCCCGGCACGCGCAGGATCGGGAAACCCAATGCCTCGACGATGGCGAGCAGCGGCTCGACCTGCGCCCGCAGCTCCTCCGGCATCGGCGGGCGATTGGCCTTGTACTGCGGATCCAGCGCCTCGCGGAAGCCCGGCCCCGGGGCATCGAGCACGAAGGCGGCATGCTCCGGCGCCTCCTTGCGGATGGCGCGCAGCATGTTGACAACACCGAACAGGGCGCCGGTGGGGGTGCCGTCCGGCGCGGTCAGCGGCGGCAGGGCGTGGAAGGCGCGGTAGAGGTAGGAAGAACCGTCGATGAGGACGAGGCGCGGCATGGCAGCGGCCGGGAACGGTGGGGCGGGCAGTGTAGCGCCGGGGCGCTTGAGGCCGGCCGCGGCGCGGTGCCATCCTCGCCTGCCGCTTCGCCACGCGCCGCACGATGCCCATGACCGATGCCCCGCCCCCACTGCCCCTGCGTCTGGCCGATGTGCTTTCCGAGGCGGCGGGAGCGCTGGCCGCGCTCTGCGCCCTGCTGGTGCTGCTGCTGATGCTGGGTCTGGTCCTTGGGCGGCTCGCCGGCCTCGGCTCGGTGAAGCTGCAGGATGCCGTGCTCTGGCTCAATGCGGCGATGGTGATGCTGGGGCTCGGCTATGCACTGAAACATGGCCGCCACGTGCGCATCGATGCCTTCGCCGCCCGCTGGTCGGCACGCACCCAGGCGCGGGTGGAGCTGTTCGGGCTGGCGCTGTTCCTGCTGCCCTTCTGCGCCGCGCTCTTCTGGCTCAGCCTCGACTACGTGGCCTTGAGCTGGGGCATCCGCGAGCGCTCGGCCAGCACCGGCGGCCTGCCCGGCCTGTACCTCGCCAAGAGCCTGCTGCCGCTCGGCAGCCTGCTGTTGGCCCTGCAGGGGCTGGCCGAGCTGCTGCGCCGCTGGCCCGCCGCCTTCGGAGGCCGGGCATGAGCCTCGAAGCCCTGCACGCTCTGCTGCTCGGCCTGCTGCTACTCGGGCTGTGCGCGGCCATGGCCGGTGGCATCCCGGTGGCTTTCGCACTCGGTGGCAGCGCCCTGATGGTGGCCCTGCTCGGCATGGGGCTCGGCGCCTTCGACGCGGCCTTCCTCGCCGCCCTGCCCGGCCGGCTGTTCGACACCCTGACCAGCGCCACCCTGCTCGCGGTGCCGCTGTTCGTCTTCATGGGCGTGATGCTGGAACGCAGTCGGTTGGCCGAAGACCTGCTGACCCGGGTAGCCGGCCTGTTCGGCCCGCGCCGTGGCGGCCTCGCGGTGGCGGTGGTGCTGGTGGGCGGCCTGCTCGCCGCCAGCACCGGCATCGTCGGTGCCACCGTGGTCACCATGGGCCTGATCGCCCTGCCGGTGATGCTGCGCGCCGGCTACGATCCGCGCCTCGCCACCGGCGCCATCGCCGCCTCCGGCACCCTGGGCCAGATCATCCCGCCCTCGATCGTGCTGGTGCTGCTCGGCGACCAGCTCGGCAGCGCCTACCAGCGCGCCCAGCTCGCCGCCGGCAACTTCGCCCCGGAAACGCTCTCGGTGGGCGACCTGTTCGCCGGCGCCCTGCTGCCCGGCCTCGGCCTAGTGCTGCTCTACCTCGGCTGGGTGCTGTGGGTGGCTTGGCGCCGGCCGGCACAGGCCCCCGCCCTGCCCGCGACCCAGCGCCCAGGCCTGCGGCCGCTGCTGCGCGACGTGCTGCCCGCAGTGGGCCTCGTGCTGCTGGTGCTGGGCTCGATCCTCGCCGGGCTGGCCACACCCACCGAGGCCGCGGCGGTGGGCGCGGTGGGCGCCTGCGTGTTCGCCGCCCTGCGCGGCCAGTTCTCGCTTTCCCGGCTGCTGGAGGTGGCGCAGGAGACGGTGAAGGTGAGCGCCATGGTCTTCGCCATCCTGTTCGGCGCCGCGCTGTTCTCGCTGGTGTTCCGCGGTCTTGGCGGCGACGAGCTGGTGCATGCCGCGCTCTCCGGCCTGCCCGGAGGCCGCGGCACCGCGGTGTTCGCGGTGATGCTGCTGATGTTCTTGCTCGGCTTCGTGCTCGACTTCATCGAGATCACCTTCATCGTGGTGCCGATCGTCGCGCCGGTGCTGTTCGCGCTCGGCGTCGATCCGGTCTGGCTGGGGGTGATGATGGCGATCAACCTGCAGACCAGCTTCCTCACCCCGCCCTTCGGCTTCGCCCTGTTCTACCTGCGCGGGGTGGCGCCGCCGGCCCTGCCGATGCTGGCCATGTACCGCGGCGTGCTGCCCTTCATCGCCCTCCAGCTCGGCATGCTGGGCCTGCTGGCCCTGTGCCCCGGGCTCGCCACCTGGCTGCCAGGCCTGCTGTACCGCTGAAGCTCCGGGGCCGGCCTTCAGCCGCGCTGCGCCCGGATCATCGCCAGCACCTCGTCGAAGGGCACCGGGCGGCCGAGCAGGTAGCCCTGCAGCTCGCCGCAGCCATGCTCGGCGAGCCAGTCACGCTGGGCCTCGGTTTCCACGCCCTCGGCCACGGTATCGAGGCCGAGGCTGCTCGCCAGCAGGATCACCGAGGCGCAGATCGCCTCGTCGTCAGGATCGCTGCCGAGGCCGCGCACGAAGCTGCGGTCGATCTTCAGGCGCTGGATCGGCAAGCGCTTGAGGTAGGACAGCGAGGAGTAGCCGGTGCCGAAGTCGTCCACCGCGATGCCCACGCCCAGCCGCGCCACGCGCCGCATCTGCTCGATGGTGCTCTCGGCATTCACCATCAGCACGCTTTCGGTGAGCTCGAGCTCGAGGGCGCCAGGCGGCAGCTGGAAATCGCGCACCACGGCTTCCACGTCCTCGAGCAGATGGTGGTGCAGCTGGGTGGCGGAGACGTTCACCGAGAGGCGCACATCGGCGAGTCCGGCGGCCACCAGCTCGGCATGGCGGCGGGCGGCGTCGCGCAGTACCCATCGGCCCACTTCCACCATCAGGCCGCTCTCCTCGAGCGCATCGATGAAGTGGCCCGGGGCGAGCAGGCCGCGCGAGGGATGGCGCCAGCGGATCAGCGCCTCCATGCCCTGGGCGCGGCCATCCCAGCGGAACTGCGGCTGGTAGTGCAGCTCGAACTCTTGGCGCTCCACTGCCTCGCGCAGCTGCGAGATCAGGAACAGGCGCTCGGTGGCGCCCTGGTCGAAGGCCGGCTCGTAGCCCACCGCGCAATTCCGTCCGCGGGCCTTGGCCTGGTACATGGCGATGTCGGCGCGCTGCAGCAGCACCCCGGCCTCATCTCCATCCGCCGGGCAGCGGGCATAGCCGATGCTGGCGGTGACGTAGTGCATGGACCCGGCCAACTCCACCGGCCGGCGCAGGGCCTCGGTGATGCGGTCGACGACTCGCAGCACGTCGGTCTCCACTTCCCCGAGCAGCAGCACCACGAACTCGTCGCCGCCGAAGCGGGCCACGGTATCGGTCTGGCGCAGGCAACCCTGCAGGCGCCGCGCCACGGTACGCAGCAGCTCGTCGCCGGCAGCATGGCCGAGCGAGTCGTTCACCAGCTTGAAGTTGTCGAGATCGACGAACAGCACCACGAGGTTCAGGCCGAAGCGCTTGCTCTCGCGCAGGGCCTGGGCGAGACGGTCGCGGAACAGCTGGCGGTTCGGCAGGGTGGTGAGCTCGTCGTGGGTGGCGCGGTGGGCCAGCGCCTGCTCGGTGGCCACCCGCTCGCTCACGTCGATCTGCGAGCCGACGTAGTGGGTGAGCCGCCCCTCGGCATCACGCACCGGGGAGACCACGAGGTCGATCCAGTACGGGGTGCCGTCCTTGCGGTAGTTGCGCAGCATCACCTGGGCATCGCGGCCCTCGCGCAGGGCATGGCGCAGGGTCTCGATGCCGGGCTGTTCGCGCTCGTTGCCCTGCAGGAAGCCGAGGTTGCGCCCGATCAGCTCGGCGGCGGAATAGCCGCTCAGGGCCTCCAGCGCGGCATTGACATAGACCGTGGGCCAGCCCTCGGCACGGGCATCGACGATGGCCACGCCGGTGCTGGTGGCATCCAGCGCCCGCTTGAGCAGAGCATGGCTCTCCAGCGCCTCCTGCTCGTCGCTGACGTCGGTGACTCCGCCGATGGCGCGCACCGGGTGGCCGGCGGCGTCGCGCAGGATCAGCAGGCGGTCGCGGGCATGGCCCACCGAGCCGTCGGGGCGCAGGAAGCGGTAGGCGATGTTCCACTCCGTGAGCCCGGTATCGAGGGCACGGGCATAGCCGAGCCGCACCCGCTCGCGGTCCTCGGGATGGATCTTCGCCAGCCAGTCGCCCACCTCGTGGGCGGCGGCGTCGGCCGGCAGGCCGAACATGCGGCAGAAGGCCTCGCTGCGCCAGAGGGTGTTGTGCACCAGGTCGGCATCGTAGATGCCGTCGCTGGTGGCGCGGGCGATCAGGGCGAAACGCTCCTTCTCGCGCGCCTCGCGGCGGCGCGAGCGCCACAGCGCCACCAGCACCACCCCCATCAAGACGAGCAGGCCGAGGATGAGGGCGGCGGCCGGGCCGGAAACGACGGCGGCAAGGCTCGGCATCGGCGCGGCGCTGGACAGCATGGGCTCTCCCGGGGAATGCCGCCAGCCTACGGGCCGGCGGCACGGGCATCAATCCACGCGCCGCACCCCGGGCAAGGTGAGCACGTAATCGGCCCCCATCAGCAGCGAGGGCGTCTTGAAGCCGGACTCGGCCGGACCGGCGAGCAGGCGGGAGACGATGCCGAGGGCCGCGCTCACGGTGAGATCGTAGCCGTTCGGGGTGCGCAGCTGACGCTTCACCTCCTGCCCGGCGGCATTGCGCACCTCGCCCCAGACCAGGGTGTCGGTCTTGCCGCGCTTCGCCTCGGAGGGGCCCTGCACGGTCTTCTCGATGCGCGCCTTCATGAACCGCTGTACCGGGCCGAGGCCGAGCAGCGGGCGGATGAGGCGCAGCCGACGCACTCGTCCGATCACCGCCGGCGGCACCGCCATATAGACCTCGATGTCGGGGATGCCGGTGCTGAGGTAGGCGGTATAGACATCGCCCCAGGGGATGGTCATGGCGCTGCGCGGCTCGCCGTCGCGGTCGAAGGTGCGGCTCTTCCAGGCCAGCGGCACGGCGGTCATCTTGCCGCCGATGCGTGCCCGCCCGCCCTTGCCAAGGCCCTCCACGCTGGTCTTGGCAGTACCCGGGCTGGGACCGCCACCGGCCTCGAAGGCCAGCACCAGCGAGGTGGCATCGGGCAGTTCGCGCTTGAGCTGGGCGGCAAGGCAGTCGGTGGGCACCACATCGAAGCCGGCCCCCGGCAACACCACGATGCCCGCCGCCTTCGCCCGCGCGTCCTGCTGGTGGCAGTGGGCGAAGACGTCGATCTCGCCGGTGATGTCGAGGTAGTGCGCCTTCGCGCGCAGGCAGGCCTCCAGCATCGGCGCGCAGGTGGCCGAGAACGGCCCGGCGCAGTGCAGCACCAGGCCCACGCCGCGCAGGCCGAGGTCGAGGGCCGCCGGCTCGAGCTCGAATGCCCGCACCTCGAGATCGAGCTCGCGCCCCAGGGCTTCCAGGGCCTCGCGCCGACGGCCGGCGAGGATGGGCTTCAGGCCGCGGGCCGCGGCCTCCTTCGCCATCAGCCGCCCGGTGTAGCCGTTCGCGCCATAGATCATCCACTGCATCACCAGCACTCCGTCCGTTCAGCCGCGCCGCGAAAGCGCGGCACCCTGCACCAGTTTCCTGAAGTACCACTCCGGGAACCAGCGCTTGAGACGCCAGCGCATCGGTTCCCTGCGGGTCGGCAGCACGAGGAAGGCGCGTGCCTTCAAAGCGGCGTAGGCACGGTCGGCCACCGAATCGAGGGTGTCGGGACTGCGCTCCATCATCCGCTCTGCCATGCCGCGTACCTTCGTATCGCCGTGGAAGTTCTCCAGCAGATTGGTGCGGAAGAAGGCCGGACAGAGTACGGAGACATCGACGCCGCTGCCGTGCATCTCGGCACGGAGCTGCTCGGAAAAAGCCACCACCCCGGCCTTGGCCACGCCATAGCTCATGATGCCGGGTGCGCCGGCGAGACCGGCGAAGCTGGCCGTGCTGATCACATGGCCGCGGCCGCGCTCCACCATGCCAGGCAGGAAATGCAGGGTGCCGCGCACCACGCTGAGGAGGTCCACTTCCAGCAAGCGCCGCCATTCGGCCATGTCGGTGCCGAGCAGCGGCCCACCGCTGGCGATGCCGGCGTTGTTCACCAGCACGTCCACCCCGCCCACGGCCGCCTCGACGGCCTGCTTCAGGGCCAGCATCGAGGCATCGTCGCCGACATCGGCAGTGAAGGCGAGATGGCCCTCGCCAGGCAGCCCGGCCCGCGCCGCCTCGGCACGGACGGGATCGATGTCGACCACCAGCACCTGCGCCCCGTCGGCGGCATAGCGCTGCGCCAGGGCAAGGCCAAGCCCGCTGCCGCCGCCGGTGATGAGGACGCGCTCGCGCGCCGGGGGGTTGGGTCCGCTGGCCATCGGGTCCGTACGCCGGGGTGTGGTAGGTTCCCGAGCTTAACGCAATGCGCCCTGCGATGGAGTGACCATGAGCGATTCCCCCACCCGGCTGTTCTCTCTGCACGGCCACACCGCCCTCGTCACCGGCGCCTCGCGCGGCATCGGCGAGGCCATCGCCCATCTGCTCGCGGCGCAGGGTGCGCACGTCGTCTGCAGCAGCCGCAAGCTCGAGGCCTGCGAGGCGGTGGCCGGGGCCATCCGCGCCGCCGGTGGCAGCGCCGAGGCGCGGGCGGTGCACATCGGCGATACCGCCGCCATCGAAGCCCTGTTCGCGGCGCTCGACGGCGAAGGCAAGACGGTGTCGCTGCTGGTGAACAACGCTGCCGCCAACCCCTACTTCGGCCCGATGCTGGACATGGACCTCGCGGCCTACGAGAAGACGGTGGAGGTGAACCTGCGCGGCTATTTCTGGACCACGGTGCAGGCGGCGAAGCGCATGGCGAAGGCCGGCGGCGGCGCCATCGTCAACGTGGCCTCGGTGAACGCGAAGCGCCCCGCCTTCGGCCAGGGTATCTACTCGATGACCAAGGCCGGCATCGTCAACATGACCGAGGGCTTCGCCAAGGAGCTTGCCGCGCAGGGGATCCGGGTGAATGCCGTGCTGCCGGGCCTGACCGACACCAAGTTCGCCAGTGCCATCACCGGCAATCCGAAGCTGATGGATCTGATGTGCCAGCTCATTCCCCAGGGCCGGGCCGCAGAGCCCGCCGAGATCGCTCCGGCGGTGCTGTTCCTGCTCTCTGACGCAGCGAGCTATGTCACCGGCACGACACTCACCGTGGATGGCGGCTACCTCGCCTGAAGCCCCTCACTTCAGGCAACGGGCGAAAAAGGCCTCGGTCATGCGGTAGCGGTGTAGCAGGTCGGCGCCGCGCAGGCCGTGCTTGGCGCCGGGATAGGTCATCAGTTCGAAGGGCATTCCGCGCTGCTGCAGTGCTGCCATCAGGACGGTGGCGTTGGAGAACAGCACGTTGTCGTCGGCCATGCCGTGGATCAGCAGCAGGGGCTCGGTGAGTCCGGCCACGTGGGTCATCACGCTGGCCTGGCGGTAGCCCTCGGGGTTGGCCTGCGGCAGATCCATGTAGCGCTCGGTGTAGTGGGTGTCGTAGAGCGCCCAGTCGGTGACCGGAGCGCCGGCCACGCCGCAGGCATAGGCGTCGCGGCTGCGGGCCAGCAGCATGAGGGTCATGTAGCCGCCATTGCTCCAGCCGAACACGCCGATGCGCTTCGCATCCACCCAGGGCAGGGCGCGCAGCCAGGCGATGCCGTTGAGCTGGTCTTCCACCTCCACGGTGCCCTGCCGGCGGTGCAGGGCCGAGAGGAAGGCCTGGCCGCGGCGCGGGGTGCCACGGTTGTCGAGCGAGAACACCACGTAGCCCTGCTGGGCGAGGTAGCGGCTGAAGAAGTGGTCGCCGCGGCCGGGCCAGCTGTTGGTCACGGTCTGCGCCGCCGGGCCGCCGTAGACATAGACGATCACCGGGTACTTCCGGCGGACATCGAAGCCCGGCGGCTTGATCAGGCTGTAGTGCAGGGACGTCGTGCCATCGGCGGCGGTGAGGGTGCCGAACTCCACCGGGCGGTGGATGGCGCGGTAGGGGAAATAGGGATGGCCCTCGACCAGGGCATTGTCGACGAGATCGGCGAGCTTTCTGCCCTCACGGTCGAAGAGCTGGGTCTGCGGCGGAGTGCGTGGCGTTCGACCACAGCGAGACGAAGCGCTCGGCCTGGCGGTCGAAGCGGGCGGCATGCATGCCGGCATCGCGGGTCAGGCGCTCGGGCTCGCCGCCCGTGAGCGGCACGCGGTAGACGTGGCGCTCCAGCGCGCCGTCCCTGGTACCGCTCACGTAGACGAGCCCCGCGGGCCTCGTCCACCGCCAGCAGCTCCTCCACCATCCACTCGCCGCGGGTGAGCGGGCTGGCGTCCCCGCTCGCGGGATCGACGAGGTAGAGGTGCATGAAGCCGCTGCGCTCGCTGCCCCAGAGCAGACGGCCATCGGCGAGCACGTGCAGCAGATCGTGCAGGTTGATCCAGCTGTCGCTGCGCTCGCCAAGCAGGAGTGCGCTGGGTGCCGGCGGCGAGGTCGGCCTCGATGAGGTCGAGCCGGCGCTGGTCGCGGCTCTGGCGCTGGAACAGCAGGCGGGTGGGCGAGGCCCAGTCCACGCGGGCGAGGTAGATGTCGGGGTTGGCGCCGAGGTCCAGCCAGCGCGGCTCCGCCCCGAGCCGTCGGGGCGATCACCCCGAGCCGCACGCGGACGTTGGGCTCGCCGGCCGCCGGGTAGCGCTGGCGCACCACCTCGGTGCGGTCGGGATAGATCTCGAAGCGCTCGCGCACCGGCACCGGCGACTCGTCGATACGGGCAAACGCGATCGCACTGTCGTCGGGCGCCCACCAGTAGCCGGTGTGGCGGCCCATCTCCTCGTCGGCCACGAACTCGGCCACGCCATTGCCGATCACCTCGCTGCCGTCGTGGGTGAGCTGCAGCTCGCGACCGCTCGCCACCTCCACCACCCAGAGGTTGCGGCCGCGGATGAAGCTGACGAAGCCCCCCTGCGGCGAGACCTTCGGGTCGGTGGCGAAGCCCTTGCCGGAGGTGAGCTGGCGGGCGCCGGCCTCGGGGGTGGCCAGATCGAACAGGTAGAGCTCGCCGCCCAGCGGAAAGAGCAGGCGGCGCGAATCCGGGAACCAGGCGTATTCGACGATGCCGGAGAGCGCGGCGGTGCGCTGGCGCTCACGCCTCGCCTTTCTCCTCGTCGGAGAGCTCGCCCTCACCCTCGGGCCGCAAGGCCCGCGAATCGACCAGCAGACCGGCGCGGCCGGCGGCCACGTCATAGGCCCAGAGGTCGAGCTGGTTGCGGTTCTCCGCCTTGCCGCGCAGGAAGCTGATGCGCGCGCCGTCCGGCGAGAACCGGGGCTGCACCAGGGTGGGGCCGGAGAGCGGCGTGTCGCCGGTGATGGCCTCGAGCGTGAGGCGCTCGACAGTCGCAGCAGGCACGGGGGAGCTCATGGCGGCAGGCGCGTGGCAGGCAAGGGTGAGGGCGAGGAGCAGGGGCGAAAGGCGCATTCGGGGCGTCCGTGGGGCGTCGGTGACTCAGGGCGTGGGCGGCGCGCCGAACAGGATGCGGCGCTGGGCCTCGTCGAGTTCGGCGGGGCGGGCAAACCGCGGGTCCGCCGCCCGCGCATACGCACGCTGGGTGGCCGGGCGCGCGGCGATGGCGGCGTGCCAGCGCCGCACATTGGCATGCGGGGCGAGGTCGAGCGGTGCCTTGGCATAGGGCGAAATCCACGGATAGCAGGCCATGTCGGCGATGGTGTACTCGTCGCCGGCGAGGAAGGCCCGGCCCTCGAGCCGGCGATCGAGCACGCCGAGCAGGCGCTGCGCCTCGCGGGCATAGCGCTCCTGCGCGTAGGGGATGGCCTCCGGGGCATAGACGTGAAAATGCCCGTACTGGCCCGTCATCGGACCCAAGCCCGCCATCTGCCAGAACAGCCATTCCAGCGCCACCGTCCGGCCGCGCAGGTCGGCAGGCAGGAAGCGGCCGGTTTTTTCCGCAAGGTAGAGCAGGATGGCCCCGGACTCGAACACGCTGAGCGGCGGACCGCCGTCCATGGGCTGCGAATCCACGATCGCCGGGATGCGGTTGTTCGGGGCGATGGCGAGGAAGTCCGGGTGGAACTGCTCGCCGCTGCCGATGTTCACCGGCCTCAGGGTATAGGGCAGGCCGGCTTCCTCGAGGAACAGGGTGATCTTGTGCCCGTTCGGCGTGGGCCAGTAGTACAGATCGATCATGGACAGGCGCCTGATGGTCGTCCGGGCGAGCTTACCGGCGACGGCATCGCTTGCAGAGTGCCGTGCCCGCGGGGCGGCCATCAGGACCATGCGCAGCCCGGCCGGTAGAATCCGCGCATGGACGTCTCCCATCTGCTCGACGGGCTGAACGCGGCCCAGCGCGAGGCCGTTTCCGCGCCGCCCGGCCACTACCTCGTGCTGGCCGGCGCCGGCTCGGGCAAGACCCGCGTGCTCACCCATCGCATCGGCTGGCTGCATGCGGTGGAGGGCGTGCCGCTGCACGGCATCCTCGCCGTCACCTTCACCAACAAGGCGGCGCACGAGATGCGCCAGCGCATCGCCGCCACCCTGGGCATCGAGCCCCGAGGCCTGTGGGTGGGCACCTTCCATAGCATCGCCCACCGCCTGCTGCGTCTGCACTGGCAGGAAGCCGGCCTGCCCGGAGGCTTCCAGATCCTCGATGCCGACGACCAGCTGCGCCTCGTCAAGCGCGTCATCCATGACCTCGACCTCGACGATTCGCGCTTCCCGCCGCGCCAGGTGGCCTGGTGGATCAATGCCCAGAAGGACGAAGGCCGGCGCCCCGAACACATCCAGATCGGTATTGGCGATCCTTTCGGCCGCGAGATGCTGCGCGCCTACGCCGAATACGAACTGCGCTGCCGCCGCGCCGGCCTCGTCGATTTCGCCGAGATCCTGCTCAGGGCCCACGAGACCCTGCGCGACCGCCCTGCCCTGCTC
This sequence comes from Silanimonas sp., assembly GCA_026005095.1. Classification (GTDB taxonomy): domain Bacteria; phylum Pseudomonadota; class Gammaproteobacteria; order Xanthomonadales; family Xanthomonadaceae; genus Silanimonas. The sequence continues at coordinate 26,876 of BPKK01000013.1, read as the reverse complement.
GGCCACTACCAGCGGCGCTTCCGCCAGCTGCTGATCGACGAGTTCCAGGACACCAATGCCATCCAGTACGCCTTCGTGCGCCTGCTGGCCGGCGAGACCGGGCAGGTGTTCATCGTCGGCGACGACGACCAGGCCATCTACGGCTGGCGCGGCGCGCGCGTCGAGAACGTGCAGCGGGTGCTGGCCGACTACCCCGGCGTTCGGACCCTGAAGCTGGAACAGAACTACCGCAGCACCGGCACCATCCTCGCCGCCGCCAATGCGGTGATCGCGCACAACTCCGACCGGCTCGGCAAGAAGCTCTGGACCGAGGCCGGCGAGGGCAGCGCCATCGATGTCTATGCGGCCTACAACGAGATGGACGAGGCGCGCTACATCGTCGAGCGCATCCGCCAGCACGCGGCGGCCGGCGGCCGGCTCGGGCAGTGCGCGGTGCTCTACCGCAACAACGCCCAGTCGCGGGCCATCGAAGAAGAGCTGCTGAAGCTCCAGCTGCCCTACCGCGTCTATGGCGGCCTGCGCTTCTTCGAGCGCATGGAGGTGAAGGATGCGCTGGCCTACCTGCGCCTGTTCGCCTCGCGCAGCGACGATGCCGCCTTCGAGCGCGCGGTGAATACCCCGGCCCGTGGCATCGGCGAAAAGACCCTCGATGAAGTGCGCCGCGCCGCCCGCGAGGGCGCCGAACCACTATGGACGGCGGCACGGCGGCTTGCCGCGGGCACCACCCTCGCCGCCCGCGCCCGTAACGCGCTCACGGGCTTTCTCGACCTCGTCGACCGGCTCGCCGCCGAAGTCTCGGGCCTTGCGCTGCCGGCGCAGGTGGAAAAAGCGATCACCGATACCGGCCTGCGCGAACACTACGCGAAGGAAGGCAAGCACCCGCTCGATTCGCGCATCGACAACCTCGACGAACTGGTCTCGGTGGCCAGCCGCTTTCTCCGCAGCGAGGACATCGACCCCGAGCTGCCGGAACTGGTGGCCTTCCTCGAGCTATGCGGCGCTGGAGGCTGGAGAGGCGCAGGCCGAGGCCGGCAGCGATGCCGTGCAGCTGATGACCCTGCACTCGGCCAAGGGCCTCGAGTTCCCCTTCGTGGCCCTGGCCGGCGTCGAGGAAGGCCTGTTCCCCTCGCAGCGCTCCAGCGAGGGCGACCGCCTCGCCGAGGAGCGCCGTCTGGCCTATGTCGGCATCACCCGCGCCCGCGAACAGCTGCTCATCACCTGGGCGGAATCCCGGCGCCTGCACGGCCAGGAGCACTACGGCGCGCCCTCGCGTTTCCTGCGCGAGATCCCGGCCCGGCTGCTGCGCGAGGTGCGGCCGAAGGTGGCGGTCTCACGCCCCATGGGCAGCGGCGGCTGGGCCGGCGAGCGCGACCTCCAGTACGCCGACACCACACCGCTGAAGGGCTTCCGGCTGGGCCAGCGGGTGCGCCACCCGAACTTCGGCGTCGGCGTGCTCAAGGACGCCGAGGGCAGCGGCAACCACGTGCGGGTGCAGGTGGAGTTCGAGACTGGCGGGGCGAAATGGCTGGTGCTGGCCTACGCTCCGCTCTCGGCGGCCTGACGCCGGGTACCGCAAGAAAAGCGGCCCCGAAGGGCCGCGTAGGAACTCACATTCCGGCGAGGCGATTCAGCGCCGCTGTTGCTGGCTCTCGAGGGTTCGGCGCAGGACATTCCGAGGGTTCTCCGAACTGCCCGCGGCGATGATGCCGCCTTGGTGCAACACGAACTGGCTGCAGGTCGTGGCACTGCAGGTATTGACGCCAATGGGGCCGTCGACGGCGATACCGGAGTCCACGGGATGGGAGCTCAACAGCGTGCTTCGTGGCGCACTCCCGGAGAGCAGGCCGGACTTCTGCTGCTCCTGCGGCTTGGTGAAGCTCGTGACGAAGTCACAACGGCCGTTCGAACAGTAATACATGGTGCAAACGTTGCCTCGGCAGGTGACGATGTAGCAGCCGTTCGTGCACTCGTGAACCGGAGGGGAGCTGCCTGAGTTCTGCGCAGCAGCGCCGGATGCCGTGAGGCCAGCGATCAGGAGCAGCAGGCAGCATTGAATGGTTCGAAACATGGTCAATTCCTTCTGTGGGTCGGGGGGAGCCCGCGAGCCTGCGGGCAGGTTGCACATTACCCCCCCCCCGAAGAACGTTTCAAGACCCCCCGCATTGCCAGAAAGTGGCCCGACGGCATTGCCCGATCTCAGCGCCCCGGCGCCCCGACCACGGCCTCGACCTGACTGCCCTGCAGGGCGGCCTGCACCTTGGCGTCGGCGGTCATTGGCGTGTACTCGATGCGCGAACGCAGGCCCGCGCCCAGTGCCGCCCCGCCCTGGCCGAAGGCACGCACGCTGAGCTGGCCGATCACCATCTCGCTGCTACGGCCGTAGTACTGCAGCTGCTGGGTGCCGGTCTGCTCGAAGTTCACGCGGATCACGCGGTCGGCGCGGCTGGCATTGCCCACCAGCTGCCAGCCGGCGGCCACGGCACGCTCCTCGATGGCCTGCACCGCAGGCCCGATGATGGCCGGATCGCCGCTGCCCACCACGGCGACAGTGGTCGGGACGCGGGGCGCCGCGGAACGCGGGGCGGGCGCCGCAACCACCGGAGCGGCGGCGGCCGCGGACGATTCGATGGGTGCCGCCGCCGCAGGCTCGATCGTTGCGACGGGGGCATTCCCCGCGTCCGAGGGCGAAGCTGCCGCGGTAGCGCTGGCCGCAGCGCCCGCCACCAACGCGGCGCTCGCAGCCGCGTCCGCGGAACCGGAAGCCACCGGATCGCCCTCGCCCGCCGGCCCCGGCGATGCGCCCTCGGCTCCCGCCGGGCCACCGCCTTCGCCCCCGGTGGGCGGCGCCGTGGCCACGGCCGTTGCCGCAGGCGCGGGGTCCGTGCCGGCGACGCCGGGACCGAAGACCCGCCAGGCGCCGAAGGCCGCCGCGCCCACCACGCCCAGCGCCAGCATGCCGGCCACCCGCATCGGAGCCTTCGAGGCCTTGCGGGCGGGCGGGGGCGGCGCCGGAGCCGGCGCCGGCGCCGCCCCGGCAGCGCTCGGCATCCCGGCCGCGGGTACGGCGGGGGAGCCGGCATTCGCGCTGCTGTCCACCACCGGCGGCGGCGTGGGCCGGCGCGGGGCCGTGGGGGCGGTGGCTGGGGCGGTGTAGAGCGTGGCCGCCGCCCCAACCGGCTTGCGCACCTGCAGCGCAAGCTGGGCGCCCTGGCCGGCGAGCAGGGGGTGCTTCTCGAGGTCGGCGGCGAGCAGGGCGGCGCTGGCGTAGCGGTCGGCCGGTTCCTTGGCCACCAGCCTCGCGAGGATGCGGGCGGTGTCCTCGTCCACCTCACGGTTGAGCGCGCGGATGTCCGGGATGTCGGCCTGCACCACGTCGAGCATCAGCTTCAGCGGCGATTCGTCGGAAAAAGGCAGGCGGCCGGTGAGCGCCTCGAACATCACGATGCCGAGCGCGAACAGGTCGGAGCGGGCGTCCACCGGCCGGCCGAGGCAGACCTCCGGCGAGAGGTAGCCCGGCGTACCGACGAACTCGCCCGTGCCGGTGAGCTTGGCATCGAACTCCTGGCGCGCCAGCGCGATGCCGAAGTCGGCGATCTTCACCCGCCCGCGCAGGTCGAGCATCAGGTTGGCCGGCTTGATGTCGCGGTGGATCACCCCGCGCTCGTGGGCAGTCTGCAGGCCGCGCGCGGTCTGCAGCAGGATCTTCAGCACATCGGCAATCGGCAGGCGGCCTTCGCGCTTGATCAGCTGCGAGAGGCTCTCGCCCTCCACGAATTCCATGGCGAAGAAGGGCTGCCCCTCGGCCTGGCCGATGAAATAGACCTGGATGATGTGCGGATCGTTGAGTGCCGCCATCGAGCGCGCCTCGCGCAGGAAGCGCTCGACCAGGCTGGGGTCGTGGGCCAGGGCCGGCGACAGCTCCTTGATGGCGACATAGCGCGCCAGCGCCGGCTCGTAGCCCTTGTAGACCACGCCCATACCGCCGCGGCCGAGCTCGGCCACGATCTCGTAATGCCCGAGGGAGGTCTTCATGGCGACGCGTCCGCGAGGGGGGATGGGCAAATCCTACGCCGCCCGTCCGGCGGTGCAACGCAAGCCGTCCCAGGGGCCAGGCCGCCCGTTGTTACACTCCAAGGCGAGGTCTTCGGTGAGGAGGAGCCATGAAGCGACGTGATGTGCTGCGGGGCGCAGGGACTGGCGAGCGGCAGCGGCCGGGCTGGCGGCCTGCGCGCCCGGTGGAAGCGGGGCCAGCGGCGGCGCCAGCGAGGTGCGGCTGCAGTGGAAGATGGTGACCAGCTGGCCCACCAACTTCCCCGGCCTCGGCACCGGCGCGGCGAAGCTCGCCGAGCGCATCACCCAGGCCACCGGCGGGCGCATCACGGTGAAGGTGTTCGGCTCCGGCGAGCTGGTGCCGCCCTTCGAGGTCTTCGACGCGGTGAGCCGCGGCACCGCCGAGATTGGCCATAGCGCCGCCTACTACTGGCGCGGCAAGGCCGCAGCCGCGCCCTTCTTCTGTGCCGTGCCCTTCGGTCTCAATGCCCAGGAGATGACCGCCTGGCTGCGCTTCGGCGGCGGGCTGGAGCTGTGGCGCGAGCTGTACGCGCCCTTCAACCTGGTGCCCTTCCCCGCCGGCAACACCGGAGTGCAGCTGGCCGGCTGGTTCCGAAAACCCATCGCGGGCGTGGCCGACCTCCGAGGCCTGAAGATGCGCATCCCCGGCCTCGGCGGCGATGTGATGCAGGCGCTCGGCGCGGTGCCGGTGAACCTGCCCGGGGCCGAGATCTTCACCAGCCTGCAAAGCGGCGCCATCGACGCCGCGGAATGGGTGGGCCCGTACAACGATCTCGCCTTCGGCCTGCACCGGGTGGCGAAGTACGCCTACTACCCCGGCTGGCAGGAGCCCGGCCCCACGCTCGAGGCGATGTTCCACAAGCCGGCCTTCGATGCCCTGCCGGATGACCTGAAGGCGATCATCGAGGCTTGCTGCGCAGCGGTGAACGACGAGATGCTGGCCGAGTACACCGCCCGCAACCAGCAGGCCCTCGACCTTCTGGTGCGCGAGCATGGCGCGCAGCTGCGGCGCCTGCCCGAGGACGTGCTGGTGGCGCTCAAGCGCGCCGCCGACGAGGTGCTGGAGGCGCTGGCCGGCGCCGATCCCTTCGCCCGCCGCGTGTACGACTCGATGCGCGCCTTCCGCGCTCAGGCCCAGGCTTGGCACTCGGTCTCGGAAGAGGCCTTCTACCAGGCGCGGCGCTGAAGCCGCCGCGCCGGCCGGCTAGGGCTGGAGGTCCACCATCACCGGGGCATGGTCGCTGGGCCGCTCCCAGGTGCGCGGCTCGCGGTCGATCAGGGCCTCGGTGCAGCGCGGTAGCAGGTCCTGCGAAAGCAGCACGAGGTCGATGCGCAAGCCGAGGTTGCGGCGGAAGCCGGCGGCACGGTAGTCCCACCAGCTGAAGTCGGCGCCCTCCGGCTGCAAGGCCCGGTAGCTGTCGACGAGGCCGAGCGCGAACAGACGGCGCAGGGCCGCGCGCTCGGCGCGGGACGTGAGGATGCTGTCCTCGTTCCAGACCACGGGATCGTGCACGTCGCGCTCATCCGGGGCGATGTTGAAGTCGCCCAGCACCACCAGCGCCGGGTGGCGGCGGAGCTCTTCGGCAAGCCAGCCGTGCAGGGCCTCGAGGAATCGCAGCTTGTAGTCGTATTTCTCGCTGCCCACGGCCTGGCCGTTCACTACGTACAGATTGACGATGCGGACACCGCCGACCGTCGCCGCGATCACCCGCTTCTGCTCGTCTTCGAAGCCCGGGATACCCACCTGCACCTCCTCCGGCACCAGGCCGGCCTCACTGCGGGCGAGGAGGGCCACGCCGTTGTAGGTCTTCTGCCCGGCGAATACCGAGCGGTAGCCGGCGGCGGCAAGCTCGGCGTCGGGGAAGCGGTGGTCCTCGAGCTTGGTCTCCTGCAGAGCCACCACGTCGGGGCGGCGCGAGCCGAGCCAGGCCAGCAGATGCGCCTGCCGGGCGTTGAGGGAATTGACGTTCCAGCTGGCAATTTTCATGATCGCGCTATCCTGCTGATTCTGACCTGAGTATGGAACTCGTAGCCAATCAGCCAGTGAGCCCGGGGTGGATGGTATCGGGTTCCCGCCAGGCCCTGCGGATGCTGGCCGGCGGTTTGTAGCGATGGGCGCTATGCGGGCGCTTCTCGTTGTAGAACTGCCGCCAGCGCTCGATCAGGAGTCTGGCCTTCGCTCGGCTCCGAAACCACTCCCGGTTCAGCAGCTCGTCCCGCAGCTTGCCGTTGAAGCTCTCGACGAAACCGTTCTGCCACAGGATGCCCGGCGCGATAAAGGCAGGATCGATCGCTGCGTCCCGTAGCCAGCGCATGACCTTCGCCGCGCTGAACTCAGCGCCGGTATCCGACCGGACATAGGCCGATTTGATCCGCAACAGCCTCGACAGCATCAGGATGACGTCCTGCGCCCGCAGGCTACTAGCCCCGACCTCGATGGCCAGGCATTCGCAGGTGTATTCGTCGATTGACCTGCCGGGTTTTTTCGGACCACCGATTAGTTGAGGATGGCTCGGTGGGTTGATGCAGGTTGTTGCTGCTGGAACTCGTCCTTGAACTGTTTCGGCGTCCGGTAGCCGAGGCTCGAATGCGGCCGATCCTCGTTGTAGTGGCGTCGCCACGTCTCGATGATCGCTCGGGCCTCGATCCGGTTCCGGAACCATTCCATGCTGAGGCACTCGTCACGGAACTTCCCGTTCAGGCTCTCGGCAGTGCCATTCTGCCAAGGCTTCCTGGGATCGATCAGCGCGGTCTCGATGCCCGCCTGTCGCAGCCACTTCAGGATGGCATGGCTGACGAACTCGGGGCCGTTGTCCGACCTCAGGTAGCGCGGTGCGCCGTGCAGGCTCACCAGACGCGAGAGAACATCGATGACCCGGCTGGAGCGGATGCTGCCCTGGACGTCGATGGCCAAAGCCAGTCTGAAGAAAGACCTGCCAGATGCTTAGCCGCTTTACAGGCTTCGCCGCCCCTGCATGGCACACTATGCCTCGCCGCCGATCCCGCTCGCCATGCCCATCGAACTCACCCAGTCCTTCTATTTCGAGGCCGCGCACACCCTGCGTCGCTACGTCGAGGGCGAAAGCGAGGCCAGCCGGCGCATCCACGGCCACACCTACCATGCCGAGATCACGCTGCGCGGCGAGCCCGATCCGGCCACCGGCATGGTGATGGATCTGGGCCTCGTGCGCCGCGAGCTCGCGGCCCTGCGCGAGCGCCTCGATCACCGCTTCCTCGATGAGGTGGAAGGCATCGGCCCGGCCACGCTGGAGAACCTCTGCGGCTTCATCGCCCGCGCGCTGGCACCGGCCCTTCCGCTCTTGGTGCAGGTCTCGGTGTTCCGCCCGGCCTCGGGCGACCGCGCCACCCTGCGCCTCGGCTAAAGGCGCCTCGCGCCATCCGCGATCAGCCCCCAGGGAACTCCGGCGGCAGCGCGAGGTGGCGGGTAAGCGTTGCCGGGTCGGTCCCCGGCGCATGCGGCAGGCGGCCGAGGCAGGGCACCGGCAGCGCCGCCTTCAGGGCCTCGAAATAGTCATCTGGGTAGAGCATCGTCGGCTCGACCTCGGAGGCGATCCAGCCCAGCACCGGAAAGCCGCGGGCCTGCACGGCCTCGAGGGTGAGCCGGGCGTGGTTGATGCAACCAAGCTTGAGGCCCACCACCAGCAGCACCGGCAAGCCCAGCGCACGCGGCAGCTCGCACTGGTCGAGGCCTTCGCGGATCGGCGCGAGGAAGCCGCCCACGCCCTCCACCAGCACCACGTCGGCCTGCGCCGCAAGCTGTGCGAATGCCGCCGCGATCGGCGGCAGATCCACCTGTACGCCGTCGAGGCGGGCGGCGATCTCCGGTGCCGTCGGTTCGCGCAAGGCCCAGGGGTTCACCAGGGTGTAGGGGGGGGCAGGATCGCTGGCAGCCTGCAGCGCCAGCGCATCCTCGTTGCGCAGGCCCTCGGGGCCAGGTTCGCTGCCGCTGGCCACCGGCTTCATGCCCACCGCGCGCAGGCCGCGCTGGCGCAGGGCGTGCAAGAGCACGGTACTGGTGAAGGTCTTGCCGGCGCCGGTGTCGGTGCCGGTCACGAAGAAGGCTTGGGACATACCGGTATTTTCGTCCATGCCCAGGTGAAGACGGCAGCGATACCGTCAAGGCTTGCCAAGCGTGAGTGCCGCCCCCATCGTGGCACCCCCGGCCGCGCCGCGGCCCGCCCCGGTTTCCCGCATGTCCTTCACCGCCACCGCCCTCATGGGCAGCAAGCCCGAGCAGTACGCCCAACTCGTCGAACAGGCGCGCGCGCTGATGCACGGCGAGCGCGACCGCATCGCCAACGCCGCCAATCTCTCGGCCCTCGTCTACCATGCCCTGCCCGATCTCAACTGGGTGGGCTTCTACTTCTTCGACGGCAGGGAGTTGGTGGTCGGCCCCTTCCAGGGCCTGCCGGCCTGCGTGCGCATCCCGCTCGGCAAGGGCGTGTGCGGCACCGCTGCCGCCACCCGCCAGACCCAGGTGGTGCCGGACGTAGACGCCTTCCCCGGTCACATCGCCTGCGACTCGGCCTCGCGCTCGGAGGTGGTGGTGCCGCTGTTGCTCGGCGAGACGCTCATCGGCGTGCTCGACATCGACAGCCCGGTGCCCGACCGCTTCGACGCCGACGACCAGCGCGGCCTCGAGGCGCTGGCGCGGGCCTTCCTCGACACGCTCTGACGGAGCGCTCAGCGCACCACGGCGTAGTCGCGGGCGTTTTCGTGCCAGCGCGGGGTGGTACGGATGCGCGGCAGCACCTCGTCCACCCGCCCGACCAGCGACCACATGGCGGCGTGCTCCGGGTTCATGAAACGCTCGGAAACCACCTTCTCCATGAAGGCCTGCAATCCCTCGTAGAACCCGTTCACGCTGAGCAGCACGATCGGGTTGAAGTAGAGGCCGAGGCGCTTGAGAGTGATCGCCTCGAACAGCTCCTCCAATGTGCCGCAACCGCCGGGCAGGGCCACCACTGCATCGCTGCCGGTGAGCAGGCGGTGCTTGCGCTCGCGCATGTCCTCGACCAGTTCCAGCGTGGTGACGCCAGGGTGCCCCCATTCCAGTTCGACCATGAACTTCGGGATGATGCCGATGACCTCGCCGCCCTCGGCGAGGGCGCCATCGGCCAGCGCCCCCATCAGTCCCTGCCCACCACCGCCATAGACCGTGGTACAGCCGGCACGCGCGAGGGTGGCGCCGAGCTCGCGGGCAGCGGCGAGGTAGACGGGATCGACCTTGCCGCTCGAGGCGGCGTAGACACAAATGCGCATGGCGCCTATGGCAGCAGCCTCGAGCCGGTCCGTCAACGCCGGCAGGCGCAAAGTATGCGGTGCTCAGCGTTTGCGCAGGGCCGCCAGCACCCGCACCAGGGGGCGCACCGTGGCCGCCAGCTCGGCGAACAGCGGGCGCTCCGAGCGGCGGGCGCTGTCGGCCGCGCCGTCGTAGGCGAGCTCGCCAATGCGCACGTAATACTCGCGCCCGACCCGTCGCCGCTCGGCCAGGCCCGGGTAGAGGCCGGCAATCAGCAGGCTGCGGTCGCCCACCTCGCGCAGCTGCTCGGCCCGCAGCGTGCCCACGCGCTCCAGGGCCGAGAGCCATTCGAGGGCCAGGGCGCGCCCGGCGAGGGCGCCGTCGCGCAGATGCTGCATCAGCAGGAACACGAGATAGCTCTCGGTGGTTTCGGAGAGGCGCACGCCGGCGCAGTCCTCGCCTTCTGCCACCAGGCCCTGCCAGAGGGCGAGGGCGCTGCCCTGCTCGAACCGTGCCGCGACCATGTACCACCTCCTCGCGTCCGCACGGCTCCACGCTAGCGCCACGGCGCGGCGGCCTTCAAGACCGCTCGCGCCCCGGTCTGCGCCGTTCGTCTCGGAACGCGGGCGGGCGGCTCACTCGACCGTGACGGACTTCGCGAGATTGCGCGGCTTGTCCACGTCGGTGCCGCGGGCGAGCGCCGTGTGGTAGGCCAGCATCTGCACCGGGACGGCATGCACCACCGGTGAGAGCAGGCCGACATGGCGCGGGGTGCGGATCACATGCAGGCCCTCCTCCTCGCCGAACTGGCTGTCGGCATCGGCGAACACGAACATCTCGCCGCCACGCGCCCGCACTTCGTGGATGTTCGACTTCACCTTCTCGAGCAGGGCGTCGTTGGGGGCGATCACCACCACCGGCATCTCACGGTCGACGAGGGCGAGCGGCCCGTGCTTCAGCTCGCCGGCGGCATAGGCCTCGGCGTGGATGTAGCTGATCTCCTTGAGCTTGAGCGCGCCCTCCAGCGCGATCGGGAAGTGCAGGCCGCGACCGAGGAACAGCGCATGCTGCTTTGGCGCGAATGTCTCCGCCCATGCAGCGATTTGCGGCTCGAGATTGAGCGCGTGCTGCACACTACCCGGCAGATGGCGCAGCGTCTCGATGTGAAGGGCCTCGTCCTGCGCCGCGAGCCGGCCGCGGGCCTTGGCGATCACCAGGGCCAGGGCGAACAGGGCCACGAGCTGGGTGGTGAAGGCCTTGGTCGAGGCCACGCCGATCTCGGCCCCGGCACGGGTGAGGAACTGCATGGCCGAAAGCCGGGGGATCGCGCTTTCCGCCACGTTGCAGATCGAGAGGGTGCGATGATGGCCCTCGGCGATGGCGTATTTCAGCGCCTCGAGGGTGTCGAGGGTTTCGCCCGACTGCGAGATGGTGACGACGAGGGTGCCCGGATTCGCCACGATCGGGCGATAGCGGTACTCGCTGGCGATATCCACCGCGCAGGGCAGACCGGCGAGCGCCTCGATCCAGTAACGCGCCACCAGCCCGGCATAGTGGCTGGTGCCGCAGGCGAGGATCTGCACGCCGGTGACACCCGCCAGCAGTTCGGGACCGCGCGGGCCGAACAGGGCTGGCGAGAAGCCCGTCTCGAGGATCGGTTCGAGCGTGTCGGCGATGGCGCGCGGCTGCTCGTGGATCTCCTTCTGCATGAAGTGGCGGTACGGGCCCAGCTCCAGCGAGGCCAGCGACACGCCGGAGACCTGCTCGGCGCGCTGCACGGCAGTGCCCGTGGCGTCGAACACGGCGAGGCCGTTGCGTCGCACCTCGGCCACGTCGCCCTCCTCGAGATAGACCACCCGGCGGGTCTGCGCCACCACGGCGGACACATCGGAAGCGACGAAGGCCTCGCCCTCGCCGAGGCCCACCAGCAGCGGGCAGCCCATGCGCGCCACCACCAGCCGCGAGGGATCGGACCTGGCGATGATGGCGAGCGCATAGGCGCCACGCAGCTCGCGCACGGCGCGCTGGGTGGCGGACAGAAGGTCGCCAGTCTCACGCAGATAGTGGCGAACCAGATGGGCCACCACCTCGGTGTCGGTCTGCGAGCCGAACTCGTAGCCCAGGGCCTTCAGGCGCTCACGCTGTTCCTCATGGTTCTCGATGATGCCGTTGTGCACCAGCGCGAGCTCGCCCTCGCTGATGTGCGGGTGTGCATTGGCCTCGGTGACGCCGCCATGGGTGGCCCAACGGGTATGGCCGATGCCAAGACTCGCCGCCAGCCCCTCGGCGTGAGCCGCAGCCTCCATCTCGGCCACTCGGCCGGTGCGCCGCACGCGCCTCAGCTCGCTATCCAGCACGGCCACACCGGCCGAGTCGTAGCCACGGTACTCGAGCCGCTTCAGTCCATCGATGAGCACCGGCACGACGTCACGCCCGGCGATCGCTCCAACGATTCCGCACATCCTGTCTGCTCCACGAGGCTTGGGGGGAGGGCGCCTAGTGTAACGGCGGAAGCCACCCCCGCCCTGCCGTGGCGCCGGCCAGAGCGGGCAGCTTCCGGGCAGGGCCTCAGGGGGCCGCCCAGCGCCGCAGCAAGTTCTGGTAGACGTGCACCAGCCGGTCGATGGCGGGGTCGTCCGCCGGCCGGCCCACCGACAGGGCCTGGACCGCCTGGTCGAGATCGAACAGCAGCGCCCGTGCCGAGGCATCGGCCACCGCGCTCTGGATCCAGGTGATGGCACAGACCCGCTCGCCGGCCGTCACCGGCGTCACCCGGTGCAGGCTGGACGATGGATAGAGCACCATATCGCCGGCAGCAAGCTTCACTGCCTGCGCGCCGAAGCTGGTCTCGATCTCCAGTTCGCCGCCCTCGTACTCCTCTGGAGAGGAGAGGAACAGGGTGGCGGAAAGATCGCTGCGCAGCGAGCGCTCGGCCCCGGGCAGCAGCATCAGCGCCGCATCGCTGTGCAGACCATAGTGCCCGCCGTCGCGGTAGGCGTTGAACACCGGCGGCCAGATGCGCTCGGCCAACGAGGCCGAGACGAACAGCGGTAGGCGGCCCAGCCGGGCAAGCAGGGCCTGACCCAGTTCCCGGCCCACTGGATCTTCGCGCTCGACCTGGAGGTTCTGCTTCACCGCCACGGCGCGAGCCCCGGCGGTGGCGCGCCCGTCCACCCAGCGGGCCGCGCGCAGGCGCTGGCGGAAATGGGCGACCTCATCGGCGCTGAGTACCTGTTCGATCACGGTGAGCATGCACAAGGCTCCGGAAAGGCAGGAACGAGGCAGGCCCGGTCGATGTCGGTCAGCCGGGGGCAGCCGGCAAGCGCCAAGGTGAGCTCGAGATCCTCACGCAGCAGGCGCAACACATGGGCCACGCCCAGAGCCCCGGCCACGGCCAGACCATGGGCCAAGGGGCGGCCGAGCAGCACCGCATCGGCGCCGAGGGCCAGTGCTTTGAACACATCGCCGCCGGAGCGGATGCCGCCATCGAGCAGCAGCGGAAGATCCGGGCCCACGGCATCGCGAATCAACGGCAGCCGGTCGAGTGCGGCCGGCGCAGATTCCAGGGCCCGGCCACCGTGGTTGGACACCACGAGACCATCACAGCCGAGTTCGACGAGGCGCCTGGCATCCTCAGGGTGCAGTACCCCCTTGGCGAGCAGGGGCAGCGAGGTCATGGTGCGTAGCCAGGCGAGATCCTGCGGTCCTGGCGCGTAGCGCATCATGCCGCGCAGGATCATGCTCTCCTCCGGCGGCACTACCACCGGCGCCTTCGGTAGGAAGCCCTCCACATTCACCGCCCGAACGCTCTCCGGCAGGGCGAAACCAGCCCGCAGCGCCATCCGGCTGGCGGGTTTCACTGGCACGTCGAGGGTGAGCACGATGGCCTCGCAGCCCGCCTCCTCGGCCGCCCGCAGCAGCGACAACGTTTGAGCACGCTCGGGTTGCCAGTAGAGCTGGAACCAACAAGGTCCGGCCGCCGCCGCGGCAATGTCGGCAATCCGGCAAGAAGCGAAGGTGCTGATGAGGAAGGGCGTATCGAGTGCCCCTCGCGCCGCCTCGCATTCGCCCTCCGGATGCAAGAGCCGCTGGTAGCCGATCGGTGCGCACAGGACGGGATGCACGAGCTCGCGCCCGAACAGGCGACGGCGGGTATGTCCCGCCGTCGTATCGACGAGCAGCCGCGGCAGGATGGCATGGCGGGCGAAGGCCTCGCGATTCGACCGCAAGGCCTGCCCGTCACCGCTACCCCCCTCGAGCCACGCCAACACCGGCGGCGCCAGAAATTCCGAGGCGAGGCGGGCATAGTCCTCCAGTGCCACCACGTCCGCCGGCAGAGCGGAAAGGGGTGGCTGGCGCCGCGTCGGGGGCATGGTTCAGAACTTCCCGCTTAGGGTGAGACGGACGGTGCGGCCATCGCCGAGGTAGGCAAAGCCACCGCTGCGGTAGCCGGCGAGGTAGTACTGCTTGTCACCCAAGTTGAGGCCATTGAGCCTGAGCGAGAGCCGCTCATTGATCGCGTATTCGGCAAAAGCGCCGAACACCGTATGCGAGGGGATGCGGATATTGGGCTTGCCGAAGTTCGGTCCCGGCTGACCGTTGATGATGGTGGTATTGATCGCCGCCGCTGCATCCGGCTGCCCGGCATACATCTCGCTCTGGTAGGTGGCGTTGGCCCCCAGGCTGAGGCGCTCGGTCCAACGGTAACGCAGCTGGGCATCGAGCGAGCGCTCAGCAAAGTTCGATAGCGGCTTGCCGATGTTCGTCGCTCCCAGTGCCCGTTGTTGGGCAGTGAAGTTGCTATCGCTGGATTCCAGCACCTCAGAATCCATTACGGTGGCCGAGATCTGTCCGCTCAGGCGCTCGGTGAGATTGCCGGTGGCGCCGAGCTCGATGCCGCGCACCCGGTGCTTGCCCCCATTGAGCTGGCCGCCATTGGCCACATAGCTGTTCACCCCGCCCTCGAACAGATCGCTTTTCACCGTCTCAAACAGCGCTGCCGTGAGCAGTAGCTGGTCGTCGAACAGGTTCCACTTGGTGCCGAGTTCGAGGTTGCGCGAGCGCTCCGGTTCGCCCTGGAACACCAGTTCACCCGTCACCGGGTCAGTGACCGTACAAAGCCCGCCATAGCCGCAGTTGGTTCCGACATCGGACTCCCCACCATTGATATCGGCCCCCGTAGCCCAGGCAAGGTAGACGATGCCATTCTCGCGCGGCTTGGCGGTGAGGCTGGCGTTGTAGCCGCGGATCACGTCGCTGCTGGCGTAATCGCCGGTCACCACTCCCGTGCTGCCATTGCGGGTGACGAGGTGGAAATCGTAGTCATCGAAGCGCAGGCCGCCGGCCAGACTGAGCCAGGGCGTCAACTCGACCGAATCCATCAAGTAGCCGGCCAGGGTCTTCACGTTCCAGGATGTGGTAGGGATGCTGTTCCGAGCGATGTCACGGCGGCCGACGACGTGGTCGAAGTCCACCAGCCGGTTACCGCGCCCGTCGGTCACGCACCAGGCATTCGGTACCGAACCCGTGCCCATCACACAGTTGAAGGGCCCGGTGGCGGTGAAACTGTAGCCCCCCGTCGTTCCAGCACCATGCCGGCCGTCCACCTCGTAGTCGGTGTACTCGATGCCGGCCACCAGGGTATGCCGCAGGGCGCCGGTCTCGAACTCGGCGACGAGGTTCAGGCGGTCGGCAAGGTAGTCGATGTCCTGCCAGCCGCTGCGGGTATTGCTGATGCGGTAGTCCACCGCCCCGGAGGCCACCGGGTCGTTGACGCTCCGGGTGAATCGGCTGCCCTGGCTGACCAGGTAGCCGCCCTCGGTACGTCCCCAACGGGCGATGTTTTCCAGCCGCAGGACATCGTTCACCCGCCACTGGAAGCGCAGACTGAGGATGTCGACATCGCCATCCTGGAAATCTTCCTTCTGGGCATAGGGCGGAATGTCGCGGAAGGGCTGGCCACCCGCATCAAGGCCGGCGATGGCCCGACCGAGGTCGGTGCGGTCACGCCCGCTCACCCGGTAGTAGTCGGCCAGCAGACTGACCGCCTCACTGAGATCGGCGCGTCCGGCCAGAGCCAGACCATAGCGCTCACGTTTCGCCGGGGCGCGATCGGGCACGTCTTCTCGGGTGTAGAGCAGGTTGGCACGCAAGGCCAGGGTTTCGGAAAGCTTGAAGTTACTGTCCAGGGTGCTGCGGACGTGGTTCTGGGTGCCGGCGCCGATCTCGAGGTTGTGGAAGTCGTATTCGGTACTAGCCTGCTTGCTGATCGCATTCACCGAGCCACCGGAGGCTCCGCGGCCGGCAAAGGTGGCGCTCGGACCCTTGGTGATCTCGATCTGCTCCACAGCGAAGCTCTCACGCGCCTGAAGACCTGGGTCGCGCAGGCCATCGACGAAGACATCGCTGCGTGCTTCCTGACCGCGGATGATGTAGCGGTCGCCGAACTGGTTGCCGCCCTCGCCGGTGCCCAGGGTGATGCCGGGCTGGGCGTCGAGGATGGCGCGGAAGTCAGCGCGACCGGAATCCTTCAGCTGCCGCTCGGTGATCACTGTGAGGGTGGCCGGGGTCTCCGCCAGCGGCAGCACCCGGCGCGCATCGCCGGAGATCCGCGCCTTGTAAGGCGCGCCCTCACTGGCATAAGGATTGACGTCGGCGGCCCGGCCCTCGATGCGCAGGGTGTCGAGCTCCACCTCTTCCTCGTCGGAAGCCTGTGGAGCAGGCGCGGCAATGGCAAGGGTGGCAGTGGACAGGCCGACGGCCAGCAGGGTGCGGCGCAGGGTGGCGGGCCGCCGGAGCGGGGAAGACGGACGGGACATGCAGACTCCTTGGGGGGGTCAATCGGTGGTGAGGGAGTAATCGATCGGCAACGAGAGCGTCAGGCGGTCGCGATCGAGGGAGCGCGGGATACGCGGCAGGGGCGATA
Source organism: Silanimonas sp. (assembly GCA_026005095.1). Taxonomy (GTDB): domain Bacteria; phylum Pseudomonadota; class Gammaproteobacteria; order Xanthomonadales; family Xanthomonadaceae; genus Silanimonas. The sequence goes on along the minus strand of BPKK01000013.1, from coordinate 10,617 downwards.
CCCGCTTGAGCAGGGCGAGCGTGGCTTCGTCGAGTAGCGCGTGGCCGCTACCCCGCTTGATCTCGGCAAACAGCACATTGCCATCGCGGTCGATACCGAAACGCACCACCACGACACCTTGCTGCCGGGCCTGGCGGGCTTCGACTGGATATTCCTTGCGCCGGTTGAGATGGGCGCTGAGATGCGCGAAGTAATCCCGCTCGCGGCGTGAAAGACCTGCCCCGGCAGTCCGCGGCGATGTGGCCACTGCTGCCAGGGCTTCGGCCGCAGAACCTCCGATATCCATCGCATCGCCCGCCTCCACTGTCTCAGCGGGTGAGGCAACGGGGAGGGAAGGCGCCACGTCCTCGGCCAGCGTCACGTCCTCGGCCAGCGGCACGTCGGTCGGCGGGACAGGCAACGCTGGCAGGTCGGTGGGCGGCGCCGGAGGCGATGGGCGTGCCGTCGATGGCGCGGCAGCCTGCGCAGGCAGCGCCCCCCGGGGCGTCTCCCCCCTCTCCTCCGGTGCTGGCGCCCGTTCCGTACCAGTCGCCGCATCGGCCCCGGAGGCCAGCAGCTCCACCGTCATCACAGCCGGCGCAGGCGGCGGGTCGGCCGAAGGCGCGCTTTGCAGCACCCAGGCCAACACCGCCGCATGCAGGCCGAGCGCCACCGTGCCGCCGATGGCCCAGGGATCACGGCCATGGAACAACCGCTCCATCAGCGTGCCTTCCCGGCCTCCAAGGCTACCAGGGCCACCCGCGTGTAACCCGCCTCGCGCAAGACATCCATGGCTGCCATCAGGCGCTCATAGGGCACCGTGCGATCGGCACCGAGGTGGATACGCGCCTCGGTATCGCCACCCGTGGCCTCGCGCAATGCCGCAGGAAGCTGAGCTTCGCCTAGCAGGCGTTCGCCCAGGCGCCAACCGCCTTCGCGCGGCAGCATCAGCACCACCACCGGTGCCGAGCGCGGCGCGGGCATCGCCCTCGAGGCCGGCAGGTCCACGTCCAGTTCCACCGTGGACAGCGGCGCGGCCACCATGAAGATGATCAACAGCACCAGCATCACATCGATGAAGGGCGTCACGTTCATCTCGTGCGCCAATGCGAGTTCCTCGCGGTCGGAGGCAAGCCTGAGGGCCATGGCTCAGGCTCCGAGCCGACCGCGGGAGAGTTCGCGTGAGACGAGGCGCAGCAGCGCCGCCGCCGCATCGCCCAGGTCGCCACGTAGCGCGGCGATGCGGCGAGCGAAATGGTTGTAGATCACAACGGCAGGGATGGCGGCGGCCAAACCCAGGGCCGTGGCGAGCAAGGCCTCGGCAATGCCCGGGGCGACCACGGCAAGATTGGTGGTCTGCTCGCGGGCGATGCCAACGAAGCTGTTCATGATCCCCCACACCGTGCCGAACAGGCCGACGAAAGGGGCGGTGGCGCCGATCGTGCCGATGAGCGCGACGCTACGCGCCATCCGTCGCGCCAGCGCGGCCTCGCGGCGGTCGAAACGCGAGACCAAGCGCTCTTTCAGTCCCTCGCGATCGTCCAGCGCCCCCTCGGAGAGCGCCAGCTCCGCTCGCAGTTCGGCGAGCAGCCCCGCCGGATCCTGCTCATTGGTGAGTTCGGCGAGCGAGCCCGTCGTCTCGAAGCGTCCGGCCAAGGCCCGCACCCTGGCTCCCACTCGCCGAAGCTCGATGCTCTTGGCGATGAGAGCCGCCCAGGTGAGCAGGGAGGCAAGCAGCAAGCCCAGCATCACCGCCTTCACCACCCAGTCGGCCTGCTGGTACATGGCCCAGGGCGTCAAAGCGGGGGGAAGCCCATCGGCGGCCATGAGGAGGCCGGGACGCCCGGCGATCAGTACCACCGGAAACAGGACCACGGGGCGAAACGCCCGGAAAGACACTTGCAACATCGACATCCTTCCAGCGGCCCGAAGGGGCCGTGAAGGCGGCGACGATAGAATGTTGCGAATCTAAATGCAAGTGATTCGCATCAGATTCTCATTGACTCATTCCCGCTTCATCGGGCGCTGCCAGCCAGGAATGCTCACCTGCCGGCCCCGGGCCACGGTGAGCTGGCCTTCCGGGGCGTCCTTGGTCACCACCGAGCCGGCCCCGATGGTCGCCATCGCGCCGATGCTCACCGGCGCCACCAGCGAGCTGTTGCTGCCGATGAAGGCGCCGTCGCCGATCGTGGTCACCCACTTGTTCACGCCGTCGTAGTTGCAGGTGATGGTGCCGGCGCCGATGTTCACCCCGGCCCCTACCCGCGCATCGCCGAGGTAGCTCAGATGGTTCGCCTTGCTGCCCTTCCCCAGCAGGGCCTTTTTCGTCTCGACGAAGTTGCCGATGTGCACGCCCTCGGCCAGCTGCGTGCCCGGCCGCAGGCGGGCGAAGGGGCCGATGCTGCAATTCGCCTCCGTCACGACCCCCTCAAGATCACTGTGCGCGGCCACTACCGTGCCGGCGCCGAGCACGACGTCCTTGAGCCGGCAGAAAGGCCCGATGCGCACGCCCTCGCCCAGCACCACCCGGCCCTCCAGCACCACGTCCACGTCGATGCGCACGCCTTGCCCCACCGCCACGCTGCCACGCTGGTCGAACCGCGCAGGATCGGCGAACTGCACCCCCTGCTCCGCCAGATGCCTAGCGCAACGCCGCTGGTAGGCGCGCTCGAGCTGGGCGAGCTGCCAGGGATCGTTGGCCCCTTCCACCTCGCCGGCATCCGCGACCGGAACCGCCGTGGCCGGCTGTCCTTCCGCCGCAGCCATGGCGAAGATGTCGGTGAGGTAGTACTCGCGCTGGGCATTCTCGTTACGCAGGTTCGCCAGCCAGCGCTTCAGGGCCCGCCCTTCGGCAGCAACCAGACCGGTGTTGATGGTGCGCAGCGCGCGCTGCTCGGGCGTGGCGTCCTTCTGCTCGACGATGGCCTGCACGTGGCCCTGGTCATCGACCAATACCCGGCCATAGCCGGTGGGATCGGGAAGCTCGGCCACCAGCACGGCGAGTGTGCCCGCGGCAGCCACCAAGGGCCGCAGCGATTCGGCGCGCACCAGCGGCACATCGCCATAGAGCACCAGCACCCGCGCCTCGTCGGGCAGGCCCGGTGCCGCCTGCTGCACGGCATGGCCGGTGCCGAGGCGTTCGGACTGCTCCACCCATACCAGGTCGGCATCGGCCTGGAAGGCCGCGCGCACCGCCTCACCGCCGTGGCCATGGACGACATGGATACGCGCTGCGCCGAGAGCGCGAGCGGTGTCCAGCACATGGCCGAGCATGGGCCGGCCGGCCACTGGCTGCAGCACCTTCGGCAAAGGCGATTTCATCCGCTTGCCCTCGCCGGCGGCGAGGACGACGACATGCAGGGGGGCGGGAATCGTGGGGCTCATCCGGGAGCATCCTCGTGGGGGTGGCTGATTCTAGGCCGGCCACAACGAAAACGCCGACCCGAGGGCCGGCGTCGTCGCAGATCGGCAGTGCCCTTGGGCCGGACGGCTCAGTGCTTGAGGTTCTTGCGCAGGCGCTCCAGCGCCTGCAGCTGGGCCATGGCCTCGGCCAGCTTGGCCTGGGCCTCGGCCACGCTCATCGCCTCGCTGCGGTTGGCGAGGATACGCTCGGCCTCCTCCTTGGCCTTGCGCACCACGGCCTCGTCGAGGTCATCGGCGCGCACCACGGTATCGGCCAGCACGGTCACCACCTGCGGCTGCACCTCGAGGATGCCGCCCGAGACGTAGAAGTCGAGCTTCTCGCCGTTCGGCTGGGTGACGATGACCTTGCCCGGCTTGATCCGGGTGATGAGCGGGGCGTGGCGCGGCGCGATGCCGAGTTCGCCCAGCTCGCCGGTGGCCACGACCAGCGTCGCGTCGCCGTGGAAGATCTCCTTCTCGGCGCTGACGATGTCGCAGCGGATGGTCGTGCTCATGTCGGTGCTCCGGTCGGGCTGCCGGCCATCAGGCCGCGAGCTTCTTGGCCTTCTCGAAGGCCTCGTCGATGCCGCCCACCATGTAGAAGGCCTGCTCCGGCAGGTGGTCGCACTCGCCGTCCACGATCATCTTGAAGCCGCGGATGGTTTCCTTGAGCGAGACGTACTTGCCCGGCGAGCCGGTGAACACCTCGGCCACGTGGAAGGGCTGCGAGAAGAAGCGCTCGGCCTTACGGGCGCGCGCCACCACCAGCTTGTCCTCTTCCGAGAGCTCATCCATGCCGAGGATGGCGATGATGTCCTTGAGCTCCTTGTACTTCTGCAGGGTGGCCTGCACCTTGCGCGCGGTCTCGTAGTGCTCCACGCCGATCACGTTCGGATCCAGCTGGCGCGAGGTCGAGTCCAGCGGGTCCACCGCCGGGTAGATACCGAGCGAGGCGATCTGGCGCGACAGCACCACGGTGGCGTCGAGGTGGGCGAAGGTGGTGGCCGGCGAGGGGTCGGTCAGGTCGTCGGCGGGCACGTACACGGCCTGGATCGAGGTGATCGAGCCGGTCTTGGTCGAGGTGATGCGCTCCTGCAGCACGCCCATTTCCTCGGCCAGCGTGGGCTGGTAGCCCACCGCCGAAGGCATGCGGCCGAGCAGCGCCGACACTTCGGTACCGGCCAGGGTGTAGCGGTAGATGTTGTCGACGAAGAACAGGATGTCGCGGCCCTTGCCGGTGGCAGGATCGATGTCGTCGCGGAAGTACTCGGCCATGGTCAGACCGGTGAGCGCGACGCGCAGACGGTTGCCCGGCGGTTCGTTCATCTGGCCGTACACCATCGCCACCTTGTCGAGGACGTTGGAGTCCTTCATCTCGTGGTAGAAGTCGTTGCCCTCACGGGTACGCTCGCCCACGCCGGCGAACACCGACAGGCCCGAGTGCTGCTTGGCGATGTTGTTGATGAGCTCCATCATGTTGACGGTCTTGCCCACGCCGGCGCCGCCGAACAGACCCACCTTGCCGCCCTTGGCGAACGGACACATCAGGTCGATCACCTTGATGCCGGTCTCCAGCAGCTCGGTGGCCGAGCTCTGGTCGGCGTAGGCCGGGGCCGGGCGGTGGATCTCCCAGTAAGTATCGGCGGCGATCGGGCCGGCCTCGTCGATGGCATTGCCGAGCACGTCCATGATGCGACCGAGGGTGGCGCGGCCCACCGGCACAGAGATCGCGCGCCCGGTGTTCTCGGCCACGAGGCCACGCTTCAGGCCGTCGGTGGAACCGAGCGCAATGGTACGCACCACGCCATCGCCGAGCTGCTGCTGCACTTCCAGCGTGATGTCGGTGCCCTGGACCTTCAGGGCGTCGTACACCTTCGGCACCTGGTCACGCGGGAATTCGACGTCCACGACGGCGCCGATGATCTGAACAACTTTGCCCTGGCTCATGGTGGGGTTCCTCGAATGGATGCTGTGGAGGGCGCGCCGCGATCAGACAGCCGCGGCGCCGCCGACGATTTCGGAGATTTCCTGGGTGATCGCTGCCTGGCGGGCCTTGTTGTAGACCAGGTTCAGGGTGCCGATCAGCTTGGTGGCGTTGTCCGAGGCCGCCTTCATCGCGACCATGCGCGCGGCGTGCTCGGAGGCGAGGTTCTCGAGCACCGCCTGGTACACCAGCGACTCGACGTAGCGGGTCATCACCTCGTCGAGCACGGTCTGGGCGTCGGGCTCATAGAGGTAGTCCCAGTCGTGCTTGGCCTCGAGCGCCTCGGAGGGCGGCAGCGGTAGCAGCTGCGAGACCGTGGGCTTCTGCGACATCGTGTTGACGAAATCGTTGTAGCAGAGGTTCACGCGGTCGATCCGGCCCTCGGTGAAGCCGTCGATCATCACCTTCACCACGCCGATCAGCTGCTCGACGGTGGGGCTCTCACCAAGGTGGGTCACCGAGGCCAGCATCCCGACCTTGAGCCGGCGGAAGAAGGTGGCGGCCTTCTGGCCCACGCACACCACGTCCACCTCCACGCCCTTGCCCTGCCACTCGCGCATGTCGGCGAGGATGCGGCGGAACAGCTGCGAGTTCAGGCCGCCGCACAGGCCACGGTCGGTGGAGATGATGACGTAGCCCACGCGCTTCACTTCCGCGCGCGTGGCCATGAACGGATGCACGTAGTCGGCATTCGCCTGGGCGATGTGGCCGATCACCTGCTTCATCAGGCGCGCATACGGACGCGAGGACTTCATCTTGTCCTGCGCCTTGCGGATCTTCGAGGCCGAGACCATCTCGAGCGCGCGCGTCACCTTGCGGGTGTTCTGCACGCTCTTGATCTTGGTTTTGATTTCGCGACCGCCTGCCATGGTGTCCTCCGGCCCGGGCGCCGCGCGCCCCGGCCCATCAATGCCTTAGTAGCTGCCCGTCGACTTGAACTCGGTGATCAGGGCCTTGAACTGGGCCTCGATCTCCTTGTCCCACGCGCCGGTCTGGACGATCTTGTCCATCAGCGCGCCCTGGGTGTTGGCGGCGTGCGCGTGCAGGCCGGCCTCGAAGGCGCCGATCTTGGCAAGCGGCACGTCGTCCATATAGCCCTCGTTGACGGCGTAGATCGACAGGGCCATCTGTGCGATCGACATCGGCGCATACTGCTTCTGCTTCATCAGCTCGGTCACGCGCTGGCCGCGTTCGAGCTGCTTGCGGGTGGCCTCGTCGAGGTCGGAGGCGAACTGGGCGAAGGCCGCCAGCTCGCGGTACTGCGCCAGCGAGATGCGGATGCCGCCCGAGAGCTTCTTCATGATCGTGGTCTGCGCCGCGCCACCGACGCGCGAGACCGAGATGCCGGCGTTCACGGCCGGGCGGATGCCGGCGTTGAACAGGTCGGTCTCGAGGAAGATCTGGCCGTCGGTGATCGAGATCACATTGGTCGGCACGAAGGCCGAGACGTCGCCGGCCTGGGTCTCGATGATCGGCAGCGCGGTGAGCGAGCCGGTCTTGCCCTTCACGGCACCGTTGGTGAACTTCTCGACATAGGCAGCCGAGACGCGGGCGGCACGCTCGAGCAGGCGCGAGTGCAGGTAGAACACGTCACCCGGATAGGCTTCGCGACCCGGCGGGCGGCGCAGCAGCAGCGAGATCTGGCGGTAGGCCACGGCCTGCTTCGACAGGTCGTCATAGACGATCAGCGCGTCCTCGCCGCGGTCCATGAAGTACTCGCCCATGGCACAGCCAGCGTAGGGGGCGATGTACTGCATCGCCGCCGACTCCGAGGCCGAGGCGGCGACGACCGTGGTGTAGGCCATCGCGCCGTTCTCCTCGAGCTTGCGCACGATGTTGGCGATGGTCGAGTTCTTCTGCCCGATCGCCACGTAGATGCACTTGATGCCCGAATTCTTCTGATTGATGATCGCGTCGATCGCCAGCGCGGTCTTGCCGGTCTGGCGGTCACCGATGATCAGCTCGCGCTGGCCGCGACCGATCGGGATCATGCTGTCGACCGACTTGTAACCGGTCTGCACCGGCTGGCTCACCGACTGGCGCCAGATCACGCCTGGGGCCACGCGCTCCACCGGCGAGGTCAGGGAGGCGTTCACCGGGCCCTTGCCGTCGATGGGCTCGCCCAGCGCGTTCACCACGCGGCCGAGCAGCTCGGGGCCGACCGGCACCTCGAGGATGCGGCCGGTGGTCTTGGCCACTGCGCCCTCGCGCAGGTGCTCGTAGTCACCCAGCACCACCGCGCCGACCGAGTCGCGCTCGAGGTTCAGGGCCAGGGCGAAGGTGTTGCCCGGCAGCTCGATCATCTCGCCCTGCATCACGTCGGCGAGGCCGTGGATGCGGACGATGCCGTCCGACACCGAGGTGACGGTGCCTTCATTGCGGGCCTCGGCCGAGAGCTTGGCTTTCTCGACGCGCTGCTTGATGAGTTCGCTGATTTCCGACGGGTTGAGCGTCTGCATTGGGGTGCCTCGTTGCCGGCGCGTGGCCGGTTAGGGGAATGGGAAGACTTAGTGCGTGAGCGCGGTTTCGAGGCGCGCGAGCTTGCTGCGGATTGAGCCGTCGATCACCACGTCGCCGGCGTCGATCACCGCGCCACCGATGAGCTCCGGGTCCACCGCCAGCTCGAGGGCCACGTCGGCGTCGAAACGGCGGCGCAAGGCCTGCTCGATCTTGGCCTTCTCCTCGTCCGAGAGCGGTACCGCCGAGGTCACCTTCGCCCGCACCACCCGCTCGGCCTCGGCGCGCAGCTGCTCGTACTGGCCGGCGATCTCCGGCAGCAGGGCAATGCGGTCGTTCTCGGCGAGCACGTCGAGGAACTGGAGGAAGGTGGCATCGCAGCCGGGCGGAGCGACGAGGCCGGCAGCCTCGGCGCGCTCCAGGCCCGGATGGGCCACGAGCGCAGCGATGCGCGGGTCGGCGGCGATCTGCGCCGACGTCGCCAGCGCTGCCGACCAGGCCGGCAGAGCGCCGGCTTGGCGGGCCAGCGCGAAAGCGGCGCGGGCGTAGGGGCGGGCGAGGGTCAGGGCCAGGCTCATGGGCGTTTCGTCAGATCTGGGAGGCCAGTTCGTCGATCAGGGCCGCATGGGCCTTGGCGTCGATCTCGCGGCGGATGAGCTTCTCGGCACCGGCCACGGCGATGGCGCCCACCTCGCGGCGGAGCGCTTCCTTGGCACGGAAGGCCGAAGCCTCGATCTCGGCCTCGGCCAGCGCCTTCTGACGCTGCCCCTCGGCGATCGCCTCCTGCTTCGCGGCCTCGACGATCTGCGCAGCGCGGGCCTCAGCCTGGGCGATGATCTCATTGGCCTTCGCCCGGGCTTCCTTCAGCGCCTCGTTGACCTTCTCCTGTGCCTGCGCCAGGTCCTTCTGGCTGCGCTCGGCGGCGGCGAGGCCCTCGGCGATCTTCTTCTGGCGCTCCTCGATGGCCTGCAGCAGCGGCGGCCACACCGTCTTGGCGATCAGCCAAGTCAGCGCGGCGAACGCGATGGCCTGCGCAAACAGCGTGAGATTGATATTCATGGATTCGCTCTGGGAGAACAGACGCCCACCCCATCACGGGGCGGCATACAAGTCCGACGCTTCGAGGGCTGGCGCGGGCAAGGCCCCACGCCAGCCCGGCCCCGGATCAGCCGGCCGCGAAGGCGGTGGCGAGCGGGTTGATGAAGGCGAACATGAGCGCCACGCCGACCGTGATGATGAAGGCAGCGTCGATCAGGCCGGCGGTGAGGAACATGCGAACCTGCAGCACCGGGATCAGTTCCGGCTGGCGGGCGGCCGACTCGAGGAACTTACCGGCCATCAGGGCCATACCGATACCGGCGCCGAGGGCGGCGAGGCCGACCATGATGCCGATGGCCAGCGCAGTCGAGGCCTGGACGTTCGCGAGGAGGGCGAGGGTTTCCATGGTGTTACTCCAAGTGACGAAGGTGGAAGGGAAAGGAAGGGAAACGGGCCGGCGGAGCCGGATGGAGCAGAATCAGTGCCCTTCTTCCATGAGGCTCAGGTAGACCACCGAGAGCATCATGAAGATGAAGGCCTGCAGCGGAATCACCAGCAGGTGGAACAGCATCCAGCCCAGCCCGAGCGCGCCCGAGGCCACCATGCCGAGTAGGCCGGCGCCACCAAGGGCCCAGATCAGGAGGAAGAGCACTTCGCCGGCGAACATGTTGCCGAACAGACGCATGGCCAGCGACACCGGCTTGCTCAGAAGCTCGACGGCATTGAGCAGCAGGTTGAAGGGGAACATCCACTTGCCGAAGGGCGCGGTGAACAGCTCGTGGATCCAGCCGCCGAGCCCCTTGGCACGTAGCGCGAACACGATCATCAGCAGGAACACCGACATGCTCAGGCCGAGCGTGGCATTGAGGTCGGCGGTGGGCACCGGCTTCCAGTAGCCGACGCCGAGGAATTCCAGCGGCTTGGCGATGAAATCGGCCGGCACCAGCTTCAGGCCATTGAGCAGCAGGATCCAGCAGAACAGGGTGATGGCGATCGGCGTCACCAGCCGGCTCGGGCCGTGGTAGGCATCCTTGGCCTGCTTGTCGAGGAACTCGAGGACGAGTTCGATGAAGGCCTGCCACTTGCCCGGCACGCCGGCGGTGGCCTTGCGGGTCGCGAGCCAGAAACCGAAGAGCATCAGCAGGCCGAGCACCACCGAAGTGGCGAGGGTATCGACGTGCAAGGTCCAGAAGGCGCTGCCCCCGTCGACCTGGAACTTCAGGTTCTCGAGGTGGTGCTGGATGTAGCCCGCCGCCGTTTCGTTCTCACTTGCCATCGCCGACTCGTCGCCTCTTGAACGTCAATACCACCAGCACCATTGCCACCTGTCCCGCTGGCAGGCCGGCCAGCACCCACAGCGGATGCGCGCCGGGCCAGCGGATGGCCAGCAGCAGCAACACGCCGACCAGCACCCACTTCGCCACCACACCGAGGCCGAGCCCCAGGGCCGCAGCACCGGCGCTGGGCGCCACGCCTCTCAGAGCGATACGCCCCGACACCAGCGTGCCAAGCAGCAGCGCAAGCCCTCCGGCAAGGAAGGACACCGCCGCCGCTGGGCCGGAAAGCGCGCCCGGAAGCAGGGCGCCTGCCGCCAGCACCACGATGGCCCGCCACCAGATCCGGAAAGACAGGGCGTGGAGGGCATCGGGGGAGAGCATGGCCGTGGAGTGACTCGCAAGTGGCTCCTGCCAAGACGCGAAAGTCTAGCACGCCCTCGGCCGCCGCCTCAACGGCCACAGGCTGAGGCAGGATTCGGA
>BPKK01000012.1:0-77500 GCA_026005095.1 Silanimonas sp. | reverse complement strand
CACCGGCCAGCCCTGAGCCCAGGCAGGAAGCGGCGCGGGTTCAGACCTCGACCATCTCGAAATCGACCTTGCCCACGCCACAGTCGGGGCAACACCAGTCCTCGGGCACATCGGCCCAGCGGGTGCCGGGCGGGATACCCTCGGCAGGCAGGCCCTGGGCCTCGTCGTAAAGAAAGCCGCAAACGCAGCAGACCCAGGTCTTGTAGGGGGCATCACTCATCGACAGCAAGCTCCGAAGATGGATCGATGGCCCACCAGCCTGCCACGGTGGGCGTGAAGCAGCGAGGACGGCCGGGCAAAGGCCGAGGTGCGCGAAGACCGGCAGCAGACATCCTGCGGAGGGATAATGGGCGGATGCAGATGCGCGGCCTCTACCTCATCACCCCGGACGACGACGACCGCGACCGCCTGCTGGAGCGCGTGGCCACCGTGCTGCCGGCCCGCCCCGCCCTGCTGCAGTACCGCAACAAGCGCGCTTCGGGCGAGCGCCGCCGTGACGAGGCGCGGGCGATCAAGGCCCTGTGCGATGTGGTGGGCGTGCCACTGGTGGTGAACGACGACTGGCGGCTCGCCATCGAGATCGGGGCCGCCGGCGCTCATCTGGGCGAGGACGACGGTGATCTTTCGGAGGCGCGACGCTCGGCCCCGGAACTGCTGCTCGGCGCCTCCTGCTACGACGATCTGTCCCGCGCGCGGGCGATGGCCAAGGCCGGCGCCGACTATCTCGCCTTCGGCGCCTTCTTCCCCACCCGCACCAAGGCCACCACGCGGTGCGCCACACCCGCACTGCTGCGTGAAGCCTCCGCGCTCGGCCGGCCGCGGGTCGCCATCGGCGGCATCCGCGCCGATAATGCACCGGCTCTGCTGGCCGCAGGAGCCGATCTGCTCGCCGTGGTAGGGGCGGTGTTCGATGCCCCCGATCCGCTGGCAGAGGCCCGACGCTTCACCGCCCTGTTCGAAGCCACCCCAACCCACGCTGCGGCGGGCTGAGAGGCTGGCCCTGCCGCCCTGCCCCCGCACTCCAACCTGCTCCCGATCCTGTTCCGATGAAGACCGACCGAAGCCACGCCCTCTACACCCGCGCCCTCGAGCTGCTGCCCGGCGGTGTGAACTCGCCGGTGCGCGCCTTCAAGTCGGTGGGCGGCGAGCCCTTCTTCGCCAAGCGGGCGAAGGGCGCCTGGATCGAGGATGTGGATGGCAACCGCTATGTCGACTACATCGGCAGCTGGGGGCCGATGATCGCCGGTCATGCCCGCGAGGAAGTGCTGGAGGCGGTGCGCGAGGTGATGGCAAACGGCCTGAGCTTCGGCGTGCCCAATGCGCTGGAAGTGACGATGGCCGAGGAGATCACCCGCCTCGTGCCGAGCTGCGAGATGGTGCGGATGGTGAACTCCGGCACCGAGGCCACGCTTTCGGCGATCCGGCTGGCGCGGGGCGCCACCGGGCGCAGCCGGATCGTGAAGTTCGAGGGCTGCTACCACGGGCATGGCGACAGCTTCCTGGTGAAAGCCGGCTCCGGCGCGCTCACCTTCGGCCTGCCGAACTCGCCGGGCGTGCCCAAGGCGCTCGCCGACCTCACGCTCACCCTGCCCTACAACGATTTCGAGGCCGCCACACGCCTGTTCGACGAGGTGGGCAACGACATCGCCGGCGTGATCGTCGAGCCGGTGGTAGGCAATGCCAACTGCATTCCGCCAGAGCCGGGCTACCTCGAACACCTGCGCGCCCTGTGCACGAAACACGGTGCGATACTGATCTTCGACGAGGTGATGACCGGCTTCCGCGTATCGCTCGGCGGTGCGCAACAGCTGTATGGCGTGCGCCCGGACCTCAGCACCTTCGGCAAGATCATCGGCGGCGGCATGCCGGTGGGCGCCTACGGCGGCCGCCGCGACTTGATGCAGCAGATCGCGCCGGCCGGCCCGATCTACCAGGCCGGTACGCTCAGCGGGAACCCGGTGGCGATGGCGGCCGGCTTGGCGACCCTGAAGCTGATCCAGCAGCCGGGCTTCTACGAGGGCCTCGCCGCCACGACCGATGCCCTGGTGGCCGGCTTCGAGGCCGCCGCCGCCGAGGCCGGGGTGGCCTTCAGCACCCGCCATGTCTGCGCCATGTTCGGGCTGTACTTCACCGCCGAGCGCGTGACCCGCTTCGAGCAGGCCAAGGCTGCCGACACCACGCGCTTCAACCGCTTCTTCCACGCCATGCTGAAGCGCGGCGTCTACCTCGCGCCCTCGGCCTTCGAGGCCGGCTTCGTCTCCTCGATGCATGGCGAGGCCGAGATCGCGCATACCCTGGAGGCCGCCCGCGCCGCCTTCCGTGAGGTGGCTGCCACGTGAGCCCGCGTCCGCGACCGCGGCTGGTGATCTTCGACCTCGACGAGGTGCTGGTCGACTACAGCCGCGTGCCGCGGATCGAGGCCCTGTCGCGGGCGGTGGGCGCTGCGCCGGCGCTCATCGATGCCGCGCTGTTCCGCAGCGGGCTGGAAGCAAAGAACGACCGCGGCGATCTCGGCATCGAGGACTATCTCGACGCCGTGCGCCGCCACCACGGCATCGACATTCCGCTCGAAGCCTTCATCGAGGCACGGCGGCAGAGCATGCGCCTGCGCCGCGAGGTGCTGGCGATCGCAGAAATGCTGGCGGCGCAGACCACGCTGGCACTGTTCACCAACAACGGCCAGTGGCTGGGTCGGCAGCTGCCGAAGCTGCTGCCGGAGCTGCGCCCCTTGTTCGGTACCCGCATGGTGACGAGCGGCCAGCTCGGACTGACCAAGCCCGACCCGCGGGCCTACTTCGCCTGCCTGTCCACCCTGGGCTTCTCGCCGGCCTCGGCGCTGATGATCGATGACCATGAGGACAATGTGGCCGGAGCGCGCAGCGCCGGGCTGGACGCCATCCACTACACCACCCCTGCCGGGCTCGCCGAGGAGCTGGCGCGCCGCGGCTTCGATCTGGAACCCGTACATGCCCACTGAACGGCACCTCGAGACCCTGGCAGTGCACGCCGGAGGCGAATCCGACCCGCACAACGGCGCGGTGGCCCCGCCGCTGCATCTTTCCACCACCTTCCGCCACGGCCCGGCGGCCGAGCGGATGGCGGGCTACGAATACCAGCGCGAGGGCAACCCCACGCAGGACCGGCTGGAAACCGCGCTGGCCGCCCTCGAGGGCGGCGCGGCAGCCCTGGCCTACGGTTCGGGCATGGCCGCAATGACCGCGGCGCTCGAGTGCCTGCCGGCCGGCAGCGAGGTGCTGATTCCCGAGGACTGCTATGCCGGCCTGCGCTCGCTGGGCGCCGAGTTCCTGCCCGAACGCGGGGTGACGGTGCGCCGCGTGGACCAGACCGATCCGGCTGCGGTAGCGGCAGTGATGGGGCCGGCGGTGCGAATGATCTGGGCCGAGACGCCCTCGAATCCGCAACTGCGCATCGCCGATCTTGCGGCCCTTTCGGCCATCGCGAGGCAGCATGGCGTCCTGCTGGCGGTGGACAATACCTTCGCCACCCCGGTGTTGCAGCGGCCGCTTGCCCTCGGTGCCGACCTGGTGATGCATTCCACTACCAAGTACATAGGCGGCCACAGCGATGTGATGGGCGGTGCCCTGGTGTTCGCCCGCCGCGATGCCCTGTTCGAGAAAGCCGCGCACCGCCGCCATATCACCGGCAACATCCTCGCGCCCTTCTCGGCATGGCTGACGCTGCGCGGCCTGCGCTCGCTGCCGGCGCGCATGGCCTGGCACTGTGCCAATGCCCGGGCGGTGGCCGGCTTCCTCGCCGCGCAGCCGGCGGTGGCACGGGTGCATTACCCCGGCCTTGCCAGCCACCCGAACCATGCCGTTGCCGCGCGGCAGATGCGCGACTTCGGCGGCATGGTCTCGGTGGAGTTCAAGGGCGGCCGGGAGGCCGCGCTCGCCTTCGCCGGGGCGGTGGAGCTCTTCACCAATGCCACCTCGCTCGGCGGTGTGGAGTCGCTGATCGAGCACCGCGCCTCGGTGGAGGGGCCGAACCCGGTCTCGCCGCCGGGCCTGCTGCGGCTCTCGGTGGGCCTAGAGCACGCCGAGGACCTGCTCGAGGACCTGGCGCGCGGCATCGCCGCGCTTGGCTGAGCGCGGCAGCTGAGCCGCCGCTACCAACGACCGATGTTCGGCATCGAGACCCAGGGCTCGCGCGGGGGCAGGGCCTCGCCGGCCTGCAGCAGCTCGATCGAGATCTGGTCGGGGGAACGTACGAAGGCCATGCGGCCATCGCGCGGCGGCCGGTTGATGGTGACACCATGCGCCTGCAGGCGCTCGCAGGCGGCGTAGATGTCGTCCACCGCGAAGGCGAGGTGCCCGAAGTTGCGGGCACTACCGTAGTCCTCGTCGTCGTAGTTGTAGGTGAGCTCGACCTCGACCTCGGGATTGGCCGGGGCAGCGAGATAGACCAGGGTGAAGCGGCCTTCGGGGTAGTCCTTGCGCCGGGTCTCGACGAGGCCGAGCGCATCGCAATAGAAGCGCAGGGAGGCCTCGAGATCGCGAACGCGGACCATGGCATGCAGGTAACGCATGGCGGGGTGACTCCTTCAGGAAGGCGGGAAGGCTAGAGGAACAGATCCGGCAGCAGGGGCTGCGCAGGATCGACGGCATAGAGCGTGAAGTCGGTGACGCCGGCTTCGCGCAGCACGTCCTCGTCGATCAGGAACCGGCCGGAAAAGCCGCGAGCCTCGCGGCAGAGCACGGCATGTGCGGCATCAGCCACTACCTCCGGGCGGCGGCAGCGCGCCACGTCTACGCCCGGGATCATGTTGAGGGCATCGGTGGCGATCACCGTCTTCGGCCACAGGGCATTGACCGCCACGCCATGCGGGCCGAACTCGGCAGCAAGACCGAGGGTGACGAAGCTCATGCCCATCTTGGCGAGGGTATAGCCGGTATGCGGTCCCCACCACTTCGGGGCGAGGGTGGGCGGCGGGGCCAGGGTGAGGATGTGCGGGTTCGGCGCCTTCAGGAGGTGCGGGAGGGCCTTCTGCGCGCAGAGGAAACTGCCGCGGCTGTTGACCTGCTGCATCAGGTCGAAGCGCTTCATCGGCGTGTCCAGCGTGCCCTTCAGCCAGATCGCGCTGGCGTTGTTCACGAGGATGTCGAGCCCACCGAAGCGCTCGACCGTGGCCGCCACGGCAGCCCCGACCTCGGCCTCCTCGCGGATGTCGCACTTGAGGGCAAGCGCCTGCCCCCCGGCTGCCTCTACTGCTGCGGCGGCGCTGTGGATGGTGCCGGGCAGCTTGGGATTGGGCACCGCGGACTTGGCGGCAATGGCGATGTTGGCGCCGTCGCGGGCAGCGCGCAGGGCGATGGCGAGCCCGATGCCGCGCGAGGCGCCGGTGATGAAGAGGGTTTTTCCAGCGAGCGTGTTCATGGATCAAGCATGGCTCAGGCCAGCTGCGGCAGCCAGCGCAGCAGGACATCGAGGCGCTGCACCGGGGCATCCTCCTCGAGCAGGTGCAGGCGCTGGTCATGGCTGAGCGGTGGCAGTTCCGCCAGCCGCCAGGACACCCAGTCGGTATCGTCGTAGCAGGTCTGCTCGGCATAGGCATGCGGGCCGCCGGCGCGCTCGAGCAGGCGCTGCAGGAGATCGGCGAGGAAGCCGTGCTGCGCCGCCACCGGCTGGCGCGGCGGCGCGGGCAGCCAGCGCACCTCACCCAGCACCAGGCCGTCGTGCTGAACTGTGCGGCGCTCGACGCGGAAGCGGCGCTCGCCCTCCACCGCGATGCCGAGCACCCCCGGCTCGCGCATGGTGAAGTCGACGATCCTCGCCTCGGTACCGGTACGGGCCGGCACGGCAGGCCGCCCCACTTCCTCGCCCTCGAGGATCAGGCAAACCCCAAAGCCGCTGCCCTCACGGGCACAACGCTTGACCATGTCGAGGTAGCGCGGCTCGAACACCCGCAGCGCCAACACGCCACCGGGCAGCAGCACGGTGCGCAACGGGAACAGCGGCAGCGGGGACTCACTCATCGTGGCCGGACGTCACGAAGGGGGAGGAGCATGACGCGACGCCCGGCGGCAGGGCGTGACGGCGGTCATGTGATGCGCATTGCGCCCGGAATCCGGCCCTGAGCGCCGAGCCGGGATCCGTATCGATCGCAACCATGGCCCTTTGTGATCAATCCCATGGCCTAGAGTCGGGGCTCGAAAGCGCGCTCATGCCAAAACCGCAGTTGACAGAGGCAAAAACGCCGTGCTTTCAATCTCCGCATGTTCACCACCGCGCTGCCGCTGGCTTCCTTCGTCACCGAGACCGCCTTCGTGCCGGTCCTCGATGCCGTGCTCGCGGCCGCGCTGCTCCTCATCGTCGTCGTCCTTCTTATTCGCCCCTCCACCGGTGCGGGATCGACGTGACCTAAGAACAACGCAGCAACCAGGTCCGAAACGAAAACCCCGCACCGGCAACGGTGCGGGGTTTCGCGTTTCAGGGCCTCCGGATTCCCCTCGACACCCCAAAGCCCGCCACCCGTGAACTCCGACCAGATCAAGACCGGCCCCTCCCGCGCCCCCGCCCGCGCCATGCTGCGCGCTACCGGCCTGACCGATGCCGACATCGCCAAGCCGTTGGTGGCGGTGGTGCACACCTGGTCGGACATCTCGCCCTGCAACCTGACCCTGCGCGAGCTGGCCGGCCATGTGCGCGAAGGGGTGCGCGCCGCTGGCGGCACCCCGGTGGAGTTCAACACCATCGCCGTCACCGACGGCATCGCCATGGGCAGCGAGGGCATGCGCGCCTCCCTGCCCTCGCGCGAGGTGATCGCCGACTCGATCGAACTGGCGGTGAGCGGCCACTGCCTAGATGCGGTGGTGGCGATCGTGGGCTGCGACAAGACCATCCCGGCCGCGGCGATGGCGCTGGCACGCCTCGACCTGCCGGGGCTGATCCTCTATGGCGGCAGCATCCAGCCCGGGGTCTGCCACGCGAAGAAGATCACCGTGCAGGAGGTCTTCGAGGCGGTGGGCGCGTATGCCGCGGGCCGCATCGACGAGGCCGAGCTGGGCCGCATCGAACGCAGCGCCTGCCCCGGCGCCGGGGCCTGCGGCGGCCAGTTCACCGCCAACACCATGGCCATGGTGCTGACCACGCTGGGCCTCTCACCGATGGGCCTGAACGACATCCCGGCCACCGATCCGGAAAAACGCGCAGCCGCCTTCCGCTGCGGCGAGCTCGTGATGGCCGCGCTGAGGGCGAATCGCCGCCCCCGCGCCATCCTGAGCCGCGAGGCCATCGACAATGCCGCCGTCGCAGTGGCGGCCACGGCAGGTTCGACCAATGCCGTGCTGCACCTGCTCGCCATCGCCCACGAGGCCGGCATCGACTACCCGCTGGAGCGCTTCGAAGCGGCCTCGCGCACCCCGGTCATCGCCGACCTCAAGCCCGGCGGACGCTTCACCGCGGTGGAACTGCATGCCGCCGGCGGCACCGCGAAGGTGCTGGAAGAACTGCGCGCCGCCGGGAGGCTCCACGACACCCCGACCATGACCGGCGAGCACCTGTTCGCCGCCATCGACGCCGCCCGCGCCGCCCATGCCAGCCGTGCCGGCGCAGTGGCGAACGACGCCGCGGCCGTGGTGCCGGGCTTCAAGGCCCCGCTGAAGCCGCATGGCGGCTACTCGGTGCTCTACGGCAACCTCGCCCCGGAAGGCTGCATCTGCAAGCTGCCGGCCGGACGCCGGCAGTTCGAGGGCCCGGCGCGGGTCTTCGACTCCGAGGATGCCGCCTTCGCCGCCGTGCAGGCCCGCAAGATCCGCGCCGGCGACGTGGTGGTGATCCGTTTCGAAGGCCCGGCAGGCGGCCCCGGTATGCGCGAGATGCTGGCCGTGACCGCCGCCCTGGTGGGCCAGGGCCTCGGCAACGAGGTGGCGCTGATCACCGATGGCCGCTTCAGCGGCGCCACTCATGGCTTCATGGTGGGCCATATCAGTCCGGAGGCCGCGCGCGGCGGCCCGCTTTCTCGCCTGCGCGAGGGCGACCCGGTGCGCATCGACATCGACGCCCGGCGCCTCGAGACCCCCGCGAAGCTCGAAGACCGCGAACCCGTGCGCATCGAACCGCGCGTGCGCCACGGCGCGCTCGCCAAATACGCCCGCCTCGTCGCCTCGGCGAGCCGCGGCGCCATCACCACCGGATAGCCCCCACTCGTCCTCCCTCCTCGTCCACCCCCTCGTTCCACTTTCCTCGCTCGCAACTCCGTTTCTTCCCAAAGGACACCGCCATGACCAGCGCCACCCGCATCACCACGCCCGCCGCCCTGGAGCACCGCACCGTCGCCGTCATCGGCTATGGCAGCCAGGGCAGCGCCCATGCGAAGAACCTGCGCGACTCCGGCGTGCGCGTCATTATCGGCCTGCGCCCCGGCGGCCCGACCGAAGCAAAGGCGAAGGCCGACGGCTTCGAGGTGCGCGAACCTGCCGAGGCCGTGCGCGCTGCCGACCTTGTGGCGGTGCTGGTACCGGACATGGCCCAGCCCCAGCTCTACCAGCAGCAGATCGCGCCGAACCTGAAGGCCGGTGCCTGTCTGTTGTTCGCCCACGGTTTCAACGTGCACTACGGCCAGATCAACCCGCGCTACGACATCGACGTGGTGCTGGTGGCGCCGAAGGGTCCGGGGGCGCTGGTGCGTCGCGAGTTCGAGATTGGCCGCGGCGTGCCCAGCGTCTACGCCGTGCACCAGGACCAGAGCGGCGAGGCCGAGGCGATCGCGCTGGCCTACTGCGCCGGCATCGGCGGCGGTCGCGCCCAGCCGATCAAGACGACGTTCAAGGAAGAAACCGAGACCGACCTGTTCGGCGAGCAGGCCGTGCTCTGCGGCGGTGCCACCAAATTGGTGATGGCCGGCTGGGAAACACTCGTGGAGGCTGGCTACCAGCCTGAGATCGCCTATTACGAGTGCCTGCACGAGCTGAAGCTGATCGTCGACCTGCTCTACGAGGGCGGTGTCACCCAGATGCACCGCTTCATCAGCGAGACCGCGCAGTACGGCGACCTCACCCGCGGTCCGTATGTGGTGGACGAGCACACCCGCACGCAGATGAAACGCGTGCTGGCCGAGATCCAGGACGGCCGCTTCGCCCGCGAGTGGATCGCCGAGTACCGCGCCGGTAACCCGAACTACCGCGCCCTGAAGCAGGCCGACCTGGAGCACCCGATCGAGGCCGTGGGCCGCAAGCTGCGCGCCGCCATGCCCTGGCTGCAGCCGCGCGGCGAGGCGCCGGCCAATCCCTCGGCAACGGCAGCGGCCACCGCGGCCCTCCCGCAGGCCAAAGCCGCCGAGGCCAGTGCATGAACGGAGCCGAATGGCTGGTGCGCGCGCTCGAGGCCGAGGGGGTGGACACCCTCTTCGGCTACCCGGGCGGCTGCATCATGCCTTTCTACGACGCCCTGCTCGGTAGCCGGATTCACCATGTGCTGGTGCGCCACGAGCAGGCCGCCGCGCTGGCGGCGAACGGCTATGCGCGGCACAGCGGCCGGGTGGGCGTGTGTGTCGCGACCTCGGGTCCCGGCGCCTCGAACCTCGTGACCGGGATCGCCGATGCCCTGCTGGATTCGGTGCCGATGGTCTGCCTCACGGGCCAGGTGCCGACGCACCTGATGGGCACCGACGCCTTCCAGGAGCTGGATGTGTTCGGCATGACCCTGCCGATCGTCAAGCACAGCTACCTGCCGCGCTCGGTCGACGAACTCCCGGTGGTGTTGCATGAAGCCTTCCATCTGGCTCGCAGCGGCCGGCCCGGCCCGGTGCTGATCGACCTGCCGAAGGACGTGCAACTGGCCTGCGCCAACCACCTGCCCTCCCCGGCACCGATCGAGAGCCAGCCGGTGGTGAACGCGGTACCGGTGGGGCTGGTGGAGGCGCTGGCCCTGATCGCGCGCTCGAAGAAGCCCGTGGTTTACGGCGGCGGCGGCATCGCCATCGCCGGCGCCACCGCCGCCTTCCGCCGCTTCATCGCTGCGACGAAGATCCCCACCGTGCTCACCCTGCGCGGCCTGGGCGCCCTGCCCTTCGACCATCCCGCCTTTCTCGGCATGCTGGGCATGCATGGCAGCAAGGCCGCGAACCTGGCGGTGCAGGAGAGCGACCTGCTGATCGTGGTAGGCGCACGCTTCGACGACCGCGCCACCGGCAAGCTGGCCGAGTTCGCCCCGCATGCGAAGGTGATCCACCTCGATGCGGATCTTGGCGAGATCAACAAGCTGCGCCGCGCGGATGTCTCGGTGTACGGCCGCCTCGATACCAGCCTGAATGCGCTGTGCGCCGCCATCAGTCGCTGCGAAGACTGGCGAGCCCTGTGCGCGGCGCGTGCCCGCAGGCACGCCGCCCGCTACGACGCGCCCGGCACCGACATCTACGCCCCGGCCCTGCTAAAGCGGCTATCAGAGTTGGCACCGGACGCGGTCGTGGCCTGCGACGTGGGCCAGCACCAGATGTGGGTGGCGCAGCACTGGGGCTTCAAGAACCCGACCCACCACCTGTCGAGTGCCGGGCTCGGGACGATGGGATTCGGCCTGCCCGCCGCCATCGGCGCGCAGCTGTCGAACCCGGGCGCCACGGTGATCTGCGTGAGCGGCGATGGCAGCTTCCAGATGAACCTGCAGGAGCTGGCCACGGTGGCCCGCGAGCGGCTGCCAATCAAGATCGTCCTGCTCGATAACCAGGCGCTCGGCATGGTGCGGCAGTGGCAAGAGTTGTTCTTCCAGGAGCGCTATTCGGCAGTCGATCTCTCCGACAACCCGGACTTCGGCCTGATCGCCAAGGCCTACGGCATCCCCGCCCTGCATCTCGATACCCGCGCCGAGCAGGAGCGCGTGCTGACCGAGTTCCTCGCCATCGACGGCCCGGTCTTCCTGCACGTGGCCATCGACCAGAAGGCCAATGTCTGGCCACTGGTCCCCCCCAACCACTCGAACGCCCAGATGCTCGACGGCCCGGCCGGCACTGAAGCGACGATGAAGGAGCCCACCGATGCACTACCGACTTGAAGTCCAGCTGCGGCGCGCCGAAGGCGCGCTGGCCCGGGTGCTGGGCACTGCCCAGCGCCGCGGCTACGCCCCGCTTTCCCTGCAGGCCGAGACCGACCCGCGGGCCGAGGCCTGGACGCTGTCGATGACCGTGGAGAGCGCGCGCTCGGCCCAGAGCCTGAAATCGCAGCTCGACAAGCTGCACGACTGCCTCGCGGTGGAGGTGGCGCCATGTCGCTGATGCAGTGGTGCGACGGCAGGATCGCCGGAGCCGAGGCCTTCAGTGCGCCGCTGACGAGCCATGCCCTGCACTACGGCACTGGCGTCTTCGAGGGCATCCGCAGCTACGCCACCGACGACGGCGGCGCGGCGGTGTTCCGCCTGCCCGAGCATCTGGAACGCATGCGCCAGGGCGCCGACGCCCTCGGGATGCGCTTCGACGTAGCAGAGGCCGCCGAGGCCGTGCTCGCCACCCTGCGCGCCAACGGCCACCGCGATGCCTACATCCGCCCCCTGCTGTGGTTCAACGACGGCGGCCTCGGCCTCGACGTCGACAAACTCAGCGAACGCCTGATGGTCGCGACGCTGCCCTGGACCTCGCACTTGGGCACGCACCGGGTGCGGCTCACCGTCTCACCCTTCCGTCGCAACCCGGCCAGAGCCCTGCCGCCGCTGAAGCTCTGCGGCAACTACGTGAACTCGATCTTGGCGAAGCGCGAGGCCAGCCAGCGCGGTTTCGGCGAGGCGCTGTTCGTGGACGACGCGGGCTTCGTGGTGGAGTGCACCGGCGAGAACGTCTTCCTGGTGAAGGACGGGCACATCACCGCGGTCGAGCATGGCGATGCCCTGCCCGGCATCACCCGCGACACCGTGATCCGGCTCACCGGCGCCGACTCGCGACCCGTACGGATCGAGGAACTGCTGGCCGCCGACGAGGTATTCCTCACCGGCACCTCGGCCGAGATCGCCCGCGTCGAAGCCATCGACGGCCGCGTGTTCCCGGCCTCGCCGATAGGCGATGCCCTGGCTGCCCGCTATGCCGACGTGGTGCGCGGCCGATGCGATACCGAGCACGGCTGGCTGACGAGGGTCTGATGCCGCTGGATGCCGCCCGCGCCGACGTGACCGCCAGCGACGTACTGGCGGCCAGCGCGCGCCTGCGCCGCTACTTGCCGCCTACGCCCCTGCATTACGCCGAACGCTTCGGCTGCTGGCTGAAGCTGGAGAACCTGCAGCGCACCGGCGCCTACAAGGTGCGCGGCGCCCTGAACGCCCTGCTGGCGGCACGCGAGCGCGGCGACCGCCGCACCGTGATCACCGCCTCCGCCGGCAACCATGCCATGGGCCTCGCTTGGGCGGCGCGGGCACTGAAAGTGCCGGTGATCACCGTGATGCCGCTCACGGCACCAGCAGTGAAGGCCCAGGGCGTGGCCTTCCTCGGCGCTACCGTGCGCCAGCACGGCCAGACCTATGACGAGGCCAAGGCGCATGCCCTCCTGCTCGCCGAGCGGCATGGATTCCGCTACCTCTCGGCCTTCGACGATCCGGACGTGATCGCCGGCCAGGGCACGCTGGGCATCGAGCTGGCACCGCATGCGCCGGAGGCCGTGCTGGTGCCGATCGGTGGCGGCGGCCTCGCCGCTGGCGTGGCGCTGGCACTGAAGTCGCAGGGCGTGCGCATCATCGGCGCCCAGGTGGAGGGCGTGGACGCGATGGCCCGCGCCCTGCGCGGCGATCCTTCGCCGATCCAGCCCGCGCCGACGCTGGCCGACGGCACCCGTGTGGCCGAAGCGGGGGTTCTCACCCGTGCCCTCCTCACCCAGCTACTCGACGACCTCGTGATCGTGCGCGAGGCCGAGCTGCGCGAGACGCTCGCGCGACTGATGCTCGAGGAGCACATCGTGGCCGAGGGCGCCGGGGCGCTGGCCCTGGCCGCCGGCCGCCGCGTGGCCAGCCGTCGCAAGGTGGCGGTGGTCTCCGGCGGAAACATCGATGCCGCGGTCTTCGCCCAGCTCCTGCTCGACACCCGTCCGCGCCCGCCGCGCCCGCCACGGCGGCGCGCCGCCGATCCCGTCTTCCCCTCCCCTGAAGGATCCCTGCCATGACCGCCCCTCCGGAGCGCATCCGCATCTTCGATACCAGCTTGCGTGATGGCGAACAGTCGCCCGGCTGCAGCATGGGCCCGGCGCAAAAGCTGCGCTTCGCGCTGGCACTGGCCGAACTCGGCGTCGATACCGTGGAGGCCGGCTTCGCTGCCAGCTCCGAGGCCGATGCCGAGGGCATTGCCCGCATCGCCCGGGCCCTGCGCGGCAGCGGGGTCGGGGTGTGCAGCCTGGCGCGCTGCCGGCCCAGCGACATCGAGGCCGCGGCGCGAGCGCTGGAGGCCGCGGAAGCCCCGCGCCTGCATGTCTTCATCGCCACAAGCCCCCTGCACCGCGAGCACAAGCTCGGTTTTTCGCAGGCCGAGGTGATCGAGGCGGCAGTACGTGCCGTCGAGCATGCACGTCGCCTCGTCGACGACGTGGAGTTCTCCGCCGAGGATGCCATCCGCACCGAACCGGAATTCCTCGAGACCGTGTTTGCTGCCGCCGCTGCCGCCGGCGCCCGTACGCTGAACGTACCGGACACCGTGGGCTACACCACGCCGGACGAGATCGAGGCCCTGTTCCGCCGCCTGCGCACCGCCCTGCCCGCCGAAGCCATCCTCTCGGCGCACTGCCACGACGACCTCGGGCTTGCGGTGGCGAACTCACTTGCCGCCATCGCCGGTGGCGCCCGGCAGGTGGAATGCACCATCAATGGCATCGGCGAGCGCGCCGGCAATGCCGCGCTGGAGGAGATCGTCATGGCGCTATCGGTGCGCAAGGACCGTTTCCCCTTCCGTACCGGTATCGATACCACGCGCCTGGTACCCACCTCGCGCCTGCTTTCGCGCATCACCGGCATGGCCGTGCAACGCAACAAGGCCATCGTCGGGGCGAATGCCTTCGCCCATGAGAGCGGCATCCACCAGCACGGCATGCTGAAGCACCGCGATACCTACGAGATCATGCGCCCCGAGACCGTGGGCTGGGCACGCTCGCAGATGGTGCTGGGACGGCATAGCGGCCGTGCGGCGGTGAACGAGCGCCTCGAACTGCTCGGCTTCGCGCTCGAGGACGCAGCAAAGGAGCGGCTGTTCGCCCGCTTCAAGGCCCTGGCCGAGAAGAAGAAGGAGGTCTTCGACGCCGACCTCGAGGCCCTGGTGCTGGGCGAGGACGCGAATGGTGCGGGCTGGCAGCTCACTGCCTTTCATCTCTCCACCGGGGCCGGCCAAGGCGAGCAACCCGCCGCGGCGGTGGAACTGCGCGCCCCGGACGGCGAGGCGCATTTCGGCCGTGGCAGCGGCGATGGCCCGGTGCATGCCCTGTTCGCCGCGCTCACCGAGGCCCGCGGCCTGCACCTCGACATCGAAAGTTATGCCGTGCACAGCGTGAGCAGTGGCGAGGACGCGCAGGGCCAGGCCTCCCTGAGCACCCGCCATGAGGGCGAGGAGCTGAGTGCCAGCGCTACCAGCACCGACATCCTCGAAGCCAGTGCCCTGGCCTGGTTGGCGCTGGCCCAGCGCGTCGCCCGGCGTCTCGCGCGGCCGTCCGATCCCCTTCCGACCGCCACTCGCCACACCGTGGAGGCCCGCGCATGAGCACGCCACGCACCCTGTTCGACAAGCTCTGGGATGCCCACCTGGTGCGCCCGGAAAGCGCCGAAGCCCCGGCCCTGCTCTACATCGATCTTCACCTGCTGCACGAGGTGACGAGCCCGCAGGCCTTCGCCGAACTTGCCGCCCGCGGCCTGCCGGTGCGCCGACCCGACCGCCACAAGGCCACGCTGGACCACAGCACACCCACCCTGCCCCCCGGCCCGGAGGGCCGTCGCGCCTGGGCCACGCGCGAGGCCGAGGCCCAGGTCGAAGCCCTGCGCAGTAACTGCGCCGCGCACGGCATCGAGCTGTTCGACTGGGACAGCGGGCGGCGCGGCATCGTCCACGTGGTGGGGCCGGAACTCGGCCTCACCCAACCCGGTATGACCCTCGTCTGCGGCGACAGCCACACGGCCACCCACGGCGCTTTCGGAACCCTGGCCTTCGGCATCGGCAGCAGCGAGGTGGCGCATGTGCTGGCCACCCAGTGCCTGCTGCAGCGGCGCCCGAAGACGCTGGCGGTGACAGTGGAGGGCCGCCTGCCCCCCGGCTGCGGTGCCAAGGATCTCATCCTGCACCTGATCGGCCGGATCGGCGTGGACGGCGGCACCGGCCACGTCATCGAGTACCGCGGTCCTGCCATCGAAGCCCTGTCGATGGAGGAACGGATGACGGTGTGCAACATGAGCATCGAGGCTGGTGCCCGGGCCGGTCTCATTGGCGTGGACGACACCACCATCGACTGGCTTCGCGGCCGCGAGCGGGTGCCGCAGGGCGCCGCCTTCGAGGCTGCGGCCGCGCGCTGGCGGCAGTGGCGCAGCGACGAGGGGGCGTGCTTCGACCGCGAGGTACGGATCGATGCTGGCGAGCTTCGCCCTACCCTGAGCTGGGGTACCCATCCCGGACAGGTACTGCCGGTGGACGGCCACCTGCCGCCGGCGGCGCCCGAGACCGTCCGCGCCCTGTCCTACATGGGCTTCGAAGGCGGGCAGGCGCTGGCCGGCACGCCGGTGGACGTGGTCTTCGTCGGCAGCTGCACCAATGGCCGGCTCTCCGATCTGCGCGAAGCCGCCGCCGTACTGCGCGGCCGCCGCGTGCATCCGCGGGTGCGGATGCTGGTGGTGCCGGGCTCGGAAGCGGTGAAACGCGCCGCCGAAGCCGAGGGCATCGACCGCATCGTGCGCGAGGCCGGGGCCGAGTGGCGCGAGGCCGGCTGCTCGATGTGCATTGCCATGAATGGCGATGTCGTCGCCCCGGGCCAACTCGCCGTGAGCACCAGCAACCGCAATTTCGAAGGCCGGCAGGGCAAGGGCGCGCGCACCCTGCTGGCCTCGCCGGCCAGCGCCGCCGCCGCCGCGGTGGCTGGCTGCGTGGCCGATCCCCGCCCCTTCCTCGGCCTCGGCGCTGCGCCTTCCGTACCTGCCCCGGCCTTTGCTCATGAGGTGGATGCATGAGTCCCTTCCGTTGCCTGGAATCTCCCATCGCCTGTCTGCCACGGGCCAATATCGATACCGACCAGATCATCCCGGCCCGCTTCCTCACCACCACCACGCGCGAGGGCCTCGGTCGCCACGCCTTCCATGACTGGCGCTACGACGCCGAAGGCCGTCCCGATCCGGATTTCGTGCTCAATCGTCCAGAGGCCGCGCAGGCCCGCATCCTGGTGACCGGTCCCAACTTCGGCTGCGGCAGCTCGCGCGAGCACGCCCCCTGGGCCCTGCTCGATGCCGGCATCCGTGCCGTCATCAGCGCCGGCATCGCCGATATCTTCCGCGCCAATGCTCTGAAGAACGGCCTGCTGCCGATCGTGCTGCCGGAGGCCGTGGTCGATACCCTGCTCGCCCAGCCCAGGCTAAGGCTGAAGATCGACGTGGCCAAAGGCCGGGTGTACTGGCCGGAGGGCGAGTCCCTGCCCTTCGTCCTCGATGCCTTCTCCCGCACCTGCCTGCTCGAAGGCGTGGACGAACTCGGCTACCTGCTCTCCCAGCACGAAGCCATCGCCGCATACGAACGCCGCCACGAGGATGCCGCCCATGTCGTCTGATACCGTGAATGCCCGCATCGCCGTGCTCGCCGGCGATGGCATCGGCCCCGAGGTCATCGCCGCCGCCGTCGCCGTGCTGGAGGCGGTGGCCGAGGGTTTCGGCCATCGCTTCGTCTTCGAGGACGCCCTGATCGGCGGTGCCGCCATCGAGGCCTGCGGCAACCCGCTGCCGGAGGCCACACTCGCCGCCTGCGAACGCGCCGATGCCGTGCTGCTGGGCGCGGTGGGCGGGCCGCGCTGGAGCGATCCCAAGGCCCAGGTGCGGCCAGAGCAGGGCCTGCTCGCTCTGCGCCGGGCGCTCGGCGTCTTCGCCAACCTGCGGCCGGTGAAGCCGCATCCCGCCACGCTGACGCACTCGGCGATCAAACCCGAGGTGCTGCGCGGCGTCGATCTTCTGGTGGTGCGCGAACTCACCGGCGGCAGCTATTTCGGCCGCAAGGAACGCCTGGCCGATCGCGCGGTGGACGTGTGCGAGTACAGCGTGGCCGAGATCGAGCGCGTGGCTCATGTGGCCTTCCGCCTCGCCCGCAGCCGCCGCGGCCGGGTCTGCTCGGTGGACAAGGCGAACGTGTTGGAAACTTCGCGGCTCTGGCGCGAGGTCACTACCCGCGTCCACCAGGCCCATTACCCGGACGTGCTGCTGGAGCACCAGCTGGTGGATTCCATGGCCATGCACCTGATCGCCCGCCCGGCTGCCTACGACGTGGTGCTGACCGAGAACCTGTTCGGCGACATCCTCACCGACGAGGCGGCGATGCTGGCGGGCTCGATGGGGCTGCTGCCCTCGGCCTCGCTCGGCGAGGGAACCCGCGGGCTCTTCGAGCCGATCCACGGCAGCGCCCCGGACATCGCCGGCCAGGGCATCGCCAATCCCATCGCTGCCATCCTCAGCACCGCCCTGCTGCTGCGCCACTCGCTTTCCCTGCATCGCGAGGCGGCCTGCGTCGAGTCGGCGGTGGCCCGGGTACTGGCTGCAGGCGAACATAACCCGAGGGAACGGCCCAAAGATCTCGGCGGCAGCGCCGGTACGGAGGCCATCACCCGTGCCGTGCTGGCGGCCCTGCATGCCGGAATGGCTTCCTACCTTCATCCGGAACCGGCCTTTCCTGCGATCCCCCTGCGCGACTGAAACGATAGTTGCGGGCAGGCGCAGCGCAATGCTGCGCCGCAATATTTCCATCCGGAAACATTGCTGCTATGCAGCATGAGAAAGGGCCAGTAAATGCGCGGCCAGGGCATGCGGCTTGCTGCGCCCGGATCCATACGCTAGCGTCCGTTCCGCGACGACGGCTCCGGGGGGGAGCGAGCGGAGCCGCGGTCGCGGGGGGCCATCCGGCACCCCATGCCATGGCCGGCCCGGGGCGGAGCCCCCGGAACCGGCCCTCGACCAGGGGATCCCTCGATGAAGACACCGCTTTTCCGCGCCCTCGGGCGCTGGGTGCCGGCCCTCGCGCTGGCCGCGCTGGCTCTTCCGGCCTTCGCCAGCACACTCAACCAGAACGTGAGCTGGACCATTAATCGCGCCGGCACCAGCACCACCTACCGCCTCGTGGCCTACGGCGATTCGATCTACGCCGGCTACAACGGCTCGGTCACCAATGCCGCGCGCTTCGCCGCGCCGACGGTGGACGCCGAATACCTCTCGGCCCTGTGGAATGCCGACATCCAGAGCGTGCGCCGGGCCAAGTCGGGCGCCGTGGCCCGTGACGTGTATGAAAACAAGATCGTCGCCGAGCGCAGCTGGATGCAAAGCAGCAACACCCGTGTGGTGACCTTCGAGATGTGCGGCAACGACGGCCTGCAGGCCCGCACCGCCTTCAAGAGCCAGAGCGGAACCTGCAACTACAGCGGGCTCGAGACCGCGGTGAACAACTGCAAGACCTATGTCGCGGCGGCGATGGACTACATCAATGCCAATGCCCATCCGAACACCCGGGTGAAGGTGATCTCCAACCTCTACTACCCCGGTTTCAACGCCGACAACGTGCAGAGCAGCTGCCGCGACCCGGCCACCGGCCAGACAGTGAACCTGCGCGACCGCTTTCTGCCGGCATTGGCGCGCATGAACTACTGGATGTGCGAGTACGCCCGGCAGAAGGGCTTCCAATGCGCCGACAGCTTCGCCCAGTACATGGCTGCCGACTACGACAGCAATGGCGATGGACTGGTCGATTCCGAGGCCATCCGCTACCGCCCGGGCGATACCGAGAGCAGCTACGTCACCCGCATCACCCAGACCCTGCGCAGCACCCTGCGGGATGCCAACTTCAAGATGGCGACGACCTCCAGCAGCTTCGACTACATCCAGTCGGACGACGTACACCCCACCTATACTGGCGGCACCGTCACTGCCGGCCTGTTCGGTGGCACCACCGGCTCCGGCGCGCCGCGCTATACCAGCTTCACCAATGGCCGGAATCCGATCTGGAACCGGCTCGGCCATGAACGCATGGGCTGGGCGCTCTCGGTGTACAACCCGGCGAGCCCCTGACGGCGATGCCGGACGACGGTCTGCGCATCCAGCCCAGCCCCCACTCCGGGGGCAGCCGACGGTGGCGGCGCACCGCCACCGTCGCCGGGCTCGTGGCCCTGGGCCTGGCCCTCGCTCCCCTGCTGCCGTCTTCCGACCGACCCGGCACGCCCCTCCAGCCCACACGCGGGCAGGCCATGGCCGACACGGCCCCCCCCGCGCCATCCGCAGCGGCGGTGTACTACGCCACGCCCTCCTGGAACAGCGATTCGCCCGAGTTGCACGACCCACGCCCGGCCTTCGATCCTGACGATCTCGCCAGCTACGTACGCCCGGGCGACCCGGCCCCGAGCGCGGCCAACGTGATCCGCGCCCTCAATGAGGCCGGCATTCATGAGGGCCTCGGCGCCTTCAATCCGCCGGGCACCATGCCGGTGATCGCCGGGCTTGCCGTGCCGCCCGACTTCGAGCTGCCTCCGGGCTATGTGCGCCACTACCAGTTCACCGACGAGGGCGAGCCGCTGGAGCCGATCCTGATGTTCTCGCCGGACGTGCTGCCTCGTGGTCCCGACGGTCAGCCCCTGCCGGTGAGCGCCGACCGCGTGGTGCCGCCCGAGCACGCCCCGCCCGGCCTGCCGATCCGCTGGGTCGGCCCGCCCAAGCCCTGATCTGCTGCCGCAAGGATCTGACGCGTTGACCTCCGACCCCTCGGCCGGCGTCCGACCCCACCCGCTTCGCGGCCAACGCCTCGGCCCCTTCACCGCCCCGCTGGCCGGCATCCTCGCCAGTGCACTCCTGCTTTCCGTCTATGCCCGCATTGAGGCAGCCTGGCCGCTCGGCTTCGTGCTGCTCATCCCCTGGCTGCTCGCCCTCGATCGCGCGCAGAGCGGGCGCGGCGTGCTGCTTTCCGCGCTGCTGATGGGCTTTGCCTTCAGCGCCGCCGCCTTCGCCTGGTTCGGGGCCGCGCTGGGCGCCTTCACCGGCCTGGGCAGCGCCGCGGGCATCGTCCTCGTGGTGCTGGCAGGCCCGCTGCTACAGCCGCAGTTGCTCGCCTTCGTACTGGTGCGCTGGTGGGCGCGCGGGCATGGTCCGGTGCTGCAGGCGCTGGCCGCCGCCGCGGCCTGGGTGGCCACCGAGGCCCTGCTGCCCAAACTGCTCGGCGACACCCTGGGCCATGGCCTGCACGGATCGGTCTGGCTGCGGCAAGCCGCCGATCTCGGCGGCGCTGCCGGCCTCACTGTGGTGCTGCTGCTGGCGAACGCGGCCCTGGCCCGGGCCTGGCAGCAGCGCCGCGCCGGGGCCGTCCGCCTCGCCCGCCCCCTGCTCGCGGCAGCCGGTCTCGCCGCCGGGCTCGCGCTCTACGGTGCCTGGCGCCTGCCGCAGGTGGAGGCGGCGATGGCCGAAGCGGCCTCGGCACCGGCGCTTCGCGTGGCCATGGTGCAGTCGAACCTCACCGACTATGAGCGCCGGCGCCGCGAAAGCAGCGCTTACGACGTGGTGCGCGAGGTGCTGGACACCCACTACGCCCTCGGCTTCTCGGCGATCCGCGACCACGGCGCCGAGGCCCTGCTCTGGTCGGAGACGGTCTACCCCACCACCTTCGGCCAGCCACGCAGCGAGGAGGCCGCCCTGCTCGACCGCGAGATCCAGGGCTTCGTCGATGTCACCGGCGTGCCGCTGGTCTTCGGCAGCTACGAGCGCGATGCACGGGGCGAGTACAACGTGGCCGTGTTCCTCGAGCCGGGGCGCGGCCTGCTTGGCCGCTACCGTAAGACTCATCCGTTCCCGCTCACCGAGCACGTGCCGGACTGGCTGGAGGGCCCGACCTTCCGCCGCCTGCTGCCCTGGGCCGGGAGCTGGCGCGCCGGCGACGGCGCCCGTGTGCTACCGCTGCGCCACCGCGATGGCCGCCAGGTGGAAGTGCTGCCGCTGATCTGCCTCGACGACACCCGCCCCAGTCTCGCCCTCGAAGGCGCACGGCAGGGCGCGCAGGCGCTGCTCGGGCTGTCGAACGACAGCTGGTTCACCCACTACCCGCAGGGGGCACGCCTGCACCTGGCGGTGGCCCGTTTCCGCAGCATCGAGACCCGGCTGCCGCAGCTGCGCGTCACCACCAACGGCCTCTCGGCCATCGTCGATGCCAGCGGCGCGGTGGTGGTGCACACCGAGATGGGGCAGCAGGCGGTGCTCACCGGCACGCTCAGTGCCGCCACGCCCCTGCCCACCCTGATGGTGGCCTGGGGCGACTGGGTGGGGCAGGCCGGAGCCGGTCTGCTCGCTGTGTTCGGCCTGCTCGGCCTGTGGCGTCGCTTCGCACCGACACCGGCCCGGCCCTGGTCGCCGGAACGCCTGCAGCTCCCGCCGGGCGCGGTGGCCAGCGCCGGGTTGCCCGTGCTGCATGCGCCGGGCTGGGCGCGCCTTGTCATCGCCCTGCTGCGGATCATCGCCGGCCTCGGCCTCGTGGCGCTGGCACACGGCATGGCCACGCGGATCGGCTGGCAGGTGCAGAGCCTCTCCCAGCTCACGTTCTACGCCAGCGCGGTGCTAGCCCCGCTCGTCCTCGCCTGGGCACTCGGCCGGGCCTTTCGCGCCCGACTCGGCCTCGAAGGCGAGAGCCTGGTGATCGAGCGGCGCCGCCGGCGCGCCGAGGTACCGCTGGCATCCATCGCGGGGGTCCAGCCCTGGACCCTGCCCCTGCCGCTGCCCGGCGGCGATCTCGTGCTCGCCTCAGGAAGACGCCTGGGCATCGGTAGCAGCGAGCTTGCGGCTCTGCGCGCCGCCCTTGGTCGCGGCGAGAACATGGAAACAGCGGGTTCCCCCGCGGATGAGGCCGGCCTGCCCCTCCTCGCCCGGCTCGCCAGCGCGAGGCAACGGGCGCGCCGCCCCGGGCTCGACCACGGTCTGCTGAAGTTCGGCCTGTTCCCGCTGTTGCCGGCCCTCGTCGCTTTCCGGCTGCACCAGGTGATCGCCTTCGGTGGCCCCTTCGGCGAATGGCTGACCTACGGGCCCGGCGCCTGGCTTTCCGGGCTGCTCCTCTGGTGGGGCGCCTGGTCGCTCGGCCTGATGCTGCTCGCCGCCCTGCTGCGGCTGCTCGTCGAGGCCTTCCAGCTCGCAGCGGCCCTGCTCGCGCCGAGGTGCATGCCGGCCCTGCGCGAAGGTGGCGAGTGGTTCGCCCGCCTCGTGTTCTACGCCGGGGTGCCGCTCTGGCTGGGGTGGCGCCTCGCTATGCTGTGAGGCGATGAGCCTCGCGCCCGAACCGGGCCTCGTGCCCACGCCCCCCGACGGCGGCTAGGGCATTCCACCGCAATCCCTGTGGGGCGTCTTCCGGCGGCTCCTCCGCTTCGGGGCCTGGTGGGGTCGTGATCAGCCACGCAGCGCGGCGAGGAAGCGCCGCGGGGCATCCTCGAAGCCGCCGTTCGACATGAACACCACATGGTCGCCCTCACGCGCCTCGGCGGCGAGGGTGGCCACGAGGTGCTCCACGTCGGGTACCGTGCGGGCAATGCCGCGCACCGCGGCCACCACCTTCGCGGCGTCCCAGGGCAGATTCGGACGATGCAGGAAGACCGTGGCATCGGCCGGGTCGAGCGAGGGCGCCAGCGCGTCGGCATGGGCCCCAAGACGCATCGAGTTGCTACGCGGCTCCAGCGCGGCGATCACGCGTGCCGCCCCGACCTTGGCGCGCAGGCCGTCGAGGGTGGCTCGGATGGCCGTCGGGTGGTGGGCGAAATCGTCATAGACGGTGACGCCCCGCGCCGTGCCCACCACCTCGAGGCGGCGCTTGGCGCTGGCGAAGCCGGCGAAGGCCGGCAGCAGAGCCCTAGCATCGCAGCCCACGGCCGCCGCGGCCGCCAGCGCAGCGAGCGCATTCATCACGTTGTGGCGGCCGAGCAGGGGCCATTCCACGGTACCGAGCTCGACCCCGCGATGGGCGACGAGGAAGCGCGAGCCGTCGGCGGCCAGCAGGCGGGCGGTCCAGTCGAGGGCTGGATCCTCCGGCAGCTTCGCCTCCGGTTGGCCTTCCGCATCGACGAGGCCGAAACGCTCCACCGGGGTCCAGCAGCCCATGGCCAGCACCTCGGCGAGCGCGGCGTCCTCGCCATTGACGATGAGCCGCCCGCGGCCCGGCACGGTACGCACGAGGTGGTGGAACTGCCGCTGGATTGCCGCGAGGTCGGGGAAGATATCGGCGTGGTCGTATTCGAGGTTGTTCAGCACCGCCACCGCGGGACGGTAGTGCACGAACTTGCTGCGCTTGTCGAAGAAGGCGGTGTCGTACTCGTCGGCCTCGACGACGAACTCGCGCCCGGTGCCAAGCCGCGCCGAGACGCCGAAGTTCCCCGGCACACCGCCCACGAGGAAGCCCGGGGCGCGGCCGGCGGACTCAAGCAGCCAGGCCAGCAGCGCGGTGGTGGTGGTCTTGCCGTGGGTGCCAGCCACCGCCAGGGTCTCGCGCCCACGCAGTACGCGTTCGGCGAGCCACTGGGCGCCCGAGGTGTAGCGCAGACCAGCGTCCAGCACATGCTCCACCGCGGCATTGCCACGTGAGAGGGCGTTGCCGATCACGACCTCGTCGACGCCGGCGCTGATGTTCAACGGCGTGTAGCCCGAGGCGAGCGTGATGCCCAACTGCTCGAGTTGGGTGCTCATCGGCGGGTAGACGTTCTGGTCGCTGCCTTCGACGGCGTGGCCGAGCTCGCGCGCCAAGGCGGCCACGCCGCCCATGAAGGTGCCGCAGATGCCGAGGATGTGGAGACGCAAGGGATTCAGCGCGCGGGTAGGGCCGAGACGATGCGCTGGAAGACCTCGTCTACCGGACCAACACCATCGACCACGACGAGGCGCCCGCGCGCCTGGTAGAAGCCGGCCACCGGCGCCGTCTGTTCGGCGTAGACGGCGAGCCGCTTGCGCACCGTCTCCGGATGGTCGTCGGCGCGGCCCTCGGCGGCGTAGCGGATCTCGCAGCGGCCGACGATGACCTCGTTGGGCACCTCGAACTTCACCACGGCATCGAGCGGCTGGCCCAGGCGCGCCAGCAGGCCGTCCAGAGCATCGGCCTGGGCCAGGTTGCGCGGGTAGCCATCGAGGATGAACCCCTTGGCGGTGTCCGGCCTGGCCAGGCGCTCTTCGAGCATGCCAAGCACGATCTCGTCGGACACCAGCTGGCCGGCATCCATCACCGCCTTGGCCTGCAGGCCGAGCGGCGTGCCCTCTTTCACCGCGGCGCGCAGCAGGTCACCGGTGGAGATGTGGGCGATGTCGAAGTGCTCGCGCAGCTTGGCTGCTTGCGTGCCCTTGCCCGAACCGGGGGCGCCGAGGAAGACGAGTCGCATCTGGGAGGCTCCATAAACGATGACGCACGGCACCGTCTTCACCCCCGTTTCGGATGCTGGGGGGCCGCCGACAGGCCGTGCGGACGCTTGCACGCTAGCCGCCCCGGGTGGTGAAGTCAAACCATTCCCTGGAGACCCCCCATGCCCAAAGGCCAGCTGCTCTATGCCCAGTCCGGCGGCGTGACCGCCGTCATCAATGCCACCGCCAGCGCCGTGCTGGCCACCGCCCGTGCCCACCGGGTGCCCGCCCTGTGGGCGAAGAACGGCATCCTCGGCGCCCTGCGCGAGGAGCTCTACGACACCCGCAAGCTCAAGCCCACCGAGATCAAGGGGCTGGCCCATACCCCCGGCGGCGCCTTCGGCAGCTGCCGCTTCAAGCTGAAGTCCATCGAGCAGGACCGCGCCCAGTACGAACGCCTGATCGAGGTCTTCCGCGCCCATGACATCCGCTGGTTCCTCTACAACGGCGGCAACGATTCGGCCGATACCGCCCTCAAGCTCTCCCAGGTGGCCTCGGAACTGGGCTACCCACTCACCTGCGTGGGCGTGCCAAAGACCGTGGACAACGACCTCGTGGTGACCGACTGCTGCCCCGGCTTCGGCTCGGCGGCGAAATACACCGCAGTCTCGGTGGCCGAGGCGGCGCTCGACGTGGCCGCCATGGCCGATACCTCGACCAAGGTCTTCGTCTACGAGGTGATGGGCCGCCATGCCGGCTGGCTGGCCGCGGCCGCGGGCCTGGCCGGCCGCGGCGAGGATGAGGCCCCGCACCTCATCCTGTTCCCCGAGCGCGCCTTCGACGAGGCCACCTTCCTCGCCAAGGTGAAGGCCGTGGTGGAGAGAGTGGGGCACTGCGTCGTCGTGGTCTCGGAGGGCATCCGCCATGCCGATGGCCGCTTCGTGGCCGAGGCGGGCGGTAAGGACGCCTTCGGCCACTCCCAACTCGGCGGCGTGGGCCCGATGCTGGCGGCGCTGTGCAAGGACAGGCTGGGCGTGAAGGTGCACTGGACGGTGCCGGACTACCTGCAGCGCTCGGCCCGGCACCTGGCCAGCAAGACCGACCTGCAGCAGGCCATGGCGGTGGGCAAGGCGGCGGTGGAGCTGGCCCTGGCCGGGAAGAACGGCGTGATGCCGACGATCCAGCGCACGAGCGATGCGCCCTACCGCTGGAAGATCGTGCCGCACCCGCTCTCCGAGATCGCCAACCGCGAAAAGACTCTGCCGGAGGCCTTCATCCGCAAGGACGGCTTCGGCATCAGCGAGGCCTGCCGCCGCTACCTCGAACCGCTGGTCCGCGGCGAAGCTCCCCCCCCCTACGGCAAGGATGGCCTGCCGGCCTTCGTCCGCCCGCGCCTGCCCCTGCTGGCGAAGAAGCTGCCGGCATGGTCGAAGTGAACTGAAGGCGGGCTGCGGGTGCTGGACAGGCCCGGCCGGGAGACTATGCTGGCCGTACCGCCGCCGGAGCACCGAAGCCGCATGTCCGAGCCATCGCGAGGCCAGCAAGGGGTGATCCGCCGGCTGCGCGCGCCTCTACGCGGCATCGGAGCGCGGCTGTTCCTGTTCATGCTCGGCACCAGCCTGGTGGTGAGCACGGTCTTCGCTGCGATCGAGGCCTGGGCCGGCTACCGCGGCCAGCTCGCCCAGCTCGACCGTGAAGTGGAACAACTCGGCCAGGCCACCCTGGAGCCGATCGCGCTCTCGCTGTGGAACTACGACGATGCCCAGCTGCGGCTGCAGCTCGATGCCATCCGGCAGCGCCCCTTCATCGCCTCGGTCGAGGTGCGCGAACTGGCCGCCGACGGCAGCGACGGCCCGGTACGAGCCCGGCTCGGCGAGCATGCCACCGGGGAAAGCCGCATCGAGCGCCTGCCGCTGCGCTACCAGCGCGATGGCGAGGATGCCTTGCTCGGCAGCCTGCTCCTGGAGCTGGACATCGGCGCGGTGCAGGCCAAGGCCCGGAACCGCGCCCTTGGCATCCTCTTCACCCAGGCCGGCATCACCCTGCTGATCAGCTTGATGCTGCTGCTGGTGGTGCGGCAGATCGTGACCCGCCACCTCTCGGCGCTGGCCCGGGCCGCCGAGCGTTTCGACCTGCGCGACGAATCGTCCAGCTTCCGCATCCGTGCCCCGGCCGCCGGTGGCGGCGACGAGATCGACCGGGTGATGGACGCCCTGGAAACCATGCGCAACAGCCTGCGCAGCGCCTACCGCGATCTGGCGCAGACCAATGCCGAGCTGCAGGCCGACATCGCCGCCCGGCTGCGTGCCGAAGCCGCGGCCGACCACCTCGCCAACCACGATGCCCTCACCAACCTGCCGAATCGCCGCCTGCTGTTCCAGCGGCTCGCGCATGAACTGGCGGTGGCCGAGCGCAGCGGCACCCACGGGGCGATGCTGTTCATCGATCTGGACCACTTCAAGACCCTCAACGATGCCCGCGGTCACAGCATCGGCGATGCGGTACTGATCGAGGTAGCCAGGCGCCTGCGCTCGCAGCTGCGCGAGGTGGACCTGGTGGCCCGGCTGGGGGGCGATGAGTTCGTGGCCGTGTTGCCGATGCTGGGGGAACTGCGCGAAAAGGCCGCGGCGAATGCCCGCAGCGCCGCCGAGAAGCTGCGCCTCGCCCTGGCCGAGCCGATCGTGGTACGCGACGAGGTGTTCCGGCTCTCGGCCAGCATCGGCGTGGCCCTGTTCCCGGACGAGCACGGCACGCCGGAGAACCTGATCAAGTACGCCGACACGGCGATGTACCAGGCCAAGACCGAGGGCCGGAATACCATCCATTTCTTCGAGCGCGGCCTGCTCGAGGCCATGGAGGAGCGGCATGCCCTCGAGACCGACCTGCGCCACGCACTCTCGGAGGGCACCCTGGACATGGTCTACCAGCCGCTGGTGGATGCGCATGGCGGGGTGCGCGGGGCCGAGGCCCTGGTACGCTGGACCCATCCGGTACGTGGCCCGATCTCGCCAGCGCAGTTCATCCCGCTATGCGAAGAAAGCGGCCTCATTATCGAACTCGGCGACTGGGTGCTGCGCACCGTGCTGGGCCAGATCCGTGCCTGGCGTGAGGCCGGGCTGCTCGGTCCGCAGCAGTACGTCAGCGTGAACATCAGCCCGAGGCAGTTCCGCGCCCCCGACTTCGAGGACAAGCTGATCAAGGTTCTGCATGCCTTCGAAGTGCCGCCCTCGATGCTGGTTCTGGAGATCACCGAAGGCGTGGTGCTGGGTGACATCGACACCGCGATCGAGCGGATGAAGTCCCTGCGCTCGCGCGGGGTGCGCTTCTACATCGACGATTTCGGCACCGGTTACTCCTCGATGGCCTACCTGAAGCGCCTGCCGGCCGACGGCCTGAAGATCGACAAGGCCTTCGTGCGCGATCTCGGCACCGATGCCAACGATGCCGCCATCGTCGATGCCATCCTCGCCATGGGCCGGCACTTCGGGCTTACCGTGGTGGCCGAGGGCGTGGAGACCGAGGACCAGGCCCGCTACCTCATCACCCGCAACTGCGCCTTGCTGCAGGGCTACCACCTCGGGCGGCCGGCCGAGGCCACGCGTTTCGCTGAGTCCTTCCTGCGGCGGGGCACCCTGGTGTAACCGGCTGTAACCGGCGGCCTTCGGGACACGAAAGAGAGAGAGACCCGTCCCGCCGACGCCCATGCCCGCCCTGGCTCTGCCCATCGCGATGACCCTGCCCGACTCGACCGACGCGCCGCTGGGCCTCCTGTTCCGCGCGGGTCGTGCGGGCGACGAGCGTCGCTATGCCGAAGCCCTGCGCCGATGCGCGGAGCTGCTGCGCCGCTTTGCCGCGGGAAAACTGCAGCGGATGGCGCCCAGCCTGCTGGGTGACACCGAGGACGTGGTGCAGGAATGCCTGCTGGCCCTACATCTCAAGGCGCACACCTACGATGCGGACCAGCCCTTCGAGCCATGGCTGTACGCTATTGCGCGCTATAAGCTGATCGACCTCGTGCGGCGGCGGCAGCCGGGCCGAGAACTCAGCTTCGACCTGTTGGCCGAGACCCAGGATTTCGCCGATCCGGCCGACGCGGCCGAGCCCGCCGCGCGCGCCGACCTCGACGTCCTGCTCGCCTATCTGCCTGACAAGCAGCGGCGCCCCATCGAATTGGTCAAACTGGAGGGCCGCTCGGTGGCAGATGCCGCCACCGCGACCGGGCTGTCGGTCTCCGCCGTGAAAGTCGGCATCCACCGCGGTCTGAAATCGCTCGCGAAGCGCCTCGCCGCCGACGGACACATCCCATGAAAACCGACGACCTCATCGCCCTGCTGGCCCGCCAGCCCGACGCTCTGCCGCACACGAATCCGCGCCGCGATGGCTGGCTTGCCGGCCTCGTCGGCCTGGGGGCAGCCCTGGCCCTGATGCTCACGGTGCTGGGCCCTCGCCCTGACCTTGGCGCCGCAGTGGCCGCGCCGCTGTTCGGACAGAAGGTGGGGGCGCTGGGCCTGCTCGCTCTGGTCGGCAGCGCGGTGGCGATCCGTGCGGGCCTTCCCGGTCGCGCGGCATCCGCGATCGAGCATGCCCGCTGGCTGGCACCGGGCTGGCTGGCGATCGCCACGCTGCTGACGGTGCTTGCGACCCCCCACGGCGCACGTGCGGCGCTCTTCACCTCGCCGACGATCCTGGTCTGCCTGACCGCCATTCCGCTGCTGTCGGCACTGCCCGCGGTCGGCTTTGTCTGGGCGTTGCGTCGGGCGGCGCCGACCAACCCCCGCCGCGCCGCGCGGGCCGTGGGGTTGGCGGCCGGCAGCCTCGGCGCCTTCGCCTACGCGTTCCACTGCCAGGCCGACCAGCCGGGATACGTGCTGCTCTGGTACGGCCTCGCGATCGCGATCACCGTCGCCGCCAGCGAAGCCATCGCCTCGCGATGGCTTCGCTGGTGATGCGGCATTGCAGCAAATCGACCACGCATCACGCGGCATTGCGGCATAGCGCGCCGCCCCCCCTTCGGCAATACTCGTCCCCGGGCGGCCGTCCGGCCGCCTTCTCGTGTCTGGGTTCAAATCCGAAGTCTGGGGAGGTCAGGATGTTGGAGCAGTACGGAATCACCATCGCGCTGGCCTGCGCGGCGCTGGCCATCGTGTATGGCGTGGCCTCGTCGCGTTGGATCCTCGCGCAACCCGCGGGCAACGACCGCATGCAGCAGATCGCCGCCGCGATCCAGGAGGGCGCGGGCGCCTACCTGCGCCGGCAGTACAGCACCATCGCCATCGTTGGCACCGTGCTCTTCCTGGTCATCGGCCTGGTGCCACAGCTCGGCTGGGCCACGGCCATCGGCTTTGCCATCGGCGCCATACTCTCGGGCGTCGCCGGTTTCATCGGCATGTTCGTCTCGGTACGCGCCAATGTCCGCACCACCCAGGCGGCTACAAAGGGCCTCGATGCCGCACTGGCAGTGAGCTTCCGAGGCGGCGCCATCACCGGCTTGCTGGTGGTCGGCCTTGGGCTGCTTGGTGTAGCCGGCTACTTCTGGCTGGTGGGCGGCGCGGCGGGCAGCGAGGCGGCGGTGAAGAAGGCCCTGCAGCCGATGATCGGTCTCGCCTTCGGCAGTTCGCTGATCTCGATCTTCGCCCGGCTCGGCGGCGGCATCTTCACCAAAGGCGCCGATGTGGGCGCCGATCTCGTGGGCAAGGTCGAGGCCGGCATCCCCGAGGACGACCCGCGCAATCCGGCAGTCATCGCTGACAACGTGGGCGACAACGTGGGCGACTGCGCTGGCATGGCCGCCGACCTGTTCGAGACCTATGCCGTCACCATCATCGCCGCGATGCTGATCGCCGGCATCTACTTCAGCACCTATGGCTTCTCCGGCGTGCTCTACCCGCTGGTGCTCGGCGCGGTCTCGATCGTGGCCTCGATCCTCGGCACCTTCTTCGTCAAGGTGGGAAGTGACGGCCGAATCATGAAGGCGCTGTACAAGGGG
The DNA here is from genome assembly GCA_026005095.1 of Silanimonas sp. GTDB lineage: Bacteria > Pseudomonadota > Gammaproteobacteria > Xanthomonadales > Xanthomonadaceae > Silanimonas. The sequence continues at coordinate 47,046 of BPKK01000012.1, read as the reverse complement.
CTGGTCGCCTCAGCAGTGCTCGCAGCCATCGGTTTCTGGTTCGTCACCGACGCGATGATGCCCACCGGCAAGGTGCTGCCGGTCTTCCTCTGCGCGCTTGCCGGCCTCGTTCTCACGGCGGCCATGGTGGTGATCACCGAGTACTACACCGCTACCGAATTCGGCCCGGTGCGGCAGGTCGCGAAGGCCTCCGAGACCGGCCACGGCACCAATGTGATCGCCGGGCTTGCAGTGTCGATGAAGTCCACTGCCGCCCCGGTATTGGTGGTGGCGGCAGCGATCTGGGGCTGCTATAGCCTGGGCGGCCTGTTCGGCATCGCGATTGCCGCCACCTCGATGCTGTCGATGGCCGGCATGATCGTGGCGCTGGATGCCTATGGCCCGATCACCGACAACGCGGGCGGCATCGCCGAGATGTCCAGCCTCGACAAGGAAATCCGCAAGACCACGGATGCGCTGGACGCGGTCGGCAACACCACCAAGGCGGTCACCAAGGGCTATGCCATCGGCTCGGCGGGCCTTGCTGCGCTGGTGCTGTTCGCCGACTACTCGCACAAGCTGGACGAGAAGTTCGGCGCCGGCGTCATCGACTTCTCGATCAACAAGCCGGAGGTGCTGATCGGACTGCTGATCGGCGGCATGATCCCCTACCTGTTTGGTGCCTACGCCATGCAGGCAGTCGGCCGCGCTGCCGGTAGTGTGGTGGAGGAGGTGCGGCGCCAGTTCCGTGAGATCGCCGGGATCATGGAGGGCACCGGAAAGCCTGAGTACGACAAGGCGGTGGACCTGCTCACCAAATCAGCCATCAAGGAGATGATCTTCCCCTCGATGCTGCCGCTGGTGGTGCCGCTTCTGGTCGGTCTGCTGCTGGGGCCGGCCGCGCTCGGCGGCCTCTTGATGGGCACCATCGTCACCGGCCTGTTCGTGGCGATCTCGATGTGCACCGGCGGCGGGGCCTGGGACAATGCCAAGAAATACATCGAGGAAGGCCACCACGGCGGCAAGGGCTCTGACGCCCACAAAGCCGCGGTGACCGGCGATACCGTGGGCGACCCTTACAAGGACACCGCAGGCCCGGCCATCAACCCGCTCATCAAGATCATCAACATCGTCGCCCTGCTGCTGGTGCCGCTGCTCTGATGACGGATTGATCGGAAACGCGGCGCGGCTCGGCTGCGCGGTTGGAACACGAAGCCCCGGGAATCCGGGGCTTCGTTCTTCTATGGCATCTGTCCGCAGGACACTCCGGACCGCGTCCCGAGCAGGCAGCGCATCGAAGCGTGTGTCCTGCGAAGGTTCGAACTCGAACCAGACCAAGAAATCCAAAAGCTTTCCGAGATTGCAGGCGTAATAGAGACCGCGCGCGATATCGCCGGCGAGTGCAGCACCGGTGGCGGAATACCGGGAGTCTGCCGAGAACACCGTATGCACCCATGGGGCGCGCGAAGATCGGCGACTTCGCCGAAGTGTCCGGCCTCAATCCGGGATTCCAGCTCGAGGCAGTGTGAGACGGATCTCGCAACGCGGCTGTGGCCGCTGCATGGGCATCTCACGCCGCCTTTCACACTCTTTTCATCCATGGCTGTAACCGGGCTCACCAGGCAGACGTAGGGTGAATTCGCGAGGTGATCGACTACGCCGTCCCTTCGGGATCACGCCACCAGCCTCGCCACCGGGGAGCGCCCATGCCGGGCGAGCCCCTTCCACCCATGCGCTCGCCCACAGGACGTTTCCGATGAAAACCTCACTCTCGCTCGCCGCTTTCGCCGCCACCTTCGCGACCGCCTTCGCTGCGGCCGCCGCAGAAGCCCCGAAGGGCAGCTCCGGTGCCGCCATTGCCGCCACCGACACCGTCCACTGTTATGGCATCACCGCCTGCAAGGGCCAGAACGATTGCAAGACCACCGAGCATGCCTGCAAGGGTAATGCGGAGTGCGCTGGCCACGGCTTCAAGGCCATCACGGCCAAGGAATGCCTAGAAAAGGACGGCACCATCGGCGACATCGCCGAACGCTGATTACGTCCGCGCAGGGCCGGCCCTCCGGGCCGGCCACTGCCACCGGGAATGCTGATGCCGATGACATCCTGCACGCCCCACCTCTGTCGATCGCCGGGTTTTGGCCTTGGCTTGAGGCCACAGCACTATGCTGATTTTGCCGAGTCGATACGCGACGTCGACTGGCTTGAGATCATCTCCGAGAACTTCATGGTCGACGGCGGAAAGCCGCTGCAATGGCTGGACCGAATCCGTGCCGACTACCCGATGGCGATGCACGGGGTGACGCTCTCGATCGGGGGCAGTGACCCGCTCGACCTCGATTACCTGAAGCGCCTGAAAGCGCTGGCCGCGCGCGTCGAGCCGCTGTGGGTCTCCGACCATGTCTGCTGGGGCGGCCATGGTGGCATCCACGCCCACGACCTGCTGCCGCTGCCGTACACCGCCGAAGCCGTGCGGCACGTCGCCGCCCGCGTGCGGCAGGTGCAGGACCTGCTTGGCCGGCGTCTCGTGCTGGAGAACGTCTCCAGCTACGTGGTGTTCCGCGAGGACGAGATGACCGAATGGGCCTTCCTCGACGCGCTATGCCAAGAGACCGATTGCCTCTTGCTGCTCGACTTGAACAACATCCACGTCAGCGCGGTGAACCACGGCTTCGATGCACTCGACTTCCTCGACGGCGTGCCGCTGGACCGCGTGCAACAGGTGCACCTAGCCGGCCATACCGTCCGCGACGGCTACCTGATCGACACCCATGATGCAGCGGTCGCCGACCCGGTGTGGGCGCTGTACCGCATGTTTGTCGAGCGCACCGGCGGTCGCGCCACGATGATCGAGCGCGACGACCATATCCCGTCGCTGCAGGACCTCGAAGCCGAGCTGGGCATTGCGCGCCACATCGAGGCCGATGCCCTCAAATCGCTTGCCCCATGAGCGCGCTCGCGTCACTGCAGCAGCGCTTCCTCGACACCGTGCTCTCTGGTGCGGCGAAAGCGGAGGTCGACATCTTCGGTACGCCGCATTTCACGATAGAGCAGCGGCTCTCGGTCTATGCCAATGCCTACCGGCGACGGCTCGTCGAGGCCCTGGCCTCGGTGTTCGAGCGCTGCGCGCGGATGCTGGGTGAAGACGCCTTCGATGCCCTGGCCCTGGCCTACGTCGAAACCCATCCACCGCGCGATCGCTCGCTGAACCGCTACGGCCTCGACTTCCCGGATTGGCTGAGGGCTCGCGACCCTCGACTGGCGACTGCTGCCGGCGTGGCGACGATCGACGCCGGGTTGCGCCGCGCCTTCGATGCCGCTGATGCCGAACTGGTCGATCGGGCAGATTTGCTCGCGCTGCCGGTGGCGGCGTGGGCCCGGCTCCGCGTCGCGTGGGTGCCGGCGCTCGCCACCGGACAAGTCGAGGCCGCGGCCATCGCGCGCTGGCGCGAACCTGAGGCCCCGTGGGACGATGCGGCCGACCGGTCGATCACCACCATCGCGTTCTGGCGCCGCGATGGACAGACCTTCTTCCGCAGCATGACGGCCGATGAAGCCCTTCTCCTGGAGCGCCTCCGCAGCGGCGCGACCCTGGCCGGGGCCTGCACCGAAGGAGCCTCGCCGATCCCGCCCGAGATCGCGGCTCCGGCACTGCTCTCTTGGATCGACGAAGGCTGGGTCGCCCGACTGGCCGCCGAACACGGGATCGAGTAAGGACTAAGACGCCCAGCGAACCGCTGCTGCAACGCCTAGGCCACGCGTCGTGGGCCGTGCTCATCGCGTGGCTGCTGTGCTTCAGCCTGTTCTGCGGCGCCAGCCTCAGCCGACTCATGGATCGGATGGCGGCGAAGCGTCCATCGCCCACACGACGGTCGCTTCAGCGGCGATGGGCTCTCCCATCAGTCGAAGCACATCACGCCCACGCCGGTCGACGACTATCGAGCTCGGCAACGCGCGCACGAGGGCAGCCAAAACCGCATCGGCCGGCAGCACGTGGCAGCAAAGCAGTCGGCAGCCCGAAGAAGCGGTCGCGACGAGGCTATGCGGGTTCGCTGTCGGGAAGGCGGTGAGCCTCGGCGCCTCGATCTCGCGGATCTGCCCAGCGCAGCTCGTCCAGGCCGTCGCCTTTCAGGCGCTTTTCGCCCATGACTGTAACCGTTGACGCTCCCTCAACGTAGGTTGGAAGCGCACGGTAGATCACTGCTGCGCGCCACACCATCCCGACACCCCCGAAGGACATCGCCATGAATCGCACCGCTCCCTCGTTCGCTCTCACCCTCGCCACCGTCCTGACGCTGGGTACCCTCACCACGCCGACCGCAGCCGAAGAGGCACCCCGCGGTGGCAAGGAGAAGTGCTACGGCGTCGCCAAGGCCGGCGAGAACGACTGCGCCGCAGGCCCCGGCACCACCTGTGCCGGCACGTCGAAGATCGACTACCAGGGCAACGCATGGAAACTGGTTCCAGCCGGCACCTGCACCAGCATCGAGACGCCGAAGGGTAAGGGCTCGCTGACGCCGATCGCCGGTCGCTGAGTTCCGCGCACCAGCCGCTGCCGCTCATCCCGATGACGACCAGCACGCTACCGAACGGCATCGGGATTGGCTTCAAGCCGGTGCACGCGGACGCGCTGCTGGCCGACGGCCGGGACCTCGACTTCATCGAAGTCCACGCCGAGAACCTGATGGGTGCGGGCGGGCCGGTACATGCCCGGATCGACGCCGTCCGCAGCGAGTTCGCCCTCTCGCTGCACGGCGTCGGGCTGTCGATCGGCGGGGAGGAAGCGCTTGACGAACGCCATCTCGAGCGCCTTGCCCGCGTGGTGGCGCGCTTCGAGCCGGCCATCGTTTCGGAACATCTGGCCTGGTCGACGCACGGTGGCGTGTTCTTCAACGACCTGCTGCCGATCGCCTACGACGCGGCCACGCTCGACCGCGTCGTGCGCCACGTCGATCGGCTTCAGGAGCGCCTGCAACGCCGCGTCTTGATCGAGAACCCCTCGACCTATGTCGCGCTGGCCGGCAGTGCGATGGAAGAGGCCGCCTTCCTCGCCGAACTGGTGGCACGCAGCGGCTGTGGCCTACTGCTCGACCTCAACAACGTGGTGGTCAGCCAGTACAACCGCGGCGATTCGCCAGCACGCTACCTCGACCGCTACCCGTTGCATGCGGTCGGCGAGATCCATCTCGCCGGCCACACCATCCAGGCCCTTGGCGACGGCACGCTGCTGCGCATCGACGACCATGGCTCGGTCGTCGGCGATGAGGCATGGTCGCTGTATGCCCTCGTGATGACGCGTGTTGCCCCCTTGCCGACGCTGGTCGAGTGGGACACCGATGTGCCTTCGTTCGACGTCCTGGCCGGTGAAGCCCGCACTGCGCGCACGCTCCAACGCCGCCATGCGATGAGGGCGGATTGATGGCCGCCGCCTCAGCGCCACGTTCCACGCTGTCTGGACTGGCGACCGCCCTGCTCGACCCCGCCGTAGCGGCCCCGCCCCGCTTCGATGTGCATCGCAATACGGTGATGTCGAGCCTCGTGCGTGCCTTGGCGGAGGGCTTTCCCTCCATCGAGCGACTGGTCGGGCCCGAATTTTTCTCGGCGATGGCGACCGAGTTCGTGCGCCGGCGTCCGCCGTCGCATCCGGTGCTGCTGGCATACGGTGCCGGCTTCGCCGAGTTCCTCGAGGGCTTCGGCCCGGTCGCAGCGCTGCCCTATCTCGCCGACGTCGCCCGGCTCGACGGCCTGCGACGCCGCGCTTGGCACGCGGCCGACGTGCCCGCCCTGAGCGTGGCCTCGCTATCCAACACCGACCTCGACGCACTCGCGATGCGCCGGATTGCCCTGCACCCCAGCGTAGGGCTGCACGGCTCGCCCTTCCCGGCGCGCACACTGTGGGCGATGCAGAACGGCACGGACGTCCCGGACAGACTCGTCTGGAATACGGAGATCACGCTGGTGCGTCGCGATGGTCACGCCATCCGCGTGGAGCCCATCGACGACGCCGTTCGATCGCTACTCGACACCGCACGCCACGCACCCACGCTGGGCGAACTGCTTGACCCGGGCTGCGACAGCCTCGCACCAACCCGCGCGGCCGCCTTCGCGCAGTCACTGCGCGACGGCCTGCTCGTCGATGCCGAGGCGCGTGATCGCGCGATGGCCGTCGTTCCCGACGCCGCTCTGTTCGACGGCTTCCTTCCGCCGTTCCCCACTGCATTCCACGACGAGACCCCGCCATGACCACGCCCCCGCTCTCCGCTCCGGCCCGCTGGCTGGCCCCAATCCACGCTCTGCTGGCCCGCTTCCCCGAGGACCTGCTGCTGTTCGCCGCGCGCGTTTTCCCGGCCGCGATCTTCTGGCAGAGCGGTCGAACCAAGGTGGATGGCTTCGCGCTCAACGACAGCGTCATCTTCCTCTTCGAAGAGGAATACAAGTTGCCGCTGCTGCCGCCCGAGCTGGCCGCGACCGTGGCTGCGGTGGCCGAACACGCGTTTCCGATCCTGCTGGTACTGGGCATCGCCAGCCGGCTCTCGGCACTGGCGCTGATCGGCATGACCGCCACGATCCAGATCTTCGTCTACCCGGAGGCGTGGCCAACGCACGGGGTTTGGGTGGTGGCGCTCCTGCTGGTCGCGATGAAAGGGCCGGGTCGATGGTCGCTCGATCGCCTCCTCCGGATCGAGGACCGCTGAGCGGCCGTCGAGTCAGCGCAGCAAGAGGACGGGCACGGGCGACTGCCGCAGCAATGCCGTTGTCGTGCTGCCCACCAGCAGGTGGCGGATGCGCGAGTGGCCGTAGGCGCCCATTACCAGCAGGTCGGCGCCGGTCGCGGCCAGTTGCTCGAGCACACAGGCATCGACCTCGGCCTCGAGGCGCAGACCACGGGCCGCGATACCGGCGGCCGTCAAGCGCGCCACCGCCTCGTCGAGTTGCATCGCACGCGCCGGATCGCCGCCCACCATCAGAACAGTGGCGGGCAGGCCCTTGAGGAGTGGGCTTTCCGCCACCATGGCCACGCAGCGTTGTGCCGTCGGACTACCGTCGTAGGCAATCAGAGCGCTGGCCACGCCATGGAATGTCTCCGGTACCACCAAGACTGGGCGCTGCACGCTGCGGATCACCCGCTCGACATTCCGCCCCAAATGCTCGACGGCACTCGCATGGCCGGCGCCGCGACGGCCGAGCACGAAGAGCCGCACCTGTGGCTCCGCCTCGAGTAGCACATCGACGAGATCGCCGTGGCGCTGCGCGAACCGTACCCCGGCAGCGCCTGCGTCGAGGCCCGAGGCGAGGGCCTCCAGCACGACGCGCCCCTGCCTCTGCAACAACTGGCTGCGCTGCTGGTCGAGGCTGGCCAGTTCGCTGAGCAGATCGTCCTGGCTTCCGAGCGACAGGCTGCCGCTGAGATCACCAGTGTTCGCGCCTTCCGGCCGTTCGATGGCCTGCAGCAGGGTGAGTGGACGACCGGTCTTCCTGGCTACCCAGACCCCGGCTTCCGCGACGGCAGGCGACAGGGCAGAGCCGTCGATGGCGGCGACGATGTCGCCCTCGGCATGGATCAACGCAGTCACGGGGCCTCCTTCAATGCCCGCCCATCAGACGTTCGGCATCGGGCTTGTCATGGACGGCGAGGCGATCGACGAGGGTCGCACTCGCTTCATTCATGCCGATGAGTTCCACTTCGGCGCCCTCACGGCGGAACTTCAGCACCACCTTGTCGAGCGCGCCAACAGCGCTCAAATCCCAGAAGTGGGCACGTGAGACATCGATACGAACACGCTCGAGCACTTCACGGAAATCGAAACGGCTGGCGAAATCGTTGGCCGAGGCGAAGAACACCTGCCCAGTCACGCGGTAGGTTCGCACACGTCCATCCTCGCTCGCTTCCGATTCGACATGCAGCACCTGGCCAACCTTGCGAGCAAAGAACAAGGCCGAGAGCAATACGCCGGTGAGCACCCCCTTGGCAAGATCGTGCGTCGCGACGGTGACGACGACCGTCGCGATCATCACGAGGCTCGAGGATTTCGGGTAGGTGCGGAGGTTGGCGATGGACGACCAGCTGAAGGTGCCGATCGAGACCATGATCATCACCGCCACCAGGGCCGCCATCGGGATCTGCTTCACCCATGGCCCCGCAAATACGACCATGACCAGCAGCACGACGCCCGCCACTAATGCCGACAGCCGACCGCGGCCGCCGGATTTCACGTTGATCACCGACTGACCGATCATGGCACACCCCGCCATGCCGCCGATGAAGCCGGCGGCGACGTTGGCGACCCCCTGTCCGACACACTCGCGGTTCTTGTCGCTGGGCGTGTCGGTGAGGTCGTCGACGATCTGCGCGGTCAGCAGCGATTCTAGAAGACCAACGACGGCCAGCGTGGCCGACACCGGGAAGATGATCTCCAGCGTCTCCCAGGTGAGCGGCACGTCCGGCAACAGGAACACCGGCAGGCTGTCGGGCAACTCTCCCATGTCGCCTACGGTGCGGATGTCGATGCCAAAGTAGATGGTCACCACGGTCAGCAGGATGATGGCCACCAGCGGCGAGGGCACCGCCTTCGTGAGGTGCGGGAAGCCGTAGATGATCGCGAGACCGGCCGCCGTCATCACGTACACCATCGGGCTCATGCCGATCAGCTCGGGGAGTTGGGCCATGAAGATCAGGATGGCCAGCGCGTTCACGAAGCCGGTGATGACCGAGCGCGAGACGAAGCGCATCAGCTGCCCGAGCTTGAACAGTCCCGCCAGTACCTGCAGCACGCCGGTGAGCACGGTGGCCGCCAGCAGATATTGCAAACCATGCTCCTTCACCAGGCCGACCATCAGCAAGGCCATGGCGCCAGTGGCAGCCGAGATCATGCCCGGGCGGCCGCCGGCAAAAGCGGTCACTACTGCAATGCAGAACGAGGCGTAAAGACCGACCTTCGGATCGACGCCGGCGATGATGGAGAAGGCGATGGCCTCGGGGATGAGGGCGAGCGCTACGACGAAACCAGCGAGCAGATCGCCACGGGCATTGCCCAGCCACTGCTGGTGCAATGAATCGAAGGTGTTCACAGTGATGTCCCTTTTCGGCGCGGGAACGCCGCCATGGACCAGCGGACGATGACCCCAAGGGGGCAAGCGCAGGACATCAGGGCGGGGTCATGCCGGACGGATGCGGATGACGAAATGGGAAAGTGTAGACCGCGCCGGTAGATCGCTCACTCGAACCCGCGTCGCGCTCATCCCGCGAGTCGATGCGCCAAGGCGAGTTCCAGCACCCGCGTCTCACGCTCGACGCTGAAGCCTTGCTTCGAGTCGCGGCGTGCCATCAGACGCCGGTTGTGGGCGATGGCATCGCCGATGTCGACCCACAGCGGCCGCATGCCATTGCGGGCCTCGTAGGCCTCCATCCGGGGCTCGCCCAGCGGCCCATCCACGGCGCAGCGGTAGACGAAACTGTGCATGCGCATGACGTCGATACCGCCGTACCAGGGCCGGCGTTCGTCGATCCAGCCGAAGGGCGCGAGGATCCGGGCATCCTCGGCCCCGGTCTCCTCGCGGAGCTCGCGCAGCAAGGCCGCCTCGAGGTCCTCGCCCTCGGCCACGCCGCCGCCGGGCAGGCTGAAGTCGTCGTAACGCTCCGTGTAGAGCAACAGTGCCTCCGGACCTCGCAAGGCGAGGGCGCGGACCGCGCGGCGGAAGCCCTCAGAGGCGGGAGTGGGGGGCGTATCGGGATGCGTGATCGAGAACAAAAGCTTCATTCGGCCACAGTGTGGATGGAGGCCATTACTGGCAAGAGGCAGGACCGGACGGGTTTCGGGCCCGGATTCAGCACATCGAGTGTAGACTCCGCGCCCTTCCCTCCCCTCGTCACCTCGCCGGGCCCTGCGGCTCGGCTGATTTTCAAGGAGCTCCCATGGGTCTCAGTCTCGTCTCCACCGGCCGCGATGTGCCGAACGAAATCAATGTCATCATCGAAATTCCGAAAGATGCCGAACCGGTGAAGTACGAGGTGGACAAGGACACTGGCGCGATCTTCGTCGATCGCATCCTTTCCACCCCGATGCGCTATCCCTGCAACTACGGCTATGTACCGCACACTTTGTGCGGCGATGGCGATCCGGTGGACGTGCTGGTGATCCTGCCGCTCACTTTGGTGCCCGGCTCGGTCATCCGCTGCCGGCCGGTGGGGATGCTGAAAATGACCGACGAGGCCGGCGAAGACACCAAGCTGGTGGCCGTGCCGGTACCCAAGGTATTCAAGGGCTACGAGCACATCACCGACATCTCGCAGGTCTCCGCCCACTGGCTGGAGCGCATCGGTCACTTCTTCGAGCACTACAAGGATCTCGAGAAGGGCAAGTGGGTGAAGGTCGAGGGCTGGGAAGGCCGCGAGGCGGCCATCCGAGAGATCCTCGATGGGGTGGCCCGCTACAACGCCACGCCGGACGCCGACAAGCCGAAGTTCTGAACGCCAAGGCCGGGGCGACGAGTACCCCCCCGTCGGGCGTATCCTAAAAACCACCCCGCGGAACCGGGGCGTGCCCGCCGTCCAGAAGGAGCCTGTGCATGTTCGTCCTCATCGTCGGCCGTGATCTCGAGCGCCGCAGCGAGCTGGCCGAGACGCTGGCGCAGCTCGGCCTCGAGTGGAAGGTCGAATGGGTGAATGAGACCGCCGAGGCCATGGCTCTACTGGATGGCCGCGGGGTGGACGTGATCGCCGTCGATGGCGGCGAGGCCCGCGGGGTGGATCTCCTGCGTCGCGCCCGGGAAAAGCATCCGCAGGCAGTACGCCTGCTCCTGCTGCCCCCCGGCGTCGAACCCAGCGCCAGCGCCATCGACATCGCCCACCGACATCTCGGGTTGCCCCTGCAAGCCGGTGCGCTGGTGGAGGCCGTGGAGGGCATCGGTGAGCTCTTCGAGGTGCTCGACAACCCCGATCTCAAGGCCAAGGTAGGCGCGATCGCACAGCTGCCGCCCGCGCCCGACACCTACCTCGCCATCTCCAAGGCGCTTGCCGACCCCAACGTGGGGGCGGCGCAGGTAGTGCAGATGCTGTCGCGGGACCCGGCCCTGGTGGCCAAGGTCTTACGGGTCTGCAACTCGGCCTTCTTCTCCGGCGGCCGCCCGGTGGCCGACCTCAAGGCCGCGGTGGTGCGCCTCGGTCTCGAAACCCTGCGCCGGGTGGTGCTGGCGGCCGAGGCGCTCTCGGCCAACAACGGCCCGGAGGCCGAAGCCATCCGCCGCCGCGCCTTCTTCGCTTCACAGCTTGCTGGCCGCCTGTTGCCCGGCCCCAGTACCGAGATGGCGGCTACGGCCGCCCTGCTTGCCGAACTGGGCCGCCTGCTGCCGGGCTTCCGTGACGCCCGCGGCGGCGACGGGCAGGCGAGCTATGCCGATGCCGGCGCCTGGCTGCTGGGCCTCTGGGGCCTGCCGATGCCGATCGTCGAGGGTGTGGCCTTCCACCTGCAGCCGGCGCGCAGCCGCCAGCGCGGCTTCTGGATCCCGGGTGCCGTGCACGTGGCGCATGCCTTGGTGGGCGGCATCGCGCTCGACGAGACCTGGCTCGATGCCGCCGGCCTGCGCGAGAAGCTGCCCGAGTGGCAGCGCCTGGCCGGGAAGCTGGCCGATCTCGAGACCGCATGAGCCTGCGGGTGGCGCTGGTCGATCATGCTGACCAACATGATCGGCTCCGCGACCTGGCCGCCACCCTGCCGCCGGATTGGATCGTCCTCGACGGGCTCTCGCCAGCCGAAGTCATCGAACAAGCCGAGGTCGGCGGCCTCGATGCCGTGGTCTGCGGCGCGGACCCGGGCCCGATGGACGGTGCCACCCTGCTGCAGCGCGTGCAGCAGGTGCATCCGGAAGCCCTGCGCATACTGGCCCTGCCGGCCGACATCGACCCCCGGCTCGGCGAGCGCCTGGCCGCGCATCCGGCCGTGCAGCAGGTGCTCCCGGCCCCTTACGAGGCCGCCACCGTGCGGGCCGCCGCGCGCCGCCTGCTGATGGTGCGAAGCCTGCTGCGCGATGCCGCGCTGCGCGCCGAGCTCGGCCGCATAGACCGCCTGCCCGGCTCGCCGGCCACCTATCTCGGCCTGCGCATGGTGATGGCCGACGATGGCGCCGACCTCGAGGAGGCCGTGGTGGCCCTGAAGCGCGACCCGGCACTGGCCGCGCGGGTCTTGCGGATGGCGAACTCCGCCCTCTACACCCGGGGCCGGCCGATCAACAGCCTCGACCAGGCCGTCGCCCGGCTCGGGCTGCAGCCCATCCTGCAACTGGTACTGGCCGGCGAAGTGTTCGCCCGGCTGCCGGGCGCGGAAGCGGTACGGGCCGAGACGCTGGGCCTGCGGGCGGCACAGCTCGCTGCGCGCATCGCGCCCACGCCACGCGAGGCGGCACTGGCCGGAAGCGCCGCGGTGCTCGCCGATCTCGGCGCCCTGCTGCCGGGCTCGGTGCTGAATGCGCCGCCCTATCCCGGCGAGTTGTGGCAGGGCACCCCGCGCGTCGCCCTGCTGGGTGCCGGCCTGATGGCCCTGTGGGGCCTGCCAGTGGAGATGGTGGAGGCCGTGGCCTACCACCATCGCCCTGGCCGGCTGCCCGGGCGCGGGCTCGACGTGGTGGGCACCCTGCACCTCGCGCGAGCACTGGTGGGGGCCATCGAGCTCGACGCCGCCTGGGTGGAGGAGGCCGGACTCGCGCCGCGCCTGGAAGGCTGGCGCGAACTCGCCGCCAGCCTCCCGGCCTGAGTTCCGGCAGTCAGTCGGGCAGCATCACCCGGTCGATCACGTGGATTACGCCATTGCTCGCCATCACGTCGGTGGCGGTGATGGTGGCGCCGTCGATGGTGACCGTGCTGCCCTCCACGCGGATGTCGGCGGTGGCACCGCTCAGCATGGTGGCCTCGTCGAGCTTCACCGCATCGGCCGCCTTCACCTTGGCGGGCACCACGTGGTAGCTCAGTACCGCCACCAGCTTCTCCTTGTTCTCGGGCTTCAGCAGATCCTCCACCGTGCCCGGCGGCAGCTTGGCGAAGGCCTCGTTGGTGGGCGCGAACACGGTGAACGGGCCGGGACCGCTCAGGGCCTCGACGAGCCCGGCCGCCTGCACCGCGGCAACCAGGGTGGAGAAATCCGGATTGGCGGCCGCAACATCGACGATAGTGCCCCCCGCCTTCTGCCCACCCTGGCCATAGGCGAAGGCGGAGGTGGCAAGGATGGCGGCGAGCGCGGCGGCCAGCGGGGCTTTCAGGAAGGAAGGCATGGGACGACTCCTCGTGGGGGACGTGCGGATTGCACGCCCTTACGGTGGACGAGGCGCCGCGATGTAGACGTCGGCGAAACGTGCAGCCTTCGTCGCGGCCGCATGGCCGGAACGTGACGATCCCTGCACACCAGCTTCATCGCTAGACGGCAGGCTTGACATCCTCGTTGCACGGGACATCGCCTTGGTACCTATCGACTTCCAGACGTCACGCTGCGCGCGTGCATCGCGCCTCCTCGATGCCGTGCTTTCCGCGGCGCTGCCCATGGTGCTGCTGCTCTTCGCCCTTCCCGCACTGGCGGCCAGGGCGGGCGCGATCCCGCCCGAGATCGATGCCGACCCGCGCCTCGTGGCCACGCAGCACGCCCGCGTGGCCCTGCTCGCCGACCACGCCGCGGTGGCGCCGGGGCAGCGCTTCCACGCCGGGCTGCGCATCGTGCACGACGCCGGCTGGCATACCTACTGGCTGAACCCCGGTGATTCGGGCCTGCCCACGCGCTACGACTGGACCCTGCCGGAGGGCGCCACGGCCAGCGACATCCGCTGGCCGGTGCCGGAGCGCAAGCCCATCGGCGAGCTCACCAACTTCGGCTACGAGGGCGTGCTGCTGCTGCCGGCGGAACTCTCGGTGCCGCCGCAGGCAGCGCCCGGCGAGCGCTTCCGCGCCCGGCTGCGGGCGCGCTGGCTGATCTGCGAGGAGATCTGCATCCCCGACGAGGCCACGCTGGAGCTCGACCTGCCCGTCGAAGCGCAGGCAAGGCCTTCCGCCGACGCAGCGGCCTTCGCCGCCGCGCTCGCCGCCGTGCCGCAGGCGGAGCCGGGCTGGCAGGGGGTGACCCGCCGCGATGCCGGGGGCATCACGGTGGAGGTGCAGGGCTGCAGCGTGGCGCTGGGCGGAGCGGAGCGCATCGAGGTCTTCCCGGCCACGCCGCAGATCGTCGCCAACCACCGCATCGAGGCCGCGCACGATGCCGCGGGCGTGCTGCGCTTCCGCCATCCGGTGAGCGAGTACTACGCCGGCATGCCCCCCAGCGTGGACTGGGTGCTGGTGCGCGAGGACGGCGAGACACGCCGCGCCTTCGCCGTGCGCCTGCGGGGCGAGGATGCGCTGGCAGGCGCACCCGGCGCAGCAACCAAGGACGGCGATGCCCCGGCAAGTGCGGCGGCACGCCTTCCGGCGGATGCCGCAGGCAGCGTCCCGCCCGCACCGCGTCTCGGCCTCGGCATGGCGCTGCTCTTCGCCCTGCTCGGCGGCCTGATCCTCAACCTGATGCCCTGCGTGTTCCCGGTGCTGGCCCTGAAGGCGCTGGCCTTCCAGCACGGCGAGGCCCGCGAGCACCGCCGGCACGCCCTGCTCTACACCGCCGGCGTGCTCGCGAGCTTCCTGCTGCTCGCCGGCCTGCTGATGGCCCTGCGCGCGGCGGGCGAGGCGCTCGGCTGGGGATTCCAGCTGCAGACCCCGTGGTTCGTGGCCGCCATGGCCCTGCTGATGGCCGCGGTGGGCTTCGCGCTTTCCGGCCTCGCCACGCCCGGGGCCTCGCTGATGGGGCTGGGCCAATCGCTCACCGAGGGCGGTGGCGGGCGCGCCGCCTTCTTCACCGGTGTGCTGGCGGTGGTGGTGGCCAGCCCCTGCACCGCTCCCTTCATGGGTCCGGCGCTGGGCTTCGCGCTCACCCAGCCCCCCGTACAGACCCTGCTGGTCTTCACCGCACTCGGCCTCGGCCTCGCGCTGCCCCTGCTGCTCGTCGGCCTGGTGCCCGCGCTGGCTTCGCGCCTGCCACGCCCCGGCGCCTGGATGGAGCGGCTGAAGCAGGCGCTGGCCTTCCCGATGTACCTCACCGCGCTGTGGCTGACCTGGGTGCTGGGCCGGCAGGTAGGCGTGGACGGCATGGCCCTGCTGCTCGCCGGCATGCTGCTGATGGGCTTCGCCCTGTGGTGGCGCGGCGCGCAGCCCGGGCGGCTGCGCCGCTTCGCGGTGGCGGCCCTGCTGCTGCTCGCGCTGGCCCCGGTGCTGCTGATCGCCCAGCTGGCGCCCAGCGTGCGCGGCGCTGGCGACACCGCGTCCGCGGAGTCCAGCCTCTGGCAGCCCTGGTCGCCGGAAGCCGTGGCCGCCCTGCGCGCCGAAGGCCGGCCGGTGCTGGTGAACTTCACCGCTGCCTGGTGCATCACCTGCCTTGCCAACGAGCGCGTGGCGCTCAGCGGAACGGCCTTCGAGGCGGCCCTGCGCGAGCACGGCATCGCCTACCTCAAGGCCGACTGGACCGACTACGACGCCCGCATCACGGCGGCGCTGGCCGAATTCGGGCGTAGCGGCGTGCCGCTGTATGTCGTCTACCCCGCCGGTGGCGGCGCCCCCGTGCTGCTGCCGCAGGTGCTCACCCCCGGCGCCGTGTCGCAGGCCCTGCGCGAGGCCGCGCGCCACGGCAGCGCCCCGTCCACCCCTGCTGGAGACTCCACATGAAGACCCTGCTTTCCCTCGCCCTCGGCAGTGCCCTCGCTTTCGCCGCCAATGCCGCCATGGCTGCCGCCACCGTGGGCCAGCCGGCCCCGGCCTTCACCCTCACCGACAGCAAGGGCCAGCGCCATTCGCTCTCCGACTTCGCCGGCAAGACCGTGGTGCTGGAGTGGTTCAACCACGAGTGCCCCTTCGTGAAGAAGCACTACGGCGCCGGCAACATGCAGGCGCAGCAGGCCGAGGCCACGGCCAGGGGAACGGTATGGCTGGTGGTGAACTCCTCGGCTCCGGGCAAACAAGGTCATGTGAGCGGCGAGGAGGCCGATCGCATCCTCGGTGAGTGGAAGGCCGCGCCCACCGCCTTCCTGCTCGACCACGACGGCACCGTGGGCCGGGCCTACGGCGCCAAGACCACCCCGCACCTGTTCGTCATCGATGGCGAGGGCGTGCTGCGCTACAACGGCGCCATCGACTCCAACCCCAGCGCCGACCCCGCCGACATCCCGGGCGCCACGCAGTTCGTGCGCGAGGCTCTCGCCGATCTCGGCGCCGGCCGCCCGGTGGCCCGTGGCACCACCCAGCCCTACGGCTGCTCGGTGAAGTACTGAGCGATCAGCGCGCGCCGGCGGCTCGTCCCTCGTAGAAGGCGCGTCGGCGCGCTCCAGCCACCGGTTGGCCGTGGCATCGCCGGCTTCGGACAGGGCCTACTCCAGGCGGATGTTCAAAGCCAGCACGCCCGCCACCAGCATCGACAGCCCGCCCATCAGCAGGGCGTACACCGGCTGTCCGTCGAAGAAGGTGGCGAGCAGGAAGCCGAGGATGCTTGCTGCCACCAGCTGCGGGATGACGATGAAGAAATTGAAGATGCCCATGTACACGCCCATCTTCTCGGCCGGCAGGGAGTCGGCCAGCAGGGCGTAGGGCAACGAGAGGATCGAGGCCCAGGCGAAGCCCACGCCCACCATGCTGAGCAGCAGCCACTGCGGGTCCTCGATCAGGAAGAAGGAGACGAGGCCGAGTCCGCCCAGCGACAGGTTGATGAGGTGTGAGAGCCGCGCGCCATAGCGCTTCACCATCGGCGGGATGAGCAGGGCGGCCAGCACCGCGAAGCCGTTGTAGGCGGCGAACAGCACGCCCACCCAGTCGGCGCCGGCGTTGTAGGCCGCGGACTGGGTGTCGGTGGCGCCGAACTGCACCGAGGTGACCGCACCGGTGGTGTAGATCCACATGGCGAACAGCGCGAACCACGAGAAGAACTGCACCACCGCGAGCTGGCGCATCCGGCCCGGCATGGTGTAGAGGTCGCGCAGGATGGCGCCGAACATGCCCGGCGCATGGCCGCTGCCGAGCAGCAGCAGGGCAAGGCCGTACACCGCGATGCCGGTGGCCAGCAGGTAGAGGTCGCGGGCCAGTCCGAAGTGCCAGATGCCGCCGATGGCCGCAAGGCCGATGGCCAGCAGCAGCCGGCCCTGGTTGCGCGCCCGGCCGCCGTCGATGGCTTTCTCCTCGCGCGGACGCGCGGCATCGAAGGCCCGGAGCTGCTCGGGCGGGTACTCGCGGGTGCTGAACACCGTCCAGCCCACCGCGAAGAGGAACACCGCCGCACCGGCATAGAAGGCGTATTTCACGTTGTCCGGCACCACGCCCTCCGGCGCGGTGTTGCCCACGCCGAATGCGGCCAGCATCCACGGCAGGGCGCTGGCCACCACTGCCCCCAGACCGATGAAGAAGCTCTGCATGGCGTAGCCGGTGGGGCGCTGGCGCGGCGGCAGCTGGTCGCCGACGAAGGCGCGGAAGGGCTCCATCGAGATGTTGATCGAAGCGTCCAGCACCCAGAGCAGGCCGGCGGCGATCCACAGGCTGGGCGAGTTCGGCATGGCGATCAGCGCGAGGCTGGCCAGGATGGCGCCGATCAGGAAGAAGGGCCGGCGGCGGCCCCAGGTGGGGTGCCAGGTGCGGTCGGACAGGTAGCCGACGATCGGCTGCACGACGAGGCCGGTGAGCGGGGCGGCGATCCACAGCATCGGGATCTGCTCCATCTCGGCGCCGAGGGTCTGGAAGATGCGGCTGACGTTGGCGTTCTGCAGGGCGAAGCCGAACTGGATGCCGAGGAAGCCAAAGCACATGTTCCAGATCTGCCAGAACGACAGTTCCGGGCGGTCTGTGTCCCGTCGCACTACCGCCAATCCCCCCGTTTGCGCCATCTCTCCCCCTCCCCTTTCTGGTCGCTGCACCGTACACCTAGCGGCTGCCGCAAGGGCAGCCTGCATTCGTATTCATCCGCATGGTTGAGCGCTGCTGGGCAGCGAGCCGAAGTGATTGCAGTCATGACGCGATAGGGATAAACCTTGTCTGTCGCCGGGTCAGGGGTGGCCCCCGGCGAGGGGAAATCCAGTACCAGAGCCGCCGGAAACCAGACAGGGGACCTCACCGATGCGTTCGAAACCTTCCGTCCGCCCAGCCCGACACGCGCTGGCCAGTGCGATCCGATTTGGCCTGTGCTCTGCTGCGCTCTGCCTTTCTGCCCTCCCAGCCCAGGCCCAGACCCAGGCGCCGGAGAATCCCCCAAAAGCGGACGATGCCAAGACGCTGGATGCGGTCATCGTGTCGACGCTCGGCTCCCGAGGCCAACCTCGCTCCGAGAATCTGTCGGCGGTCCCCATCGACATCATCGGCGGCGCGGACTTCCACAACCAGGGCACGGTCGATGTGCTCGACCAAATGCGGGTTCTGGTGCCCTCGTTCCAAGTCAGCATCGTCCCGATCGATGATGCCGCCACCCTCGTCCGCCCGGCCAATCTGCGCGGGCTCCCGCCGGACAGCAGCCTGGTGTTGGTGAATGGCAAGCGTCGTCACCGTTCGGCAGTCATCACTTTTCTCGGCCATGGCCTCTCGGATGGCTCGCAGGGACCGGACATCTCGACGATCCCCTCGCTGGCGCTCGAGCAGGTCGAGGTGCTGCGTGATGGCGCAGCGGCGCAATATGGCTCAGATGCTATCGCCGGGGTGATCAACTTCAATTTGAAGCGGCTCACCGAAGGCGGCTCAGTGGAAGCCTTCTTCAGCCAAACCTACGAGGGAGACGGGCAGAACCGCCAGCTCGCCGCACAATTGGGCACCAAGCTCAGCGAAGATGGATTTGCAACACTCACCGCCGAATGGCGCGACGCCGACCCGACCAGCCGCAGCGTGCAGCGACCGGACGCGGCCGAAGCTGCTGCTGCGGGCTATCCCGGCGTCCCGGACCCCGCCCAGATCTGGGGTTCACCGCGGGTGAACCGTGATTTCAAGTTTGTTGCCAATCTCGGCCTCTCCCACGATCGCTTCGATTACTACCTGTTCGGCAACATTGCTTCCCGTGATGTCGATGGTGGTTTCTACTACCGGAACCCCACTTCGCGTGCTGGCGTGTACTCCCTCGATGGCGGCAACACCCTTGCCATCGGAAATCTCGGTGGCCCTGCCTGTCCGACCATCACCTTGCGTGATTCGCAAGGGAACCTGATCCCTTACGGCACGGTGAGTGCCCAGGTGAACGCCCTGCCCAGCCACTGCTTCACTTTCCTGCGCCTGCTTCCCGGAGGATTCACTCCACGCTTCGGCGGCGTCGTCCGCGACAGTTCGCTGGTGGCTGGCATGAAGGGCGAATGGCTGAATGGTATCCGCTTCGACTTCTCCGCTTCGCGAGGACGCAGCGAAGTCGATTTCTATCTGCTCAACACCATCAATGCCTCGCTCGGCCCCAACCAGCCGTCCGACTTCCGCTTCCGCCCCGGCTCGAACATCCAGACCGAAACCAACTTCAACGCCGATTTCGTCAAAGAGGTCGACACCGGATTCACGGTCTACCCGATGAACCTCGCTGCCGGCCTGGAGTGGCGCAAAGAGGAATTCGAGATCATCAACGGTGACCAGGCCTCGTTCGAGGTCGGGCCATTGGCGGCACAGGGCTTCCTGATCGGCTCGAATGGATTCCCAGGCTTCAATCCGCGCCAGTCGGGCGTCTTCTCACGCAGCAACTGGGCTGCCTATCTGGATGCCGAGGCCAACTTCACCGAGCGGCTACTGATGCAAGCCGCAGTCCGCTACGAAGACTTCGAGGACTTCGGTACCACCGCGAACGGGAAACTCACCGCCCGCTTCGAAACCAGTGACTCGATTGCCCTGCGCGCAGCCGTGAGTACCGGCTTCCGCGCCCCGACGCCGGGGCAATCCAATATCACCCAGGTGACCACGCAGTTCATCAATGGGGAACTTCGGGATGCAGCAACTCTCGCGCCGACCAACCCGATCTCGCAGCGCTTCGGTGGCCGCCAGCTGCAGCCGGAAGAATCGGACAACCTTTCCGCGGGCATCGTCTTCAGCGAGGGCTCGTGGCTAGTAACCCTGGATCTCTACCGGATCAAGGTGCGTGACCGGATCGCTCTGACCGGCAATTTTGAACTTACCGATGCCGACCGGGCCGCCCTTCTCGCCCAAGGCGTGACCGACGCTTCGTCCTACAGCACGGTTCGCTTCTTCACCAACGATTTCGACACCAGCACGCGCGGCGTCGATTTCGTCGCCAGCTACGACACCGAGCAGTGGGGTGGAACCACCACTTATTCGCTCGCCGTCAACTGGAATCAGACGCGAGTGGACCGCTACAACCCTGATGTCACCTCGGAGGCGCGTGTCTTCATCCTCGAAAACTCGCTACCGAAGACCAAGGGCAATTTCAACGTCCACCACCGGAACGGCAACTGGCATCTCAACCTGCGCCTTGGTTACTACGGCTCATTCTTCGAAGACCATCTCGACACCGGCTTCATCAGCGGCCCTGACGCCCTGCCGATCTATGGCGATGCGGCATGGATCGTCGATGCCGAAGTGGGGTATCGCTGGGCGAACGGCTTCTTCGCCAACCTCGGAGCACAGAACCTGCTCGATACATACCCAGACAAGAACCCCTGGGCTGATGTGGTAGGCGCACGGTATCCCTCGCACACGCCTTTCGGCTTCAATGGCGGGGTGTACTACCTGCGCGCTGGCTACCGCTTCTAAACGATCGCCCCCCCGGCGGCGGATGCCAGCCGGGGGGGGGGGCAGAGGCGGGGCCATTAGAAACGGTAGTTCACACCGAGCAGGTAGTACTTGCCATACTCGTAGAACTTGAGCGGCCGATCCTCACGGCCACTGTCGAGTTCGCGCGAGGCCTCGTCAGTGAGGTTGCCGGCCTGCAGCAGGATGGCCAGGTCCTTGAGCGGGCCGCTCTGGAAGGTGTAGCCGAGCTGGGCATCGACCACTTCCTCGCCGGCGAAGTTGCGGAAGTTGAGGTCGCCGCCGAAGCCCTGGAAGGTGGAGCGGAAGGCCGAGCGGGTACGGCGGCTGACGCGCACCTGGAAGCCGTGGTCCTCGTAGTAGAGCGAGGCGTTCGAGGTGTACTTCGAGAATCCGGGCAGCGGTTGGGTACTGCCCGGGCCGTCCGGCTCCACGCTGGTGGTGGTGTCGGTGTAGCTACCCTGGAAGCCGAAGCCCCTGAGCGGCTCCCAGAGCAGGTCGAAGGGCAGCGAGACGGAGAACTCCCAGCCCTTGAGCAGGCCGCCCTCGCCATTCACGGGCGCACTGTACTCGCCGATCCGGCTAGCGGGAATGGCCGAGGGTGGAGTGCCCGGGGGGATCGGCAGGCCGCTGTAGTCGAAGGCGATGGTCTGGCCGTAGATGTAGGTCTTCAGGTCCTTGAAGAAGTAGGCCACCGAAACATAGCCGCGAGTGCCGTCGAAGTACTTCTCGTAGGAGAGGTCGTAGGCATTGGCTTCCCAGGGCCGCAGCTTCGGATTGCCGCCGCCACCACTGAAGCAAGGCAGGGCTGCGCAGCCCGGCGAGGTATTGCCGCTGATGCGGATGCCGAAGTCACGGCTGGCTCGCATATCGTCCATACGCGGGCGGGCCACCTGGCGGGCGGC
Organism: Silanimonas sp.; assembly: GCA_026005095.1. GTDB lineage: Bacteria > Pseudomonadota > Gammaproteobacteria > Xanthomonadales > Xanthomonadaceae > Silanimonas. Next base: position 25,407 of record BPKK01000012.1, on the reverse strand, counting down.
GGCAAAGCGCAGCACCTGGTCAGCCGGCAGACCCCAGCGCAGGTTCAGGCTCGGCAGGACATCGGTGTAACTATCGCCATCGCGGATCGGCACACCGAGCGGCGCGCCGGCATAGGTGGCGAAGCCGGTGCCTTCCTGCGAGACGTGCTGCACCTGCACGCCAACGTTGCCGAGCAGGCTGTTGCCGAGGAACTCGGTATCCAAATTAGCCTGCACGTAAGCGCTGGTCACCTCCTCGTGTACCGTCCAGTTCTTGTTGGTGATGTCCTTGTTGTCCTTCACCAGCAGGTTGTAGACCCCGCTGTTGAGCAGGTTCAGGGTGTCGAAGGCGACGATGTTGGTGCCGCCGAAGACGGTGGTGCTGCCGATCACGAAGTTGGCCGGAATCGGCAGCTGCACGTTGTTCGAGGCTTCGCAGCCGGTGGTCAGACAGAGAGTGTTCTCGACTGCGCCACGGCTCTTGTCGCGGTCGTTGTAGTTGAGACCGAAGCGCAGGCTGCTGATGGCCCCTTCGTCGAAGCGGCGCTCGAGGTCGAAGCGCGCGGCTACCAGCGAATCTTTGATCTCGAAGTCCTTGAGGTAGCCGGCCTGGGCGCGGTCGCCACCCCAGCCCCCCGGATCAGCCAGGCGCAGCAGCGAAGGATTGCTGTAGTCGAGGCCGAAATCGAGGTCGAAGTAGCCTTCCGGGTTGTAGACGGCGCGCAGGGTGTCGCCCACACCGTCCGGCAGCACGGCATAGGTCTCGAGGATGCGCTGGTCGCGCTTGCCCTGGGAGCCGTTGATGTCGGCGCTGAAGGTCCAGTGATCGCCGAAGGTGATCTCATGGTTCCAGCCGATCGACATCAGCCGATCGTCGAAGGCCTCGACATCGTTGCGGATGATCGGGCGGACATTGGTCCAGGTCACGTCGATGCCGGTGCCCTGGCTGTTGTTGGTGCGGCTCGCCACCGAGGCGCCGCCCCAGGTGGTGCCGAACTCGAGGCCGCGCTTGTCCTCCTGCCGGTCGTAGCGCGAGTAGAAGAAATCGAAGGAAGTGCGGTACTGGTCGCTCGGGCGGAACTCGAGCGTCGCCATCAGGCCGTCACGCTCGTTCTCGCTCTCGTAGTCGTAGATCTTGCCGCCACCAATGGCGCCGTTGTCGTAGCCCCAGGCCTCGAACTCCCGGCCCTGACCCGGGTTGTTGAGGCGGGCGTAGCCCAGGGCGAGGCCCATGGTCTTGGCGTCGTTCTGATCGATGTAGGAGAAGCTGGTGCGGTAGCCGCTCTCCTTCTCCTCATTGAGGCGGTTCTGTTCGTAACGCGCGGTGAGCGCCATCACCCGATCGTCGAAATCGAGCGGGCGCACGGTGCGAAGATCGATGGTGGCGGAGAGGCCCTGGCCCACCAGACGGGCCTCTGGGGTCTTGTAGACCAACACCGAGCCGAGCAGTTCGGAGGGATAGGCGTCGAACTCGACGCCGCGGGCTTGAGCCAGGCTGACCTGCTCGCGGCCATTGAGGGTGGCGGTGGCAAAGTCGCCAGAAAGACCTCGGACATTGATCTCCTGCGCCCGACCGGTGCGCTGGTTGCGCACCGCAGTGAGGCCCGGAAGACGGGCGATCGAATCGGCGATCGACTGGTCGGGCAACTGGCCGATGCCCTCGGCCGAGATCGATTCGACGATCGAGGTGGCGTTCTGCTTGTTCTCGATTGCATCCTCGATGCCGCGGCGGATGCTGGCGGTGACGATCACCGCGTCGAGCTGCTTGGCGTCGGCGGCCTTGGCCTCCTCTTCCTCGTCGGCCTTCGCGGCCTGTGCCTGTGCCTGCGATGCCATGGCCACGAGGGCCGAGGCGAGCGCCACGCTCAGCATGTCGCGCTTGAGATTCAACATTCCCCTCTCCTGGAACTTCCGGCTGGATCTGAACGCCTTGCGGCGCGGTCGATCGTGGCTGTGCGCGCAGAGCGCCCGTCACGGTAGGTTCATGTTAGTGCTGCAACTCGAAACGCCCGCTTGGCTGCATACGTATTCATGGGCCGTTTCCGTTGCAAACCGCTTCAGACGCCCGCGCGTCGCCGGCCAATGAAGAAGCCGTTGAGGGTGAGCCGGCCGCTGGCCGGGTCTTCACTGAGCCGCTCTGGATGCCGGATCTCGCCACTGTGGAACACCGTTCCCGGGTAGAACAGCAGGCGATTGAAGCGCGCCGGCACGCTGGCCACCTTCTCGAACCAGGCATTCGAGCCCTGCGGATAGGCGCGCGGCAGGCCGTGACGGGCATGGAAGGCTTCAGGATCCTCGCGCGCCGCTTCACCGAGCAGGGCGAACACCGCCTCGGGCGATCGGGCCGGACGGTAGAAGGCGGTACCGCCCAGGGACTCGTCATGAAACAGATAAAGCACCGAGGCGATCGCGCACTCGCTGGGACCGAGATCAAGACGGTCGATATGCGGTAGGCACTGCCACGGCCGTAATCTTTCCGGCGGCTTGGCCACCATCGAGAGCCGGGCCTGATGATGGCGCAGGCGGCGAACCCCGAAGGCATGGCGGAAGCGTTCGTGAAACCAAGCGCCCAGTTCCACCGCCACCGCCTCGGGCAAGGCCAGTTCGGGCCCCGGAAAGGCATTGCCCGGGCGGGGGGCGAAGGAGGCGCGGGCGGCAATCGCGAAGTCGCGCCATTCGCCGGGGTTGGCCAGCGCGCCGTCCACCACGTGGCAGAGCGGGCGCCCCGCCACCGCCAGCACCCGCACTTCGGCCCGTGGATCGAAGCGCAGGGCCGGCCAGGAGGGCAGGCCGGGCGCAGAAGAACTCACGCCGCCATCGGCGCGGCACAATGGCGAGCGATGAAGTCGGCGTGCGTGGGCATGGCCTGCACGCAGTTGCCGATCACCGCCCGCACCGTCTCGACATGGCGCAGCGCCGCGGCCTCATCGATGGCGTCCACCATGGCGTTGTAGCCAGCCGGCAGCAGGCGCTGGCCGATCATCACCTGCACCCAGGAGGGCTCGGCGAACAGTTCCTCGGCCTGGCGGAATACCCGGCCATTGCTGCGGAACAACTCCATTTTCCGCTTCAGCGACTCGGGCACCTCCATGGTGCGCACGTAGTTCCAGAACGGCGTGTCGCTGCGCTCGGTGACGTGGTAGTGGAGGATGAGGAAGTCGCGGATCTTCTCGAACTCGAAGTCCGAGTGGGCATTGAACTCCTCGATGTCACGGGCATCGAAGCCGGCATGCGGCCAAAAGGCGGTGAGGCGGGCGATGGCCGACTGGATGAGATGGATCGAGGTCGATTCCAGCGGCTCCATGAAGCCACTCGCCAGGCCCACGGCCACCACGTTCTTGTTCCAGAACTTGCGGCGTTTGCCGGTGACGAAGCGGAGGATCTTCGGCGTCATCGTCGCCTCGCCCTCCAGCCGCGACATCAATTTCGCCGTGGCCTCATCCTCGCTGATGAACCGGCTGGAGAACACGTAGCCATTGCCCACACGGTGCTGCAGCGGGATGCGCCACTGCCAACCGGCTTCCTGGGCGGTGGAGCGGGTATAAGGCGTGAGCGGGCCGTTGCTGACGCACTGCACGGCGGCGGCGCGGTCGCAGGGTAGCCAGTGGGTCCAGTCCTCGTAGCCGGTGTGCAGGGTCTGCTCGATGAGCAGGCCGCGGAAGCCCGAGCAGTCGACGAAGAGCTGGCCGGCCACCTCCCGGCCATCCTCCATCACCACCGCGCGGACGAAGCCGTCGTCGGGGCGCTGGCGCACTTCCTTCACCTTGCCCTCGATGCGCTTCACGCCGCGCTTCTCGGCGTACTCGCGCAGGTAACGGGCGTACAAAGCCGCGTCGAAGTGGTAGGCGTAAGCGATGTCGGCCAGGGGCGAGTTCGGCCGATCGGTGAGCGCCGGCATGAACTTGTTGGCGCGCGCGGCGGCGGTATTGATCGAGTATTCGTCGAGGTGGCCGGCGCGCCCGAGCCGGCGGGCCTTGAGCCAGTAATGGTAGAAGGCGGTGATGCCGAGATCCTGGCCGATCCGGCCGAAGCCGTGGATGTAGCTGTCGCCGATCTGGCCCCAGTTCACGAACTCGATGCCGAGCTTGAACGAGCCCTTGGTGCGGCGGATGAAATCCGCCTCGTCGAGTTCGAGGGCCTGGTTATAGAGCTTGATCATCGGAATGGTGGCCTCGCCCACCCCGACGGTGCCAATCTCTTCGCTCTCCACCAGGGTGATCGCGGCCGAAGGCCCGAGCACCTTGGCGAGGGCCGCGGCCGTCATCCAGCCCGCCGTGCCGCCACCGACGATCACCACTTCGCGTACGCGCTGTTCACTCATCCGATCCACACCCCAGAAGGCGACCCGCCGCGGACCGCCGAGACGCACACCATTAACCGAGGCCGGCGCGCCTGTCCACGTGAAGGCTACGGCGCACCCGCCCCGGCGAGCCGGCGCACGGAACGCATACGTATGCATCCGACCGGAGGCGGGTTCAGGCCGGGCCGTCGGTGAGCTCGAGGTCCTTCTTCCACAACTGCACCACCAGGTTGCGGATGTTGTGGTAGCGGTCGGGCGGCAGCACCTCCACGATCTTCGAGGCGGTCTCCTCGGGGTTCCGCCGCTTCGGCGTGGCGTAGACCCGGCCGTCAGGATCGATCACCGCCTGCAGCATCGGCTTGCGCGCGTCCTGCGTTCGCCGCACACACACCCCCACCTCCCCGTTCGCCAGCTTCACCACCGTGCCCGGGGGGTAGATCCCCAACTGCCGGATCAGCACCTGCACGAGTCTCGGGTCATAGCGGCCGGCCTCTTTGCCGTATAGCTCGCGCAGGGCGGCGGGGGCGAGAAAGGCCGGTCGGTCGCCGCGCGGTCGAAGCATCGCCGCATAGGCATCCGCCAGCGCAACGATGCGGGCCCCCAGTGGGATCGCATCGCCGGCGAGGCCGTGCGGGTAGCCGGAGCCATCCATGCGCTCGTGGTGGAGTTCCACGGCATTGAGCCATTCCTCGTCGGCGATGCCGATCGAACGCAGCAGGCGCACGCTGCGTTCCGGGTGGTCGGCGATGATCGCGCGGTGATGCTCCGCCAGCGGACCACGCACAGTATTGATCGCCTCATGCTCGTCGATGATGCCGACGTCCAGGGTCAGGGCTGCCGCGCCGAGGCTGATCTGCCGTGACCGCGGCAGACCCTCGGCCACCGCGAGCAGCTTGGTCACGGCGGCGGTGTAAAGCGCGCGCTCCGAGAGGACATGGCCGCTGGCGAGCAGGGTCTGCACGCCGATCAGCTGGTCCTGGTCGCGGTGGAACAGCTCGCTCTGCCACTTCATCACTGAATCGAGGTCGGCGGTGACCTCGTCCGGCTTGGCCTGCACGAGGTTGCGGAAGATGCGGTCGACCATCTCGACCAGCAGGGCGAGGCGCCCGGCGGTGCTGGACTCGCGCTTGATCGCCGCCTCACCGGCTTCAACGGATGCGAGAGCCTCGACCGCGGAACGCTTGAATTCGAAGAAGCCCCGCTCGACGAGGCGCTGCAGCACCACGTCGTCCTTGATCAGCTGGCCCTTCTGGAGCAAAACCTGCCCGTTGCGGTCGACGATGGGGAACTCGAGTCGATCACCGATCTTCAGCCCCAACTCCGAGACGGGCACCAACTCCATGCGGACCCCCACGGGCGGGAACGCACATGCGTGACACTCCTGCTACGCCACTCCAGGGCGGCGGTCAAGTACGGCACTGTCTCCGGGCGCATACGTATGCAAGCCGCCTCGGCAGCCCCCCGGCCTAGGATGCGGCGATGGACACGGCCCTCACCCATTGGCGGCTACGTGCCGCGCGCTTCCTCGCCGCCCTGCTCGCGGCCCTTGCCCTGCCACCGGCCACGGCGCTCGATGGGCCGCTGGCCGCCGAATGCCGGGTGCCGGGCGGCGCCACCCTGCTGGACGCCTGGCCGGAGGGCCTGCCCGCGGCGCAACAGGCGGTCTGGCTGGATGGAGAACGGCTGCGCTGGGAAGCGCCGGAGGGGGCCGCGCAACTCGTGCTGGTGGCCCCGGCGGGCGGCCGGAGCCTGGCGCCGGGCACCCGCCTCGCGGACGGGGGCGCACTGCGCCGGCTGGGCGCGGTGGAGGCGCCCGGCGAAGTGGAGGCCCGCTTCAGCCATGTGCCGGGCCGGGTGTTCCGGCTCGACCGCCCGCTGGAGGCCGCAGACTGGGAGGCGCCCCCGCTGGTGGCCGCCCTCGATGCCGGTGGCCGGGTGCTGGCCGCCACTGGGGTGCAGCTCGCCGGGGCGCTCGACGCGGTCTTCGCCCCTCACGCCGAGACGAGCCCGCTGGGAGCGACCCTGGCCGGTGGGCACACGCAGTTCGCCCTCTGGGCGCCCACCGCCGCCGCGGTGCGGCTCTGCCTGTTCGATGCCGGGGGCACACTGGAGCAGGCTGGCGTGCAGGTACTGCCGATGGCGAAGGCAGCGCGCAGCGGCCTTTGGCAGATCGGGCAGCCCGGCCGCCTGCATGGCCGGCGCTACGCCTTCCTCGTCGAGGTCTGGGTGCCGGGCCTCGGGCGAGTGCGCAATCGCGTGACCGACCCCTATGCCCGCGGCCTCGCGGCCGACTCCCGCGCCGCCGTGGTGCTGGATCTCGCGCATCCCGAGACGCTCCCTGCCGGATGGGACGACACGCCCGTACCCGAGACCGTGCAGGCGAATACCGACCTCGTGATCTACGAACTGCACGTGCGCGATTTCTCCCGCGACGATGCCAGCGTGCCGGCGGAACACCGCGGCCGCTACCTCGCCTTCACCCATGCCGACAGCCTCGGCATGCAGCACTTGAAGCGGCTGGCGGCGGCCGGCCTGACCGATGTGCACCTGCTACCCGTCTACGATCTTGCCTCGGTGCCGGAGCGAGGCTGCCTCGAGCCCGCGCTGCCGCGGGATGCCGCGCCCGACTCGCCGGCGGTGCAGGCGGTGGTGGGGAAGGTGCGCGGGCGCGACTGCTTCAACTGGGGCTACGACCCCTGGCACTACACCGTGCCGGAAGGCAGCTACGCCACCGATCCGGACGATGCCGCCGGCCGGGTGCGCGAGTTCCGCGCCATGGTGCAGGCCCTGCACGCGGCCGGCCTGCGCGTGGGGCTCGACGTGGTCTACAACCACACCATGGCCGGCGGCCAGGACGCACAGTCGGTGCTCGACCGCATCGTGCCCGGCTACTACCACCGCCTCGATGCCGAGGGTGCCATCACCACCTCCACCTGCTGCCCCAATACCGCCACCGAAGCGCGGATGATGGCGCGGCTGATGATCGACTCGGCGGTGGTCTGGGCCCGCGACTACCGCATCGACGGCTTCCGCTTCGACCTCATGGGCCACCAGCCGAAGGCGGCGATGCTGGCCCTGCAGCAGGCCGTGGACGCCGCCGCCGGTCGCCGCATCCGCCTCATCGGCGAGGGCTGGAACTTCGGCGAGGTGGCCGATGGCGCGCGCTTCGTGCAGGCCTCGCAGCGCTCGCTTCCGGGCAGCGGCATCGGCACCTTCAGCGACCGCATGCGCGATGCCGCCCGTGGCGGCGGCGCCGGCGACCGGGGCGAGGGACTCCTGCAGCAGGGCTGGCTCTCCGGCCTGCACTTCGCCCCGAACGCCGCCCACCAGGCACAGCCCGCGGCCGCCAGCGAAGCGGCGCTGCGTGCCCTCGACGACCGCATCCGCATCGGGCTGGCCGGCACCCTGCGCGGGTACGCGATGCAGGGCGCCGATGGCCAGACGCGGCCGCTCTCCGCCTTCGCCTACGGCGACCAGCCCGCCGGCTACGTGGCCGAGCCGGGCGAGGTGGTGAACTACACCGAGAACCACGACAACCTCACCCTGTTCGACAGCAATGCCCTGCGCCTGCCGCTGGAGACGACGCCGATGGAACGGGCGAAGGTGCAGGTGCTCGGCAATGCGCTGGTGCTGCTCTCGCAGGGCATCGCCTACCTGCATGCCGGGCAGGAGCTGATGCGCAGCAAGTCGCTGGATCGCAACAGCTACGACTCCGGCGATGCCTTCAACCGCATCGACTGGTCGTACTCCACCAACCACTTCGGCACCGGCCTGCCGCCGGCCTGGGACAACGAGGACAGCTGGCCCTGGATGGCCCCGGTTCTGGCCCGCGCCGAGGCCATCGCCCCCGGCCCGGAGGCGATCCGCCACAGCCTCGAGGGCACGCTGGCCCTGCTGCGCATCCGCCGCGCAGAACCCCTGCTGCGCCTGGAACGCGCCAGCGAGGTGCGGGCCGCGCTGCGCTTCCACAACACCGGGCCGGAGAGCCTGCCCGGCCTGGTGGTGGGCCAGCTCGACGGCCATGCCCTGCCAGCCGCGCATCCGGCCCACGGCCGCGAGCTGCTCTACCTGCTCAACACCGCGCCGATGGAGCGCCGCCTCGCCCTGCCATCCCTCGGCGAAGGCTGGCGCCTGCACCCGGCCCTCGATGGCCTCGCCGAGGTCCCGGCGCCGCAGGCCGGGCACTTCGTGGTGCCGGGCCGTTCGGTGCTGGTCTTCGTGCGCTGATCGACGGCTTCGGCGGGCCTGGCGCATGAATACGTTTTCAGCCTGCGCCCGGCCCGGAGGGCGGCACTAAGCTCCCGCGGATGGACACCGCCCCTGCTTCCGCCCCGGCCGGCGCACCGGCCACCGACGCCCTCGTGGCCCTGTTCCGCCGTGCACTGGCCGTGCACACCGCCGAGGGCCGGCAGCCGCCCGTCCGCGCCGCGCTGCAGGCCGCGGCCGAAGCCTGCCGCGGCCTGCTCGCCGAGCGCTGGGCCACCACCCAGGCGAAGGATGCGAAGCGCGGGGCCGGACAGCGCCGCGTGCACTACCTGTCGATGGAATTCCTGATGGGCCGCGCCCTGCGCAATGCCCTCGCCGCGCTGCGCCTGGAGCCGGCGCTGCAGGAGGAACTCGCGCGTCACGGCGTTTCGCTGGCCGACGTGCTCGAGGCCGAGCCAGATGCCGCCCTCGGCAATGGCGGGCTGGGCCGCCTCGCCGCCTGCTTCCTCGACAGCTTCGCCGAGCTCGGCCTGCCGGCCTTCGGCTACGGTCTGCGCTACCGCTACGGCATGTTCGCCCAGAGCCTGCAGGACGGCGTGCAGGTGGAGCACCCCGACGACTGGCAGCGCGAGGGCACGCCCTGGGACGTGGAACGCCCCGGGATCAGCTTCGTGGTGGGCTTCGGCGGCCGGGTCGAGACCGAGGCCGACGGCACCCGCCGCTGGCTGCCAGCCGAATGCCTGCGCGCCCGCGCCTTCGATTTCATCGTCCCGGCGCACAGTCACAGCCACGTGGCCACCCTGCGCCAGTGGGAGGCCCGCGCCGAGCAGCCGATCGACTTCGCCGCCTTCTGCCGGGGCGAGTACGCCACTGCCGGCGCCGCCCAGCTCGCCGCCGACACCTTGAACTGGGTGCTCTACCCCGACGACAGCACCGAAGAAGGCCGCCTGCTGCGGCTGAAGCAGGAAGCCTTCCTGGTCAGCGCCTCGCTGCAGGACCTGGTGGCCCGCCATCTCGCCGAGGGCCGGCCGCTCGCCGAGCTGGGCCGCGCCAATGCCATCCACCTCAACGACACCCACCCGGCGCTGGCCCCGGCCGAGCTGATGCGACTGCTGCTCGATGAACATGGCCTCGGCTGGGACGAGGCCTGGGCGATCACTCGCCAGGCCGTGGCCTACACCAACCACACCCTGATGCCGGAGGCACTGGAAACCTGGCCGGTGTGGATGTTCGAGCGCCTACTGCCGCGCCACCTCGAGATCATCTACCGAATCAACCACGCCTTTCTCTCCGAGGTGCGCGAACGCGCCCCCGGCGACGAGGCCCTGGTACGGCGCGTCTCGATCATCGACGAGGAACATGGCCGGCGGGTACGCATGGCCGCCCTCGCCGTCGTCGCCTCGCAGCGGGTGAATGGCGTAGCGAAACTGCACTCGCAGCTGATGGTCGAGACGATCTTCGCCGATTACGCCCGGCTCTTCCCCGAGCGTTTCACCAATGTCACCAATGGCGTCACGCCGCGGCGCTGGGTGCAGCAGTGCAATCCGGGGCTCTCGGCCCTGCTCGATTCGGTCATTGGAAATGCCTGGCGCCGCGATCTTTCCGCCCTCTCGGCACTGCGCGGCAAAGCCGGTGATCCCGCGCTCGGCCAGCGCCTCGCGGCGGTGAAGCGCGCCAACAAGCAGGCACTCGCCACCCGCATCCAGCGCGAGCTCGGCATCGCCGTCGATGCCGACAGCCTGTTCGACGTGCAGATCAAGCGCATCCACGAGTACAAACGCCAGCTGCTGAACCTGCTGCATGTGGTGCACCGCTACCAGGCCATGCTGGCGGCCCCGGAAGGACCAGATGGCCGGGGCTGGACACCGCGCACGGTGATCCTCGCCGGCAAGGCCGCCAGCGCCTACGCGGCGGCGAAGCAGATCGTCCGCCTCGCCCACGACATCGGTCGCGTCATCAATGCCGATCCGCGCATCAAGGGGCGGCTCAAGCTCGTCTTCCTGCCGAACTACGGCGTCTCGCTGGCCGAGACCATCATCCCGGCGGCGGATCTCTCCGAGCAGATCAGCACCGCCGGCACCGAAGCGAGTGGTACCGGCAACATGAAGTTCGCCATGAACGGAGCGCTGACCATCGGTACCTGGGACGGCGCCACCATCGAGATGGCGCAGCATATCGGTGAGGCAGACGTGTTCGTCTTCGGCCTGCGCGCCGACGCGGTGGCGAGACTCAAGGCCACGGGCTACGACCCGCGCTGGGTGGCCGCGCAGCAGCCGGCCCTCATGGCCGTGCTGGAGGCCATCGGCAACGGCGCCTTCAGCCCCGGCGAACCGGGCCGCTACCGCACCCTCGTCGATGGCCTGCTGAACCGCGATCCCTACCTGCTGCTCGCCGATTTCGCCGACTACGTGGCCACCCAGGCGCGGGTGGATGCCCTCTACCGCGATCCTGTGGCCTGGAACGCGGCGGTGCTGCGCAACCTCGCCGGTATGGGGTTCTTCTCCGCCGACCGTACCGTGGCCGAGTACGCCACGCACATCTGGTCGCCGCCGCCGGCCACGCCACCCCGGGCGGATCCGCAGCGGAATGCTTGATCCGGCCTCCGTCGCGGCCCTGCTCGCGGCACGTCATGCCGATCCTTTCGCCGTGCTCGGCCTGCATGCCGGGCCGGAGGGCGCGCTATGGCTGCGCGCCCTGCTGCCCGGCGCAGAGGCGGTGGACGTGCTGGAGGCCGCGAGCGGCCGGCGTCTCGCCACGCTCGTGCCGCGCCGGCTCGAGACGGACGATGGCCCCGTGCCCACGCCGCTATTCGAGGCCCGCATCCCGCGCCGCCGCCAGCGCTTCGACTACCGGCTGCGAGTGCGCTGGGCCGGGGGCGGCGAAGGCGTGTATGCCGATGCCTATGCCTTCCCGCCCCTGCTCGACGAGGACGAACTGCGCGCCTTCCACGAGGGTCACCACACCCGGCCGCAGCGCTTCCTCGGCGCCCATGCCATGACGGTGGCGGGCGTGGCCGGCGTCCGCTTCGCGGTCTGGGCGCCGAATGCCCGCCGGGTATCGGTGATCGGTGACTTCAATGCCTGGGACGGCCGCCGCCACCCGATGCGCCTGCGCCATACCGCCGGGGTCTGGGAACTGTTCGTGCCTCATGCGGCACCCGGCGACCTGTACAAGTACGAACTGCTGGATGCCAACGGCAGCCTACTGCCGGCCAAGGCCGACCCCTATGCCTTCGCCAGCGAACTGCGGCCGGGCAATGCCAGCCGGGTGGCCATGCCACGCGCCGCCACTCCGCTGCCCGCCGGCCGCGCCAAGCACAACCATGCCGCGGCACCGATCAGCATCTACGAGGTTCACCTCGGCTCCTGGGGCCACCCCGACCTCGCCGCCGCGACCATGGCGCGCCCGCACTGTGCCGAACATACGGCCCGCAGCGGCTTCCCGCACTGGGATGCGCTGGCCGCGGTGCTGCCGGCCTATGCCGCCTCGCTGGGCTTCACCCATATCGAACTTCTGCCCATCACCGAGCATCCATTCGACGGCAGCTGGGGCTACCAGACCCTGGGCCAGTTCGCACCCAGTGCCCGCTTCGGCGAACCGGAAGGCTTCGGCCGCTTCGTCGCCGCCTGTCATGCCGCCGGGCTGGGCCTGATCCTCGACTGGGTGCCGGCGCATTTTCCGCGCGATGCTCACGGCCTCGGCCGCTTCGACGGCACCGCGCTCTACGAGTACGCCGACCCGCGCGAGGGCGAGCACCGCGACTGGGGCACGCTGATCCCCAACTTTGGACGCAACGAGGTGCGCTGTTTCCTCACCGGCAGCGCCCTGCACTGGCTGGAGCACTGGGGCGTGGATGGCCTGCGCGTCGATGCCGTGGCCTCGATGCTCTACCGCGACTACTCGCGCGGCGAGGGCGAATGGCTCCCGAATGCGCAGGGCGGCCGCGAGAACCTCGAGGCCATCGCACTCCTGCGCCACATCAACACGGCGATCGGCCGCGAATGCCCGGGCGCCATCACTCTGGCCGAGGAGTCCACCAGCTTCCCCCGCGTCTCGGCGCCGGTGCATGCCGGGGGGCTGGGCTTCCACTTCAAGTGGAACATGGGCTGGATGAACGACACGCTGCGCTACCTGCGCGAGGACCCCGTGCACCGGCGCTGGCACCACGATCTCATGAGCTTCGGCCTGGTGTACGCCTTCAGCGAGCACTTCGTGCTGCCGCTCTCGCACGACGAGGTGGTGCATGGCAAAGGCTCGCTGCTCGGCAAGTGCCCCGGAGATGACTGGCAGCGCTTCGCCACCCTGCGCGCTTACTACGGTTTCCAGTGGGGCCACCCGGGCAAGAAACTGCTGTTCATGGGCCAGGAGTTTGGCCAGCCCGGCGAATGGCGGCACGATGCAGCCCTGCCTTGGGCACTGCTCGAAGAGCCGCGCCATGCCGGCCTGCAGGCGCTGGTACGCGACCTCAATGCCCTGTACCGCGCCAGCCCGGCCCTGCACCGGCTGGATTCGGACGCCGCAGGCTTTGAGTGGCTCATCGCCGACGACCGGGAGCAGAGCGTATTCGCCTGGATGCGCCGCGATGACCGAGGCGACCGCGCGATCGTGGCCTGTAATTTCACGCCGGTGCCGCGTCATGACTACCGCCTGCCGCTCCCGGCCGATGCCCGTAGCGCCTGGCAGGAGGTGTTGAATACCGATGCCCTCCTCTATGGCGGCAGCGGCGTCGGCAACCCCGGCCGACTCGAGCCCGAGGACGGGGCGCTGCGGCTCAGCCTGCCGCCGCTCGCCACCCTGGTGCTGCGCCCGGCATGAAGGCGGCAGCAGCCAGCGCCCATCCGCTCCTGCCAGGGCCTCAGGCACCGCTCGGCGCCTGGCCGCGGGCCGGCGGCGTGGACATCGCCGTGCACTCGCAGCATGCCGAGGCCATCGAGCTCTGCCTGTTCGACGAGGACGGCCGTCACGAGCACACCCGCCTCGCCCTGCACCCGGGCGAGGATGGCGTGTTCCATGGGCGACTGGAGGGCGCCGGCCCGGGCCTGGTCTACGGCCTGCGCGCCCATGGCCCCTATCGCCCCGAGGCCGGTCTGCGCTTCAACCCAGCCAAGCTGCTGCTCGACCCCTATGCCCGGGCCCTGGTGGGCCGCTTCTCGTGGCGGCCAGAGCATCTGGGCTGGGCGGCGAGCCACCCGCAGGGCCGCCGTCCCGACCCGCGCGACAACGCCGCCTTCGCCCTCAAGGCGCGCGTGCCGGCCCCCCCGGCACCGCTCGCCGATGGCCTCGTACTCCGCCCGGCCCGGCAGCCTCGGCGGCCACTGCGCGAGAGCGTGCTCTACGAACTCGGCGTGCGCGGCTTCACCATGCGCCTGCCAGGCATTCCCGAGGCCCTGCGCGGCACCTTCGCCGGGCTCGCGCATCCGGCGGCCATCGCGCGCCTGAAGGCGCTCGGCATCACCACCCTCTCGCTGCTGCCGGTGATGGAGTGGCTGGACGAGGCCGCGCTCGTCGAACGCGGCCTACGCAACCTCTGGGGCTACAACACGCTCGCTTTCTTCTGCCCGGCGCGGCGCCTGTGCGCCGATCCGGCCGACGCCATCGGCGAGTTCCGCCGCATGGTGGCCCGGCTGCAGCAGGAAGGCTTCGAGGTGCTGCTCGACGTGGTGCTGAACCATAGCGCAGAGGGCGACAAGCACGGCCCGACCCTGTCCTTCCGCGGGCTCGACAATCCGAGCTGGTATCGCCTCGTCGAGGATGACCGCAGCCGCTACGAGAACCTGAGCGGCTGCGGCAACACCCTGCGCCTCGAGCACCCACGAACCACCCAGTTCGCCCTCGACGTGCTGCGCTACTGGGTGGAGACGATGGGCGTGGACGGCTTCCGCTTCGACCTCGCCGCCGCGCTCGGCCGCACCCGCCACGGCTTCGATCCCGATGCGCCCTTCTTCGTCGCCCTGCGCCAAGACCCAGTGCTGGCACAGGTGCATCTGGTGGCCGAGCCCTGGGATGCCGGGCCCGGCGGCTACCAGCTCGGCCGCTTCCCCGGCCGCTTCGCCGAATGGAACGACCGCTTCCGCGACGGCGTGCGCGGCTACTGGCTGGGGGCGGCGGCAAGGATCGCCGGCGCCCCCGCGCCACCGGTGCCACGCAGCGAGTTCGCCCGCCGCTTCACCGCCTCCAGCGACTGCTTCCAGCACGGCCGGCGCCGGCCGACGGCGAGCGTGAACTACGTTGCCGCCCACGATGGCCGGCCGCTGGCCGACGTACTGGCCTATGCCGAACGCCACAACGAAGCCAATGGCGAGCACAACCGCGACGGCCACGCCCACGAGGTCTGCGCCAACTTCGGCGTGGAGGGCCCGAGCGGCGATCCTGGCCTTGTCGAGACCCGGCGCCGCCTGCGCCGCGCCCTGCTCGCCACCCCCCTGCTCGCCCAGGGCACGCCGATGCTCTGGGCCGGCGACGAGGTGGGCAACAGCCAGCAGGGCAACAACAATGCCTACTGCCAGGACACCCCGCTGGGCTGGACCGACTGGTCCGGCCTCGGCGGCCCGGAGGACGCCAGCGCCCTCGTGCGGGCGCTGATCGCCCTGCGTGCAAGCGAACCCTACCTGCGCTGGCCGGACTGGTTCCCCGCTGAGCCCGGAGAGGACGAGCCGGCCATCGACTGGCTACGTCCCGATGGCCGACCGCTGGCGCTGGAGGACTGGCACGACAGCGAGCACCGTGCCTTCGCCTGCCGGCTGCGGCCGGCGGGCCGTGCCCTGCCGCGCGGCGCCATCCTCTTCAACCCCGAGCCCGACGCACTCGGCTTCCACCTGCCCGGTGGCCCTTGGGAACTGCGGATCGAGACCTCCGGCACCTTCCCCCTGCCGGGCACTCCCGACACACTGCCGCCCCCCGTGTTCACGGGCCTCGTGCCCGTCCCCGCCTACAGCCTCATGGTGCTTCGGCGCCACTCGCCTCCCTCGGAACCGACCTGATGTTCGATCTCGACCAGCGCGCCGCCGGCGTGCTCCTGCATGTCACCTCCCTGCCCGGCCCGTATGGCATCGGCGACTTCGGCCCGGATGCCTTCCGCTTCGTCGACTGGCTCTCGGACGCCGGGCAGACGCTCTGGCAATGGCTACCGGTGAACCCCATCGGTCCGGGCAACTCGCCCTACCAGAGCGTCTCGGCCTTCGCCGGCAGCCCGCTGATGATCGCGCTGGAGGGCCTGGTGGCGAAGGGATGGCTCGCGCCCCCCGTCTTGCCCGAAGGCGGCTTCGATGCCCACCGCGTGGACTTCGGTCGGGTGGTGGCCTGGCGCAACGCGCGGCTGCGCGAGGCCTATGCCGGCTTCGTCGCCAAGCACGACCCCGACGAGCGTGCCGCCCTTGCCGCCTGGGCCGAGGCCGAGGCCTACTGGCTCAAGGACTACGCCCTGTTCATGGCCCTGGAAACCGCGCACGGCGGGCAGCCCTGGTGGACCTGGGCGCCGGCGCTGCGCGACCGTGATCCGGAGGCCCTCGCCGCGGCCCGTCGCGAGCATGCCGCGGAGATCGACTACTGGACCTGGGTGCAATGGTGCTTCGATACGCAGGCCGCGGCGCTCAAGCGCTACGCCAACGGGCGCGGCATCGCCATCATGGGCGATCTGCCGATCTACATCGCCCACCACAGCGCCGACTGCTGGGCGCGTCCCGATCTCTACCAGCTCGATTCGCAAGGCCAGCCCACCGCCGTGGCCGGCTGCCCGCCGGATGCCATGGCACCCACCGGCCAGCGTTGGGGCAACCCGCTCTACCGCTGGGACCGCATGGCGAAGGAAGACTTCGCATGGTGGAGCAACCGCGTGCGCCGCGCGCTGGGCCTTGCCGATGTGTTCCGCATCGACCATTTCCGCGGCTTTGCCGGCTACTACGAAATCCCGGCGAGTTGCCCCACGGCCGAGGAGGGCCGCTGGGTGCCCGGCCCCGGCAAGGCCCTGTTCGATGCCATCGAGAAGGCGCTAGGCCCGCTGCCGATCGTGGCCGAAGACCTCGGCCTCATCACTCCAGACGTGATCGAACTGCGCGACGGCTGCGGCTTTCCTGGCATGGCCATCCTGCAGTTCGCCTTCGGCGGGGATGCGACCGACCCCTTCCTGCCGCACCACTACCGGCGCAGCACCGTGGCCTATACCGGCACCCACGACAACGACACCGTGCGCGGCTGGTGGAACGCCGCCTCGGCGCATGAGCGCCATTTCGCCGGCAGCTATCTTGCCGCCGGCGGGGATGACATCCACTGGGCGATGATCCGCGCCTGCGCCAACTCGGTGGCGAACTTCGCCGTGTTCCCGCTGCAGGACGTGCTCGGCCTCGATGCCGCGCACCGCATGAACGTCCCGGGCACCATGGGCGAGCACAACTGGAGCTGGCGCTTCACCTGGTCGATGGTCGATGAAGAGGCAAAGCGCGTGCTCGGCCTCATCACCGCCACCAGCGGCCGCGGCCCCTGGGCGCTGGCCGGCACCGGCTGAGCCGGGCGCCGGGCGAGGGGCTCAGTAAGACGGCGCCTCGCCCTGCCGCGGCAGGGCCAGCATCACCCGCTCCAGCGCCGCCTGCAGGGCCTCGCCCTCGGCACCGCGCCCCACCCGCGGCAGATCCACGCTGCCGGTCCAGACCACTCGGCGTGCCGCCACGTCCACCACGTCCACCGCCAGGGCGCCTGGCAGGCGACCGGCATCGCGCGGGCCGCCGCCCAGCGGAATACCCACGCCCACGCCGCCCGAGACCCGGCCGCTGCCAAAACCGGTGCCGAGGCCGAGACTGACGCTGGGGCGGCTGCGTCGCGGCGCCTCGGCGGGAGCCGGCACCACGTTCAGGCGCAGGGCCGGACGCTCCGGATCGAGGCGGTAGCCCCTGGCCTCCATCTCGCGCCGCAGCACGGCACGAGCGCGCTCGCCGGCCAGCGTGCCGTAGCCCTCGCGCTCCAAGGCCATCGGCTCGTAGAAGGCGAAGGTGGCGTAGTGGGAGACCTCCGCCCCCGGGGCCTGCTCGGCCACCACCGGGGCGGTGCCGGCGCAGCCGGCAAGCCCTCCGAATGCCAGCGCGGCGGCGAGCAATGGCAGAAGCCGCAGCGGACGCAGGGCAGCCATGTGCCAGCCCCTCAGCGTGCCGCCGGCGCAGCGGCGCCGGCCCGGTACGGGAAGGCCTCGAAGATCGCGGCCACGGCGCGGGCCGCGCGCTCGCGGCGCTCGGCCGGCGTACGGCCGGCCGCGCTGCCCACCGCCACGCCCTCCCAGACCAGGCGCTTCTCGCGGGCATCCACCAGATCCACGTTCACCGTGCCCTCGCGGTAGCGCACCAGCTCGGCGCGGTCGCGGTGGATCGGCACCGCCACGTAAGCACGAGCCCGATAGCTGTAATACCAGCCGAAGTCCACCTCGGGCACGCGCACGATATCGGCCTTCTCCTCGACGAAGGCATTGAGGTTCACCCGCAGATCGGGGGCCTCGGGCTGGTAGACGTAGCCGCGGGCCTCCATCTGGCGGCGCGCCTCGGCGCGGAGCTGCTCGCTGAGCAGGGTGGAGTAGCCGGAGTCCTCCAGCGCCAGCGGCTCGAAGAAAGCGAAGCTGCGGTAACGCGAGAAATCCGCCTCGGTGCTGGCATCGGTGCTCACCCGCGGCCCGGTAGCGCAGGCGGCGAGCAGCAGGGCGGCAGCAAAGGGCAGCAGGACGCGGGAAATACGTTGCAGGATCGTCATGGCCGGCCTCGTTGGAGGATGTGGGGGCGATGCCCCGATGCTACGCGCCGGCGGGCGGCCGATGCAGCGCCCCGGCTGCCGTTCCGCCCCGCGGTTTTCTGAGGTTCAGGGATGTCCAGAAGGCGGCAGTTCGTCAAACCCCGTGTCCCAGACCGAGGTCTTGGCCTCGAGGAGGCGCCGCAGACCGAAGGGATCGGCGGCGCCCGTCATCAGCTCAGTCCTTGCGGTAGACCTGCGCCCCCTGGGCGCGGAACTCGGCCGCCTTTTCGGCCATGCCCCGCGCCAAGGCCTCGGTTTCCGCGGCCACGCCTTTCTCCGCGGCGTAGTCGCGCACGTCCTGGGTGATCTTCATCGAGCAGAAGTGCGGGCCGCACATGGAGCAGAAATGCGCCACCTTGTGCGCCTCCTTCGGCAGGGTCTCGTCGTGGTAGGCCCGGGCACGCTCGGGGTCGAGGCCGAGGTGGAACTGGTCTTCCCAGCGGAACTCGAAGCGCGCCTTGGAAAGCGCATTGTCGCGGGCCTGCGCGCCCGGGTGGCCCTTGGCCAGATCCGCTGCGTGCGCGGCGATCTTGTAGGCCATGATGCCTTCGCGCACATCCTCGCGGTTCGGCAGGCCGAGGTGCTCCTTCGGCGTCACGTAGCAGAGCATGGCCGTGCCGTACCAGCCGATCATCGCCGCGCCGATGGCGCTGGTGATGTGGTCATAGCCCGGTGCGATGTCGGTGGTGAGCGGCCCCAGGGTGTAGAACGGCGCCTCGCCGCACTCGCGCAGCTGCTTTTCCATGTTCTCGCGGATCAGCTGCATCGGCACGTGGCCGGGACCTTCGATCATGGTCTGGACGTCGTGCTTCCACGCGATCTTGGTGAGCTCGCCCAAGGTCTCCAGCTCACCGAACTGCGCCGCATCGTTGGCATCGGCGATCGAGCCGGGACGCAGACCGTCGCCGAGCGAGAAGGCCACGTCGTAGGCCTTCATGATCTCGCAGATCTCCTCGAAGTGGGTGTAGAGGAAATTCTCCTTGTGGTGCGCAAGACACCACTTGGCCATGATCGAACCGCCGCGCGAGACGATGCCGGTGACGCGCCGGGCGGTGAGCGGCACGTAGCGCAGCAGCACCCCGGCGTGGATGGTGAAGTAGTCCACGCCCTGCTCGGCCTGCTCGATCAACGTATCGCGGAACAGTTCCCAGGTGAGTTCCTCGGCCTTGCCGTCCACTTTCTCCAGCGCCTGGTAGATCGGCACCGTGCCGATGGGGACGGGGCTGTTGCGGATGATCCACTCGCGGGTCTCGTGGATATGCTTGCCGGTGCTGAGGTCCATCACCGTGTCGGCCCCCCAGCGGATGGCCCAGACCAGCTTCTCCACTTCCTCGGCGATGCCGGAGCTGACCGCCGAGTTGCCGATGTTGGCGTTGATCTTCACCAGGAAGTTGCGGCCGATGATCATCGGCTCCAACTCCGGATGGTTGATGTTGGCCGGGATGATGGCGCGGCCGCGGGCCACCTCCTCGCGAACGAACTCCGGCGTGATGCGCTCCGGCAGACGGGCACCGAAGCCCTCGCCCGGGTGCTGACGCAGCAGGTGGGCCTCGCGGATCGCGTCCAGCCGCTGGTTCTCGCGGATGGCGACGAACTCCATCTCCGGGGTGATGATGCCGCGTCGGGCGTAGTGCATCTGGGTGACATTGGCCCCGGCGCGGGCGCGGCGCGGCAGGGCGCGGCCCGGGAAGCGCAGGGCATCCAGCCTCGGGTCCTGCTCGCGGGCGCGGCCGAAGGCCGAGGACAGCGCCGGCAGGGGCTCGCTGTCGCCGCGCTCCCCGATCCAGCGCGCGCGCAGCGGCGGGAGGCCGCGGGCAAGATCGATGGATGCCGCAGGATCGGTATAGGGGCCCGAGGTGTCGTAGACCACGAAGGGCGCGTTCTTCTCCACGCCCACGGTGCGCGGGGTGTCGGCGAGGCGGATCTCGCGCATCGGCACGCGGATGTCGGGACGCGAGCCCTCGACGTGGATCTTCACCGACCCGGGGATGGGGCGGGTGACTTCTTCGGAGAGCTGGCGAGTACGGTCCAGCAGGTCCTGGGCGACGGCATTCATTTCGGTGCGCTCTGCTTGGGGCCCCGGCGGGGCATGGGAGACGGGCAGGAGCGCACGGCCGGCGCGTCGAAGACTCCCTACGGCGGTGTCACCCGCATCAGGTTCGAAGGGTCTCTCTCAGCCCGCCCAGGCGGGCACCCCTGCTTCCGCCCGGCATTAGACCGCGAAATGCCGGCCGGCGCCATGCCATGCCGGAAAGCCCCCCAAGGACTCGATGCGCGAGGTCCGCCGCCGGGCCGCCGTCTTCCAGGGGAGGGAGTCGGGCGGCCAGCGACCCGGCGGCGAGAACCTCGGGGCTGCGCTCAGTAGCGCGGCGTGGCCGGCGGAGCCTGGATGCGGAACCAGGCGGCGTAGAGCGCCGGCAGGAACAGCAGGGTGAGCGCCGTGGCCACGATCAGCCCGCCCATGATGGCGACCGCCATCGGACCGAAGAACACCGAGCGCGAGAGCGGGATCATGGCCAGCACGGCGGCGAGTGCGGTGAGCACGATGGGGCGGAAGCGCCGCACCGTGGCCTCCACCACCGCCTCGAAAGGCGTGTGGCCGGCGGCGATGTCGTGCTCGATCTGGTCCACGAGGATCACCGAGTTGCGCATGATCATGCCCGAGAGGGCGATGGTGCCGAGCATGGCCACGAAGCCGAAGGGCACCTGCGGGATGAGCAGGAACCAGACCACGCCGATCAGGCCGAGCGGCGCGGTGAGCAGCACCATCAGCGTGCGCGAGAAGCTGCGCAGCTGCAGCATCAGCAGGGTCACCACGGCGAACAGGAACAGCGGCATGCCGGCGGCCACCGACTTCGAGCCGCGCGCCGAGTCCTCCACCGTGCCGCCGGTCTCGAGCAGATAGCCGGGCGGCAGGGCCTCGCGGATGCCGTCGAGCGTGGGCAGGATCTGCGCCGTCACCGTGGGCGGAGTGACGTGCCCGACGATGTCGGCGCGCACCGTCACCGTCGGCAGGCGGTTGCGGTGCCAGATGATGCCCGGCTCGAAGCCATAGTCGATGCGTGCCACCTGCGAGAGCGGCACGCTCTTGCCGCTGGCCGTGGGCACCGCCAGCGAGCCCAGCAGCGAGAGCCGGGTGCGCTCCTCCTCGGGACCACGCAGCAGGATCTCGATCAGCTCGTTGCCCTCGCGGTAGGTGCTCACCGGGGTGCCGGAGAGCGAGCCGCGCAGGAAGGCCGCCACCTGGGCCGAACTCACACCCAACGCGCGGGCGCGGTCCTGGTCGATCTCCAGCCGCACCACCTTGCTCGGCTCGTCCCAGTCGAGGTTGACATTGCGCACATGCGGGTTATCGGCCACCCGCGCCCGTACCTCGCGAGCGATCCTGAGTACTTCATCGACGTGCTCGCCAGAGACTCGGAACTGCACCGGGAAGCCGACGGGAGGGCCGTTCTCGAGCCGGGTGACGCGCCCCTGCAGCTCCGGGAACTCGTGCTCGAGAAGCTCGGCCAGCCAGGCCTTGAGCCGCTCGCGGGAGTCGAGATCGGTGGTGGTGATGACGAACTGGGCGAAGTTCGCCTGCGGCAGCTTCTGGTCCAGCGGCAGGTAGAAGCGCGGCGAGCCAGAACCGATGTAGGCCACGAAGTTCTCGATGCCCTCCTGTCCGATGAGCCGCTGCTCCAGCCGCCGAGCCGCGGCCTCGGTGGCCCTGAGCGAGGCGCCCTCGGCGAGCTCGAGATCGACCATCAGCTCGAGCCGGGTGGAGGCGGGGAAGAACTGCTGCGGCACGAAGCGGAACAGCGCCACCGAGACGAGGAAGACCGCGAGGGTGGCCGCGATCACCGTCTTGCGGTGGCGCACGCACCAGGCCACGAGGCCGCGGAAGCGGGCATAGAAAGGCGTGTCGTAGGGGTTGCCGCCGCCATGCTTCGCCAGCAGGGTCTCGCGGCTCGGCAGCAGCTTGTCGCCGAGGTAGGGAACGAACACCACCGCGGCGATCCACGACAGCAGCAGAGCGAGCACGACTACCTGGAAGATCGAGCGGGTGTACTCGCCGGTGCTGGAGGCGGCGGTGGCGATCGGCAGGAAGCCGGCGGCGGTGATCAGGGTGCCGGTGAGCATCGGGAAGGCCGTGCTCTCCCAGGCGAAGGCCGCGGCGCGGAGCCGATCGAAGCCCTGCTCCATCTTCACCTGCATCATCTCGATGGCGATGATGGCATCGTCCACCAAGAGACCGAGGGCGAGGATCAGGGCGCCGAGCGAGATCTTGTGCAGGCCGATGCCGAGGAAGTGCATGGCGGTGAAGGTCATGGCCAGCACCAGCGGGATCGACAGCGCCACCACCAGGCCGGAACGCAGAGCCGAGGCTGAGGAAGCTCACCAAGAGCACGATGGCCACGGCCTCGGCCAGCACCTTCACGAACTCGCCCACCGAGCGCCGCACTGCCGCCGGCTGGTCATTCACTTTGGAGAGCGTCATGCCGGCCGGCAGGGTGCTCTGGATGCGCTCGAACTCGGCCGAGAGGCGCTTGCCGAGCTGGATGATGTCGCCGCCCTCGCGCATCGAGACGCCGATGCCGATGGCGTCCTTGCCCATGAAGCGCATGCGCGGCGCCGCAGGATCGATGAACCCGCGCTTGACCTCGGCCACGTCGCGCAGGCGGAAGGTGCGGTCGCCCACCCGGATCGGGAACTGGCGCACCGCCTCCACCGAGTCGAAGGCGCCGGAGACGCGCAATTGCACCCGGTCGCTCGCGGTCTCGAAGAAGCTGGCGCCCACCACTCGCGTTCTGCTCGTCGATGGCGCGCTGCACCGCATCCAGCGGCACGCCGAGCGTGGCGAGCTTGGTGTTGGAGAGCTCGATCCAGATCTTCTCGTCCTGCAGGCCGATCAGCTCCACCTTGGCTACGTCGGGCACCCGGTGCAGCTCGAGCTCGATGCGCTCGGCATAGTCCTTGAGCGTGGCGTAGTCGAGGCCCTCGGCCTGCAGGGCGTAGATGTTGCCGAAGGTGTCGCCGAACTCGTCGTTGAAGAAGGGGCCGACGACGCCCGGCGGCAGGGTGTGGCGGATGTCGCCGATCTTCTTGCGCGCGGTGTACCAGAGCTGCGGCAGCTCCCTCGACACCATCGAGTCCTTGGCCATGAACATGACCAGCGACTCGCCGGCGCGCGAGTACGAGCGGATGAACTCGTACTGCCCGGTCTCCATCAGCTTCTTCTCGATGCGGTCGGTGAGCTGGCTGGCGACCTCCTCGGCGGTGGCACCGGGCCAGAGGGTGCGCACCACCATGACCTTGAAGGTGAAGGGCGGGTCTTCCGACTGCCCGAGGCGCTGGTAGCTGAAGAGGCCGGCGATGGCCAGCACCACCATGGCATAGAGCACGAGGGCGCGGTTCTTCAGCGCCCAGGCCGAGAGATTGAAGGCAGAGGCCATGCGGGCTTACCCGGCGAGCGCGGCATTGACCCGGGCGGCCCCGGCCTCGAGCGCGGCGGCGGCCTCGTCGGCCTCCGCCTCCGGCGCCCGCCCCGGCTCGACCGGGCGGTTGTCGCGGTCGACGGGGCGCACGCGCTGGCCGTCCTCGAGCAGGTGCACGCCGCTCACCACCACCCAGTCCTCGGGCCGCAGGCCGGAGAGCACCGGCACCTGGGTCTCGCCGAAGGGTCCGGTGCGCACCGGCACCCGGCGCAGCACCCCGCCTTCGCGCACCACGAAGACCACCGGGCTGCCGTCTGCCTCGGTGAGCGCCGAGAGCGGCACGCCGAGCGCGGCGGCCGCGGCATTGGCGGCATAGACGCGGGCGCTCTGGCCCAGCTCCACGCGCACGTCCTCGGGCAGTTCCAGGGTGACGCGGGCGGCATAGGTGCGGGCGGCCGGATCGGCCGCCGGGGCGATCTCGCGGATCCGGCCCGGCACCCGCCGGCCCGGCGCCGCCCAGAGCTCCACCGCCACCGCCTGCCCCACCTCGAAGCGGCCCACCGCGGCCTCCGGCAGGGCGATGGCCACCTCGCGCTCGCCGTCCTCAGCCAGGCCGAACACGGTCTGGCCGGCGGCCACCACCTGCCCGGCCTCGACGCTGCGGGTGGCGATCACGCCGGCCGCCGGGGCACGCAGCTGGCCGTAGGCGGCCTGGTTGCCGGCCACGTCGAGCTGGGCGCGGGCCTGGGCGACCCGTGAATTGGCCGCATCGAGCGCGCTCCGGCGGGCATCGAACAGCGAGCGGCTCACCAGCTGGCGCTCGAACAGCACCTTCACCCGCTCGAACTCCGCGGCGGCCAGCCGGGCATCGGCCTCGGCGGCGGCGAGCTGGGCCTGGGCGGCCTCGCGGTTCAGGCGCAGGTCTTCGGCATCCAGCTCGGCCAGCACCTGCCCCTTCGGCCACGCGGTCGCCCACCTCGACCAGGCGCCGCGCCACCTTGCCGCCGACCCGGAAGGACAGCGGGGTTTCGTGGCGGGCGCGGATCTCGCCGGCGAAGGCCTGCACGGCATCGGTGGCCGGCTCGGGCTGCTGCACCAGCACCGGCCGCGGCGGCGGGCCGGCCTCCTCGCCAGCGCCGCAGGCCACGAGGAGGAACGGGAGCGCCAGGGCAGCCAGGGCCGTGCGCAGGCCGGCAGAACGGGACGGGGGGGCGGGCATGGGAAGACCACAATTCGTGAACCGGCCGGTATGGTATAGTTAGTGAACTTGGCAGTTCAATAAACTTTGCGTGATGAGCAGCCCCCGCGCCGCCAGCCCCGGTCGCCCCAAGGACCCCGAGAAGCGCGCCGCCCTCGTCGAGGCCGCCGGCCAGCTGTTCTGCGAGCACGGTTTCGAGGCGGTGAGCCTCGAGGCCATCGCCCAGGCCGCCGGGGTCTCCAAGCTGACGATCTACAGCCACTTCGGCGACAAGGAGGGGCTGTTCACCGCCGCCGTGGAGGCGCGCTGCGAATGCCAGCTGCCGCATGGCCTGTTCGAGCGCCCGGCCGACCTGCCGATCGACGAGGCCCTGCGGCAGATCGGCACGGCCTTCGTCGACCTCGTGTTCAGCGACGAGGCGGTCAAGCTGATGCGGATGATGGCGGCCCAGGCCGGGCAGTCCACGCGGCTCGCCGAGCTCTACTACCAGGCCGGGCCGAAACGGGCGCTGGAGGAGATGGAATGCTTCCTGCGCGAGGCCC
>BPKK01000011.1 GCA_026005095.1 Silanimonas sp. | reverse complement strand
CTCCGCCCCATTGGCCTGCTTCCCGCCGGTCTGCCGCGAACGATACGCCCCACCCATGGCCTGCAGGGCCGTACCCACCGCCTGCGACTTCAGGCTGCCCAGCACCCCCTGCTTGAACCGGCCTCCGGCGATCACGCTCGACACTCCCCCCACCGCCAGGCCGCTCACGAATCCGCCCAGCCCTCCTCCTCCGCCACCCACAAAGGCACCGAAGCAGGCCGCCAAACCACCCCTCACCCCGCCCTGCGCAAACCCGATCGCGATGTTCGCGTAACTCAGGAACTGGCTGATCATCGGCATGACCATCGCCAGGCCGGGAATGAAGATCGCCGCAATCTGCAGCACCGTCCCCAGCATCTGCAGCGCCCGCCCCACATTGAACATCCCCGTCGGGTCGGTGAAACGCAGCGGGTTGTTCCAAGCATAGGCGTACGGGTTCCAGTTCTGCGGCCGGTACACCTGCTGCACCAGCGGGTCCGGCTGCAGGAACCGCCCCGCCGTCGGGTCATACACCCGCGCCCCCATGTGCACCGTCTCCAGATCGTCCACCTGCTCATGCCCGGTGAAGCCCCGCTCCGTGGTCTGGATGCCGCTACCGAACTGCTCGCCCGCCTGCCGGGCGCCGTACACGCTGTAATGGCTGCGCTCCACCACGCTGCCGCCCGCATCGACCACGGCCACCGCACTGCCCAGCAGGTCCTGCAGCAGATAGCGCGTGTGGTTCGGCACCGGGCTGGCACCGGCCAGCGTCTGTACCGCGATGCCCGCGATATGCCGCCGCCACGTGATCACCCCGTTGCGCTCCACCCGCTCCACGCTGCCCAGATAGGTGGTGGTGCGCGGCATGCCGTAGGTGCTGCCGCCATCGATGCGCCGCACCCGGCCCCCGCCCACCCCGTTCTCGAAGCGGGTGAGCCGCGTGGCCGCGGCCGCGCTCGTACCCTTCCACACCGCCGTCGAACGGTCGTCGCCGTCGTACTCCCAGCCCTTCACCACCGCGCCATTCATCAGCGCCCGGTGCTGGTTGCCATTGGCGTCGAACTGGATCGGGATCACCACCGCCCCCACCCGCAGCTCGCGGGCCTGGTGCGCGCCCACCTCGGTGCCGCTGTTGCCCCCGCCCGGCAGGCCGCCGGTGCCACAACCGGCACGGCCGCCGTACACCCACTGCGCTCCCGTCGAGCGCTGGCTGCACAGGTTGCCGAAGGCGTCGAAGCGCATCACCTCGACGCTGTTGACGGCGTTCTCGTCCGGCGCCGAGGCCCCGTACACCACCCCGCCGAAAGACTCCCACCAGGAGCGCGTCAGGCGGTCGGCACCGTCATAGGCGAAACGCTCCTTGAAGTACCCCATCCGCTCGCGGAAGGCGAGGTATCTGGGGATTAGCCGACTTGTACTTCACGGACTGGCTGGCTTTCGTCGAGCCCCAACCTGAAACTCGCTTTCGGAAAGAGCCCCATCTTCAATTGGGCCGCCTGCTGAGAACTTCGGATAGCGGTCTCCGTAACCAATTGTTGCGAATGATAGCGTCAAGGGCGAAGCACTAAGCCCTTGTGAGTAATTTAGCAAACCGCTCACTTGTGCCGGGACGAACCCCCCTGCGGCTAGCGTCTCCCTGAGGTCCGAAGAAAGCGACGAGCCTCGAAAAGACGCTACAAGAAGGACGGATTCGAAGTCGTATAGAGCGGAATCATCGTCGCGCGTAGAAAGGTACAGCCTCCCTCCGCTAGAAAACAGAAATCCAGAAACAATAACGCGACACCCAATCAGGCGATCTGGGGAAGCAATAATTCGAAGTAATGATTGCTTTAGCGGGCCATCGACCTTCTGACAGCCCGGGTCAGGGGGGCGATCGCAGGCCATTACTTGCTGAGTGCCAAGCACACCCCCCAACGCCAGCAGTAGAAAAATGCCAACTTGGCTGTTCACCTAACCCTCCTTTGCTCATAATGAGACCAATCAGACTGCGGGCTAACCCACATCTGTCGCGTAGACCACGCGTAAAGCGCCCCACCTCGACTTGATGCGTACGCTGTTTGGTGCGGAAATCCCGAGTAATCCCAACGACTGGATACGTCTGGAATAGAGCCATAGAGCTGACGGCCGACACTAGAAGCAATCTCTAAATCATTAGGGCTGAGAGGTGCATGTGACGGGTGGTTATGTACAAAACCACGAACGCCATCGTGAACAAATGGACGAAAGTTCCCAGCAACCTTCCTCATACCATCAGAGTAAAGCCCATCGAGATAGAACTTCCCATGGCGATCAACTGAGATCATCGACACGGCTTCCGTATCGTGCTTCCGAGCGATGGGGTCAATTACATCCTGCCAACGAGTTGCAGCAGCATCTTCGGTGTCAAATCGCTCTCTGGCAAGGCCATCGAATACACCCTGCGCCTCCTTGTAAAACGCACGCTTGACATTAGCAATTTCCTCTGGATCGCTTCGCTCCTGAAGTTCAGGTGCTGCATCGTTCACGCGCGCTTGGGTTGCTGTCTCCGCCCCATTGGCCTGCTTCCCGCCGGTCTGCCGCGAACGATACGCCCCACCCATGGCCTGCAGGGCCGTACCCACCGCCTGCGACTTCAGGCTGCCCAGCACCCCCTGCTTGAACCGGCCTCCGGCGATCACGCTCGACACTCCCCCCACCGCCAGGCCGCTCACGAATCCGCCCAGCCCTCCTCCTCCGCCACCCACAAAGGCACCGAAGCAGGCCGCCAAACCACCCCTCACCCCGCCCTGCGCAAACCCGATCGCGATGTTCGCGTAACTCAGGAACTGGCTGATCATCGGCATGACCATCGCCAGGCCGGGAATGAAGATCGCCGCAATCTGCAGCACCGTCCCCAGCATCTGCAGCGCCCGCCCCACATTGAACATCCCCGTCGGGTCGGTGAAACGCAGCGGGTTGTTCCAGGCATAGGCATACGGGTTCCAGTTCTGCGGCCGGTACACCTGCTGCACCAGCGGGTCCGGCTGCAGGAACCGCCCCGCCGTCGGGTCATACACCCGCGCCCCCATGTGCACCGTCTCCAGATCGTCCACCTGCTCATGCCCGGTGAAGCCCCGCTCCGTGGTCTGGATGCCGCTACCGAACTGCTCGCCCGCCTGCCGGGCGCCGTACACGCTGTAATGGCTGCGCTCCACCACGCTGCCGCCCGCATCGACCACGGCCACCGCACTGCCCAGCAGGTCCTGCAGCAGATAGCGCGTGTGGTTCGGCACCGGGCTCGCTCCCGCCAGCGTCTGTACCGCGATGCCCGCGATATGCCGCCGCCACGTGATCACCCCGTTGCGCTCCACCCGCTCCACGCTGCCCAGATAGGTGGTGGTGCGCGGCATGCCGTAGGTGCTGCCGCCATCGATGCGCCGCACCCGGCCGCCGCCCACCCCGTTCTCGAAGCGGGTGAGCCGCGTGGCCGCGGCCGCGCTCGTACCCTTCCACACCGCCGTCGAACGGTCGTCGCCGTCGTACTCCCAGCCCTTCACCACCGCGCCATTCATCAGCGCCCGGTGCTGGTTGCCATTGGCGTCGAACTGGATCGGGATCACCACCGCCCCCACCCGCAGCTCGCGGGCCTGGTGCGCGCCCACCTCGGTGCCGCTGTTGCCCCCGCCCGGCAGGCCGCCCGTGCCACAACCGGCACGGCCGCCGTACACCCACTGCGCTCCCGTCGAACGCTGGCTGCACAGGTTGCCGAAGGCATCGAAGCGCATCACCTCGACGCTGTTGACGGCGTTCTCGTCCGGCGCCGAGGCCCCATACACCACCCCGCCGAAGGACTCCCACCAGGAGCGCGTCAGGCGGTCGGCACCGTCATAGGCGAAACGCTCCTTGAAATGCCCCACCCGCTCGCGGAAATCGAGATTGCCGGCAAGGTCGTAGCCGTAACGTTCCCACTGCGCACTGCCCGAGCCCAGGCTGGGGCCGGCCTTCTGCTCGATGAGCCGGCCGATCAGGTCGAAACTGCGCTGCACATAGGCCGCCCCGCGCTTCTCGACGGTGACCTGGCCGCGCGGGTCGACCTCCAGCACCTCGTGATAGGTCTCGGCTGCCCCCGGTACGCAGTTCGAAAGACCGCTGCCATTGCCCTCGCACAGGCGGAGGGCATGGCCCTTGGCACCAAACTCCGTGCGTAGCCAACGGCCGGTGGCATCGCGGCGCTCGACCACCCGGCCCAGCGCATCGTACACCCGGCGCTCGATGGTCCAGTCCGTGCCGGCAATGCGGCTGCTCTGCTCCACCAACCGGCCCAGGGCATCGAAGGTGTGGGTCTCGCACTGGTCTTCCACCAGCACGTTCGCGGCGTTCGGCCGCCAACGACAGCTGCGGTGGGCCTTGCCGAGGGCCCCCGTGCCCTGGTCGTGCTCGATGCGGTCCTCGAACTCCGGCACGCTCGCCCCCGCCGGCGTCACCGTGTGGCGGAACAGCCGCCCGCGGGCGTCGTAGCGGTCGAGCTTGGTCACCCCTTTCGCACTCACCGTGCGAACCAGTTCGCCCATGGCGTTGTAGGCGTAGGTCCAGGTCCCGGTGTCCGGGTCGGTCTGGCTGGTCTTGCGTCCCAGCACGTCGTAGGTGAAGCGGCTCTGCACCGCCCCGCGCCCGGCGTCGCGGGTCACGGTGAGCAGCGCACCGGCGGCGTCATAGTCGTACACGGCCGTCGAGCCCACGCCGTCGGTCACCCGCAGGATCTCGCCGAACGGGTTGCGCTCCTCCACCACGCTGTGGCCCCGCGGGTCCACCGTGGTGCCCACGAGGCCGTTGTACTGGTGCATCACCACCGAGTCCTGCCCGGCCACGTGCGGGGTGCTGGTGCGCACCAGCCGCCCCTGCGCGTCATAGGCCAGGGTGGTCCAGGCCCCACCGGGGCAGGCACCGGCGGGGAACACCGGCTCGCCGTTGCTGGCCGCCGTGCCCAGGAAGGCCGGCTGCGAACGCCGCTCTTCCAGCCCCGCCGCATCCCAGTACGTGCAGGTCACCGCGAACTGCCGGCCGGTCAGATTCCATTGCAGGCTTTCCGTCACCGTGGCCATGGCCCGGCCAAGACGGTCGTGGTAGACCCACTTGGTGGGCGCCCCCTCGGTGACGCTCTGCTCGCGGAAGACGGCGCCCGTCGGGCAACTCACCGCGGGCTGGCCCGCCGGTGCATGGCCGGCACACCAACGGTAGCTCACCAGGCTTTCGAGGCCTTGCGCGGTGTTGCCGAGCGTGGCATTGGGCAGGGTTTGCACCCAGGCGTAGTAGGGCCGTCCGAAGCTGCCGTAGGCCCGCTGCTCCTGCACGCCGTTCACGTCACGCTGCGCGGTGATATCCCCATGCACGTTGCGCGACAGCACCTCCAGCACCGTGCGTTCGCTGCCGGCATTGTTGCTGGCGTTCCAGAACGGCTCGAGCACCCGCACCGGGTAGCGGCCGAGCGCGTCGAACACCACCTTGCTGTAGCGGTGCACCCGGGTCTCGCTTTCCGGCCGGAAGGCCGTGATGCCGGCGCGGCAGGCGGCATCCGTCAGGTCGCTGGAGCAGGTGTAGCTGGCGATCCGGTTGCCATAGGCATCCAGATCGTAGAGCGTTCGCCGGTCGAAGGCCGCCCCACCGCCAGGCTGGATCTGCTCGCGGTTGAGCAGGCCGGTCACCGCACCGTCCATGGCATAGGCAAAGCGCGTACTGCGGGTGATCGAGGGTTTCCCAGAGCGGGTGTGAGTCACACTGCTCTCGGTCAGCCGCCCCAGGCGCCAGCGCGCCCCGTCATTGGTGTAGCTGGCCGTCGTTATCACCGCCCCCTGGAGGACATTCCCCGGCCAGGTGAATGTGCTCACCTCGGTGCGCGTGGGGTTGCCCCAGGCGTCGTACTGGAACGCAGTGACGACTTTTGCCGTCGGCCCCGATTCGTAGCCGCCGTTGTAATCCTCGGTACGCTGCGGCCGCACCTGCAGGGGAACGGCGCTGCCCGGCGCAAAGGCCGGAACGCTCTCGAGAACCGAGAGGTTGTAGACGAAGTTGCCGCCAAAGCCCGGATCCGGATAGTTCGCGGACTCCGGGCGCAGGAAGCAGTAGTCCTCGGGGGTGGTGCTGCGGCACTCGGCACTGAAGGGCGAGCGCAAGCCGGAGCGCGTATCGACGGCGATCGCCGGTGCGCCATTGACCACCTGCTTCAGCGACTGCTCTGGCAGGCCGTTGAAGGGATAGGCCTGATGGAAGTAGTCCCGCGAGAGCACGTGCTGGCCGCCGGGCCGGTTCAGGTCGTAGGTGAACACCCCCCGGAACCCGAGGAACCCACGGCCACCGCCCTGCATACGCCCTTCGAAGTACTGGTAGAGCACCCGGGAGCGGGCATTGGCATTGCTGGCCGTGGGGGCCGAGCTCGACACCTCGGTCACCACGTACATCGGCGCCAGCAGGTCCTGCACCGCCGAACCGCGGCCCCAGTTCAGGGCGTTGCGCGAGGCCGTGAGCGGCCGCCGGTGCACGCCGGAAAGCGTCAAGGGCCGGTAGGTGATCTCGGTACGGGCCCCGAAGCCGTTGGTGACGGCCGTGATCACATCACGGGGTGTGTAACGGAGCGAAGGGCGGGCAAACTCCTGGAATACGGCGGTATCACCGCTGGCGTTTCTCAGGCGCACCTTGATGAAATCGACCGCACCATCGCCGTCGACGTCGATGAACATCTGGACCTGCCGGCCCAGGCAGTTGTCGCTGCAGTTGATCAACAGGGTGGAGCCGATACTGCGCGGCGCACCGAAGCCGATCGAAGGCAGCGCCGGCAGCACGTTGTAGTTCCGATAGTTGGACGCTGGCACCACAAGGTCGGCGCGGCCATCGCCGGTCACGTCCACCACCTGCAGATGGTCGCCATTCGGCAGGCGGCTGGCGGCGTCCGTCGCCTGGATCAGTTGTGGATCGGTGAAACCAGCCCCCGTATTGACCAGGTAGCGCCAGGGGGCGTTGTCGTTCGGGCCGGCCCGGTACACGAGATCGGTCAGGCCATCTCCGTTGATGTCCGCCGGGCTCACCCGATCCATGTACACATTGAGCAGCGGCCCGAGATTGCCCGGCACCTGTTCCCGGTACTCGGTCTGCCAGGAGGCCACCGATCGCAGGCTCACTTCCGAGGTGGTGATGCGCTCGACGATCATGGCATGCAGCCACGTGCTGCGCTGGATGATCTCGCAGTCGAAACTGCTGGCGCGTTGGATCTGGCAGTTTCCGGTCGGGCTTCGGGTTTCGATGCTGACCTGGTACAAGAGGTCAGAGCGCGCATCACCGTTGAAATCCACCAGCGCCTGGATCTTGCCCGGAACGCTTGGAACGAGCGGCGTCAGGTCGCACTCGTAGGCCTGCCGGCACTGGCTGGACACCACTCCGTTGGTGTTCACCCGCCGCTCGGCCCCCCAGGCGAATCCGCCCGCCCCACGCTCGGCGAGGCGGACGTACAACTCCCGGTCACGCGGATAGATCACGTCCAGCAGGCCGTCGCCATTGAGATCGGCCAGCTGTGGGCCGGGCCCCTTGGGGATCGCCGGGCTCAATCCCGCAATCAGGTTCCGCGAGGAATCGAAGGGCTGCCCGGAAGTGACATACCCCCGCGACGGGTAGAGCACCCAGCCGTTCTCGCCGGTGATGAAAAGATCGTCCCGGCCATCCCCGTCGTAATCGAGCAGGAACCAGTGACGGTCCTCGTTACCCATCTCCATGGGGGTGCATGTTCCGCCCAATGAAGCGCGGTAATACCCGAACGCTCCACTGCGCTGCCCGGCGAACGACACGTGCACGAGCTCGGTGGGGCAGGCGCTGCCATTCAGACCATCGTTCAGCCAGACCATGTCGGGGCGGCCATCGCCATCGACATCGCCGAACTTCATGCCCTCGAAGCGCACCGAATCGGGGAAAGGCTTCTCCGGCGAGACCTGTTGCTGGGCAAAGTCGTTCGATGCCGCCGACCATTCGAAGATGGTCGGCGCAAGGCACACCGTGCGCGCCTCGTCGCTGCACTCGCGCAGGCTGGTCATCCGCAGATGACCACTGCCCGAAGCCATGGACGCGTAGGATGGCTCGTAGTAGCGCACCAGCTGGCCGTCACCATACGAACGAACCCCGATCAGCAGTTGGGACTGGGTGATCCGCCCACCCGAGATGAAACCGCGTTCCCACTCCACGGGTGGGCGCGTGAGGTAATCGAACACCAGGCGTGCATAGGGTGCGCTGGCGCTGCCCGACTGGCCGGAAAGCACCATCTTTCCCGTCCAACGCACTTCGCTGATGATCTGCTCGCCGGGGGCGTCAGCCCCACCGGGGTTCTTGAGATAGACGTAATCGATATAGTTGCCGGTGGAATCCTGGAACCGGGTCTGCAGCCAGGTCAGCGCCTTGGCCGTATGCCCCGGTGCCGTGGCATTGACGAAGCCGTCGGGCCGGTTCGCCGACGCGTTGCGGTCGCGGTCGCCGTACCAGCTGATGGAACCGTCTTTCCGCTCCACCGTGAAGAACAGCGGGCCGTTCGCCGGCGTCGCGGTGGCCGTGTAGCCGCAAACGCGCTGGAACGACTCGCGCTCGGTGCGGTACTGCACCACCGACATGCCCGAGACGGACGCGCAGGCGGGCGTGTTGGCCACTGCCAGCAGGCGCTGGCCGTCCAGGCAGAGGCGGTCGGAGGCCGTGAAGTTGACCGGCGGCGGATCGCCATCGACCGGTGTGCCGTTGACGATGAAGTCCCCCGCTTCGCGCGAGGCGCGGCAGCGGCCGATGCTGGACAGCCCGGCAATCGTCCAGCCCTTCCCGAGCGGACCATTCCCTGCCACGCTCGAGTAGACCAAGGCCAGCTCGGGTTTGACGCCCGCCGTGCCCGGAACGGCATACAGCGGAACCCGGTAGCTCATCTGCCCGGATTCATCGACCTCGAACTGTCCTGCGACTGCCCCCACCCGGTCGGAGACCAGATCCGGTGCGGGCTGTGAGAGGGCTGGCCCGAAAGCCAGTGCGGCAGCAAGCGCGGCACCCGCGCCATCTATACGCAATCCACGCATCGGAACTCCCCTGTGTCATCCATGGAGGCGAGTCACCCGGACGGCGCACAGCAGGGGCACCGACGATGCGGCGCAGGAACGGGGGGCTGAGCCGGGGGGCGCTCGTTGCGGCGCAGCATGCCAGCGCCAGGGCCGGTGTCAAGCCCCCCCCATCGGCCACCAGCCCCCCTACTCGTTCGCCACCCCATGCGGCACATGGCCGGCGGCCACGTGCTGCATCGCGCTCTCGATGTTGTGCATGGAATCGTCGAAGAAGATGTCGGCGCCGAAGGTGTCGAGGAAGGGGCCCTTGGGCCGGCCGCCGAGGAACAGAGCCTCGTCGAGGCGGATGCCCCATTCGCGCAGGGTGAGGATCACGCGCTTGTGCGCCGGGGCCGAGCGGGCGGTGACGAGGGCGATACGGATCGGCGGGTCGTCGGCCGGCAGGGCCTGCTGCAGGGTGTGCAAGGCCGAAAGAAAACCCCGGAATGGGCCGCCGGAGAGCGGTTCTTGGGCACGTTCGGCCTCGTGCTCGTGGAAGGCCGCCAGGCCCGCTTCCTGCGAGACGCGCTCGCTCTCATCGCCGAAAATCACCGCGTCGCCATCGAAGGCGATGCGCAGTTGGGGATGGCGGTCCACTGGCGGACGGCCGGTGGGCAGGATGGTGGCGGCGGCCACGCCGTGTTCGAGCGCGCTGCGCACGCTGGCGGGGTTGGCGCTGAGGAAGAGCTGGGCACCGAAGGGCCGGATGTAGGGGTGGGTGTCGGCGCCGGCGGTGAACACGGCGCGCACGATGCCGAGGCGGTAATGCTCGATGGCATTGAAGATGCGCAGTCCGGTGTCGGCGGAATTGCGCGAGAGCAGGATCACCTCGACCGGCGGCACCTCGGGCGGCAGCAGGTCGTTGAGGGCCAGCAGCTTGCGCACCAGCGGGAAGGCGATACCGGGCTGCAATGGCTCGTTCTCGTGCGCCCGCTGATAGGCAGCATAGGCATCGAGCCCTTCGCGTTGAAACAGAGCGTGGCCGTCCTCGAGATCGAACAGGGCCCGGGCGGTGATGGCGACGACGAGCGGCTTCATCAGCTCTCGAACTGCTCGTTGAGGATGCGGTCGGCGAGATCGTGCTCGGGGTCGAACAGCAGGGTGACGGTGCGGTGGCGGGATTCGCGGATGCGCACTTCCACCACGTCGCGCACTTCGTGCGAGTCGGCGGTGGCGCTGACCGGGCGCTTATGCGGGTCCAGCACCTCGATGCCGACCTCGGCGTCGGAACGCAGCAGGGCGCCGCGCCAGCGCCGCGGGCGGAAGGCGGCCAGCGGGGTCAGGGCGATGACGTCGGTGCCGAGCGGCAGGATCGGGCCGTGGGCGGAATAGTTGTAGGCGGTGGAGCCGGCCGGGGTGGCCACCAGCACGCCATCGCAGACGAGTTCCGGCAGCTTGCACTGGCCGTTCACGCGGATACGCAGATGCGCGGCCTGGCGGGTCTGGCGCAGCAGCGAGACCTCGTTGTAGGCGAGCGAGACGATGGTGGCGCCGCCTTCGGTCGCGGCCTCCATCTCCAGCGGCCGCAGCACCGTGGGCCGGGCCTGCTCGATGCGCTCCAGCAGCCCCTCGGGGCGGTACTGGTTCATCAGGAAACCCACGGTGCCGAGCTTCATGCCGTACACCGGCACGCCGAGCTGGCCATGCCGGTGCAGGGTCTGCAGCATGAAACCGTCGCCGCCGAGCGCCACCAGCACGTCGGCCTCGCCAGGGGCGCATGGCCCGAGGCCGGCCTGCAGCGCCTGCCGCGCCGCCTCCGCCTCGGGCGTGGGGCTGGCGAGGAAGGCGATGCGCGCGGCCATCAGCAAGCCGCGGGTTCGCCGCAGGCGGCGATCTGGCCGAGACGACGCACCGCCACCAGCAAGGTGGCGTAGTCCATGCCACGCAGATTACGCATGTCGGCGAACATGGCCAGGGTGTAGCGCAAGGTCTGGTCGTCGCGCGAGAGCCACCGTTCCACTGCTTCGGCCGGCCCCTGTCCCTTCTCGGCACCGGCCAGTACCTGACCTACCAGCACGCTCTGCTGCGACTGCAATTCATCGCGCAGGGCGCCGCGGGCCTGGGCATGCCAACGACCTTCCACCGGCAGCTGCTCCACCTGGTCCATCAGCCACTTGGTGTGCAGGGCGTCGGAGAGGGTGAAGTAGACAGCGGCCACATCGGCTACCGGCAAACCACGACCCAAAGCCACCTCGACGATGTCGAGGCCGTAGGCAAGGAAGGGCAGCGCGGCGAAATCGGCCGCAAGGTGGGCGGCGAAGCCCTGTCGGGTCCAGGTCTCGACGCTGGCCTCGTACTGCGCCCGGGCCTCGCCCGGCAGTACCTCCGCCAGCACCCGGCGCAGTTCGCCGAGCGAAGCGGCATAGCGCTCGACCATGGCGGCGATCTGCAGATTGTCACCGGGACGGTTGAGCAGCCAACGGGTGTACTGACGGAGGAGATGCCAAATCGCCATCAGGGCATCGATCTGCGCTGGCTCGGGCACCTTGAGGTCGGCGGCATCGATCGCCGCCCACCAATCGCGGGCGCTCAGGATCTCGCGGGCGATGGTGTAGGCCTTGGCGATCTGCGCCGGCGACTCGCCGGTGTCCTCCTGCATGCGCAACACGAAGGTCGCCCCCATCCGGTTGACCATCGAGTTGGTCACCGCGGTGGCGATGATCTCGCGGCGCAGGCGGTGCTGCTCCATGTCGGCGGCGTAGCGCTCCTGCAGCGGCTTGGGGAAGTAACGCTGCAGCTCGCGCGAGAGATAGGGATCCTCCGGCACGTCCGACTCGAGCATCTGGTTGTAGATGACGATCTTGTCGTAGCTCAGCAGGATCGACAGTTCGGGGCGGGTCAGACCGATGCCGCGCGAGCGCCGGTCGCTGAACTCGGCATCCGAGGGCAGGAACTCCAGCGCACGGTCGAGCAGGCCCTGCGATTCCAGGGTGCGGATCAGGTGCTGGAAGCTGCCGAGGCGTGGCACGCTCATCCGCTCCATCAGGCTGATGGCCTGGTTCTGGCGGTAGTTGTCGGTGAGCACCAGCTCGGCCACCTCGTCGGTCATCTCGGCCAGCAGGGCGTTGCGCTGCTCGAGGGTGAGGCCGCCCCGCGCCATCACGCCGCCGAGCAGGATCTTGATGTTCACCTCGTGGTCGGAGGTGTCGACGCCGGCCGAATTGTCGATGAAGTCGGTATTCAGCAGCACACCGTTGAAGGCGGCCTCGATGCGGCCCTTCTGGGTCATGCCGAGGTTCCCGCCCTCGCCCACCACCCGGCAGCGCAACTCGCAGCCATCCACGCGCAGGGCATTGTTGGCGCGGTCGCCGGCATCGGCATGGCTCTCGCTACTGGCCTTGACATAGGTGCCGATGCCGCCGTTCCAGAGCAGGTCCACCGGCGCCTTGAGGATGGCGTTCATGAGTTGCGCCGGGGTCATCTGCTCCACATCGCCCTCGATGCCGAGCGCCGCGCGCACCTCGGGGCTCACCGGGATGTGCTTGGCCGAGCGCGGGAACACACCGCCGCCCTTCGAGATCAGGGCCTTGTCGTAGTCCTCCCAGCTCGAGCGCGGCAGGCGGAACAGGCGCTCGCGCTCGGCATAGGAACGGGCAGCATCCGGATTCGGGTCGAGGAAGATGTGGCGGTGGTCGAAAGCGGCCACGAGGCGGATGTGACGCGAGAGCAGCATGCCGTTGCCGAACACGTCGCCGCTCATGTCGCCGATGCCGACGCAGGTGAAGTCCTGGTTCTGACAATCGATGCCGAGGGCCCGGAAGTGGCGCTTCACCGACTCCCAGGCACCACGCGCGGTGATGCCCATCCCCTTGTGGTCATAGCCCGCCGAACCGCCGGAAGCGAAGGCATCGCCCAACCAGAAGCCGTGCTCGGCCGAGATGCCATTGGCGATATCGGAGAAGGTGGCGGTGCCCTTGTCGGCCGCCACCACCAGATAGGGGTCGTCGGCATCATGGCGCACCACGTCGACGGGCGGCACGATGGCGCCATCGACGATGTTGTCGGTGATGTCGAGCAGGCCGTTGATGAAGCGCTTGTAGCTGGCGATGCCCTCGGCCATCCAGGCGTCACGGTCGCCGGGCGGCGGCAGGCGCTTGGCGAAGAAGCCGCCCTTCGAGCCCACCGGCACGATCACGGTGTTCTTCACCATCTGCGCCTTGACGAGGCCCAGCACCTCGGTACGGAAGTCCTCGCGACGGTCGGACCAGCGCAGGCCGCCGCGGGCCACCGGGCCGAAGCGCAGGTGCACGCCCTCCACCCAGGGCGAGTAGACGAAGATCTCGCGGTAAGGGCGCGGCTTCGGCAGATCGGCGATCTGTGCCGGGTCGAATTTGAAGCTGATGTAATCGCGGTACGCGCCGCCTTTCTTCTGGAAGAAGCTGGTACGCAGGGTGGCGCGGATCACGCCCTTGATGGCACGCAGGATGCGGTCCTCATCGAGGCTGGAGACGCTCTCCAACGCCGCGTTCAGTGCCTCCTCCGCCGCGGCCATCTGCCGCTCGCGGTCGCCGTCGACCGCCGCGCCGCGGGCCGGGTCGAAGCGGGCCTCGAACAGTTCCACCAGCAGCCGCGCCACCAGCGGATAGCGCACCAGGGCCTCTTCCATGTAGGGCTGGGAGAAGGGCACGCCGGTCTGCAGCAAGTACTTGGCATAGCCGCGCAGCATGGCCACCTGCCGCCAGTCGAGGCCGGCGGCCAGCACCAAGCGGTTGAAGCCGTCGTTCTCGGCCTCGCCCGACCAGGTGCGGGCAAAAGCCTCCTCGAAGGTGGCACGAACCGCCTCGAGGTCGGTGATCGGCCATTGTGGCTGCACCACGAAGTCCTGCACGGCGATGCTGCGTCCTTCGGCCTCGAGCTCGAAGGGGTGTTCGGAGAGGATGCGCAGGCCCAGGTTCTCGAGCATGGGCAAGGCATCGGAGAGAGCGATGACGCGTTCGAGGCGGATGGCCTTGAAGCGCAGGCCCTCCTCGTCGAGGTAGAGATTGAGTCCGAGGTCTTCAGGGCCCTGGAGGCGCTCGGCGCGAATCAGGTCCTGGGCGGCACTCTCGGGGCTCACGCTATCGATGTAGCCGGGCGGCAGGCCGCGGCCATAGCGGCGAGCCAGGCGCAGGCCCTCCGATTCACCCAGCGCCCGCACCAGGGCCTCGCGCAGGCCATCGTGCCAGTCGCGGACGATGGCCGCCACCCGCTGTTCGATACGTGCGGCATCGGCCGTCCCCACCACACCGGACTTCGGTCGCACCACGAGATACATCTGCGCCAGTGGCGACTCGCCCATGGCGATGCTGGAGTCGATGCGTTCGCCCTCCAGTTCCTCGCGCAGCACGGCCTCGATGCGGTTGCGCACCTCGCCACTGAAGCGGTCACGAGGAATGTAGACCAGCGCCGAATAGAAACGGCCGAAGCGGTCGCGGCGCAGGAACAGCCGGCTGCGAGCGCGTTCCTGCAGGGCAAGGATCCCCATCACCGTGACGAAGAGCTCGTCGGTCGAGCTCTGGAACAGCTCGTCGCGCGGCAGGGTGTCGAGGATATGGCGCAGGGCCTTGCCGCTGTGGCTACCGGGGGCGAGGCCGGAGCGCTCCATGATCTGGTCGTGGCGGCGCCGCACCAGCGGGATCTCCCAGGGCCGGCGGTTGTAGGCGCCCGAGGTGTAGAGGCCGAGGAAGCGCTGTTCGCCCACGGCGATGCCGTTCTCGTCGTAGACGAGGATGCCGATGTAGTCCATGTAGCCCGGCCGGTGCACGGTAGAGCGGGCATTGGTCTTGGTCAGGATCAGCACGTCGCGCTCGCCGCCCTGGCGGGTGAGGGCGAAATCGGCCACCGCCCGCGGGCTGTGGCCCGGGGCCGTGCGCATCAGGCCAAGGCCGCTGCCCTCCACCGGGGCCAGGCGGCGCTCGCCCCCGACCTCCACCACGCGATACTCGCGGTAACCGAGCAGAGTGAAGTGGTTGTCGGCAGCCCAGCGCAGGAAATCCTGCGATTCGGCGCGAACCACATCGTTCACCGGCAGCGGGCGGGTGGCGAGTTCATCGGCGATCCGCAGCATGGCGCTGCGCATCGCCGTCCAATCGGCCACGCACACCCGCACGTCGGCAAGGGCGCTGGCGATGGCCTGCTCGACCGCGGCGAACTCCTCCTGCGGCAGGCGGTCCACCTCGATGTGCATCAGCGATTCGGCGCCGATCACCGGGTGGATGAGCAGGTGCACACCGATGCCGCGCTCGGCGAGCGCCATGCCCACCGAGTCGACCAGGAAAGGCATGTCGTCATTGGCG
Organism: Silanimonas sp.; assembly: GCA_026005095.1. Taxonomy (GTDB): domain Bacteria; phylum Pseudomonadota; class Gammaproteobacteria; order Xanthomonadales; family Xanthomonadaceae; genus Silanimonas. The sequence goes on along the minus strand of BPKK01000011.1, from coordinate 67,129 downwards.
ATCTGCAGCACGGTATGGCTGCACTCATAGCCGTGCCGGACCGGGTCGGGATTGAACAGCCTGAGCCGCGGCTGGCCTGCCGCACGGCCCTCGGCGAAGGCGCGCAGGTCGGCGGCCAGCGCTACCCAGGCCATGGCCGGGCGCAGGGCCAGGTCCTCGGCCGGCAGCCGGGCGTAGAACTGGCCGATGAACCCGGAGAGCGCCGCGCCCCCCTGTTTTTCTGCGGCCTCGGCCAGGGCGGAAAGCTCGGGGAAGACGGGAGTGGGGGCGCTCATGGGGGTCGTCGATCCAGCGACTGAGTGAAAGCGCGAAGTGTACGCCGGGTGGATGGCCTTCGGCCTCCCCTGCGGCCCGCCTTACCGTGCCGCGGTTCACGACAGAAGGCCCTGCGCCGGAGTATGGTGTAGGTGATCGATTGCGCGGCGGACTGCCCATGGTCCTCGGCCCGTCCATCGTCCCCACCGCACCTGCGGCCGCCCCGGCTCGCACGGAAACGGCTGCGCCGATGCTGCCTTCGGTGGCCCTTCCCCCCGGATCCTCGCAGCCCCAGACCCTGCGCGCCGCGGTGCCGGTGACGCCAGGCGCCCCGCGCAATCCGCTGGAGGACGTGCGCACCCGGGTGGCGATCCAGCAGCTGCAGGCCCGCGACCGCGAGGTGCGGCAGCACGAGCAGGCCCATATGGCCGCCGCCGGCCCCCTGCTGAAGGGCGGGCCCTGGTACAGCTACATCATCGGCCCGGACGGCAAGCGCTACGCCATCGGCGGCAGCGTGGAGATCGACACCAGCGAGTCTGGCGACGATCCGGAGGCCAATGCCGAGAAGGGGCGCCGGATCCAGAGCGCCGCCCTGGCGCCGGGCAATCCCTCGGCGGCCGATCTCGCCGTGGCGGCCAAGGGAGCGCGGATGGAGCAGCGGGCCCTGGCCGAGATCGCCCGCCGCGGGTCGGCCGCCAGCGCCTACGCGCAGCAGGCGAGCCTCGGAACCCAGCTGCGCGAGCGGGGCGAAGCCTCGAAACGCCTGGGCGCGGTGCTCGAGAAGGTGGCCTGAGGCGGCGAGACGCTGCGCCGCTCAGCCCTCGAGTTCGGCCCAGCGGGCGTAGGCGCCGTCCAACTCGGCCTGCACCGCACCCATCCGCGCGTGGTGCGCTGCCTGCGCCTCAGCCGCGCGGCTGTAGAACCCGGCCTCGGACAACTCGGCCGCCAACGCCGCCAGTTCCGTTTCCAGAGCCTCGATGCGCGCCGGCAGGGCCTCCAGCTCGCGCTGTTCCTTGTAGCCGAGCTTGCGTTTGGCCGGGGCCGCGGGCGGGGATACGGCCAAGGCCCTGGGGGCCGCAGGCGCGGGCTTCGCCACCGCCGGGGCGGTCGTCGCCACGGCGGGCGCCGGGCGCTGCCGCAGCCAGTCGCTGTAACCGCCCACGTACTCGCCGATCCGCCCCCCGCCTTCCATCACCAGGGTCGAGGTCACCACGGCATCGAGGAAGTCGCGGTCGTGGCTCACCAGCAGCAGGGTGCCGGGGTAGTCCGAGAGCAGTTCCTCCAGCAGCTCGAGGGTCTCGACGTCGAGGTCGTTGGTGGGCTCGTCCATCACCAGCAGGTTCGAGGGCTGGGCGAACAGGCGGGCCAGCAGCAGGCGGTTGCGTTCGCCGCCGCTGAGCTTGTGGATCGGCGCCCGGGCCCGCTCCGGCGTGAACAGGAAGTCCTGCAGGTAGCCCATCACGTGCTTGCGCTGGCCGCCGACCTCCACGAACTCGGCCCCCTGCGAGACGTTGTCCAGCGCGTTCCAGTCCTCACGCAGGGCCTGACGGTACTGGTCGAAGTAGGCCACCTTGAGGCCGGTGCCCAGCTTCACCTCGCCGGCCTGCGGGGCGAGTTCGCCGAGCAGCAGGCGGATCAGGGTGGTCTTGCCGCTGCCATTGGGGCCGACAAGACCGATGCGGTCGCCGCGCATCACCGTGAGGTCGAACCCGTGCACCAGGCAGCGCTCGCCGTGGGAAAAGCCGAGCCCTCGCACCTCGATCACCTTGCGTCCGCTCTGTTGCCCCTCGGCCAGGGCCATCCGCACATTGCCGGTGCGCTCGCGGCGCTCGGCGCGCTCGCGGCGCATGGCCTCCAGCCGGCGCACCCGACCCTCGTCGCGGGTGCGGCGGGCCTTGATGCCCTGGCGGATCCAGGCCTCCTCCTGGGCGAGGAGTTTGTCGAAGCGGGCGTTCTCCTGCGCCTCCGCATGCGCCCGCTCCTCCTGCCGGCGCCGGTAGTTGGCCCAGTCGCCGGGCCAGCTCGTCAGGCACCCGCGGTCGATCTCGACGATGCGGGTGGCCAGGGCCTTGAGGAAGCGCCGGTCGTGGGTCACGAAGACGATCGCGCCCTTCCAGTCGAGCAGGGCGGCCTCGAGCGCCTCGATGGCGGCGATGTCGAGGTGGTTGGTGGGCTCGTCGAGCAGCAGCACCTGGGGTTCGGCTACGAAGGCACGGGCCAGCAGCACGCGGCGCTTGAGACCGCCCGACTGCGAATCGAAGGGCAGTTCCCCATCGAGGCCGAGCCGGGTCAGCGTGGCTGCCACCCGGGCCTCCAGCCGCCAGCCATCGGCGGCGTCGATCCGCGCCTGCACCCGGCCGAGTGCCTCCATGTCGAGCGGCTCGGCATGGCTCAGGCGGTGGAACTCGGCGATGTCGCGGCCGATCGCGCCGAGGCCGTCGGCCACCACGTCGTAGATCGAGCCCCCGAGGCCAGAGGGCACCTCCTGCTCCAGCCGCGCCACCTGCACACCGGCGGCAAGCCGGCGCTCGCCATCGTCTGGCACGATCTCCCCGGCGATCAGTTTCAGCAGGGTGGACTTGCCGGCGCCATTGCGGCCGATGAGGGCGATGCGTTCGCCGGCCTCGATGGCAAGATCGACGCCCTCGAGCAGGCGCGGGCCGCCGACGCCGTAGTCGACGCGATTCAGGGTGAGCAGGGGCATGGGCGCATTCTACGGGGTACACTGCGCGCCGTTCCCGACCGGCCGTGCGCCGGCGCATCGAGGCCGCCATGAGCGCCGAATCCCAGAGCCCCAACGAGGCGCCGCTGCGCTTCTCCGACCTCGCTTTGCCCGAGCCCCTGCTGCAGGCCCTGGCGGAGGTCGGCTATGAATCGCCCTCCCCCATCCAGGCCGCCACCATCCCGCCCCTGCTGGAAGGCCGCGACGTGCTGGGCATGGCCCAGACCGGCACTGGAAAGACCGCAGCCTTCGCCCTGCCGGTGCTGGCGCGCATCGCCCGCCGCCCGCCGGGCGCGCCCGGCGCCCTGGTGCTGGCCCCCACCCGCGAGCTCGCCATCCAGGTGGCCGAGGCCTTCCACAAGTACGCCGCCCACCTGCCCGGCTTCCAGGTACTGCCGGTCTACGGCGGCCAGGCCTACGGGCCGCAGCTCGGCGCGCTCAAGCGCGGGGTGCATGTGGTGGTGGGAACACCGGGACGGATCATCGATCATCTCGACCGCGGCTCGCTGGACCTCTCCTCGCTCGAGGCGCTGGTGCTCGACGAAGCCGACGAGATGCTGCGCATGGGCTTCATCGACGATGTCGAGGCGGTGCTGAAGAAGACCCCGCCGGAGCGCCAGGTGGCGCTGTTTTCCGCCACCATGCCGGCACCGATCAGGCGCATCGCCCAGACCTATCTGCGCGAGCCGGTGGAGGTCTCGATCAAGGCCAAGACCACCACGGCCACCAACATCCGCCAGCGCCTGTGGATGGTGAGCGGCCTGCACAAGCTGGACGCCCTGACCCGCATCCTCGAGGCCGAACCCTTCGACGCCATGATCGTGTTCGCCCGCACCAAGCAGGCCACCGAGGAGCTGGCGGAGAAACTGGCCGCCCGCGGCTTCGCCGCCGCCGCGCTCAACGGCGACGTGGCGCAGGCCCAGCGCGAACGCACCATCCAGGCCCTCAAGGACGGCAGGATCGACATCCTCGTGGCCACCGACGTGGCCGCCCGAGGTCTTGACGTGGAGCGCATCAGCCACGTCCTGAACTACGACATCCCCTACGACACCGAGAGCTACGTCCACCGCATCGGCCGCACCGGCCGGGCGGGCCGCAGTGGCGAGGCCATCCTCTTCGTCACCCCGCGCGAGCGCGGCATGCTGAAAGCCATCGAGCGCGCCACCCGGCAGCCGATCGAGCCGATGGCCCTGCCCACCGTGCAGGCGGTGAACGACCGCCGGGTACAGCGCTTCCTCGACCGCATCACCGAGGCACGGCAGAAGGAAGGCCTCGGGGTGTTCCGCGAACTGGTGGAACGTTACGAACGCGAGAACGATGTCCCGGCGGTCGAGATCGCCGCAGCGCTGGCAAAGCTGCTGCACGGCGATACGCCCCTGCTGCTGGAGCCGCCGGCCCGTGCCGAGCGCGAGGACGGCCCGCCCAGGCCGCGGTCGCCGAAACCCGCTGCACCACGCACGCCCGAGCCCGGCTTCGCCACCTACTGGATCGCCGTGGGCCACCAGCACCGGGTGAAACCCGGCAACATCGTGGGCGCCATCGCCAACGAGGCCGGCCTCGAGGCGGCGCACATCGGGCGCATCGACATCCGTGGCCACGACACTCTGGTGGACCTGCCGGAAGGCATGCCCAAGGCCCTGATGCAGCACCTGAAGAAGGTGCGGGTGGCCGGCCAGAGGCTCGAGATCAGGCCCTACGACCCAGACAAGGACGATGCAACGGCCTTCGAGGCCCCGCCGCGCATTCCGAAGAAGGGCGGCTACAAGGGAAAGAACTTCCAGCCCGGCTTCAGGGGCAAACCGAAGCGCGGCGCCTGAGGCCTGCTCGGAAATACGCCCATGCCTGCCGATCCCCTGGTCTGCCCGGGCGTCGCCATCCTCGGCGGCGGCCCCGCCGGCCTGATGGCCGCCGAAGCGGCACGGGCACGGGGCGTGGCAGTGGATCTGTTCGAGGCCAAGCCCTCGGTGGGCCGCAAGTTCCTGATCGCCGGGCGCGGCGGGCTCAACCTCACGCATGGCGAGGCCCGCCCCGGCTTCGACGCCCGCTACAGCCGCGGCGCCGCGCAGGTATCCCGCTGGCTCGACGGCTTCGATGCCGAAGCGCTGCGCGCCTGGGCACGCGGGCTCGGCATCGACACCTTCGTCGGCAGTTCCGGGCGGGTCTTCCCCACCGACATGAAAGCCGCCCCCCTGCTTCGCGCCTGGGTGGCGCGCCTGCGCGAGCAGGGCGTGCGCCTGCACATGCGCCACCGCTGGCACGGCTTCGACGCCGAGGGCCGGGCGCTACTCGAGACCCCGGCAGGCGAGCGCCGCCTCGAGGCCCGCGCCGTGGTGCTGGCCCTGGGCGGCGGCAGCTGGCCGCAACTCGGCTCCGACGGCGCCTGGCTGCCGTGGCTCGCTGCCCGTGGCGTGGCAGTGCGGCCGCTCGAAGCCTCGAACTGCGGCTTTGCCGTGCCATGGACGCCCTTCTTCGCCGCCCGCTTCGCCGGGGCCCCGCTCAAGCCGGTGCGGGCCCACTGGCAGTCCGCCGACGGCCAGCCGCGGCAGCGCCAGGGCGAATGCGTGGTGAGCGAGTACGGGCTGGAGGGCAGCCTGCTCTACGCCATCGGCGCCGACCTGCGCGAGGCCCTGCGCAGCACCGGCCGGGCCGGGCTGGCCCTCGACCTGCTGCCGGCCACGCCCGAAGCCGCCGTGCTCGAGGCACTCAGCCGCGAGCGCCGCGGCCGCAGCCTGAGCGAGGTGCTGCGCCGCCGCCTGCGGCTGGAAGGCGCAAAGGCCGCCCTGCTGCGCGAATGCCTGCCCGCCGCGGCGCTGGCCGACCCGCCACGGCTGGCTGCCGCCATCAAGCGCCTGCCGATCCCGCTCGGCGCGCCGCGACCGATCGCCGAGGCCATCAGCAGCGCCGGCGGCATCGCGCTGGAGGCGCTGGACGACAATCTCGCTCTGCGCGCCCTGCCCGGCTGGTTCGCCTGCGGCGAGATGCTGGACTGGGACGCTCCGACCGGCGGCTACCTGCTCACCGCCTGCTTCGCCAGCGGCCGGCTCGCCGGCGAGGCCGCCGCGGCCCATTCGGCCGCCTCGCCCGCCCCGGCCTGACGCAACGCAACCCCCCGGGCTTCACCCCGGCGCCCTGCCGCGGCGCTAGGCTCGTCACTACTCCCCGAAAGGACCGCCGCCATGCCCCTCCCCATGCCGCGTCCGTTCTGCGCCCTTGCGCTCGCCCTTGCCGGCCTGCCGGGCCTGCTCGCCGCGCAGGCCAACGTCCAGAACACCCCCAGCGCCCTCGGCACGGTGCGCGTCACCACGGTGGCCACCGGCCTCGAGCACCCCTGGGGCCTCGCCTTCCTGCCCGATGGCCGCATGCTGGTCACCGAGCGCCCCGGGCGGCTGCGCCTCGTCACACCGCAGGGCGGCGTCTCCAGCCCGCTCACCGGCGTGCCGGCGGTCTTTGCCCGCGGCCAGGGCGGCCTGCTCGACATCGCCCTCGACCCGGCCTTCGAGAGTAACCGCCGGGTCTACCTCAGCTACGCCGAGGAAGGCAGCAGCGGCACGGCGGGTACGGCGGTGTACCGGGCCAGCCTGAACGCCGAGGCCACCGGGCTGGAGACGGGCAATGTGATCTTCCGCGTGGCACCGAAGCTCAGCACTCAAGGGCATTTCGGCTCGCGCCTCGCCTTCGGGCCGGACGGCCGGCTCTACATCACCTCGGGCGACAACCAGTACAACGCCACCGCCCAGCGGCAGGACCAGCACCAGGGCAAGATCCTGCGCCTGAACCCCGACGGCAGCGTGCCGGCCGACAACCCCTTCGCCGGCCATGCCGAGTGGCGGCCGGAGATCTTCAGCACCGGCCACCGCAGCCCCCAGGGTCTGGCCTTCCACCCGCGCACCGGCGCGTTGTGGATGACCGAGCACGGCCCCAAGGGCGGCGACGAGCTCAACCGCGTCGAGGCCGGCCGCAACTATGGCTGGCCCACCATCACCCACGGCATCGGCTACGACGACCGGCCGATCCCGGAGTCCGTGGGCACGAGTGCGCCGGGCATGGAACAGCCGCAGCACCAGTGGACGCCCTCCATCGGCACCAGCGGGCTTGCCTTCTACGAGCATCCGCGCTCGCCCGAATGGATGGGCAGCGTCTTCGTCGGCGGCCTGGTCAGTCGCGCCTTGCACCGCCTGCGGCTCGACGCTGCGGGCGCGGTGGTGTTCGAGGAGCGCCTGCTGCAGGGCTTGAGCTGGCGCATCCGCGATGTGCGGGTGGGCCCGGACGGCGCGCTCTATGTGCTGGTGGACGCTGCGGACGGCCGTCTGCTGAAGCTCGATCCGCCCGCCGTGACGCCGCGCGGCAAGCGCCCGGCCAGTGCCCCGCCTGCCGTGCCGGCGAAACCGGGGCCAATGCCTGCGCCCGTGCCGGCCCCGCCGCCCATGGAGCGGCGGGGCCTTCCGCGCACTGCGGAAGCGGATGTGGTGGCCGTGTGACGTCGTCTTGACCCGATGGCGGGAACACTTGGGATTTCTTTTTCGCACCGAGTGCCCCGATGCCCGCCCTGCGCCTGCGCCACCTGCATCCCCTCGCTCTCGCCGCCCTGCTCGCCGCCACCAGCGTGGCCGCCGAGGTGCGCGAGTTCCCCAGCCAGCACGGCACGGTGCGGGTCACGACGTTGGTCTCGGGGCTCGAGCACCCCTGGGGCCTCGCCTTCCTGCCCGATGGCCGCATGCTGGTCACCGAGCGCCCGGGGCGGCTGCGCCTCGTGGCGGCGGACGGCACGCTCTCGCGACCGTTGGCCGGCGTGCCGCGGGTCTTCGCCCGGGGCCAGGGCGGCCTGCTCGACGTGGCCCTGCATCCGAAGTTCGCCGAGAACGGCCTCGTCTACCTCAGCTTCGCCGAGCCGGGCAGCGGCGGCGCCGGCACTGCGGTGGCACGTGGGCGGCTGGAGGGCGAGGCATTGCAGGACGTGGAAGTGATCTTCCGCCAGTCGCCCAAGGTGGACACCGGCTTCCACTTCGGCTCCCGCCTGGTGTTCGACCGCGAGGGCCGGCTGTTCGTGAGTAGCGGCGACCGCGGCCTGCAGGACATGGCCCAGAGCCTCGACAAGGGCCAGGGTAAAGTCTTCCGCCTCAACGACGACGGCAGTCCGGCTGCCGGCAATCCCTTCGCCGGCCGCAGCGATGTGCACCCGGGCGTCTGGAGCTACGGCCACCGCAACATCCAGGGCATGGCCCTGCATCCGCAGACCGGCCTGCTCTGGACCCATGAGCACGGCCCGCGCGGCGGCGACGAGATCAACATCGCCCGCGCCGGCCGCAACTATGGCTGGCCGGTGATCACCTACGGCATCAACTACAACGGCACCAAGGTGGGCGAAGGCATCACCGAGAAGGCCGGCATGGAGCAGCCGCTGCACCAGTGGACGCCCTCGATCGGCCCCTCGGGCCTCGCCTTCGCCACCCGCGACCGCTTCCCGGCCTGGCAGGGCAATGCCTTCGTCGGCGCGCTGGCGCTCACCCACCTGCAGCGCCTGGTGCTGGAGGGAGAGAAGGTGGTGGCCAGCGAGGAGTTGCTGAAGGGCTGGAACCAGCGCATCCGCGATGTGCGCGAGGGGCCGGACGGCGCGCTCTACGTGCTCACCGACGCCCGCAACGGCCAGCTCGCCCGGGTCGAGCTACTGGCACGCTGAGGCACGGCCTCCTCGATCGCGCCAGGCCCGGACCGGCCTCCACGGGCGCCGGCCGCCTCAGGGACCGGCGATCCAGTCCTCGACGAAGCGCACCGCTTCGGCCACGTCGCGATCGAGGGCGCGGTCGCGGTCGATGAAGGCCACGCGCTGGCGGAAGGCGGCGTGCAGGGCCGCGATCGCCGGGCCGGGGCCGAACTCCGGCGCTGAGGCCAGCTCGGCGCGCAGGGCATCGCATTCGGCGAGGAAGCGCGGACGCAGCGGGTGCGGGTCCGGTGGCGCATTGCCGATCTTGGCGGCGAAGGTGCTGAGATCGGCCTCGCGGGCCAGCTGCCGGGCGGCGTTGATGGTGTCGCGGCGGAAATCCAGCGCCTGGGCCGCCGTCATCAGCTCCAGCGCCAGCACCCGGGCGAGGTCCTGCGTCATGTCGAGCACGTGCCGGCCCTCATTGGCGCCCATCGAGACATGGTCCTCGGCATTGGCGCTGGTGGGCACCGAGAACACCGTGGCCGGGTGCGCGCGCGAGGCGAGATCGTTGACGATGGCGGCCGCGGTGTACTGCACGATCATGCAGCCGGAATCGGTGCCGTCCTCGTTGCCGACCAGGAAGGCCGGCAATCCGTCATTGGTGGCCGGGTCCACCAGCTTGGCGAGGCGGCGCTCGGAGATCGCGGCCAGCACCGGGATGGCGGCCTTCACATAGCTCATCGCCAGCGCGATCGGCATGCCGTGGAAGTGCCCGGCGGAGACCACCTGTTCCTCGACATGGCGCGCGCCGGGAAGGTCGGGGAAGAGCAGCGGATTGTCGGTCACGGCATTGAGCTCGATGTCGATCACCCGCTCCAGCTGCGCTAGGGCATCGCGCACCGCGCCATGCACCTGCGGCACGCAGCGCAGGCTGTAGCTGTCCTGTGGCTGGTGCTTCTTGCCGCCGCGGAAGGGCCGGAAGCGCTCGTAGAAGCGCTCGCGGCCATGGCGCTGGTCGGCCGGTACCCAGTCCCAGCCGATGTCGAAGCGGAAGGCGGCGAGCGCCGCGTTCGGCCAGCTGCCGGGCAGCCAGGGCTTGGCCCGCGGCACCAGGTGGTAGGGAATGTCGGCGAGCGTGGAGCCGGCGAGCAACTCGCGCAGGCGCGCGGCACTGGCCACCTGCCCCGGGTGCGGGCGCAGGGCGTGCACGTGCTCGTCGAAGGCGCGCAGGCGGCCAGCAAAGGCCTCGAGGCTCATCGCCGCGCAGTGCTCGGCCAGGTCGATGAGTTTCGACAAGCGCCCGGCTGCCAGCACCGCGGTGGCCAGCATCTGCGCCGTGCCGTTGTTCAGCGCCAGGCCCTCCTTGTACGAGAGCCGGATCGGCGCCAGCCCCGCTCGCGCCAGAGCCTCACCGCCGGGCAGGCGTTCGCCTCGGTAGAAGGCCTCACCCTTGCCGAGCAGCACGATGGCGAGATGCGAGAGCGGGGCAAGGTCGCCACTCGCGCCCACCGAGCCGAGTTTCGGCACCACCGGCACCACGCCGGCATTCAGCATCGCGGCATAAGCTTCGAGGGTGGAGGCGCGCACCCCGGAATGGCCCTTCATCAGGGTATTGATGCGGATCACCAGCATGGCCCGCACCACTGCCTCGGAGAAGGGCTCGCCCACGCAGACCGCATGGCTGGTGATCAGGTTCTCCTGCAGCTCCTCGTTGAGCGTTGGATCGCCTTCGGCGTCGCCGCGCAGGCGATGCGCCCCGAGCAGGCGGTCGGCATTGCTGCCAAAGCCGGTGGAGACGCCGTAGAGCGGCTCCTGCCGCCGCACCTGCTCGACCAGAAAATCGGCGGTGCGCTGCACCGCCCGGAGCTGCGCAGCGTCCAGTTCCACCCGCGCCCCGCGCGCCACCGCCAGCACGTCGGCGCGAGTGAGCGAACGACCATCGAGCCGCACCACCGTCACGCCCTCCACTTTCCCCGCTCCCGCGCCGGCCATCTCAACGCCCCGCCAGGACGCGCTGCTGCGCCAGCTCCACCTTCAGGGCCGCCACTACCTCGCCCTCGGGCAGTTCGAATTGCTCGTTGCGGCGCAGGTCTTTCACTGCCACCGTGCCACGGGCGCGTTCGTCCTCGCCCTGCAGCAGCACGAAGCGGATGCCGGCGCGGTCGGCATACTGGAACTGCTTGCCAAGCTTCTTTGGCTCGAGCTGCACCTCGGTATTGATGCCGCCGGCGCGCAAGCGGTTGCCGAGCGCCAGGGCCGCCGGCAGGCCAGCCTCATCCATCAGCGCGACGAGGCATTCGACGCTGCTCTCGGCGCTGGAGATCAGCCCGGCCTCGCGCAGCTGCCAAAACAGCCGGGTCACGCCAATCGAGATGCCTACGCCGGGCAGATGCGATTTGGTGTAGTGGCTGGCGAGATTGTCGTAGCGGCCACCCGAGCAGATCGAGCCGATCTGCGGGTGCGCATCCAGCGTGGTCTCGTAGACCGTGCCGGTGTAGTAGTCGAGGCCGCGGGCGATCGAGAAATTGAGCGCGTAATCGGCCTCGGGCACGCCCAACGCCCGCACCAGCTCCAGCACCTCGCGCAGCTCGGCGATCCCTTGCTCGAGGGTGGCATTGCCGCCGCCCAACGCCTCGAGCTTCGCCATCGCATCGGCATGACCGTTCGAGCGCACGGACACGAAGGCGAGAATCTGAGCAACGGCTTCGGCCGATAGCCCAAAGCCTTCACCAGTCAGCGCATCGCGCACGTAGTCCGCACCGCGCTTGTCGAGCTTGTCCACCTCGCGCAGCACCGCCATCTGCAGGGCAGCATCGGCTACCCCGAGGCGCTCGAAGAAGCCGCGCATCAGCTTGCGGTTGTTCATCTGGATGGTGAACTTGCCGATGCCGAGCTCGGAGAAGATGGCGTGGATCACCGCCGGCATCTCGGCGTCGTGGCGCACGGACAGCGCGTCCTTACCGATCACGTCGATATCGCACTGGTAGAACTCGCGGAAGCGGCCGCGCTGCTGACGCTCGCCGCGGTAGACGCGCTGCATCTGGTAGCGGCGGAACGGGAAGGCGAGCGCGTGCTCGTGCTCGGCCACGTAGCGCGCCAGCGGTACCGTGAGGTCGAAGCGCAGGGCGAGCTCCGGCAGGCCCGCCTCCTTCTTTTCCAACGCTCCGGTGGACTGGGCGAAATAGACCTGGCGCTCGGTCTCGCCACCGCTCTTGGTCAGCAGCACCTCGGTGAGCTCGAACACCGGCGTTTCCACCGGCAGGAAGCCGAAGCGCTCGTAGGTGCGGCGGATCACGTCGAGCACGCGCTGGAAGGCGATCTGGTCGCGGGGCAGCAGCTCCAGGACGCCGGGCGGGGTGCGGGGCTTGATCACGCGCAGGATCTCCGGGAATCACGAAAGCGGCGATTGTCGCAAATCGGCCGCCGGCCCGTGGCAGGCCTGCATTCCCCGGGTAACGGTGCGTGAACCCGCCCCGGGGGCTTGCGATGCCTGACCCTCGGCACTAGGATATGCGGCTCCCGTCGGGGTGTAGCTCAGCCTGGTAGAGCGCTACGTTCGGGACGTAGAAGTCGCAGGTTCAAATCCTGTCTCCCCGACCATCCGATGCGTTTCGCGAAGGCCCGCCCATGGCGGGCCTTCGTCGTTCATGGCGCACCGGCCACACGACCACCGGATTCCAGCGCCCGGAAACGGCTTCGGGCAGTTCCCCCGATTGACGGGCAGGCGGGCATCGTGATGATGGAGCCTCCCCCTGAGGACCGGACGTCCCATGCCCTTCCCCCTTGCGATGGTCACGGCCATCGTCGCGGCCATCGCCGGTGCGTTCCTCGCCACGGAATCGCGCGCCCTGTTCGGCGCCATCACCGGCGCGACGCTAGCCGCCCTGGTCGCCTCGCAGCGCCGGCTCGCACAGCGCCTCGCGGCCCTCGAGGCACGGCCTGCGCCTTCCAACGCGGCACGAGCCGCGCCAGTGGCAGATGCCACTCCCGCCCCGGTCGGTCCGACCGCTTCCCCCTCACCGGCCCCCACAACACCGCCCCCGCTGCCCGACCTGCCCCCTGCCGCTCCCGCCCCGGCGAGCCGCGCGGCGGTTCCCGGCCACGCCGGCCCGGGCGCCCCGCAAGCCCCCGCCGCCGCCGCGGCCGCAGCGCCCTCGCCGCTGGAGACGGCTCTCGGCACGCTGCGCCGCTTCCTGTTCGAAGGCAATGTGCCGGTGAAACTCGGCCTGGTGGTGTCGCTGTTCGGCATCGGCGCCCTGCTGCGCTATGCCGCCAGCAGCGGCTGGCTCGAGGTGCCGGTGGCCCTTCGCTATGCCGGCGTGGCCGCGGCCGGGCTCGCCCTGCTCGTCTATGGCCTGCGGCAGGCAGGGCATCGCCCGGCCTTCGGCCTCAGCCTGCAGGGCGGCGGCATCGCCGTACTGCTACTCACGGTATTCGCGGCCTTCCGTGTGCCCGGGCTACTGCCCGCCCCGGTGGCCTTCGCGCTGGTGGTCGCGCTGGTGGCCGGGGCAGCCGTGCTTGCCCTGCGCCAGAACACGGTCTGGCTGGCTGCCATCGGCCTTCTGGGCGGCTACCTCGCCCCGGTGTTGCTCTCCACCGGCACCGGCAGCCATGTGGCCCTGTTCACTTGGTACGCCGTGCTCAACCTCGCCGTCTTCGGGCTTGCCTGGGTCCGGCCCTGGCGTGCCCTGAACCTGCTGGGCTTCGCCTTCACCTTCGGCATCGGCGCGGTCTGGGGCGCGCGTCACTTCCGGCCAGCGCTGTTCGCCAGCACCGAGCCCTTCCTCGTCGGCTTCTTCCTGCTCTACGTCGCCATCCCGGTGCTCTACGCCCTGCGTGGCCGGGAGCCAGGCAAAGTCGACGCCACCCTGCTCTTCGGCACACCGCTGCTGGCCTTCCCGATGCAGGTGGCCCTGCTCGAGGGCGAGCGGCTGCCACTGGCTTTCTCGGCGCTCGGCGTCGGCCTCGTCTATGCCGCAGTGGCCTGGCTCGCCCACCACCGGCCGGCTCTCAGGGTACTGGGCCAGGGCGCGGCCGCCCTGGGCCTTGCCTTCGCCACGCTCGCCGTTCCGCTGGCCTTGTCGGCCCAATGGACGGCGGTGACCTGGGCTCTGCAGGGCGTGGCCCTGCTCTGGCTGGGCCAGGTGCAGCAGCGCCGCTGGCCGCGGGTGGGGGGCGTACTGCTGCAAGGTCTCGCCGGTCTGGCCTTCCTCGCCAGCGATCCCTGGAACTGGTTTGGGCCGGGGGGCGATGCCCGGCCCAGCCTGCCGCTCGCCCTGCTGGCCCTCGCCGCGGCTGCCTGTGCCCGCCTGCTCGACTGCCAGCGGGGATCGAGCCGGGGCCTCACCGGGGGACTGCTCACGGTTGCAGCCCTGGGTTGGTGGGCGCTACTGGGACTCGACCTCGCCGCCCTGGGCGTGGAACACGGCATGGCAACCGGCACCTGGGAGGAGCGGCTGGCGGGCATGGCGGCGTTCTGGCTGGGCTTCATCGCCGCCAGCAGTGCGCTCGCTGCCCTTGCCCTGCGCCGCCTGCCATGGCAGCGGCCTGCCTGGTGGCCCGCCCTGTTCGTGCCCACGGCCCTGCCGGCCCTCGGCCTCGCCTTCTCTTTGCAACCCGGCTGGTGGCGCAGTCCGGCGGGCTTCGTTCTGCCGGTGTTCGCCTCCGGCCTGCTGCTCGCCCTGCCCGGGCTGCGCCAGACCCCGCGCCGCCTCGCGCTCACCCATCTGGCCGGTCTCGCCGCCCTCGTCCTCGCCCTCGGGCTCGCCATTCGCGAAGGCCTGCAGGCCCTGAATCCCGAGCCATTGGGGGAAGGCTGGCACTGGGTGCTGCCCTGGCTGCCGCTGATGGCGCTCACCGCGCTGCTCGCCACCCATCCAGCCCGGGCCACCTGGCCGGTGGCCGACCCGGCCATGCGCTACCGCCCTCTCGCCCTCTGGCTCGCCGGCCTGCTGCTCGGCACCGTCTGGTGGGTCACGCAGGGCCTTGCCGGCTCGGCAGCGCCACTGCCCTGGCTGCCCCTGCTCAATCCGCTGGAATTGTTCCATCTCGCCGGCCTGTTGGGGCTGCTGGCGGCCCTGCGACGGGCCAGGCCGGGCAGCCCGCTCCGGCAGGCCGGCCCCCTGCTGCTGGGCAGCGCGGCATTCGTGTTCCTCTCGATGGCCGCCCTGCGCGGCACTTGGCACGCGCTGTCGCCCGACGCCATGCCCTGGGCCTATCACTGGCCGTCGGTACTGCGCTGGCCGCAGGTGCAGACCGCGCTTTCGGTGGTGTGGGCCCTGGCCGGCGTGGCCTGCTGGGTACTGGGCTCACGCCGCGGCAGCCGGCCGCTGTGGACGGCCGGGGCCCTGCTGCTTGGCCTCGTGCTGCTGAAGCTCGTAACCATCGACCGCCAGCACCTCGGCGATCTGATGGGCATCGTGTCGTTCCTCGCCGTCGGCGGCCTGCTGGTGCTCGTCGGGCGGCTCGCCCCGCGCCCGCCCCGGCACGCCCCGTCCCCTACAACGGATACCCCATGATTCCCCCACGTCTTGCCGCGTTTTCCTCTTGCCGCCCGCCGCATCCGGCCTCCGCTCCTTGCCGGTGGCTGCCGCTCCTGCTGCTGGCTGCCGGTGGCCTCAATGCCGAGGACGGCCAGCGCTTCGCCCGCGCTTTCCCGGTGGAAGGCGTAGGCGAGACCCCGGTGTTCGCCATCGAGCTCACCCCCGAGGTGTACGCCACCCTGACCCGCCCCGACCGTAGCGATCTTGCGGTGGTCGATGCCACCGGCCGGCGCCTTGCCATCAGCCTCGGCAGCCCGCCGCCGGTACCGTCCGAAGCACAGCGCTTCACCTTGCCCCTGCCGCAGGCGCTGGCCTCCTCCGGCACGGCGCCCCCCGGGGACCGGCTGGCGGTCCAGGTTCGCGATGACGGCGGCCGCTCGGTGGACGTCAGGATCGATGCTGCCCCGCCCGCTCCGGCGATGCAGTGGCTGGTGGATGCCGGCGAGACTGGCCGGGGCGGTATCGATGCCCTGGTGTTCTCGGTGCCCGAGTCGGCCGGAGACTTCCGCCTGAGCCTCGCCGTACACGGTTCGGACGATCTCGTGCGCTGGCAGCCTCTCGAGCCCGCCGCGCCCCTGCTCCGGGTTGGGCAGGGGGAAGGGCGTATCCAGCGCCTCGAGGTGTCCCTCCCGCACAGCCGCTACCGGCATCTGGCCCTGCAGCCCCTCGGGGGTGCCGCCCTGCCCCCGGTCGAGAGCCTGCACGCCCTGCGGCGCGACCCAGCCAGCCCACCGCGCCGCCTGCACCTGCTCGATGCCATGGCGAGTTCCGAGGATGGCCGCCGCCTGCAGTATCCGGCGCCAGGCCCGCTGCCCGTGGTCGCCGTCGAACCACGCCTCGAGGAGCGCAATGCCGTCAATGGCTTCCGCCTCGAACAGGGGGAGGGAGCGCAGGCCTATCCGCTGCTGCAAGGAAGTGCGTGGCGGCTCGAGCTCGAGGGCAGGCCGCTGTACTCCGGGCCCTTCCCGGCCATGCTGGGGGGCGAAGGGCCGCTCACCCTGGTCTTCGATGCCCCGGCCCGCGCGCCGCGGCTCGGCCTCTGGTACCACCCGGAACGCCTGCTGGTGCTGGCCTCGGGGGCGCCGCCCTACCGTCTGCTGGCCGGCTCGGGCAGCGAGCGCAGCCGTTTCGAGGGCACGGAAGAGGCGCTGGCCATGCTCAAGGCCGCCCAGGCGCCGGGCTGGGAACCGCCGCTCGCCCGCCTCGGGCCCGGCGTGGAAGCCGGGGGCAGCGCTGCCCTGGCGCCACCGGCACCCGACACCGGCGGGCGCTGGGTGCTATGGGCCGTGCTGGTGCTGGGCGCCGTGGCAGTGGCGGGTGCCAGCTGGCGGGTGCTGCGGCAGCCGCCGTCCTGAGGCGGTGGTTGCAGTCGTAACGTTCACCTTCCCGGCGGCAAGACGTGCCAGACTCCACGAATTGACATGTTTTGACATCCCGCCAGGTCCATGGACGCGATCGACCCGATCCCGCGCATCGAAGCCACCGACATCTCGGCCCGCGGCCGCATCGCCAACCGCAGCGGCTGGCATGTCGCCGAGCGGCGGGTGAACACCTTGGCCCTGCGGCTCGATCCCGAGGGCCTGCCCCCGCCTCCGCAGCCGGCCTTTCCGATCCTGCTGAAGGCCCTTGGCGGCAGTCTTGCGCTGGCCAACCGCAGCGTGGCCGAGCTCGCCCCCACGGTCGCGGCGGTGAACCGCATCATCGATGCACTGAACGCCTTGCCCCGCGATGCCAACTACGCCGACCTCGAGCGGGCGCTCGGCCTGCGCCCGCCACGCGAAACCCACGACCGTATCGGCGACGCCATGGCCCGGGTGCTGCGCACCCTGGCCCAGCGCCGCAACGATGCCCACCGCCTGCGCGGGGCTTGAACTCAGGGCGGAGCGAGATTGGCGTCGTGCACCCCGTACTGGGTCGCAAGCCGCGCCAGCGACACCGTGTCCTTGATCGCCAGCTTGTCGAGCAAGCGGTACTTGTGGGTGGCCACGGTCTTGCCACTCAGGTGCAACCGCCGCCCGATCTCCTCGAGTTTGAGGCCCTGGCAAAGCAGCTTGGCCACTTCCATTTCACGCGGGGACAGGGCCTCGAAGGGCGATTCGCCCTGTGCGCCGGCCAGCGCCATGTGCTGCGCCACCTCGCTGGCGAGGTAACGCTTGCCACGCGCCGCCTCGCGGATCGCCCTCAGCAGTTCAGCCGCATCGCAGCCCTTGCCGACATAGGCATAGGCACCGGCCGCCATCAGCCGGCGCGGCATCGGGCCGTCCTGCTGCACTGAGCAGATCACCACTTTCGGCCCGCCCTCCACCTTGGCAAGGCGCTCGGTGATCTCGAGCCCACTCACCCCGGGCAAGTGCAGATCGCAAAGCACCACATGAGGCTTCAGCTGCCGGATCAGCGGCAGGCCGGCCTCGCCGTCCTCGGCCTCGCCTACCACCACCATGTCGGTTTCGCGCTCGAGGATCAGGCGGTAACCCGTCCTCACCAGCGCATGGTCGTCCAGCAGGAACACCTTGATCATGGGAACTCCTCC
Organism: Silanimonas sp.; assembly: GCA_026005095.1. Taxonomy (GTDB): domain Bacteria; phylum Pseudomonadota; class Gammaproteobacteria; order Xanthomonadales; family Xanthomonadaceae; genus Silanimonas. The sequence goes on along the minus strand of BPKK01000011.1, from coordinate 49,439 downwards.
GTCCACGGGGGGTTGGGTGGGGAAGGCACAGACTAGGAGCGGCAGCGCGGCAGCGGCAAGGGTGGATGCTTCGACGCCTGTAGGAATTCACCGCACTTCAAGCCTCCCGGGCCCCGTCGGGAGGAGTAAGCTCCCTGCCATCGCCCCATCGCCGATGGCCGCCATGCCTGCCCGATCCGTGCGCTGGATGTCACTGCTCTGCCTGCTCGCCTGCCTCGGGCCAAGGCCGGCAATCGCCCAGCAAATACGCACAGAGCGTGACTTGCTCGAGCTCGAGCTGGAAGACTTGGTGGACCTCGTGGTCGTCGCGCCCTCGCGTCAGGCCGAGCGGGCGCGGGATGCGCCAGCCACGATCCTCGTGCTTACCCGGCAAGACCTGGCATTGCGCGGCTACCGCGACCTGTCGGAGGTCTATGACGATCTCCCGGGCATGGACCTCGCGCGCGCCTATGGCGATTCCTGGCTGCGCAACCAGTGGCGCGGCCTGCGCCGGACCATGTCGGTGCCCTACCTGCTGCTGCTCGACGGCCAGCCGCTCAACCATCTCTACTTCAACCAAGACGAGATCATCGCCGCCCTGCCGATGGCGCAGGTGGAGCGCGTCGAGGTGGTCTATGGTCCTTCGGCAGTGATCTACGGCGCGAACGCCTTCGTCGGCGTGGTGAACATCGTCACCGCGTCCGGTGCCGGGGTGGATCGCGCGTTTTCCGGCCGGATCGGCGCCGGCAGCTTCGGCCGCCGCGTCATCGACCTGCACCTCGCCTGGGGCTGGGAAGAACACCGTCTCTCCCTGGCCCTGCGCCAGGACGAGGGCCGCATCGATGACGGAGCACGGGGCGGGCTCGCGCCCTTCTCGGAGGCCTACTACGCCGACCGCCGGCTCTGGGGCGCCTTCGCCGACGGCCGCTTCGGCGGGCGCTATGCCTCGCAGCACCGCCATCAGGGCCTCGATCTGCGCTGGCGCTGGCGCACCTGGAGCGCCTATGCCCAGGCCTTCACCCTGTCGAGCGGCTATGGCAATGCCTACGCCGGCGATGCCGTGCAGAACGATGCGGTGTGGCGCGAGCCGGACCGCGTGCTCGGGATCGCTCATGAACTCGTCCTGGGGCGCTGGCACGGCGAGACCCATCTGCGCTGGCGCGAGAGCGGCGTGGCCGACGGCTCCTACTTCGTCGAGGGATATCCGGCCCTGCAGCCGGATGGCAGCCTGCGCCGGGTGGTGGATTTCAGCTACTGGGGCTCGGAAAACCGCAGCCTCGCGCTCTCGCATGACGGCGAGCTGGCGATCGCGCCCGGCCTGTCGCTGGTGGCCGGCCTGCGCCGGGAGCACAAAGACCTGCAGAAGGCCTACCGTACGAACTACGGGCCGTCGGTTTTCCCGGAGGAACTCGACTCGCTCGATGCCTATCCCTTCCCGCCCCGCGCCGGCTTCGACACCCTGCCCGGCAACCGCATCCGCACCCGGCAATGGAGCGCCTACGCCCAGCTACGGCGGCAGTGGGACGGGCTTTTCGGCAAGGGCGACCGCCATGTGCTGACCCTCGGCCTGCGGCATGACGACTTCAGCGCCATTGGTCCGGCCACCACCCTGCGCGGGGGCTACTCCGGCAACTGGGGGCCGTGGACGCTCAAGCTGCTGTATGGCGAATCGTTCAATGAACCCGCCCCGCGCGAGCTGTACGGCGGGTGGCAAGGCAGTGGCAGCGATCCTGAACTGAAACCAGAGAGCGGGGCCACGCGGGAACTGCACCTGGGGTGGCAGGGAAGGCAGACCGGAGCCTGGATCTCAGCCTGGCGGTTGGCGACGCACAACGACATCGTCACCCGGGCCGGGGGCGCGACCAACCTCGGACGCCGCGATGTACAGGGAATCGACCTCGGTCTCCGGGCACGCTGGGCGGATGGCCGCCACGAGGCCTGGGCCTTCGCCAGTTGGATCGATGCCGAAGAACAGCGCGACGAGGGCAGCGGCATGCGCCGCCGGCCGGTAGGCGATGCGGCGGAACACAAGCTCTATGCCGGCTGGACCTGGCAACCCGGCCCGCGCTGGACAGCCACCCTGCGCGGCCGCTGGATGGCAGCGCGCAACACCGTCGCCAGCAATCCCATCGGCCGGCTGCCTGCCTATGCCGTGGCCGATCTCAACCTGCGCTGGCAGGCCCTGCCGCGGCAGGGCCTCGTGCTCGCCCTGGGCATCAACAACCTCACCGATCGGCGCTACGCCCACCCGGGCCTCAACGAGGCCTCCGCCGGCATCGAGCCTGGACGCTTCGGCCCCAATGGACAGTGGATCGGTAGCGCCGGCTTCTACAGCTCGCTGCTGCCGCAGCCGGGACGCGCCGTCCAGCTGTCGTTGGAATGGAACCGATAGCGGCAGAGACATGGCGGAGAGAGTGGGATTCGAACCCACGGTGGTGTCGCCACCACGGCGGTTTTCAAGACCGCTGCCTTAAACCACTCGGCCATCTCTCCGTGCGGGGGATTCTACAGCCGCGCCTCGTTCATGAGCCGGGGGAAGGCCTCGACCATGTGGTCGAGGAAGGCGCGCACCGCGGGAAGCTGGCCGCGGCGCGAGGGAAAGACGGCGTGGAAGATGCCGCGCTGCAAGCTCCAGTCGGGCATCACCACCTCCAGCCGGCCGGCGCGCACTGCATCGACGCAGGCGGCCTCCGGCAGCAGGGCGATGCCGATGCCGGCCATGGCGGACTCCAGCAGCAGGGGAAAATCCAGCGCCATCAGGCGCGGCTTGATCTCCACCCTGCGCGTCTCGCCGTTCGGGCCGTGCAGCTCCCAGACCTGGCGCGCCTCGTCCTCACTCATGCTGAGGGTGACATGGTCGGTGAGCACCGCGGGATCGACCGGGCGGCCATGGCGGGCAAGGTAGATCGGACTCGCCACCAGCAGCTCGCGGAACTCGCCGAAGCGGCGCATGGCGAGCTCGCCGTCGGTGTCGAGGCGGGTGCGCACGCGCAGAGCCACGTCGAACCCCTCCTCGATCACGTCGACGCGGCGGTTCGAGACATGCACCTGCAGGCGCACTTTCGGATGCTCGACGAGGAAGCCGGGCACCACCCGCGAGAGCAGGCGCTGCGAGAGCGAGACCGGGCAGCTCACGCGGACGATGCCACGCGGCTCGGCGCTCAGCAGCTGTACGGCCTCCTCGGCGGCCTGGGCCTGGGCCAGCATCGCCTGGGCATGGCGGAACACGTTCTGCCCCACCTCGGTGACGGCAAACTTGCGGGTGGAGCGCTGGATCAGCCGCACCCCGAGGTCCTGCTCGAGCTGGGCGATGCGCCGCGACAGCCGCGACTTCGGCACGCCCGAGGCCCGCTCGGCAGCCGCATAGCCGCCATGCTCCACCACGAGGGCGAAGAGCTTCAGGTCGTTGAGGTCGAGGCTGCTACCGGTCAAAGGCGCTCCGTACCGCCGAGGTAGGGGCGGAGCACCTCCGGCACCGTGATGCTGCCGTCGGCCTCCTGGTAGTTCTCCATCACCGCGATCAGGGCGCGTCCCACGGCCACGCCGGAGCCATTCAGCGTGTGCAGCAGCTCGGGCTTGCCGGTATCCGGATTACGGAAGCGGGCCTGCATGCGCCGGGCCTGGAAATCGCCGCAGTTCGAACAGGAACTGATCTCGCGATAGGTATTCTGCGAGGGCAGCCAGACCTCGAGGTCATAGGTCTTCATGGCCGAGAAGCCCATGTCGCCGGTGCACAGCAGCACGCGGCGGTAAGGCAGGCCAAGCCGCTCCAGCACCACCTCGGCGGCCCGGGTCATGCGCTCATGCTCGGCGGCGCTCTGCGCCGGCGTGGCGATGGTCACCAGCTCGACCTTCTCGAACTGGTGCTGGCGGATCATGCCGCGCACGTCGCGGCCACCGCTGCCGGCCTCGGCACGGAAGCACAGGGAGTGGGCGGTGAGCCGCATCGGCAGGCGCGCGGCATCGACGATCTCGTCGCGCACGAGATTGGTGAGCGAGACCTCGGAGGTCGGGATCAGGTAGCGCTTTGCCTCGCCCACCATGGTCGAGAACAGGTCTTCCTCGAACTTCGGCAGCTGGCCGGTGCCGCGCATGCTCTCGGGGTTGACGATCAGGGGCACGTTGACCTCGAGGCAGCCATGCTCCGCCACGTGCAGGTCGAGCATGAACTGGGCCAGCGCCCGGTGCAGGCGGGCGATACCGCCACGCAGCACGGTGAAGCGCGAGCCGCTGAGCCTGGCCCCGGCCTCGCCATCGAGCATGCCCTCGCGTGCGCCGAGCTCGACATGGTCTTTCACCGGAAAATCGAAGTGCCGCGGTGTGCCCCAACGATGCTGCTCGACGTTAGCGGAGTCATCTGCCCCGAGCGGCACCGAGGCGTCGGGCAGGTTGGGGATCCCCAGTGCGATCGCCTCGATCCCGGCGCGGATGGCCTCGAGGCGGACCTCGGAGGCCTTCAGCTCGTCGCCGATCGAGGCCACCTCGGCCATCAGCGGCGCCACGTCCTCGCCCCGGGCCTTGGCCATGCCGATGGCCTTGCTGCGGGTATTGCGCAGGTTCTGCAGTTCCTGGGTGCGCACCTGCAACTGCTTTCGCTCGGTCTCCAGGGCCTGCAGGGTCGCCACGTCGAGCGTAAAGCCGCGAGTGGCGGCGAGGCGTTCGGCGGTGGCGGCAAGCTCGCTGCGCAGCAGGGTCGGATCCAGCATCGTGTTCTCCGGGGCGCGGCCCCTCATTGCAAAGCGGGGATTATCGCCGCTGGGCCGGGCCGCTGTCCTGTCCGAACGGACTCAGGCCAGCGGTCCGCGCAGCCAGGCGCCGAGGCGCATCCCGGCCCAGACCAGCAGCAGGCCGCCGGCCAGGGTGAGCGCGTAATAGGCCACCGCGCGCTCGGCCTGGCCAGTGCGGCCGAAGGCCATCAGTTCCAGCATCAGCGAGGAATAGGTGGTGAGCCCCCCCATCACCCCCGCGATCAGCAGGGCACGCAGGGCGGTGCCGGCGGTGCCGCGCCCTTCCAGCCATTCGAACAGCAGGCCGGCGAGGAAGGAACCAAGGAAGTTGGCGGCCAGCGTCCCCCAGGGCAGGCGGTCGCCGAGGTGCAGCAGGGCGAAGTGGCCCAAGCTGTAGCGCAGGCCGGCCCCGAAGGCGCCGCCCAGCATCACAAGACCGAGGTAGGTCCAGTTCATGGCACAACGCTAGCACGCCCGGCAGGCGCGCTCAGCCTCCGCCCTGCCCGCCACGCCGGCCGGCCCGGGCCTGGGCCCGCGCCTCGCGCAGGGCGTCGAGCTTCTCCTTCAGCCGCAGCTCGAGCCCTCGCTCCAGGGGGCGGTAGTACACCCGCCCCTCCAGCGCCTCGGGCAGGCAGGTCTGGTCGAGGGCCACGCCGCCTTCCACGTCGTGGTCGTACTGGTAACCCTTGCCGTAACCGAGCCCCTTCATGAGCTTCGTCGGGGCATTGCGCAGGTGCATCGGCACCGCCAGCGTGCCCTGCGCCGCCACGTCGGCACGGGCGGCCTTCCAGGCCACATAGCCGGCATTGCTCTTGGCGCAGCTGGCGAGGTAGAGCACGAGCTGGGCGAGGGCGAGCTCGCCCTCGGGCGAGCCCAGCCGGTCGTAGGCCTCCCAGGCGCTGATCGCCATGTCGAGGGCGCGCGGGTCGGCCAGCCCGATGTCCTCGACCGCCATGCGGGTGAGGCGGCGGGCGAGGTAGGCAGGATCGCAGCCGCCATCGAGCATCCGCGCCAGCCAGTAGAGCGCGGCATCCGGGTCGGAGCTGCGTACTGATTTGTGCAGGGCCGAGATCTGGTCGTAGAACTGCTCGCCCTGCTTGTCGAAGCGCCGGGTGCGGTCGGCCAGCACCTGGGCCAGGGTGGCCGCGTCGATGCGTCCGTCCGTGGCCAGTTCGGCGGCGATCTCGAGCAGGGTCAAGGCGCGCCGCACGTCGCCATCGGCAGCCTCGGCGAGGCTCTCCAGCGCGGCATCGTCGATGGTGATGCCCTGCCCGCCCAGGCCCTGCTCCGCATCGTCGAGGGCGCGGCGCAGGGCGGCGACGATGTCCTCCGTGGCCACCGCCTCCAGCACGTGCACCCGGCAGCGCGAGAGCAGGGCCGAGTTGAGCTCGAAGCTCGGGTTCTCGGTGGTGGCGCCGACGAACACGATATGCCCGGCCTCGATATGCGGCAGGAAGGCATCCTGCTGGGCTTTGTTGAAACGGTGCACCTCGTCGATGAAGAGCACGGTGCGCTCGCCACGGGCAAAGGCCTCGGCTGCCTCGGCCAGCACCCGGCGCACCTCGGGCAGACCGCTCATCACCGCCGAGATCACGTGGAAACGGGCCTGCGCGCGGTCGGCGACGAGCCGGGCGAGCGTGGTCTTGCCACAGCCGGGCGGCCCCCAGAGGATCATCGAATGCACCCGCCCCGCCTCGAGGGCGCGGCGCAAGGCTGCGCCGGGGCCGAGCAGGCGGCGCTGGCCGACGATGGCATCGAGCGAGCGCGGGCGCATCCGCTCGGCGAGCGGCGCCAGTGCGTTCATGGCGCACACTCCCGCGGGCTCATTCCTGCAGCGGGCGAACGTCGGCCCCCTCGCGCCGCTCGCCCACCACGTCCACCCCCGGGGGCGGCTCGAAGCGGAACAGGTCGTCCGGCAGCGCCCCGTTGCGGGTCCAGCCGTGGAAGCGCACCTCGGTGCGCTGGCCGAGCTGGTCCTCGAACACCATGCGCGCCAGGGTCTGGCCGGCGAAGCCGAGCCGCGCCGAAGCAACGCCGGATTCGGCCGGTTTGCGGGCTTTGAGCTGTACCCAGGTAAGGCCCTCGGCCCGGCCATCCTCACGCACCAGGAACTGCCGGTCGAGTTCGCCGGGATCGATCAGCGCGGCCAGCGGGCTCGACTGCTCCTCATAACTCTGCACCCGTACCGTGACCTGCTCGAGGTCCGGGTCATAGATCCAGAGATGGTCGCCATCGGCCACGATGAGCTGCGGGAACGGCGTCTGGTACTCCCAGCGGAACTGCCGCGGGGCTTTCAGCGAAATGCGCCCGGTGCTGCGCTCGCCGGGCTGGCCGCTGGCGTCGAAGACCTGCTGCTCGAATCGGCCATCGAGGCTCTGCAGATCCTTCGAGAAGGCCTCGACTGCCGCCCGACCCGGCTCGCTGGCCACCGCGGGCAGCGGCAGGCCCGGCAACAGCAGCAGGGCGACCAGCAAGGAACGCAGCCGCGGCGGAGAGTGGCGGAAGAGGGAGGCGGAAACGGGCATGGGGGCATGGCCTCGGGGCGCGGGGCGATGACGGGAAGTCTCTCGCGCGCCGCCTGAACGGCGGAATCAACGCGGCGGGGGCGGGGCGATGACCGTGCGGTCGCCGTTGTGTTCGGCGGCCGAGACGATACCGGCCTGCTCCATCGCCTCGACGAGGCGCGCGGCACGGTTGTAGCCGATCTTGAGCCGGCGCTGCACGGCGGAAATCGACGCCTTGCGGCTCTCGGTGACGAAGGCCACCGCCTGATCGTAGAGCGGGTCGTTCTCGCTGTCCTCGGGACCCGCGGCTTCGGGCAAGCCAGTCGCTCCAACCACGGTGCCATCGCCCAGCGTCTGCACCTCGGCCAGCACGCCCTCGACGTAATCCGCGCCACCGCCGTGCTGCTTGAGGAACTCCACCACCCGGTGCACTTCCTCATCAGAGACGAAGGCGCCATGCACGCGCTCCGGCAGCGCCGTACCGGGCGGCAGGTAGAGCATGTCGCCGTGGCCGAGCAGCGTTTCCGCGCCGGACTGATCGAGAATCGTGCGCGAGTCGATCTTGCTCGAGACCTGGAAGGCGATGCGGGTCGGGATGTTGGCCTTGATCAGACCGGTGATCACGTCTACCGAAGGACGCTGGGTGGCGAGGATGAGGTGGATGCCGGCGGCACGGGCCTTCTGCGCCAGGCGGGCGATCAACTCCTCCACCTTCTTGCCGACGATCATCATCATGTCGGCGAACTCGTCGATGAAGACGACGATGTAGGGCAGCGGCTCCAGCGGCCGCGGGGCCTGGCCGAGCTCCGGATTGGGCCTGAACAGCGGGTCCATGAGGGGCTGGCCGGCGTCGCTGGCCTCCTTCACCTTGCGGTTGAAGCCGGCCAGGTTGCGCACGCCCACCGCGCTCATCAGCCTGTAGCGGCGCTCCATCTCGGCCACGCACCAGCGCAGGCCGTTGGCCGCCTCCTTCATGTCGGTGACCACCGGCGCCAGCAGGTGCGGGATGCCCTGGTAGACCGAGAGCTCGAGCATCTTGGGGTCGATCATCAGCATCCGCACGTCCTTGGCGGAGGCCTTGTACAGCAGCGAGAGCACCATGGCATTCACCGCCACCGACTTGCCCGAGCCGGTGGTGCCGGCCACCAGCAGGTGCGGCATGCGAGCGAGGTCGGCCACCGTGGGCCGGCCGGCGATGTCCTTGCCGAGCGCCAAGGTGAGCGGGCTTGGCGACTTGTCGTACTCCTTCGAGCGCAGCAGCTCGGAGAGGAAGATCATCTCGCGCTTGCCGTTCGGGATCTCGAGGCCGATCACCGACTTGCCGGGGATCACGTCGACCACGCGCACCGACTTCACCGACAGGCCGCGGGCGATGTCCTTGTCCAGCGAGCTGATCTGGCTGCCCTTCACGCCGGGCGCCGGCTCCATCTCGAAGCGGGTGATCACCGGCCCGGGATAGGCCCCCACCACCTGCACCTCGATGCGGAAGTCCTTGAGCTTGAACTCGATCTGCCGCGAGAGCGCTTCCAGCGTTTCCTCGGAATAGCCCTTCTCCTGCGACTCTGGGCTCGTCGAGCAGGGACAGCGGCGGCAGCCCACCTTCGGGCACGGCATTGAACAGCGGGATCTGCTGCTCGCGCCTGGCGCGCTCGCTCTTCTCCACCACTGCCGGAGCCGGGGCCTCGATCCTGACCGGCTCGCGGCGGGCGCGTTTCTGCGTCTCGGCCTTGCGCACCTCCTCGCGCTCCTCGCGCAGGGCCCGGGTGCGCTGCCACTCGGCGGCCCGGGTGCGCCCGGCGCGAAGGCGCTCGAAGAGGCGCAGCACCGTCGCCCCGATCCACTCCATCACCGCGAACCAGGACAGGCCGGTCGCGAGGGTGACCGATACCAGGGCCAGGGCCAGTAGCAGGAGATGCCCGCCGGCAAGGCCGAACAGGGTGGACACGGAGTGGCCGACGAGCCCGCCGAGCATGCCGCCGGCGCCGGCGGGCAACTCGCCGCCGGTAGCGAACCACAGGGCCATCAGCCCGGTACCGGCCACCAGCACGCCGGCGATGCCGACGAGGCGCAGGGCCGGGCCGAGGTCGAGCTGGCCGTCGCCGTCCTCGTCGATACCGAACAGGGCCACCCAGGCCACGCCGCCCAGGATCAGGGGAAGGGTGTAGGCCATCCAGCCGAACAGCCAGAAGGCGAGATCGGCGATGTGCGCGCCGGCCACGCCGCCGAAGTTCTGCGTGCTGCCGGTGACGCTGCCGGTACGCGACCAGCCGGGATCGGCCGAGGAATAGCTGACGAGGCTGGCAAAAAGGTAGAGGAGGGCCGGCGCCGCCACCACCAGCGCCACTTCGCGCCACAGCTTCTGTCGACGATCCAGTGCCCTGCCCTCCAACGGCCATCAGCGCCCGGTGGCCGCTCCCTGCGGCACCGAGCCGCAGGGAGTGTAGCGCGATGGCGTCAGAGCGCCATGTCCTTCAGGGCGGGATGCACGATCTTCCCGGCCTCGACGTTGATGCCGCGCACCAGGGCCGGGTTGTCGCGCCACTGGCCCGGAGGCGAGCTTCTGCACCCAAGGCAGGATGGCGGCACAGATCGCCTGCGAGGAGGTCTGCGGCACGGCGCCCGGCATGTTGGTGACGGCGAAGTGGGTGATGCCCTCCTCGACGTAGGTCGGCTCCTTCCAGGTGGTGGCGCGGGTGGTCTCGAAGCAGCCGCCCTGGTCCACCGAGATGTCGACCAGCACGCTGCCCTTCTCCATGCCCTGGATCATCTTGCGGGTGACCACGTGCGGCGCCTTGGCGCCGGTGACCAGCACCGCGCCGACCACGATGTCGGCGGTCTCCAGCTCGCGCGCCACCACATCCTCATAAGGATAGAGGGCGGTGACATTGGGGCCGAGGCGCATCATCTCGGCCATGCGGTCCTGGCGCTTCTCGAACACCACCACGTTGGCGCCGCCCGCGGCGGCCAGCGCCGCCGAGTTGCCGCCGGCCATGCCGGCGCCGAACACCACCACCTTGCCGCGCTCGGTGGAGGGCAGGCCGCCCAGCAGCTTGCCCTTGCCGCCCATCGGCTGGTGCAGGAGATGGGTGCCCACCTGCACGCCGATGCGGCCGGCGATGATCGACATCGGCGCCAGCAGCGGCAGGTCGCCGTTCTCCAGCTCCACCGTCTCGAAGGCCACGCCGGTCAGCCCGATGTCGAGCAGGCGGCGGGTGAGCACCGGCTCGGCGGCGAGGTGCAGGTAGCAGAACAGCAGATGGTCGCGGCGCAGGTGCTGAAGATCGCCCTCGATCGGCTCCTTCACCTTCACCACCAGTTCGGCCTTCTCGTAGAGCGCCGCGGCATCCGGCGCCACCTTCACGCCGAGCGCGGTGTACTGGTCGTCGGTAAAACCGCTCTTGATGCCGGCATCCTTCTCGATCCACACCTCGTGGCCTCGGCGCACGAGGTCGGCGCAGGCGGCGGGCACGAGGGCGACGCGACCTTCGAGGGTCTTGGTTTCGCGGGGGATACCGATACGCATGGTGCTTGAGCTCCAGGGGCGACGAATCGCACGTTGAACGAACGGAGCCGCCCTTGGGGCGGCTCGGAATGGGAACGGTGCAGCCTTGATTTGCGGGGGCGTGGGCCCCAAGCTTTGCAGCTCGCATGCCGCGCCTTTGTTGCGCCGCACCGACCGCCACGAAGCCGCGAAAGTATAGCCCCATGACCGCCACCAAGCATTCCCGCCTGCTCATCCTCGGCTCCGGCCCGGCCGGCTACACCGCCGCCGTGTACGCGGCCCGCGCCAACCTGAAGCCGGTACTCGTGACCGGCCTGCAGCAGGGCGGCCAGCTCATGACCACCACCGAGGTGGACAACTGGCCGGGCGATGCCCACGGCCTCACCGGCCCCGACCTGATGGCGCGTATGCAGGCCCATGCCGAGCGCTTCGAGACCGAGATCGTGTTCGATCACATCCACACGGCGGAGTTGGGCTCGCGCCCCTTCCGGTTGAAGGGCGATGCCGGTGAATACACCTGCGATGCGCTCATCATCGCCACCGGCGCCAGCGCCAAGTACCTCGGCCTGCCCTCCGAAGAGGCCTTCAAGGGCCGTGGCGTCTCGGCCTGCGCCACCTGCGACGGCTTTTTCTTCCGCGGCCAGGACGTGGCGGTGATCGGCGGCGGCAATACTGCCGTGGAGGAGGCGCTCTACCTCGCCAACCTCGCCAACAAGGTCTACCTGGTGCATCGCCGCGACAAGCTGCGCGCCGAGAAGATCCTGCAGGACAAGCTCTTCGCCAAGGCCGCGGCCGGGAAGATCGAGATCCTCTGGGATCACGCCGTGGACGAGGTGCTGGGCGACGACTCTGGCGTCACCGGCGCCCGGCTGCGCTCCACCAAAGATGGCAGCACCCGCGAGATCGCCGTCACCGGTTTTTTCGTGGCCATCGGCCACACCCCCAATACCTCGCTGTTCGAGGGCCAATTGGAGATGCGCGACGGCTACATCAAAGTGAGGAGCGGCCTCGACGGCATGGCCACCGCCACCAGCATCCCCGGCGTGTTCGCCGCTGGCGACGTGGCCGACCACGTCTACCGCCAGGCCATCACCTCGGCCGGCTCGGGCTGCATGGCCGCACTCGACGCCGACCGCTTCCTCGACCAGCAGGGATGAGCCGACCCGGCCGATGCCCCAGTTCCGCCTCCACGCCTCGCTGGCCGATATCCCGGCCGCCGCGTGGGATGCACTGAACCGCGACGGCCATCCCTTCACCCGCCACGCCTTCCTCGAGGGCCTGGAGCGCCACGGCTGCCTCGATCCCGCCCATGGCTGGAGCCCCCTGCACGCCACGCTGTGGGAAGGCGGGGAACTGGTGGCGGCAGCCCCGGCCTACGTCAAGGGCAACTCCCATGGCGAGTTCGTGTTCGACCGGGCCTGGGCCGAGGCCTACGCCCGGCATGGTCTCGCCTACTACCCCAAGTGGCTGATCGGCGTGCCCTACACCCCGGTCACCGGCCCGCGCCTGCTGGCCGTGGATGGCGAGGCGAAACAGGCTCTGCTGGCGACCATGCGCGAGGCCGCGCCGAGGCTCGGCCTGCACTCGATCCATGCCAACTTCCTCGACGCCCAAGACCTCCCCGCCTTCGATGCCGACTGGCTGGCGCGCGAGGACGTGCAGTTCCACTGGCAACGCCACCCCGACTGGCGGCACTTCGAGGATTTCCTCACCGCCCTCGACCACAAGCACCGCAAGAACCTGAAAGCCGACCGGCGCAAGGTGGAACAGGCCGGCATCCGCCTGCGCCTGCTCGAGGGCCGGACCGCGGCAGGCGCGCCGATGGCGGCCATGCACGGCTTCTATGCCGCCACCTTCGCCGGGAAATGGAACCATGCCGCCCTCACCCCGGCCTTCTTCCAGCACCTGTGCGCGGCCATGCCCGAGACGGTGCTGCTGGCGCTGGCCGAGCACGCGGGCAAACCCGTGGCCGGGGCCCTGTTCCTGCACTCCCCCAGCACCCTGTACGGCCGCTACTGGGGCGCCCACGGATTCCATCCCGGACTGCACTTCGAGACCTGTTACCACCAGGGCATTGCCTGGTGCCTCGAGCAGGGCCGGGACCGCTTCGAACCCGGCGCCCAGGGCGAGCACAAGCTGGCCCGCGGCTTCCTGCCCACCACCACCCACAGCCGGCACTGGCTGGCAGAGCCCCGGGTGCGGCCGGCGCTGGCCCGCTGGTGCGCCGCCGAACGCGAGGCCGTGGCCCGCTACCGCACTGAGGCCGCGGCCCATGGCCCGTTCCGGCGAGACAGCGGCCCACCGCCCGGCGCGGAGGAAATGCGCCGGTGAGCCGCCCCTTCCTGCTCGGCCCCGATCCCGAGGCCCCGTTCCCGCCCGCCGAATGGGCCCTCGCCGAACCCGACGGCCTGCTCTGCGTGGGCGGCGATCTTTCACCCCAGCGGCTGATCCGCGCCTACGCGGCCGGGCTGTTCCCCTGGTTCAACGAAGGCCAGCCCATCCTCTGGTGGTCGCCTTCGACACGCCTCGTGTTTGCAAGCAACGGCGTGCACCTCTCGCGGCGCTTCCGCCGCACGCTGCGCCGCAGTGACTGGGAAGTACGCTTCAACACCGCCTTCGAGGCGGTGGTGGCGGCCTGTGCCGAGACCCCGCGACCCGGCCAGCATGGCACCTGGATCACCCGCGACATGCGCCGGGCCTATGCCCGGCTGCATGCCCTGGGCCATGCCCACAGCGTCGAGGTCTGGCACGGCCCCCGGCTGGTGGGGGGACTCTACGGCGTGAGCGTGGGCCGCGGCTTCCATGCCGAGAGCATGGTCAGCCTCGAGAGCGGCGGCTCGAAGGTGGCCCTGGCGGCCCTGGGGCGGCATCTGCAGACCCTGGGCTGGCCGCAGTTCGACGCCCAGGTCGAGAACCCGCACCTGCGCTTCATGGGCGGCGAAGTCTGGCCGCGCGCGCGTTTCCTCGCCTGCTTCCGGCCGCTCACGGCCTCCCTCGCCCCCTGCCCGGACTGGGCCGGAGCGCCTTTCCCGGCCGCCTGGCTGGCCGATTCCCCGCCCCCGGTCGACTGAACCCGCCTGCCCGCTTAACCGGATTTTTGCAAGCCCGCCCGGGCCGTGGCAGACTTCGCGCCTTCGCCGAACCCCTGCCCGTCCAGAGAAACCGCCCGCTGCATGTCCAAAGACGATTCCATCGAGTTCGAAGGCACCGTGACCGAAACCCTGCCGAACACCATGTTCCGCGTGAAACTGGAGAACGGCCACGTCATCACGGCGCACATCTCGGGGCGCATGCGCAAGAACTACATCCGCATCCTCACGGGCGACAAGGTGAAGGTGGAGATGACCCCCTACGACCTCACCAAGGGGCGCATCACCTACCGCATGAAGTAAGGGCCAGGGCCCGCTTCGCGCCAGACTCGGAAGAAACGGCAGCCTTGCGGCTGCCGTTTCGCGTTCCGGGCCCGGGCGCGCCGGGCGTCCTCACTCCACGGTGGCGGGGAGCAGCTTCTCCGGCTCGGCGAAGGCCTCGACGGTGAGCTGGCCATCGGCCACCCCCACGGTCACCCGGCCGCCATTGACCAGCTTGCCGAACAGCAGCTCGTCGGCCAGCGGGCGCTTGATCCGGTCCTGCAGCAGCCGGGCCATCGGCCGGGCGCCCATCTGCGGATCGAAGCCGTGCTCGGCCAGCCACTGCCGCGCCTCCGGGGTGGCCGTCAGGGCCACGTGCTTCTCCTGCAACTGCGCTTCGAGCTCGATCAGGAACTTGTCCACCACCCGCAGGATGTGGTCGAAGCCGAGCGCACTGAACTGCACCACGGCATCGAGGCGGTTGCGGAATTCCGGAGTGAAGGTCTTGCGGATCACCTCCATCGCATCGGTGGCATGGTTCTGCTCGACGAAACCGATCGAGCGTCGCGCCGCCTGGGCCGCACCGGCATTGGTGGTCATCACCAGGATCACGTTGCGGAAGTTCGCCTCGCGGCCGTTGGTGTCGGTAAGGATGCCGCGGTCCATCACCTGCAACAGGATGTTGAAGACATCCGGGTGTGCCTTCTCGATCTCGTCGAGCAGCAGCACACAGTGCGGGGTCTTGACGATCTTCTCGGTGAGCAGGCCGCCCTGGTCGAAACCGACGTAGCCCGGGGGCGCGCCGATCAGGCGGCTCACCGAGTGCGGCTCCATGTACTCCGACATGTCGAAGCGCACCAGCTCGATGCCGAGCTGCAGGGCGAGCTGGCGGGTGACCTCGGTCTTGCCCACGCCGGTAGGACCGGCGAACAGGAAGCTGCCGATCGGCTTGTCCGGGTTACCGAGGCCGGAGCGGGCGAGCTTGATCGAGGCCACCAGCGATTCGATTGCCGGGTCCTGACCGAAGATCACCATCTTCAGGTTGCGCTCGAGGTTCTGCAGCACGTCCTTGTCGGAGGCCGAGACCTGCTTGGGCGGAATACGCGCCATCTTGGCCACGATGAGCTCGATCTCCTCGACGTCGACCAGGGTCTTGCGCTGCCCTTCCGGCAGCAGGCGCTGCCGCGCCCCGGCCTCGTCGATCACGTCGATGGCCTTGTCCGGCAGCAGCCGGTCACCGATGTGCTTGACCGAGAGTTCCACGGCAGCCTGCAGCGCATCGGCGCTGTAGGTCACCTCGTGGTGGGCCTCGAACTTGGCCTTCAGCCCGTTGAGGATGGCCACGGCCTCGGCCACGGTGGGCTCGACCACATCGATCTTCTGGAAGCGGCGCGCCAGCGCGCGATCTTTCTCGAAGACCCCGCGGTACTCCTGGAAGGTGGTGGAGCCGATGCAGCGCAGCTCGCCGGTCTGCAAGGCCGGCTTGATCAGATTGCTCGCATCCATGGTGCCGCCCGAAGCCGAGCCGGCGCCGATGATGGTGTGGATCTCGTCGATGAACAGGATGGCATCGGGCTCCTTGCGGATCTGCCCGATCACCGCCTTCAGGCGCTTCTCGAAGTCACCGCGGTACTTGGTGCCGGCCACCAGCGCGCCGAGGTCGAGCGAATAGACCGTGGCCGACTTCAGCACATCCGGCACCCTCCCCTCGACGATGCGCCAGGCCAGGCCTTCGGCCAGCGCGGTCTTGCCCACACCAGCCTCGCCGACGTAGAGCGGGTTGTTCTTGCGGCGGCGGCAGAGCACCTGGATGGTGCGTTCGATCTCGGCTTCGCGGCCGATCAGCGGGTCGATCTTGCCCTCGCGCGCCAACTGGTTGAGGTTGGTGGCGAACTCCTCGAGCGGGTTCTGCCGCGCCTGCCCCTCCTCGCCGCCCTCGCCCTCCTGCTTCGAGGACTCGGGCGCCTTCGGCTCCGGCGCCTCGCCGGACTTGGTAATACCGTGCGAGATGTAGTTCACCACGTCGAGCCGGGTGATGTCCTGCTGCTGCAGGTGGTAGACGGCATGGCTGTCCTTCTCGCCGAAGATCGCCACCAGCACGTTGGCGCCGGTCACTTCCTTCCGGCCGCTGCTCTGCACGTGGTAAACGGCACGCTGCAGCACGCGCTGGAAGCCCAGCGTGGGCTGGGTGTCGCGGGTATCGTCCTCCGGCAGGATCGGCACCGTCTCGGCGATCACGTTGCGCAGATCCTGCGCCAGCCGGGCGTTGTCCGAGCCGCAGGCCTTCAGCACCTGCGCGGCGAAGGCGTTGTCGAGCAGGGCCAGCAGCAGGTGCTCGACCGT
The DNA here is from genome assembly GCA_026005095.1 of Silanimonas sp. Taxonomy (GTDB): domain Bacteria; phylum Pseudomonadota; class Gammaproteobacteria; order Xanthomonadales; family Xanthomonadaceae; genus Silanimonas. The sequence goes on along the minus strand of BPKK01000011.1, from coordinate 33,034 downwards.
CATGAACTCATGGCGGGCTTCGCGGGCCTGCTTGTAGCACTGGCCGATGGTGTACTCGAGGTCTTTGCTGAACATCGTCGAAGCCTCCAGGGGATGCCCCGGATATGGGGGCGGCTCAGGCCTTTTCCATGGTGCACATGAGCGGGTGCTGGTGGGTGCGGGAGAAATCGTTCACCTGCGACACCTTGGTTTCTGCCACTTCCCGCGTGTAGACGCCGCACACGCCCCGTCCCCGGGTATGCACGTGCAGCATCACTTGCGTCGCCTTCTCGCGGTTCATGCCAAAGAACAGCTGCAAGACCTCGACCACGAAGTCCATCGGCGTGTAGTCGTCGTTCAGCAAAAGCACGCGGAACAGCGGCGGCCGTTCCAGTTCGGGCTTCGCCGTCTCCACGACGAGGCCGCGTTCGTGCTCGGATTCCGGGCGTTCGCGTTGGCTCATGCGGCCAGTATATGAGGCCCTGCCCGCGGCGCCACAAGGGCTTGCGGCCCTTGGACGGCACGCGTGCCGGGCGTCACAATCGGGCCTTCGCGCCCTGCCTTCCCGTGCTGGGCTGGAGACTGCGTTGAGCTATCGTGAAGGCCGCTTCTGGCAACCCGACGTCACCGTCGCCACCGTGGTGCTGCGCGACGGCCGCCTGCTGATGGTGGAGGAGGAAGTGGGCGGACGGCGGGTGCTGAACCAGCCAGCGGGCCACCTGGAACCAGACGAGGCGATCGTCGCGGCGGCGGTGCGCGAGACCTTGGAGGAGACCGGCTGGACAGTGCGGCTCACCGGCTTCGTCGGCGCCTACCAGTGGCAGGCGCCGGAGACCGGCCGCAGCTACCTGCGCCTCGCCTTCACCGCCGAAGCGCTCTCCCACGACCCCATGCGACCGCTGGATGCCGGCATCGTCCGCGCCCTCTGGCTCCGCCCCTCGGAGCTGGAAGCCCGAGCCGCCGAGCATAGAAGCCCGCTGGTCTGGCGGGTGGCCCGCGACGTGCTACAGGGCCGCCGCCTGCCGCTGGAGGCGGTGGCTGCGCTGTGAGTACCCGCGCCCGCGTCATCGTGGGCATGTCCGGCGGCGTCGATTCCTCGGTGGCCGCCTGGCTGCTACGCGAGCAAGGCATCCCCATCGCCGGTCTGTTCATGCAGAACTGGAACGAGGATGGCGATGGCGAATGCCGGGCCGAAGCCGACCGCCGCGACGCGCTCCGGGTTTGCGGCCAGCTCGGCATCCCCTTCCTCGCCCGCAATTTCGCCGCCGAGTACTGGCGCGGGGTATTCGAAACCTTCCTCGCCGAGTACCGCGCCGGCCGCACGCCGAATCCCGATGTGCTCTGCAACCGCGAGGTGAAGTTCAAGACCTTCCTCGACGAGGCCCGCGCCCTCGGCGCGGAACAGGTCGCTACCGGTCACTACGCCCGCATCGACCGCCACGAAGGACGCTGGCGCCTGCTGCGCGGCCGCGACCCGGGCAAGGACCAGAGCTACTTCCTGCACCAGCTCGGCCAGGCCCAGCTCGCCGCCACTCGCTTCCCTGTGGGCGAGCTGCCGAAGACCGAAGTGCGGGCGATCGCCGCCCGGCTGGGACTGGCCACCGCAAGGAAGAAGGACTCCACCGGCATCTGCTTCATCGGCGAGCGCGATTTCCGCGATTTCCTTTCCCGCTACATCGCCATCACCCCGGGCGAAATCGTCGATCCTGCCGGCGTGGTGCTGGGCCGACATCCGGGCATTGCCTTCTTCACCCTTGGCCAGCGCGAGGGCCTCGGGCTCGGCGGTATGCGCGGCCGTCCGCAGGCCCCGTGGTTCGTGGTAGGCAAGGACCCAGAAGGCAACCGGCTGATCGTCGACCAGGGTGACAGCCCCCTGCTCGCCTCCACCCGCCTGCGCACCGAGACCATGCACTGGGTGGCCGGCGAAGCCCCGCCGCTACCGCTGCGCTGCGCGGCCCAGGTGCGCTACCGGCAGGCGGCACAAGCGTGTACCGTGCAGGCCCGCGACGACGGGGGCGTGGAGGTACGCTTCGACCAGCCGCAACGCGCCGTCACGCCGGGCCAGTCGCTCGTCCTCTACCGTGGCGAGGAATGCCTCGGCGGCGCGGTGATCGCCGCCACCAATGCCCCCCTCGACCCGCTCCGCCACACCTGCCCATGATCGACCGCGTCATCGCCCTTGCCGCCCTCGCCCAGTCGCTGCGCCTCGTCAACCAGCTCGCCACCCTGGGGCAGACCGAGCAGGCGGCGGAATCGGTGCTGCTCGATAGCCTGTTTCGCTTCGAAGCTGAGGATGTGGAGGAAATCTATGGCGGCCGCGGCGACCTTGCTCGCAACCTCGACCGCGGTCTGCGCGAGTTGCTGGCCCTGCTCGGCCATGGCCGTCGTGATCCGGCAGTGGCCAGCATGGGCGCCACCCTGCTCGCCGTGGAGCGTGCCTTCATGCGCCAACCGCAGGCCGGCGAGAGGGTGCAGGCAGTACTGCGCGACGTCGAACGCCAACGCCAGCACTTAGGGCCTCAGCATCCCACCGTATTCAAACGCCTGGCCGACCTCTACAGCGAGGTCATCAGCCCGCTCGGCCCCCGGGTGCTGGTGCGCGGCAACCCGGTCTACCTCGGCCAGCCGCAGGTAATCGCCGAGGTGCGCAGCCTGCTGCTCTGCGGGCTGCGGGCCGCCGTGCTGTGGCGCCAGGTGGGCGGCAGCCGCTGGGACTTCCTGCTACGCCGGCGGGCCATGGTCGAAGCCGCCCACGGCCTGCTCTCACCCCTCGACTGACCCCATCCATACCGCCCCGTACGGGGGCGGTTTGCGGCATAATGCGGGGCTGTCCGTGCCCGCGCCCTGCGAAGCGCGCAGGGCCGGTCCCTCCCACGCATTCCCAGCCTGGAGCCACCCATGAGCGACTCCTTCGCCACCCGCGACACGCTTGCCGTCAACGGCAAGACCTACGCCTACTACAGCCTGCCGAAGCTGGGCCAGCGCTTCGACATCAAGCGGCTGCCCTACTCGATGAAGATCCTCCTCGAGAACCTGCTGCGCTGCGAGGACGGCGTCACCGTCAACGCGGGCCACATCGAGGCGGTGGCGAAGTGGGAGCCGAAGAAGGAGCCGGACACCGAAATCGCATTCATGCCGGCGCGCGTGGTGCTGCAGGACTTCACCGGCGTGCCCTGCGTGGTCGATCTCGCCGCCATGCGCGATGCGGTGAAGAAGCTGGGCGGCGACCCGAAGCGCATCAACCCACTGATCCCCTCCGAGCTCGTGATCGACCACTCGGTGCAGGTCGACGTGTTCGGCAAGCCTACCGCCGCCGACGAGAACGGTGCCATCGAGTTCTCGCGCAACAAGGAGCGCTACAGCTTCCTGCGCTGGGGCCAGAAGGCCTTCGACAACTTCAAGGTGGTGCCGCCGAATACCGGCATCGTCCACCAGGTGAACCTCGAGCACCTGGCGCGCGTGGTCATGACCCGCAGCATCGACGGCGTCGAGTATGCCTTCCCGGATACCGTGTACGGCACCGACTCGCACACCACCATGATCAACGGCATCGGCGTGCTGGGCTGGGGCGTGGGCGGCATCGAGGCCGAGGCCGCGATGCTGGGTCAGCCCTCCTCGATGCTGATTCCGCAGGTGGTGGGCTTCAAGCTCACCGGCAAGCTGCCGGAGGGCGCCACCGCCACCGACCTCGTGCTCACCGTCACCCAGATGCTGCGCAAGCACGGCGTGGTGGGCAAGTTCGTCGAGTTCTACGGCGACGGCCTCGATCAGCTACCGCTGGCCGACCGCGCCACGATCGCCAACATGGCCCCTGAGTACGGCGCCACCTGCGGCATCTTCCCGATCGACGCCGAGGCCCTGAACTACCTGCGCCTCTCGGGCCGCCCGGCCGAGCAGATCGCGCTCGTCGAGGCTTATGCCAAGGCCCAGGGCCTGTGGCGCGACCCGGCCGTGGAGGCCGAGTACAGCTCCACCCTGCACCTCGACATGGGCGACGTGAAGCCCTCGCTGGCCGGCCCAAAGCGTCCGCAGGACCGCGTGCTGCTCTCCGACATGCAGAAGGTCTACCGCGAGGCCTTGAAGCCGATGGCCGAGGCGCGCGCCGCCAAGACCACCGCCAAGACCCCGGGCGAGGCCGAGTTCCAGGGCGGCACGCTGAAGGACGGTGCGGTAGTGATCGCCGCCATCACCTCCTGCACCAATACCTCGAACCCGGCGGTAATGCTGGGCGCCGGCCTGCTGGCGCGCAATGCCGTGGCCAAGGGGCTGAAGACCGCTCCCTGGGTGAAGACCTCGCTCGGTCCGGGCTCGCTCGTCGTCACCGACTACCTCAAGAAGGCCGGCGTGATGGGCGATCTCGAAGCCCTCGGCTTCCACGTCGTCGGCTACGGCTGCACCACCTGCATCGGCAACTCCGGCCCGCTGCCGGAGGCCGTCTCGAAGGCGATCGCCGAAGGCGACCTGATCGTGACCTCGGTGCTCTCGGGCAACCGCAACTTCGAGGGCCGCGTGCATGCCGAGGTGAAGATGAACTACCTCGCTTCGCCGCCGCTGGTGGTGGCCTATGCCATCGCCGGCACCACCGACATCGATCTCACGACGCAGCCGCTCGGTACCGGCAAGGACGGCCAGCCGGTCTACCTCAAAGACATCTGGCCTTCGAACAAGGAGATCGGCGACGCCATCGCCGCCACCATCGGGCCGGAGATGTTCGCCAAGAACTACGCCGACGTGTTCCGCGGCGATAGCCGCTGGAACGCCGTGGAATCGCCGGATGGCGAGAGCTACCAGTGGGACGAGTCCTCCACCTACATCAAGCACCCGCCCTACTTCGAGGGCATGACGATGCAGGTGGGCGCGATCGAGGACATCCACGGCGCTCGCGTCATGGGTATCTTCGGCGACTCGATCACCACCGACCACATCTCGCCCGCCGGCAACATCAAGCCGAGCTCGCCGGCCGGCAAGTTCCTGCAATCGCGCGGCGTGGCTCCGGCCGACTTCAACAGCTACGGCTCGCGCCGTGGCAATGACGACGTGATGGTGCGCGGCACCTTCGCCAACATCCGCATCAAGAACCTGATGCTGGGGGGCGAGGAAGGCGGCAACACCATCCACTACCCCTCGGGCGAGAAGATGCCGATCTACGACGCGGCCATGAAGTACAAGGCCGAGGGTGTGGGCACCGTGGTGTTCGCCGGCAAGGAATACGGCACCGGCTCCTCGCGCGACTGGGCGGCCAAGGGCACCAAGCTGCTCGGCATCCGGGCCGTGATCGCCGAGAGCTTCGAGCGCATCCACCGCTCGAACCTGGTGGGCATGGGCGTGCTGCCGCTGCAGTTCATGGACGGCCAGAATGCCCAGAGCCTGGGCCTGAAGGGCGACGAGGTGGTCTCGATCACCGGCCTCAAGGACGGCGCCGGCAAGGTGGCCGACGTCACCGCCACCCGCCCTGATGGCTCGAGCATCACGTTCAAGGTGCAGGTGCTGCTGCTGACCCCGAAGGAGGTCGAGTACTTCCGCCACGGTGGCCTGCTGCACTACGTGCTGCGCCAGCTCGCCGCCGCACCGAAGGCGGCCTGAGCCGGGGGCCCTGGACGGAGGCCTTCTGAGCAAGCGCGGAGGCCGCTCTCGGGCGGCCTTCGCCGTTTCAGTGGCCGCCTGCGGGCTGCGACCAGTCGGCGGCCACCAGCCGCCATTCGCCCCCCTCACGGCGCCAGACCGTCTCCACCCGCCGGGCCTCGGCATTCCGTGGCAATAGGCCATCGGCCCCAGTGACGAGGGCGTCGAAGCGCGCGGTCGCACGATCGCCATGGAGGTCCACGGCCACCGGGCCGAGCACCACGCCGACCCGCTGCCGACGCAGGAGCAGTAGCGTCACGTAGCGGCGCAGGCCCTCGCGGTCCATGCCCTCGGGGCCGGCGAAGTCCTCGGCTACGGCCTCGAGCAGGCGGCCGGCATCACGGGCTTCCACCGCCGCCTGCATGCTCGCCAGGGTATCGCGCAGGGCCGCTTCGTCGGCCGGCCGCGCACAAGCCACCAGCAGGGCGGACAGCAGCAGCAGGAGCCCGCCCATCGGTAGTGCGCGAAGACCGCGGCATTCCGGCTTGCCGCCGCCATCCCCCTGTGCTGCAATCGAGCGAATACTCGAAGAACTGCCGCGTGTCGCGCCGTGCGCCTGGCCCGTGGTCCTCGCAATGGGAGTGGAATCGATGAGCATTGAGCGTCCCTGGTTGTCCAGCTACCCGAAGGGCGTGCCCGCGACCATCGACGTGGACGAGTTCCCGTCCATCGTCTCGGTGCTCGAGAACGCGATCGCCAAGTTCCGCGACCGCCCCGCCTTCCGCAACCTCGGCAAGACCATCACCTATGCCGAGGTCGACCGCCTCTCCGCCCAGTTCGCGAGCTTCCTCCTCAACGACCTCAAGCTCAAGAAGGGCGACCGCGTCGCCCTGATGATGCCCAATGTGCTGCAGTACCCGATCGCCATCTTCGGCGTGCTGCGCGCCGGGCTCACGGTGGTGAACACCAACCCGCTCTACACGCCGCGCGAACTGAAGCACCAGCTGGTCGATTCCGGCGCCAGCGTGCTGGTGGTGCTCTCCAACGTGGCGCACACCGCCGCCGAAGTGGTGGCCGAGACGCCGGTGAAGCAGGTCATCGTCACCTCGATCGGCGAGATGCTGGGCTTCCCCAAGGGCGCCATCGTCGACTTCATGGTGAAGTACGTGAAGAAGATGGTGCCCGACTACGACATCCCCGGCGCCATCGATTTCCGCACCGCGCTGGCGCGGGGCGCGAAGCACGAACTGCCGGCGGTGTCGCTGCACCATAGCGACATTGCCTTTTTGCAGTACACCGGCGGTACTACCGGCGTGGCCAAGGGCGCCATGCTCACCCACCGCAACCTGGTAGCGAACATGCAGCAGGCTTCGGCCTGGATCGGCACCAATGCCAAGCCCGGCGAGGAAGTCATCATCACCGCGCTGCCGCTCTACCACATCTTCGCGCTGACGGCGAACTGCCTCGTCTTCATGAAGTTCGGCGGTCTCAACCACCTGATCACCAACCCGCGCGACATGCCGGGCTTCGTCAGGGAACTGAAGTCCACGCGCTTCACCGCCATCACCGGCGTCAACACCCTGTTCAACGGCCTGCTCAACACCCCGGGCTTCGACACCGTGGATTTCTCTGCCCTACACCTCACGCTCGGCGGCGGCATGGCGGTGCAGCGCGCCGTGGCCGAACGCTGGAAGCAGGTCACCGGCTGCACCCTGGTGGAGGCCTACGGGCTCACCGAAACCTCGCCGGCGGCCTGCATCAATCCGATGGACCTCAAGGAGTTCAACGGCGCCATCGGCCTGCCGATCTCCTCCACCGACGCCTGCATCAAGGACGACGAGGGGCGGATGCTGCCGGTGGGCGAGGTGGGCGAGTTGTGCATCAAGGGCCCGCAGGTGATGCAGGGCTACTGGCAGCGGCCGGAGGAAACGGCCAAGGTCATCGACGCCGACGGCTGGCTGCACACCGGCGACATGGCGAAGATGGACGCTGCCGGCTACTTCTACATCGTCGACCGCAAGAAGGACATGATCCTGGTCTCGGGCTTCAACGTGTACCCGAACGAAATCGAGGACGTGGTGGCCACCATGCCTGGCGTGCTCGAAGTGGCGGCGGTGGGCGTGCCCGACGACAAGTCGGGCGAGGCGGTGAAAGTGGTGATCGTGCGCAAGGATCCGAACCTCACCGCCGAGCAGGTGAAGGCCTTCTGCAAGGACAAGCTCACCGGCTACAAGCTGCCGCGCTACGTCGAATTCCGCAGCGAGCTTCCGAAGACCAACGTCGGCAAGATCCTGCGCCGCGAGCTACGCGACTCGGCCGGTACGGCGACGGCCTGACGGCGCCCGATGGCCGTAGGAGGTCAGGCCCAAGGTCAACGAGCTGCAGCCCGGCATATGTGTGTGCCAGGGGGAAAACTGTCCCCAGCGAAAGCCCTCCTACCGCTCCAGGCCTGATGGCTGGCTGGAGAACGCTCCGCAGGCCTGAAGGCCCTAGGGCAGGCAACCCTGAGTGGTTCCAGCCCCACCGAGCAGCTGCACACTCTCCGACTGCTGCCAGCGTCCCGGCACGCCGGCGGTGAAGCTGGCATCGAGGCTCAGGCTGGCAAGCCGCCCTGCGGCGTAGGTCCGCCCAAGCACACCCACCGGCTGACGCAGCGGCGGGCCGCTGCGCGTGCACAGTGGGCAGAAACCGGTGAGTTGTTCCAGGGTGAGGCTGGCACTGGCCCCGCCAAAGCCGCTGCGCTCGGCCACCAGGAAGCGCGGCACGCCGGCGGCGTCGTAGACGAAAGCAGCATAGAACTCATAGTCCGGGTAAAGCTGCACGCTATAGCCAGTACCGGAACGCGCCGGGTTGTACCAGTGGCTGCTGGCATCGAGGGCTGTGCCGCCCAGGCTAGGGCAGCCCCGACCAAAGCTGACGAAGGGTTCGTTGCCAGCCTGGCCGTCCAGACGGTAGGCGAAACGAAAGGCATCCGGCCCGGTGGGTGTGGTCACGGCCTCGCCGATAGCGGTGAGCACATTGCGGCTACCGTCCCAGGCCGAGCGGTAGATGCGCCCCACCCACTGCCCGTTGGCACCGGGAGCCGGACCCTGCAGGTAGTACCAGGTGCTGTGGCCATCTTGCAGGTAGGTGTACCAGAGCCCCGCCCACTGGTCGGCCGCCGGGTAGAGGAACAGGCCATGACCAGAACGCGCTGGGGCGAAATAGCCGCCGGGGCGAACCCGGGGGGCGCTGCCGCCGATGGTGGCGAGCAGGACCACGTCGGCGGCACGTGAACCGGGGTTGCTCACCACCACGTACCAACGCCCGGGGCTCAGGGCCGCTCCCGAAACACTGAGCGCCTGACTCGGGGCCGCCGAGGCCGTGGACGGATGGGAGACACTCCGCGCCGGCGCCGGGGCCACTTCAGGCGGCGCATTGCCCACCGTAGGTGGGTCGATCCGCGCCAGATAGAGCTGCAAGGGCTCGCTGCCGCGGGCGCTGACGGAAAGCGATGTAGCGCCAGCCGGCACGTCCACGTAAACCCGCTCCGAGGCGCTGCCGGGCAGCAGGCGCAGCCGCTGCTCGCGACCACTGGCAAGCGCTAGCCCAGTCTCATTCCGTCCCGAGCGGGTGAGCCGAACCGGGAAGGCACCGACCGGCGTCTCGGCCCCCGCCCGCACCTCGACATAGGCCACCCGGCTCTGGCCATCGGCGAACTCGGGGGCATCCCAGGCAAGGCGCAGGGGGAAGGCGGCTCGGGCAGGCACCTGGCCCGGACCGGTGACGACGAGGCTGCCATCGCCCCCGGTCATCGGCACCTCGAAGGTCTCCACCCGGGCGGTATGGGCACTGCTGCCGGCATTCTTCAGCAGCATCCACCAGCCAAGATTGCCGCAGGCCGGCACCAGCAGCTCCATCTCGCAGCGCTCGATGCTGGTCGACATGCCAGCGGCGCAGCGCAGTTCGTCGGCCGAAGCCCTGCCATCGCCATTGGCATCGACGCCGAGATAGACATCGACATTGCCGCCTGAGAGAGAGCGGGCATCGACGAGGATGCGCCAAGTGCGCGCCTCGCCGCTGCTGGGGATGACCCGCAGCGAAAACGCGCCGCTGCCGGCGAAAGGATTGGCCGGGCTGGCGTCCACCGCCAACGGGAACTCCGACACCTGCGCCTCGACCAGCGGCGAGGCCTGGAAACGCGCCGATGGCAGGGCCCGCAGCCCACCGGCCTCAAGATCGATGAACCCGCTGCCACCAGGGACGGTGAGCGCCAGCCCCTCGCTGATGGGCCGTAGCACGATCGCCACCTCGGACTCGGCGCAGATACCGCCACTGCAGATGCGGTAGCGCAGGGAATCCTGGCCGCTGCGGTCGGCCTGCGGGGTGTAGCGGATGACGTCATCGGCTGCCGAGGCGGTGCTGAAGGTCTCGACCGAGACAGTGCCGAGGGTGGGGGGACGTAGCAGGGTGAGCGCGCCGTTCGCCAGCTCGGTATTGGTGAGTCCGTCGTTCTGGAGCACCCGAAGGTCCGTGGCCGGGGCGTTCTCCTTCAGCACGTAGCGGTCGGCGATGGGCCGCACCGCAGCCGGGAGGGCGCCGGCCGCCAGCAGGGCCGCAGAGGCGAGGAGAACACGCAGGCAGTGGGGCATGGCGGGAACGGCAGGGGGGATGCCGCATCCTATCGCCCGCTCCGGTATGGGAAGGCCCGGGGCGGGCTGGATTGTCAAGCGATGTCAAAAAGCGTGATGGGATTCACACTCTCATGCCTCGGGCCGCATGTAGGGGAACAGCAGCACATCGCGGATCGAGGCCCGGTCGGTGAGCAGCATGACGAGACGGTCGATGCCGATGCCAAGACCGCCGGTGGGCGGCAGACCCACCTCGAGAGCGCGGATGTAGTCGGCATCGAAGTGCATGGCCTCGTCGTCGCCGGCCTCTTTGGCCGCCACCTGGGCGAGGAAGCGGGCTGCCTGGTCCTCCGGGTCGTTGAGCTCGGAAAAGCCGTTGGCGATCTCCTTGCCGCCGACGAAGAGCTCGAAGCGGTCGGTGATGCCAGGCTCGGTGTCGCTCTCGCGAGCCAGCGGACTCACCTCTACCGGATAATGGGTGATGAAGGTTGGTTGCACCAGACTGCCTTCGACGAGCGTCTCGAAGAGCTCCAGCAGCAGCTTGCCCCAGCCGTAGGAGGGCTTCACGTGGATGCCGTGGCGGGCGCAGTGACGCGCCAGCGCTTCGCGATCGCGGCAGTCGGCGACGGTGATGGCGGGGTCGGCCTCGCGTACGGCCTCGTCCATGCGCCGGCGGCGGAAGGCAGGCCCCAGGTCGATCGCCCTGCCCTCCCATTCCAGCGCAGTGCGGCCCAGCACCTCCTGCGCCACATCGCGGATGAGGCCTTCCGTCAGGTCCATGATCTCGGTGTAGGTGGCGTAGGCCTCGTACAGCTCGAGCATGGTGAACTCGGGGTTGTGCCGGGTGGACACGCCCTCGTTGCGGAAGTTGCGGTTGATCTCGTAGACGCGCTCGAACCCGCCGACCACGAGGCGTTTGAGGTACAGCTCGGGCGCCACGCGCAGATAGAGATCGATGTCGAGCGCATTGTGGTGGGTGACGAAGGGCCGCGCCGTGGCACCACCGGGGATGTAATGCATCATCGGCGTCTCGACCTCGAGGAAGCGCCGGGCGTCCAGCCAGCGGCGGATGGCGCCGACGATGCGCGAGCGGGTCTCGAATACCGCCTTCGATTCGGGGCTGACGATGGTATCGACGTAGCGCATGCGGTAACGCTGCTCGACGTCGGCAAGACCATGGAACTTGTCGGGCAACGGCCGCAGGGCCTTGGTCAGCAGGCGGATCGCCGAAACCTTCACCGAGAGCTCGCCGGTGCGGGTACGGGTGAGCCCTCCCTCCACCGCCACGATGTCGCCGATGTCCCAGCCCTTGAAGGCCTCGTAGGCCTCGCCAAGGCCGGCACCCACGAGATAGAGCTGGACGCGCCCGCTCATGTCCTGCACCTGGGCGAAGGCGGCCTTGCCCATCACCCGCTTGGCCATCAGCCGTCCGGCGATGCGCACCGCCCGGCCCGATGACTCGAGTGCCTCGGCGGTCCAACGCTCCTTGTCGGCGTATTCGGCCTGCAGGTCACCGGCGTAGTGCTCGCGCCGAGCGTCGTTCGGAAAGGCCACGCCACGCGCACGCAGGGCCGCCAGTTTCGCCCGGCGCTCGGCGATGAGGCGGTTCTCGTCGAGGGCGGGCAAAGCAGTGTTCGGCTGGTCGGACATGGCGGGCGGTGGGGAGAGGTGTGGGGAGCGAGGGCGGGGAAAAGGAAGAAATGAGGAGAAGGAGGAACGGGTGACTGCCGCCTCAGGCCGCGTCGCTGCGCTTGGCGCCGGCCTCGAGCCCCATTTTCAGGCTGGCCTCGACGAACTCGTCGAGATCGCCATCCAGTACCTTCTGGGTATCGGAGCGCTCGACGCCGGTGCGCAGGTCCTTGATGCGGCTCTGGTCGAGCACGTAGTTGCGGATCTGGCTGCCCCAGCCGATGTCGGACTTGGTGGCTTCCACCGCGTCCTTCTCGGCATTGCGCTTCTGCATCTCCAGCTCGTAGAGCTTGGCGGCCAGCATCTGCATCGCCATGTCGCGGTTCTGGTGCTGGCTGCGGCCGTTCTGGCAGGCCACGACGATGCCGGTGGGCACGTGGGTGATGCGCACCGCCGATTCGGTCTTGTTGACGTGCTGGCCACCGGCGCCGGAGGAGCGGTAGACGTCGATCTTGAGGTCGGCGGGATTGATCGCGATGTCAATCTTGTCGTCCACCTCGGGCGAGACGAAGACCGAGGTGAAGCTGGTGTGGCGGCGGTTGTCGGAATCGAAAGGCGACTTGCGCACCAGGCGGTGCACGCCGGTCTCGGTCTTGAGCCAGCCATAGGCATAGTCGCCCTCGACACGCACGGTGGCCGACTTGATACCGGCCACTTCGCCGCCGCTGACTTCCATCAGCTCGGTCTTCCAGCCCCGCGATTCGCACCAGCGCAGGTACATGCGCAGCAGCATCTCGGCCCAGTCTTGGGCCTCGGTGCCGCCGGCACCGGCTTGGATGTCGAGGTAGGCATTGGCGGCGTCCATCTTGCCGCTGAACATGCGCTGGAACTCGAGCTTCTCGAGCTTGGCCTGGCTGGCATCGACATCGGCCACCACGGCCTCGAAGGTCTCGAGGTCGTTCTCCATCTCCGCGAGCTCGAGCAGCTCGAGCCCGCCGCTCAGCGCCTCGTCCAGCGAGCTGATGCCGTGGACCACCTTTTCCAGCGAAGCCCGTTCGCGGCCGAGGGCCTGCGCCCGCTCCGGCTCGTTCCAGACCGTCGGACTCTCCAGCTCGCGGCTGACTTCCTCAAGACGCTCGACCTTCCGGTCGTAGTCAAAGATACCCCCTCAGCGCATCCAGCCGGCCCTTGAGCTCGGCGATGCGCTGGCGCACGGGATTGGTTTCCATGGCGCGTTCCCGGTGATTCGAAAGACCGCGGATTCTAGCAGGGCCGGCCGCGTCAGGCCGGCCACCAGTGGCGCACCAGCAACTGCACGTCGCGCCGACCGGCAAAATCGTCGAGGTCGAGACCGAAGGCCAGGCGCACGCGCGGGGGCGGCGCGCCGAGGGCCGCGCCGCCGAAATGGATCGCCGAAACCGGCCCGGGCCTGCCCGGCATACCGAGTTCGAACTTCAGGTGCCGACCGGCCAGGACCCGCCAGTGCCGCACCTCGAACTCGCTGTCGAACAGCGGTTCGGGAAAGCCCTGCCCCCAGGGACCGGCAAGGCGCAGAGCCTCGGCGGTAGGGCGGTTGAGCTCTTGGGGGGCGAGTTCGCCATCGCTCCAGAGTTCGGCCTCGCGCAGCTCGTCGGTGAGATGGCGGGCCACGGCGGCTTCGAAGACTCGCCGGAAGGGCTCGAGGCACGCCTGTTCGAGCGCCAGCCCGGCGGCCATGGCATGGCCGCCATAGCGCAGGATCAGCCCGGGATGGGCAGCATCGACCTCGGCCAGCACATCGCGGATGTGCAGGCCGGGAATCGAGCGCGCCGAGCCGCGCAGGGTGGCCGCGCCGGGCTCTGCCGGGGCGAAGGCGATCACCGGGCGGTGCAGCTTCTCTTTCAGCCGGGAGGCCACGAGACCGACTACGCCGGGATGCCAGCCGGGGTCGAACAGGCAGTAGGCATCATGCCCCCCTTCCGGCAGCGGCAAGGCCAGCGCGGCTGCCTCGGCCTCCTCCACCATCTGCTGTTGCAGCTCGCGGCGCTCGGCATTGATGGCATCGAGCTGGCGCGCCAGGGCCTCGGCGCGGCCGGCATCATCGGTGAGCAGGCATTCGATGCCGAGGGTCATGTCTTCCAGCCGCCCCGCGGCATTGATCCGCGGCCCGATGCCAAAGCCGATATCGCTGGCGGTGAGCAATGGCAGGCGGCGCTGCGCCACCGCGGCCAGGGCGAGCAGGCCGGGCTGCCCCTGCCCGGCCCGCAGGCGCTTGAGGCCGGCAGCCACCAGCAGGCGGTTGTTGTAATCGAGCGGCACGAGGTCGGCGACGGTGCCCACGGCCACCAGGTCGAGCAGGCTGGCGAGATCGGCCTCGCCGCCGGGCTCGCCCAGGGCGCGCAGGCGTGCCCGCAGGGCGAGCAGAAGGTAGAACACCACCCCCACACCGGCCAGCGCCTTGCTCGGGAAGCCGTCGCCGCGCAGGTTGGGATTGACGATGGCATCGGCCCTGGGCAGTACTTCGCCAGGCAGGTGGTGGTCGGTGACCAGCACCCGCCAGCCACGGGCCCGGGCGGCCTCCACCCCGGCGAGGCAGGCGATGCCGGAATCGACGGTGATGACGAGGTCCGGCGCGATCGGCGCCAGTTCCTCCTCCACCAGGGCCGGAGAGAGCCCATAGCCATGGGCGATGCGATGCGGCACGCGGTAGGAGACACGGCGCGCCCCGAGCAGGCGCAGACCCCGCACAGCCACCGCTGTGCCGGTGGCGCCATCACAGTCGAAGTCGCCCACCACCACGATGTGGGCGTCATGGCGCAGGGCCTCGTGCAGCAGCGCCACGGCAGCGTCGATGCCGCCCAGTGCGGCCGGCGAGAGTAGCCGGGCGAGGCGCAGTTCCGCCTCACTGGCTGAAGTGATGCCGCGCGCGGCATAGAGTCGGCGCAGCAGCGGCGGTGTGTCGGCGGGCCAGTCGCCCAGTGCCGGCACCGGCCGGCGGCGCAAGACCGGGCCGGGACTCACGCCGCAAATCCCGGGTAAGGCGGCTTCCAGACGTGCCAGCGCTGCGAGCGCACGAGGTGCAGCACTTCGCCATCGGCGAAATCGAGTACGAGGCGGGTGAGCGCCCCCTGCCCCAGCGCCGACCGGCCGAGGGCCACCAGCGTCTCCACCGCCGCCCAGCGCCGCTCCGCCCGAAGATCGATCAGCCCGGGGTGCGTGGCATCGATCTCGGTTCCGACTTCGGCGCCCGCGGCGCGGGCATAGGCGGCGAGCTCGGGATCGGCCGTGGCCACCCGCCCCGCCGGGCCTTCCACCCGGTCGGGCAGCCGCCCCCCGCCCCAGAACCACAGGCTGTTGGCCGGCGGCAGGCCGCGGCGCTGGCGTTCCGCATTCACCGGATGCTGGTGCAGCAGCACCTGGGCTTCGCCCAGCAGGCTGCGCCAGCGGCGGGCCTCCGCCCCCTGCGGCAGATAGGGGAAGGCATCGTCGCCAAGCGCCGCCAGCGGGTGCGGGAACCCGGGCAGGCGGGTCTCTGGCGGGCATTGCAGCACCCACGCCTCCGGGCCGCGAAGTACCAGGGCATGGCCGAACTCCCCGAACAGGGGCCGCAGCGGCGCGGCAAGCGCTTCCGCCTCCTCGGCAGTAAGCCCGAGATTGGCCCAAGCCATCAGCCGTGCGGTGCTGAGGTCGGGACGCAGCCAGACCGGATCGGCCCGCAGCCAAAGAAAGGGCCGCAGATCCTGCTCCGGACGCTCCAGCGCCTCGATCAGCACGGCGCTCGGCCAGTGCCCGGCGGGCAGCGGGCGGAAAGGGCGGCGCAGTTGGGCCAGTTCCCCCGCCTCGGCCCGGACCGCCCTGGCACGCCCCAGGGCCCGAGCGATGGACGGGGAAATCGCCTGTCCGGCGAAATGGCGACGGGCGGGCAGCAGCAGCACCAGAGCCTGCGCCGCCTCATCGGGAATGCGCTCGGAAGGCGCCATCCGCGCCTCCGTCAGCCAATGTAGCGGACGGCGGTGATCTCGTACTCGCGCTGCCCGCCCGGGGCGTCGATGGTCACGGTATCGCCCTCGTGCTTGCCGATCAGCGCCCGCGCCACCGGCGAAGACACCGAGATCAGGCGCTGCCTGATGTCGCTCTCCAGGTCGCCGACGATCGTGTAGGTCACCCGCTCGTCGGTATCGACGTCGGCCAGTTCCACGGTGGCACCGAAGACGATGCGCGAGCCGGCATTGAGTGAGCCGATGTCGATCACCTGGGCATGCGAAAGGGTGTATTCGAGTTCCTTGATGCGGCCCTCGATGAAGCCCTGCTGCTCGCGGGCGGCGTGGTACTCGGCGTTCTCCTTGAGATCGCCATGGGCACGGGCCTCGGCGATCGCCTCGATCACCTTCGGCCGGTCGACGGTCTTCAGGCGCTCGAGTTCCTCGCGCAGCCGCGCCGCGCCCTTGCTGGTGAGGGGGGCCCTCATGCGGAAATCTCCCTGTGCAGTTCCTGCAGCGAGCTGACGCGCGGGTTATTGCGCGCATCGATGGCATTCACCAGGGCCCGGGCACCGGCAACGGTGGTCGAGTAGGTGATGCGGTGCTGCAGCGCCTCGCGGCGGATCGAGAAGGAGTCAGCGATGGCCAGCTTCCCCTCGGTGGTGTTGATGACGTAGCTGATCTCGCCGTTCTTGATCAGATCGACGATGTGCGGCCGGCCTTCGGCCACTTTGTTGACACGCTCGACCGGCAGCCCCTGGGCGGCAAGGAACTTCGCCGTGCCGTCAGTGGCCACCAGGGTATAGCCGCGGGCCAGAAGGTCACGGGCGATCGGGGTGAGCCGCGGCTTGTCGGCATCCCGCACCGAGCAGAAGACCTTGCCCGGCGGGGGAGCCTTGATGTTGGCCGCCTCCTCGGCGCGGGCGAAGGCGTCCTCGAAGGTCGGCCCGATGCCCATGATCTCGCCGGTGGAGCGCATCTCGGGGCCGAGGATCGGATCGACGTTCTGGAACTTGGCGAAGGGGAAGATCGCCTCTTTCACCGAGAAGTACGGCGGAATGATCTCCTTGGTCGCGCCCTGCTCTGCCAGGGTCCGGCCGGCCATGCAGCGGGCGGCGATCTTCGCCAGCGGCCGGCCGATGGCCTTGGAGACGAAGGGCACGGTGCGCGAGGCGCGCGGGTTCACCTCCAGCAGGTAGATCGTCTCGCCCTGGATGGCGAACTGGGTGTTCATCAGGCCGACGACCTTCAGGGCGCGGGCCAGCTTCACCACCTGCTCGCGCAGTCGGTCCTGGATGGCCTTCGACAGGGAATACGGCGGCAGCGAGCAGGAACTGTCGCCCGAGTGCACACCGGCCTCCTCGATGTGCTCCATGATGCCACCGACCAGCACGTTACCGTCGCGGTCGGCGATCACGTCGACATCCACCTCGACGGCATTGTCGAGAAAGCGGTCGAGCAGTACCGGCGAGTCGTTCGAGACCTGCACCGCCTCGCGGATATAGCGCGAGAGGTCCTCGTCGGAATACACGACTTCCATCGCCCGACCGCCCAGCACGTAGCTTGGGCGCACCACCAGCGG
The DNA here is from genome assembly GCA_026005095.1 of Silanimonas sp. Taxonomy (GTDB): domain Bacteria; phylum Pseudomonadota; class Gammaproteobacteria; order Xanthomonadales; family Xanthomonadaceae; genus Silanimonas. The sequence continues at coordinate 15,713 of BPKK01000011.1, read as the reverse complement.
GTAGCCGATCTCGCGGGCCATGGCCAGGGCCTGCTCGGCATTGCGCGCCGTGCGGTTCGGCGGCTGTTGCAGGCCGAGGTCCTCGACCAGCTTCTGGAAGCGTTCGCGGTCCTCAGCAAGATCGATGCTGTCCGGCGAAGTACCGATGATCGGCACACCATTGGCCTCCAGCGCGCGGGCGAGCTTCAGCGGAGTCTGGCCGCCGTACTGCACGATCACGCCTTTCGGCTTCTCCAGATCGACGATCTCCAGCACGTCTTCCAGTGTCAGGGGCTCGAAGTACAGACGATCCGAGGTGTCGTAGTCGGTCGAGACGGTTTCCGGATTGCAATTGACCATGATGGTCTCGAACCCGTCCTCGCGCAGAGCGAGTGCTGCGTGTACGCAGCAGTAGTCGAACTCGATGCCCTGACCGATGCGGTTCGGGCCGCCCCCGAGCACCATGATCTTCTCACGGTCCGTCGGCTGCGCCTCACACTCGTCCTCGTAGGTCGAGTACATGTAGGCGGTCGAGGTGGCGAACTCGGCGGCACAGGAATCCACCCGCTTGTACACCGGGCGCACGCCGAAAGCGCGGCGCAGGGCGCGCACGGCCGACTCGTCGGTGCCAACGAGCTGGGCAAGGCGCGCATCGGAGAAGCCGGCACGCTTGAGCGTGCGCAGGCGCGGTCCGTCGAGGCCGGAAAGGCCTGCAGCCGCCACATCGCGCTCCATGGCGACGAGTTCCTCGATCTGGTCGAGGAACCAAGGATCGATGTACGAGAGCCGGTAGACCTCCTCCACCGACAGCCCGGCACGGAAGGCCTCGGCGACATGGAACAGCCGCTCCGGACGCGCCTCCTTGAGCTCGCGCTTGATCCGCGCCAGCCCCTCCTCGCCACGCTCGGCGTCACCGGTCGGATCGAGGCCGACCTTGCCGATCTCGAGGCCCCGCAGGGCCTTCTGCAGCGACTCCTGGAAGGTGCGACCCATGGCCATCACCTCGCCCACCGACTTCATCTGGGTCGTCAGGCGGGCGTCGGCAGCGGCAAACTTCTCGAAGGCGAAGCGCGGGATCTTGGTGACGACGTAGTCGATCGAGGGCTCGAACGAGGCCGGGGTGAGGCCTCCGGTGATGTCGTTCTTCAGCTCGTCCAGCGTATAGCCGACGGCCAGCTTCGCCGCGATCTTGGCGATCGGGAAGCCGGTGGCCTTGGATGCCAGCGCCGAGGAGCGCGAGACACGCGGATTCATCTCGATGACCACCATACGGCCGGTCTGCGAGTTGATGCCGAACTGCACGTTCGAGCCACCGGTATCGACGCCGATCTTGCGCAGCACGGCGATCGAGGCATCGCGCAGGCGCTGGTATTCCTTGTCGGTCAGCGTCTGTGCCGGCGCCACGGTGATGGAGTCGCCGGTATGCACGCCCATCGGATCGAGATTCTCGATCGAGCAGACGATGATGCAGTTGTCCGCCCTGTCGCGGACCACCTCCATCTCGAACTCCTTCCAGCCGAGCACCGACTCCTCGACCAGCACCTCGTGCACCGGCGAGAGGTCGAGACCGCGCTTGACGATCTCCTCGAACTCCTCGCGGTTGTAAGCAATCCCGCCCCCCGAGCCGCCGAGCGTGAAGCTCGGGCGGATGATCGTGGGATAGCCGACCCTGGCCTGGATCTCGACCGCCTCCTCGAAACTCCGAGCCACCGCGGCCCTCGGGCATTCGAGGCCGATTTCCTGCATCGCCACGCGGAACAGCTCGCGATCCTCGGCCATGCGGATGGCCTCGCGCGAGGCGCCGATCAGTTCGACACCATACGCCTCGAGCACGCCGCTATCAGCGAGCTCGAGAGCACAGTTGAGCGCCGTCTGCCCGCCCATCGTCGGCAGCAGAGCATCCGGCTTTTCCTTGGCGATGATCCGCTCCACCGTGGCCGGGTTGATCGGCTCGATGTACACGGCGTCGGCCATGTCCGGGTCGGTCATGATCGTCGCCGGGTTCGAGTTGACCAGGATCACCCGGTAGCCCTCGGCCTTCAGCGCCTTGCAGGCCTGGGCGCCGGAGTAGTCGAACTCGCAGGCCTGGCCGATGACGATCGGACCGGCGCCGATGATCAGAATCGATTGGAGATCGGTGCGCTTGGGCATGCGGTCAGACTCTGTGCGTGGAACGGATTCCGGAACATCCCGGCTTAAGGTGAAGCACCGGCCCCGGCGTCCTTTCGGACCTGGCCGATATGCTGGTCGAGGAAGGCCTGCATACGGGTGTACAGCTCGACCTGGTTATTGAAGTCGTAGAAGCCGTGCCCTTCCTTTTCCTTGACCAGGGTGTCCTGCGGCGGCTTACCGGCTTCCGTCAACCGATCGAGCAGGAGCCGGTAGTGGCTCATCGGCACCCGCTGGTCCTTGGCGCCATGCACCAGCATCACCGGGATGTTGATCCGGTCGATGTTGTAGGCCGGCGACTGCGCCTGCTGCTCGGCCAGTCCCTCGGGCATGACACGGCGCAGGTAGGCACGCCCCGAGGGCGTCTGCGGGATGTCGCCATCACGGAACATCAGCGGCAGACTGTAGACGCCCACGTACCCGATGGTGCAGCGGTAGAGATCTGGCTCGCGAACCACGGCCTGGAGTGCGGCATAACCGCCATAAGAGGCCCCATAGCTGCAGATGCGATCCTTGTCGGCGATGCCCTGGCCGATCGCCCAACGCACCGCATCGGTCATGTCGTCGATCATCACCCGGCCCCACTGGCGATAGCCGGCGCGCTCATGTGCCGCCCCGTAGCCACCCGAGCCACGGAAGTTGACCTGGAGCACCGCATAGCCGCGGTTGGCGAGGAACTGCACCTCCGGGTTGAAGCCCCAGCTGTCGCGGATGCCGTGCGGGCCGCCGTGCGGATTGAGGATGAGCGGCAGGTTCCTGCCATCGCTGTTGCGCGGCACGGTGAGGTAGCCATGCAGCACGGTGCCGTCACGCGCCGGGATCTGCACCGGGCGCATGGGCGACATCTGCTCCGGCTTGATCCAGCTGCGGCTGGCCAGCAGGAACTTGGCACGCCCGCTGCTGCGGTCGAAAAGGTAGTAGGAACCCGGATCGACGTCGCTATAGGCGAGGAACAGGATGTACCGCCCGTCCTTGCTGACGCCACGGAAAGAGACGGCATGCTCCGGGAAGGCGTTGATGAGCCCGGCGTAGACCTTGGCTTCTTCATGGTCTTTGGCCAGGAACTCGTAGCCCGGCAGTCCGTCCTCGAAGGCCACCGCGATCATGTCACGACGATCGCTGCTGCGCAGAATGGCACCGGGATCGACGTTGGGATTGCGCGCCAGCAGCACTTCCCCTTCGGCCTCCGGGTCGATCGACACCAGGCGGGCAGGCTCGCCATGGTCACTCACCTCGAACACCACCCGCCGATTGTCCCGGGCAAAGCCACGGGGAATGCGAGTCGACTCTCCCATCGCGGCGCGGTGGATCTGGGTCCAAGTGTCGCCATCGCGGCGGAGGATCACGGTATCGCCGTTCTCTTCCGTACCGACGACGTAACGCACATTGCCCTCATGGTCGAGCTGGAAGCTGCCGAAGCGCACCGGGGCCGTGGCCACCGGGTTGATCCGACCGGTGTAGACGTCCATCCGGAACAGGAAGGCCGACTCGACCGAGCGCTGGACGAGGATGTTCTTCGGATCGTCGGGGAGCGTATCGACGATCTGGTAGGTACCGCCATTCGGGATGTCGATCCGGCGACGGCCATCGACGTCGCTCACGTACACGTCCGGGGTGCCGACACGGAAATCGAAGCGACCGGTCTTGCGCGTGACGTAAAGGAAGAAGCGCTCGTCGTTCACCCAGCGCACTGCGTCGATGTGCCGCTCCGCGCCGTAGTCCCACTTGCCGACCAGCTTCATGTCCTTCACGCGGAAGGCTGCCAGCACCGTGCGATCGCCCTGCGGAACGGAAACAGTGATGTATTCCCCCGTGGGCGAAAGGGAAACACTGGTGAACTCGGGGTCCTTGAAGAAATCAGCGATGGGGACCGTGGTGGCCTTGGCGAAACCGCCGCCAAGCACGAGGCCAAGCAGGAGGAGGATGCGGCGAAGGAGCATGGGATGGTCCACCTTCTCGGATTGGGGAAAGGGGGGCAGTGAGATCAGCCTGCCTGCATGAGCGCGATGAACCGATCGAACAGACCGGCCACGTCGTGCGGCCCGGGACTAGCCTCGGGATGGCCCTGGAAGCCGAAGGCCGGCACGTCGGTGCGGGCGATGCCCTGGTTGCTGCCATCGAACAACGAGCGGTGGGTCACGCGCAGGGTGGGCGGCAACGTGGCCTCGTCGACGGCAAAGCCGTGGTTCTGGCTGGTGATCATCACCCGGCCGGAGTCGAGGTCCTGCACCGGATGGTTGGCACCGTGGTGGCCAAACTTCATCTTCAGCGTCTTCGCACCGCTGGCCAGGGCCAGGAGCTGGTGGCCAAGGCAGATCCCGAAGGTCGGGATCTTCGCCTCGAGGATCTCGACAATCGCGGCGATGGCGTAATCGCAGGGCGCCGGATCACCAGGGCCATTGGAGAGGAACACGCCATCGGGCTTCATCGCCAGCACCTCGGCGGCTGGCGTCCTGGCCGGCACCACGGTGAGCCGGCAGCCGCGGTCGGCGAGCAGGCGCAGGATGTTGGTCTTCACACCGAAGTCGTAGGCCACGACATGGAAGCGGCCTCCGGAACGGGCAAAGCCGCCACGCTCAAGGTCGAACGAGCCTTCCGTCCACTCATAGGCGCGGTCGGTGCTGACCACCTGGGCGAGGTCGAGACCTTTCAGGCCCGGGAACTTGCGCGCCGCTTCGATCGCCCTGTCCGCGTCGATGTCGCCGGCCATCAGCGCCCCGTTCTGGGCGCCGCGCTCGCGCAGCAGGCGGGTGAGCCTGCGGGTGTCGATGCCGGCGATCGCCACCACACCGCGCTTTTGCAACCACGCCGGTAGCGCCTCGCGACTACGCCAGTTGCTGGGGCGGCGCGGCACGTCGCGCACGATCAGACCGGCGCACCAGACCTTTGCCGCCTCATCGTCTTCCGGCGTGCAGCCGGTGTTGCCGATGTGCGGATAGGTCAGGGTGACCATCTGCCGCGCATAGGAAGGGTCGGTGAGGATTTCCTGATAACCGGTGAGCGCGGTGTTGAATACCACCTCGCCCACGGAGAGGCCAGGCGCGCCGACGGAAACGCCCTCGAACACGGTTCCGTCTTCGAGCGCGAGAATGGCGGGTTGGGTCACTTCGATCGCCCTTGTGGTGGGGAGACTCGCGCGGCGTGCGCACCCCCGCACCCGCCAGGGACGGGCGCAAGGAATGAGGAGTCAGGCGAGCCGGGATTGTAGCCGTGAAGCCAGGCGGGCGCCAGCGGAAGCGGGCGCGGCGGAAGGCCGATGCCCGCCCGCCGGGTTCAGGCCTGGCGCTTGCGGGCCACCCAGTCGCGCATGGTGTAGCAGCCGGGCGGACGGCCCGCCAGCCAGGCGCCCACGGCGAGGGCACCGCGGGCGAAGATGTCGCGCGAGGTGGCGCGGTGCGCCAGTTCCAGCCGCTCGCCCGCCGAGGCGAACTGCAGCCAGTGCTCGCCCACGATATCGCCCGCCCGCAGACTGGCATAGCGCGGCCGGGCACCACCGGCCTCGGCCACAGCACCGAGTGCCAGCGCCGTGCCCGAGGGCGCATCCTGCTTGTGCACGTGGTGGCTCTCCACGATGTCGAGGTCCCAGCCCGGCAGGGCGCGCGCCGCCTGCTCGACGAGTTCGGAGAGCACGGCTACTCCGAGGCTGAAGTTGGCTGCCCACAGCACCGGTACCTGCCGGGCCGCGGCCTCGAGCGCCTCACGCTGGCGCGGGGCAAGCCCGGTGGTGCCACTGACAAAGGCCGCCCGTCGCGCCACCGCCAGAGCCAGCGCGGCATCGAAGGCCTCGGGGAGGCTGAAGTCGATCATCAGGCCGAACGCCGGTGCCTCGGCCAGCCGTTCAGCCGGCAGCGCCAGTCCTTCCGGCAGGCCAAGGCCGCTGGCACGGCGCGCCACCGCGGCCACGAGGCGCAGGGCAGGGAATTCCGGCAGCAGGGCGAGAAGTCGCTGGCCCATGCGGCCGGAAGCGCCGTGGACCAGAAGATCGATGGAGGGGCTCATGCCGCCAAGGCTACGCGCCGCGGCGTGGGGGCTGCAACGCGAATCAGCCGGTCATGCGGTCCCAGAACGCCCGCACACCGTCGAAGAAGGTGCTCGACTTCGGCGAATGCCGTGCCGCGTCCTCGCCCTCGAAGGTCTGCTCGAATTCCTCGAGCAGCTGGCGCTGGCGCGCCGTGAGGTTCACCGGGGTTTCCACCACGACCCGGGCGTGCAGGTCACCGGGCTGGCGCGAGCGCACCGAGCGCACGCCCTTGCCGCGCAGGCGGAACAGCCGGCCGGTCTGGGTTTCGGCCGGGATCTTGATCTCTACCTCGCCATCGAGGGTGGGCACCACGATGCTGGCGCCCAGCGCTGCCTGCGAGAAGCGGATCGGGATCTCGCAGTAGAGGTCGTCGCCGTCGCGCTCGAACACCGGATGCGGCCGCACCTGGATGTCGACGTAGAGATCGCCGTTCGGCGCCCCGGGCTGACCGGCCTCGCCCTCGCCCTGCAGACGGATACGGTCGCCGGTATCGACGCCGGCCGGGATCTTCACCGACAGCGTCTTCTCGCGGCGCACCCGGCCGGTGCCATGGCAGGCGCGGCAGGGCTTGGGGATCAACCGACCGCTGCCGCCGCAGCTCGGGCAAGGCTGCTGCATCTGGAAGATGCCGCGCTGGATGCGCACATGGCCCATGCCACGGCAGGTGCCGCAGGTCTCGGTCTTGCGGTCCTCGGCCCCCGTGCCATCGCAGGCATCGCAGGCCGCCATGGTCGGCACCTCGATGCGCTTCTCGACACCGGCCACGGCCTCCTCGAGGTCGAGCTCCATCACATAGCGCAGATCCGAGCCACGACGCGGTCCACGCGGCCGGCCGCCCCCGAAGATGTCGCCGAAAATGTCGCCAAAGATGTCGCCCATGTCGGCATAGCCGCCATGGCCGCCACCGCCCATGCCCTGCTCGAAGGCGGCATGGCCGTGCTGGTCGTAGATGCGGCGCTTGCTGGCATCGGAGAGCACGTCGTAGGCCTCCTTGGCCTCCTTGAATGCCTCCTCCGCCGCCTTGTCGCCGGGATTGCGGTCGGGGTGGTATTTCATCGCCAGGCGGCGATAGGCCTTCTTGAGCTCGTCCTCCGACGCACTCTTCGAAACGCCCAGCACCTCGTAGTAGTCCCGCTTGCTCATCGCCGCCCCGTTCCTGACGCAAAACACCTTCGCGCAAAACCCGCGACGAGCGGTCTTTCCGCTCGCTCGCGGGCTGCCCTGATCCGGCAGCGCATGCGCTGCCGGATCCGCATCACTTGTCCTTCTTCACCTCGGTGAACTCGGCATCCACCACGTCCTCGGCCTTGCCGGCCGTGGCGCTGGGAGCCTCCTCCGAAGCCCCCGGAGCAGCAGCAGCGGCGGCATACAGCGACTGCGCGGCCTGGGCCAGGGCATTGGTCTTGGCCTCGATCTGCGCCTTGTCGTCGCCCTTCACCGCCGACTCCAGCTCCGAGAGCGCCGCTTCGACCGCGGCCAGCTGCTCGCCCGGCACCTTGCTGCCATGCTCCTTGATGGCAGTGCGGGTCTGGTGCACCAGGGCATCGGCCTGGTTGCGGGCGGTCACCAGCTCGTGGAACTTCCTGTCCTCCTCACGGTGCGCCTCGGCGTCCTGCACCATGCGCTGGATCTCCTCCTCGGACAGGCCCGAGCCGGCCTTGATCTCGATCCTCTGCTCCTTGCCGGTCTTCTTGTCCTTGGCCGAGACATGCAGGATGCCGTTGGCGTCGATGTCGAAGGTCACCTCGATCTGCGGCATGCCGCGCGGCGCCGGCTCGATGCCGGCGAGGTCGAACTTCGCCAGCGACTTGTTGTAGCGGGCCTGCTCGCGCTCACCCTGCAGCACGTGCACGGTGACGGCGCTCTGGTTGTCCTCGGCGGTGCTGAACACCTGCGAGGCCCGGGTCGGGATGGTGGTGTTCTTCTCGATGATCTTGGTCATCACGCCGCCCAGGGTCTCGATGCCTAGCGACAAGGGCGTCACGTCGAGCAGCAGCACGTCCTTCACCGAGCCGCCCAGCACGCCGCCCTGGATGGCGGCCCCCACGGCCACGGCCTCGTCCGGGTTCACGTCCTTGCGCGGTTCCTTGCCGAAGAACTCGGCCACCGCCTGCTGCACCTTCGGCATGCGGGTCATGCCGCCCACCAGGATCACCTCGGTGATGTCGGAGGGACGCAGGCCGGCATCGTTGAGGGCGATCCGGCAGGGCTCGATCGACTTCTTGATGAGATCGTCGACCAGCGCCTCGAGCTTGGCGCGAGTGAGCTTGATATTGAGGTGCTTCGGCCCCGAGGCATCGGCCGTGATGTAGGGCAGGTTCACCTCGGTCTGCTGCGAGCTGGAAAGCTCGATCTTGGCGCGTTCGGCGGCATCCTTCAGGCGCTGCAGGGCGAGCGGGTCCTTGCGCAAGTCGATGCCCTGCTCCTTCTGGAACTCCTCGACGAGGTAGTCGATGACGCGCTTGTCGAAGTCCTCGCCGCCGAGGAAGGTATCGCCGTTGGTGGCCAGCACCTCGAACTGCTTCTCGCCATCGACGTTGGCGATCTCGATGATCGAGACGTCGAAGGTACCGCCGCCGAGGTCGTACACGGCGATCTTGCGGTCCTTGGCATCGCCCTTGTCGAGGCCATAGGCCAGGGCCGCCGCGGTCGGCTCGTTGATGATGCGCTTGACCTCGAGGCCGGCGATGCGGCCGGCGTCCTTGGTGGCCTGGCGCTGGCTGTCGTTGAAGTAGGCCGGCACGGTGATCACCGCCTCGGTGACCGGCTCGCCCAGGTAGGCCTCGGCGGTCTTCTTCATCTTCGCCAGCACTTCGGCCGAAATCTGCTGCGGCGCCATCTTCTTGCCGTCGGCCGTGACCACCCAGGCATCACCGTTGTCATGGGCCACGATGCCGTAGGGCACGAGGTCGATGTCCTTCTTCACCTCCGGATCGGTGAACTTGCGGCCGATCAGGCGCTTCACCGCATAGAAGGTGTTCTTGGGGTTGGTGACGGCCTGACGCTTGGCCGAGGCGCCGACGATGGTCTCGCCGTCCTTGGTGAAGGCGACGATGGACGGGGTGGTGCGGTCGCCTTCCGCGTTCTCGATCACCTTGACGTTGCCGCCTTCCATCACGGCCACGCAGCTGTTGGTGGTGCCGAGGTCGATACCAATGATCTTGCCCATGTGGGGTCTCCTCAAAAGGGGTTCGTAGCCAGTTCCGGGGGCGGCGCGGGACGCCGCGATCTGTGTTCAGAGGTGGGTGGCGGCGGTGGGGATTTCAAGCCCGCTTCACGCCACGGGGCGAAGCCATTCAGTTCGCAGCCTCGCCCTCGGCCGCGACGACGACCAGGGCCGGGCGCAGCAGGCGTTCGTTGAGCACGTAGCCGCGCTGCAGCACATCCACCACGGTCCCGGGCGCGGCACCGGTACCGGGCACCTGGGTCACGGCCTGGTGCCATTCCGGATTGAAAGCCTCGCCCTTGGGATGCAGTTCCGAAAGGCCGTTGTCGGCCGCGGCCTTGAGCAGCTGCCGCAGGGTCAGCTCCAGCCCTTCCTTCAGCGGATGCGGCTCTTCGCCCGCGGCCTTGAGGCCGGCATGCAGGCTGTCGAACACCGGCAGAAGCTCGCCGAGCAGGCGCTCGTTGGCGAACCTGCGCACCATCTCGATCTCGCGGGCCATACGGCGGCGCTGGTTCTCCAGTTCGGCCCGCTCGCGCAGGCTTTCCTCGCGCAGGCTGGCGAGCTGCATCCTGAGTTCGGCGTTCTCGGCTTCCAGCGCCGTCTCCGGGCGCTGCTCGCCGAGTGGCGCGCCGCCGGCGGCGGCCTCGGTCGATTCGACCGGGTCGTGTTCCTGGTTCATCGTGGTGCTTCCCCGCCGCGGGCGCGGCTGTTGACGGACGGATGCGATGGGTTATGGAGGCGGGGTATCCGTTTTCAAGGCCCGCCCCACCAGCTCGGCGGTGGCCTGCACCATCGGGATGACCTGTTCATAGGCCATGCGGGTGGGACCGATCACCCCCAGCACTCCGAGCACCCGGCCGTTCACCGCATAGGGCGCGGTGACCACGGTGCAGCCGTCCAGCGGCGCCAGCCCGGTCTCCTCGCCGATGAAGATGCGCACCCCCTGGGCCCGCGCGCAGCGCTCCAGCAGGCCGAGCAGCTCGCGCTTCTGGGTGAAGGCCTCGAACAGGCCGCGCAGGCGTTCGACATCGGCGAGGTCGGGGCTGTCCATCAGCCGGGTCTGGCCGCTCACCAACACGTCCTCGCTCCCTTCGGGCAGGGCCTGCTCGCTCAGGTCCACCGCCGCCGCCAGGGTGCGCTCCAGCGCCGAACGGGCCTCCTTCAGCTCGCGCAGCAGGGAGGCGCGGATCTCCGGCCAGGTGCGGCCGGCATAGTGGCGGTTGAGGTAGTTCGAGGCCTGTTCCAGTTCCTCCGGCGTGTAGGGGCGGCGGGTCTGGATGATGCGGTTCTGTACCTCGTGATCCATGAACACGATCACCACCAGCACTCGCTGGGCATCGATCGGCACGAACTCGATGTGGCGGAAGGCGAAGGCGGCGCGCTGCGGCACCGTGACCACGCCCACCGAATGGCTCATCGAGGACAGCAGCTCGGTGGCTCCGGCAAGCAGGCCCTGGGTGCCCTGCCCCTGCGGCAGCTGGCGGCCAAGGGCGCTGAGCAGGGCCTCGTCGGGGGCGGGCCACTCGATCAGGCTGTCTACGAACACCCGGTAGCCCTGCACCGTCGGCACCCGCCCGGCACTGGTATGCGGCGCCGCCACCAGGCCCAGCTCCTCCAGGTCGGCCATGATGTTGCGGATGGTGGCCGCGCTCACGTCCAGCCCGGACTGCCGCGCCAGGGTGCGCGAGCCCACCGGCTCGCCATGCTCGATGTACTGCTGCACCAAGGAGCGCAGCAGGTGCCGGGCGCGAGGATCGAGGCGGTCGGTGACGGGCGGCATGGGGCGGTACGGGGGTGGATGTTGCATAGATAAGACCGCCCCTTGCCGATGGCAAGCGTTGGCGCGCCGGTGGCCGGATGCTAGCGTTCGCGCTCGCTCGTGGCCGCTGGCCGGCCGACGGAACCCGGATGCCATGCTCACCCTGCTCTCCCTGCGTGATTTCGCCGTCGTCCATGCCGCCGAGCTGCGTCTCGGCCCCGGCATGACGGTGATCTCCGGCGAGACCGGCGCCGGCAAGTCGCTGCTGGTCGATGCCCTGCTCTGGCTCTCTGGGGTCCGCGCAGACGCCGGCATGGTCCGCGCCGGCGCCGCCCGCGCCGAACTGGCCGCCGAGTTCGAGCTCGCCGACGCCCCGGCCGCCGCCGCCTGGCTGGTTGAGAACGCGCTCGACGAGGACGGGCATTGCCAGCTGCGCCGGGTGGTGAAGGCCGATGGCGGCTCCAGGGCCTGGATCAATGGCCGACCGGTGACCCTCTCCCAGCTCTCCCAGCTCGCCGCCCGGCTGGTGGGCATCCATGGCCAGCATGAACACCAGGCCCTGCTCGAGCGCCCGCGCCAGCTGGCCCTGCTGGATGCCTTCGGCCGCCACGAGGCGCTGCTCGCGCCGGTGGTCGAGGCCGCCCGCGACTGGGCCGAGGCCGACCGCGCCCTGCAGCAGCTGGAGGAACGCGGCGATGTCGTCGAGCGGGCCGCCTTCCTACGCCACCAGCTGCAGGAACTGGAGGCTGAGGTCCTCGAACCCGAGGCTCTCGAAGCCCTGCTCGCCCGGCACCGCCGCGCCAGCCACGCCGGCGCCCTGCTGGAAGCCCTGGGCCGCGCAGCGGCCCTGCTCTCCGACGAGGACGGTGCGGCCGCGGCCATCGGCCCGGCGCTCTCGCAGCTTTCGCGCTGGACCGAGGCCGAGCCGCGGCTCGGTGAGGTGCTGGAACTGCTGGAATCGGCACGGCTGCAGCTGGGCGAGGCCAGACAGCGGCTGGATGCCCTGAGCGAGGGCCTCGACCTCGATCCCGAAGCCCTGGCCGAGCTCGACCGCCGGCTCTCGCGCCTGCACGACCTGGCACGCAAGCATCGCACCGACCTGCCCGGCCTGGCCGACCGCCGCAGCGCCCTGGCCGCCGAACTCGCCGGGCTCGAGAACGCCGGAGAACGGCTGACCGCGCTCGCCGCCGCTCGCGAGGCCGCAGCCCACCGCTGGCGCGAAGCCGCGGCACGGCTCTCGGCGGCGCGCCGCGAACAGGCCGCGCGGCTGGCCGAGGCCGTCACCTCCTTGATGCAGGAACTCGGCATGGCCGGCGGCCGCTTCGACGTGGTGCTCGAGCCGCTGGATGATCCCCGCCCCCAGCCCGGCGGGGCCGAGCGCGCCGAGTTCATGGTCAGCGCCAATCCGGGCCAGCCGCCGCGCCCCCTGCGTCGAGTGGCCTCGGGCGGGGAACTGGCGCGCCTCTCACTGGCCATCGAGGTGGCCACCCTCGGTCTCGACGATACCCCCACCATGGTGTTCGACGAGGTGGATTCCGGCATCGGCGGTGCCGTGGCCGAGATCGTCGGCCGGCTGCTGCGCCGTCTCGGAGCCTCGCGCCAGGTGCTCTGCGTCACCCACCTGCCGCAGGTGGCGGCGCAGGGCCACACCCACTACCGGGTAAGCAAGACGAGTGCCGAGGGAGAGACCCGCAGCACTCCGGAGAAACTCGACGCCACCGCCCGGGTGGAGGAAATCGCCCGTATGCTGGGCGGGGTGGACATCACCGCCGCGGTGCGCACCAGTGCCCGGCAGATGATCGAGCGCGCCGCCCGCGAGGCGGCATGAGACCGACCTACTTCCGCTTCTTGCGGACGTACAGCACCAGCGAGTGGTCCTCGATCTCGTAGCCGTACTTCGCGGCGATGGCCTGCTGCAGGGCCTCGATCTCCGGGCTGTGGAACTCCACCACCTTGCCGCTGTCGAGATCGACCATGTGGTCGTGGTGCCCTCCCTGATTCAGCTCGTACACCGCCTGCCCGCCCTCGAAATGGTGCTTCAGCACCAGGCCCGCGGCCTCGAACTGGGTGAGCACGCGGTACACGGTGGCAAGGCCGATGTCATCGCCCTGCTCGAGAAGGACACGGTAGATATCCTCGGCGGTCATGTGCTTGGCCGCCGGCTGGCGCTCCAGGATCGAGAGGATCCGCATGCGCGGGATGGTGACCTTGAGGCCAGCCTTGCGCAGGTCCTGGGATTCCATCGGCATTCCTCGCGCGCTCCTGAACGGCGCCGCCGCAGCCACGGCAGGCGATGGCTTCGAGTGTATCATCGCCGGGTTCCCTGCCCAACGAGTTCCCATGCGCCGACTCCTGCTCGCCCTGGCCATCGCCGCTCCGGTCCTGCTCACCGGGTGCCTGTACCGGCAGCCGATCTTCCAGGGAAACCTGCTCGAGGAACGCAGCGTGGCGCAGCTCCAGGCCGGCATGAGCAAGCGCCAGGTATTCCTGCTGCTCGGCTCGCCCTCGGTCGCCGACCCCTTCCGCCAAAACCGCTGGGACTATGTCTCCAGTGAGCAGCGCGGACATGGCAGGCCTGAGGTCAAGGTCTTCACCGTGCACTTCGAGGGCGACCAGCTGGTGCGCTGGGAGGGCGAGTTCTTCCCCGAGGCCGACAGCGCCATCGCCCGCGAGCAGGTGCAGCGCTTCGGCCCCAACCTCGCCAAGGACAAGGACAAGCGCCGCGGCCGCTGACAGCCGCCCTGCCCCCGGCCACGATCTCCCTCAAGGCCCGACGCCCCGCCCCTCAGCGGGGCGTTTTCGTTGCCGCCGCCCGCTCGCGGCGTGCCCGTTTCGGGTCGGTAGGCAGGGGGCGCAGCAGCTCCAGCCGGTCGCCATGACGCAATGGAGTCTCCGGCAGGACCGGACGGCCATACACCGCGCAGGCCGCCGGTGCCAGCGCCGAAGCGGGCCAGTTCGGACAGGTCTGCCGCAAGACCGCAAGCGCCTCCGCCACCGTGGGGCTCCCCTCCAACCACAGCAGTTGCCGCCAGGCCCGCCCGGCCTCGGCATACACCACCTCGATTCCGGCAAGCGCCGTCACGGCCGCGCCCGGTCCTCGGCCCGCGCAATGCGGCAGAAGTCGTCGACCAGTCTGTCGGCAAGCCCTTGAAAGCCGATGGCAAGGGCGTTGCCCACCAGAACCCCGGCCACATCGAAACCGAGATCGAGCGACACCTTGCAGGCTTCCTCGTCGAGCGCATGGAAGGCCCAGTGCCCCTCGAGGCGGCGGAACGGGCCGTCCACGAGTTCAAGGTCGAGGCGTACCGGCTCCACCCAACGGTTGCGGGTAGTGAAACTGGTGCGCAACCCGGCCAGCTTCAGGTGCAGCCGCGCCACCATGCCCCCGGCATCGCGCTCCAGCACCTCGGCCCCCTCGCACCAGGCGAAATGCCGCGGGTAGTGCTCCACCTCGTTCACCAAGTGGAACATGCGGCTCGCCGAATGCATCACGAGGGCATGGCGCTGGATGCGGGTCATCGTATCTGGGGCTGCCCGTGCCACAATGGCGGGCTATGGCGGGAAAAAAGAAAACCAAGGATACCGAATCCACGGGTGGCACCATCGCCCTCAACAAGCGGGCTCGCCACGAATACGCGTTAGGCGACCGCTACGAGGCCGGGCTCGCCCTGCAGGGCTGGGAGCTCAAGGCGATCCGTGCTGGCCGGGCGAACATCAGCGATGCCTACGCCCTGGTGAAGGACGGCGAGCTATTCCTGTTCGGCGCCCAGATCACTCCGCTGGTACAGGCCAGCAGCCACGTGCTGGCTGACGACCGCCGCACCCGCAAGCTACTGCTGCACCGGCATGAGATCGATCGGCTGATCGGGCGGATCGAACGCGACGGCTACACCCTGGTGCCCATTGCGCTTTACTGGAAGCGGAATAAGGTGAAGCTGGAACTGGCCCTGGCCAAGGGCAAGCGCGAGCACGACAAGCGCGAGGCTAGCCGCGATCGCGACTGGCAACGCGAGAAGCAGCGCGCCCTGCGCGCCCGCAACAAGGACGCCTGAGCGCCTGAATACCGGCCAGCCGTGGGCTTGTGCCCCGGGTTGCGTGTCCCCATACTGGCAGGGTCAGTCGTCACGACGACCGTCTCATCCGGGGGTGTCCTGGCTTCGACGGGGGTTGCGAAATGACCTGGCGCATGCCGAGGGGGCTGCTTTCCTCGTAAATCCAGCGGCAAACCATCAGACGCCAACGACGACGTCTACGCCCTGGCCGCTTAAGGCCTGGCCCCGAACCCACTTGTGTCCGTGCTCGTGGATGTAGGGTCACTATCGCGGAATGGCCGGCGGCGGCGACCCGCCAACCGCCGGCGAGATCAAGCGGGTGTGTCCTGCGGCGTGCTTCGCACACCGTGTTGCCGCAGGCCGAGAACCAACGGTGAGCTAAGCATGTAGGGCCGGGCATGGAGTGCCTTCGGACGGGGGTTCAACTCCCCCCACCTCCACCATACACAAGGGCTCGGATTATCTCCGGGCCCTTTTTCTTCCCTGAATTCCCCGCGCCACGCGGGGTTCCGGCCGCCTGTGCTGCGGGTGGCCTTCTGCCGAAACGCCCGAAATCGGCCACTTTCT
>BPKK01000010.1 GCA_026005095.1 Silanimonas sp. | reverse complement strand
CGAACGGCTCGCCCACCGGCGCGGCATCGACGATGTCGAAGGTCGCCGGCATGGGCGTCTCGAGGAAGGACTCGAGGGTGAGCCGCTCCGGATCCTCGGGCGTGGCGGGCTCGAGGCCGACCCCGGCCTCGACGGTTTCGTACGCATCGGAGACGGACGGCGGTTCGGCGGGCGCGTCGGCCACCGCGGCATCGAAGCGCGGCACCTCGCCGGTATCGATGCTGCCAAGATCCACCGGAACGAGTTCGTCCTCCTCCGGCAGGCGGATGACTGGAGCGCCGGGCTCGGGCAGGGCATCCTTCGCCGCCTGCAGGGCCCGGGCAAGCGCCGGAAACTGCGGCAACCGTGCCTCCGGCTCGGCCAGGGCTTCGAGGGTCTGGCGCACGGCGAGAGTGGCCTGGCGCACCAGCACCACCTCGTCGGCGCTGGGAAGGACTTGGGCCGCCAGTGCGCGCTTGAGGAAGCCCTCCAGCGGCGAGGTGACACCGGTGATGGCATTCACCTCGGTCATGGCGAAAGCGCCGTTCATGGTGTGCACGGCGCGCAGCAGGCGATCCTCTACCGCCTGCGGGCCCCGCGCCTCGCAGCCGGCCAGCCAGGCATCGACGGTCTCGAGATGCCCTTCTACCTCCGGGCGCAGGATCTCCAGCAGCACCGGATCGAGGGCGAAGGCCACGGTTTCGGGCGCGGCCGCGTAGTCCGGCAGCATGGGCCAGGCGCTGGGCGCGCGCGGGGCGACAGCGGCCGGGGCAGTCTCGGGCAGGGGTGGCGGCTCGACGGCGGCGGGGAGCGGCCCGGCCGGGGCCGCGGTATCGGCCGCCGGCTCGGCCGGTGCCGCGGGCGGTAGCACTGGGGGGCTGACCACCGGCGCCGGTGCGACGTAGTGCGCCTCCTCGCCGGCGGCGATGCGGTCGGCCACCGCCTTGATGCCCTCAAGATCGCCGTAACGGACCTCGCCCGCCAGCGCGGCACGCAGGTCGGGCAGCAGACGGGTGGCCTCGGCGACGAGCGCGTGCACGGCTGCGGTGGGGGGGCGCGTGCCGTCGAGCACGCGGTTCAGCATGTTCTCGATCTTCCAGCTGAACTCGCCGAGCGCCTTGGCACCCACCAGGCGGCCGCTGCCCTTGAGGGTGTGGAACACCCGGCGGATCGGGCGCAGCACGTCGACATCGTCGAGCTTTGCCTCCCAGGCAGGCATCAGGGTGGCGAGATTGTCGATCTCCTCCTGGAACTCCTCGAGGAAGACTTCCTGGATCTCGGCATCGACCTCGTCGCTGGAAGCAGCGTCGTAGCCGGGCAGGCGCTCGCCGACCACGGCCGCAACCGGCTCCTCGGCCGGGGCGACCGGCGCGGCCTCGTCCACGTTGGCTCCAGCAGCCGTGGCCGGCGCCGGCGCCATGGCCGAGGCTTCGGCAGACACCGGAGGCTCGGCTCCGGCACCGGAAGCAGGCGGCACCGCCTCGATGCCGGCACCACCGTCCGCGTCGGCGCCGGCATCGAGGGCGGACTCCGGCAATACGGCCTCGGGCGCCGCCTCCAGGGCCGGCGCCGGTGTCGTGGCCAGAGTTTCCGCGGGCGCCGGCGGCTCGGCCCCGGCAGCAGAAACAGGCGGCGGAGCAACAGCGGCAGGCGGAACGGCATCGGGGACGGCCAGCGGCGCAGCCACCGGTCCGGACATCGCTGGCAGCGGCCAGTAGCCAATCGCGGCCAGGCTCTCACGGGCGATGCCGAGCACCTGCTCGGGATTGGGGCGGCGGTCGCGCACCGCCTCGAGGAAATACTCGACCGAGGCGAGCGCATCGGCGAGACGGTCGAGCTGCTGGCCGCTCGGCACCCGGCGCTTGGCGATCAGTTCCTCGGTGGTGAAGCGGGCGATGCCGGTGAGCAGATCGACGGCCGAGGGCACCTCGAGCAGGCGCAGGGCACCGGCCACCTCGCCGAGCAGGGGCGCCACGTCGCGCAGGCGCTCGTGGTCCCAGTGGGTCTCGACGAAGGCCACGAAGCAGGCGCGGGCATTGCCGAAGTTGGCCAGGGCCTCCTTGGCCACGGCATCGAGCACCGCGCGGGCCTCGGCGGCCGGCAGCAGGGGCTGCGGCGCGGCCGCGTCCGCCTCGCCCTCGCCCAGCCGCGCCACCTGGTCATCCAGCATGGCCTCGACGTAGAGCAGGGCCCCGGCGATGTCGAGCAGCACCGCCTCGTCGGGCTGGCGCTGCCCCCCGGCGATGGCCTGCATGGTGGCGAGCTGGTCGCGCACCACCCGCTGCGGCACGCCGAGGCCGAGCACCCCGAGGGTCTCCTTCACCCGGTCGAGGGTCTCGATCTGCGCCCCGAGATCGGCGATGACGCCGGCGGGAGCGCGCATGTGCAGGTCGAGCGCGTCCTTCACCCGCAGCAGGTCTTCCTTGATGGCATTGGTGACGGTGGCGAGCAGGGCGCGGTTGTGGCCGGCCATGGCGCTGCGCGCATGCTCCACCTCGCGCTCGCTCGGCATGTAGCGCTCGAGCTCGAAGGTGGCATGCACCTCGGCAAGGCGCCCGGACTTCTCCGGTGCATGGGCCACGAAATACAGCAGCTGGCGGGTCAGCTCGACCGGCGGCTGGGTGCGGAAGGCGGCATCGCCATCGGTGGCGAGGCGGCGGATCTCGCGCTCCACCCGGGCCAGGGCCTGCTGGTGGCTGCGCTCCATCGGGAACACGCCACGGGCCGCGGCATCCAGCAGGGCGGAGGCGATCCAGAACAGGCGGCGCGCCGATTCGGCGCTGGTGAACTCGACGAGCTGCAGGCAGACATCGGCAAGATCGCGGGCCGACACCGGATCGGCGTCCTTGAGCCATTTCAGCAGCGAGCCCTGGAACAGCTGGCTCGCCACCTCGGCGCGACGCTTCACCTGCTCGGCGGGCAGGGGTGCTGCCGGCCCGCGGGCGATGGCCGGCAGTTCCACACCGAGGTTGGGCGAGAACAGCATGGCCTCCGACACCCCCTTCTCGCCGCGCGCGGCGCGCAGCTCGTTGAGCAGGGGCAGCAGCACCAGCGGGATGTCGCGGAAACCGCTCTGCAGGCGCTCGAGGTAGTCGGGCAACTGCATGATGCCGCGCATCAGCGCGCTGTAGGCGGTATCGCGGTCCCCGACGCTCCCGGCCAGCAGGGCCCGGGCCAGCGCGTGCATCTCCTCGGCCACCATCGCCGCCCCGTAGAGCTCGACCATACGCAGCGCGCCATGCACCTGGCCGAGGCCATTGGCGCACAGTTCGAGCTGGGCCGGATCCTGGCCGTTTTCGACGTAGTCCTCGAGGCCCTGGCGGGCCAGCTTGAGGGTTTCGTCGATCTCCGGCTTGACCCAGGTCAGCGTGGTGTAGTCGTTCTGGTCTTGCAGACGCATCGTGCGCTCTCAGGGTTCGGGGTCACGCCGCGGCCATGCGGCCGCGGGAGCGCGAGTGTTAGTCCGGCAGCTTGAAGTCGGCGACCGAACGGCGCAGGTCCGCGGCCAGCTGGGCCAGGTTGCCGATCGACTCGGCGGTCTGGCTCGCGCCCTGCGAGGTCTGCGTGGTGATCTCCTGGATGACGGTCATGGTCGCGGTGATGTTGGTCGCCGCGGCCGACTGCTGGCGCGAAGCCTCCGAGATGTTCTGGATGAGGTCGGCGAGGTCGTTCGACACCTTCTCGATCTCGACCAGGGCGAGGCCGGCGTCCTCGGCGAGACGGGCACCCGCCACCACCTCCGCGGTGGTCTGTTCCATCGAGGAGACGGCCTCGTTGGTATCGCTCTGAATCGTCGCCACCAGGGCCTCGATTCGCTTCGTCGCGTTGGAGGCGCGCTCGGCGAGTCGCTGCACTTCGTCGGCCACCACCGCAAAGCCTCGGCCCGCCTCGCCCGCCGAGGCCGCCTGGATGGCGGCGTTCAGCGCGAGGATGTTCGTCTGCTCCGAAATGTCGTTGATGAGCTCGATGATCGAGCCGATTTCCTGCGAGCTCTCGCCCAGGCGCTTGATGCGCTTCGAGGTCTCCTGGATCTGGTCACGGATGTTGTCCATGCCCTGGATCGTCTGCCGCACCACCTCGGCGCCCTTGGCGGCGATCTGCACCGAGCGCTGGGCCACGTCGGCCGATTCGGCGGAGTTCTTCGACACTTCGTCGATGCTGGCCGCGATTTCGTTGATCTTTGCCGAGGCCGAGGTGATCTGCTGCGCCTGGTGCTCGGCGGCGTCGGCGAGGTGCATGGCCGTGGCCTGCGTCTCCTGGGCGGCGGCGGCCACCTGCACGGCGGTCTCGTTGATGGTGCCGACGAGGGTGCGCAGCTGGTCGATGGCGAAGTTGATCGAGTCGGCGATCGCGCCGGTGATGTCTTCGGTCACCGTGGCCTTGGCGGTCAGGTCGCCCTCGGCGAGCGAGCCCATCTCATCCAGCAGGCGGAGAATGGCCTCCTGGTTGCGCTGGTTGAGCTCGGTGGCGGCGCGCTCGCGGCGGCGGCCTTCGGTGAAGATGGTGAGCAGCAGGCCGACCAGGCCGACCACCAGGCCCACGCCGCCGCCGATCGCCCACCAGTTGTTGGGGAAGATGCGGGTGACATTGGCATTGGCGAAGGCATTCGCCAGCGCCGCGCTGTTCTCGCCCAGCACCTCGGCATCACCAGAGAGCACCTCGGCGGCCGACTGCACGGCGAACAGGTTGGGCGCGGCGCTGAGGATGTTCTCGATCTCCTTCTGCGCATCGGCGTACTGCGCCTCCACTGCCTCCACGGCGGAACGGGCGGCGGCAGTGGTGACCGGCGAGACGCCGAGGTCGGCATTGCCCTGCTTCAGGCCGAGCAGCACCTGGGCGAACACCGCGGCGTCGCGCGAGAGCGCGTCGGACTGGTCGGAGCCGGCGCGGATCTCGGCCACGCGCTGCGCCATGCGGTTGGCAAGCACGATCTGGCGGTTGGCGATGTTGATCTGCGAGGCCGGGGCGCCGGCGTCCGACATCGCACGCACCACCTCGTCGAGGCGGGCGGTCAGGCGCGGGATGCGGCCGGTGAACTGGTCGGCGGTCTGGGCGAGGGAGAGGATCTCGGTCTCGGCACCGAGGATGCGGTCGGCATCGGCGGCCATCCGCGTCCAAGTATTGGTGACCCGCTCCAGCGAGGCGCTCACCTGCGGCATCTGGAAGCTGCCGCGGTAGCCCGGCACGCCGAAATCGCCGGTACCGTCGTTGAGCGCGCTCACCGCCGCTTCGATGCCCTGGCGGGTGCTGCGCAGCTCGTTGAAGGCCTCTTCGCGGCCGTTGATCGCCTCGGTGGCGTAACGGCCCAGCTTCTGGGCGTCCACCTGCAGGCGGAAGCTGAGCTGTGAGGCGCTCTGGATCTGCCCGCCGTAGTAGGCGGCGGCGAGGAAGTTCACGAGGAACAGGATCGCCGAGATCGCGAGCAGGAAGGCCCAGACGCGGAGGCCGATCTTGGTCAGGCGGTCTTGGAAGGTGGTTTTCGAAGCGCTCATTACGTTACGACCTCGGATCGGAAACGGTGCGTGGCCTGGGCGGTGGCGGGATCAGGCGGCGGCTTGGCGGAATTCGGGGGTGCGGCAGAGCAGGGGGATGTCGAGCACGCCCCAGGTGGTGTCGCCAAGCCGGTAGGCGCGGCTCACCACGCTGGCATAGCGGCCGTCGAACTGCTCGGGGCGTTCGACGAGATGGGCATCGTTGAAGGCGCGCTGGCCGTAGAGCTCGTCGACCAGCAGGATCACATTGCCGCCGGGCTGGCGCACCAGCAGCACGCGCTGGCCCTCGTTCACGGCGCTGCGCTCGCCCTCGAGGAACTGCTTGAGGTCGACCACGCCATAGAGGCTGCCGCGGACGTTGGCCAACCCGAGCATCCAGGGCTGGGCGCCCGGCACCGGGGTGAGCGGCGGCAGGTTGATGATCTCGAGCACGTCGCCGAAGGCCCCGACCAGGCGGTGCCGGCCGACGCGGAAACCCACGCCGCGCCAGTGGCCCGGAGCCTCGACCAGTTCCGGGCGCCCGGGCTGGTGGGCGAGCGAGCGGCGCTCGTAGTCGAGCAGCAGCTCGAAGGGGTCGGGGGCGCGGGCCTCGGCTTTGGGCTTGCCCATGCTCATGCCGCCGGAGCGTAGCGACGCACCGCCTCGAGCAGTTCGTCGCGGGTGAAGGGCTTGGTGAGGTACTGCTCGGAGCCGACGATGCGGCCGCGGGCCTTGTCGAACAGGCCGTCCTTCGAGGAGAGCATGATCACCGGGGTGTTGCGGAACAGCTGGTTCGACTTGATCAGCGCGCAGGTCTGGTAGCCGTCCAGGCGCGGCATCATGATGTCGACGAAGATCACCTGCGGCTGCACCTCGGCGATCTTCCCGAGGGCCTCGAAGCCGTCGTTGGCGGTGAAGACGTCGCAGCCCTCCTTCTTCAGCAGGGTCTCCGCCGTGCGGCGGATGGTCTTCGAGTCGTCGATCACCATGACCCGCAGCCCCGCCAAACCGCCGGACTCGTTGCTCTCAGTCATTGCATTCCCCAAGGAAGTTCCAGCGGGCGGCTGGCGGCCGGGGCCGTGACGCACCGCAATGCAAGCTATATCCCAGTGTCAACAAAACGTGTCAAGCCCGCGCCGCGCCAAGCGATTCCCCGTTCGGCACCTGCGGCCCTGCCCTGTTACGCTCTTTCACATTGTCCCATTCCGGAACGCCCGCGGATGCCCCGGCAGCTCGCCGTCGTCATGGACCCGATCGGGTCGATCAAAATCGTGAAGGACTCCACATTCGCCATGCTGCTGGAAGCCCAGCGTCGCGGATGGACGTTGCAGTACGTGCTGCCCGGCAGCCTCGGGCTGCGCGGCGGCGAGGCCGGCGCCCGGCTCGCACCGCTCTCGGTACGCGACGACCCGGCCGGCTGGTTCACGCTCGGCGAGCCGGTCTGGCGCCCCCTGGCCGTCATGGACCGGGTGCTGATGCGCAAGGACCCGCCGGTAGACGCCGACTACCTGCACGACACCCAGGTCCTCAGTGCCGCCGAGGCGCAGGGGGCACGGGTGACGAACGCCCCGGGGGGCCTGCGCGACCTCAACGAGAAGCTGGCCGCCCTGCTCTTCCCGGACTGCATCCCGCCCACCCTGGTCAGCCGCGAGGCCGCCGAGTTCCGGGCCTTCGCCGCCGAGCAAGGCGAGATCGTGCTCAAGCCCCTGGACGGCATGGGCGGGCGCTCGGTCTTCCGTAGCCATCATGGCGACCCCAACCTCAACGTGATCCTCGAGACGCTCACCGGAAACGGGCGGCACCTCGCCATGGCACAGCGCTTCCTGCCGCAGATCGCCCTGGGCGACAAGCGCATCCTGCTCATCGACGGCGAGCCGGTGCCCTACTGCCTCGCCCGCATCCCGCAGGGCAGCGAGTTCCGCGGCAATCTCGCCGCCGGCGGCCGCGGCGAGGTACGGCCGCTCAGCGAGCGCGATCGCGAGATCGCCGCCCGGGTGGGCCCGGAGATGCGCCGCCGCGGCATGCGCTTCGTCGGCCTGGACGTGATCGGCGACTGCCTCACCGAGGTGAACGTCACCAGCCCGACCTGCATCCGCGAGATCGACGCCGGGGCCGGGCTCAACATCGCCGGCCTGCTGTTCGACGCCCTCGAGGCAGCCCCGGACGGCCCCTGAACGACGCCCCCATGTCCCCGGCCACCCCGGCGCCCGTTCCCGAGATCGGGCCTGCGCAACGCCTCACCGCCACCACCCTGCTGGGCGGGGTGCTGATCGGCATCGTGGTGCTGGGGGTGAGCTTCGGCCGCGACGATGCTGCGCCGATCACCCCCACCCTGGACGTGATCCTGACCGAGACCCGCAGCGACACCCCGCCCCCGCAGGCCGATTTCCTCGCCCAAGCGAGCCAGCAGGGCGGCGGCGAGCACGAGGAGGCCCGGCGCCCCCGCGACACGGTGAGCGCCCCGGTGCCCAAGCGCGAGGACGGGGTGGCCCCGGTGCCGGTCCGGGCCCAGGCCCCGCGCCCGCAGGCCGAGGCCCCAATGCCGCTGCTCTCCACCACCGCCGAGGCCGCCGAGCGCGCGCCGGTGCAGCCGCCACGGCCCGAGACCGTGCCCTCTCCGCTGCCGCTCGGCGAGCAGTTCCTCGAGCAGCAGGTCGCCATGGCCCGACTGGCCGCCGAGGTGGAGCGCCGCCAGGCCCAATACGCGAAGCGGCCGAAGCGCAAGTTCGTCTCGGCGAGCACCCAGGAGTACGCCTATGCCCAGTACCTGCGGCAGTGGGTGGAGCGGGTGGAACGGGTGGGCAATGCCAATTACCCGGAGCGCGCCCGCGCCGAGCGGCTGGAGGGCCGGCTGGTGATGACGGTGGCGGTGCGCCGCGACGGCAGCGTGGAGTCGGTGACCCTGAACGAGCCCAGCCGCCACGAGACCCTGAACCAGGCCGCCCGGCGCATCGTCGGCCTGGCCGCGCCCTTCGCCGCCGTGCCGCAGGCCGGGGAGCGGGTGGACGTGCTCCACATCACCCGTACCTGGGAGTTCAAGAACGGCCGGGTGAGCAGCGAGGAATAGCCCGGTGCCGGGCCATCGCTGCCCTGCCGGGGGGCTCAGCCCGCGCGGGCGGCGCGGGCCGCGGCCTGCTCGGCGGCGGTGAGCGCCACCTTGTCGCGCAGGTAGCGTGGCTCGAGCTGTTCCGGGGCAAGGGTGCGACCGGCGAGGAAATCGCGTCGGGCGATGCGGGCCACGGCCGCGGCCGTGGGCAGGGCCCCAGGCTCGGCCCCGGAAAACCGGTCCGCCAGCGGCGCAAGCCACGCGCCTTCGGCGACTGCGGCACCACTGCCCACCACACGGAGGCGCGGGCCGGCGGAACCGCTGTCGAGTCCAGGCCGTGCCGCCCAGCGGACCTGCAGCGTGGCGGCGGCCTCGCCCACCGGAACCAGGCATTCCGCGTCCATGGCGACCGGCAGTCCCTCGGCATCGGCGGCGTACTCGCCGAGATAGAGCTCACCCATGCGCGCATCGATGGCGGCCAGCACCGGCCCGCCGGCAAGGAAGGGTTCGGCCAGGGCGGCGAGGGTGGAGACCGGCAGCACCGGGCGCCCGAGGCCAAGGGCGATGCCCTGCACGAGGCTGATGGCGAGGCGTACACCGGTGAAGGCGCCCGGACCGATGCCGACCGCAAGTGCATCGATACGCGACTTGCCGAGGCCGGCCTCGGCCAGCAGGGCCTCGGCCCAGGGCAGGGCGAGTTCGGCGTGGCGACGCGGTGCCGGCGCGTGGCGGACGAGCAGCTCGCCGCCATGCAGCAGGGCCACCGAGCAGGCCTCGGTGGCGAGCTCGAAGGCGAGCAGGGTCGGGCCGGAGGGCGCGGGCATGGCAGCGGGCTTAGACGGCATGGCGGCGGGTCTCGTCGTGGGCCGGCGCGGTGCCGGGGGCGAGGAAGGCCAGTACCTCGGCCAACTCGCGGGTGCGGGTGAGCGGCGGCAGGCTGGCGAGGAAGACCCGGCCATAAGGCTTGCCGAGCAGGCGCGGGTCGCAGAGCACCAACACGCCACGGTCGTCGTGGCGGCGGATCAGCCTACCCACGCCCTGCTTGAGGGCGATGGCGGCGGCCGGCACCTGCTCGGCGAGGAAGGGGTTGCCGCCGCGGCGGCGCACCGCCTCCAGCCGCGCCTCCAGCACCGGGTCGTCGGGGGCGGCGAAGGGCAGCTTGTCGATCACCACCACGCTCAGGGCCTCGCCGGCCACGTCCACGCCCTCCCAGAAACTGGCGGCACCGAGCAGCACGCCGTTACCGCTGGCGCGGAACTGCTCGAGCAGGGCGGCACGCGGCGCCGTGCCCTGCACGAACAGGGGCCAGGGCCCGCCCTCCAGCAGGGTGGCGGCCTCGCGCAGAGCGCGGTGCGAGGTGAAGAGCAGGAAGGCGCGGCCCTTCGAGGCCTCCAGCACCGGGCGCACGGCCTCGACCACGCGGGCGGTGTAGTCGCGGGCCGCCGGCTCCGGCAGGCCCTTCGGCAGGTAGGCGAGCGCCTGCCGCGGCCAGTCGAAGGGGCTTTCCTCGAGCAGCAGGCGGGGGGCGTCGAGGCCCAGCTTCCAGGCGATATGGCGCAGGTCGCCGCCCACCGCGAGGGTGGCCGAGGTGAAGATCCAGGCCGCGCGGCTCTGCTCGCGGTAGCGGCGCAGCGGCCCGGCCACATCGAGCGGCGTCACCGAGAGGGCGAAGCCGCGCTGAGTCAGCTCGAACCAGCGCACCTCGCCATGCGTCTCCCCCGCCACCGGGGGGGGCGCCTCACCGGCATCGTCCCGCCCGGTCACGGCGGCGGAAACGCCGGCCCCCTCCTCGAACAGGCCGGGCGCGCCCTCGCCCCAGTGCCGCAGACGCTGCTGGAACAGCTCCAGCCGGGCCAAGGCGGCGGCGAACTCGGGGGCCGCCTCCTTCACCGGACCGAGGGCCTCGACCAGCACCGCCATTGCTTCGGCGAGGCCGCGCAGCCGGGCCGGCATCTCCGGGTGGTGGGCGAGCAGCAGGCCCTGCGCCCCGCGCTGCGGCAGTCCCTCGCAGTCGGCCCGTAGCTGCTTGATCGCAAGCTCCAGCGACCGCACTGGCGGCGAGAGCGCGGCCAGGCTGCCGGCCAGCTTGGCGCAGGCGCCGATCACGTCACGGCCGAGGTCGACCAGCATGCGTGCCGAGAGGCTCTCTCCGAAGAACTGTGAGGCGAGGTCGGGCAGCTGGTGGGCCTCGTCGAGCACGAAGGCCGAGGCCCCGGGCAGGATCTCGCCGAAGCCCTCTTCCTTGATGGCGAGGTCGGCCAGCAGTAGGTGGTGGTTCACCACCACGAGATCGGCGGCCTGCGCCTCGGCGCGGGCACGCACCACGTGGCAGTCCTGCCAGAACGGGCAGTCGCTGCCGAGACAGTTCTCGGCGGTGGAGGTGACGAGGCCGCGCACCGGCGAGTCCTCGGGCAGGCCCTCCACCTCGGCAAGATCGCCGCGGCGGGTGCGCTTGCTCCAGGCCACGATGCGCTCGAACAGCGCGATCTGCGCGCGGTCGCTGAACACCGGGCTGCCCTGCGCCAGCGCGAGGCGGTGCAGGCAGAGGTAGTTCGCCCGCCCCTTGAGCAGGGCGGTACGCAGGCCGAGGCCCAGGGCCTGCCGCACGAGGGGCAGGTCGCGGTGGTAGAGCTGGTCCTGCAGGGCCTTGGTGCCGGTGGAGACGATCACCCGTTGGCCGGAGAGCAGGGCTGGCACGAGATAGGCGAAGGTCTTGCCGGTGCCGGTGCCGGCCTCGGCCACCAGCGCGGCGCGGTCGGCCATGGCCTCGGCGATGGCCACCCCGAGCCGCTGCTGGGCCGGACGCGGCACGAAACCGGGCAGGCTGCCGGCAAGCGCGCCGCCGGCATCGAGGGCACGGGCGGTGAGCGCCGGCAGGGCCCGTGCCGGGCCGCCGCTGGCGGCCTCCCGGGTCACATCCGCACCGGCGGGGCGACGGTGCAGGCCTCGCCCATGGCCCGGGCCGAGGCGGCATTCTCGGCCTCGCCCCAGCCCTCGCGCAGGTAGGCGAGCAGGGTCCAGTTGCGGCGGCACAGGGGCCCCAAGCGCGGGCCGCGCTGGGCACTCTCCTGGGCCGAGGCCGCAGCCTCCTCGTACCGCCCGAGCATCAGCAGCAGCTCGGCCCGCCACTGCAACAGGTCCGGATCGCCCGGCGAGAGCGCGAGGGCGCGGGCGATGTCGGCCTCGGCCTCGGCGAAGCGGCCCCCGGCCTCGGCACGGGCGGCGCGTTCGCGCAGGTCGGCCACCTGCGGATCGACCAGCGGCGCCACCACCAGTTCCACGCCGTCGCGCCCGGCCTCGCGCACCGCCGTGAGGATCTCGGCGGCGCTGGGCGGCGGCGGCCCGGCCGACGGCACCGGCGCCGG
The DNA here is from genome assembly GCA_026005095.1 of Silanimonas sp. Classification (GTDB taxonomy): domain Bacteria; phylum Pseudomonadota; class Gammaproteobacteria; order Xanthomonadales; family Xanthomonadaceae; genus Silanimonas. The sequence goes on along the minus strand of BPKK01000010.1, from coordinate 70,846 downwards.
CACAGTGGCACATCCGGCCAGCAACAGGGCCGGGGCGAGAAGGCGCAGAACGCTCATTCGCGGGTCGATCCGAAACCGAAGAAATCGAGCAGGCTGCGGCGCGTGCAGCTCAGGTGCTCGGCCGGCAGGTAACCGGCGACGAAAGGATAGCGCCGGGCGCCGGGACATTCCGCCTCGGTGGTGGCGAACTCGCCCTGCGCCACATAGGTCCACTCGATCCCCTCCTCGCCCGGGACGAGGGGCTGGCTCGGCAGGCCGGAAAACAGGCTGGACCAGACCCGCATGGCGCCGGTGGCGCCATAGAGACCGGTGGCCTGGTTCTGGTCGTTGCCCACCCAGGCCACGGCGAGATGGCGCCCGGTGTAGCCGGCGAACCAGCTGTCGCGGCCATCGTTGCTGGTACCGGTCTTGCCGGCAGCGGCCAGCCCGGCGGTGGGGCCGGAGGCCAGGGCCCGTGCGGTGCCGCGCTTCGCCGCATCCTGCAAGGCGAGGGTGACGAGGCGGGCGGCGATGGCGTCACCGGGCTGGGCCTCGTCCTTGCGGCCGTCGTAGCGCGCCAGCGGCCGGCCTTCGGGATCGAGCACGCCGCGCACCGCACGCAGCGGCTGGATGCGCCCGCCCGAGGCGAGGAACTGGTAGAGCTGGGCCACCGCCAGCGGCGGCAGATCCACACTGCCGAGGATCAGCGAAGGGTTCGGCTCGGCCCGCACCTCGGCCAGGGCCCGCAGCAGGGCGGAGAGGCGCCCGGGGCCCACGTCCATGCCCAGGCGCACCGTGGCCTGGTTGTAGCTGAAGGAGAGCGCATCCATCAGCGGCAGCACGCCATGGCTCTGGCCGTCGGCGTTCTGCGGCACCCAGAGCTTGCCGTCGGCCAGGCGCACCTGCACCGGCCCATCGTCCACCGGCGAGGCCAGCGACCAGCGGCCGGGCTGCGCCAGGGCGAGCAGGTAGACCATGGGCTTCAGCAGCGAGCCCACCGGGCGGCGGGCATCGAGGGCGCGGTTGAAGGCCGGCTGGGACGGATTGCGGTCGCCCACGATCGCCAGCACGTCGCCATTGCGGGCGTCGGTGAGCACCAGGGCGGCCTGCAGCGGCGGCCGGCCGGGGCGCTCCAGCCCGGCCAGGGTGGTGGTGACGGCCCGTTCGGCCTGGCGCTGGGCCGAGGGCGCCAACGTGGTGTGCACCACCAGCCCGGCGCCGGTGAGGGCGTCGGCGGGATAGTCGCGGGCCAACTGGCGGCGGGCCAGCTCGAGGAAGGCCGGGTAGCGGTTGCGGGCCAGCCCCGGGCGGGCCAGCACGCCGAGCGGCTGGGCGCGGGCAGCGTCGCGCTCGGCGGAAGTGAGCAGACCGGTCTCGGCGAACACCCCGAGCACGAGGTCGCGGCGCGCCTTCGCCCGCTCCGGGAAGCGCCGCGGGTCGTACAGGGAAGGTCCCTGGATCATGCCGATGAGCAAGGCGATCTCGTGCGGGCGCAGGCGCGCGACCTCGCGACCGAACCAGAAACGCGAAGCCGCGGCCACGCCATGGATGGCCTGCCCGCCCTGCTGCCCGAGGTAGACCTGGTTGAGGTAGGTCTCGAGGATGCGCCGCTTGTCGAAGCGGGCCTCGATGATGAGGGCGTAGGCCGCCTCCTTCGCCTTGCGCGAAGCGGTCTTGGCATTGCTCAAGAACAGGCTACGCACCAGCTGCTGCGTCAGGGTGCTGCCGCCCTGCTCCAGTTCGCCCTCGCGCACGTTCACCAGCATCGCCCGCAGCACGCCCCAGGGGTCGATGCCGATGTGGTGCTTGAAGTTGCGGTCCTCCACCGCCTGCAGGCCGGCCACCAGCAGCACCGGCGCGTCCTCGAGGCGGATCAGCTCGCGCTCCTCCTGCTTGGCGCCGTACAGGGTGGCGATCCTGGCCGGATCGAGCATGAAGCCGGGGCCGCCGCCATCCAGACGCTTCACCCTGGCCACCCGGCCGCCCGCCAGCAGCACCTCGGCGCGGGCCGGGTCCACCGGCCCATCGACATCACGGAAGCCGCGGGTGGCGATCAGGAAGCGCCCTCCCTCGCGGCGGTAGGTGCCGGGCACCACGCCATCGCCCTCGGCGAAGGCCGCCGCCTCTAGCTCCTGTAGCAGGGCCTCGGCGGTGAGCGGCTCACCCGCCGCCAGCACCAGCGGCCGGGCGAAGACTCGGGTGGGGATCTGCCAGTCCAGCGCGGCGAACTCGGCCCGCACCTCGCGGTCGAGCACCAGCATCACCGGCACGCCAAAGCCCAGGGCCACGGCGAAGAGGAAGCCCCCCGCCCACAGGCCGAGCCGCCAAAGCCGCCTCATCACCATGCCACCTCCGGGGTGCCGTCCGCCGGATGGCGGAGGCACGATTCAAGCAGACGCCGGGGGCGGGACCGGGGCGGGACCGGGAAGGCCGCAGGCACGGGGGGCGGGCGGAAATGCAAGGCGGAACCAAGGGATAATGCGCTTCGCGCAGTCTAGCGCAGCCCGGATTCCTCCCCCTTGAACACCGCGACGCTGCCCCCGCACCGCGACGGCGGCCTCTCCCTCCACGCCAGCGACCCCGTCCTGCCCTGGCCCGCCCGCCTGCGCGCCGCCCTGGCCGCCGATGCCGGCGAGCGGCTCCTGCTGGTGGCCCCCGGCCTGGTGCCGGATGTGGCCAGCCTCCATCTGCTGCATGAGGCCCTGTCCGGGCTGCCGGCACTCGATGCGCTCAGCCCGGCCGATGCCGCCGAAGTGCGCGCCACCTGGGCGCTCGAGGCCGGCGAGGAGGCCGCGGCCTTTGCCTGGAGCTTCGCCCCGCACCAGGCCCTGGCAGGTCCGCTCGACCCGCGCTGCGCCCTGTGGCGGCGCAGCGCCGCCGAACGCCTGCTGCGCGAAGGCCCGCAGGCACACCTTGCCAGTGCCCGCCTACCCTATCTCGCCCTCGAGCTTGGCCCGCCCCTGCCCGGCCTGCCGCCGCTGCTGCGCCGGGGCTGGTGCCCGGCCGGACGGGCACGCCGCCGCCCCCAGCCCACCCTCGCCGGCCGTGATGGCCGGCCAGTGGTGCTGCACGTGCTGCACGACTGGGGCGGAGGGGTCGAGCGCTTCGTCCGCGACCAGATGCACCACGACGGCAGCGCCACCCACCTCGCCCTGCTCAGCCGGGGCCGCGAAGGCCGGGCCTTCGGCGAATCCCTGGCCCTGCACGCCGACCTCGACGCGCCACCGCTCCGGGTCTGGGCCTGCGAGCCGGCGGTGGGCGACATGGCCGACCGCCATCCCGTGGTGGCTGCCGCCCTCGCCGAAACCCTCGCAAGCTTCGGCGTCTCGGCCCTGCGCGTCTCCTCGCTGATCGGCAGCAGCCTCGATGTGCTGCGCACCGGGCTGCCCACCGCCTTCGTGCTGCACGACGCCTTCCCCTTCTGGCCCCTGCTCGACGACGAAGCGCCACAGCCGGCATTCGACCCGGACCGGCTGCGCGCCGGCCTTGCCGCCCCAGGCCGCCGCTTCCACGAACACGACCCCGAGGTCTGGCGAGCCTGGAGCGCGGCCACGATCGCGGCGCTCGGAGCGCCCGGGATCAGCCTGGTGGCGCCCTCGCGGGCGGCCGCGGCCCGCCTGGAAGCCCTGCTGCCCGCGGCCCTGTGCCAGCGCATCCGGGTCCTGCCGCATGGCCTCGCCCTGCCTGTGACGCCCCGCCCTGCATCGCGCCGCCCGGGCCCGCTGCGGGTACTGGTGCCCGGCCGGCTGGCCGGGGGCAAGGGCGAACGCCTGCTCGAGGCCCTGCTGCCAATCACGCCACCGGACATCGACTGGTACTTCGCCGGCGGCGGAGAGCGGGCCGAACGCTTCGCTGCCCGAACCGGGGGACGAGCCCTGCCCGACTACATGGTCAGCGAACTGCCGGCCCTGGTGGCGGACTTCGACCCCGACCTCGCCCTGCTGCCCTCCCTGCTACCCGAAACCTTCGGCTACGTGCTCTCGGAAATGCAGGCCCTGGGCGTGCCGGTGCTGGCCGCGGCCGTGGGGGCCTATGCCGAACGCCTCGCCGGCGCCCCGGAAGGCCTGCGCCCCCTGCCCCCCAGCGCCGACGCCTTCGCCGCGGCGCTGGCCCACTGGGCCGCCCAGCCCGAGGCCTTGCCCCGCAGGTCCGCCCCCCCGCCCGGACTGGCCGACAGTCTCGCGGCCTGGCGGCAGCTGCAGCCCCTGGCACCGCCCCGGCCACGTCCCCGGGCGGAAGATCCCGTCGCCCTGCTGCAACACGCGCAGGGCATGCTGATCGGTCTTGCCGACGATCTTGCGCAGGAGCGCGACGAGGCCTACCGCGCCTACGACCGGGACACCGCCGACCTCATCCAGCAACGCGACATCGCCGTTGCCCAGACCCAGACCTTGATGCAGGAACTGACCCAGGCCCACGGACACGCCGAACATCTGCGCCAGACGCTCGAGCGACAGACCGATGATGGCATCCGGGCCGAGGTCCGGCGGCTGGCGGAGGAGCGCGACCAGGCTTATGCCTTCTACGAGCGCGACACCGCCGACCTGATCCGCCAGCGCGACGTGGCCCTCGCCCAGCGCGATGCCGCCCAGGCCGAGCTGGCGCGCCTGCAGGCCATCGTCGCCCACCCCTGGGTGCGCTGGCCCCGGCAGCTGCGACGGCGCTTGGTCGATGCCTTGCTGGTGCTGCGCTACCACCTGCTACATGGTCTCGATCTCGGCCGGCGCGGCCTGCGCAGCCTGCGCCAGCGCGGCCTGGCCGCCACCCTGGCGGCGGCCAGGCGGCGCTTCCTCGACCGCCCGGCCGCCGCGCCGGAGGACGCCGCTCCCGTGGCCGAGGCCCCGCTGTGCTTCCCGCATACGACAGGCCCCCTGCGCGCCAGCATCGTCATCCCGGTGCACGGCAAGCTCGACTACACCCTCGCCTGCCTGCGCAGCCTGATCGCGGCCGGCCTCGGGGACGAGGCCGAGGTGATCGTCGTCGACGATGCCTCGCCCGACGCCAGCGGCGAGGTGCTGCCGCGCATCCCAGGCCTGCGCTACCACCGCAACCGCGAGAACCTCGGCTTCGTCGGCAGCTGCAATGCCGGCGCGGCGCTGGCGCGTGGCGATTACCTCGTCTTTCTCAACAACGACACCACGGTGCGGCCGGGCTGGCTCACGGCCCTGCTCGCCACCTTCGAGCAGCACCCCGACACCGGGCTTGCCGGCGCCCTGCTGGTCTATCCGGACGGCCGGCTGCAGGAATCCGGCGGCATCGTGTTCTCCGATGGCTCGGGCTGGAACTACGGCCGCTTCGAGGATCCGCAGCACCCGGCCTACACCTTCGTCCGCGAGGCCGACTACTGCTCGGGCGCAGCCATCGCCTTGCCGCGTACGCTGTTCGAGCGCCTGGGCGGCTTCGACGAACGCTATGCCCCGGCCTACTACGAGGACACCGACCTCGCCATGAAGGTGCGCGAGGCCGGGCTGAAGGTGCGGGTGCAGCCCGCCGCGGTGGTGGTGCACCACGAGGGCGTGACCGCCGGCACCGATACCGCGAGCGGGGTGAAGGCCTATCAGGTGCGCAACCAACAGCGCTTCCTCGAGCGCTGGCGCGAGGTGCTGCAACGCCGCCACCCCTCGCCCACCCAGGCGCCGCACTATGCCGCCCAGCACCGGGCCCGGGCGCGGGTGCTGGTGATCGACGCCACCACTCCGATGCCCGACCGCGACTCCGGCTCGGTGCGGCTGTTCGAACTGCTGCGCCTGCTGGTGGAGGAAGGCTGTGCCGTCAGCTTCTTTCCGGAGAACGGCCTCGACGACGGCCGCTACACCCAGGCCCTGCGCGATCTCGGGGTGGAGGCCTGGACCCAGCCCTGGCTGGGCTCGGTACCGGACTGGCTGGCGAAGCACGGCGCCCGCTTCCAGCTCATCATCGTCAGCCGACACTATGTGCTCTCGCCGCTGCTGCCGCTGCTGCGCCGCCATGCGCCGCAGGCGCGGATCGTCTTCGACACCGTAGACCTGCACCACCTGCGCGAGCTGCGCGAGGCCGAGGAGCGCCGCGACCCGGCGCTCAAACGCCATGCCGAGCGCACCCGCGAGGCCGAGCTGGCGCTGATGCGGAGCGTGGACCGCACCTGGGTAGTGAGCCCGGTGGAGCAGGCCCTGCTGGCCAAGGAACTTCCGCAGGCCCGGGTGGACGTGGTGTCGAACATCCACCGCGTGCGCGGCCGCGGCCCCGGCATGGCGGCGCGCTCCGGCCTGCTCTTCGTCGGTGGCTACCGGCATCCGCCGAACGTCGATGCGGCGCTGTGGCTGGCCCATGAGATCCTGCCGCGGCTGCGCGCCGTGCGGCCGGACATCCATCTCAGCCTGGTCGGAAGCGAGGCGCCGCCCGAGGTGCTGGCGCTCGGCGAGCGCGAGGGCATTCACGTGCACGGCCACGTGCCCGATCTCGTGCCGCTGCTCGATGCCCATCGCTTCTCGGTGGCCCCGCTGCGCTATGGCGCCGGGGTGAAGGGCAAGGTGAACCAGGCCCTGGCCCACGGTCTGCCGGTGGTGGCCACGTCCTGCGCGGTGGAGGGCATGGGCCTCTCCCATGGCGTGGACGTGCTGGTGGCCGACGATGCCGAGTCCTTCGCCGCCACCCTGCTCGCCGCCTACGAGGACGAGCCGCTGTGGGAGCGGCTGGTGGCCGGAGGGCTTGCCAACACCGAGCGCGAATTCTCGCCGGAACGGGCGCGCCAGACCCTGCGAGCGATCTTCAGCGAGCTGCGCTGAGGGCGTGGCGGTAGCGCTGCTCGAGCGCCTCGCGCTCCGGCGCCTCCGGGGCCAGCAGGGCGGCTTGGTCGAGGGCGCGCCGGGCGGTGTCGAGGGCGCCGCGGCCCAGGGCTTCTTCGGCCAGACCAAGCCAGCGCAGGGCCTCGCGCGAGCGTCCGGCCCGCAGGGCCGGATCCGGGAGCGGCCCTGCAGCACGGCCATGGCGTCCGGCGAGCCGGGCCTCGACCCCCGGCAGGTCAACATGCCCCGGATCGAGCGCGCGTACCCGTCGCAGCCGCAGGCGGGCCGACTCCCACTCGCCGCGCTCGATCTCCGCCACCGCCAGGCCCAGCCAGGCCGAAAGCACCTGCTGCCGACCATGCCGGGCGAGGGCGTTCTCCGGTTCGCGCGCAAGCACCCGAAGGTAGTCGGCGAGCGCCGCCTCGGGGTCCGTCTGCTCGGCCGCCATGGCCCGCTGCAGCAGCACCTCGATCGAGGGCTCGGCCCGCTCGGCGAGACGCCGGCGCCGCAGCTCGAGTGCATCGCTCGGCGCACCGAGCGCCTGGGCCGCAGCCAGCAGAGTCTCGACCTCGGCCCGGGCTGCCGCCGCCAGCGGCTGGACCGACGGCGACCCGCCGAGCAGGGCGTCTACCCGTGCCAACGCAATGCCCACGGCCTCGGTCCGCTCCACGGGCAGGCGCGGATGGTCGGGGCTACGCGCCGCGGCCGCCTGCAGCAGGGTCGCGGCCCGCAGCACATCGCCTTCGGCCATCGCCGCATCGGCCGCCGCCAGAAGGCCGTCGAGCGCGGCATCCGGGTACAGCCAGCGGCCAAGCGGCCCGCGCAGCAGCAGGATCGCCGCCAGCAGCCCGCCGAGCAGGGCCAGTAGGACGAGACGCCGGTGCATCAGCCCACCCGCCGCGCGTCGCGCACGCCGGGCACGCCGGCGAGCCGCGCCAGCAGGCGCGAGAGCTGGCCGAAATCCGAGACCTTGAGCGTCAGCCGGAGGTCGACGAGGCCGCGGCCATCGTCGGCACGCGAGGCGATGGCATGGATGTGCACGCCCTCCTGGGCGATCAGGGTGGTGATGTCCTTGAGCAGCGACTTGCGGTCGAAGCCCTGGATGGCGACATCGACGGCATAGGTGCCACCGGCGCGGCCCCAGGCCACCGGCATGGCGCGGTCCGGATCGCGGGCCAGCAGCCGGGCGAGCGCGGCACAGTCGGCGCGGTGCACGCTGATGCCGCGGCCGCGTGTCAGGTAGCCGGCGATGGCATCGCCCGGCACCGGCTGGCAGCAGCGCGCGAGCTGGGTCAGCAGGTTGCCCACGCCCTCCACCACGAAACTGTCGTGCCGCGCCCCCACCCGGTCGCGCGCGGCCGCGGCCGGAACCGGCGGCAGCGGGTTCGGCTCCTTGGGCTGCTGCGCCTCGTGCAGGGCACGGCTCACCTGGGCCGGCCCGATGTCGCCCAGCGAGAGCGCCACCATCAGGTCGTCCACCGTGGCCACACGCAGCTTCGGCAGCACCGGCGCGAGATCGGCGCCGATGAGGCCGAGGCGGCGAAGCTCCTTTTCCAGCAGTTCGCGGCCCTCGGCGAGGTTCTGCGCCCGGTCGAGCTTGTGGAACCAGGCGCGCACCTTGTCGCGCGCCCGGCCGGTGACGAGATAGCCGTTCGCCGGCAGCAGCCAGTCGCGGCGCGGTGCGGCCTCTTTCCCGGTGAGGATCTCCACCACGTCGCCGGTGGCCGGGGCGTGGTCGAGGGTGACGATGCGGCCGTTCACCTTGGCGCCGCGGCAGCGGTGCCCCACCTCGGTATGCACGGCATAGGCGAAATCGAGCACCGTGGCCCCGCGCGGCAGATCGATCACCTTGCCCTGCGGCGTGAGCACATAGACCCGGTCCTCCACGAGATCGGTGCGCAGGCCGGCCTGCAGGGCCTGCTCGTCGCCTTCGCTGGCCTCGAGCAGCTGGCGCATCCAGGCGATCTTGCGCTCGAAGCTGGCATCGGCCCCGCCCCCCTCCTTGTAGCGCCAGTGCGCGGCCACACCGAGCTCGGCCTGCTCGTGCATGTCGCGGGTGCGGATCTGTACCTCCACGGTGCGCCCCTCGGGGCCGATCACCGCGGTATGCAGGCTGCGGTAACCATTGCCCTTGGGGCGGGCGATGTAGTCGTCGAATTCCCGGGCGATCGGCGTCCAGACCTGGTGTACCACGCCGAGTGCGGCATAGCAGTCCGCCACATCGGCCACCAGCACCCGCACCGCACGGATATCGTAGAGCTCGCCGAAGGGCACGCCCTTGCGCTGCATCTTCTTCCAAATGCTGTAGATGTGCTTCGGCCGCCCCGCCACCTCGGCCTCGATGCCAGCGGCCGCCAGCGCCTCGCGCAACTGCCGCTTCACCTCCTCGATGTACTGCTCGCGCGCCACCCGCTTCTCGTCGAGCAGGCGGGCGATGCGCTGATAGGTCTCGGGCTGCAGGTGGCGAAAAGCGAGGTCCTCGATCTCCCACTTCAGCTGCCAGATGCCGAGGCGATTGGCGAGCGGAGCCAACAGATCGGCCGCCAGCCGGGCAAGGGCCAGGCGCTCGGCATCGGGCAGGGCGGCGGCGGCACGCAGCCGGGCGAGCTGCAGGGCGAGCAGCACCGGCACCACCCGCAGATCGCGGACGATGGCGAGCAGCAGGCGGCGCAGGCCCTCGGCATTGGCCCGCCCCTCCGGCCGGGCATGCAGGGCCCAGACCTGCTCGGCGGCGCGGATACCCTCCAGCATCGCCGGCAGCCGCCCCGCCACCGGGGCCGAATCGAGCGACGGCGCGGCCTCGCCCAGGGCTGCCAGGGCCGTTGCCCACTGCATCTCGCGATCAGGGGACAGGGCCGCCAGCACTTCCAGCGCCCGGCGCGCGGCCAGCGCCGGCGCATCCGCGAGGGCGACGCGCGCAGCCAGCGCCGGCCACTCGGCGAGGGCCTGCTCAGGATCGATGGCACGAGAGGCTGCGGCTTTCACGACGGCCGAGGGTAGACTTGGGGCCTTTCCCTCCACAACCGATACCGAGGATTTCGCCATGCGGCCACCCGTTCTTGCCCTCGCTCTGGCCGTTGCCCTGCTGCCCTTCGCCGCCGGCGCCCAGCAGGTCTCCACTCTGGAGGAACGCATGAGCGCGGCCGACTTCAAGCGTGCCGGCCTCGACAAACTGAGCGAGGAGGAACTGGCCGCGTTGAACGCCTGGCTGCAGCGGCATGGATCGGGCGCCACGGCGGTGTCCTCGCCCCCGGCGGCCACCGAGGACCGTACGGGCTTCCCGGCTTCCGGATTCTTCGGCGGCACCAGTGGCCCTGATCGGGTGGAATCGCGTGTGGCCGGTCGATTCACCGGCTGGAATGGCGCAGGCGACCTCATCACCCTGGCCAATGGCCAAGTCTGGCGGGTGACGGACTCCTCCACCCGGCTGCGGGTGGATCTCACCGATCCCCGTGTCACCATCGAGCGGAATGCCCTCGGTGGCTGGCAGCTGCGTGTGGAGGGCTACAACACCCGCGCCCGCGTCGTCCGCGTGCAGTAAGCCTGCCCGGGGGCCGGCACTGGCTCTGCCGGCTCAAGCGGCCCGCAGCGCTTCGAGCTGTTTGGCGAGGCGCTTGGCGGAAACCGGTCGCTTCGTGCCCAGCTCCTGGGCAAACAGCGAGACGCGCAGCTCCTCGAGGTCCCAACGCAGGGCCTGCCAGCCGGGCTGGCCTGCGAGCCCGCGGCGCCGCGCCTCGTCCAGTGCATCGACGAAAGGCTTCAGCTCCAGCATCCGCTGCTGGTCGCGCGCGGGGTCGCGCAGAGCGCGCTCGGCGCGCAGGGCCAGCGCCTTGAGATAGCGCGGCAGTTCCTCGAAGGCCCCGGGGGGCGTCTCGCGTACGAAGCCCGGATGCACGAGCCCCGCCAGTTGGGCGCGAAGATCGTCGAGGTTCGCCTTCGCCCAGCCCATCACCGGCGCCTCCAGCTTCGGGCGGATCTCGGCATAGAGGGCCAGCACCGCCTCGGCGGTCCTGAGCCGCGCCATCGCCTCGCCGAACAGTTTCTGCCTCACCGCGCCGATGGCCTTCTGGAAGGCCTCGCGGTCGCGGATCGCAGCCAGCGCCCCACCGCCCTGCCCTGCCTCCAACAGGGCGGCCAGCGCCTTTTCGACGAGGTCGGCGCGCAACTGCTCGGCCGTGGCCACGGCGGTGTAGACCATGGCCGTCTTCGGATTGAGCGGCAGCTGCCGGCGGGCCTGCTTCACCGTATCGGCAAGCGCGATCTCGGCGAGGCGCAGCACACCACCGGCATGCGCGACGGCGGCAGCCTCGCGGTCGGCGAGAACGCGCAAGGCGACTCCCTCGCCTTCGGGCACCAGCGCAGGAAAGGCCGGCAGGCCGCCGGCCCCGGCGATCTCGAGTGGAACCGGCTCGGCAGGAAACTCACGCAGGCCCTCACGGGCCAGGCGCTCTCCGGCCCGTGCGGCGAAAGCCCTCTCGGCTTCGATGCCGAATCGCGCTTTCAGTTCATCGAGCGAGCGCGACTGGCCCAGCACCCGGAAACGCGGCCCGCGCGCATCACGGGCGTGGGCGCCGGTGGGCAGGCCTTCCAGCGCTTCTACTTCGCCGACGCGCAGGTTCATGCGCAGATGCGGTTCGAGCGCGGCCTCGTCGAAGTCGAGCGGCGAGATCTCGATACCCGTCGCCCTCGCAAGGAAACGGGCGAGGGCGCCCATGAGGCTGTCCGCATCGCCGTCCGGATAGGCGAAGGCGAAGGCGCGGGCGAAGTCGGGCGCCGGCACGAAATGGCGCCGCAGCGCCTTTGGAAGCCCCCGGATCAGTGCGGCGGCCTTTTCCTCGACCAGGCCCGGTACCAGCCAGGTGAGCCGCGCGGCATCGAGGGCCGGCAGCAGATGCAGGGGCACGTCCAGCGTCACTCCGTCCTCGGCATGTCCCGGCTCGAAGCGGTAGTGCAGCCTGAGCCGCGTATCGCCGAGCGGCAGGAATCCGGGAAAGCGCTCGACGCCGCTGCCTTCCACCGACATCAGCTCAGCGAGCGGCCACTCCAGCGCCTTCTTCGATGCCGGATCGAGCCTGCCGTACCAGGCCTCCAGCGCCGCCGTGTTGTGCACCTCGGGGGGCAGGCGGTCGAGGTACCAGCGCGCTTGCCAGTCCTCGTCGACGACGAGGCCGGCGCGGCGCTGCTTGGCTTCCTCTTCCTGCGCCCGCGCCAGCATGGCGAGGTTGCGCTTCACCAGTGGGATGCGGGTATCGATCTCGCCCGTCACCAGTGCCTGGCGCACGAAGATCTCGCGCGCCTCGTCGGGATACAGGGCGCCGTAGTGCACCGGCTTGCGTGGCAGCAGCACGAGGCCGAACAGGCCGATCTGCTCCGAGCCCTGCACCCGCCCCTGTCGCCGCGACCAGTGGGGGTCGAAGTGCCGGCGCGAGAGCAGGTGTGGCACGGCATCGATCACCCATTCCGGCTCGATCTTCGCGGCGGTGATGCCCCAGACCTTCGCCGTATCGAGCAGGGTGGCGCACAGTACCCAGGGCGGCGGCTTGGAGGCCAGCGTCGAGGCTGGGAACAGACCGAACTTTCGGCTGCGCGGCGCCACGTACAGCCCCTTCTCGGAGCGGTGTCCCACCTGCAGTGCAAGGCCGCTGAGCAGGGCACGGTGCAGATCGGCGTAATCGGCCGGCGCCTCGTTCTGCGCCCACCCCAGCGCCTCGCAGTTGAGCAGCAGCTGGCGATGCAGCTCGCGCCACTCGCGCATCCTAAGAAAGCTGAGGAAGCGTTGCCCGCACCAGTCGCGCAGCTTCGACTGCGAGAGCGCCTCGTGCGCGGCGCGATAGGCCTCCCAGAGCTTGAGGATGCCGACGAACTCCGAGCGCTCGTCGGCAAAGGCCGCATGGGCCCGGTCGGCAGCCTCGCGTGCCTCGGCCGGGCGTTCGCGCGGGTCCTGCACGCCGAGGAAACTGGCGATCACCAGCATCTCGCGCAGGGCCCCGCGCTCTTTCGCGGCGATCAGCATCCGGGCCAGTTTCACGTCGACGGCGAAGGCGGCCATCTGCCTGCCGACCGGGGTGAGCTGGCGCTGCCTGTCGACGGCGCCGAGCTCGGTGAGCTGCTGCCAGCCATCCACCACGGCACGCGGGTCCGGCGCATCGATGAAGGGGAAATCCTCCACCCGGCCGAGGCCCAGCGAGAGCATGCGCAGAATCACGCCGGCCAGCGAGGAACGCAGCAGTTCCGGATCGGTGTAGCGCGGCCGGCGGTTGAAGTCCTCCTCGCTATAGAGCCGGTAGCAGATGCCGGAGGACACGCGGCCGCAGCGGCCCTTGCGCTGGTCGGCGCTGGCTTGGGAAATGTCCTCGATGTGCAGGCGGTCGAGCTTCATCCGCGGGCTGTAGCGCTTCACCCGCGCCGTGCCCGGGTCGATCACGTAGCGAATACGCGGCACGGTGAGCGAGGTCTCGGCCACGTTGGTGGCCAGCACGATGCGCCGCTTCGGCCCCGGATTGAACACACGATCCTGGTCCTTGGCCGAGAGCCTGGCGTAGAGCGGCAGCACTTCGGTCTCGCGGTACTTCCGCCGCTCCAACAGGTGGTGCACCTCACGGATCTCGCGCTCGCCCGGCAGGAACACCAACACGTCGCCACGGGCATCCTCGCGGGTGATCTCGTCGCAGGCCGCCAGCAGGCCCTCGTACAGCGATCTTTCGGGATCCGGCTTCGACGCGACATCGGCATTGGTGTCCTCGAGCGGCCGGTAGCGCACCTCAACGGGATAGCTGCGGCCCTCGACGCTGATCACCGGCGCGCCGTCGAAGTGGCGGGCGAAGCGCTCGGTATCGATGGTGGCCGAGGTAACGATGAGCTTGAGGTCGCGGCGCTTCCGCAGCAGGCCCTTCAGGTAGCCCAAGAGGAAATCGATGTTGAGCGAGCGCTCGTGCGCCTCGTCGACGATGATCGTGTCGTAGGCCGAGAGCCAGCGGTCCTTCTGGATCTCGGCCAGCAGAATACCGTCGGTCATGAACTTGATCAGCGTGTCCTCGGCCACCTGCTCGGTGAAGCGCACCTGCCAGCCGACCTCCTTGCCCAGCGGCACCTGCAGTTCCTCGGCGACGCGCTTCGCCACGGCACGCGCGGCGATCCGGCGCGGCTGGGTGCAGCCGATCAGGCCCGCCGCGCCGCGCCCGGCCGCGAGGCAGAGCTTGGGCAGCTGGGTGGTCTTGCCCGAGCCGGTCTCGCCGGCGATCACCACGACCTGGTGCTTCTGGATCAAACCGACGATCGCCTCGGCCTCGCGGCCGATCGGCAGCTCGGTGTCGATGCGCGGCTCGGGCAGGCGTGCGCGCCGTGCCTCGTAAGCCGCGCGCGAGCGCTCGAGGGCCTGCTCCAGCGCCTGCCGGGCTGCCGCCCGCGCCTCGCCCCGGGCCTCGGCCAGCCGCTTCTGCAGGCGCAGCAGGGCGCCGCGGTCCTTGGCAAGGACGCGGTCCAGCGGGTCGGAGCGCGCGGCGCGGGGCGCGGGCGCGACGGGGTGCTCGGCAGGCTCGCGCATGGGGCGCGCAGTGTAGCGGCTGGTCGGGGTGAGGTGGCCCTGGGGCAAAGAGGGGCGCTACCCTGCGGGAAAGCCCACCGGGAGAACCACCATGGCCAAATCCAGCACCCCCAAGGTCGACAACGGTATCACCGCCAAGGACCGCAGGAAGCTCGCCGAGGGCCTCTCGGCCTTGCTCGCCGATTCCTACACGCTCTACCTCAAGACCCACGCCTTCCACTGGAACGTGACCGGGCCGATGTTCAACAGCCTGCACGCCATGTTCATGACGCAGTACAACGAGCTGTGGATGGCGCTGGACGAGATCGCGGAGCGAATCCGCGCCCTCGACCACTTCGCTCCCGGTTCGGGGGCGCAGTTCGCGAAGCTCGCGAGCGTGAAGGAGGAGAGCGGCGTACCCGACTGGCGCGGCATGGTCGAGCAGCTGGTCGAGGGCCACGACACCTGCGCCCGCACCGCGCGCAGAGTGTTCAAGGTGGCGGAAGCGGCAAACGACCAGCCCACCTGCGACCTGCTCACCGTGCGGCTCAAAGCCCACGAGAAGGCGGCGTGGATGCTCAGGGCCCTGCTGGAGTGAGCGGCGGGCAGTCGAGGCGCAGGAGCGGCTGAGGTCGCGGTCGCGCTGGCTGGCGTAGCGGCCGCTTTCCACGAAACCGGCCACGGCAGCGCCGCTACGCCAGCCCGGCGAACACCGCCAGCCCTTCCAGCACCAGGCCCTCGCTCAGCTCGACTTCGGCCCCCAGCCGCCGGCGCAGGGCATCGGCATGCCGGAAAGCATCACCGCCGCCCAGCAGGAGGCGGGGCGGGTGTCCGAGCTCGGCACAGGCATCGTCCCAGGCCGCCATCACGAGGCCCAGCGCCTGCCGCCTTGCGCCGGCCGCCACCGCATCGGCGGTATCGGTGGCCCAGGCCAGGGCCGGCTCGCCGGAGCCCCGCTGTAAGGCCGGGAAGCGCTCGACGAGGGCCTCGCGCTGATGCTGCTCGGCAATGCCGATCAGGCCGCCGCGATGGCGGCCACGGGCATCGAGCAGGTCGAGGGTGAGGGCACTGCCGAAGCTGGCCACCAGCCAGTCGCCGCCCCGGCGGTGGGCGGCGAGCAGGCCGAGGAAGCGATCGACGCCGAGCCGCGCCGGGTCCGCATAGGCGATGCGTACCCCGGCGCATTCGGCCCGGGTCTCGGCCCGCCGCGGAACGATGCCGAGGTTTTGCAGTACTGCCTCCACCCGCAGCCGCAGGCCTACCGGGGCCACGCTGGCGAGGCAGGCCGGCGCCGCCGGCCGGGAGGCGAGCAGGCGCGCCAGCCGGGCCTCGAAGTCCGGCTCGCCATGCGCGAGCGCGCTCACCGGCCCGAGGCCTGCCGCGTCGGCCCAGGCCAACTTCAGCCGGGTGTTGCCGAGGTCAAGCAGCCACACGCAGGCTCACCTCACCGGCATGGTGCACGCGCTCGCCCTCGGCATGCCGCACCCGCAGCCCCCCGTCGGCGGCGAGGCCCAGCACCTCGCCTTCCAGCACGGTCTCCCCGGCCAGCAGGCGCACGCGGCGGCCGGCCAGGGCATCGAAGCGCGGCCACTGCGCGTGGAAAGGGGCGAAGCCCTCGCGCTCGAAGCGGGCCAGGGCCGGCAGCAAGGCCTCCAGCAGGGCTGCCAGCACCGCCGGGGCCGCCGACGGTACTCCGGCCGCGGCGAGATCGGTACGCGGCAGGGCCTCGGGCGCCGCACCGACCGCCGCCCCCTCCCCCGCCGATCCACCGGCCGCGCCGAGACGCAGATTGAGGCCAACCCCCACCAGCGCCCCGCCCTCGCGGCCCTCCACCAGAAGGCCGCCGAGCTTGGCGCCTTCCAGTAACAGGTCGTTCGGCCATTTCAGCCGCACCGCCGTGGCCCCCAGCGCATGCAGGCCCTCGGCCACGGCCAGGCCCGCCACCAGAGCCAGCGGCGGCAAGGCACGCGGCGGCAGGGCGAAGCGCCGCGCCACGGTGAAGGCCAGCGCCCCGCCGGGCTCGGTATGCCAGACGCGCCCCCGGCGGCCGCGACCCGCCGTCTGGCGGTCGGCGAGGTAGACCGCGCAGCCACGCGCGGGCAGAGCCTCGGCAGCGGCCCAGTCCTGGGTCGAGCCGACCTCGGCACGGTGGGCGAAGGCGGCCAGTTCCGCCCGCGCCGCACAGGAAAGTAGAAGCGCGCTCTCAGACATCGGCAGGCCGCCGCCGCGCGAACAGGCGCACTCGCTCGAAGCGGTGCTCGGTGCCGGCCCGCAGGCGTTGCAGATTGCCACGGTGGGTGAAAACGAGCAGGCCGGCCACCAGAAGGGCGAAGCCGAGCCAGTCCGGCGCCCGCCCCTCCCACAGGGCCCAAAGCGGCAGGGCAAGACCGGCGAGCACGGTGGCAAGGCCGACATAGCCACTGGCGACCAGCACCCCCAGCCAGACCGCGAAGAGAGGCAGCAGGGCCGTGGGCCAGAGCAGGGCCAATCCACCCACCAGGGTGGCCGCGCCCTTGCCACCGCGGAAGCCATGGAACAGCGGCCAGACATGACCCAGCGCCGCCAGCAGCACCGCCGCCATCTGCGCCATCACGCCGCCCCCGGCGAGGCGCACCAGGGCCACGGCGGCCGCGCCCTTGCCGATGTCCACCAGCACGGTGCCAAGGGCGAAGGCCCAGCCCTGGGTGCGGAAGGCATTGGTGCCGCCGGCATTGCCGCTGCCCTGGGTACGGATGTCGACGCCCCGGAAGCGGCCGATCACGAGGCTGCCGGAGATCGAACCCAGCAGATAAGCGGCGGCCAGCGCCGCCAGCAGTCGCGGGTCGAGGCTCATGCCGCCTCCACCGGCTGCACGGCCACCACGAGCGCGCCGGGGCCGGCGTGCGCCCCTACCGCCGCGCCGGTCTCGACCAGCCAGCCCTGCGCCACGTCCAACTGCGCCTGCAGGGCGGACAACAGGGCCTCGCCCTCGGCACGGGCATCACCATGGCCCACGATCAGGCGCCAGCGCCGGCCGGGCGGCAGGCGCCTCGCCACGTAGCGGGCGAAGCGCTCCGGCAGTCGCCGTGTGCCGAACAGGGCGGCGCAGGGCTTGAGCCGGCCCGAGGGCAGCACGCGGGCGAGCGGCGTGGCGCGCAGCAGCCGGGCCACCGTGCCGGCCCAGGCCGGCACCCGACCGCCGCGCACCGCATGACGAATATCGCGGGCCAAGGCGAAGGTGAGGGTCTGCGACTTCAAGGCCTCGAGCCGGGCCAGCACCTCGACGGCGCTGGCCCCGCGGGCGGCCGTCTCTGCCGCCGCCATCGCCAGCAGAGCCTGCCCGGCCGCGGCATTGGCGGTGTCGAAGACATGGGTACGTTCGGGAATGCCGCGCTGCGCCGCCGATTCCGCGGCCTGCAGGGTGCCGGAGACGGCGCGCGACAGCCCCACGTAGACCACGTCGGCATGGTGCGAGAGCAGGAACTCGAAGCAGCGACGGAAGTCGCCGACCGGCGGCTGGCTGGTGCGCGGCAGCACATGGTCCTCGCGCAGGCGCCGGTAGAACTCGGAAGGCGCCAGGCCCACGCGGTCGAGGTAGTCCTGCTCGCCGAAGTTCAGGCGCAGGGGGATGACGTGGATGTCGAGGGCATCGGCCACGCCCTCGGGAAGATCCGCCGAGCTGTCGGTGGCCACCACCACCCGCGCCGCGCCCTGCGTGGTGCGGGCCTGGGCCAGCATGTCGTCGGCCTTGGCGCCATCCACCCGGCCGAAGGCGGCGAGCCGGGCGAACAGGCGCGCCGGCTCGGCCACGTGGGCATGCACCTTCACCCGGTGCGGCCCGCCCGCCACCACCACGCAGTCGGCCCCGAGGTCGGCCAGCGCCGCGTACAGGCCGGTGCGGTCGAGGCCCTCGCCCGAGAGCAGGCACTCGGTGCACCAGCGGTGCGCCGGGTCCACCGCCCCGAGGTCGTTCGCGTGCAGTTCCACCGCCGCCAGCGCCTCGGAGGCGGCCTCCTCCGGCGGCGTGCGCCGGGCGAGGAAGTCGTTGATGCCCTCGAGCAGGTCGACGAAGCCCTGCGCGCCGGCATCTACCACCCCGGCCTTGCGCAGCACCGGCAACTGCTCCGGGGTACGGCGCAGGGCTTCCCGCACCTGCACCAGCGCCGCCTCGAACCACTGTCGTGGCTCACGCGCCTCGCCGCCGCGGGCCGCCTGCGCCAGGGCCTCGCCGAAGGCATGGATCACGCTGAGCATGGTGCCCTCGCGTGGCTCGGCCATGGCCGCGCGCGCCGAGCGCGCCGCCACCCGCGCCGCCTCGGCAAGGCCGTGCACATCGAGGCTGGCCCGTTGCCCCACGGCATCGGCAAGGCCACAAAAGTACTGGGCAAGAATGGCCCCGGAATTGCCTCGGGCGCCGTCGACGGCCTCATCTCCCACCCGCCGCAGCAGAGCGCCCACCCCGGCCGCCCGCCGTTGCAGGGCGCCGCCCAGCACCGTGCCGAGAGTGAGCGCGAGGTTGTTCCCGGTATCGCCATCGGGCACCGGGAACACATTGATGTGGTTGAGCTGGTCGCGTCGGGCGATGACCCGCCGGGCACCGGCGATCAGGGCCTGGCGGAGAGCGGCCGCGCGAATCAGACCGGGCGCGGAATCGGTGGCGAGAAGGCCGCCTCGGGGCGTGGCGATCAGGGTCATGCCCAGAGTCTGTCGGAAAGGCCCATGCCCGGGCATGCTGCGGGACAGCAGAGGCCGGGGCAAGCCGGCTGCCTGCACCGCCTTCACAGGGGGCGTATGATGCTGCGACGGTTTTCCCGCGGCCGGCATCTCCTTGCCTGCCACTGCCCGAGGGGGTCCCATGCTCCGATCCAGCCTGCTGTTGGTGTTCGTGTTCGCCCTGCCCAGCGCCGGGACCGCGTCGGTGCAGGACGAGGCCAGCCCGGCCGCGGCGGAGACCGGCACCTGCGAGTCCGTGGTCAGCAGGGACGCCGGTGCCACAGGCAGCAGCGAGGTCGCCGGTCGCCGCGCCGATTCCCCCGCCGCCCGCCCGGCCTCGGCCAGCCATCCGGCCCCGAGCCGCCCCGTCCTGCCGCGCTGGAATCGCCTGCTACCGGGCATGTTCCGCTAAAGCCCACGAGGCGGCATGGCCCGGCCCTGGTGGCGTTTCTGGGGTGGCGATCCACCGCCCATCGATCCTGTCGCCTGGCAGACCCTCGTCCGCCGTGCCCCGCTGATCGCCGGCCTCGAGCCGGCACGGTCGGAACGGCTCCGCCGGCTCACCGCGTGCTTTCTCGATGGCAAGGCCATCACCCCGGTGCAGGGCCTGGAACTCGACGAGGCCGACCGCCTCGCACTCGCCGCCCACGCCTGCCTGCCCCTGCTGGAGGCCGGCACCGCCGCGTTGAGCGGCTGGTCGCAGGTGATCGTGCACCCGGGCGCCTTCCGGGTGGAGCACGGCCGCCACGGCACGCCCTGGGAGTTCGACGCCCTCGAGGTGGTGCACGAAGGAAGCGAGGACCGCGAGGGCGAGAGCTGGGAACACGGCCCCTTGGTGCTGAGCTGGGCCGACCTGGCCGCCGAGATGCTTGAACCTGAGCCGGGCTACCAGCTGGTGGTGCACGAGATGGCGCACAAGCTCGACGGCGTGGACGGGGTGATGGACGGCACCCCGCTGCTGCCGCGCGCCTGGCAGCGCGAGTGGGCCCGCGATTTCGGCGCCGCCTTCGAGGCCCTGAACGCCAGGCTCGATGCCGACCCCGAGGCCGAGACCCCGATCGATCCCTACGCCGCCGAAGCCCCCGAGGAATTCTTCGCGGTCTGCAGCGAGTACCACTTCACCGCGCCAGACCTGCTGCGCGAGGCCTTCCCCGCGGTAGCGGCGCACCTCGAGCGCTTCTACGGCCCCTCGCCGATGGCCCGCCGGTAGGCCGGTAGGATGTGCCGGGCGCTGAGCGGCGCCACCGGCACGCCGGGCGGGCCTTGCAGCGGTACCCAACGCCATTCCTCGATCTCGGCCTGGGCGCGGGGCTCGCCCTCGAAGGCGCAGTGGAAAGCCAGCGCCCGCACCCGCCGCCCCGGCTCGTTCACCGCCTCGGCCTCGAACTCGCCGAGCAGGCGCGCCGAGCCCGGCACCATGACCAGGCCCAGTTCCTCGGCCAGTTCCCGCGCCAACGTCGCCTCGGGCGCCTCGCCCGGCTCGCGCTTGCCGCCGGGCTGGATGAACACCCCCGAGCCGCGCTTGCGCACCAGCAGCGTATGGCCCCGGCCATCCACCAGCACCGCGGCCACGGTGAGGATCGGCGGACGCAGCGAGAGCGCGGCCTTCTGGTTCATTCCCCGTCCCCGGCCAGCGCCAGCAGGGCCGAGGCCACCGGCTCCTCGAGGTACCAGCCGTCGATGTCGACATCCTCGATGCGCGCCCCGGCCACCACCACCTCCCGCGGCGGGCCGGTGCGGCAGCCCCCATCGGCCTCCGCGCCGGCGCGCTGCCGGGCATTGCATACGGAGTAGCGGGAGTGCGCGCCCACCAGCAAGGGGTCGGGCCGCTCCTCAGGGATGGCGAACACCGTGTGGGTGCCGGGGGCGACGCGAAACGAGTAGCGCTCCTGCCCGGCCGCGATGGGCACACGCCGCGGGATCGGGTCGTTGCGCTCGAGCAGCACCAGAGTCATCGCCGGCACCGCTTCGCCGGGGAAAGCGATGCGCCCGCCGATCTCGCCCTCGTCTCCGACAGCGCAGGCAGTGCAGCACAGGAAGGCGGCGAGCAACGTGCCATGCGGGATGACGGGGTGAGCCATCGGGAGCGTCCTCGACACGGGGGAAGAGACGGCCGGACGCTACACCGCCGCCCTGCCCACGTCCAGCTAGACCTGCGGCGGGAAGCGCGCCACGAAACGCGCGCCCCCCAGCTCCGGCGAGCGTTCCACCGAGAGCGCGCCCTGGTAGGCGGCGACGATGTCGAGCACGATCGACAGGCCGATGCCATGGCCCTGCACCCGTTCGTCGCCACGCACCCCACGCTGCAGTACCCGCTCGACCTGGTCCTCGGGGATGCCCGGGCCGTCGTCGTCCACCGCCAGCACCAGCCCGCTGCGCTTGCCGGCGGGTGCCGGCAGCACCGAGACCTGCAGCACCACCCGCGACTTCGCCCACTTGAAAGCGTTCTCGAGCAGATTGCCGAGCAGTTCCTGCAGGTCGCCGAGTTCGCCATGGAAGCGCGCTGCAGGATCGATCTCGAACTCGCAGAGCACGCCCTTGGCGGCATAGATCTTCTCCAGGCCCTGCACGATCTCCTCGGCCGGCCCCTCGATCTTCAGCGGCGCGGCGAACAGCACATGCCCGGAGCGCGCCGCGCGCGAGAGCTGGTAGCCGACGATGTCGTTCATGCGCTGTACCTGGGTGCGCACCTCGGCACGCAGTTCGGCGGGCGAGGCGCCGGCGTCGAGCAGGCTCTGCAGTACGGCCAGCGGCGTCTTGAGCGAATGCGCAAGATCACCCAGGGTGCGCCGTACCTGCTCGAGGTTGCGGCGCTCGGAATCGATCAGGGCATTGATGCTGTCGGTGAGCGGCTGCAGTTCCCGCGGATGTTCATCGGTGAGCCGCGCCACGCTGCCCTGCTGCACATCGGCCAGCGCCTTCTCGACACCGAGCAGCGGGCGCAGGCTCCAGCGTAGGGCGAGCGCCTGCACCAAGGCCAGCACCACCGCGGCGGCGCCGAGCCAGCCCCAGAGCGTGCGACGGTACACCGCCACCTGCTTGCCCACATAGGCGGCATCCTCGTAGAGCGCCAAGGTGAGCTCGATGTCACCGCGCCCGGTCTCCCAGATGGTGGTGAGCGAATAGCGGTACACCTCGAGCCCGCGGCCACTGGCCTCGGTGGCCGGCAGCGGCCCCTCGAAGCGGCCCACGCCTGGGCTGCCCGGCACCGGCGGCGGCAGGATGCGCCCGAGCGAGGAAGCTGATTCCCAGCGTAGACCCTCGCCCACCATGCCGGCATACAGGCCGCTACCCGGGCGGTCGAAACGCGGATCGGGCGGCACCTGAGGCATTACGATGGCGCCGGAGCGCAGCACCTCGGCGCCGTTGAGGTAGGCCTTGGCGAAGTTCTCCAGGCGCTCGCGCTGGCTGGTGAGCGCGGCCTCGGCAAAGGCGCGGTCGAGCGCATAACCCGTGAGGCCGAGGAAGGCCACGAGCGCCAGGCCCGCAGCCAGCATCTGGCGCGCCTGCAGCGAGAGGCGGCGGCGCACCACGCCCATGGCGGCTTACTCGTTACGCGGGATGGCGAAGCGGTAGCCGCGGCCGCGCACGGTCTCGATGGGCTTCAGGGTACCCTCGGGATCGAGCTTCTTGCGCAAGCGGCCGATGAACACCTCCAGCACATTCGAGTCACGATCGAAATCCTGCTGGTAGATGTGCTCGGTGAGATCGGCCTTGGAGACCAGCTCGCCGGCATGCAGCATCAGGTACTCGAGTACCTTGTACTCATAGCTCGTCAGATCCACCGGGGTGTCGGCCACCGAGACGGTCTGCGCCGAGAGGTCGAGCTTCACCGGGCCGCACTCCAGCGAGGGCTTGCTCCAGCCGGCAGCGCGGCGCAGCAGGGCATTGATGCGTGCCAGCAGTTCCTCGACATGGAAGGGTTTGACGAGGTAGTCGTCGGCCCCGGCCTTCAGGCCCTCCACCTTGTCCTGCCAGGAGGAGCGGGCGGTGAGGATCAGGATCGGGAACTTCTTGCCCTCGGCGCGCAAGGCACGCACCAGATCCATGCCCGACATGCGCGGCAGCCCAAGATCGATGATGGCGATGTCGAAGGGCACTTCGCGGCCGTTGTAGAGGCCTTCCTCGCCATCGGCGGCGGCATCGACCGCGAAGCCCTCACGCTTCAGGCGGGCGGCCAGGGTCTCCCGCAGGGGGGCTTCGTCTTCGACCAGCAGGATGCGCATGGAGTCTCCTTCTCGATGCCGGCCCGCGGCCGGCCTCAGTAACGGTCGCCGCGCTCGGCGGGCGGCAGGGTTTCCGGCACCGCGAGCTCGGCCGGGTGACTCACCGGGGCCGGCTCCGGCCGCAGGCCACGGGGCTCGCGCAAGCGTTCCTCGCGCTGCGAGCGGAGTTCGTCGAAGGCCGCGCGGCCGGCCTCGCCGCGCGACTCGCGCCAGGCTTCACGGCGGCGCTCATGGGGGTCGTCGCGCATGATGCGCACGCGGCCATCCGGAGTAAGCACTTTGAGCCGATAGACCTCGCGGCCGTCGCGCTGCATCGATTCGGCACGCAGCACCTCGCCCCCGGTCTGGCGCTCGGCGCGCAGCACCGATTCCGGCAGTTCCGAGCGCTCGCGGCGCTCCGGGCGGGTCCCCGGGTCACGCTGCTGCGCGAAGCCCTCGCCCGCGAGGCAGGCGATGGCGGCGAAGGCGAGGGGGCGGAGCATCGGCATGGGCGGAGGATAGCGGGCGTGGCGCGGGGCTGGCCAGCGATGGGCGAAGTCTGGTTCCGCGGGGGTGAATTCCCTCTTAACCCGGGCCGGGGGCGTAGCGCTGCCATTCAGCGGCACGGGGGCGCAATCACCGCGAAGGCAGGCGCCCCACGGCCGAAGCAGGACTCGCGCGAGAAAGACGCCGCTCGTGGCAGGCACCCCGGCTAGAACCACTCCCCCACGCAGCAGCGCAGCGAGCCGCCGGCCTTTTCGATCTCCGGCAGCGGCACGGCATGCAGGGTGAAGCCGGCACGGGCGAAGGCCTCGCGCTCGGCAGGCGCGAGCGCCGCCTCGGCCCGGGCGCTGAGGAAGGCGGCATCGGCGGACACGGCGATGCCATTGCCGGCATAGGCGCGGCGCGCCTCGGTGCCGAGCGCGAGGGCATGCGGGGCATAGAATCGGAGGATGGCGCGGGCCAATGCCGGGTCGGCGAAACCATCGGGGCAGGCCACGGCGAGCCGACCGGCATAGACCTGCAGCAACACATTGGTGTGGTACTCGCCCGCGGCGAGCTCGAACACCAAGGTGGCATCGAGGCCGAAGGCGTCGTGCATGGCGACAGCCCCGGCCTCGTCGCAACGCTCGGACAGGCCGCAATAGCCCACATTGCGGGCGCGGTCGATCACCAGCGAGCCGGTGAGCTCGCAGACCCCGGGCTGGGTTGACAGGTCGAAGCAGGCATAGCCGGCGGCGCGGGCGAAGAAAGTGCGGATGTCGGCGCGCCCGGCTTCGCGGCGGCGTACCGCATGGCGCATATGCCCCACCACGAGGCGGCCGGGCGCGGTGGCGAACACATTGTTCGGGAACACCGCATCGGGGGTGGCCGGGTCGCCGGGGAAGGTGATCACCGGGACATGTGCCGACAGGGCGCGGGCGAGCGCCCGGTGCTCGGCCAGCGCCTGCTCGGCATCGATGCCCTGCCCCAGCGCCATGTAGCGATTGTCCTGCGCCGACTCCTCGGCCAGCCGCAGGCCCTCCGGGGCCACCAGGAACACCGCCTTCGGCAGCGCCCGCGCCGGTTCGGGCCGGCGGGTGGCGGCGAAGGCGAAGAAGGCCTCGGGGTCGCGGGTGATCACGCCGCCTCCGGGCTTGCCTCGGTAGCGGCCAGCGCCCGCTCCAGCAGGGCAATGCCGGCGCCGGGCTTCGCCGCCCCCTCGCTCAGGATCTGGCGGAAGGCGCGGCCGCCGGGGCGGGCATGGAACAGGCCGAGCACGTGCCGACTGAGATGCTTCATCGCCACACCGGCGGCGAGCTGGCGTTCGACGTAGGGGAACCAGGCCCGCAGCAAGGCGGCGCGGGGCCGCCGGGGTTCGCCGTCGAAGGCCACGGCGTACTCGTGCAAGCGGTAGGGCTCGTGGTAGGCGGCGCGGCCGATCATCACGCCGTCGACATGAGCGAGCTGGGCGCGCACGTCGTCGGTCTCACGAAGGCCGCCGTTGAGGCTCACCACGAGGTCGGGACGTTCGCGTTTGAGGCGGTGCACCCAATCGTAGCGCAGGGGCGGAATCTCACGGTTCTCCTTCGGCGAAAGCCCCTGCAGCCAGGCCTTGCGGGCATGCACGATGAAGCGCCGGCAGCCGGTGGCGGCCACGGTATCGACGAAGGCGAGGAAGACCTCGTAGTCCTCCTGCTCGTCCACGCCGAGACGGCATTTCACCGTGACCGGCACGGAGACGGCGGCCTGCATGGCGGCGATGCACTCGGCCACCAGGGCCGGCTCGCGCATCAGACAGGCGCCGAAGCGCCCGGCCTGCACGCGGTCGGAGGGGCAGCCGACATTGAGATTGATCTCGTCATAGCCCCATCCGGCGCCAATGCGGCTGGCTTCGGCAAGCAGGGCAGGATCGCTGCCGCCGAGCTGCAGGGCCACCGGATGCTCGCTGGGGTCGAAACCCAGCAGACGCTCGCGGTCACCATGGATCACCGCCTGCGCATGCACCATCTCGGTGTAGAGCAGCGCCTTCGGCGCCAGCACACGGTGGAAGACCCGGCAGTGACGGTCGGTCCAGTCCATCATCGGCGCCACCGACAGGCGCGAGCCGCCGAGCGGCGGATGCAGGTCGGACGGCGCCATCGCGCTGGGAATCAGTCGGCCCAGCGGGTGGGCTTGCCGCCCTGCGGCAGCACCAGGGCGGTGAGCCGGGCATCCCGGGACAGCAGGTGGATCGCATCCGAGAGCACGAAGGCGCTCTCGCGCAGCAGCGGGTCGATCAGGTTCTCCGCCGCCTTCTCCTCCTCCACCTGCTGCACCACGTCACGCTCGTCGGCCTGCAGGCCGTCGTCGGCGCGGCTGGGCGGCAGACCATTGAGGCCAAGCCGCTTGCGCTCGGCCTCCCGGTGCAGGCGCCTGGCCTCGGCGCGCTCGCGCTCGGCGCGGCGCTCGGCCTCGTTGAGCGAGAGGAAGCCGCGCTCGCGCTCGGCGCGGAACTGCGCCACGTCTTCCTTCCACCACTGGATCTCGACGTCCTTGGCGATGCGCGCCTCATGGCGCTGCGCGAGCGGCAGCAGCAGGGGGGCGAAATTGCCGTAGCTGCGGTGCTCGGCCGGGGCGATCCGGGTGGCCGGCAGGGCGTTCTCGTAGGTGCTCTCGCCGAACTCGTCGGCATCCAGGGTGACCGGGAAGGCGATGTCGGGCACTACGCCGTTGAACTGGGTAGTGTCGCCACTGATGCGAAAGAACTGCGCCACCGTGAGCTTCAGCTGACCGAAGCGCGGCTGGCGGCTGTTCTGGAAGCGGTCGAGGTCGATCAGATTCTGCACCGTGCCCTTGCCGAAGGTGGTCTCGCCGAGCACGAGACCGCGGCCGTAGTCCTGGATGGCGGCGGCGAAGATCTCGGAAGCCGAGGCCGAGCTGCGGTCCACCAGCACGGCGAGCGGGCCATCCCAGGCCACGCCCGGACGGTCGTCGGCCTCCACGCTCACCCGGCCACCGGCCTCGCGCACCTGCACCACCGGCCCGGTGTCGATGAACAGGCCGGTGAGCTCCACCGCCTCGGTGAGCGAGCCGCCGCCGTTGCCGCGCAGATCGACCACCACGCCATCGACCTTCTCCGCCTTCAGTTCGGCAAGCAGGCGGGCAACGTCGGTGGTGGCGGAGCGGGCATCCGGATCGCCGCGGCGCTTGGCCTCGAAATCGGCGTAAAAGGTGGGTAGGCGGATCACGCCGATACGGCGGCCATCGGCCTCGATGAGCTGGCGGCGTGCGGCCTGCTCCTCGAGCTTCACCCGCTCGCGCACCAGTTCCACCAGCACGTGCTCGCCATCGAGGCCACGGGCGGCGGGGATGATGTCGAGCCGCACCCTGGTGCCTTTGGCGCCACGCACCAGCTGCACCACGTCGTCGATGCGCCAGCCCATCACATCCACCATCGGGCCATCGCCCTGGCCCACGGCGACGATCCGGTCACCAACACTGATGCGCCCCGACTTCGCCGCCGGACCGCCGGGCACGAGGGTGCGCACCACCACGTAGTCATCCTGCGTCTGTAGCACCGCGCCGATGCCCTCCAGCGAGAGCCGCATCGACATGTTGAAGTTCTCGGCGCTGCGCGGCCCCATGTAGCTGGTATGCGGGTCGAGCGAGGTGGTATAGGCGTTGAGGAAGGTCTCGAAGGCATCCTCGGGCTTGAGCTTGACCACCCGGGTGCCGAGCTGGGCATAGCGGCGGTCGAGGGTGCGACGGATCTCCTCGGGTGAACGGCCGGCCAGCTTCAGCCGCAGCCAGTCGTTCTTCACGTATTTCGCCCAGAGCGCATCGAGCTCGATGCTGGAACGCGCCCAGGGAGCGTCCTCGCGCTTGTAGTGCCAGACCTCGTCGGTATCGAAGTCGAACTCGCCCTTCAGCCGCTCGCGGGCGAAGGCCACCCGCTCGGCCACGCGCTGCATGTACAAGGCGTAGATGTCGAAGGCCGGCTGCATGGCATTACCGCGCACCGCCTCATCGAAACGCGGCGCCATCGTCTTGAAGCGGTCGATGTCCTCCTGCAGGAAGAACAGCTTCTGCCGGTCCAGGCTCTCGAGGTAACGGCGGAACACCACGGCGCCGAGCTTGGCGTCCAGGGGCCGCGGGGCGTAGACGTAGCGACTGTCGGAGAGCACGCCATGCACCATGCGGGCGGCACCGATCTGGTCGGCCGTGGGAGCGAAGGCGGCGGCGCTGCGCGGAACGGCCGGGGCAGCCACCGGCGCGGCGGCGGGCACGGTACTGGTGCCAGCGAGCGCCAGCGGCAGCAGGGCAGCAAGGAGAAGGGGCAGCGGCTTTGGCATGGCGGCGGGGTTCTTCTCGGAGCGTCAGCGGGCCTGGGCCCGGGCGAGGAGGCCCGCCTCGGCTGCCGAACGGTCGGCGTGGTAGGACGAGCGCACCATCGGCCCTGCGGCCACGTGGCTGAAGCCAAGACCGTAGCCGAAGGCCTCGAGTTCCCGGAACTCGTCCGGCGTCCAGTACTTCATCACCGGATGGTGGTGCGGCGTGGGCTGCAGGTACTGGCCGATGGTGACCATGTCGACGTCATGGGCGCGCAGGTGGCGCAGGCACTCCTGCACCTGCTCCAGGGTCTCGCCCAAGCCCAGCATGATGCCGCTCTTGGTGGGCACCTCGGGGTGCTGGGCCTTGAACCGCCGCAAGAGCTCGAGCGACCAGTCGTAATCGGCGCCCGGCCGCACGTTGGGATAGAGCGGCTTTACCGTCTCGAGATTGTGGTTGAACACGTCGGGCGGGGCGGTGGCGAGGATCTCCAGCGCCCGATCCATCCGGCCCTTGCCGCGGAAATCCGGGGTCAGGATCTCGATCCTGAGGTCCGGCGAGAGCGCGCGCGCCTCACGGATGCAATCGACGAAGTGCTGGGCGCCGCCGTCGCGCAGGTCGTCGCGGTCCACCGAGGTGATGACCACGTATTTCAGGCCCATGTCGGCGATGGTGCGGGCCAGCTTCTTCGGTTCCTCGGGATCGGGTGGCTTCGGCCGGCCGTGGGCCACGTCGCAGAAGCTGCAGCGCCGGGTGCAGACCTCACCGAGGATCATGAAGGTCGCGGTGCCATGACTGAAGCACTCGTGGATGTTCGGGCAGCTCGCCTCCTCGCACACGGTGACGAGCGCGTTCTCGCGGAGCTTCGCCTTCAGTTGCTGCACGGCGTTCCCGGAGGGGATGCGCACGCGGATCCACGAGGGCTTGCGCAGCGTCGGCGCCTCGCCGAACTGCACCGGGCTCCTGCCGATCTTGTCGCCACCAAGCTGCTTCTTGCCGGCCTCGGGCAGGTCGGGCGCGAGCACGGTGAGGGGAATGGTCTTGCTGGGGCTGGTCATGGCGGTCGGGGGCCGGCGTCAGAGGCCGGGGATGGCGCCATCCTGCCATGCCGGGCGCAGCCCGAGATGTGAGGAAAGGCGGGGGACGAGCAGTTCGGCCACAGCGCGCAGCCCGGCCGGGCCGCCGTGCGCGGCCAGCATGGTGACCGGCTGGCCGGCATAGCCGCAGGGATTGATGCGCTGGAAGGGCTCGAGGTCCATGTCCACGTTGAAGGCCAGGCCATGGAAGCTGCAGCCCCGGCGGACGCGCAGGCCGAGGGCGGCGATCTTGGCCCCATCGACGGTGTAGACCCCGGGCGCGCCCTCACGGCGCATGGTGGCGATGCCGGCAACGGCGCAGGTATCGATCACCGCCTGCTCGATCCGCTCCACCAGGGCCTTCACGCCGAGGCCGAGGCGGCGCAGATCGAGCAAGGGGTAGGCCACCAACTGGCCCGGGCCGTGGTAGGTCACCTGCCCGCCGCGGTCTACCGGCAGCACCGGGATGTCGCCGGGAGCCAGCACATGTTCTGGCTTGCCGGCCTGACCGAGGGTGAAAACCGGCTCGTGCTCGACCAGCCAGAGCTCGTCGCCGGTCTCCGGACCACGACCATCGGTGAAGGCCTGCATGGCCCGCCACACCGGCACATAGGGCCGGCGCCCGAGCCAACGCACCGCGCAGGGCCTCAGAGTGTCCACTTCACCTCGGGCAAGGCGCGCAGCGCCGCGTGGGCCAATTCGTACTCGGCGCGGCTTCCGGCATCGAAGGCGTAGGTGACCGACACCCAGTTGCCCTTGGCGGACGGGCGGCTGCGATGACGACTGCGGTGCACCACGAGGCCGACGGCCTCGAGCGCCGCCGGTACCCGGGTCTCGAGCCCGGCCCCCGCCGCTCCCATGGCGCAGATCTCGAAGGTGCCGGGGAACTGCAGGCCGTGCTCGGGATTATCGGATTTGATCGACACGTGCGGGCTCCGCTTACTCAGCGTTCCACCAGAGGCGGAACTCGTCGTAGAGGCGGCCGAAGAAGCCGGCCTCGGCCACCGCCTGCCGGGCGACGAGCGGCGCTTCGGCCACGGTCTGGCCATCGAGCTGCACGCGCACGGTACCGATCGTCTGGCCCTCGCTGATCGGGGCAAGGATCTGCTTCGGCACGTCGATCACCGGCTTGAGACCGCCGTAGCGGCCGCGCGGCAGGGTGACGAGCAGCGGCGCGGCCACGCCGAGGGCCACGCTGTCGGCCTCGCCCTTGTACAGCGGCAGGGTGGCAAGCGGCGTGGCGGGATCGAACAGGGCGTGGGTCTCGTAGAAGCGGAAGCCCCAGTTCAGCAGCGCGAGGTTGTCGCCTTCGCGGATGCGGAAGGCATCGACGCGGTTGCTGGTCTCCACACCCAGCACCACCGAGATCAGGCGCATGTCGCCACGCTTGGCCGAGGCTGCGAGGTTGTAGCCGGCACGGCTGGTATGGCCGGTCTTGATGCCGTCCACGCTGGGGTCCTTCCACAGCAGGCCGTTGCGGTTGTGCTGGGTGATACCGTTCCAGGTGAACTCCTTGATGGAGTGCAGGGCATAGGCCTCGGGGAAGTCGCGGATCAGGGCGCGGGCGAGGATCGCCATGTCGCGGGCGGTGATCACCTGGCCTTCGGCATCGAGGCCGTGGGCGTTGACGAAGTGGCTGTTCGTCATCCCGAGTTGCTTCGCGTAGCGGTTCATCAGGTCGGCGAAGGCCTCCTGGGTGCCGGCCACGTGCTCGGCGAGCGCGATCGAGGCGTCATTGCCGCTCTGCACCACCATGCCCGTCATCACCTTCTCGAGGGGCGCGCGGGTGTTCACGTCGAAGCCGGAATAGCTGCCGGCCGTGCCCGCCCCGCCCTCGCGCCAGGCGCGCTCGGAGATCAGCACCATGTCGTCGCGCTTGATACGCCCGGCCGCCAGCTCGGCGGCCACCACGTAGGAGGTCATGACCTTGGTGAGCGAGGCCGGGGCGCGCGGAGTGTCGATCTCGTGCCCGGCGAGGATCTGCCCACTGGTGGCATCCATCAGGATCCAGGCCGCGCCCTGCGAGGCCGGTGCCGGTGGAATGGCCGCGGGCGCGGCCGCCGGCGCCGGCGCCGGCGCGGCAGGCTGGGGAACCGGCTGCGGCACGGGCTGTGGCGCAGGGGCCTGTGCCGAGAGCGGCGCGGCAAGGAGGGCGGCGAGGAGCGCGGGCAGCACGGTCGGGGCAAGGCGGGGCATGGGGCGGTCAGGACTCCGGGGCGGGGCCGAGGGAACGGGCAAAAACGTGGGAAAGCTTAGGGCGGCCCGGCTTAACCGCGGGTTCAGGCCCGGGCGCCGGCCTCAACGCGGCACCGGCAGCAGGCCGGGCGTGCCAAGGCCAAGGGCGGCGATGCGCTCGGCCAGGGCCTGCGCCGCCTCCAGCGGCTGGGGCGGGAAGCGCACCCGCCAGAGGCTGCGTTCGCCGACGATGGTGTGGTCGAGCTGCGCCCCGGGCAGGCCGGCCTCGGCGAGCCGGCCGACGAGCCGCTCGGCATTCAGCCGGTCGCCGAAGCTGCCCACCTGCACCACCTGCGCCCCCGCCGCTGGAGACGCTGGACGGGCGGGCGGCGGTGCGGGCGGCCGCTCGGCAACCCGGCTGTCGTCCGGCCCCATCAGGGCCCGCACCTCCACCCGCGCGGTGCCATTGCGCTTCATGTCGAGCCGGGCCGCCGCCGCATAGCTAAGATCGATGATCCGCCCCTCGTGGAAGGGGCCGCGGTCATTCACCCGCACCACCACGCTGCGGCCGTTCTCGAGGTTGGTGACGCGCACATAGCTCGGCAGCGGCAGGGTCTTGTGCGCCGCGGTGAAGGCGCACATGTCATAGCGCTCGCGGCTGGAGGTATGGCGGCCGTGGAACTTGTAGCCGTACCAGCTGGCGATGCCGCGCTCGACATAGCCCTCCGCCGAGGCCATCACCCGGTAGGTGCGGCCGAGCACGGTGTAGGTCTCGCGGTTTCCGTAGGCCGCGCGTGGCTCGCGGCGCGGCACCGGCTCGGGCAGATGGGAGACATCGACCGGCACCGGCGGCGCGCTGTCGGGCACGCCCGGGGCATAGAGCCCGCCCGGGGTGTAGAGCGATTCGTCGTGCTCGCGCGGCGGCACGCAGTTGGGCGGCGCCGGCAGGGGATCGATCCGGGTCGGGCCGGCCTCGCGCAGGGCCCGGGCCCGGCTGCCCGGCTCGCCGGCATACGGGTCGGGACGCGGCTTCTTGCCCCCGGGCGCCGAGGCGCAGCCGGCCAGCAGCAGGAGGGCGAGCAGCGCCGCCGCGAACCGCATCAGCGACCGCCCGCCGGCACCCCGGCCGGCATCGCCCCCGCCGTGACCGCCGGCGTCGCCTCGCCGGCAGCGATCGCCTCGGCCAGCTGGTGCACTGCCAGCGCGTACATCGGCGAGCGGTTGTAGCGGGTGATGACGTAGAAATTACGGAAGCCAAGCCAGGTCTCCTGGCCCTGCTCGCCCTCGAGGTTCACCACCGTGGCCGGGCGGTCCTCGCCCAGGGCCTGCAGCGGCCGGATACCGAGGTTGCCGAGCTCCGCCAGCGAATAGCGCGGCTCGAGATCGGGCGGCGAGAAGCCGGCATCGGCGGCCACCAGGGCGCGCGCCACCACCGGTGCTCCGGGCTCCCAGCCGTGGGCCACGAAATAGTTGGCCACCGAGGCGAAGACATCGGGCAGGGAGTTGAACAGGTCGCGCCGGCCGTCGCCGTCGCCGTCCTTCGCGTAAGCGCGGTAGCTCGAGGGCATGAACTGCCCCCAGCCCATGGCACCGGCATAGCTGCCGGTGCGCGAGGGGATGTCGATGCCCTCCTCACGTGCCAGCAGCAGCGACTGCGCGAGTTCGTCACGGAAGAAGGCAGCACGGCGTGTCTCGCGCTCCGGGTCGCCGAGCGAGGGATAGTGGAAGCCCAGGGTATAGAGCGCATCCAGCACGCGGTGACTACCGGTGATGCGGCCGTACGAGGTCTCGACGCCAAGGATGGCGACGATGTACTGCTTGGGCACGCCGGTGGCGTCCTCTACCCGCTGCAGCGCCTCCCGATGCTCGGCAAGGAAGCGGCGGCCGCCAGCGATGCGCGCCTCGGTGAGGAAGATCGGCCGGTACTCGCGCCAGGGCTTCACCCGTTCGGCCGGGCGCGACATCAGATCAACGATCCCTTGCTGGTAGTTCGCCTTGGCCAGCCATTCGCGGACCTCGGCCTCGGAGAGCCCGTACTTGGCGCCCGCCTCGGCGATGAAGGCCGCCTCTACGGCAGGATCGGGGGCCTTGGCGGCGGCCGGAAGGGCAAGGGCCGCGAGCAGGGTAGAAAGCAGCGGAGCGAAGCGCATCGGGATCGGATCTGGACCTCGCGCGGGAGGGCCGCGCACGGCCGGAATGTAGCACGGGGCCGCGGGAAGGCCGTCCGCTCGCGGCAGGCGCCGCCAATGAGAAACCGCGCCGGCTACCCGCCCCAGCGACGCCGGTAGCTGCCCGCCGCCATCACGATGCCGAACCCGGCCAGCAGGCTCACCGCCGAAGTGCCGCCATAGCTCAACAGCGGCATGGGCACGCCCACCACCGGCAGGAAGCCGGCCACCATGCCGGCATTCACCACCACGTAGACCGAGAAGGCCAGGGCCAGGGCCCCGGCCAGCAGCCGAGCATAGGTGTCGCGGGCCTGGGTCGCCAGCCAGAGCGAGCGCAGCACCACGAAGAGGTAGAGCGAGAAGAGCACTGCCACGCCAAGCCAGCCGAACTCCTCGGCAAACACCGAGAAGGCAAAGTCGGTGGTGTGCTCGGGCAGGAAATTGAGCTGCGACTGGGTGCCCTGCCCCCAGCCCTTGCCGACGAGGCCGCCGGAGCCGATGGCGATCTTCGACTGGATGATGTTCCAGCCGGCACCCAAAGGGTCGGTCTCCGGGTCGAGGAAGACCAGGATGCGGTCGCGCTGGTAGGGCATCAGGAACTGCCAGGCGATCGGCAGGGCGGCGAGCCCGAGGCCGGCGAACAGGCCGATGCGCCACCAGGCGATGCCGGCGAGGAACACGGCGAAGGCCCCGGAGGCCGCGACCAGCACGCCGGTGCCGAGGTCGGGCTGCAGCACGGTGAGGGCGAAAGGCAGGCCGATGATGGCCGCGCACACCGCAAGGCTGCCCCAGCGCGGCGGCAGCACAGCCTGGTGCAGGAACCAGGCCACCATCATCGGCACGCTCAGCTTGAGCAGCTCACCCGGCTGCAGGTGGAACAGCTTCAGGTCGAGCCAGAGATTGGCGCTGCGCCCGGTGCCGAAGAGGAAGACGAGACCGAGCAGACCAAGGCTGGCGAGATAGGCCACGGGCGTCCATTCGCGCAGGCTGGCCGGCGAGACCCGCGAGAGCAGCACCAGGGCCACGAGGCCGAGGGCGAAGCGGACGCCGTGCTTGAGCGCTGCTGCAAGATCGCCCCAGGCGCTGGCCTGCACCACGAGGGCGATGGCCATGATGCCGAGGAGACCGAGCAGCAGCGGCAGGTCGATCTTGTCGAGCCAGCGCCAGGCGAAGGCCCGGAGCCAGTGGAAGAGCGGGTTCATGGCCCGGCCTCCGGCGCCGCCGGGGAAGGCTCCAGCGCCCCTGAAAGCCGCATCCAGGCATCGAAGATGCGCCGCGCCACCGGCGCGGCGGCGGCGGAGCCCGAGCCGCCATGCTCGACGACCAGGGCGAGCGCGATGGTCGGCTGCTCGGCCGGGGCATAGCCGATGAACAGGGCCTGGTGGCGCAGGTGGTAGGGCAGCGTGTTGGGGTCGAGACGCTCGGTGCCCTGGCGGCTCACCCGCTGTGCGGTACCGGTCTTGCCGGCCATCCGGTAGGGGGCCCCGGCGGCAGCCCGCGCGGCGGTGCCGGTGGGGCCGTGCATGGTGGCCACCAGCCCGTCCTTCACCGCCTCGACATGCTGCGCCTGGCTCGCCACCAGCACCGGCGGCGGCTGGGGTTCCGGCAGCCGGGGCGCGCCGAAGCCGGCCTGCGAGGCACGCAGCAGGTGCGGGCGCCGCAGCCGCCCGCCATCGGCCAGCATCGCCGTGGCCTGGGCGAGCTGCAGCGGCGTGACCACCCAGTACCCCTGGCCAATGCCGGCGATCACCGTCTCGCCGGGGAACCAGGGCTGCTTGAAGCGCGCCTGCTTCCAGGCCCGCGAGGGCAGGATGCCCGCCGCCTCGCCGGCAAGATCGATGCCGGTGGGCCGACCAAAGCCCATGCGCGCGAAATCCTCGCTGATGCGGTCGATGCCGAGCTTCACCGCAAGGTCGAAGTAGTAGGTGTTCACCGACTGCGCGAGCGACTCGCGCAGGTTCACCGTGCCGTGGCCACCGGGTCGCCAGTCGCGGTACTCGCGGTCCTGCCCCGGCAGGCGGTAGGCGCCGCTGGAAAACACCGTGCTCTGCGGGGTGATCAGGCCATGCTCCAGCCCGACCAGTGCCATGAAGGGCTTGAGGGTGGAACCGGGCGGGAAGCCGCCCAACACATTGCGGTTGAACAGCGGCCGGGCCACGTCCTCGTTGAGCCGCCTGTAATCGGCGAAGGAGACGCCGCCCACGAACAGGTTGGGGTCGTAGCTCGGCAGGCTGACCATGGCGAGGATCTCGCCGCTGCCCGGATCGATCGCTACCGCGGCCCCGTGCTGCCCCTGGAAGGCCTCCACCATGGCCTGCTGCAGGCGGATGTCGATGCCGAGGTGGAGGTCCTGCCCCGGTTTGGCGTCGTGCCGGCGCAGCACCCGCAGCGGCCGGTTCTCGGCGTTGGTTTCCACCTCCTGGTAGCCCACGTCGCCACGCAGCCGGGCCTCGTAGTAGCGCTCGATCCCGGTCTTACCGATGTGCGGCAGGGTAGCGAAGCGGCCCTCGCCTCCCCGCTCCATGGCGGCGAGGTCGTCGGCATCGATCCGCCCCACATAGCCGACGATGTGGGCGGCAAGCTCGCCGAAGGGATAGCGGCGGGTGAGATAGGGCACCACCTCGACACCCGGGAAGCGGTGGCGGTCCACCGCGAGGCGGGCGATCTCTTCCTCGGCAAGCCGGTATTTCAGCGTGACCGGCTTGAAGCGGCGGCTGCCCTTGCGCGCATGCTCGAAGCGCCGGATCTCCTCCTCGGAGAGCGCCACGCGCTGGCGCAGGGCCTCGAGCAAGGCCGCCATGTCGGGCACACGCTCCGGCACTACGTCGAGGCGGTAGGCCGGGGCATTGTCGGCCAGCAGCACGCCATTGCGGTCATAGATCAGTCCGCGCGCCGGCACGATCGGCTCCAGCCGGATACGGTTCTTCTCCGAACGGGTGGCGAAGCTCTCGTACTGCACGATCTGCAGGTGGGCATAACCGGCCGCCAGGGCCAGCAGGGCGAGCAGCACACCGAGCGCCGCCCACCGTGCCCGGAGGCGAAACTGCTCGGCCTCGGCGGCCGGCGCGCGCACCGGACGGCGGCCGAAACGCTTCATCGCGGCAGGGTCCGCTCGCGGTGGCGCAGCCTGAGTGCGTCGAGCAGCAGGAACCACCAAGGCCAGATGAGCGTCGCCGCCAGTGGCGAGAACAGCAGCAGCGGCGAGGGCAGCCCTGCCCCGGCGACCAGGCGCACCAAGGCCATCAGGGCGAGATCGTTGAGCAGCAGCAGGCCCACCGCGGCCGACTGCTGCCAGAGCGGGAAGAAGCGCAGCTGGGCGCGGAAGCGCTGCACCAAGAACACCAGTACGGCCATACGCAGGGCCTGCTCACCAAGCAGGGTGCCGCCCAGCACGTCGGCCAGCAGGCCGGCACACCAGGCAAGCGCCATGGCACCGCGACCCGGGGCTTCCAGACTCCAGTAGACCAGGGCGAGAGCGAGCAGATGCGGGCGCAGCAGGTCGAGCGGCCAGGGCAGGGCCAGCACCAGGAAGACGAGGCCGAGGGCCAGGCTGCCGAGGCGCAGCCAGAGCGGAGGCGCGCGGTTCATCGCGATGGCTCCGCGGTGGCGGCCGAAGCCGGCGGCGGGGCCGGAGTCAGGACCTCGGGAACCGGCGGCCCGACGCTGGGGTCGATCTCGCCGCGCATCACCAGCAGCACTTCCTGCCCGTGGTCGAGGCGGGCCGCCGGCGTGGCCTCGGCGACGAGGAAGAGACGGGTGTCGTCGGGCCCCACCGCACGCACCGTGCCTACGGCGAACCCCGCCGGGAAGCGCCCGCCGATGCCCGAGGTCACCAGCAGGTCACCCACCCGGACATCCGCCGACTGCGGGATGTTCGGCACCCGCAGCGTGTCGCTGCGGCCGGTGCCCACCGCCACCAGGCGCAGCCCGGTACGTACCACCTGCACCGGCACCGAGTGGCTGGCATCGGTGAGCAGCAGGGCGGTGGCGCCGTGCTCGGAGACCTCCACCACCTGCCCGAGCATGCCGCCGGCATCGATCACCGCCTGGCCTTCCTCCACGCCCTCGGCCCGGCCACGGTCGAGGCGGATGCGCTGCCGCCACGGGTCGAGGTCGACATCGAGGATGCCGGCCATCTGCACCGTCAGCTGGAAGTCGCCCTTGGCCCCGAGCAGGTCGCGCAGGCGCTGGTTCTCTCGCGAGACCGCCTCCAGCCGCGCCAGCTGGGCATCGCGCAGCTGCAGCTCGCGGCGCAGCAGCCGCGTCTCCTCGGCCAGGGCCTGCTGCCGCGAGAGGGTGGTGCCGGCCCAGCGCCAGAGGCTTCCCGGAAGGGCGGCCAGCCGCCAGACCGGCTCCACCGCCAGCGAGAGGGCGGCACGCACCCGCGGCGAGAGCTCGCCGCGGTGGTCGACCACCATCAGCACCGCCGAGAGCACGATGCAGGCCAGCAGCGGCAGGGTGCCCGCGGCCGCGTCGGCGAGTTTCGGCGGGGGCGAACCGGGCTGGATCACGCGGGAACGGGGCTTCCGCTGGCGCGGTTCACTCCGCCGAGAAGAATTCGTTGCCGTTCATGTCGACCAGCTCGAGCGCCCGACCGCCGCCGCGGGCCACGCAGGTGAGCGGGTCGTCGGCCACGTGTACCGAAAGGCCGGTTTCC
The DNA here is from genome assembly GCA_026005095.1 of Silanimonas sp. Lineage (GTDB taxonomy): Bacteria > Pseudomonadota > Gammaproteobacteria > Xanthomonadales > Xanthomonadaceae > Silanimonas. Next base: position 32,817 of record BPKK01000010.1, on the reverse strand, counting down.
TCGGAGAGCAGCTTGTCGAGGTCCTTCAGCAGCGCGCCGCCGCCGGTGAGCACGATGCCGCGCTCGGCCACGTCGGCGCAGAGCTCCGGCGGGGTCTGCTCCAGGGCCTGCTTCACTGCGGTGACGATGCCCGAGAGCGGCTCGTGCAGGGCCTCGAGGATCTCGGAGGAGGTGATGGTGATGTTGCGCGGCACCCCCTCAGCCAAGTTGCGGCCCGAGACCTCCATCGACCGCTGCTCCTTCTGCGGGTAGGCGCAGCCGATCTCCATCTTGATCCGCTCGGCGGTGGCCTCACCGATCAGGGTGCCGTGGTTGCGGCGCACGTAGTTGATGATGCCCTCGTCGAAGCGGTCGCCGCCGATGCGCACCGACTGCGAGTAGACGATGCCGTTGAGCGAGATCACCGCCACCTCGGTGGTGCCGCCGCCGATGTCGATCACCATCGAGCCCGAGGCCTCGCCCACCGGGATGCCGGCGCCGATCGCCGCGGCCATCGGCTCCTCGATCAGGTACACGTCGCGGGCACCGGCCTCCAGCGCCGACTCTTTGATGGCGCGGCGCTCCACCTGGGTGGAGCCGCAGGGCACGCAGATCAGCACCCGCGGGCTGGGACGCAGCAGCCGGCTGGTGTGCACCTTGCGGATGAAATGCTTGAGCATCTCCTCGGTGTAGGTGAAGTCGGCGATCACGCCGTCCTTCATCGGCCGGATGGTGGTGATGTTCCCCGGCGTGCGGCCGAGCATGCGCTTGGCCTCCGCGCCCACCGCCGCCACCGACTTGGTGGAGCCCACCCCGCGATCCTGGCGCACCGCCACCACCGAGGGTTCGTTGAGGACGATGCCCTGCCCGCGGACGTAGATCAGGGTGTTGGCCGTGCCGAGGTCGATCGACAGGTCGTTGGAGAAAAGACCGCGGAGCTTCTTGAACATCGGGGAAAGGGCTGTGAAATGGGCGGGAAACAAGCCTCGCAGGGTAGCAACCGGCCACCCCGGCCCACAAGGAAAAAGCCCGTTAAGGCGGCGGGCCCGCCAGGGAATTTCCCCCTGCCCCGGGCCCGGCGGGATGCATGCCCTCGGCCCCCCCCGGTATCCTTGCCGGCCGCCCCGGGCCCGCCCGGGCCCCCTGCCCTGCCCGCCCGGCCGCCCCCGGGCCGCCCCACCCCGAGGAATCCCCGGCAATGAGTGCTGCCCTGATCTGCGGTTCGCTGGCCTACGACACCATCATGGTGTTCCCCGACCAGTTCAAGAACCACATCCTGCCGGACAAGGTGCACATCCTGAACGTGTCCTTCCTCGTGCCGCGGATGCGCCGCGAGTTCGGCGGCTGCGCCGGCAACATCGCCTACAACCTGAATCTGCTCGGCGGCAAGCCCCTGCCCATGGCCACCGTGGGCCAGGATTTCGGCCCCTACCGAGCGCATTTCGAGGAACAGGGCATCCCCCTCACCTACGTGAAGGAGATCCCCGACCTCTACACCGCCCAGGCCTTCATCACCACCGACCTCGACGACAACCAGATCACCGCCTTCCACCCAGGGGCGATGATGCGCAGCTACGAGAACCACGTCCGCGACGTGCCCGGCGTGAGCTTCGGCATCGTCGGCCCGGACGGCTACGAGGCCATGCTGCAGAACTGCGCCGAGTTCGCCGAGTGCGGCATCCCCTTCATCTTCGATCCCGGTCAGGCCATGCCGCTCTACAACGGCGAGGAACTGCGGCGGATGATCGACCAGGCCACCTACGTGACGGTGAACGATTACGAGTCGAGCCTGCTGCAGGAGCGAACGGGCTGGTCGGCGCAGGAGATCGCGAAGCGAGGTCAAGGCCTACTTCATCACCCGCGGCCCCAAGGGCTCCGAGGTCCATACCCCGGACGGCATGATCCACATCCCCTCGGCCACCGCGATGCGGGTGGTCGACCCCACCGGCTGCGGCGATGCCTACCGCGCCGGCCTGATCTTCGGCTTCATGAACGGACTCGATCTGGCCACCACCGGGCGTATCGCCAGCCTGATGGGGGCGCTGAAGATCGAGCACCTAGGCCCTCAGAACCAGCGCTTCGACTACCCCGAGTTCGCCGAGCAGTTCCGCCAGCAGTTCGGCTACGCGCTCTGATGAGGCGGGCACGCCCCGCCCGGAAGGCACTGGACAGGGCGTGAAGAACGCATTAAATGTCAAAGACGGTCATCGTGCCTTCATCTGGGCGTGACCATGCGTTGATGTTTTCTCCACGAAGCGTTCCCGTCCCGCCACTTCCGAAGGACCCCTGCATGACCGCTCTCACCTCGCTCGCCGCCAGCGTGCGCCGCGCCCTCGCGCTCGGCCTCGCCGGCAGCACCGCCCTTGCCGGCCAGGCCCTCGCCCAGGGCAGCGCGCCCGCCGAGGGCACCGAAGCCAAGACCCTCGATGCCGTCCAGGTCACGGGCACCCGCATCCGCCGCGTCGATGCCGAAACCGCGAGCCCGGTGCTGGTGCTCGACCGCGCCACCATCGAGCGCAGCGGCGCCGTCACGCTCGGCAACCTCATCCAGTCCACACCCTCGATCGCCGGCGCTGCCACCAACCCGGCGGTGAACAACGGCGGCGGCGACGGCGCTTCCACCGTCTCGCTGCGCGGTCTCGGCGAACAGCGCACCTTGCTGCTGCTCGACGGCCGCCGCGTCACCTATGACGACATCAACTCGATTCCGGTCGAGATGATCGAGCGCGTCGAGGTACTGAAGGACGGCGCCTCGGCGATCTACGGCTCCGACGCCATCGGCGGCGTGGTGAACTTCATCATCAAGCGCGGCTTCGAGGGCGCCACCGCCACCGTGAACTACGGCATCTCCTCGCGCGACGACGGCGAGCGCACCGGTGCCTCCTCGACGCTCGGCTGGTCGGGCGACCGCGGCTCGGCGATCCTCTCGGTGAACTACAACAAGCAGGAGAAGATCTCCTCGGCCGACCGCGATTTCTCGGCCTTCGCCCTCTACCTCTCGACCGGCGTGGTCTCGCGCGCGGGCTCCAGCTCCACGCCGCGCGGCCGCTACACCCTGCCGGCCGCGGTCGCCATCGCCAACGGCCTCGGCGCCTGCGTCGGCGGCAACGGCTTCGCCAACGTCACCCGCCGTGAGGGCACCTCGGGCACCAGCCCCTCGGACTTCCGCTGCTACGTCGGCGGCGAGACCGATTCCTACAACTACCAGGCCGCCGGCAACGTGGTGATGACGCCACAGGAGCGCGCCGGCCTCGCCTTCAGCGGCAAATTGGATCTGACCGAGACGGTGACGGCCTTCGCCACCTTCCTCGGCCAGAACACCCGCTCCGCCGGCATCATCGCCCCGCTGCCCTTCTTCTCCGACTTCGACGGCATCCCGCTGTCCGGCCAGAGCATCTACAACCCCTTCGGCGCCGACGTGAACGGCCGCTACCGCATCCTCGGCCTCGGCGACCGCAGCTACGAGTACGAGACCGACTTCAAGCAGATGTACGCCGGTCTCGAGGGCGCCATCGGCAACACCTCCTGGCGCTGGGATGCCACCCTGGGCTATGGCCGCCTCGTGCAGACCAACGAGGACGTGGGCTACATCGACTATGCCCGCCTCGCCGACGCCCTCGGCCCGTCCTTCCGCGACGCCCAGAACGTGCCGCGCTGCGGCACGCCCGGCAACGTGATCGCCAACTGCACGCCGATCAACTTTTTCAACCAGCCCGATCCGGCCACCCCGGAAGGTCAGGCCCAGATCGCCGCGCTGGAGGCCCTGCGCGTGCCGGTGAGCGATACCACCACCAATACCGAACGCAGCCTGAGCCTGAACTTCAGCGGTGATCTGTTCGAGCTACCGGCCGGGACGGTCGGCGCCGCCATCGGCGCCGAATACCGCAAGGAGCGTTTCGCCTTCCGTCCGGCGGCGATCAAGTTCATCCAGGGCGACGGCAGCACCTTCGGCTGCGGCATCAGCTCCGAGAGCTGCGCCAATCCCACCTCGGGGTCCTCCACGGTGAAGGAACTCTATGCCGAGTTCCTGCTGCCGCTGGCCAGCCGCCTGAACGCCACCCTCGGCACCCGCTGGTCGGACTACGACAGTTTCGGCAGCACCACCAACAGCAAGCTCGGCCTCGAGTGGCGGGTCATCGACGACCTGATGCTGCGCGGGACCTATGCCGAGGTGTTCCGCGCGCCGACCATCTCCGATCTCTACGGCGGCATCCGCATCACCAACCCGGTGTACTCCGACCCCTGCAATGGCCGCCCACTGTCCTGCGTCGGCCTCAGCGGGCCCGGCACCTTCCAGCAGGGCCTGGGCCAGACCAACGCCCTGCTCGGCGGCAACGAGAACCTCAAGCCGGAGACCGGCGACGTGGTGACCTGGGGCGCGGTGTACTCGCCGGAATGGCTCGATGGCTTCTCCGCCACCCTCGACGTTTGGCGCGTGAGCCTCAAGGACACCATCCAGACCTATGGCACCCAGCCGATCCTCGATGCCTGCTTCGCCGGCAACGCGGCGTTCTGCAGCCTGTTCACCCGCAATCCGGCCACCGGCGACGTGTTCCTGGTGCAGGACCGCCAGCAGAACGCCGGCACCACGGTGACCCGCGGCTTCGACCTCGGCTTCAAGTACGCGCTCGACACCGACTGGGGCAGCTTCCGCTACAGCCTCGACACCACCTACGTGGCGCAGTACGACGTCAAGGTGATCGTCAACGGTGTGGTCGTCGACCAGCAGTTCAACGCCGGCACCTTCCTGCCTGCCTCGAAAGGCGGCCTCGGTAACTACAGCCGCTGGCGCGCGCTCGGCACCCTGAACTGGACGCTCGGCAACTGGGAGGCGCAGTGGACCCAGCGCTATGTCCATGGCTTCAAGGTGGGCAGCCTGCGCGAGGACGGCCCCTGCGCCGACAATGCCGGGCGCTCGGTCGTCGGCAATGAAGGCTGCGTGTTCTTCCGCGGCGCCAACACCTACCACAACTTCCAGGTGGGTTACCGCGTCGATGACTGGAACACCCGCTTCATGCTCGGCATCGACAACGCCTTCGACAAGCAGCCGGCGATCCTGTACCAGAACAACTCGCTCAACGGAAACATCGACGAGCGCACCCACGACACCGTGGGCCGCTTCTACTGGGCGAGCGCCACCGTCAGCTTCTGACGCAGGGGCCATGCCCACCGAAGCCGCGCGGGGCAACCCGCGCGGCTTTTTTCATGCCTCGTAGCCGAAGGTCTCGATCCAGGGCGCGAGCAGGCGCAGCGCCCCGGAGGACTCGAAGGCAGCGCGGTAGGCCTGCCAGCGTCCCACGGCCCGGCGGTTCACCGGCTGTACCACCTGGGCGTAGCTCGGCGTGCTGATCGCACCTTTCGCTCGGGCACGCTCGGTGAAGGCGAGCAGGGAATCGTGCCAGGGCAAGCCAAGGAAATCGAACAGCCGCCGTCCCTCGCCGGCCACGTCGGCCACCAGCGCCTCGTAGCGCAGCCGGTAGACCGGCAGACCGAGCGCCGCGGCATTGCGCTGCCAGTGCGCCATCACCTTCGCGTACATCGCCGCCGTGGACTCGAGCGTAGCGAAGGTGACGGCGAAGGCCGGCGAACGGAAGTTCTGCATGAAACAGCTCAGCACCACGTCGCAGGGATGGCGCAGCGCGAGAATGACGTGGGCCTGCGGGAACAGCGCGGCCACCAGCGGCAGACGCACGAGGTTGAGCGGATTCTTGTCGACCGCCCGCCGCCCGCCGGCTCCGCCGAGCTTGCGGCCGACCTCGGTGAAGTAGCGCTCGCGGAGCCGACCGGCAAGCGCCCTGTCGAGGCCGGCGAGCGCCGCCGGGTACGGCGTTCCTCCGCGCTCGAGCTCGGTGACGAGCCGGTGCAGGAAGGGCTGCTCGTCGAAAGAGGCGAGGGCCTCGTGGGCATCCAGGAGCTGCTCGAGCAGGGTGGTGCCGGAACGCGGGAAGCCGACGACGAAGACCGGATCCGGGGGAGCCCCCACGGGCCCGGCATCATGGAAGCGACCCACCGGCGGCACGGGCTCGTCCAGCACCGCCAGCAGGCGCTCTCCGGGCGGCATACCGGCATGCGCGGCACGCACGCGAGCCAGTTTCAGGCGATGGCCCTCACCCGCCTCGGCAATGGCTTCCTCGGCCCGGCCGGCTTCGGCCAGGCTCCGGGCGAGCTTGAGATGCAGATCGCCCCGGGCGGCAAGATCGCGCGAACGCGCGCAGAGCCGGCGGTAACCGGCGATGGCACGCCCGTGCTCGCCACGGCGGGCCGCCAGTTGGGCGTCCAGTTCGAGGGCCAGTTCGGCGATGCGGCCCTCGCCCTCCGCCGCGCTGGCGACCGTGACGAAGACCGCGACCGCTTCATCGACCCGATTGAGCCGCTCCAGGGCCGAGGCGATGCCGAGCCTGGCCTCGATCTGTTCCGGGCTGGCGGCGGCGGCCTCGCGGAAGCGTGCCAGGGCGTCTTCGTAAAGGCCGATTTCCAGCAGCAGATGGCCGGCCTCGAGCGCCGCCGTCGGGATCGAGCGGACGCCCGGAAAAGGCCGCCATCGCCTCTGCGGCGAGCTCGGGTTCTTCGTTGGCCAGCAGGGTGCGGACATACAGCAGAACCGCCTCCGCATCATCCGGGGCGCGACGTACCAGGGCTTCGGCAAGCGGACGCGCGCTGGCGACGCGCTGATGGGCGAGCAGGGCCCGCACCATCGCGAGTAGAAAGGCTTCGTCCCGCGCTCCCAGCCGCTCGGCGCGCTCGAGCGGCGCCAGGGCTTCTGCCGCGCGGTCGAGCTCGCAGAGGCAATGCCCGAGATTCACCCAATGCGCCGGCTCCTCCGGCTGAGCCGACGCCAGCCACTCGAAATGCGGCAGAGCCTCGTCGGGTCGGCGCTGGGCACTCAGGGCCAGGGCGAGCACGAGCCGGGTCGGAATCTCCTCGGGCAGATGTTCGAGACGCTGGCGCGCGCCCGCCTCGACCTCACCCCAATGCCCGGCGGCGAAGTATTCGTAAAGGCGCGCCACCGGAGGAAGGGCGGACGGAAGACTCACGGCAGGGCAGTCCCGGGCTGCGGCGGAAGGCACGTATTCTAGGCGTCTCCTGCCCGGCACCCCGACATGACGGAATCCTTCCAGCCCTGCCTCGAGGCCCTGATGGTCCATGCCGGGCAGGCCATGCGTTCTGGGCGCCCGCGCGAAGCCGTACGCCTCATCGAAGAGGCTGAGGCCAACCTTGGAGCAGGGGCAGATGCCGCCCTGCGCGGCGTGCTGCGACGCAATCTCGGCATCGCGCTCGCCGCGGCCGGTGAGCTCGAGGCGGGCATCGCCCGTCTGCGTGAGGCGCTGGCCGCCGACCGGAGCCCGAACTCGCCCATCTCAACCTCGCCCGCCTCCTGCTTGCAAAAGGCGAACGGCTCGAGGCCGCCCGGCAGGGCTTCCGGGCCCTGACCCGGGCCCAGGCCAAGGGCCGCTGGCGCGATGCCGACAGCACGCCGCCCGGGCTGCGTCCGCTGGTCCTGGCGGTGATGGACCTCGTGGACGCCGAGCGCCGGCAGCTGCTGGACACCCTGCTCCGCCCCTTCGAGGACGCCCATGGCCGCCCTGCCCTCGCCCGCATCCGCGCCTGGCTCGAGGCCTACCTCGGGCACGCGCCCCCGGCACCCGCGGATCCCGCCCGCAAGGCCCGCTTCCTGTTCCTGCCAGGCCTGGCCGAGGATCGGATTTACCCGCGCTCACGCTTTCCCTGGATCGAGGGGCTCGAGGCCCGCACCGACGCGATCCGCGCCGAAGCGCTCGCGGCCTGTGGCGAGGAGGCCCGTGAATCCTTCCTGCATTTCGGCGAGGGCGAGGATCCCGGCGACTACCTCGGCGGCACCGAGCCCCGCTGGGAGGCGCGCTTCTTCTACCGCGACGGCCGCCGCTTCGAGTCGGTCCATGCCGCCTGCCCGGCCACCTCGGCGGCCATCGAGGCCCTGCCCCTGGTGCGGATCGCCGACCACGCCCCGGAGATCTGCTTCTCGCTGCTCGGCCCGGACACCCACATCAAGCCGCACCACGGAGTCACCAACACCCGACTCGTGGTGCACCTGCCGCTGGTGGTGCCGCGGGACTGCGCCTTGCACGTGGCCGGGCTCACCCACGCCTGGCGCGAGGGCGAGGTGCTGGTGTTCGACGACACCTGGCGGCACGAGGCCTGGAACCGCAGCGACCGCGTGCGGATCCTCCTGCTGATGGATACCTGGCATCCGGATCTCGAGCCACCGGAACGGGAGGCGCTCGCCGCCCTGGTCGAAGGCATCGGGCGCTTCAACCGCGCCTAAGGCCTCAGCCGTGCGCCTCGCCCAGCAGCAGGGCCCGCTGCGCCGCATCGAGCAGGCGCCATTCCCCGGCGGCGAGGCCGAGCGCGTCCAGGGCGAGCCCGCCGATGGCCTCGCGGTGCAGGGCCAGCACGGCATTGCCGGTAGCGGCGAACATCCGCCGCACCTGGTGGTAGCGGCCCTCGTGCAGCGTGAGGCGCGCCTCGCGTTCGCCCAGCACCTCGAGCGTGGCGGGCAGCAGGGGCTTGGTTTCTCCCTCCAGCATCAGCGTGCCGGCGGCGAAGCACGCCGCCTCGTCGCCGCGCAGCGCTTCGGCGAGGCGGACGCGATAGACCTTGGGGAGATGCCGGCGCGGATGGGTGAGACGATGCAGCAGCGGCCCATCGTCGGTGAGCAGCAGCAGGCCCGAAGTGTCCTTGTCGAGCCGCCCCACCGGCGCGACGATCGGATCGCGACGCTTCCAGCGCGGCGGCAGCAGGTCGTAGACGAGCCGCCCGGCGTCCTTGGTCGAACAGGTGACGCCCACCGGCTTGTGCAGGGCCGCCAGGAGGCCCGGGGCCGGGTCGAGCGGCACGCCATCGAGACGCAGCGCCGCATGCGGCAGGCGATGGCCGCCGCGGGCCGGGGCCCCCTCGCCCACCTCGTCATCCACGTACAGGGCCGCGCCCGCCGCGTCGGTGACGCGCCCCTCGGCGATCAGGGCCTCCACCTCGCGGCGCGTGCCGTAGCCCAGCGCCTGCAGGTACTGCCGCAGCTTCACCGCCCTGCCGCTCACAGCCTCGGTCCCCAGGCGCGATAGACCTTGAAGCCGCCCTCCCCGGCCACGAGTTCGCCGTGGGCGAAGGCCTCGCGCAGCGCCTCCTCGTAGGGCAGGTGGCGGTTCGCCACCAGCAGGAGTTGCCCCTCGCGGGTGAGCGCCCGGGCCGCGGCGGCGATGAAGGCCCTGCCCAAGGCCGGCACACCGCGCGAGCCGACATGGAAAGGCGGGTTGCAGACGATGGCATCGAAACGCCCCGGCACGCCGCCCGCCACGTCGTGCCAATGGAAGCCCACCGGCACCCGGGCACCCGCGAGATGCCGCCGCGCCAGTTCGAGCGCCCGGGCCTCGGCCTCGAAGAGATCGAGCATCGTGACGCCGGGGCAGCGCTCGAGCACCGCCCGCGCCAAGAGGCCGCTGCCGGCCCCGAGATCGGCCACCCGCCCGCGCAGACTCGCCGGCAGATGCGCGATGAGCAGGGCCGAGCCGGCGTCGAGCCGGCCCTCGTTGAACACCCCGGGGCGCGTCCACAGACCGGTATGCGGGTCATGCCGCGGGACATCGGCAGCGATCCAGCGCTGCGCCAGCACCTGCGTGGCCGCCTCCAGCATGGCGGGCCGCGGTTGCGTCCAGAAGGCACGGCCATGGGCCTTGCTGAGTCCCCCCCCCAGGGGCATCAGGGCCGCGAGATCCTTCTCGAAGGCTTTCGCGCCTTCCTCGTTCAGGGCCGCCGCCAGTACAAGGCCGCCGGGCGCCAGCCCGCACACGGCCCGCGCCAGCAGCGCCCTGCCTTCCTCGCGGGAGCGCGGCAGCAGCAGCAGGGCGAGCGAAGGGGCCGGAAGCCCGGCGGGTTCGGCAAGCCCGTCATCGACCGGCCCGCGCCCTTCGGCCCGCAGGGCGTCATGCAGCGGCTTCATGCCCTGCGCGAAGGAGAGGCGAAGGCCGGGCGGCAGGGCCGCGGCGAGGCCGGGCAGGGCGCGGAAGACACGCACCACGGCCGTGGCAGGCAGCCCGGCCAGCACCTGCGGCAGGGCCGCCTGCAGCGCCGCACCGGCGTTCGGGGGAAGCATGCAGCGCCTCTCCCGCGAAGGTCAGACGCCGATCGGGTTGGCCTTCTCCGGGTCGATGCCGAAGGTCTTGATCGCCCGGGCCACGTCCTTGGCGTTCATCTTGCCCTCGGCCGCCAGCGCCGCGATGGCGGCATGGGCGATGTAGTAGCGGTCCACTTCGAAGTGGCGGCGCAGGTTGGCACGGGTGTCCGAACGACCGAAACCGTCGGTGCCGAGCACGGTGTAGCGCATCGGCACGAAGGCACGGATCTGGTCGGCGTACTGGCGCACATAGTCGGTAGCGGCGATGGCCGGGCCCTGACGGCCCTCCAGCAACTCGGTGACATAGGCCTTGCGCGGGGTCTTCGCCTCCGGGTGCAGGCGATTCCAGCGCTCGCAATCGAACCCGTCGCGGCGCAGCTCGGTGAAACTCGGGCAGCTCCAGATGTCGGCCGAGACGCCGAACTCCCGATCGAGCAACTCGGCGGCAGCGATGGCCTCGCGCAGGATGGTGCCCGAGCCCATCAGCTGTACGCGCAGCTCGCCCTTCTTCGGCTTGCCGGCATCCTTCAACAGGTACATGCCCTTGATGATTCCCTCGGCCGCGCCCTCCGGCATGTCCGGGTGCGCGTAGTTCTCGTTCATCAGGGTGAGGTAGTAGTACTCGTCCACCTGCTCGGTGAGCATGCGCTGCATGCCGTACTGCAGCACTACCGCCACTTCATAGGCGAAGGTGGGGTCGTAGGGGCGGCAGTTCGGGATGTTGCCGGCCAACAGGTGCGAGTGGCCGTCCTCGTGCTGCAGGCCCTCGCCGTTGAGCGTAGTGCGGCCGGCAGTGGCGCCGAGCAGGAAGCCGCGGGCGCGCATGTCGGCGGCCTGCCAGGCCGAGTCGCCGACGCGCTGGAAGCCGAACATCGAATAGAAGATGTAGAACGGCAGCATCGGCACGTCGTTGGTGCTGTAGCTGGTGGCGGCCGCCATCCAGCTGGCGAAGCTGCCGGCCTCGTTGATGCCCTCCTGCAGTACCTGCCCGGCTTCGTCCTCGCGGTAGAACATCAGCTGGTCGGCATCTACCGGCTTGTACTTCTGCCCGTGCGGCGAGTAGATGCCGATCTGGCGGAACAGGCCTTCCATGCCGAAGGTGCGTGCCTCGTCGCAGATGATCGGCACCGTGCGCGGGCCCACCACCTTGTCGCGCAGGATCACGTTCAGCGCCTGCACGAAGGCCATGGTGGTGCTGATCTCGCGCTCGCCGCTGCTCTTCAGCAGGCGCTCGAAGGCGGACAGCGCGGGCACCGGCAGTGACTGGCTGGCCTTCCTGCGGCGCTGCGGCAGGGGACCGCCGAGCGCGGCCCGGCGCGCCTTCAGATACTGCACCTCGGGCGAGTCCGGGCCGGGATGGTAGAAGGGCACCGAGGGCAGATCTTCGTCGCTCACCGGGATGTTGAAGCGGTCGCGGAAGGCCCTTACCGCCGCATCGTCCAGCTTCTTCTGCTGGTGGGTGATGTTGATCGACTCACCGGCCTTGCCCATGCCGTAGCCCTTCACCGTCTTGGCGAGGATCACGGTAGGCTGGCCCTTGTGGTTCACCGCGGCGTGGTAGGCGGCATACACCTTGTGCGGGTCGTGGCCGCCGCGGTTGAGGCGCCAGATGTCCTCGTCGGAGAGCGAGGCCACCATGCGCTTCGTCTCTTCGTACTTACCGAAGAAGTGCTCACGGGTATAGGCGCCGCCGAAGGCCTTGCAGTTCTGGTACTCGCCGTCGACGGTCTCCATCATCAGCTTTTTCAGGGTGCCGTTGCTGTCCTTGGCCAGCAGCGGATCCCAGTAGCTGCCCCAGATCACCTTGATGACGTTCCAGCCAGCCCCACGGAACACGCCCTCGAGTTCCTGGATGATCTTGCCGTTGCCGCGCACCGGGCCATCGAGGCGCTGCAGATTGCAGTTGATGACGAACATCAGGTTGTCGAGACCCTCGCGGCCCGCCAGCGAGATGGCGCCGAGGCTCTCGGGCTCGTCGCACTCGCCGTCGCCCATGAAGCACCACACCTTGCGGTCGGAGGCCGGCATCAGGCCGCGGGCCTCGAGGTATTTCCAGAAACGCGCCTGGTAGATGGCGGCGATGGGACCAAGCCCCATCGACACGGTGGGCGTCTGCCAGAAGTCCGGCATCAGCCAGGGGTGGGGATAGCTCGAGATGCCCTTGCCATCGACTTCCATGCGGAAGTGGTCGAGCTGCTCTTCGGTGAGCCGGCCCTCGAGGAAGGCACGGGCATAGATGCCGGGCGCACTGTGGCCCTGGATGTAGAGCAGGTCGCCGGGGTGCTGCTCGCTCGGCGCGCGCCAGAAGTGGTTGAAGCCAACGTCATAGAGCGTGGCCGCCGAGGCGAAGCTGGCGATGTGGCCGCCGAGTTCCCCGGGCTTGCGGTTGGCCCGCACTACCATGGCCAGCGCATTCCAGCGGATCAGCGAGCGCAGCCGCCATTCCATCTGCGCATCACCCGGGCTCTTGGCCTCGAGGTGCGGCGGGATGGTGTTGATGTACTCGGTGGTGGGGGCGAAAGGCAGGTGCGCGCCGGCACGGCGGGTCAGTTCCACCATGCGCTCGAGCAAGTAATGGGCGCGCTCCGGGCCGTCGGCATCGATCACCGCCTTCAGCGATTCCAGCCATTCCTGGGTTTCGGTGGGGTCGATGTCGTTCGCCAGGACGTCCTGCAGCCAGTTCATTGCCTATTCCTCCCGCGCGGAACGCGCGGCCAGCGGGTCGGGCGCGCCGAGGTCGAAGGGGCCGGCGCACGTTTTAGAGTCGAAAGTCTAGCAGCGGGGCGCGTGGCCCCGCCGCGATGAATACGAATACGCCGGCGTACGGCGCCTTCAGCCGGCGCGTTCGGCGCGGATCTGCGCATCCACCGCCGCCACCGCGGTCATGTTCACGATCCGGCGGATGGTGGCCGAGGGCGTCAGTACGTGGGCGGCCTTGCCCAGCCCCATCAGGATGGGGCCAAGGCCAACGCCATCGGTCATCGAGCGGGTGAGGTTGTAGGCGGCGTTGGCAGCATCGATGTTGGCGAACACCATCAGGTTGGCCCGGCCCTTCAGGCGCGAGTCCGGGAACACCCGCTCGCGCGCCTCCTCATCCAGGGCGAGGTCGGCGTGCATCTCGCCCTCCACTTCCAGCTTCGGATCGCGCTCATGCAGCAGGCACAGGGCCTCGCGCAGCTTCTGCGCCGAGGGCGCGTCGGAGCTGCCGAAGTTGGAGTGGCCGACCAGCGCCACCTTCGGCGAGACGCCGAACAGCCGCAGCCGGAACGCCGCCTGCTGCACGCAGTCGGCGATCTGCTCGGCGCTGGGGTCGGGCTGCACATGGGTATCGGCGAAGAAGAACACGCCCTTGTCGTTGAGCACCGCCGACATCGCCGAGAGCGCCTTGCTGCCGGCATCGAGGCCGAGGATCTCGCGCACGTAGCGCAGCTTGCGGGCATAGCGGCCGACGATGCCGCAGAGCATGGCATCGGCCTCGCCACGGCGCACCATCAGAGCGGCGATCACGGTATCGCGGCCGCGCACGATGGCCTTGGCCGCCGAGGGCGTCACGCCCTTGCGGGCCATGATCTGGTGGTAGAGCTGCCAGTACTCGTTGAAGCGCGGATCATCGTCGATGTTGGTCACTTCGACATCCACGCCGGGGCGGATGCGCAGACCGAGGCGCTGGATGCGACGCTCGATCACCGCCGGGCGGCCGACCAGGATCGGGAAAGCGAGCCCTTCGTCCACCACCGTCTGCACGGCGCGCAGCACGTTCTCCTCCTCGCCCTCGGCATAAACCACGCGCTGCCGGTTCGCGCGTGCGCGATCGAACACCGGCTTCATCATCAGGCCGGTGCGGAACACCCACTGGCTCAGGCGGTCGCGGTACTGGGCGATGTCGAGCGGCCGGGTGGCCACGCCGGAGGCCATCGCCGCCTCGGCCACGGCCGGGGCCAACGAGACCAGCAGGCGCGGGTCGAAGGGCCGGGGAATCAGCGATTCGGCGCCGAACTGTACCGGCTCGCCGCCATAGGCAGCGCCGAGATCGGTCGCTTCCTTGCGGGCCAGCTCGGCGATGGCGAGCACGCAGGCGCGCTTCATCGCCTCGTTGATGGTGGTGGCCCCCACGTCGAGCGCACCGCGGAAGATGTAGGGGAAGCACAGCGCGTTGTTGACCTGGTTCGGATAGTCGCTGCGGCCGGTGGCGATGATGGCGTCGGGGCGCACCGCCTTGGCTGCCTCCGGCAGGATCTCGGGCGTGGGATTGGCCAGCGCGAAGATGATCGGCCGCGGCGCCATCGTCGCCACCATCTCCGGCTTCAGCACGCCGCCGGCGGAAAGGCCGAGGAAGACGTCGGCGCCGCGCACGATCTCGGCCAGGCTGCGGAAGGGGGTGTCACGGGCATAGCGCGCCGTGCCCTCGTTGAGGTCGGTGCGGCCGGTGTGCAGCACACCCTCGCGGTCGACCACCAGGATGTGTTCCGGACGTACGCCGAGCGAGACCAGCATGTCGAGGCAGGCGATGCCGGCGGCCCCGGCGCCGCTCACCGCCAACTTCACCTCTTCGATCTTCTTGCCGACGACATGCAGAGCATTGAGCATGGCGGCGCCGACGATGATGGCGGTACCGTGCTGGTCGTCGTGGAAGACCGGGATCTTCATCCGCTCGCGCAGCTTGCGCTCGACGATGAAGCACTCCGGGGCCTTGATGTCCTCGAGATTGATGCCGCCGAAAGTGGGCTCCAGGGAGGCGATGATGTCCACCAGCCTGTCGGGGTCTTTCTCCGCCACCTCGAGGTCGAACACGTCGATGCCGGCGAACTTCTGGAACAGCACGCCCTTGCCCTCCATCACCGGCTTGCCGGCGAGAGGGCCGATGTCGCCGAGGCCGAGCACCGCGGTGCCGTTGGAGATCACCGCCACCAGGTTGCCGCGGGCGGTGTAGTCCCGCGCCGTGGCGGGGTCGGCCACGATCGCCTCGCAGGCCGCGGCCACGCCGGGCGAATAGGCGAGCGAGAGGTCGCGCTGGGTGACCAGCGCCTTGGTCGGCATGACCTTGATCTTTCCGGCCGGCGCCTGGCGGTGGTAGTCGAGGGCGGCCTGTTTGAACGCGTCTTGGTCGGACATCGGAGCGGGCATGGAAAGGCGAGCCGCATTCTAGCCATGCCCAGGGGAGGGCTGGCGACGGCGGCGTACGGGAAGCGGCGGTGGGGCCGGCAATCGGCCCGGCAGGGTCAGTCGTCCTCGCCCGAGAGCACCCGCTTCTGCATGGCGTCGAGGTAGGCGTCGGCCTCTTCCATCGAGCTGAAGATCTCGGAGAAGGGTACGGCCTTGACGAGGTCGAAGACCTTGCGGATCTGCGGTTGCGGATTGGTCACCACCACCTTCCCCCCCCGCGCCCCGAGGGTCTTGCGGGCGCGGAACACGGTGCGCAGGCCAGCAGAGCTGATGTAATCGAGCTCCGAGAGATCGAGCACCAGCAGGCTCACCGCGGGGTCGGCCAGTACCGGCTCCAGGGCGGCATCGGCCATCTGGTAAGTATGGGTGTCGAGGTGGCCGGCAAGCGCGCAGGTGCGCTTCGGGCCGCTGCCTTCGATGGAGATGCGAAGATCGTCGCTCATGTCGGCGGATTCCTGGGAAGAACGAGAGTGAGCCGGTTGCGGTCGCCCTCGCGAGCATAGACCGCGTCGAGGCTCATGGTCTTGATGAGATGGATGCCAAGGCCGCCGATCGGGCGGTCGAGGTCCTCGGCATCGAGCTCGAGATCGGGAGTATCGAGCGGATTGAAGGGCATCCCGTCATCGACGATGCGCAAGGTGATGGTGCGCTCGGTGAAGCTCAGGTCCACGGTGCAGTCCACCGCGCCGCCATGGTCGATGGCATTGGCCAGCAGCTCCTCCAGCACCAGGCGCACGTCCGACTGCCCCTCGGCGTCGATGCCATGGCGGGCCAGGCATTCGTCGATCGCCCGATTCATCGCCCGCAGGCCGGAGGGCCAGATGGAGAAATGCAGCGGATCGCTGGCCGGTTGCTCCGGAGCGACCAGGCCCACCGCCAGCACGGTCACGTCGTCGGCCGGTTCGGCCCCGGCGGCAAAGGCTTCCACCGCCGCCACCACGTCGGCGATGCGCTGCTCGGCATTGCGTCCGGGCTGCGCCAACACCTCGCGCAGCCGGGCCTCGCCGAACAGCTCACCGAGGCGGTTGCGGGCCTCGGTCACGCCATCGGTGAAACAGAACAGGCAGTCGCCGGGGGCGAGCATGCCGGCATGGCCCTCGCCATAGGCCTCCGGATCGATGCCGAGCGGAGCGCCGGTCTCCATCTCGAACAATTCGACCCGCCCGTCGGCGCGGACGATGAAGGGCAGCTCGTGGCCGGAGCTCGCCAGCTCGAACATGCCGGTGTGCGGATCCACCAGCCCGCACAGGGCGGTGGCGAACATGCAGCTCTCGTTGCCTTCGGCAAGCCGCGGGGCGGCGCGGGCCAGCATCAGGGCCGGGGAGTCGGTGTTGCGGGCGGTGGCCTCCAGCACGGCCACCGTGCGGGCCATGAACAGGGCCGCCGGCACGCCCTTGTCGCTGATGTCGCCGATGGCGAACCACAGCATCCCGTCCTCACGCGGGTGGAAAGCGTAGAAGTCGCCGCCCACGCTCTTGGCCGGCTTCAGCACGGCGTGGATGTCGAGGTGGCCCTCGTGCACGTCGACCGCGGTGGCCGGCGGCAGCATCGACTGCTGCAGGTCATGGGCGAGCCGAAGCTCGCTGTCGAGCTTCTGCTGCTCCTGGGCAAGCCGCTGGGTCTGCGCCATCTGCTGCCGGAGGGCGGCATCGGCGCCATCGAGCACCCGCGCCAGCTCGCCCACCTCGTCGCGCCGCACCAGCAGGGCGGTGGGCATGGCGAAGCCTTCCTGGGCGAGGCGGCGGGCGGCCTCGCCGAGCTGCACCATCGGTCGGGTGATGCCGCGCGACAGGGCATTGCCGAGCAGGGCGAGCAGGCCGATCAGCACCACGGTGCCGCCGGCGAAGCGCCAGGTCACTTCGCGCAGGGGCGCCAGGGTAGCCGCTTCGTCGAGCACCAGGAGCAGGCCCCAGTCACCGTCGATGCTGGCATGGGCCCCGCGCCGCCCCTGCCCGAGGACGACGAGTTCGCCCGGCCTGGCCTGCTGGCGCGCCGCGGTGAGCAGGGCGTCCAGTTCCGGCAGGGCCGGCGGCGGCGTTCCCACCGAAACCCAGTCCGAATCGCCGATCCATACCGGGCCTTTGTGCAGGACGGCGCGCAGCCGGGGGTCGTTGCGAAAAGGATCGAGCAGGGCATTGAAGCGGTTGATCGGGACATCGAGGCTCACCATGCCCGAAGGCTGCCCGTTGCTGGACGCCAGCGGGCGGTTGAGCGTCACCATCCAGCGCCCGCCCGCCGTCTCGTTGAAGTAGGGCGGCGACCAGCGCGGCCCACCGGCGGCCAGGGTCTCGCGGTACCAGGTCTGGGCCGGCACGTCGATGCCGCGCTCACCGATCAGATCGCGGTGCACCACGCCCCGTCCCTGCTTCGCCGCGTACACCGCCCAGTGCCGCCCCGGTAGCGGCGAGACGGCGGGCTCGGCGGCCACCAGGCCGCCGGCCACGTTCGGATCGGCCAGCACCACGGCATCGAGCAGGGCGAGGGTCTGGGCGGCATCGCCGCGCATCCCCGGCACCGCCCCGGCCAGGGTGGCCGCCCCGACGTCCACCGCCTGCAGCAGGGCGCGGCCCTCGACCCCGGTGCGGCGCAGCGATTCGACCAGACTGGCGCCCGCGGCCTCCAGCGCCCGAGCCTCGGCCACCCGGTAGAGGGCGATGCCGCCGGCCACCGCCGCCAGCGCCCCGGCCACGCCGAACCAGAGCGCAAAGCGCGTCTGGAGGCTGTGGTGCCAGCGGGGAGGCGCGGGCGGATCGGGGAGCAGGGCGGTCATGGGCGCCAAGGCTGCGGCCCGGCGCTCGGCCGGTCAACGGGGCGCGGGGGGCGTATGCTGGTCGGCATGCCCGATGGACCGCCCGCCGTGGCCACCCGATCCGAGCTCGCGCACCATGCCGACCTCGACGCCCGTCTGGTGCGGGCGACGCGGCGGCTGCGGCTGCTGCAGTCGGTGAGCTGGAAGCGCCGGGTGCAGGTGGCCTTCCTCGAACGCTGGCGGCGTGGCGTGCTGCGCCTTCCCGAACCCGAGTACGAGCCCGAGGACCTCGCGGACGTGCGTGCCGAGCTGCGCGCCATCGGCGAGGCCTGCGACGTCGACTCGCCGCTCGGCCTCTACCTGCGCCGCAGCTGCGAGAGCTGGCATACCGCCGCCCAGCTGCTGGAGGCGGTGGGCACGGCGGCGGTCACCGACCACTCGATCCGCCTGTTCGGCCGCCCCGGCGACCCCCTGCCCGGCGGCGAGGTCTCCGGGCTCGATGCCGCCATGCACTTCGTGCGTATCGCCGACGAGCTGGATGCCGAACTGCGGGATGCCGATACCGATGATGTGCGCATCCCCTCCACCGAGGTGCGCGACCGGCTGCAGGCCGACATGGATGCTTTCTTCGGCCCCGGCGAAGTGGCGGTGGAGCTGGATGCCGATCTGATCGCCAAGGCCGCCGCCGGCCCTACCCGCATCCGCCTGCGCGAAGGCGCCGCGTTCAGCGAATACGACGTGCACCAGCTGCGCGAGCACGAGGCCTTCGTGCACACCCTCACCGCCCTCAACGGCCGGGCGCAGCCGCACTTCGCCTCGCTCTCGCGCACCTCGCCGCGGATCATCGCCACCCAGGAGGGGCTTGCCACCTTCGCCGAGCTGATCACCGGCCATATCGACATCGAGCGCATGAAGCGCATCAGCCTGCGCATCCTCGCCATCGACATGGCCCTGCGCGGCGCCGATTTCATCGATGTGTTCCGCTTCTTCCTCGAGGCCGGACAGCGCGAGACCGAGAGTTTCGCCTCGGCGGCGCGCATCTTCCGCGGCGTGCCGGTGACCGGTGGCGCGGCCTTCACCAAGGACGGCGTCTACCTCGCCGGCCTGGTGCGGGTGCATACCTTCTTTCGCTGGTGCCTGAAGCACCGCCGCCTCGCCCTCACCCACCGGTTGTTCGCCGGAAAGATGACGCTGGAGGACGTGTTCGACCTCGAGCCCGCCTTCGAGAGCGGGGCCATCGCCCCGCCCCGCCACCTGCCGCCCTGGGCGCGCCGGGCGGGAGGCCTCGCCGGCCTGCTGGCCTTCTCGCTGTTCGCCAACACCATCCGCCTCGACCGGGTGGACATCGATAACCTCGATGCGGTGCCGCAGCTCTTCGGTGTGCGCCCCTCGCAGCCGCGCGCCCAGGAACGCTGAAGCGGGCGGTTTCAGCGCCGCCCGAACCGGTCCTTCGGCCGCGGCCGTACGCCCCGCGACGCCTGCCGCGCCTCCTGCCGCCGCTGGGCGAGGGTCTGGGCGGCGGCGTCGCGCTCGTCGCGCAGCTTGATGTAGTGGCCGTAGCGCGCCTCGTCGAGCTGCTCTGCCGCAAGAGCCGCCAGCACCGCGCAGCCCGGCTCGTTGAGATGGGCGCAGTCGCGGAAACGGCAGGTAGCGGCCAGCGCCTCGATGTCCTCGAACACGCCCTCGGCGAGGTCCTCCTCGCCCACCAGCTTCAGCTCGCGCATGCCCGGGGTGTCGATCAGGCAGCCGCCCTGCGGCAAAGGGATCAGCACCCGCGTAGTGGTGGTGTGCCGGCCTCGGGAATCGGTCTCGCGCACCGCCGCAGTCTTCATCTGCTCGCGCCCGAGCAGGGTGTTGGTGAGGGTGGACTTGCCGGCGCCCGAGCTGCCCACCAGCACGCAGCTCCGCCCCGGCCCGAGGTAGGGCGCGAGCACGGCAGCGCTGGCCGGATCCTTGCCGTTCACCACATGCAGCGGAAAGCCGGCAGCAGTGAGCGGTGCCAAGAGGTCGGCGGCCTCGCCGGCGAGGTCGCCGGCGAGGTCGGCCTTGGTCAGCACCAGCACCGGGGCGGCGCCGCTCGCCTGCACCAGCAGCAGGTAGCGTTCGATGCGACGCGGGTTGAAATCGCCGTCCAGCCCGGTCACCACCAGCACATGGTCGATGTTGGCGGCGATCGGCTGCTGCTGGTAGTGCTCGCCGGCGGCGGCGCGGCGCAGCAGGGCGTGACGCGGCAGCAGTTGGGCGATGGCCTCGCCGCGGCCGTCGAGCAGCACCCAGTCGCCCACCACCGCGCGCTGCTCGGCCGGGAAGCGCGGCCGGGTCCAGGCGGCCGGTGGCTGCACGCGACGCGTCTCGTCGATGGCGGTGGCCACCACGTAGGCATTGCGGTGCTGGCCCACCACCCGCGCCAGCGGCGCGCGCGGCAGGGCGGCAAGGGCCTCGGCCGCGGGCGCGTCCTCGCGCCAGCCCATCGGCCGCACGGCCTCGAAGTCGTCGGGGGTCCACGTCATCGCGCGCAGTGTACGCGGGCTTGCCCCGCCCTTGACCGCGGCGGGTGCTAGCCTGCGGGCATGGAAAGCTACCGCGTCCTCGTGCTCGTGCTCGCCGGCCTCGGCTTCCTCGGCTTTGGCCTGTGGTTTCTCGTGGATCCGGTCGTGCCGCTGGCCGCCATCGGCATCCGCGCCGAGGGCCCGGCCGCAGCCACCGAGTTCCGCGCCTTCTACGGCGGCCTCGAGCTCGGCCTCGGCGCCCTGCTGCTCGCGGCGGCCGCCCGCCCGGCCTGGCGCGTCCCCGGCCTGTGGCTGGCGCTGGCAGCCAATGGCGGTATTGCCCTCGGGCGCCTCGTCGGCATCGCGCTGGACGGGGTCTGGGTACCCTTCTTCGCCTATGCCCTGGTCTGGGAACTCGGCTTCGCCGCCCTCGCCCTGGCCGGGCTGCGGCAGGCCCGTCCGCGGGACTGAGGCCAGTCTCGAAGCGCATGCGTTACCCTCGGGGCTGGTTTCCCCCGCCCTGCCCCATGCCCTCCCATACCCTCGCCACCCGCGAACGCCTGCGGGAAGTCCGTTACGAGATCCGCGGCGATCTCGCCCGCCGCGCCCGTGAGTTGGAAAGCCACGGCCACAAACTGATCAAGCTCAATATCGGCAATCCCGGAGCCTTTGGCTTCCGCGCGCCCGAGCACCTGCAGCGTGCGATTGCCGACCATATCCACGACACCGACCCCTACACCCACCAGCAGGGCCTGCCCCGGGCCCGCGAGGCACTGGCCGCGCACTACCGGGCCCGTGGCACGCCGCATGCCTCGGCCGAGCGCATCTTCATCGGCAATGGCGTCTCGGAGCTGATCGACATCGCCCTGCGCGCCCTGCTCAACCTCGGTGACGAGGTGCTGCTGCCCAGCCCGGACTACCCGCTGTGGAGTGCGGCCACCATCCTCAATGACGGTATCCCGCGCTATTACAGCTGTCGTGCTGAGAACGGCTTCCTGCCCGACCCAGACGAGATCGAGCGGATGATCGGGCCGAAAACCCGCGCCCTCGTGCTCATCAACCCGAACAACCCGACGGGTGCGAGCTACCCAAAGCCGCTGCTGGAAAAGCTCGTGGCGCTGGCCGCGAAGTACCGCCTGCTGCTGATGGCCGACGAGATCTACGACGGCATCCTCTACGACGGCAACACCTTCCAGCCGCTGGCCCCGCTGGCCGGCGACGTGCCCTGTCTCACCTTCAGCGGTCTTTCCAAGGTGCACCGCGCCTGCGGCTGGCGCGTAGGCTGGGCGGTGCTCTCCGGTGACCCCTTGCGCACCGGCGACTACCACCATGCCCTCGACCTGCTCGGCGCCCTGCGCCTGTGCGCCAATGTGCCGGGCCAGTTCGCCATCGAGGCCGCGCTCACCGGCGGCGATACCATCGGCGCACTCACCGCTCCCGGCGGCCGCCTGCACGCCTCGCGCCAGGCGGTGATCGAGGCCTGCGCCGGCAGCCGCTTCCTCTCGGTGGTGCCGCCGCAGGGGGCGCTCTATGCCTTCCCGCGGGTGAACACCACCCATCTGCCGGACTTCGACGACTACCGCTTTGCGCTCGAGCTGCTGGAGACCGAGCACGTGTTGATCGTACCGGGTAGCAGCTTCAACGTGCCCTACCGCGACCACTTCCGCGTCACCCTGCTGCCCGAAGCCCGCGAGATCGCCGAAGTGTTCCGCCGCATCGAACGCTCGCTCTCGCAGTACGCCGACCGCGGCGGTGCCCGCCATGTGGCCTGAGGCCCTGCTCGCCATGGTCCTGGCCACTCTGCCCGCCGGCGCCACCGCCGGCATCTCCAGCGCCGCGCCCGAACCGCGTTTTCTCGCGCTCGGCGACAGCTACACCATCGGCGAGGGCGTGACTCCAGAAGGGCGCTGGCCGCTGCAGCTCGCCGCGCGGCTGCGCGAACGCGGCATCGCCATCGGCGAGCCCCGCATCATCGCTACCACCGGCTGGACCACTGACGAGTTGCAGGCCGGCATCGATGCTGCGGCCGCGCGCGAGCCCATCCCCACCGACCATGCCCTGGTCTCGCTCCTGATCGGCGTCAACAACCAGTATCGCGGCCGACCGCTCGCCGAGTACGAGCAGCAGTTTTCCGCCCTGCTCGAACGCGCGGCTGGCTTCGCCGGCGGCGATCCTGCGCGGGTGCTGGTGCTCGCCATCCCCGACTGGGGCGTCACCCCCTTCGCGATCCAGTCCGGCCGCGACCGTGCGCAGATTGCAGCACAGCTGGATGCCTTCAATGCCGCGGCCCGGCGCATCGCGGAAGCCCGCGGCGCGCGCTTCGTCGACATCGCGCCGGTGAGCCGCGAGCGCGGCGGCGAAACGGCCATGCTGGCCGAGGACGGCCTGCATCCCTCCGCCGCCCTGTATGCCCTGTGGGCCGAGGCGGCGCTACCGGTGGCCGAGGCCATCCTGCGCCGCTGATCGGTTGCATTCGCAACCACTCTGCGCATTCTGCCCTGAATACGAATGCGCCCCGACCCCGCCGGGCCGCATGGCGGCTAGGGTTTGCACGAGCCCCGTGTGCTTGGAGTCCCGACTCTAGACCTGCGTGGTGAAGTCGAAAGCCACCTCCGATACCAAGCTGCAAGGGGAGCAGAAGGCATGCGCGAGTGCGTCACGCCGGCACAGGAGCCGAACCAGGGGGGCGAAGTCTCCCGCGGGCTCCATGATCCGTCCTTCGAGCACGATGCCTGCGGCTTCGGGCTCATCGCCTCGCTGGACGGCGTGCCGAAACGGCGCAATCTCGACCTCGCCCTCGAGGCGCTCGCCCGCATGGCCCACCGCGGCGCGGTGGCGGCCGATGGGGCCTCCGGCGACGGCGCTGGCCTCTTGATCCAACGCCCCTCGGCTTGGCTCGCCGCCTGCGCCGCCGACATCGGCCTCAGTCTTCCGGCGCAGTACGCCTCGGGCCTGGTCTTCCTGCCACGCGAAGTGGCGGAGGCACAGGCCTCGCGGCAGAAGATCACCGCGGCCGCCCGCGAGAGTGGCCTCATCGTGCTCGGCTGGCGCCGCGTACCGCTCGACCTCTCGGCCTGCGGGCCGGTAGCCGACGCCCGCCGCCCGCATATCGAGCAGCTCTTCGTGGCTCCGGCCGCTCCCCTCAGCACGCCCGAGTTCCGCCGCGCCCTGTTCGCCACCCGCCGCCGCGCCGCCCAGGCCTTGGGCAGCGAGGAGGCCGGCTATCTCGTCTCGCTCTCGGCCGACAGCATCGGCTTCAAGGCCATGGTCATCCCCGAGCGCCTGCCGCGGCTCTACCCCGACCTCCGACACCCGGCGCTGGCCTCCACCTGCGTCATCGTCCACCAGCGTTTCTCCACCAATACCGCGCCGCGCTGGCCGCTGGCCCAGCCCTTCCGTCACCTCGCCCACAACGGCGAGATCAATACCATCGCTGGCAACCGTGGCTGGGCACGGGCCCGGCGCGCGCTGTGGAAGGCGGAAGGCCTCGACTTCGCCGCGCTAGGACCATTGGTCTCCGAGCAGGGCTCGGACTCGCAGAGCCTCGATGACATACTGGAGGTGATGCTGGCCGGCGGCTTCGATGCGCTCGCTGCGCTGCGCATCCTGATCCCGCCGGCGGCGCACACGCTCTCCACCCTCGACCCCGACCTCGCCGCCTTCTACGAGTACTACGCCCTGCACACCGAGCCTTGGGATGGGCCGGCGGCGGTGAGCTTCAACGACGGCCGCTATGCCGGCTGCCTGCTCGACCGCAACGGCCTGCGCCCGGCGCGCTGGGCGCGCACCGAGGACACGCTGGTGATCGCCTCCGAGGCCGGCGCCTTCCGTCTGCCGGAGGGAGAGATCCTGGCCAAGGGCCGGCTCGGCCCGGGGCAGATGCTCGCCGTCGATCTCGAGCGCGGCGAAGTGCTCGACAGCGAGACCATCGATCGAATCAATGCCTCACGCCATCCCTTCAAGCAGTGGCTGAAGGAGGGCGTGGGCTACCTCGTCTCTGATCTGATCGACCCGGCGCTGGCCGCCGAACCCTTCGACGACCTCACCCTCGCCCGCTTCCAGCGCCGCTTCGGCCTGACCCGCGAGGAGCGCGACGGCATCCTCAAGGTGTTGGCCGAGACCGAGGGGGAAGCGGTGGGCTCGATGGGCGACGACACCCCGCTGCCGGCCTTCTCGCAGCGCCTGCGCTCGCTCTATGACAGCTTCCGCCAGGCCTTCGCCCAGGTCACCAACCCGCCCATCGATCCGCTGCGCGAGACGGTGGTGATGTCGCTCGTCACCCAGTTCGGCGCCGAGCGCAATGTGTTCGAGGCCCGGCCCGAGCATGCCCGCCAGGTGCAGCTGAACTCGCCGATCCTGAGCCAACGCAAGCTGCGCGAGCTGCTGGCCATGCCAGACTACGCCCAGCGCCATGCCCTGCTGCACCTGTATTGCCGCGAAGGCGAGGGGCTGGAGGCGGCGCTGCACCGGTTGGTGGCCGAGGCGGCGCAGGCGGTGCGCGAAGGCGCCCGCGTGCTGCTGCTCTCCGACCGCTATCCGCCCGACGGCGCCCGCGCCGTGCACGCCCTGCTCGCCACCGGCGCCATCCACCACGGCCTGGTGGACGCCGGCCTGCGCTGCGACTGCAATCTGGTGGTGGAAACCGGCACCGCCCGCGATGCCCACCACATGGCCTGCCTGATCGGCATGGGGGCCACCTTCGTCTACCCCTACCTCGCCTACCAGACCCTGCACGGCATGCTGCGGCAGGGCCAGCTGCAACTGCCCGGAGACGATGCCGAGCCGGGGCGGCGCTACCGCAGGGGGCTCAAAAAAGGACTGTTGAAGATCCTCTCGAAGATGGGCATCAGTTCGCTCTCCAGCTACCGCGGGGCGCGGCTGTTCGAGATCGTCGGCCTCGCGCCCGAGGTGGTGGCGCTATGCTTCCCCGGCACCCCGAGCCGCATCGGCGGTGCGGGCTTTGCCGAGCTCGATGCCGATGCCGCCGAGTACGCCGCCTTCGCCGCCGACGATGCCGCGCCGCTGGAGATCGGCGGGCTGATGCAGTATCGCCCCGGCGGCGAATACCACATGGCCAACCCGGAGGTGGTGCTCAGCCTGCAGCGCGCCGTGCTGAGCGAGGCCGAGGCCGACTGGGAGGCCTTCCGCCGCGCGGTGGACGAACGTCCGCCCTCGGCCCTGCGGGATCTGTTCACCATCGAGCCTCTTGGTCCGCCGCTCCCGCTCGAGGAAGTGGAGCCCGCCAGCGCCATCCTCGCCCGCTTCGACTCCGCCGGCATGAGCCTCGGCGCGCTCTCACCGGAGGCCCATGAGGCGCTCGCCATCGCCATGAACCGGCTGGGCTGCCGCAGCAACTCCGGCGAGGGTGGCGAAGACCCGGCGCGTCACGGCACCGAGCGCCGCAGCAAGATCAAGCAGATCGCCTCGGGCCGCTTCGGTGTGACCCCGGGCTATCTCGTCAATGCCGAAGTGCTGCAGATCAAGATCGCCCAGGGCGCCAAGCCCGGCGAGGGCGGCCAGCTGCCGGGCCACAAGGTAGACGCCACCATCGCCCGCCTACGCCATGCCCGACCGGGCATCGGCCTGATCTCGCCACCGCCACACCACGACATCTACTCGATCGAGGACCTCGCCCAGCTCATCTACGATCTGAAGCAGGTGAACCCCACGGCCCTGGTCTCGGTGAAGCTGGTGGCGCACGCCGGGGTAGGCACGATCGCTGCCGGCGTGGCCAAGGCCGGCGCCGATTTCATCACCGTCTCCGGCCACGACGGCGGCACCGGCGCCAGCCCGATCAGTTCGATCCGCTACGCCGGCTCGCCCTGGGAGCTGGGGCTTGCCGAGGCGCAGGAAACCCTGCGCCGCAACGGCCTGCGCGGGCGTGTGCGCCTGCAGGCCGATGGCGGTCTCAAGACCGGGCTCGACGTGGTGAAAGCCGCCCTGCTCGGGGCCGACAGCTTCGGCTTCGGCACCGTGCCGATGATGGCGCTGGGCTGCAAGTATCTGCGCATCTGCCACCTCAACACCTGCGCCACCGGCGTGGCCACCCAGGATGCCCGGCTGCGCGAACAGCACTTCAAGGGCCTGCCGGAGCGGGTGATGGCCTACTTCCGCTTCCTTGCCGAAGACGTGCGCCGGCACCTCGCGGCGCTGGGGGTGCGGTCGCTGGACGAACTCATCGGTCGCGTTGACCGACTGCGGAGGCGTAAGGACCTGCCGCCGCGCCAGCGCCTGCTCGACCTCTCGCGCCTCGTCGCCAGCGCCGCCCTGCCGGGGCCCGCCCGCCACCAGCCGGCGCCACCGCATCCCGCCCCCCCCAGCCCGCTTGCCGCCACCCTGCTCGACGAGGTACTGCCGGAGCTGCTGGCCGGGCGCAGCGTGCGCCGCGAGGTACGCATCGACACCCAGGACCGCAGCCTCGGCGCCGGGCTCTCCGGGGCACTGGCCCGGGTCTTCGGCGACGGCGAACCGCCGGCCACGCTCGAGCTGCACTGCCATGGCAGCGCCGGCCAGAGCTTCGGCGCCTTCAATGCCCGGGGCGTGCATCTGCACCTGCACGGCGAGGCCAACGACGGCGTCGGCAAGGGCATGGCGGGGGGGCGGATCGTCATCGCCCCGCCGGCCGGCCACCGCTTCCCCGCCCACGAAGCGGCCATCCTGGGCAATGCTGCGCTGTACGGCGCCACCGGCGGCGAGCTGTTCGCCGCGGGCCGGGCCGGCGAGCGCTTCGCCGTGCGCAACTCCGGCGCCACCGCAGTAGTGGAGGGCCTCGGCGATCACGGCTGCGAGTACATGACCGGCGGCCAAGTACTGGTGCTCGGCCGCACCGGGCTCAACTTCGGCGCCGGCATGACCGGCGGCTTTGCTTATGTGCTCGATCTCGACCGCGGCTTCGTCGACCGCTACAACCACGAGCTGGTCGACATCCACCGCCTCGAGGCCGAGTCGATGGAACATCACCTGCAGCACCTGCGCGCCCTGCTGCGCAGCCATGCCCAGCTCGCCGGCAGCGCTCTGGCCCGAGGCCTGCTGGAAGACTTCCGCGAGGTGATCGGCAAGTTCTGGCTGGTGAAGCCAAAGGCCGCCAGCCTCGATTCCTTGGTCGCCGCACTCAAGAGGGCCGCCTGATGCCACGCGCGCACTTCGACTTCCTCGACCTGCCGCGGCAGATGCCGCAGGAACTGGGCGTGGCCACCCGGCTCGCCCTCGGCGGCGAGATCTACGGCCACTTCCCGCCCGTGGAGGCCAAGGCCCAGGCGGGGCGCTGCCTCGACTGCGGCAACCCCTACTGCAGCCACGCCTGTCCGCTCGGCAATGCCATCCCGCAGTGGCTGGAACTGGTGCGGCAGGGCCGGCTGTTCGAGGCCGCCACGCTGGCGCACGAAACCAACCCCCTGCCCGAGATCTGCGGCCGTGTCTGCCCGCAGGACCGGCTCTGCGAGGGCGCCTGCACGCTGGAGACCGGCTTCGAGGCGGTGACCATCGGCAGCCTCGAGAAGTACCTGGTCGACGAGGCCTTCCGCCAGGGCTGGCGTCCCGACCTCTCGCGGGTGAAGCCGCGTCGGGAACGCGTGGCCGTGATCGGCGCCGGCCCGGCGGGCCTTGCCTGCGCCGACCGGCTGGTGCGCGCCGGCGTGGGCGTCACCGTCTACGACCGCCACGACGAGATCGGCGGCCTGCTCACCTTCGGCATCCCGCCCTTCAAGCTGGAGAAGTCGGTGATCGCCACCCGCCGGCAGGTGCTGGAGGCCATGGGCGTGCGTTTCCAGCTCGCCACCGAGGTGGGTCGCGACATCGAGTTCGGCCGGCTGATGGCCGAGCATGACGCGGTCTTCGTCGCTACCGGGGCCACTACGCCGGTCGATGCCGGCCTGCCGGGGCAGTCCCTGCCCGGCGTACTGCCGGCCCTGCCCTTCCTGATCGCCAATGCCCGCCGCGTGCTCGGCCGCCCGCTCGCCACCGATGAGGCCGCCATGCTCGACCTCGCCGGCAAGACCGTGCGCGTGCTCGGTGGCGGTGATACCGCCATGGACTGCGTGCGCACCGCGAAGCGGCTCGGCGCCGCCCGGGTGAGCTGCGTCTACCGCCGCGACGAGGCCGGCATGCCCGGCTCGCGCCGCGAGGTGAAGAACGCCCGCGACGAGGGGGTGGAGTTCCTATTCCACCGCGCCCCGCTCGCCATCGAGGGCGAGGGCCGGGTGCAGACCCTGCGCGTGGCCCGCACCGAAGCCGCCGGCCGCGGGACCTTCTCGGTGCTCGAGGGTGCCACCGAGACCCTGGAGGCCGACGTGGTGATCCTCGCCTTCGGCTATCGCCCGAGCCCGCCGGCTTGGCTCGCCGGGCACGGTGTGCGCCTTGCCGGCAACGGCCTGGTGCTGGGCGGCCCGGCGGCAGCCGGCGATGAGGCTGCATGGCGCATCGACTCGCCCTACCAGACTTCGCTGCCCAAGCTCTGGGTGGGCGGCGACGCCCTGCGCGGCGCCGACCTCGTGGTCACCGCCGTACGCGACGGCCGCGACGCGGCTGCAGCCATGCTGCGGCAGTTCCGCGGCATCGCCATCCGCAGCGCGGCCTGAACGCGCACCGCGGCACGGCGTTCATCCGGCCGGGAGGCCGGGGCGGCGTACAATGGCCGCTTCCCGGATTCCCTCTCCCGCCCACATGAGCCTCAGCCCCGACACCCGCGCCCGCATCGAATCCATCCTCGCCTCGCACGAGGTGGTGCTGTTCATGAAGGGCAGCCCGCAACGCCCGCAGTGCGGCTTCTCGATGAAGGCCGCCAGCATCGTCTCCGGCATCCTGCCCGAGTTCGCCCACGTCGACGTGCTGCAGGACCCGGAGATCCGCGAGGGCATCAAGGTCTACGGCCAGTGGCCGACCATTCCGCAGCTCTACGTGAAGGGCGAGCTCGTCGGCGGCTCGGACATCCTCGAGCAGATGCTCAACTCCGGCGAGCTGCATGCCCTGCTCGGCGGCCAGGCCCCGGACCGCACCCCGCCTGCCATCACCATCACCGACGAGGCCGCCGCGCAGATCCGCAAGGCCATGGCCGAGCAGGGCGAGGGTCTCGCCCTGCACATGGCGGTGGACGCGAAGTTCAACAGCCGCTTCGAGCTCAAGCCCGCCACCGGGCACGAACTGCGCGCCGAATCGAACGGTATCGTGGTGCACTTCGATCTGGCCAGCGCGCCGCGCGCCAATGGCATCGTGATCGACTGGGTGGACCGCGGCGTGCAGGGGGCCGGGCTGTCGATCACCAATCCCAATGCCCCGGCCCCGGTGCGCCCGCTGTCGGTGAAGGAGCTGGCCGCGCGCCTGCCCGAGTTCACCGTGATCGACGTGCGCCCGCCCTCGGCCCGCGCCCACGCCCCCTTCCCGCACCCGCACCGGGTGCTGGACGAAAGCAGCCACGACCAGCTCGCTGCCCTGCCGAAGGACACCAAACTGGCTTTCCTTTGCCACCATGGCAACAGCAGCCGGCAGGCTGCCGAGCATTTCCGCGGCCTTGGCTTCACCCAGGTGCACAACGTGGAGGGCGGCATCGACGCCTGGTCGGTAGAGGTCGATCCCTCGGTGCCGCGCTACTGAAATGGCATGGGCCCCGGCACGCGGCAGCGCCGGTGCCGAAGGCAAAGAAGCGTCAAACCCCGTCATTTCAGGAACCGCCGACCGGCCATCACGGCCACAGCGGCGCTAGAGTATCTGCCCTAAATGCGACGGTAACACCCTGCATTCCCCGGCGATCCTGCCGGGTACACCGGGACGGGAGAGGACGATGGCGCGTACTGCGATGTGGATCGGACTGTACTCGGCGGCCATGCTGGCCGTGGGCTGTGGCAGCGCGGAGACCCCGGCCGAGCTCGCCGCCGCGGCCTGCGAGGCCCAGGCCAAGAGCCGGCTGGGCGGCAAACCCTACACCCTGGACCGGGGCATGCTCGCCAGTTCGGCCACCGACGACGGCCGCGGCGGCCTCCTGCTCAGTGCACCGATCGTGGTCAACGCCGGGCTGGCCGACGAAGGCACCCAGCAGCTCGAGTGCACGGTGCGCCTCAGCGGCGAGCCGCCCAGCGCCGAAGTGCTCAACCTGCGCTTCATCTGGTGAGTCGGTGCGGCCCGGCACCGCGCCCCGGGCCCCTCTCAGTCGAAGCGCAGGTGCTTCACCGACTTGCCGTGGCGGCGCACCAGCCGCAGCGCCTCGATGCCGATGCGGATGTGGCTCTCCACGAATCGCTCGCTGACCACGCGGTCGGAAGCTTCGGTCTTCACGCCCTCCGGCACCATCGGCTGGTCCGAGACCAGCAGTAGGGCGCCGCTCGGGATGCTGTTGGCGAAGCCGGCGGCGAACACGGTGGCGGTTTCCATGTCGATCGCCATGCAGCGCATGCGCCGCAGCTTCTCCTTGAACTCGTCGTCGTGTTCCCAGACCCGGCGGTTGGTGGTGAACACCGTGCCGGTCCAGTAATCCAGCTCGAGGTCGCGGATGGTGGTGGAGACCGCACGCTGCAGGGCGAAGGCCGGCAGCGCCGGCACCTCGGGCGGCAGGTAGTCGTTGCTGGTACCTTCGCCGCGGATGGCGGCGATCGGCAGAATGAGGTCGCCCAGCTCGTTCTTGCGCTTCAGGCCACCGCACTTGCCGAGGAAGAGCACGGCCTTCGGGCCATAAGCCGAGAGCAGATCCATGATGGTGGCGGCATTGGCGCTGCCCATGCCGAAGTTCACCATGGTGATGCCATCGATGGTGGCACTGGGCATCGGCCGGTCGCGGCCCACGATCTCGGCCCCAGTGAGCCTGGCGAACACCTCGAGGTAGCCCCCGAAGTTGGTGAGCAGCACATGCTGGCCGAACTGCTCGATCGGCACCCCGGTGTAACGCGGCAGCCAGTTGGTCACGATCTCCTGCTTGTCACGCATCGCCTGTGTCCTCGTCATCTTCGATCACGCGAATTTTGCCATGCGCCCCCGGCCGACCATGACCTTCGGCCCGGTTGGAAGCCTGCGCCTGCTTGGCTAACGTGGCACCTCTCCCGATCCGGAGCCCCGCATGCGACCCCGATCCGCCGCCGCCCACCCCCGGGCGGGCCGTCTCGTCCTCCTCGCCGCCACCCTCGCCTGCGCCCTCGGCACCATGGCCGCGCCGGCCTCGCGTACCACGGTGCTAAAGCAGGACCCCTACCCCAGTACCTACCAGCCACTGGCCGCCCCGCCCACCCTGATCCGCAACGCCACCCTGCTCATCGGCGACGGTACGAAGCTGGAAGGCGCCGACCTTTTGCTGCGCGAAGGCCGCATCGCCCGCATCGGCCGCGGCCTCGAGGCCCCGCGCGATGCCGTGGTGGTGGAAGCCGCCGGCAAGTGGGTCACGCCCGGCCTGATCGACGTGCATTCGCACCTCGGCGTCTACCCCTCGCCCGGTCTGCAGGCGCACCAAGACGGCAACGAGATGAGCAGCCCGGTGACCTCGCAGGTCTGGGCCGAGCACGGCGTGTGGCCGCAGGACCCCGGCTTCGGCACCGCGCTGGCCGGCGGCGTGACCTCGATGCTGATCCTGCCCGGCAGCGCCAACCTGATCGGCGGCCGTGGCGTGGTGCTGAAGAACGTGCCCGCCACCACCTACCAGCAGATGAAGTTCCCGGGCGCGCCCTGGAGTTTGAAAATGGCCTGCGGCGAGAACCCGAAGCGGGTCTACGGCGGCCGCGGCTCGGCGCCGATGACCCGCATGGGCAACGTGGCCGGCTACCGCAATGCCTTCATCGAGGCGCGCGAATACCTGAAGAAGCTCGGCGGCAAGGAGGCCCCGACGCAGGACCTGCGGCTCGAGACCCTGGCCGCCGCCATCAACGGCGAGATCCAGGTGCAGATCCACTGCTACCGCGCCGACGAGATGGCGATCATGCTCGACCTCGCCAAGGAGTTCGGCTTCCGCGTGGCCGCCTTCCACCATGGCGTGGAGGCCTACAAGATCGCCGACGAGATGGCCGACGCCGGCACCTGCGGCGCCCTGTGGGCCGACTGGTGGGGCTTCAAGGCCGAGGCCTACGACGCGGTGCAGGAGAACCTCCTGATCGTCGACCGTGCCCGCGATGGCCGCGGCTGCGCGGTGGTGCACTCGGATTCCCCCGAAGGCATCCAGCGCCTCAACCAGGAGGCCGGCAAGGTGATCGGCGTGGCCCGCCGCGCCGGCATCGAGGTGGCGCCGGAACACGCCATCCGCTGGCTCACCGCGAACGCCGCGCGCGTGCTCGGCATCGAGGCGCAGGTCGGCACGCTGGAGCGCGGCAAGATGGCCGACG
>BPKK01000009.1 GCA_026005095.1 Silanimonas sp. | reverse complement strand
AGGCGCGTGCCGCCTTCACCACCGCCCTGCGGCTCGATCCCGCGCTGGACGAGGCGAAGAAGTCGCTGCAGGCCCTGTGAGTCCGCGCCCGGCGGGCTGAACGCCGGGTTGCGCTGGATCAAGCCCGGCTTGAATCCCGCGTCCATCATCCGCACCTGAAAGCCATCGCGGCCCGTCCCGTGGGCCGCCCCCTTTCGGAGACGACCCCATGCGGATGGACAAGCTCACCTCGCGCTTCGCCCAGGCCCTGCAGGACGCGCAGTCGCTGGCGCTGGTGCGCGACCACAACCTGATCGAGCCGGTTCACCTGCTCACCGCCCTGCTCGACCAGCAGGGTGGCGGCACCCGGCCGCTGCTCTCGCAGGCCGGTGGCAACGTGGCCCTGCTGCGCGAGAAGTGCGGCGAGGCCCTCGACAGGCTGCCCAAGGTGACCGGCCAGGCCGGCCAGGTGAACCTCGGCAATGAACTGGCGCGCCTGCTCAACGTGACCGACAAGCTCGCCAGCCAGCGCGGCGATGCCTTCATCGCCAGCGAGCTGTTCCTGCTCGCCTGCGTGGAAGACGGCGGCGAGATAGGGCGGCTGATGCGTTCGGCGGGCTTCGACAAGGCGAAGCTCGAGGCGGCCATCCAGAAAATGCGCGGAGGCGAGAAAGTGCAGAGCGAGAACGCCGAGGACCAGCGCCAGGCGCTGGAGAAGTACTGCATCGATCTGACGGCCCGTGCCGAGAACAGCAAGCTCGACCCGGTGATCGGCCGCGACGAGGAGATCCGCCGCACCATCCAGGTGCTGCAGCGGCGCACCAAGAACAACCCGGTGCTGATCGGCGAGCCGGGTGTCGGCAAGACCGCCATCGTCGAAGGCCTGGCGCAGCGCATCGTCAATGGCGAGGTGCCGGAAGGCCTGCGCGGCAAGCGCGTGCTCTCGCTCGACATGGGCGCGCTGATCGCCGGCGCCAAGTTCCGCGGCGAGTTCGAGGAGCGGCTGAAGGCCGTGCTCAACGACCTCGCGAAGAATGAGGGGCAGGTGATCCTGTTCATCGACGAGCTGCACACCATGGTGGGGGCGGGCAAGGCCGAGGGCGCGATGGACGCCGGCAACATGCTGAAGCCCGCGCTGGCCCGCGGCGAGCTGCACTGCATCGGCGCCACCACGCTCGACGAGTACCGCAAGTACATCGAGAAGGATGCCGCGCTGGAGCGCCGCTTCCAGAAGGTGTTCGTGGGCGAGCCGAGCGTCGAGGACACCATCGCCATCCTGCGCGGCCTGAAAGAGCGCTACGCCGTGCACCATGGCGTGGAGATCACCGACCCGGCGATCGTGGCCGCGGCCACGCTCTCGCACCGCTATATCGCCGACCGCCAGCTGCCCGACAAGGCCATCGACCTGATGGACGAGGCGGCCAGCCGCATCCGCATGGAGATCGACTCCAAGCCGGAGGAGATGGACCGCATGGAGCGGCGGCTGATCCAGCTCAAGATCCAGCGCGAGGCGCTGAAGAAGGAGAAGGACGAGGAGAGCCGGCAGCGCCTTGCCGACCTCGAGGCCGAGATCGCCCGGCTGGAGCGCGAGTTCAACGACCTCGAGGAAGTGTGGAAGGCCGAGAAGGCCGCCGTCACCGGCACCACGAAGCTCAAGGAGCAGATCGAGCAGCTGAAGGCCGAGCTGGAGGCCGCGCATCGCCGCCAGGACCTCGCCAAGGCCTCGGAGATCCAGTACGGCCGCCTGCCGGCGCTGGAAAAGCAGCTGGCCGAGGCCCAGGCCGCCGAGCGCAAGGGCTTCACCCTGCTGCAGGACAAGGTGACGGCCGAGGAGATCGCCGAGGTCGTCTCGCGCTGGACCGGCATCCCGGTCTCGAAGATGCTCGAGGGCGAGCGCGAGAAGCTGCTGAAGATGGAGGAGGCGCTCGCTGCCCGGGTGGTGGGGCAGCGCGAGGCGGTGCGCGCCGTGTCCGACGCCATCCGCCGCTCGCGCGCGGGCCTGAGTGACCCGAACCGCCCGAACGGCAGCTTCCTCTTCCTCGGCCCCACCGGCGTGGGCAAGACCGAACTGTGCAAGGCGCTGGCGAGCTTCCTCTTCGATACCGAGGAGGCCATGGTGCGCATCGATATGAGCGAGTTCATGGAAAAGCACTCCGTGGCCCGACTGATCGGTGCGCCCCCGGGCTATGTGGGCTACGAGGAGGGCGGCTACCTCACCGAGGCCGTGCGCCGCCGCCCCTACAGCGTCATCCTGCTCGACGAGGTGGAGAAGGCACACCCGGACGTGTTCAACGTGCTGCTGCAGGTGCTGGATGACGGCCGCCTGACCGACGGCCAGGGTCGCACCGTGGATTTCCGCAATAGCGTGATCGTGATGACGTCCAACCTCGGCAGCCAGCACATCCAGGAGCTGGCCGGCGAGGGCGAGGCGGCCTACATCCAGATGAAGGCCGCGGTGATGGGGGTGGTGCAGTCGCACTTCCGCCCGGAGTTCATCAACCGCCTCGACGAGATCGTGGTCTTCCACCCGCTGGGCAAGGAACACATCCGCGAGATCGCCCGGATCCAGACCGGGTACCTTGCCAAGCGCCTCGCCGAGCGGCAGATGAAGTTCAGCATCGAGGACAAGGCCCTGGAACTGCTAGGCAATGTGGGCTTCGACCCGGTGTACGGCGCGCGGCCGCTGAAACGGGCGATCCAGCAGCAGATCGAGAATCCGCTGGCGCAGAAGATCCTCGCCGGTGAGTTCGTGGCGGGCGACACGGTGGTGGTGGCGAACGAGGGCGGCACCATCGT
Organism: Silanimonas sp.; assembly: GCA_026005095.1. Taxonomy (GTDB): domain Bacteria; phylum Pseudomonadota; class Gammaproteobacteria; order Xanthomonadales; family Xanthomonadaceae; genus Silanimonas. Next base: position 84,676 of record BPKK01000009.1, on the reverse strand, counting down.
GTTCCGTAAGGGCTGAGTCTGGGGCGGGGAGCGCCTGCCTTCGCGTGGCGTGCGCCCCTCGCCGTTCACTCCATCAGCCCGAGATCCTCGCGCCGCAGCGGCGCTACGCCGTCTGCGCTCGCGGCGCGTGGGGTAGGCCGGATCTCACGGTCTTGGGGTAGCGGCGCGCCCTCGTGCAGGTGCGCCCATAGCGCATCCAGCGCGGCATAGGCATAGGGCAGCAGCGGCAGGTAGCGCGCCGCCAGCACCGGTTGGCCGAGGAAGGCATCGAAGTGCTGGGCATGGTGCAGGCGCCAGTAGACGAGCCGCGCGCCGTGGCGCCGGGCATACGCGGCATAGGCTGCGCTGCTGCTCCATTCCGGCACCAGGCCGTCGTCGAGACCGTGCAGCAGCAGGACCGGCAGCTCGGGACGCGGCGGCAGGGCGCGGGTGGCGGCGATGGCCTCGCGAACACCGGCATCGGTGCGGGCGAGTGCCAGCAGGGCGAGCAGGCCACGCCGCCGTCCGTCCTCTCCCGGCGGATCGAGCAGGGCCACGCCGCTGCCGGGGGGGATGCCGCTGGCATCGCTCCACCACAGCGCGGCCTCGGCCGGGTGGGCCACGGGCACCCCGCCCTCGGCATCGCGCACGGCATAGCGGTAGCCGGCCGGCATTGCCTCGGCCGGGCTGCGTGCATAGGCCGAGGCATAGCCCGCAGCCACCGCCCGCCACAGGTCGAAACCCACGCTCAGACTGCCGGCACGCAGCGCGGCCTCGGTCCAGCCGCTGGCCGCGAGCGCCCGCCAAGCCTGCGTGGCCTGGGCTTCGGTGTCCGCGCCGTCGAGCTCACCAAGCGCGGCAAGGGCCGTGCAGGCCTCGGCGTAGACCGGTGGCCGCGTGCCGCCGGGGCGCAGCAGCGTGTCGCCGTCGAAGACCGGGGCGGCGAGCGCGCAGGGCATCAGCAGGGCGGCCTGGGTGGCGATGTCGAACAGCGGCCGCGAGCCCTCGACATACACGTTCGGCGAGACTGCCACCACGCCGTCCAGCCTCGGGGCGCCCGCGATGCCGTGTTCGCCCGCGGCCTCGTCGCCGGCAGCGCGCAGCACCGCGCCGGCGCCATTCGAAAGCCCCACGGCGATGACGGTGAGGCGTTCGGGCGCGATGCCGGTCTCGCGCTGCAGCACGGCCTGTCCGAAGGCGGCGGCCTGCAGCACGTGGCGGCCCCAGTCGGCCTCTGGGTGGTCGCCGGAATGGGCGTGCGGCACGGAGACCGTGCCGTTCTCATCGCCCAGCCGTCGCCAGTCGGTGCCGGCGCCCTTGTCGGTGTAGGCCACGGCGCAGCCGCGCGGCAGCCCCCAGCCCCCGGCCAGGGCGATGGCGCCATACACCCCGCGCGAGCCGGAGGCCGCGGTGACCACGAGGCAGGGCCGCTCGCGGTCGAAAGCATCGGGCAGCTGCAGTAGCAGGCGGTGCGGGTGGCGCGCGCCCGGCACGCGGGCGGCGGCATGGAACTCGCGGCCGGGCACCGGGGCGAGGGAGCCGTAGACCTCACCGAAGCCACCGCCGGGGCTCACATCGGCGATGCCGCGCCAGTTCGTCCATACGGCGCGGCGGCGCAGTTCAGCGAAGCTCGGTGCATGGGGATCGGCGGGTGTGGGCAGGGGGGCGCGCAGGCCCGCCAGCCCCAGACCGGCGCTGAGCAGGTCGTCCTCGCCGCGGTGCACGCTCTCGGTGGGTACCGCGATCCGGCCCGGGGCATCGGCTTCGGGACCAGCGGCGATCGGCGGCGGGGCGAGCAGGCCGAGGGCGAGCGGCAGGGTGGCGATCATCGGGCCAGTCTCCAGCGGGTGGCGGGCCGCGCCATCGTACGTTCGTCCAGCAGTGCGCCGGGGGCGTGCGCGGCATGCTCGGAACCGTGCCGGCGCCCAGGGCCGGCGGCGGAGGGCTGCATGAACGATCGCTTCCTCGAGGGCCGCGTGGCCCTCGTCACCGGCGCCACTTCGGGCATCGGCCTTGCGGTGGCCGAGGCCCTGGGCGCGGCCGGTGCCGTGGTGCACATCAACGGGCTTGGCGATGCTCTCCAGGTGCGCGCCGCGCTCGAGGCGGTGCGGGCCGCCGGTGCGCCGGAGGCCGTGCACCATTCCGCCGATCTGCGCGATCCGGAGGCCATCCGCGCCATGATGGCGGCGGCAGGCCCGCTCGACGTGCTGGTGAACAATGCTGGCATCCAGCACACTGCGCCGCTTGCCGACATGCCGGAGGAGCGCTGGGACGCGCTGCTCGCCATCAACCTCTCGGCCTGCTTCCACACCATGAAGGCGGCCCTGCCCGGCATGGCGGCGCGCGGTTTCGGCCGGGTCGTCAACATTGCCTCGGTGCATGGCCTGGTGGCCTCGCTGCACAAGGCGCCCTACGTGGCGGCCAAGCACGGGCTCGTCGGCCTGTCGAAGGTGGCGGCGCTGGAGATGGCGGGGCAGGGCGACCGCACTTCGGGCGGGGTGACGGTGAACTGCCTCTGCCCGGGCTGGGTGGAAACCCCGCTGATCGAGCCGCAGATCGCCGCCCGTTCCGGGGACGGCGGGCGCGAGGCCGGCATCCGCGCCCTGTTGGCGGAAAAGCAGCCCAGCCTGCGCATGGCGCTGCCGGCCGAGATCGCGGCGCTGGCGCTCTGGCTATGCCGGCGTGAGGCGCACAACCTCACCGGCGCGGCCATTCCCGTGGACGGTGGCTGGACCGCGCAGTAGCGGCGAGGCTGCTACCGTGTGCCCATGCACCAACTGCTGATCGTCGACGACCATCCGCTCTACCGGCTGGCCCTGCGCCAGACCATCGTCGATGCCCTGCCCGGGGCCTGCGTGGAGGAGGCCGGCGATCTGGCCGAGGCCCATGCCCGGCTGGCCGCGGCGCCGGAGACCGAGCTCGTGCTGCTCGACCTGCAACTGCCCGGCACCCACGGCCTGCTTGCCCTGGGCGAGCTGCGTGCCAGCCATCCCGGCGTGGCGGTGGCCATCCTCTCCGGCCGCGACGACCCCGGCACAGTGCGCCGGGCCCTCGCCATGGGCGCCTGCGGCTATCTCACCAAACACGCCACGCCCGACGAACTGCAGGCCGGGCTTTCGGCCCTGTTGGCCGGCCAGCGATGGATGCCGGCGGCCCTGCGCGAGCTGCTGGCGCGCACCCCGCGCGACGCCGAGGCCGATTCGCTGGCGGCCAGGCTCGCCAGCCTCTCGCCGCAGCAGCTCAAGGTGCTGCAGCGGGTGGCGGAGGGGCGGCTCAACAAGCAGATCGCCGACGAGCTCGGCATCCAGGAGCGCACGGTGAAGGCGCATCTCACGGTGGTGTTCGAGAAGCTCGGGGTGCGCAACCGCACCCAGGCCGGCGTGCTGCTCAGTGCGCTGTCGGGAGAGCCCGCGCCAGCAGGCTCCTGAGGCGCAGCGGCCGCAGTGGTTTGGTGAGCGCGAGGGCGCCGGCGGCGAGGATGGCCTCGCGCACCGTTTCACTGTGGTCGGCGGTGATGATGATGCCGATGCCCTCCGGGAAGCGCGCGGCGAGGCGGCGGTGCAGGACATCGCCGGTGGCGCCGTCATCGAGGTGGAAATCGAGCAGCCAGGCCTGCGGCGCGAAGTTCTCGGCCAGCGCCAGCGCGGCCTCGGGCGTGGCGGCGGCGCGCACCTCGGCGCCCCAGCCCTGCAGCAGGTGGCGGGTGGCCTCGAGTACGCCGGGTTCGTTGTCCACCACCAGCACGCGCAGGGCCAGCGTCTCGCCGGGCTCCGGCTCCGGCGGCGGTGCGGTCTCGGGCAGAGCCTGCGGCGCCACCCGCGGTAGCACGAGAGCGAACACGCTGCCGCGGCCTACGCGCGAGCGCAGCTCCAGCGGGGCCTCCATCAGGCGGGCGAGGCGGTCGGCGATGGCCAGCCCGAGGCCCAGGCCCTCGCCGCCGCGCTGCAGGCGACGGAACTCTTCGAAGACCGCGCGCTGCTGCGCCGGCGGAATGCCGGGGCCGGTATCGCAGACCTCGATGGCGAGCCCATCCGGCCCGCGCCGGCGCACGCCCAGCAGCACACCGCCCTGCCGGGTATAGCGCACGGCATTGGCAAGGAAGTTCTGCAGCACACGGCGTAGCAGCTGCGGATCGGCCATCACCCAGGCCCGGGTGGGGTGGCAGCGCAGGCGCAGGCCCTTGGCCGCGGCCAGCACCCCGGCCTCGCGGGCGAGGCCTTCCAGCAGCGGGCCCAGGGCCACCGGGCGCGGGGCGGCGCGCAGCCCGCCGGCGTCGAGCCGGGAGATGTCGAGCAGGCCACCGAGCAGGTCTTCTGCCGAGGCCAGCGCCCCGGCCACCTGCGCCACCTGCGGCGCCACCGGCGCGGTCTCGGGCTGGCGCGCCAGCGCATCCAGCAGCAGGCGGGCGGCGTGCAAGGGCTGGGTGAGGTCGTGGCTCACCGCGGCGAGGAAGCGGGTCTTGGCCTGGTGGGCGCGTTCGGCCTCGGCCTTCGCCGCCGTCAGCTCGCGGGTGCGCTCGTCCACCCGCGCCTCCAGGGTCTCGGCATCGCGGCGCAGGGCTTCCTCACTGGCGCGGAACAGGCTCACGTCGGTGAAGGTGGCCACGAAGCCGCCGCCCGGCATCGGTTCGCCGCGGATCTCGATCACCGCCCCGCCGATACGGCGTTCGCTCACGTAGGGCGTGCCGGCGCGCATGTGGGCGAGGCGCTGCTCGAGGCCGCGGGCGAGATCGAGCTTGCCGGCCAGGCCGCGGCGCAGGTTGTATTCGACCAGCCGGGCCACCGGCATGCCTACCTGCAGCAGGCCCTCGGGGTAGCCGAAGATCTCGCGGTAGCGGCGGTTCCAGACCACGAGGCGCAGCTCGGCATCGACCACGCTGATGCCCTGGCGCATATGTTCCAGCGCCACTTCCAGCAGGCGCTGGTTGAAGCGCAGCCCCTGCGTGGCCTCATCGACGAGGGCGGCCACCTGTTCCGGCGCCGGGCCGCCGCCCTCGCGCAGGGCATCCAGCAGCAGGCGGGCCGAGGAGGCGCCCACCACCGCCGCCAGTTCGCGCTCCACCCGCTGCAGGGGGGCGGCGGGCAGGGGGCCGCTGACCGGGGCCCCGGCCAGCGCCAGGTCGAGGCGCTCCGGGGCGAGGAAGCGTGCGGCAAGCCGGCGCACGGCGGCCACGTCGAGCGCGCCGCCGCGCGGCCCCGCTTCATTGCTGCGCCACTGCGAGAGCAGCAGCGGGAGCAGGCTGCCGACGAGCAGGCTGGCGGCCACGGCCCGGGCCAGCGGGCTCCAGCCCGAGAGGCCGAGGAAGCCCTCGGGCGCCAGCCAGGCAAGGCCCAGCGGCGCTTCGGTCCAGGCCGTGTCGGCGCCATAGGCCGCGACCACGCCCGGCAGCAGCACCCAGGCCCAGGCGAGGAATCCCGCCACCAGCCCGGTCAGCACCGCCCAGGCCGGGGTACGCGGGCGCCACAGCGCGAAGCCCAGCGCCGGGGCGAGGGTGGCGATGGCGGAGAAGGAGAGCGCGCCGATGTCGGCGAGGGCCTCGTTCTCGCCCAGCATGCGGCTATAGGCCCAAGCCGCCGCTAGCAGCACGGCGATGCCGAAGCGGCGCTGGCGCACCACCGCGCCGCGTAAGTCGCCCTCGCCGGCCCGCCAGCCACCGCGCAGGCGCAGCGGCGTGAGCCAGTGATTGCCGATCATTACGCTCAGGGTGAGGGTGGCGAGGATCAGCATGCCGGTGGCGGCCGAGAGCCCGCCGAGGAAGGCCAGCAGCGCCATGCCGTCTGCCCCTTCCGAGAGCGGCAGGGCCAGCACGTAGAGATCGGCCGGCACACCGAGCGCGCCGAGCGCCGCCTCGCCGGCGATGGCCAGCGGCAGCACCGGCAGGGCGATCAGCACGAGGTAGAGCGGGAACAGCCAGCGCGCGGTGTGCAGGTGACGCTCTTCGCGGCCCTCGACGAAGCCGACATGGAACTGGTGTGGCAGGGTGAACATGGCCAGCGCACCGAGCAACACCAGGGCGGGGAAGCCGGCAGTGCCGCCCTCGGCCGGCGGCAGCGGCGCCTCCGGTAGGCCGCAGGGGCGCAAGAGCAGCCACAGCCCGAGGCCGAGCATGGCGGCCAGCTTCAGCAGGGACTCCGCGGCCATCGCCAGCACGAGACCTCGGTTGTGCTCGATGGCCGAGGCGCGGCGGGTGCCGAAGAGCATGGCGAAGGCGCCCAGCGCGATCGCCACGTAGAGCGCGCTGTCCTGCCCTGGCGGGGCGGCAAGATCGCTGCCGCGGGTGACGAGGCCATGGCTCATCGCCACCGCCTTCAGCTGCAGGGCCAGATAGGGAACCATGCCGGCCACCGCGATGGCGGTGACGGTGGCCGCCAGGGCCGAGCTGCGGCCAAGGCGGGTGGCGATGAAGTCGGCCAGCGAGGTGCTGTTGAGCTCGCGTGCCAGCCGGAACACCTTCAGCAGCAGCGGGAAGGCGAAGACGTAGAGCAGCAGGGTGCCGAGAAAGGTGGGCGGCAGCGGCCAGCCGGAATCGCGGGCCTGCTGCACGGTGCCGAAGAAGGTCCAGCTGGTGCAGTACACCGCCAGCGAGAGCGCGAACACCACGCCCCAGCGCCGCGAGAAGGCTTCGGGGTGGCGTTCGCCCCAGAGCGCCGCGCCGAATAGCAGGCCCAGCCAGGCCAGGGCCGCGGCAAGCACGACCCAGGGGCTCAGCATGGCATGGCCTTCAGTCGGCGGCGGCGAGGCGGTCGATCAGGGCGGCCACGAAGGCCACCTGCCCGCCCGTGCGGGTGTCGTAGTCGCTGCCGCCGTAGCCCCACCAGTCCCAGCATGCGTTCGGATTCAGCGGCACGTAGCTCGATCGCGCCTGAGGATAGACGACCACGAGCCCCAGCGCGTCGGCCCAGCGGTTGAAGCCGGCCTCGCGCACGAAGACCTCGCCCACCGATCCGGCGTCCTGCCGGCAGCCGTGGAAGGCGAGGACGAGGCCGCAGCCCCCGGCCTCGCAGGCCGTGGGCACGTAGAGGTAGCCGGTGTCTGCGAGCCCCTTCGCCCCGGAGGGCAGAAACGGCCGCTGATCGAAACGCGAGAGCCGGCCGCCGGCTGCCTCGGGCGGGCGTTCCGCTTCGCCGAACAGGGCCTGCATCGCGAGTCCCGCACCGTCGATGCCGCAGCGGGCGAGCCAGGGGCTTTCGGAAGATTCGCACGGGCCGCCGATGTCCTGCGTGGGCAAAGCATGTCCCACCGGCCGATCGTCGATCAGGGTGAGCGTGATCGAGTCGCCGCCGAGCCGGCGGTAGAGCGCGGCGCTGGCCTGCGACAGCGCCGGGTTCACCGTGCGGTCGAGGCGGCCATGGAAGAGGAAGACGCGGTCGCCAGCGAAGGCCGCGATAGGGTCGATGCGTCCATCCCGAGCCCGCGCCTCCGCCTCGTGGGCAAGGGCATCGAGGTCCGGGCCGGCCGGCTCGGCGAGCATGCAGGGGCCGAGTGCCGTTTCCAGCGCGCCTCCAGCGCAGCCGTAAGGGCCGCCGGCGAACAGCGCAGCCCCGTGGATTCGGGTGTTCAGCGCGACATGCACCTGGGTGGCCATGTAGGCTCCGGAGGACAGACCCGCCACCGCCACGCGCTGCGTGTCGATGCGCAGCGCCGGCAGCGGCGGTTCGGTCCCGCCGCCGCAACCGGTGGCGAGCAGGCCCGCCAGCAGGAGCGGCGCAAGGGCGAGGCAACGCATGGGGCCAGCCTCAGAACGCGTAGCGGGCACTCAGGCTGATCTGCCGCGGCGGGCCATAGAAACCGGTGTAGACGCCGAGCGCGCGGTTGAGGTTGTAGCCGGTCGTCAGGTACTCCTTGTCCGTGAGGTTGCTGCCCTGCAGCGAGAAGCTCCAGGCCCCCGCGGTCTGCCAGACCACGCCGGCACTCAAGAGGCCGTAGCCGTCCTGGGTGATCGGCGGCCGGCCGAAGGGCGGCACTTCCGAGCGCAGGATCTCGGTGGTAGCCACCACCTCGCTCTGGTAGTACCAGCCAAGACGGGCGCTCAGCTCACTGCCGCTGGGCAGGGCCGTGCGGTATTCGAGGTTGAGGGCGCCGGAGAACTCGGGAGCGTTGGTGAACTCCTGCTCGTTGGCGATGTCGACGCCAGCGAAGCGGAATTCGTCGTACTTCGCGTCCAGCCAGGCGAGATTGCCGCTGATCGAAAAGCCACCGCCCAGCAGCCACTGGTACTCCATCTCGACGCCGCGGATGGTGCCCCGGCCGGCATTGGTGAAGTCGCCGAAGAAGGCGTCGTCCACCCCGTCGCCATTGCTGTCGTAGGCGGTGAACACCGAGAGCTGGATGTCCTTGTAGCGGTTGTGGAAGGCGGCCAGGTTCAGGAACAGGCGCTGGTCGAGCAGACCCATCTTGGCGCCCACCTCGAGGCTGTCCACCACCTCGTCGTCGAAGGGATTGGCCGAGCGCGGCACCGCCGTGGCCTGGGCGCGGATGTTGTAGCCGCCAGACTTGAAGCCGCGCGCGCCCAGGGCATAGAGCATCACGTTCTCGCTGGCATCGAAGTTGAGGGCGATCTTCGGCGAGATGTTCTTGAAGTTGATCTTCTTGTCGAAGTTGGCCGCCACCACGCCGTTGGGCACGGTGAAGGTGGCGTCGGTGTAGCCGCGGTTGAGTACCCGGGCGCGCTTGTCCTCGTCGGTGTAGCGGGCGCCGAGATCCAGCGAGACGCGGTCGGAAAGATCGAAGCTCCAGTCGGCGTAGAGCGCGATGCTGTCGGTGTTCACCTTGCCCTGGGTGTCGCCGAAGTTGAGGTTGAAGAAGTTGTTCCGCACCTGGCCGCCGGCGGTGCCGGAGAAGGCATAGAGACCTACCACGCCGCGGCTGCGGCCGCCGGCGTCCCAGTTGGCCTGCAGCTCGTGGCTCACCTGTTCGTCGGCGTAGAAGGCCTTCACGTCGGCGATCGGCGCCAGGGTGGTGTCAAAGTCGATGTTGGTCTCGGTCTCCGACTGGCGCTTGGCGAGGATGTACTTCAACGAAAGGTTGTCGCTGGCGCGCCAGTTCACCGTGGCCGAGGCGCCCTCCACCAGGGTGTCGTTCTTGTTCGGCATGCCATTGCGCACGTCGTAGCGGTCGGAAAGCGGCGGGAAGCTGCCGAAGGTCGGGAACAGGGCATTGAAGCGGTTGGCCTCCAGCATCCGCGCGCCGCGCACGCCGCTGGTGTCGTCCACGCGGTCGAAGGCGAGCTGGATGTCGAGGTCGTCGTTGACGTAGGCGCCGAGCTGGCCGCGGAAGGCCAGCACGTCCTTGTCGCTCACGTCCTCGCCGGTGACGAGGTTCTCACCGAAGCCGTCACGGCTCAGTTTCGCCACCGCGAAGCGGCCACGCAGGCCGCCGTTCTCCACCAGCGGCCCGCCGATGGCGGCCTTGAGGTCGAGTTGGCCGAAGCTGCCCACCGTGGCCGAGACGAAGCCCTCGCTCTCGGTCGGGATACCGCGCGAGATGTATTTGATGGCGCCGCCGATGGTGTTCTTGCCATAGAGCGTACCCTGCGGGCCGCGCAGTACCTCGATGCGCTCGACGTCGAACACGTCGAGCAGGGCGCCCTGCGGGCGGGCGATGTAGACATCGTCGAGGTAGAGACCGACACCGGGATCGACGCCCCAAAGCGGGTCGCTCTGGCCGATGCCACGGATGTAGGCAGTGAGCGTGCTGCTCGAACCGCGGGCGGCGTAGAGGGTGAGGTTCGGCACCTGGGTGCCGAGTTCGCCGATGTCACGGGTACCGAGGCGGTCCAGGGTCTCGGCGGTGAAGGCGGTCACCGCCACCGGCACTTCCTGTAGCGTCTCCTCGCGCTTGCGGGCGGTCACCGTCACCGCATCGAGGATACGGGCCTGCGGGCCTTCAGGGGGCTCGGCCTGGGCGAAGGCCGCCGGTGCGGCAATGGCGCTGGCGAGCAGCGCGGCGTGGATGGCAGTACTGAGTCGGCTGCGGAACATCGGTCTTCCCCCAAAGGATGCGGACGCCAGTCGTAAGGCGTGTGCCGGGCAGACTAGGGGGCGGCCCATGTACGCGGCACCTGTACCTTGGTCCAATCACGTGTCCGGCGCCGGGCCGCGCATCCTGCCCCGGCCCCACCGGAGCCCTTGAAGGATGCTGAGCACCCTTGGCCTCGCCGCCGCCCTCGCCCTGCTGATCGCGCTCACCATGCGTGGCTGGAACCTGTTCGTGGCCACGCCGCTGTGCGCCGCCATCGTGGCGCTGACCTCCGACATGGCCCTGCTGCCACCACTCGCCGCCGAGGGCGCGCCCAATCTGGTGGGCGCCTATATGTCGGGCTTCACCGGCTTCATTACCCACTGGTTCTTCATGTTCCTGCTCGGCTCCATCTTCGGGAAGCTGATGGAGGACAGCGGTGCGGCCGATGCCATCGCCGCCGCAGTGATGCGGTACCTCGGCCCCTCGCATGCCGCGCTCGCCGTGGTGCTGGCCTGCGCCATCCTCACCTACGGTGGCGTGAGCCTGTTCGTGGTCGCCTTCTCGGTCTATCCGGCCGCGCTCGCCCTGTTCCGCGCCGCCGACCTGCCGCGCCGCTTCATCCCCGCCGCGCTGGCCTTCGGTTCGGTCACCTTCACCATGACCTCGGCCGGCTCGCCGGAGATCCAGAACTGGATTCCGATTCCCTACCTCGGCACCTCGCCCTGGGCCGCCTGGGAGGCCAGCCTCCTCGTGGCGCTCGCCATGGCAGTGGGCGGCCAGCTCTGGCTCGGTTGGATGCTGCGGCGCGCCAGGGCGCGCGGCGAACGCTTCGAGGCGCGGCCCGGCGATCCCTCCGGTCTGCGCCAGGATCTGCCGCCGCTCTGGGCGGCCCTGCTGCCGACACTGGCCGTGCTCGGCGTGTCCTTTGTCCTGCACGAGCGCTTCCAGGTCTCGGCCCTGATCGTGGCTCTGCTGGCCGGCTGCCTCGCGGTGGGCCTGCTCTGCCTGCGTACCCTGCGCCAGCCCGGGCGGGCCATCGCCGAGGGCAGCACCGGCGCCCTCGTCGCCATCGGCAATACGGCCGCCGTGGTGGGGTTCGGTGCGGTGGCCAAGCTGTCGCCGGCCTTCGCCGCGGCAGTCGATGCCGTGACCCACATGCCCGGCTCCGGCGTGGCCACCGCGGCGCTGGCGGTCAGCCTGATCGCGGCCATGACTGGCTCGGCCTCGGGCGGGCAGGCCATCGCCCTGCCCATCCTCGCTCCGGCTTTCCTCGCGCAGGGGGTGAATCCCGAGCAGTTGCACCGTGCCGTGGCGATCAGTTCCGGCGTGCTCGATTCCATGCCGCACAATGGCTACGTGGTCACCACCATCCGCGCCATCTGCGGCGAGACCCACCGGGCCGCCTATCTGCCGGTGGGCGCGCTCACGGTGATCGTGCCGGGGTTGGGCCTGCTGCTCTGCCTGGGCCTGTTCGCCCTCGGGCTGTGAGCGCCGGCGCAGGCATCGACTAGACTGGCGGGATGTTCGCCCGCGGCGCCCTGCTGATCCTCTTCTGCCTGAACCTCGCCGCCGCGCTGTGGTGGGGCCTGCATCCACCGGCGCGCGCCGTGCCGCCGCCGGCCACCGAACCTGGCATCCCCGGCCTGACCCTGCTTGCCGAGGCGGAGCTGGCCGACCTGCCGGCCGATGCCGAGCTGGCGGTGGCCCCGACCCGCATGGAGGCTACCCCGATCTGCCTCTCGGTGGGGCCCTTCGACACCCCCTCGGCCCTGCGCCGCGCCGTGGATGCGCTGGGCGGCAGCGTGGGCAAGCTGCAATACCGCGAGGCGCAGGTGCAGAGCACCCGCGGCTGGCGGGTGTTCATCCCCGCCGCGCCCAGCCGCGGCGAGGCCCTGGCCACCGCCCGCTCGCTCGCCGCCCAGGGGGTGCGCGATTACTACGTGGTCACTGCCGGCCCCGGCGAGAACACGGTGTCGCTGGGCCTGTTCCGCGAGCAGCGCAATGCCGAGGCCCGGCTCGCCGAAGTGCGGGCGCTCGGCATCGAGGCCGTGATGGAGGCGGCCAGCGAGGAGCGTCCGCAGTGGTGGCTGGAGATCGCGGTGGCCCCGGACTTCGACTGGCGCCGGCCGCTGGGCAGCGGCGCCTGGCAGGCCCGGCCCATTCCCTGCTTCTGAAGCCGCGGCGCTTCGGAGCCGCCATGGCGCCGGGTTACACTGCCGCCCCTGCGCCGGCATAGCTCAGCAGGTAGAGCAACCGCCTTGTAAGCGGTAGGTCGTCCGTTCGATCCGGACTGTCGGCACCACGTCCTGCCGTGAGCGCCGTCCGGCCCAACGACGACGCGTTTTGGTTTGGAGTGAGCATGAGCCGATTCCCGACCGTGGCGCTGATCGGCGCCCCCACCGACATCGGCGCCGGCCACCGCGGCGCCTCGATGGGTCCCGAGGCCCTGCGTGTGGCCAGGATCGCCGAGGCCCTGCGGGTCCGCGGCGTGGAGGTGCTGGACCGCGGCAACCTCACGGGCCCGATGAACCCCTGGCAGCCGCCAGAGGCGGGCTACCGCCACCTGCCCCAGGTGGTGGAGTGGAACAGCGCGGTGATGCAGGCCGTGGAGGCCGAGCTGGAGGCCGGGCACCTGCCCATCCTGCTCGGCGGCGACCATTGCCTCGGCCTTGGCAGCATCACCGCCGTGGCCCGCTGGTGCCGCCGCAGGGGCAAGAAGCTGCGCGTGCTCTGGCTGGACGCCCACGCCGATTTCAATACCTCCGAGGTCACGCCCTCCGGCAACGTGCATGGCATGCCGGTGGCCATGCTCTGCGGCCTCGGGCCGAAGGAGCTCACCCACCTCGGCGGCAGCTGCCCTGCCATCCGCCCCGACATGGTGCGGCAGATCGGCATCCGCTCGGTGGACGAGGGCGAGAAGCGGCTGGTGAAGGAATACGGCCTCGACATCTACGACATGCGCTACATCGACGAGGTGGGCATGAAGCGGGCGATGGACGAGGCGCTGGCCGGCATCGACGCCGAGACCCACGTGCACGTGAGCTTCGACGTCGATTTCCTCGACCCTGGCATCGCCCCCGGCGTCGGCACCACCGTGCCCGGCGGCCCGAACTACCGCGAGGCGCAGCTGGTGATGGAGATGATCGCCGACACCGGGCGCATGGGCTCGCTCGACATCGTCGAGCTCAATCCCGCCTTCGACAAGCAGAACAAGACCGCCCGCCTTGCCGTGGACCTGGTGGAGAGCCTGTTCGGCAAGTCCACCCTGATGCGCGACTGAACGCGGGCGTCCCCCGCTGCCGCCTCCACGGGAGCGGCGCTAGACTCCGCCCACCCATCCCAAGGGAGACCGCCATGAAACCGTTCCGCCTGCTCGCCCTGGCCACCCTCGTGCTGATGAGCCTCACCGCCTGCAACACCGTCTCCGGCTTCGGCAAGGACGTGAAGAAGGTCGGCGAGAAGATGACCGAGAAGGCCGAGGAAGCGAAGCGCTGATCCTGCCCCCCGCGTGGCATGGGGGCTGCCCGGCCCCCGTGCCACGGGTGCCGCATGGGGGCGCAGGGCGGCCGGGGTTACACTCGCGGGCCGCGCCAGACGCGGCTTCCCCGCTCCCGACCGTTCCGCATGACCGCTCCCGTCCGCATCCTCACCGGCATCACCACCTCCGGCACCCCGCACCTCGGCAACTACGCCGGCGCCATCCGCCCGGCCATCGCCGCCAGCCGCCAGCCTGGCACCGAGAGCTTCTATTTCCTCGCCGATTACCACGCCCTGATCAAGGCGCAGGACCCGGCGCGCGTGCAGCGTTCGACGCTGGAGATCGCCGCCACCTGGCTGGCCTGCGGCCTCGATCCCGACCGGGTGTGGTTCTACCGCCAGTCGGACATCCCGGAGATCCCGGAACTCGCCTGGTTCCTGGCCTGCGTGGCCGGCAAGGGCCTGCTCAACCGCGCCCATGCCTACAAGGCGGCGGTGGATGCCAATGTGGCCGCCGGCGAAGACCCGGATGCCGGGGTGAGCGTGGGGCTCTACCTCTACCCGGTGCTGATGGCCGCCGACATCCTCGCCTTCAGGGCGCAGAAGGTGCCGGTGGGCCGCGACCAGATCCAGCACATCGAGATGGCGCGGGATTTCGGCCAGCGCTTCAACCATCTCTACGGCGAGCACCTCGTGCTGCCGGAGGCGGTGATCGAGGAGCAGGTGGCCACGCTGCCCGGCCTCGATGGCCGGAAGATGAGCAAGAGCTACGACAACACCATTCCGCTGTTCGCGCCGCCCGCGCAGCTGAAGAAGCTGATCGCCTCGATCATCACCGACTCGCGCGCGCCGGGTGAGCCGAAAGACCCCGATGCCAGCCACCTGTTCACGCTGTACCGCGCCTTCGCCAGCGAGGCGCAGGCGGCCGAGATGCACGCTGCCCTGCGCGGTGGACTTTCCTGGGGCGAGGCCAAGCAGGCACTGTTCGAGCTGCTCGACGGCCACCTCGCGCCGATGCGCGAGAAGTACCAGGCGCTGATGGCGCGTCCGGCCGACATCGAAGCCACGCTGCAGGCGGGTGCCGCGAAGGCCCGCGCCATTGCCACCCCGCTGCTGCGCGAGCTGCGCGCCGCCGTGGGCCTGCGCCCGCTCACCGCCGCGATGGTCGAGGCCCCGAAGCCCAAGGCCGCGAAGGCCGCGCAGCCGAGCTTCAAGCAGTACCGCGAGAGCGACGGCCGCTTCTACTTCAAGCTGGTGCATGCCGATGGCCGGGTGCTGGTGCAGAGCGAGGGCCATGCCTCGCCGAAGGAGGCGGGCGCCCTGGTCGCGCGGCTGAAGGCCGAGGGCGCCGCGCTGGTGCACGAGGCGGGGAAGGGCCTGCACCTCGCGGGCGTCCTCGTGGGGCGGCTGGAGGACGGCATCGAGCTTGCCGAGGTGCTGGAATCGCTCGCCGCCTTCGCCGGGGACGCGGCCTGAACGCCGGCCCGGGCAGACTGCCGCGATGAGCATCCTCGCCGTCCTTCTCCTGGCGCCGTGGTTCGCCGTGCTCGGCTGGATCTACTGGCGCACCGCCCCGGCCCCGTTCGCCGCCGCCCGCGGTTTCGACATCGCCGCGCTGGCGGGCGCCATCGCCCTGTCCGTGCTCGGCATGTGGGCCGGCCTGCAGGTCGAGCCCGCCGGCCACCACCCGATCATCCGCGAGATCGTCGCGTCGCTGATCGCCTACAAAGGCTTCCTGCTGGTGCTGGGTGTCGCGTGGTTCTGGCGGCGGCGAACAGCCTAGGTGCGTTTCGCGATTCCCGGGCGTCGTCGCCTCAACGATCGGAAGGGTCTTCGGTTCTGGGCGCGTGCCGCTTGAAACTCTTCAGGGTCAGCGCACTAGCGATCAACAACACAAGCGCGGTCGCCAGTCGCCAGTAGTCGATGCCCTCGCTGGAGTGCGCAGTCGCTGCCATGTAGAGCGCTGCAAGCAGCCAGATGTATGCCGTGCGACGCATGGATCCACCTTAATGGTTCAGGTTCTTCTGACCTGCCCCCAGTCGCCGTACTACTGATTACTGGGAGAGCCCGGGGTTGAAGGGTACCTGGTGTTGCTGGGTTTGGGTGCGGTGGTTGGCAGCGAACTGTGAGGGCGGGATGCGTCCGCAGCTGCTGTGCGGCCTGAGCTCGTTGTAGTCCCGCCGCCAGGCATTGATCACATCGCGGGCCTAGGCGAGTGACGTGAACCAGTGTTCGTTCAGGCATCTGAGGACTGACTGTCAGGGAAGTACTCAACACAAGCACCCATCACCGCGCCCGCTGCAGGTCGTCGATCATCGCCTTGAGGAAGCGCGCGGCCTCGCCGCCGGTGGCGGCGCGGTGGTCGAAGGTGAGCGAGAGCGGCAGCAGGCGATGCGTCTCGATGCCGCCCAGCACCGGCACCAGACCGTGGTAGAGCCGACCCGCGGCGACGATGCACACGCAGGGGGGCACCACGACGGGGGTGGCGTACTTGCCGGCGAACTTGCCGAAGTTGCTCAGCATGATGGTGTAGCCGGAGAGGGCCTCGGGCGGTAGCGAGCGATCCTTGAGGCCATCGCGCAGGCGGCTGATACCGGCGCGCATCGCCGCCGCGTCCATGCGCTCGGCCCCGCGCAGGGTGGCGACGAAGAGGCCATCCGGATGGTCGATGGCAATGCCCACGTCCACCCGTGAATGGCGCCGCAGCGTGCCTTCCTTCGCATTGAGCCAGGCATTCATCGCCGGCTCGGCGGCGCTCGCCACCACGAGGGCGCGGATGAGCCGCACGGTGATGTCCTCGCCCGGGGCCCAGGCATGCAGGTCGGCATCGTCCATCAAGGTGGTCGGCACCACCTCGGCATGGGCCGCGGCCATGCTGCGCACCATGTTGCGGCGCACGCCGCGGATCGGGGCATCGGTGTCGAAACCCGCCTCGGCAGGAGGAGCGGCACGGTCCGGGACCGTCGTGGCAGCGGCCAGACGCGCCTCGCCGCGCTCGGCGGCGCGCTTCACGTCGGCCAGGGTCACCACACCATCGGCCCCGCTCGGGGCCACGCGCGCGAGGTCGATGCCCAGCTTCTTCGCCAGCGCCCGCACCGCCGGCACCGCCTTCACGCCGCCGATGGCCACCGCCGCCTCGCGGCGCACTTCGCCCGAGGCCTGCATGGCGCCCACCACGGTGCCGGCATCTTCGCGCAGCGGCGCAGCCGCCGGTGGCGGCGTCATGGCCGGGCGGGCGTCCTTGAAGCCGCCGCCAAAGGCCGGGGTCACGCCTTCCGGAAGATCGTTCGACAGATCCGATGCCGAGAGCGAGGGGATCGGCGGCAGGGCTGGCGCCGGCGCCTGCCCACCGCCATGCCCATGCCCGGTATCGTGGCCGGTGGCGCGCTGCGGCAGGCTGGGGTCGATCTCGAACTCGGCCAGCCAGGCGCCGGTGGCGATCACGTCGCCGGGCTTGCCGGCCACCCGTAGGAGGGTGCCGGAGCAGGGGGCGGGCACCTCCACTACGGCCTTGGCGGTCTCCATCGACACCAGCGGCTCGTCGAGGCGCACCTTCTGGCCGATGGCCACGTGCCATTCCACGATCTCGGCATCCGGCAGGCCTTCGCCGAGATCGGGCAGGAGGAACAGCTGGGTCGTGCTCATGCGGGCTCCGAGGCTTTCAGCTCACCGCCAGGGTGCGGCGCACGGCGGCGACGATCTTTTCGACCGAGGGCAGGTACTTCATCTCGAGGCGGAACAGCGGGATCGGCACGTCGTAGCCAGTGACGCGCTCGACCGGCGCGACGAGGTCGTACATCGCATGCTCGGCGAGCCGCGCGGCGATCTCGGCGCCGAAGCCGGCGGTGCGGCAGGCCTCGTGCACGATCACGCAGCGGCCGGTCTTGCGCACCGATTCGTGGATGGTGTCGAAATCCAGCGGTTTTAGTGTGGCGACATCGACCACTTCTGCGCTGATGCCCTCGGCTGCCAGGGTCTCCGCGGCCTCGAGGCATTCCTTCACCTGCGCCCCCCAGGTGACGAGGGTGACATCGCTACCCTCGCGCAGCACGAAGCAGACATCGAGCGGCAGGGCCTCGCCGTCGTCGGGTACTTCCTCCTTGTACTGGCGGTAGAGGCGCTTGGGCTCGAGGTAGATCACCGGGTCCGGGTCGCGGATGGCGGCGAGCAGCAGGCCATAGGCCCGCTGCGGTGAGGAGGGCATGACCACGCGCAGGCCGGGCACATTGGTGAACATGGCCTCGTTGGCTTCCGAATGGTGCTCGGGGGCGCGGATGCCGCCGCCCCAGGGCACGCGCAGCACCATCGGGCAGGTGAGCCGGCCGCGGGTGCGGTTGCGGAAGCGCGCAGCATGGCAGACGAGGTGGTCGAGCATCGGATAGACGAAGCCGTCGAACTGCACCTCGGCCACCGGTTTCATACCCTGGGTGGCAAGGCCCACGGTGAGCCCGGCGATGGTGGTTTCGTCGAGCGGGGTGTCGAGCACCCGCTCCATGCCGAAGCGCAGTTGCAGACCGGCGGTGGCGCGGAACACGCCACCGTTCACGCCCACGTCCTCGCCCAGCACCAGCACGCTGGGGTCGTTCGTCATCTCGTAGGCCAGCGCCTGAGTGATCGCCTCGATCAGGGTGATCGCAGGCGCCGTCGTTGCGCTGCTCATCGGCGGGCCTCCCACTCGATGGCCTCCTCGCGCTGGGCGGCGAGGTCGAGCGGCAGGGTCTCGTAGAGATGATCGAACATATCGGTCACCGGGGGCGGCGGCACGGCGAGGTAGGCGTTCACTTCCTCGTCCACGCGACGATTGCATTCCTCGCGCCAGGCCAGCTCTTCGGCCTCGCTCCATACGCCGAGACCCGTGAGATAGGTACGCATCCGCACCAGGGGTTCCCGGGTCCAGGCCGCCTTCACTTCTTCGTCGGGGCGGTAGCGGCGGGCATCGTCCGCGGTGGTGTGGTCGGAGAGACGGTAGGTCACCAGTTCCAGCACGCTGCCGCCATGCCCGGCGCGGGCGCGCTTCAGGGCATGGTCCATGGCGGCGCGCACGGCGATCAGGTCGTTGCCGTCCACCTGCACGCAATCGAGCCCGCCGGCCAGGCCCTTCTGCGCCAGGGTGCGGGCGCCGGTCTGGGCCTTGCGCGGCACCGAGATCGCCCACTGGTTGTTGATGATGCAGAGCACGAAGGGCAGGCCGTAGGCACCGGCGGCATTGATGGCGGCATAGGTGTCGGTCTTGGAGCTGCCGCCATCGCCCACGCAGGCCACCGCCACCCGCGGTTCGTCGCGCAGCTTGAAGGCCAGCGCCGCGCCGGCGGCATGCAGGCACTGGGTGCCGATCGGCACGCACCAGGGGTAGTCGTGGGCCGGGCCGGAGAAATGGTTGCCGCGCTCGTCGCCGCCCCAGTACAGCAGCACCTCGCGTGGCTTCACCCCGCGCACGAACTGGGCGCCGTACTCGCGGTAGCTGGGGGCCAGCACGTCGTCGATCTGCATGGCGCTGCCGATGCCGATGTGCGCGGCCTCGTGGCCAAGGCAGCTGGCGTAGGTGCCGAGCTTGCCGGTGCGCTGCAGGGCCACGGCCTTGGTGTCGAAGGCGCGCACCAGCAGCATCTGCTTGAACAGGGCCAGCAGGACCTTGGGGTCGCGGGCGAAATCGGGCAGGTCCTCGCGGAGCAGGCGCCCGTCCTCGCCGAGGTACTGGACGTAGTCGATCTCGAAGGTCGCCGCCGTGCGCATCGCCGCCTCCCGCCGAAGGGACCTGCTTGATAGCAGGCCGGGCCCGGAAAGAACAAGGCCCGGCGGTGCCGGGCCTTGTTGCTGCGGTGCAACAGCGCCTGCGCTCAGCGGCCGCGGCCGACGCGGATGCGGGCGCTGGCGGCGGCGCGGTTGTTCTCCGGGCGCAGGTCCGGGCGGCTGCCCTGCAGCACGGCTTCCACGCTCACCGTCTCGTCACCGTCGAAGTCGCGCGGCAGGGCGGTGAGCAGCAGCGGTGGCAGCAGGGTGGCGGGCACCTCGGCCACCGGGAAGCGGCAGCTGAGGCGCACGCCGGTGGCGAGGGGCTGGCGTGTGCAGTCCCAGCCCAGGCTGAGCACCGGGCCGAGCATGCCGGACGGGCCGCGGAACGTGATCTCGAGCCGCACGTCGGCGGCGCGGCCGGGGCCGGCGTTGGCGGGCGCCACGGCGAAGGTGGCGGTGGGCGAGACCTTGCCATTGCCCGAGGTGGCGACCAGCACCGCCACCATCAGGTCGGCCGGGGCCTGGGCCGGCACGCTGACCGAGGCCGAGGCGAGGTTGTCGGCGCTGGCCGGGTCGACGCTCAGGGCCTCGAGGCTGGCCTCGAGCGACAGGGACTGACCTTCGCCGAGGCGGCCGGCGGGCACGCGTACCTCGACATCGGCGCCGCTGCCGCTCGCCAGCGACTCGCGGCGGCACTCGGCCTCGCCGCGGCCGGCCACGGCGCGGAAGGGCTCGCAGCTCCAGCCGGGGGCGGAGACGCTGGCCTCGGTCACCGGGCGGTCCAGCACCAGGCGCAGGCGCGGCAGGCTGGCGGCATCCGGGCCGCGGTTCGTGACGCGGACGCCGAAGGTGAAGGCGGCGCCGGCCGCCACGCTGGCCGGGGCCTCGACCGCCACGCCGAGGTCGGCGCTGCGGAAGCTGCCTTCCACCAGGCGCACCACCACCGGATCGTGGTCGGAGGTGCGCACCGGGCCCTGGCCGAAACGGGTCTCGGAGAAGTCGGCGTTGATCGCCGCGTGGGCGCTCTCCACCGCCAGGCTGCCGCGCAGCACCGCCTCGTTCACCACCACGTGGTCGAGCGACTGGGCATTGCCGTCGAAGGTGAAGGAATAGCGCTCGGCGGGCGGGGCGAGGGTGGTGAGCGTGGTGAGCAGGCGGGTCACCGGGCTCGGCACATGCAGCAGCACCTCGCCGGGGCCGGCGGCGCGGCCGGTGAGGATACCCATCACGTCCACGAAGCCGTCGCTGAACTCGTAGGCGTTGAAGTCGCCCACCAGCACCAGCTTCCCGTTCGGTTCGGCCGACTGCCGCGCCTCGATCCATTCGGCGAGGTAAAGCGCCTGGGCTGCGCGCTTGGCGCGCACGCGCTCGCCCACCGTGGCCCAGCCCTGCGAGCCAGCGGCGGTGTCGTTGACGCCGATCAGCGAGCGCAGGTGGTTGACCACGAAAGTGAGCGGCACCTGGCTGCCGTTGGCGGCATTTGCCTCGAGACGCACCGCCAGCGAGGGGCGGTCGTTCAGCGGCTCGGTGCTGCCATTGGCATTGGTGAAGCGCGCCTCCTTGCCGATTTGCTCGACCGAGACGACGCGGATGCGCGGGGTACCGGGGCGCACCTCGCGGGTGCTCACCAGCACGCCCACGTCGATGCCGCCCACGTCGTTACCCTCCAGCAGGTAGGCCTGGTACTGCGGGTTTATCGGGCAGGCGCCGGAGAGGTTGGTGTTGATGGCCTCGGCCAGATTCTCGAGGGCGTTGAGGTTTTCCACCTCGACCACGCCAAGCACGTCTGGGGCCTTCAGGAAGCGGCAGATGGCCTCGCTGGTGTCGCGCAGCCGGGCCTGGAAGGCCAGCGGGGTCAGCACCGGCTCATTGATGCCAGGGTCGTCGACATCGTCGAAGAAGCGCAGCAGGTTGAAGCTGCCGAGGCTCAGTGCATCGGCTGGGGCGTCCGGCACCGCCTTCGGCGCCGGGCCGCCGGGCAGCAGGCCGGTGGCATCGCCAAGGAGCTGGCCAGGATCGGGCAGCAGGGTGTAGACGCCGTTGCCGTAGTCGAGCACGCCGGTGAGCGAGGGCAGCGGCGTGCCAGCATCGGCCACGGCGCGGGCGGCGCCGAGCTGGCCGTCGCTGTCGATGCGCAGGCGCTCGGGGTTGGTGTCGAAGCGCGGCACGCCGGCCGGGACGCTGGCGGCGATCACGTCGGTGATGGGGATGCCGGGCTCGCGGAAGGGCCGTGGCACGCCGGCACGCACGGCGAAGAAGATGCCGTCGGAGCCGGTGACGGTGGCATTGCGCTCGTTGAGGAAAGCCCCAGAGGGAGCCACGGTCACCAGCGGGCCGGTGGCCACGCGCATGAACTCGTAGCGCTCCAGTGCCTCCAGCGGGCCGCCGGCAGCGAGATCTCCGGCAGGCAGTTCCACTGCGGCGGGCAGCGGCTGGCCGCTGGCACGCAGGCTGACCTGCACGCTCACCCCGCCGCCGCCGGTGATCTCGGTGATCGGGCGTTGGTTCGGGGCCGAGGCCGGCACGAACTCGACCACCCGACCGGAGACGCGCACACGATTGCTTACTTCGACGGCGGGGAACACGGTACTGCCGGTGAAGACGAACAGGCCTTCCGAGGTGGCGGGATTGCCGTCGTCCTCGCCATCGGCGGTCTGGAGGAAGAAGCCGTTGCTGCGGCGGGCGGTGACGATGCCCTCGGTCACCACCACCTGGCCTTCCAGCGGCGAGGTGCTACCGCTGCCCTGGATGGCGTGGATCGGCACCAGCACGATGTCATCGTTGCGGATGGTGCCGGTGGCCTCGCTACGCTCGATGCTGGCCCCTTCGATGTTGTTCACACGGACGAGCAAGGTCTCGTCCGGTTCCGGCACTGTGTCGCCGATGAGCGGCACATCGAGGAAGGCCTCGCGACCGCCCTCGGCGATCTCGAGCCGGGTCTGGGTGGCGACATAGTCCTCGCCGGCCACGGCGGTGCCGTCGGCGGTGGCCACGTCGAAGCGCACGCCGCCGGCCAGCGCCGGGGCGTTCAGGCGGAAGGTGAAGCGCAGCACGCTGCCGCTGCTGGCATCGCCCTCCTCGAGGGCGACATCCGCCACTGAGAGCACCAGGATCACCGGGCCGCCGCAGGGCGCTGCGGCGGTGGCGCTGTTGCGCGGCGCCGGGGCGGCCACGTCGAAGTCGGCGGCATTGTTGCCGGTATCGGTGCAGCCCGCGCCCTTGCGCAGGGCGGCCGTGGCATTGCCCAGGGTGGCCGTGGGCGCGATCTCGGCGCAGTTGCTGGCGCTGCCGAAGCCGACGAAATCCACCACCGGGGCACCGAGCGGGCAGGCACCAGAGAGCGTGGTCTGGCTGCTGACAAGGGCCACTTTGCCGGCGCTTGCGGCCATCGCGATGCTGCCCGTGGCATCCGGCGTGGGCAGCACGGGTGCGGCGGTGTTGCTGCCATCGGCCTGCTTCACCAGGTAGTACTGTCCCGGCGCGATCGAGCCCGAGAGGTTGGTGCGCTGCCAGCTGGTGCCGGTGCTGGAGGCGTACTGCACCGACCAGCCTTCGAGGCTCACGCTCTCGCTGCCGGCATTGAACAGTTCGACAAAGTCGCTGCGCAGCGGGGCGCCGGAGTTGCCGCCGCCGCCATAGACCTGGCTGATGACCACCTGGGCGGAGGCGGCGAGCGGCAGGGCGAGCAGGGCGGCGCTCAGCAGGGCGAGCGGGCGGAGGTGGAAGGGCCGCATCGGGGAGTCCTTGGCAGAAGAAGCAGAAGAACGGGGAGGGGGGCGGGCAGGGGCGAAACCGTGCCGGGGATCGCGGATTTTACGGATCCTCATGACGTTTTGTTTACCGCCCATTCAGCCCGTTTCCGACGGCGGGGGCCCTTTCTGGGCCCGAGGCAGCCCCGAGGCCCTAGACTTTCCGTTTCCGCCCCCGCCCGCCTCCCATGTCCGAGTCCCTGCGCCCCCTCGAAGCCGGCATCACCACCGACCTGCGCGACCGCCTGACCTATGCCGGCTACCTGCGCCTGGATCTCGTGCTGGCCGCTCAGCAGCCGCGCAGCGCCCCGGACAACCACGATGAGCTGCTGTTCATCGTCCAGCATCAGACCTCGGAGCTGTGGATGAAGCTGATGATCGCCGAGCTGCGTGCCGCCATCGGCTGCCTGCGCGAGGACCGGGTGGACCGTGCCCTGAAGATGCTGGCGCGGGTGAAGCACGTGCAGCGCCAACTGGTGGAGCAATGGAGCGTGCTCGAGACCCTCACGCCGAACGAGTACGCGCGCATCCGCCCGCACCTCGGGCCCTCTTCCGGCTTCCAGTCGCTGCAGTACCGGATGATCGAGTTCCTGCTCGGCAACAAGCACCCGGCCATGCTGGCGGTGTTCGAGCACGCGCCGGCCGACCACGCCGCCCTGCGCGCGGTCTTCGAGGCTCCCAGCCTCTACGACGAGGCCCTGCGCTTCCTCGCCCGCCGCGGCCACGCGGTGCCGCCTGACCTGCTGGCCCGTGACGTGCGCGAGGCGCACCGCCGCCGCGAGGACCTGGTGCCGGTGCTGGCGCGCATCTACGAGGACAGTGCCGCCCACTGGGATGCCTACCACCTCTGCGAGTCGCTGGTGGACATCGAGGTGAACCTGCAGCTCTGGCGCTTCCGTCATTTGAAGACGGTGGAGCGCATCATCGGCCACAAACCGGGCACCGGCGGCAGCTCCGGCGTGGGCTTCCTCAAGCAGGCCCTCGACATCAGCTTCTTTCCCGAACTGTTCGACGTGCGCACCGCCCTCGGGGCGGGCTGATCGAGACTGGTCGGAGGGCAGGGCGGGACCATGATCCCGTGCTTGCTACGATCGGCCTTCCGCTTTATGCCAGACCGCCGGGAGGCCCTACCGCATGACCGTCGCCACTTCGCCCGCGCCCACGCCCGAGCCGGCGCGCGGCTGGATCGCCCGCAGCCTCGACCTCGTCGAGCGCGTCGGCAACAAGCTGCCCGATCCCGCCGTGTTGTTCTTGCTGCTGATGTTCGCCGCCTGGGCGGTGAGCTGGGGCCTGTCCGGCATCCAGTTCAGCGAGATCGATCCGCGCACCGGGCAGGCGCTCGTCGTGAAGAACCTGCTGGCCGGCGAATCGGTCACCGCCTTCTTCGCCAGCATGGTGGGCACCTTCACCAGCTTCCCGCCGCTCGGCGTGGTGCTGGTGGCCATGCTCGGCCTCGGTGTGGCCGAGCACACCGGCTTCATCAATGCCGTACTGCGCGGCGCCATGGCGGTGACCCCGCGCAGGCTGCTCACCCCGGCCCTGATCGCTGTGGGCATCCTCAGCCACATCGCGGTGGACGCCGGTTACGTGCTGGTGATCCCGCTCGGGGCGGTGATCTTCTACGCTGCCGGGCGCCACCCGCTGGCCGGCATCGCCGCCGCCTTCGCCGGCGTCTCCGGCGGCTTCTCCGCCACCATGGGCATCCCCTCCAGCCTCGATCCGCTGCTGGCCGGCCTGACCCAGACCGCGGCGCATCTCGTCGACCCCTCGGTCACCGTCAACCCGCTCAACAACTTCTACTTCACCACCGCCTCCTCGCTACTGATCATCCTGGTCGGCTGGGCGCTCACCGACCTCGTGATCGAGCCGCGACTCAAGGCCACGGCGGTGGACGGCGACCCGGCGGAGCTGCCGACCCAGGCACCGCTCGAGGCCCACGAAAAGCGCGGTGTGCTCGCCGCCTTCCTCGCCATGGCGGCCACCGCGCTGCTGTTCTTGCTCACCGTGCTGCCCGAAACCTCGCCCTGGCGTGCCCCGGCCGGCACGCCGCTGGCGGAAGGGCAGAGCAATCTGCTGGTCAGCCAAGCGCCGCTGATGCAGTCGATCGTGCCGCTGATCTTCGTGTTCTTCCTCGTCCCCGGCATCGTCTACGGCCTCGCCGCCGGCACCGTGAAGACCCACCGCGACATCGTCGCCGGCATGAGCAAGGCGATGGGCGGCATGGGCTACTACATCGTCATGGCCTTCTTCTGCGCCCAGTTCATCTATGCCTTCGGGCAGTCGAACCTCGGCGCGCTGCTCGCCATCAAGGGCGCCAACGCTCTACGCGAGATGGGCCTGCCGCTCGGGGTCACCCTCACCGGCATCGTGGTGCTCTCGGGCCTCGTCAATCTGCTGGTGGGCTCGGCCTCGGCGAAGTGGGCCCTGATTGGGGCGATCATGGTGCCGATGCTGATGCAGCTCGGGGTTTCGCCCGACCTCACGCAGGCCGCCTACCGCGTGGGCGACAGCTCGACCAACATCATCACCCCGCTGCTGCCCTATTTCCCGCTGATCGTCGTGTTCTGCCGGAAGTACGTGAAGCACAGCGGCATCGGCACCCTGGTGGCGCTGATGCTGCCTTACTCGATCACCCTGATGGTGGCGTGGACGGCCTTCCTGCTCACTTTCTGGGCGCTGGGCCTGCCGCTCGGAGTGGGGGCGAGCTACACCTACCTACCACCAGGCGGCTGAGCCGCCCCGGACGGGGGGAATCGCCCGGAGGCCGCACCGCATTGACGCGCCGCGGTTTGACGCCGCTTTACACAACGGTTACACCTTGGCCGCCCCGGGGGCTGGGTTGGCCTCCGGTTTTTCTTTGTCACGAGGGGTAGACCGCATGGGCGGTGCAGTGAAACACGAGGCGGAGGGCTTCACGCCGCCGCCGGCCGGGGAGTTCCTCGGCCATCCGAAGGCGCTTTGGAACCTGTTCGGGACCGAGTTCTGGGAACGCTTCATGTACTACGGCATGCGCGCCATGCTGGCGGTGCATGTCGCGGCGGCGTTCTTCGCCCACCTCTCGGGGGCCGAGGCGCGCGAGCAGGCCAGCCTCACCTACGGCGGTTTCACCTCGCTGGTCTACATGACCGGCATCCTCGGCGGCTTCATCGCCGACCGCATCCTGGGCTATCAGCGCTCGATCATGCTGGGCGGCGTGCTGATGGCCATCGGCAGCTTCATGCTGATGGCGCCCGATCTCACCACCTTCGTCGCCGGCCTCGCTGTGATCGTGGTCGGCAACGGCCTGTTCAAGCCGAACATCTCCACCATGGTGGGCAAGCTCTACGCACCGGGCGACGTGCGCCGCGACTCGGGCTTCACCATCTTCTACATGGGCATCAATGCCGGTGCCTTCGTGGCGCCTTTCGTCTGCGCCTCCTACATCGGCCAGACCTACGGCTACCGCTGGGGCTTCTTCTCCGCCGGCATGGGTATGCTGCTCGGCCTGATGGTGTTCCAGGCGGTGAAAGGCTGGCTCGGTCGCGTGGGCACCGCCCCGGCCGGCCAGGAGGGCTTCGGCCCGGTGCTGAAGGTGGCCGCCGGCGCCGCCCTGCTGGTGGTGCCGGTGTACTTCCTGCTCAGCCAGTCGGACCTGCTCGGCGGTCTCTTGATCATGATGATGTTGGGCCTGGCGGCCTACTTCGTCTATAGCGGCATCCGCAGCGGCGAGAGGGTGCAGCTGCACCGCTACCTCGCCATGCTGATCCTGTTCCTCGCCAACATCCTGTTCTGGGCTCTGTTCGAGCAGGCCGGCTCCTCGCTCAACTTTCTCGCCCAGGATCATGTGCGGATGCCAGACGTGGTGATCTTCGGCTGGACCCCGACCTTCGAGGTGTTCCAGGCGGTGAACCCGATCTTCATCATCCTGCTCGCGCCGTTGTTCGCCACGCTCTGGGTGAAGCTCGACAAGGCCGACTGGAACCCCTCGATCCCGCGCAAGTTCGCCTACGGTCTCGCCGGCGCGGCGCTCGGCTTCTACGTGCTGGTGTTCGCCATCCGCCACTTCGCCGACGCCAACGACAGCATCAGCTGGGTCTGGCTCACCCTCACCTACCTGATCCACACCATGGGCGAGCTCTGCCTCTCGCCGATCGGGCTCGCTATGGTCACCAAGCTGGCACGGCCGCAGGAAACCGGGCTTGCCATGGGTGGCTGGTTCCTCTCGATCGCGATGGCGAACTTCGTGGCCGGACGCATCGCGGCCATTGCCTCGGGCAGTGGCGGGCATGGCGAGGCGGCCGGTTCGCTGGCGCAGTACGCGGCCACCTTCGACCAGCTCTTCTGGCTCGGCATCGTGATCGCGCTGCTGTTCTTCCTGTCAGCCCCGCTGATCAACCGCCTGATGCACGGGGTGAAGTAAGGCGGTTGCTCAGGCCTCGCCGCCGGGCGAGGCCTGGGCCCCGTTGCTGCCGCGGGCACCAGCCAGATCGCCGGCGGCGGCCCGGCATTCCCGCCGGTGTTCGGCCGTCACCTGCTCCATCCGCGCCAGCAGCCGGTCCAGGGCCTGGCGCTCGTCCGCTCGCAGGGCCCCGAGCAGGCGCTGCTCGTAGGCCAGGGCCCGGGGCGCCACGTCCTCGTATACCGCCCGCCCGGCCTCGGTGAGGCGAAGCACGCTCTTGCGCCGGTCGTCGCCGTCGATGTCGCGCTGGATGCGGCCGGCATCCAATAGGGCCGAGACCGCGCGGCTCACCGCCACCTTGTCCATGGCCGTGCGCTGGGCCACCTCGGTGGCGGAAAGGCCGGGACGGCGAGCCAGCACGGCGATCACCCGCCACTCCGGGATGGCCATGTCGTAGCGTGTCTCGTAGAGCTGGGCGATATCGGCGCTGATGCGGTTGGAAAGAACCGAGAGGCGATAGGGCAGGAAGCGTTCGAGATCGAGCATCGGTGGCTGCGCCGGGGCGTCAGTTGCGTGTGGTTTCAAATGAAACTATAACGGGCGCTGAAAGTGCGTCATCCCCCGTCCCCAGCCCTGGAGCATGCCATGAACGCCACTCCCGCAACGGCCACGCCGAACCTCGGCATCAACGTCACCCCCTTCGAGAACCCGATGGGCATCGATGGTTTCGAGTTCGTCGAGTTCTCCGCCCCGGCAGGGCAGGGCGAGGCCCTGCACGCCTATTTCCGCGCCATGGGCTTCACCGCGGTGCGTCGCCACCGCACGCGGCCGATCACGCTCTACAAGCAGGGCGGGGTGCACTTCCTGGTGAACGAGGACCCCGACAGCTTCGCCGCCGATTTCGCCCGCGCCCATGGCCCCTGTGCCTGTGGGTTCGCCATCCGTTTCCGCAAGAACGCCCACGAGGTGCAGGCCGCGGCGCTGGCCGCCGGCGGTGAGCGGGTGGCCCGCGAGGACACCCGGGCCATCGACCGCCCGGTGATCCAGGGCATCGGCGGCTGCATGCTCTACCTCGTGGACGATTACGGCAGCCTCGAGTCCATCTACCGCGACTATGCGCCGATCCCGGGCGCCGATCAGAATCCGAAGGGGTTTGGCCTCACCTTCATCGACCATCTCACCCACAACCTCTACTTCGGCAACATGCAGAAGTGGAGCGACTACTACGAGAAGCTGTTCAACTTCCGCGAGATCCGCTACTTCGACATCAAAGGTGTGAAGACCGGTCTGGTCTCGAAGGCGATGACGGCGCCCGACGGCATCGTGCGCATCCCGCTCAACGAGTCTTCCGACCCGAAGTCGCAGATCAACGAGTACCTCGACCAGTACAAGGGCGAGGGCATCCAGCACATCGCCTGCTTCACCGACGACATCTACGCCACGGTCGAGGCGATGCGCGAGCAGGGCATCGAGTTCCTGCATACGCCCGACACTTATTTCGAGGTGATCGACGAACGCATTCCCAACCACGGCGAGGACGTGCCGCGGTTGGCGAAGAACAAGATCCTGATCGACGCCGACCCGGAGACCAAGTCGCGCAAGCTGCTGCAGATCTTCACCCAGAACGCGATCGGCCCGATCTTCTTCGAGATCATCCAGCGCAAGGGCAACGAGGGCTTCGGCGAGGGCAACTTCCAGGCGCTGTTCGAGAGCATCGAGCGCGACCAGATGCGCCGCGGCGTGCTCTAAGGAGGGCTGCCATGTCGCCTGCCTACCTCTCCGGCTTCGGTAACGAGTTCGCCAGCGAAGCCCTGCCCGGCGCTCTGCCGGTGGGTCGGAACTCGCCGCAGCGTTGTCCCTATGGGCTGTACGCCGAGCAGCTCTCGGGCACCGCTTTCACCGCGCCCCGCCATGCCAACCGCCGCAGCTGGCTCTACCGTATCCGCCCTGCCGCCATGCACGGCGCCTTCGAGCTGATGCCCGAAGGCTGCTTCCACAACGCTTTCGGCACCGGCCCGGTCTCGCCCGAGCAGATGCGCTGGAACCCGCTACCACTGCCCGAGGCGCCCACCGACTTCCTCGACGGCCTCTACACCATGGCCGGCAACGGCGGGCCGGAGGCAGGCGCCGGCATCGGCATCCATGTGTATGCCGCCAACCGCTCGATGCAGGGGCGCTACTTCTACGATGCCGACGGCGAGTTGCTGATCGTGCCGCAGCAGGGCCGCCTGAGGATCCGCACCGAGTTCGGCGTGCTCGAGGTCGAACCCCAGGAGATCGCCCTGGTGCCGCGCGGCATCCGCTTCACGGTGGAACTGCCGGACGGCGTGGCCCGAGGCTATGTCTGCGAGAACTTCGGCGCCGCCCTGCGCCTGCCCGACCTCGGTCCGATCGGCAGCAACGGCCTTGCCAACCCGCGCGATTTCCTCGCCCCGGTGGCGGCTTGGGAGGACGTGGAAGGCGATTTCGAGCTGGTGGCGAAGTTCCAGGGCCGCCTGTGGCGCGCCGCGATCGACCACTCGCCGCTCGATGTGGTGGCGTGGCACGGCAACCACGTGCCCTGCAAATACGACCTGCGGCGCTTCAACACCATCGGCTCGATCAGCTTCGACCACCCGGACCCGAGCATCTTCCTGGTGCTCACCAGTCCCAGCGACACCCCGGGCGTGGGCAACATGGACTTCGTGATCTTTCCGCCGCGCATCCTGGCAATGGAGAACACTTTCCGCCCACCCTGGTTCCATCGCAACGTGGCCAGCGAGTTCATGGGCCTGATCCATGGCGCCTACGACGCCAAGGCCGAAGGTTTCGTGCCGGGCGGCGCCTCGTTGCACAACAGCTTCACCGGCCACGGCCCGGATGCCGAGACCTTCGAGAAGGCCACCACAGCCGATACTTCCGTGCCGCATTACATCCGCGACACCATGGCCTTCATGTTCGAATCGCGCTTCGTGCTTCGGCCCACCGCCCAGGCGCAGGCGGCCCCCCACCGTCAGCGCGACTACCTGGCCTGCTGGGCCGGGTTGAAGAAGCACTTCACCAAGGACACGCCATGAAGCTCGGATCCCTGAAGGAAGGCGGCCGCGACGGTACGCTCATCGTCGTCTCCCGCGATCTCACGCGCGCCGTGCGGGTGCCGCACATCGCGCCTACCCTGCAGCGGGCGCTGGAGGACTGGTCGAACACCGCGCCGCGCCTGAACGGCGTCTCAGAAGCCCTCAATGCTTCGAAGGCGCAGACCATCGACGGGCACGAGGTGTTCGCTCTCGACATGGCGGCCCTGGCCGCCCCGCTGCCGCGGGCCTATGAGTTCGTCGATGGCTCTGCCTACCTGCCGCACGTCGAGCGGGTGCGCCGCGCCCGCGGCGCCGAGGTGCCGGAGAGCTTCTACACCGACCCGCTGATGTACCAGGCGGTGAGCGCCGGCTTCTATGGGCCGCGCGATCCGGTGCTGGTGCGCGACGAGGCCTATGGCATCGATCTCGAGGCCGAGGTGGTGGTGGTCACCGACGACGTGCCGCATGGCGTTTCGGTGGAGGAGGCCGCCCGGCACATCCAGCTCATCGGGCTCGTCAACGATGTCTCCCTGCGCAATCTGATCCCGGCCGAACTGGCCAAGGGCTTCGGCTTCCTGCAGAGCAAGCCGCGCTCGGCTCTGAGCCCGGTGTTCGTCACCCCGGACGAGCTCGGCGAGGCGTGGCGCGACAACAAGGTGCACCGGCCGCTGCTCACCCACATCAACGGCCAGTGGTTCGGCGCGCCGGAGGCCGGCGAGGACATGCAGTTCGACTTCGCCCAGCTGATCGCCCATGCCGCCAAGACCCGGCCGCTCTCGGCCGGCACGATCGTCGGCTCGGGCACGGTGGCGAACCAGAGCACCGACCGGGGCGCCAGCTGCTTTGCCGAGCTGCGCACCATCGAGACCCTGCGCGACGGCAAGCCGTCCACGCCGTTCATGAAGTTCGGCGACACCGTGCGCATCGAGATGCTGGATGCCGAGGGCCGCTCGATCTTCGGCGCCATCGAACAGGTCATCGCCCGGCAGCCGTGAGCGTATCGCGCTAGGCTTGGCGGAAGCAGGCGGGGCAGGGAAGGGGGCGGTGGCCCCGGGCCCCGCCGGGAGAAGCGAGGCATGGTCAGCGGCGGCGGACTCCGGCTGTATTCCTATTGGCGTTCCAGCGCGGCCTACCGCGTGCGGATCGCCCTCAATCTCAAGGGCCTCGACTACCAGCTGGTGCCCGTGCACCTGGTGCGCGACGGCGGCGAACAGCATGCGCCGGACTACCGGGCGGTGAATCCGCAGGGGCTGGTGCCAACGTTGCAGCATGGCCAGCGCCTCATCCGGCAGTCGATGGCCATCATCGAGTACCTCGACGAGACCTTCGCCGACCAACCCCTGCTCCCTGCCACCGCCCGTGAGCGGGCACGGGTACGCGGCCTGGCGCAGGTCATCGCCTGCGACATGCACCCGCTGGGCAATCTGCGCGTGCTGCAGTACCTGGAGCGCGAGTTCCAGGCCACGCCGGAGCAGCGCGAGGCCTGGGTTCGCCACTGGCTGGCGCTGGGCTTTGCCGCCATCGAGGCCCTGCTGGCCGAAAACCCCTCCACCGGCGAGTTCTGCGACGGCGACCAGCCGGGGCTGGCCGACTGCCTGCTGGTGCCGCAGCTCTACAACGCCCGCCGCTTCGGCCTCGATCTCGACGCCTACCCCACGGTGCGGCGCATCGAGGCGCGCTGCCTCGAACTCGAGGCCTTCCGCCGGGCCGCGCCCGAGGCGCAGCCGGACGCCCCCGCCGCGGCCGGCTGAAGGCCGTGGGGCCGCGGCTTCGAGGCTTTGACGTGCGCTACGGCTCAGTGGCCGAAGGCGCCCCCCGCCCCGCCGCCGCCGAAGACATCGGCATAGGGGTCGTGCTCGGCCGAGGCGCCTTCCGAGAGGCGGATGCGCAGGGCGAGGCCGTCGCGCGAATCGGCCTTGCGCAGGGCCTCCTCGAGGTCGATCCGGCCTTCCTTGTACAGCCGGAACAGCGACTGGTCGAAGGTGTGCATGCCGGCTTCCAGCGACTTTTCCATCGCCTCCTTGATCTCGTGGATCTGCCCGCGGCGGATCAGGTCGCGGATCATCGGCGTGTTGATCAGGATCTCCGAGGCCGGCAGGCGCTTGCCGTCCTTGCCGATGACGAGACGCAGCGAGATGACGGCCTTCAGGTTCAGGGCCAGGTTCATCAGGATGTTCTTGTGCGCCGCCTCGGGGAAGAAGTTGAGGATGCGCTCCAGCGTCTGGTCGGCGTTGTTCGAGTGCAGGGTGGCAAGGCAGAGGTGGCCGGTCTCGGCGAAGGCGATGGCCGATTCCATGGTCACGGAATCGAGGATCTCGCCGATCAGGATCACGTCCGGCGCCTCGCGCATGGCGTTCTTCAGCGCGTTGTGGAAGGCGTGGGTGTCGAGGCCCACCTCGCGCTGGTTGACGATCGACTTCTTGTGCGTGTGCAGGAACTCGATCGGGTCCTCGATGGTGAGGATGTGGCCCGTCGAGTTGGTGTTGCGGTAGTCGATCATCGAGGCCAGCGCGGTCGACTTGCCCGAGCCGGTGGAGCCCACCACCAGCACCAGGCCGCGCGGCTCCATGATGATGTCCTTGAGCACCGGCGGCAGCTGCAGCTGCTCCAGGGTGGGCACCACGCTCTTGATGGCGCGGATCACCATGCCCACCTCGCCGCGCTGCTTGAACACGTTGACGCGGAAGCGGCCGGCGTCCTTCACCGCGATGGCCATGTTGTACTCGAGGTCGCGCTCGAACTGCGGCACCTGCCCCTCGTCCATCAGCGAGTAGGCGATCTTCTTCACCATGCCGGCCGGCAGGCCGGTGTTGCCGAGCGGGTAGAGCTTGCCTTCGACCTTGATGTATACCGGCGCGCCGGTGGTGAGGAACATGTCGGAAGCGTTCTTCTCCGTCATCAGCTTCAAAAAATAGCCGATGTCCATGGGGGGCAGGCTCCTCGTGGCCGTTGCTTTAGCGGGGCGGGCTTTTGAGAATAGCCCCGAACCCACGCCAAAAGCGACTCCGGAACCGATGATTCGCAACGCCCCCGCCGGCCGCTCCGTCGCCGCCGCCCTGCTCCTGGCGGCCTGCGCCAGCGTTCCGCCGCCCACTGCCGAGCTCGCCGCCGCCGAGCGCGGCATCCGCGAGGCCGAGGCCCGTCAGCCGCGTGGTGCGGCGCAGCAGGCCCTGGCCGAAGCCCGGCTGCGCCTGGCCACCGCCCGGGAGGCTTCCGCCCGCGGCCGCCAGGCCGAGGCCCTGGTCGCCGCCCGCGAGGCCGAGGCCGCCGCCGCCCATGCCGCCGCCGAGGCGCGCCGCGCCGCGCTGGAGGAGGAAGTCGAGTCGAAGGCCGTGCGCAATGCCGAACTGCGCCGCCGTCTGCTGGTGCAGGGGGGCTGAGCCATGGCGATCCGTCTCCCGCGCTCCGCTTCCCTGGCGGCCGCCCTCGCCCTCGCTCAGGGCCTGCCGCTCGCCGCCGCCGAGCGTGTCGATCCCGAACTCGCCCGCCTCCAGGCCGAGCTGGCCCGGCTGGAGACCGATGCCCAGTACGCCGGCCTTGCCGGGGTCGAGCGCCTGAAGGCCCAGCAAGCCCTGCAGGCTCTGGCCGAGGCCCGGCGCAGCGAGCGCGCCAGCGCGCTCTTCATTGCCGAGCAGCGGGTCCGTGCCGCGTTTGCCGCCGCCCGTGCCGATGCCCTGGCGCAGCGATCGGCCGAGCTCGACCGCGAACGCGACCAGATCATGGTCGAGGCCAGCCGGCGCGAGGCCGAGAATGCCCGCCGCGAGGCCGAGCGCCTGCGCCTGCAGGCCCTCGCCCGGCAGGAAGAGGCCGCCCGTCTCGCCGAGGAGGCCGAGGCCGAGCGCATGGCGCGGGCCGAAACCTTCGCGCTCGCCGAGAAGGCCAAAGCCGATGCCGAGCAGGCCCGCCGCCTCGCCGCCACCCGCGCCCGCGAGGCCGAGCTGGCCCGGCAGGAGGCCGAACTCGCCAGCCAGCTGGTAGCCGAGGCCCTGGCCGCCGATGCCCCGCTGCCGCCCTCGCGCCAGGTCGGCCCGGCCACCGTCTACACCCTGGCCGGCAGCGCCTTCGCCAGCGGCCGCGCCACCCTCACTACCGAGGCCAATGCCAGCCTCCGGCGCCTCGCCCGTGAGATCGGCAGCCGTAGCGTCGAGGTCGTGGGCTACACCGATAGCCAGGGGGCGGCCCAGGCCAATCTGCAGCTCTCGCAGCGCCGGGCCGAGGCGGTGGCTGCCATCCTCAAAGAGTCGGGTGCCACCGGTTCCATCCGCACCGTGGGCCGCGGCGCCGCCGATCCGGTGGCCGACAACGCCACCGCGGAAGGGCGGGCGAAGAACCGCCGGGTCGAGATCACCGTGCGCTGAGAACGTTAGTTCCGGGTGATGGCCTCCGCGGCCTTGCGTTAAGCGCCGCAGAACCGCGACGCCGCGCTTGCCCCCTGTCGGGGGGGAGGCGTAGCGTCGGATGCCCAAGGGGCATCTTCCCCTTGGCCAACGAGGCAGGTCGAGGAGGTCATCCCATGTTCGAAGGTCAATCCCCCGCCGACGTCGAGGCGCTGATCAAGTCCGATCCCGAGTTCCGCCAGCTCTACCGTCACCACCAGCAGCTCAATAGCAAGGTGATGGATGCCGAGCTCGGCGTGCTCCCGATCGACGACTTCACCCTCGCCCGCATGAAAAAGGAAAAGCTGCTGGCGAAGGACCGACTCACGCGCATGCTTGCTCGAACGCGGCATTGACCCCGGGCGCGATGGCGAGTGCAACGGCCCGCCCAGTGCGGGCCGTTGCGTCTAGAATGAGGCGATGACTGCCTTCGTCTCTCATAGTGCGGCTTCTTCCGGAGCGGACGTCTCTCGTCTCCCTGCTAGGTTGGGAGAACGATTGGTGGCGCAGGGGCTAATCTCAGCCCAGGACTTGACGCGTGCACTGGCCGTGCAGGCCCAAATAGGTGGGCGTTTAGGGCAGATCTTGGTGCGCTTGGGCGCGCTGTCTGAAGACGCATTGATGCCGGTGCTGGCCGAGCAGCTTGGTGTGCCGCCACTGTCGATGGAGGAGTGGCCTGCAGATTCTGCTGCCATGCGCCTAGCCGACGTGGTCAGCGATATCGCCACCGACTGGTGGGTTGATCAAGGCGTAGTGGCCTGGCATTCGGCAGATGGTGGGCTCTTGGTCGTCGCCCGTGACCCCGTCGACGCCAGCCTGGAGGAGGTGCTGGAGCGGTACCTGCCGAAACCGTGGGAGTGGCGACTGGCACGGGCTCAGGAGGTCGAACGGTTAATCGAGGCATTTCAGCGCGCCAACCGCCTGGAGAGCGATACCGACAACGATGCCGATCGTTTGCGTGAGCTGGCTGAAGACGCTCCGGTCATAGAACTGGTTAACAACCTGTTGGCCCAGGCCATGGATCGAGCCGCCTCGGACATCCATATTGAACCAGAGCGGGATCATTTTGCCGTTCGTTTTCGCATCGATGGTGTCCTGCAGCCGGTATTGACCCTGCCGCAATCACGCTTCGCTGCAGTTGCATCGCGGATCAAACTGGTATCCGGTATGGATATCGCTGAGCGTCGGCTTCCTCAAGATGGGCGCTTATCGGTTCGGGTTAGTGGCAAAGAGGTCGACGTTCGTGCCTCGGCAGTTCCTGGAGTGCACGGCGAGTCGATCGTCATGCGCTTGCTGCCAAAGGAGCGAGAGGATCTATCACTGGAGAAACTTGGCTTTGAGCCAGGGGATCTCGCGCGTTTCCGTCACTGGGCAAACGAGCCGCATGGCATCGTATTGGTGACTGGTCCGACTGGGTCGGGAAAGAGCACCACGCTATACGCCACCCTGGAGAGTATCAATCACCGACAAGAAAAAATCATCACCGTAGAAGATCCGGTTGAGTATCAATTGCCTGGGGTCACTCAGATTCAGGCGAATGCCGACATTGGGTATACGTTTGCCCGAGCCCTGCGCGCGATCCTTCGGCAGGACCCTGATGTGGTGATGATTGGGGAAATTCGTGATCGTGAAACCGCTGAGATTGCAATTCAGGCTGCCCTGACGGGGCATCTGGTGTTTTCAACGTTGCATACCAACGATGCGGTCAGTGCCTTCGCGCGACTGCTCGATATGGGGATTGAACCATTTCTGGTTGCTACCAGTGTGCGTGCCGTACAAGCGCAGCGTCTGGTAAGGAAGCTCTGCCCGCATTGCTCGGTCCCTTGCGAAGTGCATCCTGAGATCGTTTTGGCTGCGGCACGAATCGCTCCTGCTGAAGTGCCGCGATGGCGGTGCGCGGTGGGCTGTCCTGCATGCCAGGGCACTGGCTATCGTGGGCGTTTGGGTATTTACGAGCTGGTCGATGTCGATGCCGCGATGCAAACCATGATCATGCGTCGTGCGAGCACTGGGGAGATGCGGCGGCATGCCACCGCGATCGGGTCGAGGACGCTGCGTGAAGATGGGTTGCTCAAGGCGATGCGGGGGCTGACTACCGTCGATGAGGTCGTCCGTATCACGGGGGCCGCATTGGATGCGGTTGATGAAATCGGTGAAGTCCCGTGAACTTCCGTTATCGGGCAATCGACGCCCGCGGACAGGAAGTCTCAGGGCTGCTAGAGGCTGCAGATCGGCGGGCAGCGGAGCGTGAGGTGCTGCGCCGCGGGTTGCTTCCGCTAAGGCTGCGAGAGGAGCACCAGGCCGGCGTGTTTTGGCGTGATCGGCTTCCACCCACTGCCCGGGAGTTGCAGTTGGTGCTCCAGGAATTCGCCACTCTTATCGATTCTGGAGTAAGCCTCGCCACGGCATTGGACTCTATCGCGCACTCAGGACACCACCCGCGGATCATTGCAGCGTTTGCCGATATGGCCAAAGCAGTTCGTCGTGGTGATAGTTTCGCTACTGCATTCGCAAACAGTGGTCTGGAACTGCCAGCCTATATGCAACAACTGGTCGAAGCGAGTGAGCTCACCGGCCAGCTGGCAACAGCACTGGATGATGGTGTTCGGCAATACGAGTACGATCTTCGCCTTCGTTCGGAGTTTCGCTCTGCACTGGTATATCCATTGATACTGGTCGCCTCAGGGTTTGCTGCTATCGCCGTGGTATTCCTATGGGTCGTTCCGCGATTTGGCAACCTGCTTTCTCAACGCACTGAGCAGCTGCCGGATTTATCTCGATGGGTGATTGGCAGTGGCGTCTGGCTCTCTGAGCATCTCGGCGCACTTTTCATGATCTTTTTGGCATTGCTTTCGGCTGCTGTGGCCCTGTTGCGGCGCGCAGACATCCGCCAGTCTTTGCTGGAAATATTGTCGCGCACTCCACTGGTCGGCCCATGGTTACTTGAGGCTGAGGTGGGGCGGTGGGCAGGTACTCTGGGGACCCTACTTTCCAACCGTGTCGAACTCACTCGTGCTCTTGGCCTGGCGGAAGCTTCGATTGGCCTCTCCTTTCTGCGTGCGCGATTGGGGCAGGTGACTCGTGCAGTGCGTGGCGGAGCACCGCTCTCCCTTGCATTGCGCGAGCATCGTGCGCTCAATCCCGGAGGGTACGATTTGGTCGCGGTAGGCGAGGCTTCCGGCGAACTGCCGAAGCTACTGCTGGCTCTGGCTCGGCTTTATCAGTCCAGCGGCAGGGAGCGCATGCAGCGTGTCCTGAAGCTGATCGAGCCTGCAGCGATCATCCTCATCGGTGGCGCTATCGGTCTGTTAGTAACCGCCGTCATACTTGCTATTTCCAGTATCAACGATCTGCCTTTATGAGCCCTGGGATGCGCCGTTTCATCAGCGGATTTACTCTCCTTGAGATTCTTGTCGTGCTCGTGATCATCGGCCTGATCGCCAGCCTCGTTGGCCCTCGGCTGTTTACTCAACTCGAAGGTTCTCAGGTGCGCGTGGCAGAGACGCAAATCAAGATGCTTCGCAGTGCGGTCGAGACGTTCAGGCTTGATATGGGGCGCCTACCGACGGCCGATGAGGGGCTTGGTGTGCTCTATACGCGTCCGACCGATATGCGGTCGGCCGAGCGCTGGCGTGGCCCCTATCTCGATGAGCCGGTCCCCCTTGATCCTTGGGACAGCCCCTACCGTTACAGTGTGCCGGGCCGAGATGGTCACGCTTTCGCTCTGTACTCGCTGGGGGCTGATCGGGCTCCAGGTGGCGAAGGAAATAACGCCGACATCGGTATTCTGCCGCCTGCTGACTGATGGACGAGATGCGCGGCTTCAGCCTTCTCGAGATGCTGGTCGTGCTGGCCATTCTAGGACTGGCGGCTGGTTTGGTCGCTCCTTCTCTGTTTCGTACTGTCGATCGGGTGCGTGCGGCTGGGCAGCGCGATGCCATACAACGGTTGATTCTAGCGATGCCAGTGATTGCCCGTAGCGAGGGGCGGGCAATTGTCTGGAGTCCTGGTGCGGCGGTATCCGCACCCGCTGGAAGCGCGTGGCCCGAGGGGTGGCAGGTGTATCCCCTCACCCCCCTGTACGTTGGCATCAATGGCTGGTGTTCCGGCGCCCGTCTCGAGGCGCGCGGTCCCGGCGAGAGGATGGGGTTTGAGGTTCTTTCTCCCGATTGCCGGGTATCGTGGGGGCGGGATGCACCTTAGGTCTTTCGGCTTCACGCTACTCGAAGCCATCGTTGCTCTGGCCATTCTGGCAGCAGGGGCTGTGGCCCTGTTTTCCGCTCTGAATGGCGTGATTCGCTCTGTTCAGCGCATCGAGGAAGCGGCCAAACTCGACGTGGCGACTCGCAATGCCCTTGCATTTCTTGAGAATCTCAATCCAGCCGAGCGTCCACAAGGAGAGGAAACTCTCGGTGACTATCGAATCTCATGGGGTAGTCAGGTCCTTTTTCCAGCGCGTGATGTGCTTACCGACTACTTGCAGCCTGGGTATTACGAGGTTGCCCTCTTTCTCGTTGATGTTCAGCTTGAGCATGAAGGCCGTATCGAGCGCCGTTTCGTGATCCGCAAGGCGGGGTGGCGACAGGTCCGGTTTCCGAGCGCGATATGAAGTCGCAGGGCTTCAGTCTCCTCGAGGCGCTGGTCACCTTGGTGATTGTTACCATGATCATGGCCGTGTTGACCCAGGCCTTGGTGCATGTCCTTGGTATCCGCTCGCGATTGCTCAGCCATGAGGTGGGAGGACGTCTCGCCGTCCTGCACGAACAGTGGTTTCGTGAGTCGGTTTCGGCGGCTTTGGCCGATGCCGAAGGTGGTCTTGGGCAGTTCACTGGCGACGAAAGCGGCTTCTCATTCATGAGTGCGAATGCTCTGCAATCGGCTGCAGGCGCCAAAGTGGCATGGCGTCTGCTCGAGTCAGGAGCGGGGCAGCAGCTCGAGTATGTGGAAGAAGAAAACGCTACCGTCGTCATCGCCTCTGGGCTCGTGGAAGCGCGTTTCTCTTACTGTGACCAAAACGGCAGATGTCACCAACGCTGGCCAGTAGCCGAGATCCCGGGTGAGTTGTTGCCGAGGCTTGTTGCGTTACATGCGGGAGGAGATACGCCCTGGGTGTGGTGGGTTGCCATTACTGCTTCGCCAAGACTGCCCCCGACTCTGGAGATGGACTTTGATCAGTTGCCGAATTCGCCATGATCGCCGCTTGCAGCAGCACGGGTTCGTGCTGGCGGTTGTGCTCTGGCTTCTGCTTGCCATCGCCGTGGCCATTGGTTTTGGCGTGCAATGGACTCAGGAGCGTCTGCGGGAGGCTCGGCTGGCGCGTGACGATGTGGAGTCCGAGTTCGATGTGCTCTCTGCTCGGGAAACGCTTCTGTTCTTGGCAGCAACGGTTCCCAGCACTTTGGCCGGACAGCCGCTAGAGCCCATGGGCGAAGATGAACTCGTACTGCGAAGGCTTGATGATTTCGGAGGTTTTGATCGTTCGCCCCGTGGCGGAGAGCTGTTGCTTGATGGGACCCCTTATGCCGGGCCGGGAGGGGTAACCTTTCGGCTGCAGGACGAAGCGGGTTTGGTGCCCGTCTTACAGCCTGCCGACTCGGCATTGCCGCGATTGCTCGCCGCCCTCGGAGTTCCTGCGGCACAGCAGCGCCGCCTCACAGATATTGCCGCCGACTACGTAGATCTCGACGTTCAACGTCGGAGTGCGGGTGCCGAGATGGAAGAATATGCTCGGATAGGCCTGCCCGCTCCGCCGGGGCGGTTTCTGTTGCACCCGCGGGAGTTGGGGCGCTTGCCAGAGTGGCGTGACCTCGACCCATCGCTGAGAGAGCGGCTCTTTCCCTGGCTGACCACTAGCTATTCTGGCGCGCTCAATCTCAACACGGCGCCAGTCGATCTGTTGATCCACCTGCTTCCAAGCTGCGGTGAAATTTGTCGGGCACGCCTCCATCGCCGCCACGAGCAGCCATTCCTTTCGGTGCGGCAGTTTGAGGAGGAGACTGGAGTGCGTCTTCCAGGGGATCGCGACGTGGATTATCGCCTGGCTCCCTCCACAGGGTGGCGACTGACATTCACTGCAGGCTCGGGCAGGGCTTGGAACCTCCATGTACGATTGACTCCCTTGGCGGATCGGGCTGCCCCGTGGGCGATCGATGCCGCCTACCGATCCCCACGCCCAGACTCTGATGACTCTCCGCGAACGCCTCCGATCGCTTTTCTTGCCTCGCCGTCAGTGGCTAGGCCCTGAGCTTCTCGTAGTTCAGCCGGGGGGCTGGTTCGGTCCGCTCGAGATCATCATCCCGCGTTCGCAGTGCATCTATCGCCGCCTGAGTTTTCCGCAGGTGCCGGTCGGGCAGCGGTTCGATGCACTCGCGCTGGCTGCTGATCGTGCCGCTCCCGAGCCGGGCAGTGGTTGGGTTGCCCGCTGGCAGGGTGAGGTCGCTCATCTATGGATCTTCCCGCCATCTGTGCAGAAGGCGCTCGATCCGGCTGCTGTTGCGATGGCCGAGAGTGCACTCGTGCCCCCCCCATCCGCGGAGGATGCAGAGCGTCTGCTGGATTTGCGCGAAGGGGTTGAAGGACAGGTCTGGCGCGCGGGGCGGTTGCAGGCGTCGCGCTGGTGGCCCGCCCCTCCAGGAGAAACCGAGTGGCAGCGATTTCTGAGAAGCGCAGGGGTCAGTTCCGGGGGCGAAATGCCTGGCTTGACCGCCGGGACGCTTGCCCCCCACCCCTGGGGGCTGCCTGCACAGCGCTTGGTGTGGTCACCGGCGCAGGTCGAACGGGGATTTTGGCGTCTGGTGGCAGTGATTGCCGGTTTGACGGTGGGCTGGCAGTTCGCAGCCTGGGGGGCCTGGTCGATTGCGGTAGCTTGGCAATCGGCAAAACTCGATGACCTGCGTTCGAAGTCCGCTCCGTTGATCGAGGCCAGGGAGCGAGCTGAAGCCTTGCATGCCCGCATCGAAAGACTGGCGGCCCTGTTGGCGGGCCCCTCAGACTATGTCCTGATCGCAGATCTCAAACGGCGCTTGCCTGCTGACGCTCGTCTCGTCAGTTGGTTGCGTGACGCCGCTAGCCTGCGCGTAACCATGAGAACCCGGGAGCGCGATCCAAGGGTCTTTGTCCAGGCGCTTTCCAACCATCCGCTCCTACAGTCGGTTCAGGTCAATCCTGCGGAACGTGGCGCCGACCTCGAGTTGTTGTTCGATCTTCCCGCTACCGTGGAGGGTGCTCCATGAACAGTCTGGTGGCCCAGTGGCAGGAAAACCGGCGTTTGCGTTATGCCAGTGGTGTTGCGCTGCTTTTTTTCGTTTTTCATGGAGCGGCTGCGTTGAGTGATGCTCGCGGTCGGCTCGTTGCCGAATACCGGAATGGGCAGGCGTTATTGCTACGCCTGCAGGGTGCTGCAGCTGATGCGTCCTGGCAGATGCGAGCCGATGAGGCTGGGGTGGCGTGGAAGGCCCTCGAGAACAGTCTCCCAGTGGCGGTAAGTGCGGGCGAAGCTCAAGCAGAACTCCAGGCGCAGTTGCAGGAGATTGCAGCCCAGGCTGGTGTGATCGAGCCGCGGGTACGGGCCGAGGCGGCGCTCACGCTCGAGACACTGCCAGAGTTCCGCGTTGTACTCGCGCGCCTTGATGGCAGTCTCGCCAGTGAGGCGATTGGGGGGCTGCTGGCTGCGCTGGCAGAGCGTCCTTGGCTCTCGGTAGAGCGCATCGAGCTGCATGATGGCAATCCAGCCCGGATGCAGCTCGTCGTGCGAGGGCATTTCCGTTCGCCATCCGGAGATGCCTTATGAGGTCTCGTGGGGTGTTCTCGTTTCTTCTCCAATTGAAGCGGGCAGTGCTGGTGCGCCTGTTCCTGGCGGCGGGCGTGGTGGGTGCCCTTGCTTTTGCGCTGTGGGCCGAAACGCCGGTTAGTGCACCGCCGCCGTCCATCGATCAGGTGGAGTGGCGTTTGCCGGTGCCGAGCGAACCTGCATCGGGCGAGGTCAAGGCTGCTTGGCAGCAGCCCATTTGGAGTTCGCAGACCCTGGCGAATGCCATTGTTCCCAACCTTTCGGCAGCCCCTCGTTTCACGCTTCTGGGCATCGTTCAAAGCGGTGAGCGCCTTGAGGCATTGCTCTCCACTGAAGCTGGTGAGCGCCTTCGCCTCGAGGCGGGAGCTCCCTTGCCCGGCGGAGGAACATTGCGGCGCGTATTGCCGAACGAGGCTGTTTGGGTCGATCCCGACGGTCACGAAACCGCTGCCCGGCTGCTGAATGGGCCGCCTCCCAAGTCGATGGGAAGCCGCCCCGCACCGGCTCAATGATTTTCCGCTCACTGTCTACCGATTGCCTCCTCAATGATCCGATTCCGCCCCCTCTCTTTGGCTCTGCTTCCCATCATCTTGGCGGGCTGCGCCAGCCCAGGACAGCAGATCCCTGAGCCCTTGCGTCGCCCGCTCGATGTGATTCCTGAGGAAAGCGCTGGCATGGAGGAGTCGATGCGGCAGGGGCCGCGCGTGGTGCCTGGGCCGCGTACCGAGGCGGTGCCGGTCCGGGTCTCCGATCCGCTCAGAACCCCGGTAAAGCCGGGGGGAAAGCCAATCTCCCTGGTGCTTG
Organism: Silanimonas sp.; assembly: GCA_026005095.1. Classification (GTDB taxonomy): domain Bacteria; phylum Pseudomonadota; class Gammaproteobacteria; order Xanthomonadales; family Xanthomonadaceae; genus Silanimonas. The sequence goes on along the minus strand of BPKK01000009.1, from coordinate 41,375 downwards.
ATAGCGTGAACCTCACGGCTTTCATCGACGAGGTCTTTGGCAATCAGCTCGGCTTCTCCCTGGAGATCGACCCAGCCGTGCGCAGCAAGACTGAGCTGGTGAGTCTGCGTCTGGTGCAGCCAGAGCCTCCACATCGGCTTTACGAAATCGCGGTCGAGGTGTTGAAGAACTACCAGGTCGCAGTCCTTGAGGAGTCGGGCAGATTGAGGTTCGCCGTGGCGGGAGGTGACATGGTCGATCCGCCGCGCCTGTTGCGTGGGCGCAGTCTTCCAGAGGTACCTGCCGGGCAGCGTCCGGTATTCGTAGTGATGCCACTCGATGTGGCCGATCCAGGGCCCCTGGTGGGGCAGTTGAGGGCTCTTTTCAGTGCATCGGAAGGTCGTAGTGTGGCTGCGGTGCAGATGACTCCGTTGCTGGAGGCAAATGCGGTTTTGTTGAGTGGTCCCCCAGCCTTGGTAGAAGCGGCCATGGAAGCCATTCAACTGCTCGACAGCGCAGGCCTGCGTGAGAAAAAGTCCCTGCGAATCACCCCGGAATATCTGAACGTCGAGCAACTGGCCAAGGAGCTACGTGAGGTCTTGGTCGCCCAGGGCATCAGCGTCAAGGCGCGTCCGGTAGAGGGCGGGGTGCTCACCTTCGTGCCGGTGGCGTCGGCCAACAGCCTCATCGTGTTTTCCGAGTCGGACACGGCCCTGCAGGCCGTGGTCGACTGGGTGGAGTTGCTCGATCAGCCCGGCAGTGAAGGGGGGGCGCAGAGCGGCGCTTACATCTATCAGGTCAAGCACACCACGGCGGAAAGCCTGCGCGTGACGGCCGAGGCTCTGATCGGAGCGGGCAGTTCTAACCCAGCGGCATCGCCGGGCCAAAGAGGCGGCATGGCCGCAGAGGCTTCTGCCAGGCCTGCGCCATCACCATCCCCGGCGGTGAGTCAGGGGGCGGATGGCAGCCGCATCGTGATCGACCCTACCCGGAATGCCATCATCTTTCAGGGCGACGCCTCCCGTTGGCGCACTTTGCGATCGGTGCTGGCGCGACTCGACCAGCCAGCACGCCAGGTGCTGATCGAGGTCACCGTGGCCGAGGTGAGCCTGACCGGCGAGTTCTCCCATGGTGTGGAATGGGCCCTGCGTAACGCCGGCATCAATGATTTCGGCGGCAGCCTGGTGGCCTACGGTGGCAGCGTGGCCAATCGCGGAGTGGTATGGCGACCGCTTTCCTCGAGCGGGCAGGTGCGGGCGGTGATGAACCTGTTCCAGAACGATAGCCGCGTGTCGATCCTCTCCACGCCACGCCTGATGGTTCGCAGTGGCGAGGCCGCCAGTATCGATGTCGGTACCGAAGTGCCCATCCTCACCAGCCAAGCCACGGCGCCTGACCTGGGGGGCGGCAGTGTGCCGTCCATTCTGCAGCAGGTGAGCTACCGCAAGACGGGAGTGCTGCTGAACATCGAGCCTGTAGTGCACTCCAGCCAGCGGGTCGATCTCAAGGTGGCTCAGGAAGTGAGCGAGGCAAAGCAGACCGAATCCAGCAGCATCAGTTCGCCCAGCATCTTCAGCCGGCGACTGGAAACCGCCCTCAGCCTCTCGGATGGCCAGGCCATGATCATGGGCGGGCTGATCCGCGATTCGCGTTCCGAAGGTGGTACCCAGGTGCCCGGGCTCGGGCGGCTGCCCTTGCTGGGGCCCTTGTTCGGTTCGCGAACCCGCAGCAACGATCGCACCGAGCTGCTGGTGCTGATCACGCCCTACATCGTCGAGGATGCCAGTCAGGCGCGTGAGATCACCGAGGCCCTACGGGGGCGTATGGAGCTCCTGCCGGGCAGTGCCGCTTCCCCGGCCGCCAAGCACGAACCGTGAACTCTCGTCTCCCCTGCTGGCCTGCATTGACGGCGGAAAAATGCCCGTACTACTATCCGGACGCATCTGGGGACTGCGTGGTGCTTCGTGCATGCGCAGAGAGTGCTTGGGGGGGTCCTCCACTCGGCTCTCGGTGCCGGCGCCGGCATGGTGCATGCAGGTTGCAGGCGGGCTCCCGATGTTCGTGGTTTTCATGGCTACACACCCTAAGCTTAGGAGAAAGGAAGAATGTCTCTGAAAAAGAATCTGCTCGCCGCCTCTGTCGGTGCGCTGCTGCTTGCCGGTGCCGCTCAGGCCCAGGTCGATTTCGAGTTCCCGCAGTCCAGCAACGATGCCATCGTCGTTGCCCGTGAGCTGAAGAACAATCAGACCCTCAGCCCGGCTGGGGCCCAGGACCCTGTCGACGATCTGGTCTGGACCATCGGCTACAACTTTAGCCCGGGCGAGGTGCGCTACGGCAGTCTGAAGTGCACCAGCAACGTCACCCTGGGCTCGCCGGTCATCACCGTGAACGACCCGGATGCGGGTGGCCCGGATATCACCCTCGGCGCGGTCAATGGCGCGGGCACCGACACCCTGTTCTTCTCGATGACGGCGGCCAGTCCTTCTTTTGGTGGTGACACCATCACCAGCGATATCGAGCTGGTGGTCGATGCCAACATCACCCTGCTCGACAAGAACCCGGTGCGCTGCCGCTTCGGTATTTACGATACCCCCTCGCAGGCCCAGCTGGCCGGCGACATCGGTGTGCCCGGCACCATCTTCACCACCGGCTTCCAGGACTACATCCTCCGCGCCGACAGCTATGTGTTCTCGGTGACTCCGGGTCAGGACACGGCCGATGTCGAGGCCAGCCCGGCCTACACCGCCTTCGTGACCCCGTCGGCGGCCACGGGTGACTTCAACAGCAATGTCCGTCTGGCCCTGGTCACGACCCCGCCGCTCAACAAGCAGCTGCTGCCGATCGCCCTCACTGATCTCTTCAGCGGTGTTGCTCCGAACCCGACCCGCATCGTGGTGCAGGGTGACAACTCGGCTGCCACCGACATCGAGCTGAATGGCAACGCCAGCGATACCACTGGCACCAACCAGCACACCTATGTGTTTGGCTCGGCGCTGCCGAACACGGGCGTGAATGGTCCGCTCGTTTACCTGCCGAATGGCACGGACGAGATCCAGATCTCGAATTACACCGCCCAGTTCGTTCCGAAGTTCACCACCGACTACGAGCTGATGCAGGTACATTCGGCCCTGAACGCGGGTGACATCAACCGTAACGGTACCGAGCTGGTGGCTCCGCTGGCGCAGATTCCGAGCGGCTGGCTGTCCCGTCTCGTGCTCAACAACACCGGTTCGGTGGCGCGCACCTTCCGCGTCGACCTGATTCCCGCCACTGGCGGCTCGGCTTCGGAAACCAGCTCCACCTTCGGTGGTCCTCTCTCGGTCACTGGCCTGACCATTGCCCCGGGTGAGACCAAGGTGATGGCGGTGGGCGATCTGTTCCCGGCGGCCAGCTTCACCGGCCCGGCTCGCGGCACCGTCCGCATCCGCGCCGAGGCGCCGCGTGGCCAGATGAACGGTCTGTACCAGATCGTCAATCCGGCTTCGGGCTCGATCAGCAACCACGTGATGGTGCAGTCGGGCACCAACTGATCGGTCGCGCGATCGGTGCTTGTTCGGGGGCCCGCTTCGGCGGGCCCTCTTTTTTGTCTGCTTGATGGGAGGGGCGATGCAAGAAGCATCGACGACGCCACCTCGTTGTGCCTCGGGGGGGGCTTTCACGCCAGTGGTGCCGGCACTTGATGGCTTGCGCGGTCTTGCTGTGTTGATCGTTCTTGGCTCCCACTTGGCCAATGCCGGTTTGCCCGTGTTACCCGGTGTGAGTCTTGCGGGCACGGGCAAAAGTGGGGTGTACCTGTTTTTCGTGCTTAGCGCCTTCTTGCTTACTCGGCTGCTATTGGCCCGCCCGCCAGAAGACTGGCGTCGCCCTGCGTTGTGGTTGGACTACGCCCTGCGCCGCGTACTGCGGATCTGGCCCCTGTATCTCGTGGTGCTGCTGGCCAGCGCAGCGCTGACCTCCGCAGGGCTGGCACCCTGGTGGCCCTATCCGATGGACCCCGCCGCCCTGCGCCAGCACCTGCTGCTGCAGCAGGGCGTAAGCGTGTTGTGGAGCATCCCGGTGGAGTTTCATTACTACCTGTGGTTGCCACTGGGCGCCGCCGTGTTGGCCAGTGCGCAACGGGCTGGCGGGATTGGACTGGCGGCTGCATTGACGATCTGCGCCTCGGTGGTGGCGATGCAGCTTTGGCCACCCCGGGCTTCCGCGGTGAATGACGTGCGTCTTGGGCCCTACCTCGTGCTGTTCTTCGCGGGAGCCTGGGCGGCGGTACTGTCCTTGCACTATGGCGCGGCGAGTGTTCGCAGCAGGCGAGCCTTTGGGTTGCTGGGCCTCTCCGCGGTATTCGCCCTCGTGGCCACGGTACCGGCGGTACCGGCGATCCTCGGTCTGCTGCCCTTCACGCCCGATCTCAACCATCGCTGGTTCGCGTTCTTCGCCGTGGCGTGGGCGACCCTGCTGCTGGCCGTGCTGCATGGGCCCGCGTGGCTGCGGCGGCCTTTCGAATGGCGACCGTTGCGAGCACTGGGGTGGGTGAGCTTCAGCGCCTACCTGTGGCATATGCCGGTGCTAGCGGCCGTCATCGGTCCGATGGGGCTGACGGGGACGCTGGCGCTGGGGGTGTTTGCGGTCCTCACCGCCTTCATTTCATGGGCTTCGTGGCGCTTGATCGAGCGGCCACTGCAGGCGGTGCGTTGGCCGTCCTCACGCCGGGGCTTGACTGGCCCATGAGACCAGACCGGACTCCAGGTGGCGGCTTAGGGGGCTGTTACAATCTGCAATCACCGTTTCCTGCCCTCCGCCATGCCCATCCACCAGAGCGTCCTCGAACTCGTCGGCAACACGCCCATCGTCCGGGCCCGCCGGCTCGATACCGGCCTCTGCGAGCTCTACCTCAAGCTCGAATGCATGAACCCGGGCGGGTCGATCAAGGATCGGATCGGGGTGACCATGATCGAGGCCGCCGAGCGGGCCGGGAAGATCCAGCCCGGCGCCACGCTCGTGGAGGGCACGGCCGGCAATACCGGCATCGGCCTCGCGCTCGCCGCCCAGCAGAAGGGTTACCGCCTGGTGCTGGTGGTACCCGACAAGATGAGTCGCGAGAAGATCTTCAACCTCAAGGCCATGGGCGCCGAGGTCATCCTGGCGCGATCCGATGTCGCCAAGGGCCACCCCGAGTACTACCAGGACCTCGCCGCGCGCATCGCCGAGGAAACGCCGGGGGCCTACTTCATCAACCAGTTCGGCAACCCGGACAACCCGCTCACCCACGAGACGGTCACCGGCCCGGAGATCTGGGAGCAGATGCAGTCGGTGGGCGGCATGGACGCCATCGTCTTTGGCTGCGGCAGCTCGGGCACTATGACCGGGCTCTCGCGCTTCTTCGCCAGGGTCGCGCCGCAGGTCGAGCTGATACTGGCCGACCCCGTTGGCTCGATTCTCGCGAAATACATCAACGAAGGCATTCTCGATAGCAAGTCGGGCAGCTGGCTGGTGGAGGGCATTGGCGAGGACTTCCTGCCCAGCATTGCCGACTTCTCTCGCGTCAAGAAGGCCTATGCCATCTCCGACCGCGACAGTATGCTGGCCGGCCGCGAGCTACTGCTGAAAGAGGGCGTGCTGGGCGGCTCCTCCTCGGGCACCCTGTTGGCCGCGGCGCTGCGCTACTGCCGCGAGCAGACCACGCCGAAGAAGGTCGTCGTCTTCGTCTGCGATACGGGCAACAAGTACCTCTCGAAGATGTATAACGACTACTGGATGCTCGACCAGGGCTTCCTAGAGCGCCCGCAACATGGCGATTTGCGTGACCTGATCCTGCGCCCCTACGCCCAGCGCGACACCATCGTGGTGGGGCCGAACGATGCCCTCATGGTGGCCTACCAGCGCATGAAGCTCTACGACGTCTCGCAGCTGCCGGTGATGGAGGGCGAGCGGATCGTCGGCATCCTCGACGAGAGCGACGTCTTGATGCATGTGCATGCCGATGAGACGCGCTTCCGCGATCCGGTCTCCACCGCCATGGTGACCAAGCTCGAACTCGTGGACATGCGTGCTCCGATCAACAGCCTGATGGGCGTGTTCGAGCGCGGTCACGTCGCCATCGTGATGGATGGGCCGAAGTTTCTCGGCCTCATCACTCGCATCGACTTCCTCAACTACCTGCGCCGCAAGGTGCAGTGAAGCGGCGCCGTGAAGGCGCGTCATAGAGACGACTCATGAACGAGAGAGCCTGGGGCTTCGGCACTTTGGCCATCCATGCTGGCCAGCAGCCCGACCCGTCCACCGGCGCGGTGATGACGCCGATCTACGCCACGTCCACCTACGTACAGGAAAGCCCCGGTGTCCATCGAGGCTTTGAGTACTCGCGCAGCCACAATCCCACCCGCTTCGCCTACGAGCGCTGTGTGGCGGCGCTGGAGGGTGGCAGCCGTGGCTTTGCCTTTGCCTCCGGCCTAGCCGCGACCTCGACCATCCTCGAACTGCTGGATTCCGGCAGCCATGTGGTGGCGATGGACGATGTCTACGGCGGCACCTACCGCCTGTTCGAGCGCGTGCGCCGGCGCAGCGCCGGCCTCGACTTCTCCTGGGCCGATCTGTCCGATCTCGCCGCCTTCGAGGCGGCGATTCGGCCGAACACCCGGATGGTATGGATCGAGACGCCCACCAATCCGACCCTGAAGCTGGTGGACATCGCCGCCGTGGCCGAGCGTGCGAAGAAGCGTGGCCTCATCGTGGTGGTGGACAACACCTTCTGTTCGCCGGCCCTGCAGCGTCCAATCGAACTGGGTGCGGACATCGTGATGCACTCGGCGACGAAGTACATCAACGGCCACAGCGATATCGTCGGTGGCCTCGCGGTCGTGGGGGAGCGCGCCGATCTTGCCGAGCAGATGGCCTTTCTGCAGAACGCCGTGGGCGGTGTGCAGGGGCCCTTCGACAGCTTCTTGGCGCTGCGCGGCCTCAAGACCCTGCACCTGCGCATGAAAGCCCACTGCGAGAACGCGCAGGCCATTGCCGAGTTCCTCGAGCGCCACCCGGCAGTGGAGCGCGTGGCCTACCCCGGCCTCAAGGCACACCCGCAGTACGCCCTCGCCCAGCGGCAGATGAAAGGCCCGGGCGGCATGGTGAGCGTTTGGTTGAAGGGCGGCTTCGAGGCGGCCAAGCGCTTCATGGAGCGCACCGAGCTGTTCGCCTGCGCTGAGAGCCTGGGGGGCGTGGAGAGCCTTGCCAACCACCCGGCGGTGATGACCCATGCCAGCGTGCCGCCCGAGCGCCGTGCCGCGCTCGGCATCGACGACAACCTCGTGCGGCTGAGCGTGGGGGTGGAGGATCTTGATGATCTGATCGCCGAGCTCGCCCGAGTGCTCGGTTGATATGAAGCGTAATGTGCTACGGCTGTTCACTAAGCCGTTTTCCATGCTGTGGAGCCATCGTTCCCTGGTGTGGGAGCTCACCAAGAGGAATGTCTCGGGTCGCTACCGTGGCGCCAGTTTCGGATTGATGTGGTCGTTGATCAGCCCATTCCTGATGCTGACCGTCTACACATTTGCCTTCGGTACGGTCGTCGGTAGCCGTTGGCCTGAAGTCGAGTCTGGCGGTGCGAGCTTTTCCATCGTGCTGTTTGCTGCCCTGATCGTGCACGGCTTCTTTGCGGAATGCTTGAACCATTCGCCGATGTTGGTTGCTGGCCAACCGAACTTCGTCAAGCGCGTGGTGTTCCCCTTGGAGATCCTGCCGTGGCCAATGGCTTTGTCGGCGGCATTCCATGCGACCGCGAACGTGACAGTTTTTCTCGCTCTGCAGTGGTTGCTCGATGGCGGCGTGAGACTTACGGCCTTATGGTTCCCACTGGTAATCGCGCCGCTGTTCATCCTTTCCTTGGCGGTAGGGTGGGCGCTTTCGGCGTTGGCGGTCTACCTCCGTGACATCGGGCAGGTCACGCCGCTGTTCTCGGTCGCTTTGCTTTTCCTCTCCACCGCCATGGTTCCCCCTTCAGCAATACCAAGGGGCTATTCGTGGATTTTCATGCTGAATCCCTTGACTTTCATCATCGAGCAAGCGCGAGATGTTCTTGTCCGTGGAGTGATGCCGGACCTCCGGGGTCTGGCCGTTTATGCAGTGCTGGCCTTCCTGGCTGCAGTGCTGGCTCGCGCCCTCTTTGCGCGATTGCATAAGGGCTTTGCTGATGTCCTCTGATGTCGTGATCTCGGTGCATGGTCTGGGAAAGACCTACGCCATGTATGAGCGTCCGCACCATCGCCTGTTGGAGCTGATCTGGGGGGCGCAGGATGGGCGTTGGCGGCGCACCCACGACGCCTTGCGTGAGGTGTCCTTCGAGGTGCGACGCGGGGAAACCGTCGGCATTGTTGGTCAGAATGGCTCAGGGAAGTCCACCCTGCTTGAGATCCTCTGTGGCACCTTGACGCCATCCGTCGGCGCCATCGAAGTGTGCGGCCGTGTCGCGGCGCTTCTGGAACTCGGCGCGGGGTTCAATCCGGAATTCAGTGGCCGTGAGAATGTGTTTCTCAACGGCACGGTCTTGGGCTTGACGCGGGAGGAGGTGGCTTCCCGATTCGAGGCGATCGTCGCCTTCGCAGATATCGGTGATTTCATCGATCAGCCGGTTCGCACATATTCCAGCGGAATGTTCGTGAGGCTTGCATTCGCTGTCGCGATCAGTGTGGATCCAGATATCTTGATCGTTGACGAAGCGCTTTCCGTGGGGGATGAGGCCTTTCAACGGAAATGTTTCGCCAGGATCGAGCAGCTGCGTGAGCGCGGTGCAACGATTTTGTTTGTTTCCCATTCGGCGGGAACGGTGGTCGACCTGTGCGACCGCGCGCTATGGCTCGATCGGGGTGAACTGCTGGCCGATGGGCCCGCGCGCGAGGTAGTGGCGCAGTATCAGCGGTTCGTTCATGCGCCGGAAGATCGGCGGCAGAAGCTGCGCATGATGGCTAAGGCGGGAGGCGTCGGATTTGATGGCGTATTGCCTTCGAAGCCTGAACTTCGGTCATTGGGAAAGTGTGGTGGGGCTGATGAGGAGTGCGCGGCTCCAGTCGAGCCAGAGTTGATCGATGCTTTTGATGCAACGCTCGTTGCGCCTGCAACAGTCGTTTATGAAAACCTTGGTGCTCGGATCCTCGAACCGCGGATTGAGACCTTTGAAGGGCGCCGTGTCAATCTGCTCGTCTCACGCCGGAGATACGTTTATCGTTATTCCGTGGAGTTCGATGCAACTGCTACGGGAGTTCGCTTTGGCATGATGCTTCGTACCGTGACGGGGGGGGAGGTCGGTGGTGCAGCAAGCTGTCTGCCATCAGAGGCCATCCCTGTGGTAGAGCGTGGTAGCCGGATTGATGTCTCGTTTGAGTTTGATTGTGCACTCCTTCCTGGGACGTATTTCCTAAATGCGGGAGTTCTAGCGCAATCCAAAGATGGTGAGCAGTATCTAGACCGACGAATCGATACATTGATGTTCCGTGTGCTGCCACTTGCCAGATCCATTGCAACAGGAATGGTGGATCTGGCGATTCGGCCCAGCTGGCGCTCTAGTGCTGAGAGTGATCATTCGTGAAGGCGGTTAGGCATCTAACACTAGTGCTTGGGATGCACCGTAGTGGGACGTCCGCCATTGCCGGCGCCATCCATGTGCTTGGAGCGGGCTTGGGGAAGGCATTGGTTCCGCCGGCCGCTGACAATCCTGCCGGCTATTTCGAGAACGCTGCTGCGGTCACTCTCAATGAGCGCTTGCTCGTGGAGATTGGATCGGGTTGGGACGATCCGAGACCATTCCCGGATGATTGGCTCAGTACGCATGCTGCAGATGCTGCACGGCAGGAGATTCGTTCCCTGCTTGCTTCGGAATTTGGCGAGCCGGGCTGGTATGTCTTGAAGGATCCGCGGCTGTGCCGCTTGCTGCCAATCTGGCTGCCGGTCCTTCGTGAAAATGATATGTCGGTCGATGCCGTCATCGCGATGCGGAATCCAAAAGCCATCACGGCGTCTTTGGTGTCCCGTGACCATATGTGGCCGGAGGATGCCCGGCGCCTGACCTATGCTCATTGGCGTGCCGCTGAACACGATACGCGCGGATTGAGGCGGGCGGTCCAAGATTACGATACATGCTTGTCTGATCCTTTAAAGGCCCTGCGTCAGCTCTCCTCCCAGCTTCTATGGCCGGTTGAGCGTCTCCGCTCAATCGATGCCGCCGCAGCTCTATTTGATGAGGCTAAGCGGCATCATCAACGCCAGAGTATTGAGGCTGGGGATGATCGTCTGGAGGTGCTGCTGGACAGAATGGAACGGGCAATTCACGCCTCCACCGACGACGATCAAAGTGCAGTTTTCGAGGCCATTGATGCGGAGATCGCCTTATTGCCGTCCGATTCGCACCGAACGGCCGGTCTCCGCTGGAGTCTCGCAAGGGAGCGCGCTCGTCTGCAGCGTCGTGATGCCGAGTTGTTGCAGCTGGACGATCGGCTGAAGGCGGCGGATGCGGCGCTGGCGGCGTCGGAGGCGCTGGTGGTGCGTCAGCAGGCCGAGTTGTTGCAGCTGGACGATCGGCTGAAGGCGGCGGATGCGGCGCTGGCGGCGTCGGAGGCGCTGGTGGTGCGTCAGCAGGCCGAGTTGTCGCAGCTGGACGATCGGCTGAAGGCGGCGGATGCGGCGCTGGCGGCGTCGGAGGCGCTGGTGGTGCGTCAGCAGGCCGAGTTGTCGCAGCTGGACGATCGGCTGAAGGCGGCGGATGCGGCGCTGGCGGAGGCAGCCTCACTGGTTGCGGCCCGCGACCGGCACATCGCTCAGCTCAGCGAGGGGCTGTCCAAGGCGGAGTCCTTGGCGATGCATCGCCTTGATGAAATCCACACATTGGTGGCAGAGCTGCAACTGGTGCGAGATGGACTTGCTCGGGCGGAGTCACTGGCGATAGAGCGGAGTGTCAGGATCAGCTCCTTGGAGGCCGAGTTGAACGCGATCCATGCCAGTTGGGCTTGGCGTATGACAGCGCCTCTGCGTTCGGTGACAAAGCGCTTCGGGATGCGGACTCCGTGAGCCGGCACTATGCCCTAGATTCCATTGTGATCCGCGGGGGGCGGATTTTCGGATGGGGGTTCTGCTTCGATCTGCAGCGACCGCTGCAAGTAAAGAGCTTACGTGTGCCGCTTGAGGGGGGGAGAAGTGTCGATATCGACGTTTACGCTAGCGGTACCCGCTCTGATCTTGCGCAGGTATTTCCACATGCATCGCATGCTGCGGCCTCTGGATTCATGGTTACGGCGCGGTTGCCGGCGGCAGTGGCAAGAGGGACTGCTGAACTGATCCTTGCGGAGTCCGGTGAGGCCCTCCCCCTACCAGATTTTCCAGAAGCCTATCAACCCGCAACGGAGTTGCCTGTCAATCGCGGGTGGGCTCGTCTTCGGGCGATCGCGCGGCAGCGCGGGTGGCGGCGCGCACTCATCGCTGCGGCGACAGGACTGAGGCGACGTTTCGATACATCCACCCGTCGGAACCCTCTGAGCGAGTTCCATGGCCTGCGAGGCGTCATGGTAGTGATCGATCACGGCATGGGGGGCGGGGCCAACCGCTATCGGGACATCCGGTTGGACACCCTGCGGAAGACAGGTGCGTCGGTGGTGCTGGTGACCAGTGATCTACCCAGCTTGACCTATCGACTGCGGCTCACTGATGCGGCATCTGGAATGCAGGTGGATTGTCGTGTCGAGGATCAGGTTGAGCTGCTCCGTGTGATCGAGTCAATGTCACCGACCGCGATCGAAATCAACAGCCTGGTGGGCTACGACGACGTATCGGCCATGCTGACAGCCTTCATCAGGATGCGTCGCAGTCATCCAGCGCTGCGTTTCCGATTCAATTTGCATGACTTCCATGCATTGTGCCCCTCATTCACTCTCATGGATATGTCGGGGAAGTACTGCGGTGTCCCAAAGCACGAGGTCTGCCGCGCTTGTCTTCCCGCCAATGCCCGCTTCTCTTTGGGCATGAATGCGGGCATCGACATTGTCGATTGGCGCCGCGCGTGGGCGGAGTGGCTTGCGCTCGCTGATGAGCGAGTTGCCTTTTCGAAGAGTTCTCTCGATATCTTCTCGCAGGGGATTCCGGAAGTCGCGTCATTGGCATGGCGAGTCGAGCCACATGTGCTCGATCTCACGCACCTTCGGACTGTGGAGCCACGGCTAGATAACCCGATGGTGGTGGTTGCCGTCGGCCATCTCAATCACGCCAAGGGCGCGGAGCTTCTCGGCGCACTGGCCCGGCGGGCGGAAGAGCGGAGGCTGCCCCTGCGATTTGCCGTCATTGGGACGGTGGAGGGCGGGGCCGTACCTGCATCAGTTGCGGTGCGTGGAGCGTTCCGCAGGGACCAATTGTGCGAGTTGCTCGAGGCCGAAGGTGCTGGTATGGCCTTTCTGCCATCCATCTGTCCGGAAACCTATTCCTACGTTACCGACGAGCTCATGGCCACGGGTCTCCCCATTGCCGTGCTCGACATTGGCGCGCCCGCCGAGCGGATCGCAAGTTACCATTCGGGTCTGCTGCTGCCCCGTGAGGGTCTTGACCAACAGCTTGATGCCTTGGTGGCTTTCGCCCGCCGTATCGGCGCCCGCTTCTGAATACATCTGAGGAACTATGGGAAAAACCATTGCCTTTACCTCCGCGGCCCAGAACTATCTGCCAAAGGTGCGTAAGCTCTTCAGTTCGCTTCGAAAGCATCATCCGGAATTCGAACTGGTGCTTGCACTTGCCGATGAACCGCATGCATCGGTCGATTTCTCAGCAGAGCCCTTGGATCGTGTGATTCCGTTGCGCGACCTCGACATCGAGGATCGTTTGCGCTGGACCTATTTTCATACTATCGTCGAACTGTCGACGGCGATAAAGCCCTATGTGCTCTGCCGCTTGCTCGACGAGCCGGGCGTGGATCGTGTCTTTTACTTCGACCCTGATATCGTCGTGTTCTCGCGTCTCGATGACATGATCGAGGCCCTTGATAGTGCGAACATCACGTTGACACCCCACGTTACCATTCCCGAGGCCGATCTCGATGCAGTTCGAGACAATGAGATCGCTGCTCTCAAGCATGGTGTCTATAACCTGGGCTATCTTGGTGTTCGCCCCACGGAAGAGGGTAAACGCTTTGCCAGGTGGTGGGCCGATCGCATCCATCATTTCTGCGTCGCGGACATTCCTGCGGGGTTGTTCACCGATCAGCGCTGGATCGATCTCGCGCCTGCATTTTTTGAGGGCGTGCACATCCTCAAGAGTCCGCGCTTCAACGTGGCAACCTGGAATCTTACGCAGCGCCACATGGAGGGCAGTCTCTCATCAGGGTTCACCGTCAATGGTGTCCCGCTTGGTTTCTATCATTTCACCGGTTTCGACAGCGGCGCTCACCGCGTGATGATGGATAAGAATGCCGCAGGCAACCCAGCAGTAGCGCAGCTTGTCCAGTGGTATGCAGATTCGGCGCGTTTCGATGACGATGAGCCGGTGAGTCACATCCCTTGGGCTTTCGGGCGTTACAGCAACGGACAGCCGATCCCAGTGGGCCATCGCCGCCTTTATCGCGCCCGGCCTGATCTACAGCTGGCCTTCCCTGATCCTTTTGATGCCAGCGGCGGCGGATTGTTGGGGTGGATGAATACCCAGGGTCCGCTAGAGCATCCGGAGTACTTCGAAAAAAAAGCTTAGGCTGGTGGAGGGTACTTTTCCCCCTCTACCAGCTTGGCCCGATGCGCCGTATTGCCCGCTTCCTGACCCGCTTCCGGGCCTACGGCTGGCGTCGAACCCTGGGCCGCCTCCGGAGTGGACGATGGGAGTGATTGCCCGTCCTCTGATCCGGCGTGCCAGGTTTTTCCGGGCCACCGATCAGTTGAAGGCTTGGGCCCGGATGTCGGCATCCAGCGCCGCCAGGCGCTCCGGGGTGCCAACATCGGTCCAGTGTCCGGCGTGTTTCTCGCCATGCAACTGTCCGGCAGCCATGGCGGCGTCGAGAAGTGGGCGCAGCTTGAAGCGCGGCGGGTGCTCGTCGGCGCCGGGGGCATGGCCCACCGCCTCGCGCCAGTGCGTGAGCAAGGCGGGGCGGTAGAGACCGATGCCGGCGAAGGTCAGGGCGGTTCCCTTGTCTTCGCCGGCATTGCCCGCAGCTCCGGGGGTGCAGGCGGCCTTCGTGGTCCAGCCGGAAGTCGCCCTGCGGATGGTGCGGCGGGTTTTCCACCATCACGAGGTGGGCGAGGCCGCGGGGTTCGCGCGGGAGCCGGGCGAAGTCGAAGTCGGTGAAGACATCGCCGGCGATGGCGAGGAAAGGGGCGCTGCCGAGCCAGGGCAGGGCGTTGAGCATGCCGCCGCCGGTTTCCAGGGGCTCGGGGCCTTCGTACACGTAGTGCAGGCGCAGGCCCCAGGCCGCCCCGTCGCCGAGGGCGGGAGCGAAACGGTGGGCCAGCCAGCTGGTGTTGATGACGACCTCGCGCACGCCGAGGGCGGCGAGTTTTTCGAGGTGCCATGCGATCAGCGGCTTGCCGCCCACGGGCAGCAGGGGCTTGGGCAGGGTGTCGGTGAGCGGCCGCATGCGCTCGCCCTTGCCGGCGGCGAAGACGAGGGCGCGCATCGGGCGGTCGCTCATGGGCAGGGCAGGATCAATACGGCGGCAGCGCGCCCAGCTGCGGCAGGACGTGTTCTTCCAGCAGCGGGCGCAACGGGTCGAGCGCCGGATGGTGCGGCAGTACGTCGAGCAGGTAGCGCACGAAGCGCGGGGCGTCGGCGAGGTACTTCGGCTTGCCATCGCGGTGGTTCAGGCGGGCGAAGATGCCGAGCACCTTGAGGTGCCGCTGCACGCCGATGAAATCCACATCGCGGCGGAAGTCGGCCCGGGGCGGTACCGGCAGGCCGGCGTGGCGCGCCCGTTCGTGGTAGTGGGCCAGGCCCCACTCGACGCGGTCGGCAGGCCAACTCAGAAAGGCATCCTTGAACAGCGAGAGCACGTCGTAGGCGATTGGGCCGGCCACGGCGTCCTGGAAGTCCAGCACGGCAAGCTGGCCATCGGCGAGCGGCATCAGGTTGCGTGGCATGAAGTCGCGGTGCACCAGCACGCGCGGCTGGGCCAGCGCGGCATCGATCAGCCGGCGATAGACGAGTTCGAGCGTGTCGCTTTGAGAGCAGTCGAGCACCAGGCCGAGGTGGCGCTCCAGCAGCCAGTCGTCGAACAGCCGCAGCTCGCGGGCCAGCAGGGCCTCGTCGTAGCGCGGGAACTCTGCGGGCAGGCAGATCGCCTGCAGCCGCAGCAGCTGCTCGATGGCGGCCTTGAACCAGGCTTCGGCATTCGCTTCGTCGATCACCTGCAGCAGGGTGCGTGGCCCGAGGTCTTCCAGCAGCAGGAAGCCGGCGTCGAGATCCTGCGCCAGCACGCGCGGCACGCGCACGCCGCCGGCCTCGAGCCGGTCGCGCATGGCCAGCCAAGGGCGCACGTCCTCGAGTCCGGGCGGGGCATCCATGAGGATGTGCGAGGTCTCGCCGCTGCTGCGCCAGTAGCTGCGGTGCCCGGCGTCCACCGAGGCGCGCTCCAGCGTGACCGAAGCATCCCCCAAGGCCGTCCGGGCGAAGGCGAGACGGGCCTCGGCGCGCTGGGGGGTGGCCTCGGCCTCGGGCGTGGCGGTGGCCGTCATCGCCTCACTTGCCCTTGAGGGCCTGCACCAAGGCCAGCAGGCCCACGGCCCCGCCCACTGCGGCGGCGAAGCGCATCCAGCGGCCGCCTACGCTGATGTCGAAGGTATCGAGCACCCAGGAGGCGCAGATGGCGCCGGCCATGCCGAGCAGGGTGGTGAGGATCAGGCCGAGCTTCTGTCGGCCGGGGAAGATCCAGCGGGCGAGCAGGCCGGCCACGAAGCCGAGCAGCAGGATCTGCAGCCAGCCATAGCCGAGGAAGGAGAGGTCCATCGTGGTGGGTCCTGTGGTAGGGGAATCGGTTCAGCAGCAGCCGTGGTCGCCGAACTGGCCGTGGCCGGCATGCACGCCGACGCCGCGCGTGAGGCCGTTTTGCGACGCTTCGTAGTGCTCGGCGATGACCTGCGCCACCGCCTGCGTCACCCGCTTGCCGGTGGGGATGTGCAGGAACTCGTTCGGGCCATGGGCATTGCTGTGCGGGCCCAGCACGCCGGTGATCATGAACTGCGCGCCAGGGAACTTCTCGCCGAGCATGCCCATGAAGGGGATGGTGCCGCCCTCGCCCATGTACATGGCCGGGGCGCCGAAGGCCTGCTGCGAGGCCCGCTCGATGGCCTGCGAGAGCCAGGGACTCATCGCCGGGGCGTTCCAGCCGGTGCTGCTCTTCTCCAGCTCGAAACTCACCTTTGCACCGTAGGGCGGGTTGGCCAGCAGGGCCGAGCGCAGGGCCTCGCCGGCGGCAGCGCCGTCGGCGGTGGGCGGCAGGCGCATCGAGAGCTTCACCGCGGTGTAGGGGCGCAGCACATTGCCGGCATCTGAGAGCGGTGGCCAGCCTTCCTGGCCGGTGACCGAGAGCGCCGGGCGCCAGGTGCGGTTGAGCACCAGTTCGGTGAGGTCTTCGCTGGCCGGGCGCATGCCGGGCACGAAGGGGAACTTGGCATAGACCGCCTCGCCGAGCACCGCAGCGGCCCGCCGGGCCTGTTCGATGCGTTCGGCCGGAATCTCGACGTGCAGGGCGTCCAGTGTGATGCGGCCGGTCTCGATGTCCTCGATGCGCGCCAGCAGCTGGCGCAGCACGCGGAAGGAGGAGGGCACGATGCCGCTGGCATCGCCCGAGTGCACGCCTTCCTCCAGCACGTCGACGCGCAGATTGCCGCCGGCCAGGCCGCGCAGCGAGGTGGTGCACCAGAGCTGCTCGTAGTTGCCGCAGCCGGAGTCGAGGCAGACCACCAGCGAGGGCTTGCCGATGCGCGCGGCGAGGTGATCCACGTAGAACGGCAGGTCGTAGCTGCCGGATTCCTCGCAGGCTTCGATCAGGATCACGGCGCGGCAGTGCGGCCTGCCTTGGTCCTGCAGGGCCTGGATGGCGGCCAGCGAGCCGAACAGGGCGTAGCCGTCGTCGGCCCCGCCGCGGCCATAGAGTCGGTCGCCCTTGAGGACCGGGGTCCAGGGCCCGAGGTCGGGGTCCCAGCCGCTCATTTCCGGCTGCTTGTCGAGGTGGCCGTAGAGCAGCACGGTATCGGCGTCCGCGCCGCCGCCGTCGGTGCCGGGGATCTCGATGAAGATCAGCGGGGTACGGCCCTCGAGGCGCACGATCTCCACCGTCATGCCTTTCACCGGCTGCTTTTTTGCCCAGTTGGCGAGCAACTGGGTGGCGTCTTCCATGTAGCCGTGCTTCACCCAGTCGGCATCGAACATGGGTGATTTGTTGGGGATGCGGATGTACTCGACGAGCCGCGGGACGATGTCGTCGTCCCAGAGCTGGCCGACGAAGGACTGGGTGCGGACGGGGTCCATGGGGGCACTCACCGGGCAGGGATTCGTTGGGCCCCCGATTGTAGTCCCTCGGCGGGGGTAAGCCTTTCCCTACCCCCGCGTCAGGCGTTGTCCGAGTTCCGCCGCGCCGTCCGCTCGATATCGTCGCTCCCCGGTGACGGTGATCCTGTCACGGCCGGTGCGTCGGGATACGAAGCCCGCCCGGCCCCCCAACGGAACCGACAGGAGATGCCCCGATGAACCGTTTCAAGCTCGCTCTGATGGCCTGGTGTCTTGCTTTCGGCCTCGCTCTTCCGGCTTTTGCCGCGGTGGAGAAGGTCAACATCAATACTGCCGATGCCGCCACCCTCGACCGTGTGCTGCAGGGCGTGGGCCCGGCCAAGGCCGCAGCCATCGTCGAGCACCGTCGCCAGCATGGACCGTTCCGCAGTGTGGAGCAGCTGGTGAACGTGCGCGGCATCGGCCCGGCCACCCTCGAGATCAACCGCGACCGGATCACGGTCGGCCCGGTGCCTGCCGCCGCGCCGGCCAGCCGCCCCGCCGCCCAGGCCACGGCGCCTGCGGCCGCGGCACCCCGCTCAGTGGCGCCCGCCCCCCGGGCCCATTGACCTCGCCCCCGGATGGGGGCGTAGCGAAGGAGGGGCGCACGGACCGCGCCCAGGCAGGGATGCCCGCCCGGTGTCTCCCAGGGAGGGGAGCGCCGGGCCTTCTTTTAGACTCGGTGGCCCACCATCCCGGGCCGACGACGTGCTCCAGCTGCTGCCTGCCACCACCTATCGCCGCGAACGCTGGAAGAATGGCGGCGGCTTCACCCGCGAGATCCTGCGCTTTCCGGCCGAGGGCGACTGGGACTGGCGGGCGTCGGTGGCCGAGGTCGGTAGCGACGGCCCCTTCTCGGCCTTCCCCGGCTGCGAGCGTGAGATCGTGCTCTTGGCCGGCCAGGGCATGGACCTCGACTTCGAGCAGGGGCCGACGGTGCGCTTGGCGCCGCCGCATGGTCGGCATCGGTTTGCCGGGGAAGCCACGGTGTCGGCCCGGCTGGTAGAGGGGCCCACCCTCGACTTCAACCTGATCTGGCGGCGGGCGGCGGTGCAGGCCCGCCTGCTGCACCGGCCCATCGTCGGCTCGATGCTGTTCTTCGGCGAGCCGGGAGTGGATTGGCTGCTCTATGTGCTGGCGGGTGAGGTGCGCACGCCGGCAGGACGGCTGGCGGCCGGCGACGCTGCGTATCTCGGGGCCGGCGTCGGGCGCACTGCCATCGAGGGCGGAGGCGAGCTGTTGATCGCGCGGATCGAGCGCGGGCCGGGCCCCGCCGCAGGCGGCTGAAGCGCTTCAGCGCACCCCGCAGGCGAGCAGATGGGCGCTGTAGGCGAGGTCGTCCTCGAGGATGTGCTCGGCAAGCCAGGCGATGAGAAAGCGCAGCACGTCGCGGGCCAGGGCGGCATCGCCGGTGGCGAGACGATCGCGGAAGGCGGCGAGTTGCTGCTCGAAATGGCGATGGCCGTGCACGTGCTCGGCTTCTTCCTCCCAGCCATGCAGGGCGAACAGTCGCTCCTCATGACGGAAATGCAGCCGGGTATAGCCCTCCAGGCCGGCGATCACCTCGGCCAGCACGACGGCATCCTGGCCCCGGGCGATGGCGGAGGAGAGTTGATTGAGGTAGGCGAGCAACACCCGGTGCTGAGCATCGATGCTGGGGATGCCAATCGAGAGCGCATTGCTCCAGGGAATGGCCTCGCCCCGGGCGGCGCGTTCCGCCAGCAGCAGCGGGGAAGGGGCGGGAGACGGGTCGCCGGTGTCCGGCGGCGCGAGGGGGGAAGGCGGCAAAGTGGCAGAAGAGGCGGCGGTCATGGATCGCTTCCGCGTGGAACGCGGCAAGCCTGCCAGCGCCGGCGCAGGCGGTCTTGATCTGCCTCAAGCACGGGGGAAACCGGTTCAGCGGTCGTCGCGGGTCCAGATGGCGCCGTCTTCCACCTTCACCGGGAACTTCACCAGCGGGGCGTAGGCCGGCGGGCAGAGCGGGCGGCCACTCGTCACGTCGAACTTCGCCGAATGCAGCAGGCATTCCAGCACGCCTTCCTCGGCATCGAAAGGGGCGGCGGAGAGTTCGTAGTCTTCGTGGCTACAGCGGTCCTCATAGGCGAAGAGAAGACCGTCGTAGTTCAGCACCAGGATTGGGGTGTCGCCGTCCCAGACCACCCGGGTCTCGCCAGGGGCAAGTTCGTGTTCGGCACAAACGCGGATCCAGTTCACAGCGGTTTCTCTAGGGAAGGTCTGAACAACCCGCCGAACCCTCGTGATTTCGTGGCTCGAAGGCCGAAATCGCGTCAGCCCGGTCGGAATCCCACGTTTTGCTGCCCCGCCGGGCGGGTTTCCCCGTCCGGCGGGCGCACTTACCCCGCCGCCGGCAGCAACCGCCGCCGCGCCATCCACAGATTCGACAACGCAAACAGCGTCAGCACCTGCGCCGCGTTCTTCGCCAGGCCGCGGTAGCGCACCTTCGTGTAGCCGAACTGGCGCTTGATCACCCGGAACGGATGCTCGACCTTCGCGCGCAGGCTCGCCTTGTACCGCTCCCAGCGCTCGGTGTAACGCCGCTCGCGCGGGTTCTTCATCGCCCGCAACTTCGACGGCTTCTCCGCGATCAGGAAGCCGGCGTCCACGTCCTGCAGCTCCTCGCGCTTCTCGGCACCCGTGTAGCCGCTGTCGCCGCACACCGTGTCTTCCCGGCCGTGCAGCAGCTTGTGCACCTGCGTCACGTCGGCCACGTTCGCCGCCGTGCATTCCACGTGGTGCACCAGACCGGACGCGTCATCCACGCCGATGTGCGCCTTCATCCCGAAGAACCACTGGTTGCCCTTCTTGGTCTGGTGCATCGCCGGATCGCGCTCGCCCGCCTTGTTCTTGGTCGAGCTCGGCGCACTGATGATCGTGGCATCCACGATCGTGCCACTGCGCAGGCTCAGGCCCTTGCGCTGAAGATGGGCGTTGACCTGCTCGAAGAGCTTCTCGGCCAGTCCGTGCGTCTCCAACAGCCGGCGGAAGTTGAGGATCGTCGTCTCGTCCGGGATGTCGGCAAGCCCGCCCAACTGCGCGAAGCGGCGCATCACCGGCGTGTCGTACAAGGCTTCTTCCATCGCCGGGTCGCTGAGCGCATACCACTGCTGCAGGAAGTGGATGCGCAGCATCGTCGCCAGCGGGTACGGCTGGCGGCCGGGACGGCCCAGCTTCGGGTAGTGCGGCTCGATCAGCGCCAGCAGCGCCTGCCACGGCACCACCTGCTCCATCTCCGCCAAAAACACCTCGCGCCGCGTGCGCTTGCGGCTCCCCAGACCCTCGGCATCACCGAACGACAGCTGCATCGAACTCACCCTTGAACCGGTGACCGATTCTCGCCGAAAGGAACGGAGTTGTTCAGACCTTCCCTAGCACTTCGAAGCGCAGGTCCTGCCGCCGTGGGCGGCCAAAGCGCTCGTCGCCGTAGGGGAAGGGTTTCTTGATGCCGGTACGGCGGTAGCCGCGGCGTTCGTACCAGGCGATCAGTTCCTCGCGCACATCGATCACTGTCATGCGCATCCGCGGCAGCTGCCATTCCTCGCGGGCAATGCGCTCACACTCGCGCAGCAGGGCATCGCCGATGCCGCCCCCCTGGTGCTCCGGGCGCACTGCGAACATACCGAAATAGCCCTCGCCACCTTCGTCACAGACATGGGCGCAGGCAAGCAGCGGCATCTCCGGAGTACCTGCCACCACCACCCGGCTGCGGGGGCGGGTGAGGTCGTGTTCCAGCACCTCGGGGGCGATGCGCGGGCCGTCGAGCAGGTCGGCCTCGGTGGTCCAGCCCCGGCGGCTCGTCTCGCCGCGGTAGGCCGAGGTGACGAGGGTGATCAGGGCATCGCGGTCGGCGAGGGTGGCGGCGCGGAAATGCAGGAGGGAGTGGATGGAGCTGGCAGGCATGGAGGCGCTCAGAGCAGCAGCCCGCGCACTTTGTGCAGGGCGGCGGCGAGGGACTCGATCTCGGCCTCGGTGTTGTAGAAGGCCAGCGATGCGCGACAGGTGGCGGAGACACCGAACCACTGCAGCAGCGGGTGCGCGCAGTGCTGGCCGGAGCGCACAGCGATGCCCTCGAGATCGAGCAGAGTAGCGAGGTCGTGGGCGTGGGTGCCCTCGATGGCGAAGGAGATCACCGCTGCCTTCTCGCGGGCGGTGCCGAAAATCCGCAGACCGGGGATGGCCGAGAGCGCGGCAGTGGCCTGTTCCAGCAGGGCCTGCTCGCGCGCCTCGACGTTCGCCATGCCGAGGTTCGAGAGCCAGTCGGCGGCCACGCCGAGGCCCACCTGGCCGGCGATGTTGGGGGTGCCGGCCTCGAAGCGGTAGGGCGGGTCGTTGAAGGTGCTGCCCTCGAAGCGCACTTCGCGGATCATCTCGCCGCCGCCGAGGAAGGGCGGCATTTCGGCCAGCAACTCGCGCCGGCCCCACAGTCCGCCGGTGCCGGTGGGACCGCAGAGCTTGTGGCCGGTGAAGGCATAGAAATCGCAGCCGAGGGCGGCGATGTCCACCGGCCGGTGCGGCACCGCCTGCGAGCCATCGACCACGGTGATGATGCCGCGCCTGGCCGCTTCGCGGCAGATCTCGCGTACCGGGTTCACTGTGCCCAGCACGTTCGAGACATGGGCGAAGGCCAGTAGCTTCACTTCGGGGGTGAGCAGGCGCCACAGGCCTTCGAGGTCGAGTTCGCCTTCGGGGGTGAGCTCGGCCACCTTGATGCGGGCGCCGGTACGTTCGGCCACCAGCTGCCAGGGCACGATGTTGGCGTGGTGCTCCATGCGGGTGAGCACGATGGCCTCGCCGGGCTTCAGGCGCGGCAGGGCCCAGCTGAAGGCCACGAGGTTGAGGGCGAAGGTGGTGCCGCTGCACAGCACGAGTTCTTCGGATCGCACGCCAAGGAAGGCGGCCAGGCGGCGGCGGGCGTTCTCGTAGGCCTCGGTGGCTTCGCTGCCAAGTGCGTGCACGGCGCGGCTGACGTTGGCGTTGTGCTGAGCCAGGAACGTGTCCACCGCCTCGATCACCGCCCGCGGCTTCTGGCTGGTGTTGGCCGAGTCGAGGTAGACGAGCGGCCGGCCGTGCACCTCGCGCCCGAGGATCGGGAACTCGGCGCGCACCGCGGCCCAGTCGATGCCCTTCGCCGCGGCAGGGTTCATGCCGTGCTCTCCAGGCCCAGCACCGCTTCGAGGCTGCGCTCCAGCAGGCCGCGCAGGGCGCCGTCCTCGAGTACGGCAAGCGGCTCGCGCAGGAAGGCCGCGGTGAGCAGGGCGCGGGCTGCGTCTTCCCGCAGGCCGCGGGCGCGCAGGTAGAACAGCGCCTGCTCGTCGAGCCGGCCGACCGTGGCGCCATGGGCGGCCTGCACGTCGTCGGCATGGATCACCAGCACCGGCTGGGTATCGATCTCGGCCTGCCCGGAGAGCAGCAGGTTCTTGCTGGAGAGCGCGGCCCGGGTGCCGTCGGCTCCGGCGGCGATGTGGATGCCGCCGTGGAAGACCACGCGGCTGCGGCCCTCGCCAAGGCCTCGCCAGAGAAGATCACAGGCGGTGTCGCGGGCACGGTGCTGGATGTCGAGCCGGGTTTCGACATGGCGGCGGCCTTCGCCGCGCAGCACACCATTCGATTCCAGCCGTGCGCCCTCGCCCTCCAGCCGCACCTGCAGGGCATGGCGGCAGAGCCCGGCGCCGAGCTCGAGGTCGACCCGGCGGTAGCGCGCGCGGGCGCCGAGGCGGGTCCGGGTGTACAGCAGCAGGCTGGCGCCGGCGTCCTCGCGCTGCACCTGGGCATGGTCCAGCTGGGCATCCTCGGCCAGGTGCAGCGCGAAGCCGTGGGTGGCGAGGTGGCGGTGGGCGCCGATGCCGACGAAGTGGGTGGCCAGCGCCAGCCGCGCATGCTCGCCGAGCACCAGGCGGTGGCGCAGGTGAAAGGCGCGCTCGCCGCCGTCTGCGGTGCTGGCGAACACCAACTGCAGCGGGGTATCGATGCGCGCGCCGGGCTCGACCGCGAGACGGGCGCCAGTGTCGGCGAGGGCCGCATTCCAGGCCTCGAAAGCCTCGGCGGATGGCTCGTCCTCCGGCGCCGGCGCGGAATCGAGGGTGATGCCGGCCGGCAGGGCGGTGAGGTTCGACAGGCTCTCGTCCAGCACGCCATTCACCCAGACGAGGCGGGGCGCCGGGATGGCGGCCAAGGCCAGCGGATCGAGGGCCGGGGCGCTGGCCGCGGGCGGGGCGAAGGCCCGGGCGGCGAGAACGCGCAGCGGTGTTGCGCGGAAGGCTTCCATGCGCGGGCCGGGTAGGCCGAGCGCACGGGCGCGGGCCAGGGCGGCCTGGCGGGCCGGATCAAGGGCGGCGAGGGCCCGGGCCTGGGCCTCCAGCGAGACCTGCAGGGCGGGCATGGCGGCCTCGCTCATGCCGTCGCTCCCGGCGCGATGCGGTCCTTCACCCAGGCATAGCCGTGCTGCTCGAGCTCGAGCGCGAGCTCCGGCCCACCGCTCTCGACGATGCGGCCGTCGGCCAGCACGTGCACCACGTCCGGCTTGATGTAATCGAGCAGACGCTGGTAGTGGGTGACCACGAGGAAGCTGCGCTCCGGCGAGCGCATCAGGTTCACGCCCTCGGCCACCAGCTTCAAAGCATCGATGTCGAGGCCGGAGTCGGTTTCGTCGAGGATGGCGAGCGAGGGCTCCAGCACCGCAAGCTGGAAGATCTCGTTGCGCTTCTTCTCGCCACCGGAGAAACCGACGTTCACCGCGCGGTTCAGCAGCTCGTCCTTGATGTGCAGCACCGAGAGCTTCTGCCGCACGAGCTTCAAAAAACCCATCGAGTCGATCTCCGGCTCGCCGCGGTACTTGCGCTGAGCGTTGAGCGCGGCGCGCAGGAAGTAGGTGTTGTTCACGCCCGGGATCTCGACCGGATATTGAAAGGCGAGGAACACGCCCTCGGCGGCGCGCGCCTCCGGCTCCATCGCCAGCAGGTCCTTGCCCCGGTAGGTGACGGAGCCTTCAGTGACCTCGTAGCCCTCGCGGCCGGCGAGGATGTGGCCAAGCGTGCTCTTGCCGGCGCCGTTCGGGCCCATGATGGCGTGCACCTGGCCGGGCGCGACCTCGAGGCTCAGGCCCTTGAGGATGGGCTTGCCGCCGGCGCGGACGTGGAGGTTGTCGATCTTCAGCATGGTCGGGTTCCGTGATGGGGGCGCGTCAGCCGACGGCGCCTTCGAGCGAGACTTCCAGCAGCTTCTTGGCTTCCACCGCGAACTCCATCGGCAGCTCCTTGAAGACCTGCTTGCAGAAGCCATCCACGATCAGGCTTACCGCGTCCTCCTCGCCGATGCCGCGGGCGCGGCAGTAGAACAGCTGGTCTTCGCTGATCTTCGAGGTGGTGGCCTCGTGTTCGACGGTGGCGCTGGGGTTCTTCACCTCGATGTAGGGGAAGGTGTGGGCACCACAGCGCTTGCCGATCAGCAGCGAGTCGCACTGGGTGTAGTTGCGGGCGTTGTCGGCGCCCCGTTCGATCTTCACAAGACCCCGGTAGGTATTCTGGCCGCGACCGGCGCTGATGCCCTTGGAGACGATGGTGCTGCGGGTATTGCGGCCCACGTGCACCATCTTGGTGCCGGTATCGGCCTGCTGACGGTGGTGGGTGAGGGCCACCGAGTAGAACTCGCCCACCGAATCGTCGCCGAGCAGCACACAGCTCGGGTACTTCCAGGTGATGGCGGAGCCGGTCTCCACCTGCGTCCAGCTGATCTTCGAACGCGCGCCGCGGCATTCGCCGCGTTTGGTCACGAAGTTGTAGATGCCGCCCCGGCCCTCTTCGTCGCCGGGATACCAGTTTTGCACTGTGCTGTACTTGATCTCGGCATCGTCGAGGGCCACCAGCTCCACCACCGCGGCGTGTAGCTGATTCTCGTCGCGCATCGGCGCGGTGCAGCCCTCGAGGTAGGAGACGTAGGCCTTCTCCTCGCAGACGATCAGCGTGCGCTCGAACTGGCCGGTATGGCCGGCATTGATGCGGAAGTAAGTGCTGAGCTCCATCGGGCAGCGCACACCCTTGGGAACGAAGACGAAGCTGCCGTCGGAGAACACCGCCGAGTTCAGGGCGGCGAAATAGTTGTCGCCCACCGGCACCACCGAGCCCAGGTACTGGCGCACCAGCTCGGGATACTCGTGCAGAGCCTCGCTGATCGAGCAGAAGATCACGCCGGCCTTCTTCAGCTCGTCCTTGTAGGTGGTACCTACCGAGACCGAGTCGAACACCGCGTCCACCGCGATGCCGGCCAGGCGCGCGCGCTCGTGCAGAGGCACGCCGAGCTTGTCGTAGGTTTCGAGCAGCTTGGGATCGATCTCGTCGAGCGACTTCGGGGCGTTCTTCGGCGCCGCGAAGTAGGAGATGGCCTGGTAATCGATGGGCGCGATCTCCAGCTTGGCCCAGTCGGGCGGCGTCATCGTCAGCCAGTGGCGGTAGGCGGCCAGCCGCCACTCGGTCATCCATTCGGGCTCGTTCTTGCGCGCCGAGATGGCCCGCACCACGTCCTCGGAGAGGCCGGGCGGCAGGCTCTCGGTTTCGATGTCGGTGACGAAGCCGGCGCCATAGCGGCGGTTCAGGGCTTCCTCGACGCCGGCTTCCAGCGGCTTGGCCGCCGCCGCATCGGCAGTGGGGGTGGCGCTCATGCTGGCTCTCCTCGGGGCGGCTCAGTCGCTTGCGACCAGGGCCGCCGGGATGGCTTTGGGATCGGGATGGCGGGGGCCGGCTGCCGGCGCGGGGGCCAGCATGTCGGCGAGGGTGGTGCGGTCGAGGGCATCGACCACCACGTCGTTGATGCGCTGCCAGCCGGCGCGGATGCCGCAGTGGGCCTCGATGCCGCATTCGCCGTCGTGCACGCTGCAGGTGGTCATTCCCATCGGGCCTTCGATGGCCTCGACGATGGCCCGCAGCGGGATCTGCGCCGGCGGCCGGGCCAGGCGGTAGCCGCCGCTGGCGCCGCGGAAGCTCTCTACCAGCCCGGCCTGGGCCAGAAGCTTCAGCACCTTGGCCACCGTGGCCGGCTCCACCCGCGAGCGCTCGGCCAACTCGGCGGCGCTGTGCACCCGCTCGCGCCCCTGGGCGAGCACGGTCAGCACCACGGTGGCGTAGTCGGTGAGCTTGGTGACGCGGAGCATGGGCGCGCGGGGCGGATGGCGGGCCGGCGCGGGGCCGGTGGGCTGGAATCAGGACCGGAATTGTACGGATTTGGGCGGGCAGGCTCAATCGCGGTGTCGTGAAGGCCCCTCCGGGCCACGGGTGACAGGCGTCACCCCAAGGTCCTGACGCCTGTGGCTGGGGCGGGGGCCGGGGCAGGGGGAGACTGGCCCCATGCCCCCGTGGTGGGGGTGGAGGAGAGAACCATGGACTCGCGTGACCTGACCCGCATCGCCCTGATCGCCGGCGTGGCCTACGTGGCCGGCAAGCTCGTCAAGGCCGTGAAGGACTTCGCCTGGGCCGGCTTCGGCTTCGCCTGGGTGGCCTACTGGACCGGCGGCTTCGGCTGGGTGCGCCATGTCTTCCAGTGAGCGCGCGATGGACGGCACCGAGCGGCCCTTGGAGGTGCAGTGGGCCGAGTTCGCCGCCCAGCGCGGTCTCGACACGCCATCGCCCGCACGCTCGTGTTACTGGCCCTGCACTACGCCCTCCCGGACCACCGCTACGTGGCGATCCCGGCGGCCATCGTCGTGCTCTACCTGGGGGTGATGCTGGTGCAGGAGCGGCGCTGGCGGGCCCTGCAGGTGCGCTGAGCGGGCACGGGCGGGCAGAATGGCGGCCTTCCCGCCGCCGCCCGCTCCGCCCATGCCCAAGAAGATCGAACGCCGCCAGTCGTCCATCCATGGCAATGGCGTCTTCGCCACCGCTCCGATCGCCAAGGGCGAGAAGATCGTGCGCTACAAGGGCAAGGTGCGGCGCCACGAAGAGGTGGACGCGGAGTACGCCGGTTTCGACGAGACCGGCCACACCTTCCTCTTCAGCCTCAACGAGGAGTGGGTGATCGATGCCAATATCGACGGCAATGTGGCGCGCTGGATCAACCACAGCTGCAACCCCAACTGCGAGGCGGTGCAGGAGGAACACCCGAAGGGCAAAAAGCACAAGGACAAGGTGTTCATCTATGCCCTGCGGGACATCGCGCCCGGCGAGGAGCTGAGCTACAACTACGGCATCGTGCTCGACGAGCCGCACACTCCGGCCCTGAAGCGGCTTTGGGCCTGCCACTGCGGCTCGGCCAACTGCACCGGCACCATGCTGCAGCCCAAGCGCCGTCCGCGGTCCGGCCAGCGCAGCTGAACGGTGGTCGAGCCGATCGCCTGCCCGGGCGCGTGACTTCCGGGCCGTGCTCGCGGTCGGCGGCGCGGGCAGCATGAGGGGCCGATTCCCCTGGAGTACGGACGCGATGCGCCGCCCCCTCCATGTCGTTTCGCGCCTGCTGCGCGCTGCCGTTGCCTCCGTCCTCGCCCTGCTGCTTGCGGGGGCGCTCTGTGCTCGCGTGCCGCTGATCGATGGCCGAATCGAGGCGGACGAGTGGAACGGCGCCCGGCACATCAACGATTTCCGCACCGTGCAGCCGATGACTCGCGCCGGGGCGCGGCTGCGCACCGAGGCCTGGGTGCTGGCCACTCCCGAGGGCCTCGCCATCGCCTTCCGTAACCACCAGCCTCCCGGCGTGCCGCGCATCGCCCCGCGCGGCGGTCGCGACCAGGTGCCGCCCGCCGACCGGGTGAACGTCTACGTCGATTTCGATGGCGATGGACGCGTGGGATACAACTTCGTGGTCTCACTCTCCGGTGACATCGGCGATACCACCATTGCCGGCGAGAACCGCTTCAATCCGGACTGGGACGGCGACTGGCGCCGGGCCACGAGCGAGGATGAGGAGGGCTGGTCGGCAGAACTGCTGATTCCATGGCATGTAGCACCGATGGCCGCGGCCCGCGGGAGCATGCGCACCATCGGCCTCTCGCTCGACCGTGTCACCGCGCACAACAACGAGCGCGTGGCCTGGCCGGCCATCACCTGGAGCGAGCCGCGCTTCCTCAGCGCCTTTGCGCGCATCGAGGTCGAGGCGCACGAGCAGTCCTTGCTGGCCATCACACCCTATGTCTCCGGCCTGCAAGACCAGGTGTCGGGCCGCTTCGAGGCCAGCACTGGGTTCGACCTGTTCTGGAAGCCACATGGCCGCCTCCAGCTCTCCGCCACGCTCAATCCGGACTTTGGCCAGGTGGAGAGCGACGATCTCGTGGTGAACTTCGGCGCGGTGGAGAACTTCTTCAACGACAAACGGCCCTTCTTCACCGAGAACCAGGCCTTCTTCGACGTGGGTTTCGGCGGCCTTGGCAATGCCAACCGCCTGCTCTACACCCGCCGCGTCGGCGGCCGGGCCGATGACGGCAGCGGGGCGGGCGAGGTGGCCGGGGCGGTGAAGCTCAACGGCAGTGCCGGCCGCCTTGGCTATGGCCTGTTCGCCGCCAGCGAGAGCGGTGATGCCGGGCGTGATTTCCTCGCTGCCCGCGTGGCTGGCGCTGGCGAGCGCTGGTCGGGGGGCGCCATGCTCACCGAGGTGAAGCGCCCCTTCCTCGACCGCGTGGCGCGGGTGGCCTCGCTCGACCATGCCTGGCGACCGGATGAGCGCCTGAGCCTGCGAGCCGGGCTGGTGCTCTCCGACATCGAGGCCCCGGTGCGCGGCGGCCGCGACAGTGGCGGGCAGATCCACATCGACCACGAGTTGGGCGGCGGCTGGCGCCAGCAGTTCTACGCCGTGCATCTCGGCCGCAACCTGCAGCTCAATGATTTCGGCTATCTCGAGCGCAACGACTTCAACTACGCCCGCTACGAGCTGCAGCGCCGGCGCGACGATCTCCCGGCGGAGGGCCGCGCAGCCAGCCGCATCGACCGCTATGCTGCTTCGCGGCGTATGGACGACCGCGGCCTCGTGCTGTTCGACACCGTGGCCATGAACCGCAGCACCGAGCTGCGCGACGGCGGCTTTCGGTTCTGGGATGTCTACGCCACCGGGCCGTACATCGACGATCTCGTGCTGCGTGGCAACGGCATCGTGCGGATGCCGGGGCGGCTCGGCTTGTACGGCGAGCGGCGCTGGGCCCGGCCGGCTGGGGGGCGCTTCGAGTACGAGATCGATGTGCGCCACGCCAACGAGGGCTTCGACGGCCGCGGTAAGGGCCTCGTCGAACTTTCGGCCGAGACCGTCTACCACGCCAGCGATCGGGTCCGGGTCGAACTCGAGCTCGAACTCGAAAGGAACGCGG
Source organism: Silanimonas sp. (assembly GCA_026005095.1). Taxonomy (GTDB): domain Bacteria; phylum Pseudomonadota; class Gammaproteobacteria; order Xanthomonadales; family Xanthomonadaceae; genus Silanimonas. The sequence continues at coordinate 11,620 of BPKK01000009.1, read as the reverse complement.
ATTGGGTGATCTGGCGGCGCGGCAATGCCCTCGGCCAGTTCGACGGCCGCCAGGTCTTCCTCGGGGCCGGGGCGATCTGGAAGCTCGACGAGCGGCAGGAGCTGCGCCTGAAGCTCGAGGCCATCGCCATCGATGCCGAGGCACGGGCCCTCTGGCGGGTGGACGGGGCTGGCGTCGCGCGCCGCACCGGCGAGGCGCTGGACGATTTCGCCCTGCAGAACCTCGGCTTCCAGCTCCGCTACCGCTACGAGATCGCCCCGCTCTCCGACCTGTACCTGGCCTATGTGCGCGGCGGCGCGCTGTTCCGTGAGTCGGCTCAGGGTTTCGGCCTCGGCGATGAGTTCCGCGGCGCCTTCGACCTGCGCGACAGCGAGCAACTGCTGGTGAAGCTGAGCTACCGCTTCACGCTCTGAGCCGGCGCCCGCGCGGGCGGCACCCACCACCACAGGCCGAGGCTGAGCAGGGCATCGGCCTTACTCGCGCACCACCCGGCCGCGCGCCATGACGAAGGCCACGCGGTCGCGCTGCAGGGCGCCAAGATCGGTGAGCGGATCGCCGCGCACGGCGATCACGTCGGCGGAGAAGCCCGGCGCCAGCCGGCCCACCTCGTCCTCGAGGCCCAGGAGCTCGGCGGCGGTGCGGGTGGCCGAGACCAGCACCTCCTGCGGGCTCATGCCGCCGTACTGCACCATCAGCGGCATTTCCTCGGCATTGCGGCCATGCTCCGAGACGCCGGTGTCGGTGCCGTAGGCGATCTTCAGCCCGGCGCGGCGGGCGGCGGCGATGTTGCGGCCGGTGGCTTCCAGCCGCAGCTTGATCTTGGCGGCTACCACCGGGGTGTAGAGGCCCTTCGGCAGGTTCTCGCGGTAGGCGATGGTGGGCGAGAGCGTGGGCACGAGGACGCTGCCGCTGCCGCGCATGGCGCGGATGCCGGCTTCGTCCACGTAGGTGCCGTGCTCGATCGAATCGACCCCGGCGCGGGCCGCGGCCTCGATGCCGCGGGGGCCGTGGGCATGCGCCGCCACTTTCAGGCCGAGCTGATGGGCGGTATCGACGATGGCCTTCATTTCCTCGTCGGTGAAGTGCTGGTCGAGGCCGCGGTTCTGCTGCGAGAGCACGCCGCCGGTGGCGGCGAACTTGATCACGTCGGCGCCGGCGCGTGACAGCCGGCGCACCACCTCGGCGCACTGCACCGCGCCGGTGCAGGTATTGCCCTCGTCGAGCGCTTCCATCACCTCGGGGCGGAAGCCGGTCAGGTCGCCGTGCCCGCCGATGATCGAGACCATGCGTCCGGCGCTCAGCACCCGCGGGCCGGGAAGCTCGCCGGCGGCGATGGCATCGCGCAGGGCGAAGCCGGCCTGGCCCGGGGCGCCGAGGTCGCGCACCGTGGTGAAGCCGGCCTGCACGGTGCGCAGGGCATTGCGGGCGCCGAGCGCGGTGGCGCGTTCCGGCGTGACCACCGCCTCGGCCCAGAAGGGCGGCGCGGGGTCGAAGGCCAGATGCACATGGCTGTCGATCAGCCCGGGCAGCAGGGTGTGCTCGGTATCGAAGCGGCGTTCCTCGGCGATGCGCTCGCCCGCGCCCAGCGGCACTTCGGCCTCGAGCCCGGGCAGCACCGCACGCAGCCGGCCGTCGGCCACCACCAGGGTGGCCGGCACCACCTGCCCTTCGGCGGGATCGAGCAGTACCCGCGGGGCGCGCAGCACGCTGAGCTCGGTGGCAAGGACGGGCAGGGCGGCGAGGGCGGCGAGGGCGGCGAGGCGGCTATGCCGCCGTGCAGGCGGACGGGAGCGATCGGGCATGGCAGGAACCCTGGAGAGAACGAAAACCGCAGCTTAGCCTGCCGCGCCGTGGGCGGTATCGCCGCGAAGTCCTTCCGGGGGCAGGCTTTCAGTCGTCCTCGGCGCGCGGCCGGTAGGCCGCCGCCAGTTTCGCCTGCAGACTGGCCGGCGCCGGCTCGTAATGGCTGAACTCGAGGTCGTAGCGGCCGCGCCCGGCACTGAGCGATTTCAATTCGGCAGGAAAGCCCTCCAGCTCGGCCATCGGCAGCAGGGCCCGTACCAGCACCTCGTCGCCGCGTAGGCGCTCGCTGCCATGGATGCGTGCCCGCTTCGCCGCCAGTGTGCCAGTAAGATCGCCCATGTTCGGCTCCGGCACGGTGACGGTGAGCTCCACGATCGGCTCGAGCAGCTGCGGCGATGCCTTGGCCACGGCATCGAGAAAGGCCTTGCGCCCGGCGGTGACGAAGGCGATCTCCTTGCTGTCGACGCTGTGGTGCTTGCCGTCGTAGACCACCACCCGCAGGTCCTGCATGGGGAAACCGGCCACCACGCCCTGCGCCAGGGCCTGGCGCACGCCTTTCTCCACCGCCGGCAGGAATTGCCCGGGGATGGCGCCGCCCTTCACAGCGTCCACGAACTCGAAGCCCTGGCCGCGCTCCAGCGGTTCGACCCGCAGCATCACTTCGCCGAACTGCCCGGCGCCGCCGGTCTGCTTCTTATGCCGGTGGTGCCCTTCCGCAGGGTGGCCGATGGTTTCGCGGAAGGCCACCTTCGGAGGCCGTGTCACCACGTCCACCTGGAAGCGTTCCTTCAGGCGCTGTAGCTGGATCTTCAGGTGCAGCTCGGAGAGGCCGCGGATCACCGTCTCGCGGGTGTCCTGTGCCTGCTCGACGTGGAAGCAGGGATCCTCCTCGGCCAGCTTCGCCAAGGCCACCGCCAGCTTCTGCTCCTGCCCCCGCGTGGCGGCCTCGATGGCCAGGCCGAACATCGGCTTCGGGAAGGGCAGGGGCGCGAGATGGATCTCGTCCTCCTCGTGCGAGTCGTGTAGCACGGCATCGAAGTGCAGTTCCTCGAGCTTGGCCACGGCGGCGATGTCGCCGGGGATGGCCTGCTCCACCTCGATCCGCTCGGCGCCATGCAGCTTGAACAGGTGGCCGATGCGCACCGGCTTGCGACCATCATCGACGAAGAGCTGGGCGTCGCGGCGCAGGGTGCCCTGGAAGACGCGGAACACCGCCAGCTTGCCGGCGAAGGGGTCGTGCACGATCTGGAACACATCGGCCAGTACGTGCGCCGCCGGGTCGGGACGGGCCAGGACCGGCACCGCGGCCTCGCCCCGGCCCTTCATGAAGGGCGGCGGGTTGGCCTCGCCAGGATGCGGGAACCACTGCTCGGCGAGCGCCAGGAATTCGCGCACCCCGGTGCCGTGGCGGGCCGAGACGAAGCACACCGGGATGAGATGCCCCTCGCGCAGGCATTGCTCGAAGGCCGCGTGTAGTTCCTCGCCGGAGAGCCCGTCCTCGCCCTCGTCGAGGTAATGGCCCATCACCGTCTCGTTGATCTCCACTACTTGGTCGACGAGGCGCTGGTGCCAGTCGGCCACCGGCCCGAGGTCGGACTCGCCCGCGCGGCCGCCGAGGCAGTCCAGCACCGCGCTGCCGCCGCCGGCTGGCAGATTGACCGGCAAGCATTCCACGCCGAAGGCTTCGCGCAGCTCTTCCAGCAGGCGCGGCAGGTCGGCGCCCTCGGCGTCGATCTTGTTCACCACCAGCACCCGGGCGAGGTTGCGCGCCTTGGCGTACTCCATCATCCGCCGCGTGCCGTAATCCACGCCCTGCGAGGCCGAGACGACGATGCAGGCGGTCTCCACCGCGGCCAGGGCGGTGAGCGCAGGACCGCGGAAGTCGGCCATGCCCGGGGTGTCGAGGAGGTTGAGATGCAGGCCGCCGTGGTCGGCGTGGCTGATGGCGAGGTTCAGCGAATGCCCGCGCTGCTTCTCGATCGGGTCGAAATCGCTCACCGTGCTGCCGCGTTCGAGGCTGCCCGGCTGTGGCAGCCTGCCGGCGGCTACCAGCACGGCCTCCAGCAGGCTGGTCTTGCCGCTGCCGGAAGGGCCGATGAAGGCGAGGTTGCGGATCTGCGCGGTGCTGTAGCCCATAAACCGACTCCTTCGACGAGGCAGGCGAACGGGAACACGGGCACGGCGGCGGGCCGGGCGCGGAAGGCCACCTTCCGCCTGCCGTGCCACCAGCGTCAAGCGTGGCCGGGCGTAGACTCGCAGCCCCGGCCACCTCCTGTTCCCTGCCCATGCCCGCTGCCCTGCCTGCCGCGCTGTTCCTGCATGGGGCCGGGGCCTGGGGCGGGCAGTGGGCGGTCTGGCGGCGGGTGTTCGAGGCGGCCGGCTGGCAGGTGGCCGCGCCCGATCTGGTGCCGGAGACGCCGGAGGCCCTGGCCGCCGATAGCTTCGCGGCGCGCCTCGAGCGTGCCCGCGCCGCCCACGCCGCCCTGCCACCCGGCGCGGCCCTGGTGGGGGCCAGCCTCGGCGGTCTCATTGCCTATGCCCTGGCCGGCACCGCGGCGCCGGCCGTGCCCCTGGTGCTGGTGAACCCGCTGCCGCCGGCGCCCTTCGCCGCCCGGCTGCCGCCGCTCGACGAGGACGATGCCGCCTTCCGATGGCGCAGCGCCGGGCGCTTTGCCGGCACGGCCCGGGCCCTGCCGGGCAGCCCCTTCGCCGACCAGCATTTCGCCTTCCGCCACTGGCGCGACGAGCAGCCCGCCCTGCTGCGCGCGGCGCATGCCGGCCTCGCGCTGCCGCGGCCGGCCGGCCCCGTGCTGCTGCTCGCCAGCGCGGATGACTGCGAGGTGCCGCAGGGCCTGTGCCGGGAGTTCGCGGGGGCCATCGGCGCCGGTTTCATGGGGCTTCCCGGAGGCCACCTCGACCCGGTGATGGGGCCGGGCGCGGCGTCCGCGGCGGCGCTCGCCCTGTCCTGGCTGAACGGCTGCGCGCGCCACCGCCCGGATTAAGCCGCGGTTGGAGCACGGATGCGGAATCTGCCTCCACGCCGCCGCCCGACGGCGCTGGAGACGATGCCATGAACCGCCTGCCCACCGTCCTCGTCCTTGCCCTTGCCACTGTCGCCGTGGCCGCGCCGGCGTCGGCCCAGTACCGCGGCGAGCGCCACGCCGGCCCCGGCCCGCGCTGGGACACCGCCCGCGTGGTCAACGTCTCGCCCATCCTCGCCCCGGGCGAGCCGCGTTACCGCCAGGAGTGCTGGCAGGAGCCGGTGCGCTATGTCAGCCGCGAGCCGGTCTATGAGCCGCGTTACGAACGGCGGGGCATGAGCCCCGGCGCCAGCGCGGTGGTGGGCGGTGTGATCGGCGCCGCGGTGGGCCGCCAGTTCGGTGATGGCGACGGGCGCCGCGCCGCCACCGTGGCCGGCGCCGTCATCGGCAGCGCGATCGGCGCCGAACGGGCCCGCGACCGCTACGAGGCGGGCTACGGTTACGGCCCGCGCAGCGTGGAGCGCGAGGTGGTGCAGTACGAGAGCCGCTGCCGCACGGTGCCGGATGGCTATGTCGAGGACCGGGTGGTGGGCTACCGCGTGGACTACGTCTACCACGGCCACACTTACACCACCGAGACGCCCTACCATCCGGGCAGCACCATCCGTGTGCGGGTGGATGTGACCCCCGAGGTCTGAGGCCTTACCAGCGCAGCCGGCCCTCCACCACGGTCCGGGTCTGCCCTCCCACCCAGATGCGCCCGTCCTCGTGCCGCAGCACGAGGCGGGCGTCGCGGCCCACCTCGCGGCCCTGGCTCACCACGTAGCGATCGCCCAGATCCCTGGCCTGCCCGGTGGCATGCAGATAGCCCGCCAGCGCCGCGTTCGCCGCGCCGGAGGCCGGGTCCTCGTAGTGGCCATGGAAGGGCATCAGCGCCCGCACCACCAGGCCGTAGTCGCGGCCCGGGCAGCGGGCGAAGACCGCGAGCCCCATCGCCTCGTCCGGCGCGGCAAGCGCGGCGATACCGGGGAAATCCGGCGCCCAGCCGCGCACCGCGGCCTCGTCCACCAGTTCCGCCGCCCACCAGCGGCGGCCGGAATCGATCAGGGCGGCGCCGGCCGGCGCGAGCCGGTCGCCGAGCAGGGCGCGCAGCCGGGCATCACCCCCATCCCGACGTGCCAGCACCTGCGTGGCCGGTGCCTGCACGAAGAGCGCGCGCGCCTCGCCTTCGCCCTCCACCTGCACCGGCAGCAGCCCGGCCCCGCATTCCTGCACCAGCCGGAGCCGGCCGTCCGGCCCGGGCTGGGGCGTGGCCAGCCCGGCGGCGAGCACGGCATGCGCGGTGCCCACGCTGGGATGCCCGGCGAAGGCGAGCTCGCGGCGCGGGGTGAAGATGCGCACCCGGTAGCTCGCCTCCGGCGTGCTGGGCGGCAGCACGAAGCAGGTCTCGATGACATTGGTCCAGGCGGCGATGCGCTGCATGGCCGCGGCATCGAGCCCCTCGGCGTCGAGCACCACCGCGAGCGGGTTGCCGGCGCCGGCGCGCGGGGCGAAGACATCGAGATGCAGGAAGCGGCGGCTCACCATGCCAGCGTGCCCTCCACCACGGTCTGGGTCTGGCCGCCGATCCAGACCTCGCCCTCCTCATCCACGGCGATCTCGACCACGCCATCGCGGCCCAGTTCGCGCCCCTGCGAGCTCGTGAAGCGCGGAGCGGGCAGGGCATGGCGGGCCTGCAGCCAGGCGGCGATGGCGGCATTGGCGCTGCCGGTCACCGGGTCTTCCGGGATGCCGTCGGCGGGCACGAAGGCGCGCACCACCAGCGCATGGGGAGCGCCGGGGCAGCGGGCGAACACCGCCACGCCCACGCTGCCGTCGCTCCGGTTCGCCGCAGCCATGGCCTCGAGGTCGGGGCCGAGGCCGCGCACGCTGGCCTCGTCGGCGAGCTCCACGCACCACCAGCGCGGGCCGTTGTCGATCAGGGCCGCAGGCAGGGGCCCCAGGGCCACGGCCCCGAGGCTGGCGAGCACCGCCTCGGGCCTGGCATCCAGCGGCCGCCCGCGCGGGGCGCGCACATGCACCCGGCGCCCGGCGCCTTCGCCTTCCACCCGCAGCGGCAGCAGGCCGGCCCCGCATTCCTGCACCAGGCGGCCCTTGTGGGGGCGCACGAGGCCGTGTTCCAGCACGGCATGCGCGGTGCCCACGCTGGGATGCCCGGCGAAGGGCAGTTCCTGGCGCGGGGTGAAGATGCGCAGGCGGTAATCGGCCCCCGGCTGGGTGGGCGGCAGCACGAAGCTGGTTTCCGAGAGATTGAGCCAGGCGGCGAGCGCCTGCATGGCCGCGCCATCGAGCGCTTCGGCGCCCAGCACCACGCCGAGCGGGTTACCGAGGCCGGGAGCGGCGGCGAAGACATCGAGTTGCAGGAACGGAAGACGGGGCGCGACGGCGGCGGCCGCGCCCGGGGAGGCGATCGGAGGCATGGGCGATAGTGTCCGGCCTGCCCCGGCCGGGCCACAAGCCACCCTGTGCATGCCCGCGCGGGTACGGCGGGAGTGCCGGGCCACGCTATCCTTGCCCGGCCGCCGCATCTGGCGGCTTTCCTTTTTCCATGCCACGGCCATGTGAGGTGCCGACCCCGATGAACCGCCCTGTCCCCGCGTTCGCCAACGACTGGATCGTCCTGAAGTTCGGGGGCACCAGCGTGTCGAAAAAATCGCGCTGGGACACGATCGGGAAACTCATGCGCCGCCGCGCCGAGGAGGAAGGCGCGCGCGTGCTGGTGGTGGTCTCGGCCCTCTCGGGCGTCACCAACGCCCTGCAGGCCATGATCGATGGGCATCAGGACATGCCGGGCCTTCATGCCCAGGCCGAGGCCCTCGTCGAGCGCCATGCCGCGTTCTGCGCCGAGCTCGGGCTGGATCCCGAGGCCGTGCTCGGCGCGCGCTTCGCCGCCCTGCGCGCCCTGGCGGCCGATCCGCGCGCGGCTGGCGCCGAGCTTGCCTGGCAGGCCGAACTGCTGGCCCAGGGCGAGTTGCTGAGCTCCACGCTCGGCGTGGCCTACCTACGCACGCAGGGCATGGCGCTGGAATGGTGGGACGCGCGCGATTCGATGCGCGCCATCGAGCAGCCCAATGCCAGCGCCTGGGCGCAGCGGCTCTCGGTGTCCTGCGATTTCCTCGACCCGGTGGCGCGCGAGCGCCTGCTGGCCCGGCCCGAGCGCTTCGCCCTCACCCAGGGCTTCATCGCCCGCCATGCCGATGGCGGCACGGCCATCCTCGGGCGCGGCGGCTCGGACACCTCGGCGGCCTACTTCGGCGCCCTGCTGAAGGCGCGCCGCGTCGAGATCTGGACCGACGTGCCGGGCATGTTCAGCGCCAATCCGCGGCAGGTGCCGGAGGCGCGCCTGCTCTCCCGCCTCGATTTCGAGGAGGCGCAGGAAATCGCCACCACCGGCGCCAAGGTGCTGCACCCGCGCTGCCTCACGCCCTGCCGCGAAGCCGGCGTGCCGATGTGGATCCGCGACACCGAGCGCCCCGAGCTCGCCGGCACCGTCATCGACGGCCAGGCCGCGACCGTGCCCGGGGTCAAGGCGATCAGCGCCCGGCGCGGCATCGTGCTGGTGTCGATGGAGACCATCGGCATGTGGCAGCAGGTGGGCTTCCTCGCGGAGGTGTTCGGCTGCTTCAAGGCGCACGGGCTCTCGGTGGACCTGATCGGCTCGGCCGAGACCAATGTCACGGTCTCGCTCGATCCCTCCGACAACCTCGTCAGCACCAATGTGCTGGAGGCCCTGTGCCGCGATCTGGAGCGCATCTGCCGGGTGAAGGTGATCGCGCCCTGCGCGGCGATCACCCTGGTAGGGCGCGGCATGCGCTCGCGCCTGCACCGGCTCACCGAGGTGCTGGCCACCTTCGGCCGCGAGCGGGTGCACCTGATCTCGCAGAGCTCGAACGACCTCAACCTCACCTTCGTGGTCGACGAGGCCCTGGCCGATGGCCTGCTGCCTACCCTGCATGGGCTGCTGATCGCCTCCAATGCCATGCCGATCGACGAGACTGCGGTGTTCGGGCCGAGCTGGCGCGAGCTGGGCGAGCCGCGCCCGCCGCGGACGGCGTGGTGGCAGGCCGAGCGCGACGCGCCTGCTCGCGCTGGCCGAACGCGGCACGCCCACCTACGCCTACCACCTGCCCACCGTGCGCGAGCGCGCCCGGCAGCTGAAGGCGCTCGCCGCGGTGGACCGCGTGCATTACGCGCTGAAGGCCAATCCGCACCCGGCGATCCTCAGGGCGCTGGAGGCGGAAGGGTTCGGCTTCGAATGCGTCTCGCTGGCCGAAGTGGAGCACGTGCTGGCCACGCTGCCGGGCCTCGACCCGCGCCGCATCCTGTTCACCCCGAGCTTCGCCCCGCGCATCGAGTTCGAGCGGGCCTTCGCGCATGGCGTGCACGTCACGCTCGACAATCCCGCACCTGCTGGCCGGCTGGGCGGAGGTCTTCCGTGGCCGCGAACTCACCCTGCGCGTCGATCCCGGCTTCGGTTCGGGCCACCACGACAAGGTGAAGACTGGCGGCAAGGAGGCGAAGTTCGGCCTGCCGCTCGATGAGGTCTCGTCCGCCGCCGATGCGGCAAAGGCGCTGGGCGTGCGCGTCACCGGCCTGCATGCGCACATCGGCAGCGGCATCTTCGATGCCAACCACTGGCGCGAGGTGTACGCGCGTCTGGCTTCGGTGGCCGAGGCCATCGGCACGGTCGAGCGCATCGACGTGGGCGGAGGCATCGGCATTCCCTACCAGCCCGAGGCCGAGCCCTTCGACCTCGCCGCCTTCGGGGCGATGCTGGCGGAGATGAAGGCCCTGTTCCCGCAGTACGCGCTGTGGATCGAGCCGGGCCGCTTCCTCGTCGCCGAGGCCGGCGTGCTGCTCACCCGCGTCACCGCCACCATGCACAAGCAGGGCGTGCGCCGCATTGGCCTCGATGCTGGCATGAACGCGCTGCTGCGCCCGGCGCTCTACAACGCCTGGCACGGCATCGTGAACCTGAGCCGCCTCGATGATCCGCCCGGTGAGCCCGCCGAGGTGGTGGGGCCCATCTGCGAGAGCGGCGACGTGCTGGGGCGCCGCCGTCGCCTGCCCGAGGCCACCGCCGAGGGCGACGTGGTGCTGCTGGCCGATGCCGGCGCCTACGGCAGGGTGATGGCGAGCCGCTACAACCTGCGCGCCCTGCCCGCCGAGGAGATCCTGGAATGAGCGTGGACCTTCGACCGCGCGGCGATCCGCGCCTTCCGCTTCACGTCGAAACGCTTCGATCCGGCCAGAGGCGAGGTCGCGCTCGGCTACGCCTTCGTGAATCACGATGGCGCGGGCAGCCCCGAGCTGGTCGAGCGCATCACGATCCCCGGCGCCCCGTTCACGGCGGTGCAGCCGGGGAGCGCGGACTTCGATCCGGCGAAGGCCGCGGCGGTGGAGGCGGCACTGCGCCTGCTGCACCTCGTGGCCGGCGTCAGCTACTACAAGGCCGCCGCGCCCACGGTGATCGAATGTGCCGAGGGCCCGCTCGATGCCGCCACCGCGGCCTTCATCGCCAGGGTCTACGAGAACGGACTGGGCGAATTCGCCTACCGCAACGGCCTCGAGCTGCGCGGCCACATCGTCTGGCCGCAGGGCGCGGCGGCGCGCCCGCCGGCCCCGGCCCTGGGCCTCGGGCGGGCCTCGCCCCCGGGAGGGGGCAGCCAGCCCTGGCCCTTCCGCAGCCTGGTGGCCATCGGCGGCGGCAAGGATTCGCTGGTCTCGATCGAGGCCCTGCGTGCGCTCGGCGCGACGCCGGCCGTCACGTGGATCGGCAGTTCGCCTTTGATCCGCGCCTGCGCCGAGCGCACCGGCCTGCCCATGCTCAACATCGGCCGCGCGCTGGCGCCGGAGCTTTTCGTGTTCAACCGCGAAGGGGCGCTGAACGGCCATATCCCGGTCACGGCGGTGAACTCGGCGATCCTCGTGCTGGCCGCTCTGCTCACCGGCCATGGCAGCGTGGTGTTCTCCAACGAGCACTCGGCGAGCTACGGCAGCTTGATCCCCGGCACCGGCGAGGTGAACCACCAGTGGTCGAAGGGCTGGGCCTTCGAGCGCGATTTCGCGGCGATCGTCCGCGCACAGGTCGCGGCGGATTTCGATTACGTCTCGTTGCTGCGCCCGTTCTCGGAACTCGCCGTGGCCCGGCAGTTCGCCCGGCTGGAGCACTACGACGCGCACTTCTCCAGCTGCAACCGCAACTTCCACCTGCTGGGCGAGAAGCCCAGCCAGCGCTGGTGCGGGGCCTGCCCGAAATGCCATTTCGTGTTCTTGGCGCTCGCGCCCTTCATGCCGAAGCCGCGCCTGCTCGGCATCTTCGGCCGCAACCTGCTCGACGACCTGTCGCTGGCCGCCGCCTACGACGCCCTGCTCGAGATCGCGGGCCACAAGCCCTTCGAATGCGTAGGCGAGGGCCGCGAATCGCGGGCGGCGATGGCGGCCCTGGCCGCCAGCCCGAGCTGGCGCGAGGATGCGCTGGTCGCCCGCTTCGCCACGACGCAGCAAGCGGCCCTCGATCCGGCTACCCTGCGCCTGGAACCGCTGCTGGCCCCGCAGGGCGAGCACGGGCTGGGCACCGCACGGATGGAGGCGCTGCGTGCGCATTTCGGAGCTTGACGGCAAGCGGGTGGCGATCTGGGGCTATGGCCGCGAGGGCCGGGCGGCGCTGGCCGCGCTGCGCTGGCGTCTTCCCGGCCGCCCGCTCACGGTGTTCTGCAAGCCCGAGGAAGTGGCCGACCTCGAGGCGCAGGAAGACCCCATGCTCAGCATCCGCA
>BPKK01000008.1 GCA_026005095.1 Silanimonas sp. | reverse complement strand
AGGCGGGGCGAAGGCGCCCTCCGGCCTTACTTCTTCAGGCGGGCGGCGATGGCAGCACCGAGATCGCCTGGCGACTTCACCGTGGTGACGCCGGCCTTCTCCAGCGCGGCGAACTTGCCCGCCGCCGTGCCCTGACCGCCCGAGGCGATGGCGCCGGCATGGCCCATGCGCTTGCCCGGAGGGGCCGAAGCGCCGGCGATGAAGCCCACCACCGGCTTGGTCACGTACTCGCTGATGAACTCGGCGGCTTCTTCCTCGGCCGAACCGCCGATCTCGCCGACCATGATGATGCCCTCGGTCTGCGGGTCGTCCTGGAACAGCTGCAAAGCATCGATGAAGTTCATGCCCTGGATCGGGTCGCCGCCGATGCCGATGCAGGTCGACTGGCCGAGGCCGGCGTCGGTGGTCTGCTTCACGGCCTCGTAGGTCAGGGTGCCCGAGCGCGAGACGATGCCCACCTTGCCCGGCATGTGGATGTGGCCCGGCATGATGCCGATCTTGCACTCGCCGGGCGTGATGATGCCGGGGCAGTTCGGGCCGATCAGGGTCACATCGTCGTACTGGGCCAGCACGTGCTTCACCCGCATCATGTCGAGCACCGGGATGCCCTCGGTGATCGCCACGATCACGCGGATGCCCGCGGCGGCGGCCTCGAGGATGGCATCGGCCGCGAACGGCGGCGGCACGTAGATCACCGAGGCATCGGCGCCCGTCTCCTCCACCGCGTCCTGCACGGTATTGAAGACCGGCAGGCCGATATGGGTGCTGCCACCCTTGCCCGGGGTGACGCCGCCCACGACCTTGGTGCCGTAGTCGAGCATCTGCTCGGCATGGAAGGTGCCCTGCTGGCCAGTGAAGCCCTGCACGATCACCTTGGTGTTCTTATTGACCAAAACGCTCATGGTTCGATTCCTTGGTGGGTCGTGATCAGGCGGCGGCAGCGGCGGCAACGGCCTTCTTCGCGCCATCGTTGATGTCGTCGGCCGGCTGGATGGCGAGGCCGGATCCAGCCAACAGCTCCTTGCCCTTCTCCACGTTGGTGCCCTCGAGGCGCACGATCACCGGCACCTTGACGCCCACCTCTTTCACCGCAGCGATGATGCCCTCGGCGATCATGTCGCAGCGGACGATGCCGCCGAAGATGTTGACGAAGATGGCCTTCACCTTGTCCGAGCTCAAGATCAGCTTGAAGGCCTCGGTGACGCGCTCCTTGGTGGCGCCGCCGCCCACGTCGAGGAAGTTGGCCGGCTCGCCGCCATTGAGCTTGATGACGTCCATGGTCGCCATGGCGAGGCCGGCGCCGTTGACGAGGCAGCCGATGTTGCCGTCCATGGTCACGTAGTTCAGGTTGTACTTGGTGGCCAGCACCTCGGTCTCGTCCTCCTGCGCGATGTCGCGCATGGCGGTGGTCTTCGGCTGGCGGAACTCGGCGTTGTCGTCGGAGTTGATCTTGCCGTCCAGCGCCACGAGATCGCCGTGCTTGTCGATGGCGAGCGGATTGAGCTCGACGAGCGAGAGGTCGTAGCGGTGGAACAGGGTGTAGAGGCCCTGCATGATCTTGGTGAGCTGGCCGCACTGCTTGGCGTTCAGGCCCATGGCGAAGCCGACCTGGCGGCACTGGTAGGGCTGCAGGCCCTCCACGTAGTTCACGTGGATGGTGTGGATCAGCTCCGGGGTCTCGGCTGCCACCTTCTCGATCTCCACGCCGCCCTCGGCCGAGCAGATGAAGGTGATCGACTTGGTGGCGCGATCCACCAGCGCCGAGACATACAGCTCCTTGGCGATGTCCGAGGCCTCGGTCACCAGCACTACGTCGATCGGCAGGGCGCGGCCGCCCGACTGGTAGGTGGCCATGCGGGTGCCGAGCATGCCGGCGGCCGCTTCGCGCACCGCCTCCAGGCTGCGGCATAGCTTCACGCCGCCGGCCTTGCCGCGGCCACCGGCGTGGATCTGGGCCTTCACCACCCAGAAGTCGCCCCCCAGGGCCTTCGCGGCCTCGACGGCCTCGTCGGCGGTACGGGCGATCTTGCCGGCGGGAACGGGAATGCCGACCTCGGCGAACAGCTCTTTGGCCTGGTATTCGTGAAAATTCATGGGGCACCTGGGAAAGGAGCGGCCCGTGGGCCGCAAAGGGAAGAAAACGACCATGCGGCCGGTGGGCCGGCCGACGGGGCGCGTATTGTCCCCGCTCCCGGCGGCGAAGGCAAAGACGGCCCCGCTTTCCCCGCCCACCCCGCAGGGCGGCTACAGTGCCGGCCATGCGTTTCGTCCGCTCATCGAGCCAGCTGCCCCGCGGCGGCGTGCAGCAGCGCGAGCTGTTCGCCTTCGCCCTCTACCGCCTGCTCGAGGCCGTGCTGCTGGCGGTGCTGGCCTTCATCCCCGACCAGTGGCAGTTGCTCTCGCAGGTGGATGCCCCGCTGCTGCACGTAGCCGCGGCCGCCTACCTCATGGCGTCGCTGCTGCTGCTGTGGCTGGCCCGCCGTCCCGGCGCCGACCTCGCCCTGCAGGGTGGCTGGGGCCTTGCCACCGACATCGCCACCGCTGCCGTCGTGCTCGCCGCCCAGCAGGGCCTCGATGCCGCCGTCGGCCTGCTGCTGCTGTTCAACATCTGCATCGGCAGCCTGCTGCTGGGCCCGCGCCTCGCCCTCGCCCTCGCCCTGCTGGCGGCCGGCGCCGTGTTCGGCGAATTCGCCCTCAGCACCCTCGCCGCCCGCGACGACCGGCCGCTGGTGGAGCCGGCGATGTTCGCCCTGTGCTATATCGCCGGCGCCCTGCTCTCGCAGTTCCTGCGCCGCGAGCTGGCCCGTAGCGAGGCCTTGGCCGACGCGCGCGGCAGCGAGGTGGAACGCCTCGCCCAGCTCAACGAACTGGTGATCCGGCGCATGCGCACCGGCGTGCTGGTGGTGGACGAAACACACCGCATCCGCCTGTTCAACGAGGCCGCCTGGGCTCTGCTCGGGGCCCGCGGCGATGCCGCCACCCTCGCCGAAGTGAACCCGCGGCTCGACACGCTGCTGCGGCAATGGCGCACCAGCGGGCAGGCGCAACCGCGCAGCCTGCGGGTGGGCGAAGAGGGCCCGGAACTGCTGCCGCGCTTCGCCGCCACCGGCACCCGCGAGGAGCTGTTCCTCATTTTCCTCGACGATGCCCGGCATTACAGCGGCCGCGCGGAGGAGCTCACCCTCGCCACCCTGGGCCGGCTCGGCGCCAGCATCGCCCACGAGATCCGCAACCCGCTCACCGCCATCCTGCATGCCGCCCAGCTACTCGATGAATCTCCGGGCCTCGCTGCCACTGACCGGCGGCTGATCGAGATCATCCTCGCCCAGTGCCAACGCATGGACGGCATCGTCGACAGCATCCTCGGTCTCGCCCGGCGCCAGCCCGCCCAGGCCGAGTGCGTGGATCTGCCCGCCCTGCTGCGCCGCTTCGTGGCCGAGTACGCCGCCGCCCACCCGCTCGGCGAAGACGTGCTGGAGGAGCGCAGCCCGCGCCCACTGCAGGCCATGGTAGACCCGCGCCACCTGCAGCAGGTGCTGACAGTGCTGGTGGACAACGCTCGCCACTACGGCCGCCGCCCCGGCGAACCGGCGCGGGTGCTGCTGCGCGCCCTGCCCGCCGAGGAGGCCGGCCAGCCCGAAGGGGCGGTGGAGATCGACGTGCTCGACCACGGCCCCGGCATCCCCGCCGGCGTGGCAAGCCGCCTGTTCACGCCTTTCTTCACCACCAGCGAACACGGCACCGGGCTCGGCCTCTACATCGCCCGCCAGCTCTGCGAGGCGAACCAGGGCAGCCTGCGCTATGTGCCCGTGCCCACCGGCGGCGCCTGTTTCCGCATCCGCCTGCCCGGGCGGGGCGGGGTGGGGACCTAGGCGCTACACTGCCCGCGTTCGAAGGAGCGACCGCCCCCCAGCGATGCTTGCCCGCAGCGCCCTCATCGTCGACGACGAACGCGACATCCGCGAACTCGTGGCCCTCACCTTGAGCCGCATGGGCCTGCGGGTGGAAACCGCGGCCGACCTCGCCTCGGCCCGCGCCCAGCTGGTCCGGCAGGACTTCGACCTCTGCATCACCGACATGCGGCTGCCCGATGGCAACGGCCTGTCGCTGGTGGAGCACATCGCCGCCCACCACCCGGACACCCCGGTGGCCATGATGACCGCCTACGGCAACGTCGAGGCCGCCGTGGCCGCGCTCAAGGCCGGAGCCTTCGATTTCGTCACCAAGCCGGTGGATCTCGCCGTACTGCGCCAGCTCGTCACCCATGCCCTGAACCTCGGCGTGCAGCGCCGTGCTGCCGTTCAGGCCGCAGGCCCGCGCCTGCTCGGCGATTCCCCGGCCATGCAGCGCCTGCGCGAGCTGGCCGCGCGGGTGGCGCGCAGCCAGGCCCCGGTGTTCATCTGCGGCGAATCCGGCACCGGCAAGGAACTGGTGGCGCGCCTGGTGCATGCCCTGAGCCCGCGCAAAGACGGCCCTTTCGTGCCGGTGAACTGCGGCGCCATTCCTGCCGAGCTGATGGAAAGCGAGTTCTTCGGCCACGCGCAGGGCAGCTCCACCGGCGCCCATGCCGACAAGGAGGGCCTGTTCCAGGCCGCCAGCGGCGGCACCCTGTTCCTCGACGAGATCGCCGAGCTGCCCCTGCACATGCAGGTGAAGCTGCTGCGGGTGATCCAGGAGAAGGCGGTGCGGCCGGTGGGCGCGGCCAAGGAAGTGAAGGTGGACGTGCGCATCCTCTCCGCCAGCCACAAGGACCTCGCGAAACTGGTCGAGGCCGAGCGCTTCCGCCGCGACCTCTTCTACCGCATCAATGTCATCACCCTGCCAGTGCCGCCGCTGCGCGAGCGTCGCGAGGACATCCGCCCCATCGCCGAGGCCGTGCTGGCCCGGCTGGCCGGCACGGGCACGCCCCTGCGGCTGGGCGAGGACGCCCTGGCCGCCCTCGAGGCCTACCCCTTCCCCGGCAATGTGCGGGAACTGGAGAACGTGCTGGAACGCGCCGCCGCCCTGGCCGACGGCCCGCTGCTGCGGGCCGAGGACCTCGGCCTGCCGGCCAGCCCGCCCGGCGCCGCAGCCCCCGGCACGCCCGCCTCCCTGCCCGGCCCCGCCGCCGGAGCCGCCCCTGCCGAGGCCGAAGACCGCCCCCTGCCCGCCATGGCCGAGGTGCTGGACCGCGCCCGCGCCGCCGGCGCCCTGCCGCAGGCCCTGGAACAGATCGAGCGCGAGACCCTGATCCGCGCCCTCGAGGCCCACCGCTGGCACCGCACCCGCACCGCCGAGGCTCTCGGCATCACCTTCCGCGCCCTGCGCTACAAGCTGAAGAAATACGGTATCGAGTGAGGACAGGCGACCACCTGCCCCGCCGCGTCAGTTTCCGACGCCCTGCGCCCGATCCGCCTGTCTGCCCCCGGCCCAGACAACACTTTTTGCAATGCATCACATCTCCGGGCCTCCCCTTGCAACACGAAATGGGGCATTGTTCGTCCCGCACGTGCCGGGTGGCACGGCCCGGTGGCAACCCCCGGCATCCTTCCCCCCATCCTTCACAAGAGGTCATACCATGAAGAACCAGCAGGGCTTCACCCTCATCGAACTGATGATCGTCGTGGCGATCGTCGGCATCCTGGCCGCCATCGCGCTGCCGGCCTACCAGGACTACGCCATCCGCGGCAAGGTCTCGGAAGGCCTCGGCCTCGCCGCCGGCGCCAAGACCGCGGTGGCCGAAGGCTACACTGCTGGCGGCGCGTTCCCGGCCAGCAACGCGGCTGCCGGTCTGGCTGCGGCTGCCGACATCAGGGGCAACGCTGTCACTTCCGTTGAGGTGGGCGCAGGCGGTGCCATCACCGTCACCTACAACAACACCCTGGGCGGCAGCCCGACGGCCAATGGTACCACCATCGTCCTGACCCCGACCCTGACCGACGGCGGCATTACCTGGAACTGCACCGGCGGCACCATGCCGGCCAAGTATCGCCCGGCCAACTGCCGCTAATTGCGGCAAGCGAACGGGCAGGGCCCGGTTCGTGGGCAAAGGGCGCCTCGCAAGGGCGCCCTTTGTTTTTGAACCGGCCGCCTGGCCCGCACGCTGCTTGGGTCAGGGCGCCAGCACAGAGGGGAGAGGCATATGCGCCAGCACCACCCGCAGCAAGGCTTCACGCTCATCGAGCTCATGATCGTGGTGGCGATCATCGGCATTCTGGCCGCCATCGCGCTGCCGGCCTATCAGGACTACACCATCCGCGCCCGCGTCACCGAAGCGCTCGCCCTTGCCTCGGGTGCCAAATCGACCGTTGCCGAGAACATCGCCAACAACGGCGGCACCCTCCCGGCGGATGCCTGTGCTGGTGTCTCTCCGACCGCGGCTACCGTCAATGTTGCAAGCCTGGCCTGCGACGGTGGCACCGGCACCATCACTGTGACCACTACCGCCCAGGCTGGCTCCGTCACCCTTGAACTGGTTCCGACTGCTCCGGGCGCCGCTGGCGGCGCCATCGCTTGGAACTGCAACCAGACCGCCGGTCAGGCCCGCCACGTCCCGGCCGAGTGCCGCTAAGCCTCGCTTAGCCGCTCCCACCCCAAGGACAAGGCCGCCTCCGGGCGGCCTTGTTTTTTTGCGGTGCGGAAGGCAGCCTGCGCTAGAGTATCAGGCTCTGGATTCCCCCCACCGCGCATGAACGCCCCAGCCAACGTCAACCTCGTCGGCATCACTGGCATCGCCCGACGCCTGGTGATGGACGGCGCGCTCTCCGAAGCCGATGCCCGCCGTGCCCTGGAGGAGGCGCCCAAAGCCAAGCTGCCGGTACTGCGCTGGCTGCAGGAAAAGAAGCTCGTCAGCAGTGCGGCGGTAGCCGCGGCCAACAGCATCGAGTTCGGCATCCCGCTGTTCGAGATCAACGCCTTCGACCTCGCCCGCGCCCCGGTGAAAGCGGTGAGCGAGGAACTCATCACCAAGCACGGCGTGCTGCCGCTGTACAAGCGCGGCAACCGGCTGTTCCTCGCCATCTCCGACCCCACCAATACCCGGGCCATCGAGGAAGTCCAGTTCGCCGCCGGTGCCACCGTCGAGCCCATCCTGGTCGATGAAGAGCAGCTCCGGCGCGCCATCGACCGCGCTTTCACCGCCGCAGAATCCTTCGATGCCGGTGGCGACGACGAGGGCCTCGACGCGCTGGACTCGGAGGCCGGCGACGACGACAAAGATCCCGCTGGCGGCAACGAGGCCAAGGGCGACGACACCCCGGTCGTCAAGTTCGTCAACAAGATGCTGCTCGATGCCATCAAGCGCGGCGCCTCCGACCTGCATTTCGAGCCCTACGAAACCGACTTCCGCGTGCGCTTCCGCATGGATGGCGTGCTGAAGACGGTGGCCCGCGCCCCGGTGAAGCTGGGGCCGCGCATCACTGCGCGTATCAAGGTGATGAGCGGTCTTGACATCGCCGAGAAGCGCCTGCCGCAGGACGGCCGCATCAAGCTCAACATCAGCAAGACAAAGCAGATGGACTTCCGCGTGTCCACCTGCCCCACCCTGTTCGGCGAAAAGTCGGTGCTGCGCATCCTCGATGGCAGTGCGGCGAAAATGGGCATCGACAAGCTGGGCTACGAGGACCACCAAAAGCAGCTCTACCTCGATGCACTGGCCAAGCCCTACGGCATGATCCTGGTCACCGGCCCCACCGGCTCGGGCAAGACGGTCTCGCTCTACACCGGCCTCAACATCCTCAACACCGAGGAACGCAACATCAGCACTGCCGA
Source organism: Silanimonas sp. (assembly GCA_026005095.1). GTDB lineage: Bacteria > Pseudomonadota > Gammaproteobacteria > Xanthomonadales > Xanthomonadaceae > Silanimonas. The sequence goes on along the minus strand of BPKK01000008.1, from coordinate 89,606 downwards.
GGACCCGGTGGAAATCCGCGTGCCCGGCATCAACCAGGTGCAGATGAACCCGAAGAAGGGCATGGACTTCGCCGCCGCCCTGCGCAGCTTCCTGCGCCAGGACCCGGACGTGATCATGGTGGGCGAGATCCGCGACCTCGAGACCGCCGAGATCGCGGTGAAGGCGGCCCAAACCGGCCACCTGGTGCTCTCCACCCTGCACACCAACGACGCGCCACAAACCATCGCCCGACTGATGAACATGGGCATCGCGCCCTACAACATCACCAGCTCGGTCACACTCATCATCGCCCAGCGCCTGGCCCGCCGCCTGCACGACTGCAAGAAGAAGGTGCACATCCCGCAGGCCGCCCTGGTCGCCGAGGGCTTCAAGCCCGAGGAATGCGAAGGCGGGCTGGACCTGTACGAGGCCGTGGGCTGCGAGGACTGCAACGGCGGCTACAAGGGCCGTGTCGGCATCTACCAGGTAATGCCGATGACCGAGGAGATCCAGAAGATCATCCTGGAAGGCGGCAACGCCATGGACATCGCCGCCGTGTGCGAACGGGAAGGCATCGGCGACCTGCGCCGCTCCGCCATCAACAAGGTCAAGGCCGGGCTGATCAGCCTGGCCGAGATGAACCGCGTGACCAAGGACTAAGCCATGTCTGCCACTGCGAAGAGCCTGAAGGGCGCCAAGCCCGCCCCCCGCGAGAACCCGCTCTCGGAGTTCGTCTGGACCGCCACCGACCGGCGCGGCAAGACCATCAAGGGCGAGATGGCCGCGAAATCGGCCAACTATGTGCGCGCCGAGCTGCGCAAGCAGGGCATGAACCCGAGCGTAGTGAAGCCCAAGCCCAAGCCGCTGTTCGGCTCAGCCGGCAAGACGGTGGGGCCGCAGGACATCACCTTCTTCAGCCGGCAGATGGCCACCATGATGGCCTCCGGCGTGCCCATGGTGCAGGCGCTGGAAATCCTCGCCAATGGTCAGAAGAACCCCAAGTTCACCACCATGCTGAAAGCCCTGCGCAACGACGTGGCCGGTGGCTCGGCCTTCAGCGAGGCCCTCAAGGCCTATCCCATGCAGTTCAATGAGCTCTATCGCAACCTCGTCAAAGCCGGCGAGGGTGCGGGTGTGCTCGACACGGTGCTCGACACTCTCGCGAGCTACCTCGAGCGCATCCAAGCGCTCAAGGGCAAGATCAAGAAAGCGCTGTTCTACCCCGCCGGCGTGCTGGCGGTGGGACTGATCGTCAGCCTGATTCTGCTGATGTATGTGATCCCGCAGTTCAAGGCTACCTTCGAGGGCTTCGGCGCAGAGCTGCCCGCGTTCACCCAGATGTACGTGAGCGCCTCTGAGTTCATGCTGGCCAACTGGTTGTGGATGCTGATCGCCACCGTGGCCGGTGGTTTCGCCTTCGTGCTCAGTTACCGCCGCTCGACCAACGTGCAACGCACCGTAGATCGCATGCTGCTGAAGATCCCGGTGATCGGACAGATCCTGCACCAGTCGGCCATCAGCCGCTTCGCTCGCACGCTCGCCCTCACGTTCAAGGCCGGCGTGCCTCTGGTGGAGGCGCTCGACACCGTGGCCGGCGCCACCGGCAGCGTCATCTATGATGAGGCCACGCGGAAAATCCGTGATGACGTAGCGGTGGGCTATTCGCTGAATCTCGCCATGAAGCAGGTGGCGCTCTTCCCGCCCATGGTGGTGCAGATGGTGGGCATCGGCGAGGAATCCGGCGCACTGGATTCCATGCTGTTCAAGGTGGCCGAGTTCTACGAGAACGAGGTGAACAACTCGGTCGATGCCCTCACCAGCCTGATGGAGCCCTTCATCATCGCTGTGCTCGGTGTGCTGGTAGGCGGCATGGTGATTGCCATGTACCTGCCGATCTTCAAGCTCGGCATGGCCATCTGATCGATGCTGGCCGGTCTCGATGCCGCCTCCCCGACGGCCGCGCTCGCGGCCGTCTTCCTGTTTGGCCTGCTCATCGGCAGCTTCCTCAACGTGGTGATCCTGCGAGTGCCGCCGCGCCTGATGTGGGCCTGGCGGCGCGAGGCCCGCGAGCTGCTGGAGCTGCCCCCCGGTGAGGAACCGGCCCCGCCCGGCATCGTGGTGAAGGGCTCGCACTGCCCGGCCTGCGGGCAGGCCATCCGCTGGTACCAGAACGTACCGGTGCTGAGCTGGCTTGTGCTGCGCGGCCGCTGCGCGGCCTGCAAGGCGCCGATCTCGCTGCAGTACCCGGTGGTGGAACTGCTCACCGGCCTTGCCTTCGCCGCCTGCGTCTGGCGCTTCGGCCTCGGACTGGAGGGCGCGGCGGCCATGGCCTTCAGCGCTCTGCTCATCGCCCTTGCCGGCATCGACTGGCACACCAAACTGCTGCCCGACAGCCTCACCTACCCGCTGCTCTGGCTGGGCTTGGCGGCCAGCCTCGTCACCCTGTTCGTGCCACCGCAGAGCGCCATCCTCGGGGCACTCGTGGGCTATCTCAGCCTGTGGACGGTCTACCACGCCTTCCGCCTGCTCACCGGCAAGGAGGGCATGGGCTATGGCGACTTCAAGCTGCTGGCGGCACTCGGCGCCTGGTGCGGCGCCTCGGCCATCCTGCCCATCGTGCTGCTCTCCTCGCTGGTGGGCGCACTGATCGGCGGTATCGGCCTGGCTGTGCAGGGCCGCGACCGCGCCACGCCCATCCCCTTCGGTCCCTTCCTCGCCATCGCCGGCTGGCTCTGGTTCCTGCTCGGCGAGCGGCTGATGGCCCTGTACTGGGGCCTGATGCTGCCGGGCGGCGCGCCGGCCGGCTGAGGGCCTCCTCCCATGCCCGCCCCCGCCGCCCCCCGCCGCCTGCTGGTCGGCCTGACCGGCGGCATCGCCTCCGGCAAGAGCACGGCGGCCCGGGCCTTCGAAGCGATCTACCCCGGCTGCCTCGTGGACGCCGATGCCGCGGCCCGCGCCGTGGTGGCCCCGGGCAGCGAGGGGCTGGCGGCGGTGCTGGCGGCCTTCGGGGAGGACCTGCGCCGGCCCGACGGCCAGCTCGACCGCGCCGCCCTGCGCCAACGGGTGTTCGCCGACCCGGTCGCCAGAAAGCGCCTCGAGAGCCTGCTGCACCCGCGCATCCGCGCCTGGATGCGTGAACGCGCCACGGCGGCCTCCACGCCCCTCGTGCTGCTGGACATCCCGCTGCTGGCGGAGGGCGGCGGTCGCGCGGCCTGGCCGGAGCTGGAGCGCATCCTCGTGGTGGACCTGCCGCCCGCCCTGCAGCGCCAGCGCCTGCTGGCCCGCGACGGTATCGACCCGGCGCTGGCCGAAGCGATGATCGCCGCCCAGGCCCCGCGCGAGGCCCGCCTCGCCCTGGCCGACGACGTGCTGGTGAATACCGGCACGCCCGGGGATCTCGCCGCCGCCGTGGCGCGGCTGGCGACGCGCTATCTGCCCGGGGGCTGAGGCCAGAACCCGCGGATGCCGGCCACGCCCTGCGCCCCGTGACGCCGGGCCTCGGCAAGATCGCCAGGCCCAAGGCCGCCCAGCGCGTACACCGGTAGAGCAGTGAGGGCGCGCAGGGCCTCGAAGCCTTCCCAGCCCAGGACCGGGGCACCAGGATGGGTGGGGGTGGGCGCCACCGGCCCGAGCAGCAGGTCCTGCACGCCCAGCGCCTCGGCGCGGCGCAGGCTGGCAGCATCGTGGCAGGCCGCCGAGAGCGGCAGACCGGCGGCGCGTTGGGCGGCGCACAAGGCCTCGGTACCGGCGGCAAAGAGCTGGCCGTGACGCAGATGCAGGCCCAGGCCCAGGCGGACGGCGAGGGACGCATCGCCGTGCACATACAGGGCGGCCCCGCGAGCACGGCAGCGCGGGGCCAGGGCCTCGGCGAGCCGCACCCGCTGGCCGGCGCGGGCGTCGGGCAGGCGTAGGTGCAGGCGGCGCAGGCCACTGGCCAAGGCCTCCTCCACGGCGCGCAGGAACTCGGCCTCGGCGGCCTCGCCCTCGCCCGGCTCGGGCGTGACCAGGATGGTCTCGGGCGCGGTGAGTGCGACCCGCACGGGGTGATCGGCCGGAGGCATGGGGTAAGCGGCCAGCGCCGCGGGCTCGGCCCAGACGAGTTCGGCATGCTCGCGGGCACGGGGCTGGCCATGGAAACCCGCCACCGCCCAGGTGTCGAGCCACAGGCGCAACGGCGGCAGCCCGGCGCCCTCACTCGTCGGGGTGCCCGGCGTCCCGGTCGCCACCGGTACACGGATCAGCGGAAGCATCGGCCCGGCTTCGATGCCGAGTTCCTCGCGCAGTTCGCGGCGCAGGGCCTGCTCGGCACCCTCCCCCGGCTCGACCTTGCCGCCGGGGAACTCCCACAGCCCCCCTTCGGCCTTGTGCCGGGGCCGGCGTGCCAGCAGCACGCGACCGGCCGCATCACGCAGCACCGCCGCCACGACATGCAACGGCGGCGCGGCCGGCGGCGGGAGCATGGCGGCGGGAAGGGCCTGCCGGCCCTCAGCGGGCCTGGCCGTGGCAGTGCTTGTACTTCTTGCCCGACCCGCAGGGGCAGGGATCGTTGCGGCCGATCGGCGGCCCCGGGTGGCGCACGGTGGCGGCGGCACGCGGGCCGCCCTGGGCCGCGGCCACCTCGGCAGCTTCCTCATCGGCGGAGTAGCCGCCGGTCTCCGGGTGCTGGAACTGCATGGCGCGGGCGGCGGCCTCGGCGCGGCGACGCTCCTCGGCCTCCATCGCCGCCACCTCCTCCTCGCTGCGGATGCGTACGCGCGAAAGCAGGGTGGTGATGTCGCGCTTCACCTTCTCCAGCATCTCCTCGAACAGGGCGAAGGCCTCGCGCTTGTACTCCTGCTTCGGCTGCTTTTGGGCATAGCTGCGCAGGTGAATGCCCTGGCGCAGGTAGTCCATGCGCGCCAGGTGCTCCTTCCAGTTCTGGTCGAGCATGGAGAGCATCACCTGGCTCTCGAGCTGGCGCATCAGCTCGGAGCCGAGCTGGGCTTCCTTGGCCTCGAAGTGGCGGCGCCCGGCCTCCAGCACCTCGGCCAGCACCCCCTCGTCGTCGAGCTCGCGGGCCACCGCGTCGCGCACGCTGACCTCGATGCCGAACTCGTCGCGCAGGCTGGCCTCGAGGCCGGCCAGGTCCCATTGCTCGTCGATCGACTGCGCCGGCACGTAGCGGCGCACGTGGGCGGTGAGCACGTCATCGCGGATCGCCGCCACGGCCTCGTGCACATCGCCCTGGTCGAGCAGCTCGTTGCGCTGCTCGTACACCACCTTGCGCTGGTCGTTGGCCACGTCGTCGAAATCGAGCAGGTTCTTGCGGATGTCGAAGTTGTGGGCCTCGACCTTGCGCTGCGCATTCTCGATCTGGCGGGTGACGAGGCCGCTCTCGATGGCCTCGTCCTCCTTCATGCCCATGCGGGTCATAGCCTTGTGCACCCAGTCGCTGGCGAAGATCCGCATCAGGTTGTCTTCGAGCGAGAGGTAGAAGCGCGAAGAGCCCGGATCGCCCTGGCGGCCGGCGCGGCCGCGCAGCTGGTTGTCGATGCGGCGGCTCTCGTGACGCTCGGTGCCGATGATGTGCAGGCCGCCGGCGGCCTTCACCGCATCATGGCGGGCCTGCCACTCGGCCTTGATACGCGCCTTCGCCACCTCGTCGATCTCGCCGGCGGCGGCAAGCTCGGCCTCCAGCGAACCGCCAAGTACGATGTCGGTGCCGCGACCGGCCATGTTGGTGGCGATGGTGACGGCGCCCGGCTTGCCGGCCTGCGCCACGATCTGCGCCTCGCGCTCGTGCTGCTTGGCATTCAGCACCTCGTGCGGGATGCCGGCAGCGCGCAGTTCGCGGCTCAGCAGTTCCGAGGTCTCGATCGAGGTGGTGCCCACCAGCACCGGCTGGCCCTTCGCATTGCGCTCCTTGATGTCCTCGATCACCGCCCGGTATTTGCCCTTGCGGTTGAGGAACACGAGGTCCGGCAGGTCCTTGCGGATCATCGGCCGGTGGGTGGGGATCACCACCACCTCGAGGCCGTAGATCTGCTGGAACTCGAAGGCCTCGGTGTCGGCCGTGCCGGTCATGCCGGCCAGCTTGCCGTACATACGGAAATAGTTCTGGAAGGTGATCGAGGCCAGGGTCTGGTTCTCACGCTGGATCGGCACGCCCTCCTTGGCCTCCACCGCCTGGTGCAGGCCGTCGGACCAGCGCCGACCCGGCAGGGTGCGGCCGGTGAACTCGTCCACGATCACCACCTCGCCATTGCGCACGATGTAGTCCACGTCCTTCTGGAACAGGGCGTGAGCACGCAGGGCCTGGTTGAGATGGTGCACCACCGCGATGTTGTGGCCGGCGTAGAGGTGGTCGTCCTGGGCGATGATGCCGGCAGCCTTGAGCAGGGATTCGGCATGCTCCATGCCCTGCTCCGAGAGGTGCACCTGCTTGCCCTTCTCGTCCACCCAGAAATCGCCTTCGGCGTTCTCGTCGGCCTGGCGCGAGAGCTGCGGCACGATGCGGTTGACCTTGACGTACAGCTCGGGCGATTCGTCGCCGGGGCCGGAGATGATCAGCGGCGTCCTGGCCTCGTCGATCAGGATCGAGTCGACCTCGTCGACGATGGCGAAGTTCAGCCCGCGCTGATAGCGGTCTTCCTTGCGCAGGGCCATGTTGTCGCGCAGGTAGTCGAAGCCGAACTCGTTGTTGGTGCCGTAGGTGATGTCGGCGGCATAGGCGGCGCGCTTTTCCTCGCCCATCGGCATGCCGGGGTAGATCACGCCCACCGAGAGGCCGAGGAAGTTGTAGAGCCGCCCCATCCAGGCCGCATCGCGGCGGGCGAGGTAGTCGTTCACCGTGACCACGTGCACGCCCTTGCCGGCCAGCGCATTGAGGTAGGTGGGCAGGGTGGCCACGAGGGTCTTGCCCTCGCCGGTGCGCATCTCGGCGATCTTGCCGGCATGCAGCACCATGCCGCCGATCAGCTGCACGTCGTAGTGGCGCATGCCGAGCACGCGGCGCGCCGCCTCGCGGCAGACGGCGAAGGCCTCGGGCAGCAGGTCGTCCAGGGTCTCGCCCTTGGCGAGGCGCGCCTTGAACTCGGCGGTCTTGGCTTTCAGCGCCTCGTCGTCGAGGGCCTGCAGGGCGGGCTCGTAGGCGTTGATCCGGGCGACGTTCTTCGAGAACTGGCGGACGATGCGCTCGTTGCGGCTGCCGAACAGGGCGGTGAGGAGGCGATTGAGCATGGACGGGTCTTCTGGGGAGGGCGTCGCGCCCGGTTCAGGAACGCGATCGGCTGCCGGACGGCAGCCTTCCATTCTAGCTGGAGACGGCGGGGGCCATTATCAAGTCGCGGCGAAACCGCCCAGCCTGCCCGCCACGGCGCGGTGGGCGCTCGTCGGACGCAAGCGGCCGCGGGCCGCTCCGCGCCCCCGGCTCAGCCACGGATGCGCTGCAGGTAAGCGGTGGGATTCACCGGGCGGCCGTTCACATGCACCTCGAAGTGCAGATGGGCACCAGTGGAGCGGCCGGTGGAACCGACCTTGGCGATCTCCTGGCCGGCGCGAACGACATCGCCCTCGCGCACCAGGTTGCGCTGGTTGTGGCCGTAGAGGGTCTGGTAGCCGTCGCCGTGGTCGATGATCACGGTGTTGCCATAGCCGTTCTTCCAGCCGGAGAACTTCACGATGCCGCCACCCGCAGCCTTGATCGGGTCGCCGATGCGGGCGGCGAAGTCCACCCCGAGATGGTGGGCCTTGGAACCGGTGAAAGGATCGATGCGGCGGCCGAAGGGCGAGACGATGTAGCCCGGGGCCGGAGCACGGCTGGGGCGGGCGTCGGCGGCCACCTGCTCGTTCTGCAGCAGGGCGCCGAGCACGTCGAGCTGCTGCTCGGCGCGATCGAACTGCGCCTCCACGCTGCCCAGGGCGAAGGCCAGGTCCTGGGGCCCCGCCTCCTGCTCCGGGCCGCCGAGGCCGGGGCTTGCGGTGAAATCGAACTCGCCCTCGCGGAACTGCCCGAGGGTGGTGAGGCGATGGCCGAGGGCGTTCAGGCGATTGGCCTGGGCCTGCAGCTCGCCCAGTTTCACTGCCAGGGCGTTCACCTCGCGGCGGGCCTCGGCGCGGGCCTCCTCCACTGCCTGGCGGCTGGCCGCCACCTCGGCGCGCAGCGGGGCGATACGGGCATCGGCACCGGCGAGCGTCCAGCCAAGCGCCCCGCCGAGGCCCAGGACCAGGGCGAACAGGCCGAGGGCGATCCCCGCCGCGGCTGCGCGCTGTTTCGCCGAGTCGAGGCTCAGGGCCAGGGGCGCGCGGAGATGGCGGGAAACGACGATGATATTGAGCATGCTTCGATCCAAGTCAGGCCGCCCGGCCACCGAGACCCCGCCCGCTTCCCCCGGCCCGCGGCGCGCGGCGCGCGCGGCGGCGGAAAGCGAACTGGGCGCGCTGCTGGCACGCGCCCAGTGGCTGGACGCGGCCGACACACGCTTCCGCCAGCAGCTCCCCCCGGCGGTGGCCGCGCAGGTACGGCTGGCGAACGTGGCCGAGGGCACGGCCGTGGTGCTGGTCCCCTCGCCGGCCTGGAAGGCCCGGCTGCGTCTGGACACCGCCCTGCTGCTGGCGGCGGCCAGGGCGGCCGGCATCGAGGCCCGCGCGGTGACCCTGAAGGTGGTGCCCCCGACCGTTCCGACCCCGGACCGGCCCGGTGCACCGCTCTCGGCGGGCGCCCGAGCCGTGCTCGAGGCCGCCGCCCGATCCGTGGCCGACCCGGAACTCCGGGCCCAGCTCCTGCGCCTGGCCGCAAGCGGCCGGACGCGCTGAGAAACGCCATGGGCCGGGCGAGTCTACGGCGCCACCGTTAAAAACCCGCTAAGAAAACCGTAAGAGCGGGCCAAGAAAGACGAAACCCGCCGTGAAGACGGCGGGCTTCGTCAAAGACTGTGACCGGACTCACGAAGCCTGTCACATTCTTGCCGGGGCTTCAGATGGCGGCCGCCGGGCTGGCGTAGGAGATCGGCGACTTCGAAGAATCGCTGAAAGTCACCTCCTCCCAGGCGCTCCGGTCGGCGAGCAGGGCGCGCAGCAGGCGGTTGTTGAGCGCATGCCCGGACTTGTAGCCGTAGAAGGCGCCGATCAGGCTGTGGCCGAGGAGGTAAAGATCGCCGATGGCATCGAGGATCTTGTGCTTCACGAACTCGTCCTCGTAGCGCAGGCCGTCTTCGTTGAGCACGCGGTAGTCGTCCATCACGATGGCATTGTCCATCGAGCCGCCGAGCGCCAGGTTGCGCTCGCGCAGGAACTCGATGTCGCGCATGAAGCCGAAGGTGCGGGCCCGGCTCACCTCCTTGACGAAGGAGGTGGTGGAAAAGTCGATCTCGGCATTCGAAGTGGAGCGGCGGAAGGCCGGATGCTGGAAGTCGATGGTGAAGCCGACCTTGAAGCCCTCGAAGGGCTCGAAGCGGGCCCACTTGTCGTCCTCTTCCACCCGCACCGGCTTCTTGATGCGGATGAAGCGCTTGGGCGCGTTCTGCTCCTCGATGCCCGCCGACTGCAGCAGGAACACAAAGGGACCGGCCGAGCCATCCATGATCGGCACCTCGGCGGTGGACAGGTCGACATAGGCGTTGTCGATGCCGAGGCCGGCCATGGCCGAGAGCAGGTGCTCGATGGTCATGACCCGCACATTGTCCTTGACCAGGGCAGTGCAGAGCGAGGTGTCGCCGACCGCCAGGGCCGTGGCCTTGATCTCCACCGGCACGTCGAAATCGACGCGGCGGAAGACGATGCCGGTATCGACGGCCGCCGGGCGCAGGGTCATGTAGACCTTCTCACCGCTGTGCAGGCCGACACCAGTGGCGCGGATGACGTTCTTGAGGGTGCGCTGCTTGAGCATGAGGCCGGTCCCCGGAAAGGGGTTGACACGAACTGGGGGCGCACATTAGCACGCCCCTGCTTTAACGAAACCTTAAAAAACGAAACTCCTCCGTGTCAAATCTGCAACATTGCGGGCAGCCCCCTGCCCGCAACGTGCCTGGTGTGGGAGAGCGAGACGGCCTCTCCCGGCACCGGTCGGGCCGGCGCAGGCCCTCCGGTACCCGTTTCCTTTCCCCGCGGTTCAGTCGGCCTGGCGGCGCAGGAAGGCCGGGATGTCCAGGTAGGACTGGTCGGCCGGCAGGTCGGAGAGGGCCGTCACCGGGGCGACGTCGGCGGAACGGCTGCGCAGGGCGCCGAAGCTCGGCTCGCGGCCGACCGGAGCCGGCGCCTCGCCGTACTCCGCGAGGCCGGTGGTGGCATTACGGATCAGCTGCACCTTGGGCCGGGCCGTTTCGCGCTCGGCGCCACGCACCGGCTCGCGATGGAAGTCGCGACTGGCGATGCGCTGGGCCTGCACCCCGCGGTTGAGGCCGGTGGCCACCACGGTGACGCGCACGTCATCCTGCATTTCCGGGTCGAGCACGGTGCCGATGACCACGGTGGCATCCTCAGAGGCGAATTCTTCGATGGTACGGCCCACCTCGTCGAACTCGCGCATGGTGAAGTTCGGCCCGGCGGTGATGTTCACCAGCACGCCACAGGCACCGGCGATGTTCACCTCGTCGAGCAGCGGGTTGCTGATCGCCGCCTCGGCGGCGGCCTGGGCACGGTCGTCGCCACGGGCCACGCCGGTCCCCATCATGGCAAGGCCCATCTCGCTCATCACCGTGCGCACGTCGGCGAAGTCGACGTTGATCAGGCCGGGGCGCACGATCAGGTCGGCGATGCCCTGCACGGCGCCCAGCAGCACGTCGTTGGCAGCACGGAAGGCCTGCACCATGGTGGCGTCGCGGCCAAGCACGGTGATCAGCTTCTCGTTCGGAATGGTGATCAGAGAGTCGCAGTGGCTAGCCAGTTCCTCGATGCCCTTCAGCGCCACCTGCATGCGGCGGCGGCCCTCGAAGGGGAAGGGCTTGGTGACCACGGCCACAGTGAGGATGCCCTCCTCCTTGGCCACCTGGGCCACCACCGGCGCGGCGCCAGTGCCGGTGCCGCCGCCCATGCCGGCGGTGATGAACACCATGTCCGCGCCGCTGATGGCCTCGCGGATGCGCTCGCGATCCTCCAGGGCGGCCTGGCGCCCCACCTCGGGGTTGGCGCCGGCGCCAAGGCCCTTGGTGACATTGGCACCGAGCTGCAGGTGCAGCTTGGCGCCGGAATTCTTGATGGCCTGGGCGTCGGTGTTGGCGACGATGAATTCCACGCCGTCCACATTGGCGTTGACCATGTGCGCCACGGCATTGCCGCCGCCGCCGCCCACGCCAACGACCTTGATCACCGCATTCGGTGCCAGCTTCTCGATGAGTTCAAACTGCGCCATGGTCTCGTCCTCTCGTCTCGGGGTGTTGCGTCTCGGGGTGGATGCGTCGGGGGGCCGACGCCTCAGAAGGCGCTCCGGAGCCAGTTCCGGAAGCGGTTGAACACCTGGCCGGCCTTGCCGGCGGCCAGGGAGGGCCGGGGGCCCGCTTCCAGCGAGCGACCCCAGAGCAGCAGGCCCACGCCGGTGGCGTGGACCGGGTTGTGGATGACGTCACCGAGGCCGGTCACGCCCTGCGGGGTGCCGACGCGCACCGGCATGTGCAGCATTTCCTCGGCCAGCTCGACCACGCCCTCCATGCGGGCGCTGCCGCCGGTGAGCACCATGCCGGCCCGCACCAGTTCCTCGTAGCCGGCGCGGCGCAGCTCGGCCTGCACCATCTCGAAGATCTCCTCGTAGCGGTTCTGCACCGCCTCCGCCAGCGCCTGGCGGGCGAGCCGGCGCGGCGGGCGGTCGCCCACGCTCGGCACCTGGATGGTCTCCTCGCGGCCGGCGAGCTGGGCCAGCGCGCAGGCGTAGCGCACCTTGATCTGCTCGGCCTCCGGCGTGGGCGTGCGCAACAGGTGGGCGATGTCGTTGGTGATCTGGTCGCCGGCGATCGGCAGGCAGGCCGAGTGGCGGATGGCGCCGCCCACGAACACCGCCACGTCGGTGGTGCCAGCGCCGATGTCCACCAGCACCACGCCGAGCTCCTTCTCGTCTGCGGTCAGCACGGCGGTGCTGGAGGCCAGCGAGGAGAGGATCAGGTCGTCGACGGTGAGGCCGCAGCGCTGGATGCACTTGCCGATGTTGGCAGCCGCGGCGGTGGCGCCGGTGACCAGATGGGCACGCACCTCGAGGCGGACGCCACTCATGCCCACCGGATTGCGGATGCCCTCCTGCGAGCCATCGACGATGTACTCCTGCGGAATGGCATGGAGGATGCGCTGGTCGGCCGGCACCGCCACGGCACGCGCCGCCTCCAGCACGCGGTCGAGGTCGGCGTAGCTCACGTCGCCGGAGGCGATCGGCACCACGCCATTGGAGTTGCGGCACTGGATGTGGCTGCCGGCGATCGAGGCATAGACCGAGCGGATCTCGCAGCCGGCCATCACGTCGGCCTCCTCGATGGCGCGCTGGATCGACTGCACGGTGGATTCGATGTCGACCACCACGCCGCGGCGCATGCCGCGCGACTCGTGCGAGCCGATGCCGATGACCTCGATCGGCTGCTCCGGAGCGTACTCGCCGACGAGGGCGGTGACCTTGGAGGTGCCGATGTCGAGGCCGACGATGAGGGACTTGTCGCTCTTGCGGGTCATGTGGAACTCGGGGCGCGGGAGGGCTCGCCCCAGGCCAGGGCGAAGCCGTTGGTGTAACGGAGGTCGGCGCGCAGCAGCGGGCGCTGCTGCGGGTCGCGGCGCAGGGCCGGCAGCAGGCGGACGAAGCGCGAGAGCCGCGGCAGGGCCTCGGCACGGCCCAGTTCCACCTGCAGGCCGGCGCGGGTGGTGAGGGTCCAGCCGCCGCGCGCCGACTGCTCGAGGCGCTCGACATCGTCGCCGGCGCGCAGCAGCAGTGGCCGCAGCTCACGGTGGAAGGCGAGCACCTCGGCCACCCGGCCATCGGCGGCGTCGAGGCGCGGCAGGTGCAAGGCGAAACCGGCGGGCACCGGAAACAGCCGGCCGTCCTCGGAGACCAGCCGGTTCTCGCCCCATCGGGCATGCGGGCGTAGCTCGGTGAGCCGCACCTCGAGGCGATCGGGCCAGCGCTTGCGCACTTCCACCGTATCTACCCAGGGCAGGGCGAGCAGGGCCGCGCGCACTGCGTCGGGATCGACGGCGAAGAAGCCGCCGCCGGCCAGCGGCTGCACGGCGCGGTGGATGCTGGCCTCGTCGACGAGCCTGAGCGGCGCCTGCAGGGCAAGGGTGCGGATCGGCCAGCGCTCGCCGCCGATCCAGCCCTGCACCACCGCCACCACCGGCAGTGCCAGCAGACCGAGGGCGAGGCTCCAGGCCACGAGGCGCAGCAGCGGGCTCATGGCCGGGCCTCCAGAGTCTGGGCGAGGATGGCAAGACACAGGGCCTCGAAGCCGAGTCCGAGCCGGGCGGCGGCCTTGGGCACCAGCGAGTGGCTGGTCATGCCCGGCGCAGTGTTCACCTCCATCAGCAGGAAGCGGCCCTCGCCATCGCGCATCACGTCCACCCTCCCCCAGCCCCGGCAGCCGGCGGCGCGGAAGCCCGCCAGGGCCAGCGCGCCGATCGCCGCTTCCTCCTCGCCTTCGAGGCCGGGGCAGTGGTACTGGGTGTCCTCGGCGATGTACTTGGCGTGGTAGTCGTACCAGCCCCGGGCCGGGACGATGCGGACCGAGGGCAGGGCAAGATCGCCGAGGATGCCGACGGTGAACTCGCCGCCGGTGAGCATCTGCTCGGCCAGCAGCTCGCCCGGATAGGTGGCGGCGAAGGCCGCGGCCACACTGAGATCTTCCTCGGCCTCGATGCGGAACACGCCGACACTGGAGCCCTCGGCCGAGGGCTTCACGAAGGCGGGCAGGCCGAGCGTCCGCACCGCGGCGGCGAGGTCGGCACCCGGCGGGATACGCACGAAGCGCGCGGTAGGCAGGCCTTCCGCCTGCCAGACCTGCTTGGTGCGGATCTTGTCGAGGGTGAGCGCGCTGCCGAGCACGCCGGGGCCGGTGTAGGGGATGCCCAGGGCCTCCAGCGCCCCCTGCAGCACGCCGTTCTCCCCCACCCCGCCGTGCAGGATGTTGAACACCCGCTGGAAACGGCCGGTCAGCAGTTCTGGCAGCAGGGCCGGCAGGCCATCGACGCCATGGGCGTCGACGCCGCGGGCGCGCAGGGCGGCGAGCACGTTGCGGCCGGACTCGAGCGAGACCTCGCGCTCGGCCGAGCTGCCACCGTAGACCACGGCCACGCGGCCGAACACCGCCGGGTCCAGCGCCTCGACGCGGGCCCGGATGGCCTCCATCGCGATGGCGGCTTCCCGGCTCATGGCGCACGCTCCGGCAGGCCCTGCTCGGCAAGCTGCTGGGCCACGGCGCCGATGTCGCCGGCACCGAGCAGGATCACGAGATCGCCGTCCTTCAGCACATCGCCCAGCACCCCGGGTAGTTCCCTCGCCGTCCCGGCCAGCACCGGATCGACCCGTCCGCGGGTGCGGATGGCGCGGGCCAGGGCCTTGGCATCGGCGGTGGCGATCGGGGCTTCGCCGGCCGGGTAGACCTCGCAGAGCACGAGGCCGTCGACCTCGCTCAACACCCGGGCGAAATCGTCGAACAGATCGCGGGTACGGCTGTAACGGTGCGGCTGGAAACAGGCCACCAGGCGCCGCTCCGGCCAGCCGCCGCGGGCGGCCTCGAACACTGCTTTGAGCTCCGCCGGATGGTGGCCGTAGTCGTCGACCAGCAGGGCCCGGCCCCCGCCCGGCAGGACAAGCTCGCCCTTCAGATTGAAGCGCCGGCCCACGCCCTCGAAGCGCGCCAGGGCGCGACCGATGGCCCCGGGCTCCACCCCGAGTTGCCAACCGATGGCGGCGGCAGCCAGGGCATTCTGCACGTTGTGCCGACCCGGCAGGTTGAGCACCATCGGCGCCGGCGGCTCACCGGGCAGGTGCAGCACGAAATGCATGGCAGCGCCTACCTGCCGCACCTCGCTGGCACGCACGTCGGCGGCCTCGGAGAAGCCATAGCGCACGAGGTGGCGCGGCATCTGCTCGGCCAGGGCTGCCACTTCCGCATCGTCGATGCAGAGCACGGCAAGGCCATAGAACGGCAGGCGATGGAGGAACTCGCCAAAAGCGCGCTTCACCCGTTCAAAATCACCGCCGTAATTCTCGAGGTGGTCAGCGTCGATGTTGGTGACCACCGCCACCAGCGGGTTCAGGCGCAGGAAGCTGCCATCACTCTCGTCGGCCTCGGCCACCAGCCAGTCGCCACTCCCGAGCCGGGCATTGGCTCCGGCCGAAAGCAGCTTGCCGCCGATGACGAAGGTGGGGTCCATGCCGCCCTCGGAGAGCACGCTCGCCACCAGCGAGGTGGTGGTGGTCTTGCCGTGGGTGCCGGCGATGGCGATGCCGCGCTTGAAGCGCATCAGTTCGGCCAGCATCTCGGCGCGTGGCACCACCGGGATGCCGCGCTCACGGGCCGCGAGCAGCTCCGGGTTGTCGGACCGGATGGCACTCGAGACCACCAACGCATCCACCTCGCCCACGTGCGCCGCCTGATGACCGCGATGGATGGTGGCACCGAGGGCCGCCAGGCGGCGGGTGGTGGCGTTGTCGGCCTGGTCGGAGCCGGAGACTACATAGCCCAAGGTGAGCAGCACTTCGGCAATCCCGCTCATGCCCACGCCGCCGATGCCGACGAAATGCACGCGGTTGAAGACGCGAGCAAGGTCGCCGGGATGCTTGAGCCGTCCACGCATCATCGGCAGGCCTCCTCGAAGGCGATGTCGGCCACCCGCTCGGCGGCCCGGGGCAGGGCGAGGCGGCGCGCGGCCTGCGCCATCTCTAGCAGGCGCCGGCGGTCACCGAGCAGTGGTTTCAGGCATTCGGCAAGCTCGCTGGCAAGCGCCTCGGTTTGGCGCAGCCAGAGGCTGGCCCCGCCCTCGGCCATGAACTCGGCATTGCGCGCCTGGTGGTCATCCACCGCCTGCGGGAAGGGCACCAGCACGCTGCCCACACCGGCGGCACAGAGCTCGGCCAGGGTCGAGGCGCCGGCGCGGCTGATCACCAGGTCGGCCCAGGCATAGGCCTCGGCCATGTCGGTGATGAAGGGCTCGATCCGCGCCTGCAGCTTCGACACCGCATAGGCGGCGCGGGCCTCGTCGACCAGCTTCTCGCCGCACTGGTGGCGGATCTCGAGGTTCATCCAGCCGGCCAGGGCTTTCGGCACGGCGAGATTGAGGCCACGCGCTCCCTGGCTGCCGCCCAGTACCAGTACCCGCACCGGGCCGCTGCGGCCGCGCAGGCGGCTGTCGGGATCGGGCAGGGCGGCAATGGCGGGGCGTACCGGATTACCCACCGCCTCGGCCGGCGCCGGGAAGGTGCCGGGGAAGCCGGTGAGCACGCGCCGCGCCAGCCGTGCCAGCACGCGGTTGGTCAGGCCCGGGGCGCGGTTCTGCTCGTGCACGATCAGCGGCAGGCCGAGGCTGCATGCAGCAAGCCCGCCAGGGCCACTGGCAAAGCCGCCGAAGGCCAGCACGGCCCGCGGTGTCTGGCGGCGCAGCAGGCTGCGAGCCTGGGCCACAGCACGACCTACCCGCCAAGGCGCGGCCAGCAGGGCGATGGCTCCCTTGCCGCGCAGGGCGCCGATCGGCAGCACGTCGAGAGGGAAACCCGCCTCGGCCACCAGCCGTTCCTCCATGCCGCCGGCCGAGCCCATCCAGCACACCTCGCCGCCACGCTCACGCAGCACCCGGGCCACGGCCAGGGCCGGAAAGATGTGGCCGCCGGTGCCGCCGGCCATCACGGTGAAGCGCGGCGCGCTCATTTCAGCCCTCCCAGCACCGGCTCGATGCGCCGTCCGGGAGCGGCGGCAGATGCCGGGGCCACGCTCCGCGGCGGCGCCGGAGACAGGCGCGCGGCCTGCGCCACCAGCGCTGCCGGCAGCACCGACTCGCCCGGCTCGTCGAGCCCGCGTAGCTCGCCCCGGGCACGCTGCACCTGGCGCTCGGCACGGTCGAGCTCGTAGCTCACGCGCAGCAGCAGGCCCACGGCGGCACAGCTCATCATCAGGCTAGAGCCGCCATAGCTGATGAAAGGCAGGGTCAGGCCCTTGGTAGGCAAAAGGCCGAGGTTGACGCCGATCGAGACGATGGCCTGGATACCTACCGACAGGCCGATGCCATAGGCCAGGAGGCCGGCGAAGTGGCGGCGCAGGTTCATGCAGCGCAGGCCGATCGAGAAGGCCCGCCACAGGAGCACCGCATACAGGCCGAGCACGAGGCAGACGCCAAGGAAGCCCAGTTCCTCGGCCAGCACCGAGAAGATGAAGTCGGTATGCACTTCCGGAAAGGCCTGCAGTTTCTGCACCGAGGCCCCGAGGCCGACACCGCTCCACTCACCGCGACCGATGGCGATCAGGGCCTGCACCAGCTGGTAGCCGCCACCGAAGGGATCCTGGAAGGGCTCGCGGAAACTGGTGATGCGGGCAAGCCGGTAGGGCTCGACCACGGCGATGCCCACGAAGCCCAGCACCACCGGCCCGCCAAGGGCGGAAAGCTTCGCCACCGAGGCGCCGCCAAGGAAGATCATGCCGCCGACGATGGCCAGCAGCAGGGCCGAGGAACCGAAGTCTGGCTGGGCAAGCAGCATCAGGACCAGCAGGCCCGTCACGATCACCGGCTTGAGCAGGCCAGGAAAGCTGCTGGCGAGCTCGTCGCGGCGCCGGGCGAGGTAGCTTGCCGCCCAGACGATCAGCAGCAGTTTCACCGCCTCCACCGCCTGGAAGTTGAGCACCATGAAATCGAGCCAGCGGCGGGCACCGTTCACCCGCACCCCGAGCCCCGGCACGAATACCAGCAGCAGCAGTACGAAGGACCCCACCAGGGCCAACTGCTGGTAGCGCTCCAGCTCGCGCAGTTCGAGCCGCATCGCCATGCCGGCCAGCACCGCGCCCATGACCAGCGCCACCAACTGCTTTTGCAGGAAGTGGAACTCGCCGACCCCCATCACCTCGGCCAGCCCGACCGAGGCCGAGGTGACCATCACCAGGCCGAGGACCAGCAGGGCGAGCGTGCTGCCGAGCAGCACGCGATCGTAGCGCCCCTCGATGGCCTCAAGGCGTGTGGCCTGCGGCAGCTCGATCGGCCGTGCCAGCGTCATCAGCGCACCTTCAGGGTCGCCAGCGCGACCAGGGCGAGCATCACCGAGATGATCCAGAAGCGCACGATGACGCGCGGCTCGGGCCAGCCCTTGAGCTCGAAGTGGTGGTGGATCGGGGCCATGCGGAAGATGCGCCGGCCGGTGAGCTTGAACGAGGCCACCTGGGCCATCACCGAGAGCGTCTCGATGACGAAGATGCCACCCACGATCACCAGCACGATCTCCTGGCGGACGATGATGGCGACGCAGCCGAGCGCCGCGCCCAGGGCCAGGGCGCCGACATCGCCCATGAACACCATCGCCGGATAGGTGTTGAACCAGAGGAAGCCGAGCCCTGCCCCGCCGATGGCGGCGCAGAGGATGGCGAGCTCGCCGGCACCGGGTACGCGCGGGATGCCGAGGTATTCGGCGAACACCGCATTGCCCGAGGCATAGGCGAACACCGCCAGCACCCCGGCGGTGAGCACCACCGGCATGATGGCGAGCCCGTCGAGGCCATCGGTGAGATTCACCGCATTGGAGAAACCGACGATCCAGAAGTAGGCCACCACGACGAACATGGCCCCGAGCGGCAGGGCGAAGTTCTTCAGCAGTGGCAGGTAGAGCGTGGTGTTCGAGGGGTGGTCGGCGGTGGCGAACAGCACGCCCGCCGCCACCAGACCGAACAGCGACTGCAGTGCGTACTTGTGGCGCGACTTCAGCCCCTTGGGATCGCGGCGGACGATCTTGATCCAGTCATCGAGCCAGCCGATCAGGGCGAAGGCCAGCAGCACGGCAAGGGTGATCCAGACATAGCGGTTCGACAGCTCTGACCACAGCAGGGTGGAGAGCGTGACCGCGAGCAGGATCAGCGCGCCGCCCATGGTCGGGGTGCCGGCCTTGCTGAAGTGGCTCTGCGGGCCATCGCTGCGGATCGGCTGGCCGCCGGCCTTGAGCCGGCGCAGGCGTTCGATCACCCGAGGGCCCAACCAAAGCGCGAGACCCAGCGCCGTCATGGCGCCGAGGATGGCGCGCATGGTGATGAACTCGAACAGGCCAAAGCCCGGGAACAGCCAGCGCATCAATTCAAGCAGCATCGCCGCCCTCCCTGGCCAGCACGGCCTCGATCACCTTCTCCATCGCGCTGCCGCGCGAACCCTTGACGAGGCAGCGCACGCCACGGGCGACCGCCAGCGCCGCCTTCAACTCCGTGGCCAGTGCCTCGCGACTGGCGAAATGCCGCCCGCCCTCGCCAAAGGCCCGCGACGCCTCCGCCGCCAGCTCACCCACCGTCCAGACGCGCTTCAGGCCGGCCGCCCTCGCCTGCCGCCCGGCCTCGGCATGCATGGCCGGGCCGTCGGCGCCCAGCTCGCGCATGTCGCCGAGCACCAGCCAGGCCTCGCCACCACCCGCCGCCAGGGTGGCGATGGCGGCGGCCACCGAGCCGGGATTGGCGTTGTAGCTGTCGTCCACCAGCACATTGCCGCCCGGCAGCGCATGCGCCACCTGCCGGCCCTTCACCGGCAGGGCGCCCTCCAGCCCGCGCAACACGGCCTCGAGGCCGGCGCCGGCAGCCAGCGCCATCGCCGCCGCGGCCAGTGCGTTCATCACGCTGTGGCGCCCCGGCAGCGGCAGGAGGACCTCGGCGCGGCCGGCCGGGGTGCGCAGTTCGAAGCGCGAGCCCTGCGGGCCCTCCGCGATGTGCAGGGCGCGCACGTCGGCATCCTGCTCGATGCCGAAGCGCAGCACCCGGCGCGTGCCGATGCGCTGCATGAAGTAGGGGGCGTAGGCATCGTCGGCATTGACCACGGCGATGCCGTCGTCGGGCAGGGCCTCGTAGATCGCGCCCTTGGTCTCGGCAATCCCGGAGAGGCTGCCCATGCGCTCGATGTGGGCGGCGCCGATGTTGTTCACCAGCGCCACGTTCGGGGTGACGATGCGGCACAGGTAGGCGATGTCGCCGGGCTTGCCGGCACCCATCTCGTAGATGGCGAAGCGCGCGTCCTCGGGCGCCCCGATCACCGCCAGCGGCAGGCCGATCTCGTTGTTGAGATTGCCCGGATTGGCATAGGCCGCGCCGGCATGGCGCAGGATGCCGTGCAGCAGGGTCTTCACCGAGGTCTTGCCATTGCTGCCGGTGAGCGCCAGCACCACCGCCGGGCGGCCCGCGGCGAGGCCGGCAGCCAGTTCGCCCAGCGCGGCCTCGGTGTCGGCCACATGCAGCTGCGGCAACGCGGTATCCACCGGCCGCGACACCATCACCGCCGCCGCGCCGGCAGCCTCCGCGCGGTCGATGAAGTCATGGGCATCGAAGCGCTCGCCGCGCAGGGCGACGAACAGGGCGCCCGGCGCCAGGGTGCGGGTATCGGTGGAGACCGCAGTGACCTTGCGGTCCTCACCGAGCAGGCGCCCCCCGGTCCAGCGGGCGATCAGGGAAAGCGGCACCGGCCTCATGCGCGGGCCTCCAGTGCGGCCCGGGCCTCGGCCACGTCGTCGAAGGGCAGGCGCTGGCCGGCCACCTCCTGGTAGGGCTCGTGGCCCTTGCCGGCCACCAGCACGATGTCGCCGGCCGCGGCTTCGCGCACCGCGGCGCGGATGGCGGCACGGCGGTCGCGCAGCACGCGGTGCCCGCCGGGGCGGCGGAAGCCGGCGAGGATGTCGGCCACGATGGCCTCGCCGTCCTCGCCGCGCGGGTTGTCGTCGGTCACGATCACCCGGTCGGCGCCGGCCTCGGCGGCGGCGGCCATCTCCGGGCGCTTGCCGCGGTCGCGCTCGCCGCCACAACCGAACACGCAGACCAGGGCGCCGCGGGCATGGCCGCGCAGGCTGGCCAGGGCCTGGGCCAGGGCGTCCGGGGTGTGGGCATAATCGACCACCACCAGCGGCTGCGTGCCACCGCCGAGCCGGGTCATGCGCCCGTGCACCGGCGAAAGCCCGCCCAGCACCCCGGCTACCGCCTCGAAAGCAAAGCCGAGAGCCCGCAGGGCCGCGGCCACGGCCAGCAGGTTGTCGGCATTGAAGCGGCCGAGCAGCGGCGAGCGCACGGAAGCACGCTGCCCGCCTTCCACCAGCACGAAGCGCAGACCCTCGCCATCCAGCGCCAGCTCCTCGAGGCGCAGCCGGGCCGACGCCTGGCCGGCAGCCGAGACCGTCCAGACTTCGGCCACGCCGCCACGCGCGGCGAGCCGGGCGCCGAAGGCATCGTCGATGTTGAACACCGCCGCCTTCAGGCCGGGCATGGCGAACAGCCGGGCCTTGGCCTCGCCATAGGCCTCCATCGTGCCGTGGTAGTCGAGGTGGTCGCGGGTGAGGTTGGTGAACACCGCGACCTCGAAGCGCACGCCGTCCACCCGCCCCTGGTCGAGGGCGTGCGAACTCACCTCCATCGCCACCGCCTGCGCGCCGTCCGCGCGCAGGCGGCCGAGCAGGGCATGCACGCTGAGCACGTCGGGAGTGGTGCGCTCGCCTTCGACGATCCGCCCCACCCGGCCGGCGCCGAGCGTGCCGATGGTGCCCGCCGGCACGCCGAGCGCCTCGAGGGCCTGGGCCAGGAGCTGCACGGTCGAGGTCTTGCCATTGGTACCGGTGACACCCACCACCCGCAGGGCGGCGGAAGGCTCGCCGGCGACCCGGTCGGCCCAGGCGCCGAGGCGGGCACGCAGTGCCGGCACGGCGATGGCCCTGGCCGGCGGCACGAGGCCGGCGGGCACCAGACCATCGTGCAGCACCACCGCTGCGCCGCGCGAAAGCGCCGCCTCGGCATGGTGCAGGCCATGGGTGCTGGCGCCGGCCAGGGCCACGAAGACATCGCCCGGCTGCACGGCGCGGCTGTCGGCCACGAGGCGCGGCACCGGCACGTCGAGCACGGTGGGCACCGCTGCCACGCCCACCAGCAGGTCGGAGAGACGCAGGCCGCTCACGGCAGCCCTCCGGCGGGCCGGGCCTGCGCCACGGGCGGGGCGTCCATCGGCACCAGGCCATCGCTGCCCAGTTCGGCAGGCGCGGCCTTCGGCGCGGTGGCGAACCACTGACGCACATTGTCCGGCGGCACGTCCATCAAGCGCAAGGCACCGTCCATCACGCTGTGGAACACCGGAGCCGCCACCTGCCCGCCATAGAAGCGGCCGGCAGAGGGGTCGTGGATCGCCACCACCATGGCGAAGCGCGGCTGCTGCACCGGCACGATGCCGGCGAACACCGAGACATAGCGCTGCTGGTAGCCGCCCGGCACCGACTGGCGGGTGGTACCGGTCTTGCCGGCCACGCGGTAGCCGGCCACGGCGGCAGTGGTGGCGGTACCGCCCGGGGCGACCACCGTCTCCAGCATGCCGACCACGCTGCGGGCGATGTGCGGGTCGATCACCTGGCGGCCACGCGGCGCCGCGGCATTCCCACCCTTCACGAAGGTGGGCGGCAGCATCCGGCCTTCGTTCGCCAGCACGGCATAGCTCTGGGCGATCTGCAGCGGCGTGGCCGAGAGCCCGTAGCCATAAGAGATGGTGGCCTTCACCACCTCGCCCCAGCGGCGCGGCGGCGGCAGCACCCCCGTTGCCTCGCCGGGAAAACCGCTGCCCGTGCCCTGACCGTAGCCGAAGCGGCTGAGCACGTCGTGGAAGTGCTCGTTCGACATCTCCAGCGCCAGTTTAGTGGCGGCGATGTTCGAGCTCTTCATCAGCAGGCGGGTCATGTCCACCATGCCGTAGTTGTTCACGTCGCGGATGGTGTGGTTGCGCAGCGTGAAGAAGCCCGGGCTGGTGTCGATCTGCCGGGTCGGATCGGCGCCGTTCTCCATCGCCGCCGCCACCGTCATCGCCTTGATCACCGAACCCGGCTCGATGAGATCGGTGACGGCGCGATTGCGGCGCGCGGCGCCATCGCCGCTGCCACGGGCATTCGGGTTGTAGCTCGGCTGGTTGACCATGGCGACGATCTCGCCGGTCGGGATGTCGAGCACCACCACCGATCCACTGCGGGCCTGATGCTCGGCGATCGCGGCCTTGAGCTCGCGGTAGGCGAGGTACTGCACGCGACGGTCGATGGCGAGCACGAGATCACGCCCCGGCTCGGCCGGACGCACTAGGTCCACATCGTCGATGATGCGCCCCTGGCGGTCGCGGACGATGCGCTTGAGGCCCGGCTTGCCGGTGAGCCAGCCGTCGAAGGCCAGCTCCAGGCCCTCCTGCCCCTGGTCGTCGATATTGGTGAAGCCCAGCACATGGGCCATCACCTCGCCATGCGGATAGAAACGGCGGAACTCGCGCTGCTTGTGCACCCCCGGGATGCCGAGTCCGATCACCGCCGCGGCTTCGTCGGGATTCATGTGCCGGCGCAGGTAGACGAACTCGCGGTCGGCACGCTCGGAGACACGCCGCGCCAGTTCCTCCGGGGCGATGGAAAGCGCCCGCCCCAGCTCGGGCAGACGCTCGGGATGGCCGAGCAGCTCCTTGGGATTGGCCCAGACCGAGGCCACCGGCGAGGAGGCAGCGAGCGTCTCGCCATTGCGGTCGAGGATGCTGCCGCGCGAAGCCACGATCGGCACCTCGCGCACGAAGCGGGCATCGCCCTGCTGCTGGTAGAAGCTGGTACTCACCAGCTGCAGCCAGGCGGCGCGCGCCACCAGGGTGAAGCCGCAGGCCACCAGCACCGCCGCCAGCCACAGCAGGCGCAGCCGCGGATCGAAGGTGTTGGGACGCGGGCGTGCGCTCATGGCTGCACCACCACCACTTCCGCGCCTTCCGGGAACTTCATGCCGAGCTTGGTCACCGCCACCTGTTCGATGCGGTTCGGCTCCGACCAGGTGGCCTGCTCGATCTGCAGGCGGCCGAACTCGATGTTCAGCTCGTCGCGCTCCTTCTCCAGCCGCGAGAGCTCGATGAAGCCGGCGCGGTGATGGTGGCGGCTGAGCACCACGGCCACGGCACTGCTGGCCACGAGGCCCAGCAAGAGCAGCAGCACGAAGGCGCGCAGGCTCATGCGCCCTCCCCTGCCACGGCGAGCTTCTCGGCCACCCGCAGCACCGCGCTGCGGGCGCGCGGATTGGCCGCCAGCTCGGCCTCGCCGGCCTTGATGGCGCCGCCCACGTCGCGCAGGCGCGGCACGAAATCCGCCACCACCGGGCTGCGGCGGCTGGCCGGCGGCGCCTTGGCGCGCTCGGCGATGAACTGCTTGGTGATGCGGTCCTCCAGCGAATGGAAGCTGATCACCGCCAGCCGCCCGCCCACCTTCAGTGCCCGCTCCGCGGCCTCGAGGCCGGCCACGAGATCGTCCAGTTCGGCGTTCACGTGGATGCGGATGGCCTGGAAGCTGCGGGTGGCGGGA
Organism: Silanimonas sp.; assembly: GCA_026005095.1. Lineage (GTDB taxonomy): Bacteria > Pseudomonadota > Gammaproteobacteria > Xanthomonadales > Xanthomonadaceae > Silanimonas. Next base: position 65,187 of record BPKK01000008.1, on the reverse strand, counting down.
TGGGTCTTGCCATCGCCGCGGCCCAGCAGCCTGGCGATCAGGTCGGCAAGATCGCCGGTGCGCTCGAAGGGCCGCTCGGCGCGGCGGGCGACGATGGCACGCGCGATGCGGCGGCTCTGCCGCTCCTCGCCGTATTCCCACAGCACGCGGGCGATCTCGGCCTCGCTGGCGGTGTTCACGAACGCCGCCGCGCTGATGCCACGCGTCGGATCCATGCGCATGTCGAGCGGGCCGTCGAGGCGGAAGCTGAAGCCACGCGCGGCCTCGTCGAGCTGCGGCGAGGACACGCCAAGGTCGAACAGCACGCCATCAAGACCGCCGGCCGTCTCGCCCCACTGGCCCAGCGTGGCGAAGCTGGCATGGCGCACCCGGACGCGGGCATCGCCGGCCGCCAGGGCTTCGGCTTCGCGGATCGCTTCCGGGTCCTTGTCCATCACCAGCAGACGGCCCTCCGGGCCGAGTCGTTCGAGAATGCCGCGGGCATGGCCGCCGCGGCCGAAGGTGCCGTCGAGGTAGGTGCCCGCCGGCCTGACGGCGAGGCCTTCCAGCACCGGCGCCCAAAGCACCGGCACGTGTCGCGGGGTCGGTGCGATGGACGCGCTGGCCATCGCCGCTACAACCGCAGGTCCTGCATCGCCGCGCTGATGCCCGCCTGGCCGATGGTCTGCCGCATCTGCGCGAGGTGGGCCTGCTCGCTCCACAGCTCGAGCCGCCCGCCCATGCCCATGAGCACCGCCTTCTTCTCGATGCCCGAGGTCATCCGCATCGAGGCCGGCAGCAGCACCCGCCCGGCGGAGTCCGGCTCCAGCGGCGTGGCCGCACCCACCAGCATGCGCTGCAGCACGCGGTGTTCCGGCACGAAGGGCGAGAGCGCCACCACCTGGTCGCGCACTGCCTGCCAGGCCGCTTCGGGATAGAGGTAGAGCGAGCCCTGGTCGAAGGGGTTGTAGGTGAGCACCAGGCGGTTGCCGCACTCACGCGCGACGATCTCGCGGAAGGCGACGGGAATCGCCAGCCGGCCCTTGTCGTCGATCGTGATGGCGGTCTCGCCCTGGAACATGCCCGTCGGTGGACTCCCACCTTCTCCCACAAAAAACCAGAAATTCCCTCAGGCGCCCACGGTAGGCCCGTGACGGGGGAGTGTCAATGACTTTTTGCGGGCAATTTCGCTAGGCGCATCAAGGCCTTAGCCAACACTTCAAGTATCACTTTAAGTGTTTATCCACAGGCCTTGTTTTCACGGGAAACGTGACCGGCCCGACGCTTGGCCCGTGGCCGCCGGCACGGCACGGTCATCGGGCCGCCGGAGCGCGGCAGGGAAGCGGCAAGGCGGCGGCCTGGGGGAGGGAGAGCGGCAGCCGGGCGGGCACGGGCCCGCCGCCCGGCAAACCCCGGGGACAGTGGGGGAGGAGGTGACGGAGCCGGCCGATAAGCCGGGTTCTGTAGGCGGTCTTGCGGCCGCTGGCAGCCATTCCTCTCGGCGACACCTCGCGGTGGCGCTCAAGCAACCTACCCGGGTGCAGGCCGGGCCGGCCCATTGCACCCCTATTTGGTCTTGCTCCGGGTGGGGTTTGCCGTGCCCCGCGGCGTTGGCCCCGCGGGCGGTGGGCTCTTACCCCACCGTTTCACCCTTGCCACGCACCCTCGCGGGCCGTTCGGCGGTCTGTTCTCTGTTGCACTTTCCGTCGGCTCGCGCCGCCCAGGCGTTACCTGGCACCCTGCCCTGTGGAGCCCGGACTTTCCTCGGCGGGATTGCTCCCGACGCGACTGCCTGGCCGACTCCGTCGCCGCCAGTGTACGCGCCGCGGCGGGGTGGCGGATGAACCGGACACGGTTGGCTGTCGGGCGCGGCATTTCGCTCTTCCCTTGGTCGGGGCACTTCTGCCTCGGCTCGTGCGCTCACTCCCCGCCGTAAAGCGCCTTGCGCGGCGCTCCGCTCAGCTCCGCGGCGAGCTTCGCCGCCACCGAGGGCTTGAGATGCGCCGAAAGCGCGGCATACAGGCGCCGGCCCTCGGCAAGCTGGGCCGCCTCGTCGTCTTCACTGCCGCGCACCACCAGCACGAACTCGCCCCGGCGCTGGTTGGCATCGACCGCCACCGCTGCAGCAATCGTGCCCAGCGTCGGCCCGAGCAGGGTCTCGAAACGCTTGGTGAGCTCGCGACCCAGCATGGCCTCGCGCCCGGCGCCGAAGGCCGCGACGGCATCCGCCAGCATGGCCTCGATGCGGTGGGCGCTCTCGTAGAACACCAGGGTGCGCGGTTCGGCAGCGAGAGCGGTGAGGCGCTCGCGGCGCGCGCCCGCCTTCGCCGGCAGGAAACCCTCGAAGCAGAACCGGTCGCTGGGGATGCCGGCCACGCTGAGCGCGGTGATGGCGGCGCAGGCGCCGGGCACTGGCACCACCGGCAGACCGGCCTCGCGCACCGCCCGCACCAGCCGGTAGCCGGGATCGGAAACCAGCGGGGTGCCGGCGTCGGAAACCAGGGCCAGGGTCCCGCCGCCCTGCAGGCGTTCCACCAGCCGGGCCGCCACCTCACCCTCGTTGTGGTCGTGCACTGCCACGAGCGGCGTGCGCAGGCCGAACTGCGAGAGCAGCACCGCGGTGTTCCGGGTGTCCTCGGCGGCAATCGCATCCACCGCCGCCAGCACCCCGCGGGCGCGGGGCGTGAGATCGTCGAGATTGCCGATCGGCGTGGCAACGACGTACAGCGTTCCTCTGGCGATTTCCGACATCGTGTCCTCCCGGCGGCACGTATCATTCCAGACCCCAGCCCCCGAGACATCCCGCATGGCGATCCGCCCGGCCCGACGCTCCGCCTCCCCGCTCCTGCTGCCGCTCGTCCTCGCCCTTGGCCTGGCGGCCTGTGCCGGCGCTCCTGGCGTGCGGCCCGAGGAGGCGGCCGACCGCTTCGCACGGGCGGAGCGCGCGCTGCAGGCCGGCGACCTCGCCGCGGCACGCGGCGCGCTGGCCGAACTGCCGCGGCGGCGCCTCGAGGCCCCGGCGCAGCTGCGCTACGACCTGCTCGCGGCGGAACTGGCGCTGGCCGAGGGCCGCGGCGCCGAGGCGCTGGCCCTGTTGCAGCAGGACCCGCGGACCGTGCCGCAGGAGCGGCGCGCCGACTGGCTCGGCCTGCGCGCCCGGGCGCTGGCGGCCAGCGGCGACCGCTTCGGCATGGCCGCGGCGCTGGCGGAGCGCGCGGCCTACCTCGAGGGCGAAGCCCGCGCCCGTGCCCTGCGCGATGCCGAGCGCCAGCTCAAGGCCGTACCGGACGCGGCCCTGTCGCGGCAGGCGGGCTTCCTCGCCGCCGACGATCCCCTGCTGCCGCTGGCGCAGCGTGAACTGCGGCGGCGCGGCCTCGAGGCGGTGCGGCCCGCCAGCGCACCGGCCCCGGCCATCCCGCCCTTTGCCGATGGCTACGCCCCGCCCCGGCGCATTGCCGTGCTGCTGCCCATGAGCGGTGAGCTCGCGGCGGCCGGCGCCGCCGTGCGCGACGGCCTGCTTGCCGCCTACTACGCGGAACAGCGACCACGGCCCCACCTGCTCTTCCTCGACACCCGGGGCAGCGCCGAGGGCGCGCGCCAGGCCCGGGCCCGGGCCGTGGAACAGGGAGCCGAGCGGGTGCTCGGCCCGCTCGGCCGCGAGGAAGTGGCGGCGCTCGCCGCCCTGCCCGCCGATGGGCTCGGCTGGGTGGCGCTCAACCGCACCCCGCTCGGCGGGCCGGGCGGGGCCAGCTTCGCCCTCGCCCCGGAAGACGAGGGGGCGGCCGTGGCCCAGCGCCTGCTCGAGCGCGGCATCCGCCGCGCGCTCGCCATCGTCGAGGCCGATGACAGTGCCCAGCGCGGGCTGGCCGGCTTCCGCGAACGCTTCGTGGCGGAAGGCGGGCAACTGCTGGCCGAGGCCTCGATCGACCCCCTGGGCGGCACCGCCGCCGAGGCCCTGGGGCGGCTCGCCCCGCGCGCCGCCGAGGCCCAGGCCCTGTTCATCGCCGCCCGCGCGCCCGCCGTGCGCATCCTGATGCCGCAGCGCGAGGCCGCCGGCCTCGCCGCCCTGCCGGTGGTCGCCACCTCGCTGGTGCAGTCGGGCGCCGACCCGCGGCTGGATCGGGAGCTCGACGGCCTGCAGTACCCCGAGCTGCCCTGGCTGCTCGGCGACCTCGTGGGCCCGGGCGAGGCCGAGGCCGTGGCCCGCAGCCTGCCCAGCGCGCGCGGCGGCGCGGCGCGCCTGTTCGCCTTCGGATACGACGCCTGGAAGGTGGCCACCCATCTCGAGGCCCTGCAGGGCGGCGCGGTGCTGCGTGGGGCCACGGGGGAACTGGGCCTCGATGCCGCCGGGGTGATCGAACGCCGCCCGGCCTGGGCCGAGTTCAGCGGCGGCCTGACCCGCCGCGCCGCCGACGGCGCCCTGCTGCCGGTGGAACCGGCATCCGGCACGCCCTGAACCGGAGCCCGGGCGCATGGAGGCGCGAGCCCCCCGCACCGCTGCCCAACGGGCGGGCGATGCCGCCGAAGCAGCCGCCCTCGCCCTGCTCATGGCGCAGGGCCTGCGCCCGCTGGCGCGCAACGTGCGCTACAAGGTGGGCGAGCTCGACCTGGTGATGCTCGACGGCGAGGTGCTGGTCTTCGTCGAGGTGCGGCGGCGCGGCAACGCGGCCTTCGGTGGCGCGCTCGCCAGCATCGGCCGGGGCAAGGCCCGCCGCTGCGCGCTCGCCGCCAGCGCCTTCCTGCAGCGGCATCCCTACCATGCCGGGCGCGACTGCCGGTTCGACGTGGTGGGCTTCGACGGCGCCGGCACCGCCGACTGGCGGCGTGGCGCCTTCACCCTCGACGAGCTCGGCTGAAGGCCTCAGCGGACCGCAAGCAGGGGCCAGGCCGCCAGCAGGCCCTGCACCACCGCCAGCGCCATCAGGCCCGCCAGCAGGTCGTCCACCATGGTGCCGAAGCCGCCCTTCAGGCGGCGGTCGGCCCAGCGCACCGGCCAGGGCTTCCAGATGTCGAACAGGCGGAACAGGACGAAGGCCAGCAGCACCCAGGGCCATTCCCGCGGCAGCATCCAGAGCGCGACCCACATGCCGAGGTACTCGTCCCAGACCACCAGCGAGGGGTCCTCGACCCGGCACTGGCGGATCACCCAGTTCGCCGAGAGCACGCCGACCACGAAGGCGAGCAGCAGGAAGCCGGCGTAGTCGGCCGGTGGCAGGGCGTGCAGCCAGCCCCACCAGGGCAGGATGGCCGCCAGCGAGCCCATGGTGCCCGGCATGCGCGGCGAGAAGCCGGCGCCGAAGCCGGCGGCGAGCCAGCCGCGCGGATCGCGCATCAGCCGCCGGCGCGTGCCCGCGGGAAGCAGGCTCACGCGCCGTCCTCGGCGAAGTGCACGTAGCCGCGGCGCTCCGGCAGCGGCAGGGGCAGGCCGTCGGCATCGAGCAGCCGCAGGCTGGCCCCGGCGGTGATGCGTCCCACCCGGGAAAGCGGCAGGGCAAGCCGGCCGGAGAGCCGCTCCACCGCCGCACGCTCGCTCGGCGGAGCGGTGAAGCACAGCTCGTAGTCGTCGCCGCCGCTGAGCTGCAGGGCGCGGCGGGCGACGGGGTCGGGGAAGGCCTCGCGCAGGTCGGTGGAGGCCGGCAGGGCCTCGACCTCCACCTCCGCGCCGACACCGCTCGCGGCCAGCAGATGGCCGAGATCGGCAAGGAAGCCATCGCTGATGTCGATGCAGGCGGTGGCCAGTCCGCGCAGGGCCTGCCCGGCGCCGAGCCGCGGCGTCGGCCGGTCGAGGCGCTGGCGCAGCGGTCCGACCCGCAGCATCGGCGTGCCAGCCTTCCACAGGGCCAGGGCCCCGGCGGCATCGCCGAGGCTGCCGCTCACCCAGACATCGTCGCCCGGCCGCGCGCCGCTGCGGCGCAGGGCGAGGTCCTTCGGCACATGGCCGACCACGGTGACGCTCAGCGCAAGCGGCCCCCGGGTGGTATCGCCGCCGGCCAGGGCCACGCGATGGCTGTCGGCCAGGGCGGCAAAGCCAGTGGCCAGTTCCTCGACGAACCGGGGATCCTCGGCGGGCAGGGTGAGGGCCAGCAGGGCCAGGGCCGGGGTGGCGCCCATGGCGGCGAGGTCGGAGAGGTTCACCGCCAGCGCCTTCCAGCCGATCGAGGCGGGCGGCAGGCCGCGGTTGAAGTGCACGCCCTCCACCAGGGTATCGACGGCGAGGGCCAGGCGCTCGCCCGCTGGCGGGTCGAACAGGGCGGCATCGTCGCCGATGCCGAGCGGCACGTCCTCGCGCGCCAGGGCGCGGCGGCGGAAGGCCTCGATCAGGCTGAACTCGGGCATGGCGCGGCGTCAGCGCCGGCCGGCCCCGGCCTCGGCCGGCCTGAAGGCGGCGGCGGCGCGGTCGAGCACGCCATTGACGTAGGTGTGGCCATGCTCGGCGCCGAAGCGCTTGGCGGTCTCGATGGCCTCGTTGAGCACCACCCGGTAAGGCACGTCGAGGCGGTGCAGCAGTTCGAAGGCGGCGATGCGCAGCACCGCGCGCTCGATCGGATCGACCTGCTCGATCGGCCGGTCGAGGAAGGCGGCAAGCCGCTCGTCGAGCAGGGCCCGGTGCTCGGCCACGCCCTTCACCAGGGCCTCGAAGTACTCCAGATCGGCCACTTCCATGTCCTGCTCGTGCTGGAACTGCTGCAGGACCTGCGGGATCGAGGTGCCCGCCATCTGCCAGGCGTACAGGGCCTGCAGGGCGCGGCGGCGCGCACGGGAGCGCGCGGCAGGATCGATGCCATCGGTGCGGATCGGCTTCATTCGTGGGTCTTCTGCCAGTGCGTCAAAAGATCGCTCGTCTCGAGGGCGGCCAGCGCCGCCTCCTCGCCCTTGTTGCCCATGCGGCCGCCGGCGCGGGCCTCGGCATCGGCATAGGTCTCCACCGCCAGCACGCCGTTGGCCACCGGCAGACGGAAATCGAGCTGCAGCCGCATCAGGGCCTGGCTGCAGCCATCGGCCACCTGCTCGTAGTGCCGGGTATCCCCGCGCACCACGCAGCCAAGAGCGATGATCGCCGCGGCCCGGCCGCTGGCGGCGATGGCCGCGGCCACCGGCGGAATCTCCCAGGCCCCGGGCACCCGCACCACCTCGACCCGTCCCTCCTCCACCCCGTGGGCGAGCAGGGCCTGGCGCGCGCCCTCGACGAGGGCATCGGTGATCTTCGGGTTCCAGCGGCTGGCGACGATGGCGTACTGGCCCGTGGGGCGCGGCCGGAGGTCGCCTTCGAATCGGGGCATGGCGTCGTGGCAGGGAAACGGCCCGACAGTGTACGCCCTCGGCCGTCCCCCCGCCTGCCCGGCTCAGCGCAGGGGCAGGTACTCGAGCACGTCGAGGCCGTAGCCGCCGAGCCCGATCTGCTTGCGCGGCGTGCCCAGCACCCGCAGGTGGCGCAGGCCGAGGTCGGCGAGGATCTGCGAGCCGGCGCCATTGCGCCGCCACTCCTGCACCCGGCCGGCCGGGGCCTCGGGCTGCTCGGTGATGCGCGCCAGCAGGGCGTCCGGGCCCACGGCATCGGCCAGCACCACCAGCACGCCCTCGCCCTCGGCGGCGATCCGCGCCAGGGCATCAGAGGCCGAACCGCCGAAGTCCGGGCGCTGCCACTGCAGCACGTCGGCGAGCACGTTCTTCACGTGTACCCGCACCAGGGTCGGGCGCTCGCCCGAAGGGCTGCCGCGCACCAGGGCGAAATGCAGCTCGCGGCTCAGCCGGTCGCGGTAGGTGAGCAGGCGGAACGGGCCGTGCGCCGTCTCGATCGGGCGCTCGTCCACCCGCTCGACGGTGTGCTCGGTGGCGAGACGGTAGCGGATCAGGTCCTCGATCGAGCCGATCTTGAGGCCGTGCTCGCGGGCGAACACCTCCAGCTCGGGGCGGCGCGCCATCGAGCCATCGGGATTGAGGATCTCCACCAGCACGCCGGCCGGCTCCAGGCCCGCCAGCAGGGCGAGGTCGCAGGCCGCCTCGGTATGGCCGGCGCGCGTCAGCACGCCGCCTGGCTGGGCCATCAGCGGGAAGATGTGCCCGGGCTGCGAGAGGTGCTCGGGCCGGGCATCGGGACGCACCGCGGTGCGGATGGTGTGGGCGCGGTCGTAGGCGCTGATGCCGGTGGTCACGCCCTCCGCGGCCTCGATGCTGACCGTGAAGTTGGTGTGGTGCGGCGAGGTGTTGCTGCTCACCATCGGCCCCAGGCCCAGCTGGCGGCAGCGCTCGCGGGTCAGCGAGAGGCAGACGAGGCCACGCGCGTGCGTGACCATGAAGTTGATGTCGGAAGGCCGCACCAGCTCGGCGGCCATGATGAGGTCGCCTTCGTTCTCGCGGTCCTCGTCGTCGACGATGACCACCATCCTGCCGGCGCGCAGGTCCTCGAGGATCTCGGGAATCGGGGCGAAGCTCATGCCCAGCCCTCCGTTTCCTGCAACCGCGCCACGTAGCGCGCCACCGTGTCCACCTCGAGGTTGACCGGGGTGCCCACGGCCATGCCGCCGAAGCCGGTGTGCGCCAGGGTGTGCGGCACCAGCATCACCTCGAAGCCCTCGCCATCGGCGGCGTTCACCGTCAGCGAGGTGCCGTCCACCGCCACCGAGCCCTTGGCGGCGATGAAGCGCAGCAGGGCCTTGGGCGCGCGGAAGCGCCAGCGCTGGCCCCGGGCGTCGGCCTCCACCGACTCGACGAGGCCGATGCCGTCGACATGGCCGCTGACGAGGTGGCCGCCGAGGCGGTCGCCCACCCGCAACGCCCGCTCGAGATTCACCGCCGCGCCCACGGGCAGGCTGCCGAGGGTGGTGAGGGCCAGGGTCTCGGTGGAGACGTCGGCATCGAACCAGGCCCCGTCCGGGGCCGCGGCATCGAAGGCCACCACGGTGAGGCAGACGCCATTGCAGGCGATCGATTCGCCGAGCTCGACATCGGCGAAGGGCAAGCCCCCCACGGTGAAACGCAGTCGCTGGTCGCCGCCGAGCGACTCGCGGGCGACGAGGCGGCCGACGGCCTGGATGAGTCCGGTGAACATCGCGGGGTCCGGTTCGGGAAGCCCGCGATTATAGGGAGCCTGCCCGGGGCGGGCGTCGCGGCCGGGACAACGCGCCGTTGCAGCGGGCGCGGGCGCCCACGGGCCCGCGCCCCATGCCTCAGCCCCGCGGCCGCAGGCAGAGCCGCAGGTCGCCGTCGGGGAAGGCGTGCAGGTCCACGGTTTCGAAGCCGATGCGCTCGGCCATGCGCTCGATGCCAAGGCCGCCGAACAGCGGCCGGCCGCGGTCGCCGAGCAGCACCGGCGCCACGTAGAGCAGGAGCTCGTCGACCAGGCCGGCGCGCAGGAAGGCCCCGGCCAGGGTGGCGCCGGCCTCCACCTGTACCTCGTTCACCTGCCGGATGGCGAGCTGGGCCAGCACCGCCTCGAGGTCGAGGTGGCCGCCGAGCCGGGGCACGGCGAAGCCCTCCACCGTGGGACCGTAGTCCGGGACGATGTCGTCGGCATGCGCCACCAGGGTGGGCGCCTCGCCATCGAGTAGACGGCAGGCACGTGGCAGGGCGCCGTGATGGTCGAGCACCACGCGCATCGGCGGCACGCACTCCACGCCCTCGGGCAGCCGGGCGGTGAGCCGGGGGTCGTCGGCCAGCACGGTGCCAAGGCCGGTGAGGATGGCCGAGGCCCTGGCCCGCCAGCGCTGCACATCGGCGCGCGCCGCCTCGCCGGTGATCCACTTCGATTCGCCGCTGGCGAGCGCCGTGCGGCCATCCAGGCTCATCGCCAGCTTCACCCGCACCCAGGGCCGGCCATGGCGGGCGCGCATCAGAAAGCCGCGGTTGAGCCACTCGGCCTCGTCGGCCAGCAGGCCCTGCTCCACCGTGATGCCGGCGGCCTGCAGGGCGGTGAACCCGCGCCCGGCCACGGCATGGAACGGGTCGCGGATGGCCGCCACCACCCGGGTCACGCCGGCCGCCACCAGGGCATCGGCACAGGGCGGGGTGCGGCCGAAATGGGCGCAGGGCTCCAGGGTGACATAGGCCGTGGCCCCGGCCGCCCGCCCCCCCGCCTCACGCAGGGCGAAGACCTCGGCATGCGGGCCGCCAGCGCGCTCATGGGCACCGCGCCCCACCACCTCGGCGCCATGGGCGAGCACGCAGCCCACCATCGGGTTCGGCCTGGTGGTGAACTCGCCGGTGGCCGCGAGGCGCAGGGCCTCGGCCATGTGGCGGTGGTCGATCTCGCTGAACACCGGGGCGATGGCCATCACTTCCGCGTCCGGCCCGGCTTCGGCATGGGATCGGAAAACGGCAGTTCGAGGGTCTGGGCCGCCGGCAGGTCGCGCTCCAGCTTCTCGATCTCCTCGCGGAAATCCTGCACGTCGCCGAAGCTGCGGTACACCGAGGCGAAGCGCACATAGGCCACCTGGTCGAGCGGCTTTAGCTGGTCCATCACGTGCTCGCCGATGCGCCGCGAGGGCAGCTCGCGCTCGCCGCTCTTGCGCAGTTCGTTCACCACCGCGCGTACCGCGGCATCGATCCGCTCGGCCGGCACCGGCCGCTTCTGCAGGGCCTTGTCGAAGCTGGCGCGCAGCTTGCGCTCGTCGAAAGGCTCGCGCCGGCCATCGCTCTTCACCACCGCGGGCAGGCGCCACTCCACCTGCTCGACGGTGGAGAAGCGCTCGCCGCAAGCCGGGCACTCGCGGCGGCGGCGGATGCTGCTGCCGTCCTCGGCCACGCGCGAGTCGATCACGCGGCTGTCCTCGTGCGGGCAGAAGGGGCAGTGCATCCGTCAGCGGCTCAGCCGTAGACCGGGTACTTGCGGCACTGCGCGGTCACCGCCGCGCGCACCCGGGCGATGACCGCCTCGTCGGCCGGGGCATCGAGCACGTCGGCGATCCAGTTCGCAAGCTCGATGCAGTCGGCCTCGGTATAGCCGCGGGTGGTGATGGCCGGAGTGCCGATGCGCAGGCCCGAGGTGATGAAGGGCGAGCGCGGGTCGTTCGGCACGGCGTTCTTGTTCACCGTGATGTGGGCCGAGCCGAGCGCGGCCTCGGCATCCTTGCCCGAGACCTCGCGGCCGATCAGGTCGACCAGCATCAGGTGGTTCTCGGTGCCGCCAGAGACGATCTTGTAGCCGCGGGCCATGAGGGCATCCGCCATGGCCTTGGCATTCTTCACCACCTGCTGCTGGTAGGCCTTGAAGGCCGGCTCGAGCGCCTCCTTGAAGGCCACGGCCTTGGCGGCGATGACATGCATCAGCGGGCCGCCCTGGATGCCCGGGAAGACGATGCTCTGCAGCTTCTTCTCGATTTCCTCGGCCTTCTCGCCGGCGCCGGCCTTGCTCATCACGATGATGCCGCCGCGCGGGCCGCGCAGGGTCTTGTGGGTGGTGCTGGTGACCACGTGGGCGTGCGGCAGCGGGTTCGGGTAGACGCCTGCGGCGACGAGGCCGGCGATGTGCGCCATGTCGACGAACAGGTAGGCGCCCACCCTGTCGGCGATGGCGCGGAAGCGCGCCCAGTCCATGATCTGCGAGTAGGCCGAGAAGCCGGCGATGAGCATCTTCGGCCGGTGCTCGAGGGCGAGGCGCTCGACCTCGTCCATGTCCACGAGGCCCTGCTCGTTGACGCCGTACTGCACGGCATTGAAGAGCTTGCCCGAGGCATTCACCTTGGCGCCGTGGGTGAGGTGGCCGCCGTGGGCGAGGCTCATGCCGAGGATGGTGTCACCGGGCTGCAGCAGGGCGAAGAACACGCCCTGGTTGGCCTGCGAGCCCGAATGCGGCTGCACGTTGGCGTAGTCGGCGCCGAACAGGGCCTTGCAGCGCTCGATGGCCAGCCGCTCGGCCACGTCGACGTGCTCGCAGCCGCCGTAGTAGCGCTTGCCCGGGTAGCCTTCCGCGTACTTGTTGGTCAGCACCGAGCCCTGCGCCTCCATGACGCGCGGGCTGGCGTAGTTCTCCGAGGCGATCAGCTCGACATGGTCTTCCTGCCGCTGGCGCTCAGCGGCGATGGCCGCAGCCAGTTCGGTGTCGTAATCGGCAATGCGCATGCTGCTCGGGAACATCGGGCTCGGGCCTCGGCAAGGAAAGGGGCGGGAGACCCTAGTGTAGCCGCCCGCCCTGTCTCCCTTGGGGATGCCGGCCCGGCCCGGTCACCCGGACCTGCGCAGCGCGTCAGCCGTTGAGGATGGCGTCCACCACGATGCCGGTGGCAATCGCCACCAGCAACCAGTTGCCGCGCTCGTCGCGGCGCCAATGGTGGCCGTGCGGGGGGTGGCGCAGGCCGTAGCGGTGGTAATCGACCACGACATAGGTGGGCGCCCAGTGGTAGTCGTGGATGCGGTAGCCACGCTGCCAGCGCGGCGGCGTGCGGTAGACCGGGGCATAGACCACCCGCGGCGGCGGGGTGTGGATCACCACCGGCGGCGGGGCGTGGTAGACCACCCGCGGCGGCGGGCCATAGCCGCGGCCGGGGTGGCCGTCGCGGCGATGGTCGCGGCGGGCATCGCGCCGGCCGTCGCGGTAGCCCTGGCGGTAGTCGCGGTCGCTCCAGCCGTGGTGCTGCGCCGAATGGCCGCGATCATGGTGGTGGCGGCCGTCGTCGCGGGCCTCGGCGGGCTGGCCCAGCGCAAGCGCGCCAGCCGCCACGAAGGCGGCGAGAGAGGAGGTCAGCAGTCCGGTACGCATGGCAGTAGGCTCCGGTGGGACGTGGCCCGAGCATTCCGCGTGCTGCCTGAATCGTCTCTGGCCACGCGGCCGGCCGGCTGCCGCCATTCAGCCACTGGGCAGCCCTCCCCCGCCGCACCGCGGGGCAGCCGGGCCCGTCCGGTATACTCGGCGAGTCCCCGAATGCCCCCTCCCGCCGCCGGCGCCGCCGCGGCCGGGCGCGTCTGAATGGAGTGAGCGATGCAGTACATCTACACCATGAACGGTGTCAGCAAGACCGTTCCGCCCAAGCGCCAGATCCTCAAAGACATCTCGCTGTCCTTCTTCCCTGGCGCGAAGATCGGCCTGCTCGGCCTGAACGGCGCCGGCAAGTCGACCGTGCTGCGGATCATGGCCGGCGTGGACACCGATTTCGTCGGCGAGGCCCGCCCGCAACCCGGCATCAAGGTGGGCTACCTCGAGCAGGAGCCGAAGCTCAACCCGGAGCACACCGTGCGCCAGGCGGTGGAGGAAGGCCTGGGCGAGCTCTTCAGCGCCCAGGCGCAGCTCGATGCCGTCTACGCTGCCTACGCCGAACCGGACGCCGACTTCGACAAGCTCGCCGCCGAACAGGCGCGGCTCGAGGCGATCCTCGCCGCCGGCGATGCCCATCAGGTGGAGCAGCAGTTGGAAGTGGCGGCCGACGCCCTGCGCCTGCCGCCCTGGGATGCCAAGATCGCCCATCTCTCGGGCGGCGAGAAGCGCCGCGTGGCCCTGTGCCGTTTGCTGCTACAGAAGCCCGACATGCTGCTGCTCGACGAGCCCACCAACCACCTCGATGCCGAGTCGGTGGAGTGGCTGGAGCAGTTCCTGCAGCGCTATCCGGGCACCGTGGTGGCAGTGACCCACGACCGCTACTTCCTCGACAACGCCGCCGAGTGGATCCTCGAGCTCGACCGCGGCCGCGGCATCCCGTGGAAGGGCAACTACACCGAGTGGCTGCAGCAGAAGGAGGAACGCCTGCGCCAGGAGGAGAACCAGGAGAAGGCCCGACAGAAGGCGATCCAGAAGGAGCTGGAGTGGGCTCGGCAGAACGCCAAGGGTGGGCGCACCAAGGGCAAAGCCCGCCTGGCCCGCCTCGAAGAGCTGCAATCGCAGGAATACCAGAAGCGCAATGAAACCAACGAGATCTTCATCCCACCGGGTGAGCGCCTGGGCAACAACGTCATCGAGTTCAAGAACGTCAGCAAGAGCTACGGCGACCGCCTGCTGATCGACGACCTCAGCTTCATCGTGCCGCCCGGCGCCATCGTCGGCATCATCGGTCCTAATGGTGCCGGCAAGTCCACCCTGTTCCGCATGCTCACCGGGCAGGAAAAGCCCGACAAGGGCGAGATCCTGATCGGCCCGACGGTGAAGCTGGCCTACGTCGACCAGAGCCGCGACAAGCTGGAGGGCAACCACACCGTCTTCCAGGAGGTCTCGGGCGGCGCCGACATCCTCAACATCAACGGCATCGAGATCCAGTCGCGCGCCTATATCGGCCGCTTCAACTTCAAGGGCCAGGACCAGCAGAAAATGGTGGGCTCGCTCTCCGGTGGCGAGCGTGGCCGCCTGCATCTGGCCAAGACCCTGCTGCAGGGCGGCAACGTGCTGCTGCTCGACGAACCCTCGAACGACCTCGACGTGGAAACCCTGCGCGCGCTGGAAGATGCGCTGCTGGAGTTCCCCGGCTGCGCCATGGTGATCTCGCACGACCGCTGGTTCCTCGACCGCATTGCCACCCACATCCTCGCCTTCGAGGGCGATTCGCACGTGGAGTTCTTCATGGGCAACTACCGCGAGTACGAAGAGGACAAGAAGCGCCGCCTCGGCGAGGAGGGCGCCAAGCCGAAGCGCATCCGCTTCAAGGCCTTGAAGTAAAGCATCCCCCATGCCGTTCACGACCGCATTGAAGTCCCGTTGGGCGGCGTCTGGTTCCCTGCTCTGCGTCGGCATCGACCCGGAGCCGGGACGCTACCCCGCCCCGCTGGCCGAAGACCCGGACCGCGTCTTCGCCTTCGGTAAGGCGATCGTGGATGCGACGGCCGAGTACGCCTGCGCCTTCAAACCGCAGATCGCCCACTTTGCTGCGCAGGGGGCGGAGGACGCACTGGCACGGCTCATCGCCTACATCCATGCCGCACATCCCGGCATCCCGGTGATCCTCGATGCCAAGCGCGGCGACATCGGCAGTACGGCCCTGAACTACGCCCGCGAGGCCTTCGACCGCTTCCACGCCGACGCGGTCACGGCCAACCCCTATCTCGGCGGCGACTCGCTGGCACCCTACCTCGAGCGCGCCGACCGCGGCGTGGTGGTGCTCTGCCGCACCTCGAACCCGGGAGCGGCCGATCTGCAGGATCTGCCGGTGGCCGGCGCCGACGGCACGACCCGCCCGCTCTATCAGCACGTGGCCGAAAAGGCCGCGCGCGACTGGAACGCGAATGGCAATCTCGGGCTGGTCGTCGGCGCCACCTGGCCGGAACAGCTGGGTGAAGTGCGCGCCATCGTCGGGGGCGCGGTGCCACTGCTGGTGCCCGGCATCGGCGCCCAGGGCGGCGATGTTGGGGCGGTGCTCAAGCACGGCCTCGACACCGACCGCACCGGGCTCATCATCAGCAGTTCGCGAGCCATCCTCTATGCCAGTAGCGGCACCGACTTCGCCGAAGCCGCCGCCCGCGTGGCACGCGAGACCCGCGACGCCATCAACCGCCACCGCTGAAGCATCACGCCGTCCGGTCAGCCCAGGCGCCGGTCGATCCAGCCCGGGTATGCCACCCGCCCGCGTCCGGCATGCTTGGCCTCATAGAGCCAGTGGTCGGCGCGGCGCAAAAGATCGGTGGTGCTGGCATCCTCGTCGGCCATGGCCACCACGCCGGCACTGAAGGCTACGCCGATCGCCTGGTCGGCGAGTTCGAATGGGCGGGCGTGGAACTGCGTCTGCCACTCGCGCAGCAGAGCTGCGGCCGGCGGCAGGGCAAGGCCCTCGAACAGCACGGCGAATTCCTCGCCGCCGATGCGGCCCAGCACCTTGCCGGCGGCCGGCCAGGCCAGCAGGGCCTTCGCCACGTAGCGCAGGAAAGCATCGCCCACGGCATGGCCGAAGCGATCATTCACCGCCTTGAAGTGATCGAGGTCGAGGATGGCGAGCGCCAGCGGCAGGCCGACGGTGCGGGTGGTCTCCATCGCCGTTTCCAGCCGGGCAAGAAAGGCGCGGCGATTGAGGAGGCCGGTGAGCTCGTCGGTGGTGGCAAAGCGCTGCAGTTCGGCCTCGAGCTGCCGGCGGCGGGTGATGTTGATCACCACCCAGGCCACGCAGTCGGGCACGTCGCCCGCTCCGGCCACGATCGGTGCGATGCGACCCATGAACCACTGCGGCCCTGACGGGCCGTCGTGGGCATTTCCGGTGCAGTCGTCGGCCGAGAGGGTGTACTCGTAGACATGCGGCTGGCCGGTGTCGATCACCCGCCGCACGTCGGCGAGGAAGCCGTCGGCGAGCGCGGCCGGCATGATGTCGTGCAGGGTCTTGCCGACGAGGTAGGCGGAGCTGTCGTAGGCCGCGCGATCGCTGCCGCCGAAGGCCTCGAGATAGCGCCCGTCGCGGTCGAGCACGAAAACCGGATCGACCAGGGCCTGGGTCACGGCTTCGAGCAGGGCGAGGCGATCGGGCGGGCCAAGACTCATCGGGCGCGGCGGCGGAAGTGAGCGCCCAGCATCGCACGCGGCAGGGCGATCAGTGTGAAACGCGCCGCGAGGGCCAGGGCCACCAGCGGCCGCCAGGCCCAGGCCCGACCCGGCGCCTCGAAGCGCCGCCAGTAACGCCACAGGCCGCGGTGCTTGTGCCATTCCACGAACAGCGGCCGGGCGCGGCTCGACACCCCGCGGTGGTGCAGCACCGGCACGTCGTTGGCCACCGCCACGGTGAAGCCGGCGCCGCGCAGGCGGCGGCAGAAGTCGAGATCTTCGACATGCAGGCGGTAGCCGGCATCCCAGCCGCCGATACGGTCGAAGGCCGCGCGCGGCACCAGCATCAGAGCCCCGGAGCAGGCCTCCACGGGTTGCAGGGCTCTGCCCTCCTCCACCGGGATGGCGAGCGCATCGCGCCCGCCGCGGGCGGCGAGCAGGCGGGCGAGGCTGAGGTCGTGCCGTCGCGCGGCGGCGTCGCGCCGGCCTTCAGCATCGCGCAGGTCGGCACCGAGGGCGCCGGGTGCGGGCATGGTGGCGGCATGCGCCAGCAGGCGCTCGAGGGCCCCCTGCGGCAGCTCGCAGTCGGGGTTCACGAACAGCAGCCAGGACGAATCCCCGACCGCGGCCCCGGCGTTGCAGGCGGCCGCGAAGCCCGGGTTGTGGTCGAGTTCGAGGAGCGAGAGGCGCGGCTCGCCGGCCGCCATGGCCCGAACCCGCGCCCGGCTGTCGTCGCGCGAGCCGTTGTCTACGACCACGAGGCGGACGAGCGGCGGCTGCGCCAGCAAGGAACGCAGGCAGGCATCGAGGGTGCTGGCACTGTCGTAGGCCACCACCACGGCATCGACCCCGCCGCTGCCGCGCGATGCCGTCACGGGCCGTCGGGCAAACCGGCGGCGCGCAGGCGCTCGCGCAAGGTGTGGGCGTAGCGGTCGGTGGCGAGCAGCTCGCGGATCACCTGGTGGTAATGGGCGTGGATGCTCTGCTGGACATCGGCAAAGCAGCTCAAAGCTGGCAAGCCGGCCAGTGACTCGCCGCGCTTGGCACACACCGCCACGTGGTACACCGGCAGGGTGCGGATGCCACTGAATACGTCCTCACCGTCCTGGGTGAAGGCGGTGGTGGCGCCGGTGCCGCCATCGAGCCGCCA
The DNA here is from genome assembly GCA_026005095.1 of Silanimonas sp. Taxonomy (GTDB): domain Bacteria; phylum Pseudomonadota; class Gammaproteobacteria; order Xanthomonadales; family Xanthomonadaceae; genus Silanimonas. The sequence continues at coordinate 47,680 of BPKK01000008.1, read as the reverse complement.
GAGCAGGGAATGGGTGACCACGCGCTGGCCATAGAGCCGCCAGCGGACGAAATGGCGACCGATCAGGGCCTCGAACTCCTCGCGGTAGAGCTCGCGCACGTGGTGCGGGTTCTGCTCACCCGCAAGGTCGGTGTAGGTGTGCTTGTCCGGCGTGGAGATGAGCAGCAGGCCGTCGGGCTTCAGCACCCGAGCGAACCCAGAAAGCAGGCGATCGTGCTCGGCGAGGTGCTCGAGGGTCTCGAAGCTCACCACGAGGTCGAGGCTCTCGGTGTCGATGGCGGAGAGATCGAGCACATCGCCTTCGAGGAAGCGCAGCCTGGGGTGCACGTAGCGGCTTCGGGCATGGGCGATCACTTCCGGCGCGCGGTCGATGCCGGTCACCATGGCGGCGGTGCGTGCCAGCAGGGCAGCGCCATAACCCTCGCCGCAGGCAGCATCCAGCACCTGGCGGCCGCGCGCCAGCTCCATCGCGAAGGCATAGCGGTGCCAGTGCTCGTAGGCCATCTCGCGCGGCACTTCCGGGTGGTAGCGCTCGCCGGTGAAGGGCAGCGGCGTGGCCTCGCTCATCGGAACAGATCTCCCTGCGGACTCTCGGCTGCCAGCATAGCGAGGGCCTCGGCAAGACGCTGCCGCGGGCCGCGCAGCGGGTCGTCGAGGATGTAGCGGGCGATGCGCTCGTTGTAACCCGGCCATCGCGCATTGAGCCGGCGCAGGTTCTCACCGCCGGGGGCGAGACCGGTGGCGGCGAAGGAAGCATGGCCGTGGTGCACCACGTAGGCATCGTCGCAGAGCACATGGCGCCAGCCATGCGCCTCGGCACGTAGGCACCAGTCGTTCTCCTCGCCATAGCCGCGACCAAAGGTTTCGGCATCGAAGCCGCCCACGGCGCGTAGGGCCGAGCGGCGCAGGGCCATGCAAAAGCCCACGGCGGTGGGAATCGCCGGGTACATGGGGGCGAGCCGTGCGGCCGCCGCCGCGATCGCCATCGGGTCCTCGGGTACCGGGTTGGGGGAAACGAAGCGCGGAAAGCTCACGATCTCGCCGTTGTTGCTCCAAGGCGTGGCCGAGGCGATGCCGTAGTCGCTGGCCAGGCAGGCCGCCAAGCGCTCCAGCCATGACCCCTGCGGCTCGGCATCGGAGTTGAGCAGCACCACGTCGTCCTCGCCGGTCTCGGCGAAGGCGGCATTGCAGTTGGCCGGGAAGCCTAGGTTGCGCTCGCGGCGCACCAGGCGGGCGGCCAACCGGGTACGGCGCACCCAGCCCTCCAGCAAGGCCGGCACCCGCGGGTCAGTGGAGGCATCATCGGCCAGCAGCACCCGGGTTCCGGGGGCCAGGCTGCGGTCGAGCGCGGCGAGACAGGCATCCACCGCGTCCAAGGCGTTGAACACCGGCACCACCACCACCGGCAGGCGGCCCGGATCGGTGCGCGCGGACGCCGGGCTCATGGCGCCTCCCAGCGGTGCGGCAGGCGCACGAAGCCAAACTCGCGGCTCTCGCCCGGCAGGTCGAAGGCTTGCTCCACGGTATGGAAGACGCGCAGGGCCTCGGGGTCCATGGTGTGGGCGCGGAAGCGGTAGCGGCCGGGCAGCAGGGCCGAGACATCGAGTTCCAGCCGGGCGCCGAAGCCGCCCTCCGGCAGTGGCCAGGGGCCCTGGCCGTCGATCTCGGTACTGACCCCGTACACCGGTGTGCCATCGGCCCGCACCAGGCCCACCAGCAGGTGCGGGCGATCTCCCTCGCGGGAGCGGGCGGCAAGCCGCACCGAGAGCCGGCCCCCGACCAGGCTCAGGGCCAACGACTCGATGCGGTATTCGGGCAGGCCCTCCGCTGCCGCTTCGCCGGCGGCCGCATCACGCCCCTCCAGCCAGGCCTCGTAGCGCCGCGACACGTCGTGCGCCTCGCCCTGGTCCTCGATCCGGCCCTCACGCAGCCACAGCGCATGGCGGCAGAGCTTGCGCACGTGGTAGGGGCTGTGGGAGACCAGCAGCAGGGTGCCGCCGCCGGCAAGATAGCTGTCGATCCAGCGGATGCATTTCTTCTGGAAGCGCTCATCGCCCACCGCCAGCACCTCGTCGGTGATGAGGAGGTCGGGACGGGTGGCCGCCACCACGGCGAAGCCAAGCCGCATGGCCATGCCGCTGCTGTAGTGCTTCACCGGCTCGTCGAAGTAGCGGCCGATGGCGGCGAAGTCCTCGATCTCGGGCAGCCGGGCCTGTAGCGCGGCCCCGGAGAGCCCGTGCAGGGCCGCGGCCATGCGCACGTTGTCCCGGCCGCTGTATTCCGGGTGGAAGCCAGCCCCGAGTTCGAGCAGGGCACCGATGCGCCCGCGGCGCTCGATGCGGCCCTCGCTCGGGGTGAGTGTGCCGGTGATGAGCTTGAGCAAGGTGGATTTCCCCGCCCCGTTCTCGCCGATGATCGCCAGTGACTCGCCGCGCCGCACCTCGAGATCGATGCCGGAGAGCACCGGCACCTCGCGCCGCGGCGGGCGCCCGAGCAGCAGGCGGCCGAGCGCCGAGAGGCGGTCGCCGCGGGCGCCCACCACCGGATAGCGCTTGCCCACGCCGGAGAGCCGCACCAGCCACTCGCCGCTCACAGGAAGTCCTCCAGATGCCGGCCGGCCCGGCGCTGCAGGGCGAGCGAGAGGCCGAGCAGTAGCACAGCTACCGCCGCCGAGGCGGCAAGCGCCGCCCACGGCAGGGCCGCGCCGCCCGAGAGCCCGCCGCGGATCGCCTCGATCGGCGCCACCAGTGGGTTCCAGCCCAGCGTCACAGCCACCGGCGCCGGCAGCTGCGCGCGTTCGTAGAGCACCGGCGCGAGGAAGAATCCAAGGCCGGTGAGCTGGCCCACGAGGGGCGCGAGATCGCGGACGAAGACCTGCAGCAGGGCGGCGATGCGGGCCAAGGCCAAGGCCATCAGTGCCAGCACCGCCAGCGCCACCGTGGCGGCGAGCAGACCAGGCACCGAGGGCCGCAGGCCCAGAACGAGCAGCACGGCGAGCACCACGAGGAACCCACTCAAATCCACCAGCACGCTCGCCAGCACCCGTGCGTGCACGTAGAGCGCAGGCGGCAGGGGCACGCGGGCGATCAGCCCGGCATGGTCGAGGTAGGTGGTAACGCCTCGGTTCACCGCATTGGCGAACAGCAGCCAGGGGAAGAGGCCAAGGGCGAGGAACACCGGATAGGCCATGCCGGCGCTGGCCGAGCGCGCCGGCAGTAGTTGGCCGAACACGAAGGCCAGCACCGCGAGCTGGGCCAACGGCAGCAGCACCAGCCAGGCCGCGCCCAGCAGGCTGCCCTGGTAACGCTCGCGCCACTCGCGGCCGAGCAGCTCGCGCAGCACGGGGCCGTGGGAGAACCGCATCACCGGGTCCGGGAACGCACTCAGTCGCGGGCCGGCGCGCGCAGCGGCGCCATGCCCTCGAAGCGCTCGAGGTACTCGTCGGTATAGCTGCGGGTCTGCTGCGGGCTGCGCACCACCCGCGGCGTGATCAGCACCACCACCTCGGTGCGGTTCTTCGACTGGCTCTGGCGGCCGAAGGCACCGCCGAGGAAGGGGATGCGCGAAAGCCCCGGCGCGCCGGAGCTGCCTTTGGAGTCGGTCTGGCTGATCAGGCCGGCCAGCATCACCGTCTCGCCATCCTGCACCATGGCCTCGGTGGTCACCTCACGGGTACTCACATTCGGGTTGCCGCCGGCGCCGGGGTCGGCGCTCGGCGAACTGATGGTCTGACTGATCTCGAGAAAGACCATGCCGTCACCGCCGATGCGCGGCCGCACTTTCAACGTGGTGCCGGTGCGCAGGTACTGGATGTTGCTGATGACGTTGTTACCAGTGCCGGTGCCGGGATTGAAAGTGGTGCTCTCCACCGCCAGGTCCTGACCCACGGTGAGATTGGCCTCGGCGTTGTTGCGCACGAACACCGAGGGCGTGGAGAGCACGCGCACGTCGCTGGCGCTGTCGAGGGCATTCACGATGGCGGCGGCATCGGCCGAGGTGAAGGTGTAGGCCAGGCTGGCCGGCCCACCGCTGGCGCCTGAGGCGATCTGCCCGGCCACCTGTCCCAGGCTGCCGCGTCCGGGGCGCAGGCCGCGCAGCTCGGCCGGGACGGCATTGTCGAAGAACCAGTTCACGCCGTAGCTGAGACTGCCGGTGAGAGCCACCTCGAGCACCTGAGCCTCGATGTGTACCTGGGCCGGCATCACGTCGAGCCGCTCGATGGCGCGGCGGATCGACTCCCACTGCGCCGGGCTGGCACGCACCATCAGGGCATTGCTCTCCTCGATGGCGCTGATGCCGATACCGGATTCACCGCCGCGCCCGCCCGGCAGCGAAGTGCCGCCAGCGCTGCCGGCAGCCGGAGCCTGGCTGCGCTGCTGCGGCGGCCGGGAAACCGCCCCCACCTCCACCGGCGTGAGGCCCGGCGAGACCGGGGCCGGGCCGCTCCCGCCGGCATTCACCTGGGCATCGAATACCGTGCCGAGCTGGGAAGCGAGGTCGCCGGCCTTCATGTACTTCACCTCGTACACGTAGAGCCGGGCGCCCTCGCCGGCCATGTCGAGGCGCTCGATCCACTCGCGCGCCGCCTGCAGGTACTCGCGCTGGGGCGTGATGACGATGATCGAGTTGCTCCCCTGCACCGGCAGGAAGCGGAACATGCCGGCCAGCGGCGTGCCGCTCTCCGGGCCGAAGGTGCGCTCCAGCGCGGCGACGATCTTCTCGGCCTCCGAGCTCTGGATCGGGAACACCCCCACCGACATCCCCTTCAGCCAGTCGACATCGAAGATGCGCACCGTGCGCAGATAGTTCTCGAGCTCGCTGCGGGTGCCGCCGAGCACGATGAGGTTGCGCGCGGTGTCGGTCTGCACCACCGCGCCCTGGCGCACGTAGGGCTTGAGCAGCTTCTCCATCTCGGTGACCGAGACGTACTGCAGCGGCACGGCGCGCAGCTCGAAGCCACGGGCTGTAGCCGGGCTGCCGGTGCGCAATGGCAGGTTGCCGGCCACCGCCTGGTCGGCCGGCACCACGGCATAGCGGCCCTCGCTCCAGATCAGCCGGGCATTGTTCCAGCCCAGCACCATCTCGAGCAGGGCGAGCGCCTGGGCCGGGCTCACTGGCCGCGGCGTACCGAGAGTCACCGTGCCCTGCACGGTAGGGGCGATGACGTAGTTCTGCTGCAGAAGATCGCCCAGGATGAGCTTCACCACCGCGTGCAGGGACTCGCCCTCGAAGTTGAAGGTGGCCTCGCCGGCCTGCGGCAGAGCCGGTGGCGGCTGCGAGGCCAGCGCCTCGTTGATGACCCGGCCGGTGCCGGGCTGCAGCATGACCCCGCCGGAGGGCGTGGCATCGGCCAGCACCTCACCCTCGGCGCGGCGGATCTCCGGCACGGTGTCGGCCTCGGCGCTGCGGCGGACCTCCGGCACCGGCACGGTGGCGCAGCCGGCGAGGGCCGTGGCAAGGGCGGCGGACAGCAGCGGCGTGGTCTTCATGGGGCTCATTGCTCGGTGATGGGGGCGTTGGCGTTGCGGGCCTGCTGCTCGCGCAGGGCCGCGCGGCGCGCCTCGATGCGGGCGCGGATGGCCTCGATCTGGGCCTGATCGGCGGCGCTGCGCTGGGCCTCGGCCTCGGCGGCCGCGGCCTGTTCGACCAGACTTTGCGGCGCACCGGGGGCCGTGGACTGCTCGGGCTTGGCCTCGGCGAACGGAATCGGAGTGGGCAGCGAACCGCCTTGGCCGTCGAACAGGCGCAGGTCGAGCACGCGCTGACCTTCCGGACCTTCCAGGGTGGCGCGGCGCGGCTCCAGCCCGACGAGCCGCCAGGCCGTACCGGGGATGGGATCGCCAAGGCGCACACGGCGATTCACTTGCCCGTTCTGCTCGCTGAACACCGCCATGCGCAGGGACTCGGTGAGCACCACCGAGGTCAGCACGCCCTCGAAGGGCGCTTTCTGCTCGACGGCCGCCACGGCCACCGGCGCCGGGCGGCGGTCTGGAGAAAACAGCGGCCGCTCGCCCACGGCGAGGTACTGCTCGGGCGGGCCGAGTCGCGAAGCCGTCTCGCGGAAGCGCAGTTCCGGCACTGGCGGGGCCAGGGCAGGATTGGCCGGGTGCGGTCCCACCCGGCCGCCGAGACCGGCCACGGCAAGCAGCAGCAGGCCGAAGGCCCACGCGGCCAGAGTGGCAAGCAGCCAGGTGGCGGGGCGCAGGCGCTCAAGCACCGGGCACCCCCAGGCGCGGCGCCGGCCGCAGGTAGCCGTAGAGGTCGAACACCACGTCGATGCGGGTGTCGGTCACCGCCTGCCCCATGCCGAAGTAGCTGGCCATGCTGTTGAGGGCGAGGTTGTCGATGAAGAGCTGCGGACTGCCACTTTCCAGGGCATGCAGGAGCTGCCCCAGCAGGGCGGCATCGCAGCGCAGGCGGATCTGCACCGTGACCCGTGGGTAGGGGTCGCGGGCCGGGGCCTCGAGAGGAGTACGGGCCACCATCTCGCAAGCCAGCGGATTGGGCGAGACACGGCGAATGTCGGATTCGAGACGCTGCACCAGGGCCGCGGTGGCGAGGTCCTTGTCCGGCTCGACGAGGAAGCCGGGGTTGGCCGCTTCGACCTCGCGCACCTCGCGCAGCCGGGTCTCGAGCAACGGGATCTGTTGCCCCTCCATGCGCAGGGCGAGCTCCTCGTCGCGCATTTCGGCGATCTTGCCGCCGAGCTCGCGCATCGGCGCGGTCCACCAGGGATGCACCAGCACGAGGTAGGCGAGGGCCAGCCCCAGGCCCAGCCAGAGCAGTGGCCGGTAGCGCTCAAGGACGGGGCGCATCGCGACCTCCCGGCACCAGTTCGGCCACCACGGTGAAGCCGTCACGCCCGGTGGCGCGGTCCTGCTGCACCGTGCCCACCAGGGCCGGGCCCTTGAGGTAGGGCGAGGCCTGCAGGGTCGGCACCACGGTGCCGGCCGAGCGGGCGAAGCCGGTGAGGGTGACCCGCCCCTGCTCCACCGAAAGACGCTGGAGATGCACGTCGTCGGGCAGGCGGGCGCTGAGATCGGCCAGCACCTCCAGCACCGTCGGCCGGGCGGCACGCTGCTCGGCGAGGAAGTTGGCCGCCGAGGCCGCGGCCTCGAGCTGCTGGCGCAGGGCGCGGGCCTCGCGGGCGGTCTCGAAGGCGGCATCGCGCTGGGCTTCGAGGCGCATCAGGGCGCGCTCGCGGTTACCCAGGCTGAGCATGCCGGCCGCGAGCAGGCAGAGCAGGGTCCCACCCACCAGGGCGAGGCGCAGCATGGGCTCGCGGTCACGGCGCAGCGAGCGGCTGGCCGTCGGCAGCAGGTTGCGGCGCCCTCCGGCGCAGGAGGCGGCATCATCGACATCGACGCCGGCCAGCCGCCCGGCCAGCGGCCCCAGGGCCGCCAGCGCCGCCTCCAGTACCGCACGCGGCACGACCACGAGTTCCGCCCGCAGTCGCCCTTCGGCAGGCTGCCGGGCCAGCACCCGGGAGGCATACACCACCTGGTCCGGGCTGAACGGGGTCTGGCGGTCGATCTCGTGGCGCAGCACGGCCTCGAGCTGGGCCTCCGCCGCCAACGGCAAAACCAGCTCGCGCCGCAGAGCCTGCGACGGCGACAGGGCCAGCCAGAGCTCGCCCTCCACGCCGCGGCGGTCGAGGCTGGCGGCCAGCGCGGCCGGTCCCTCCCCGCCCGCCAGCGGCAGCGGCGGCAGAGGGCTGCGTTCGGCGCCGGCCTCCTCCTCGAGCCGCAATTCCCCCTCCTCCAGCCGCAGCCACAGCCGGCGGGCGGGCGGGAAACAGCGCTGTTGCCAGCCGGGCGGCAGCAGGGCCAGCAGGTCCTCCCACCAAACCGCGAGATGGCGCGCGAGCGCACTGGCCGACCAGCGCAGGCGCAGGCGGTCCCAGTCGAGCTTGGCGAGAAGGGGGGCGGTGGCCATCAGTCCTGTTGTCCGTGGCGCCAGACCAGCGGCGTGTAGACCTGGCCGAGGAAGCCCCCCGCGCCAACGCGCACGGTGGTTTCGAGTTCGGCCATCGGCCCATCGGCCCGCGCGGCGCGGCTGGAAATACTATACGTACCGGTGCCGGAGGCGGCGAGGACGATGCCGCCGGGCAGCACCGGCGGCGGCATGCCGGGCTGCAGCTGCGCCCGTGCCGCCAGCACCTGCTCGATCACTGCGGGTGCCAGGCCCATGGCGGCCAGCACCGGGCGGTCGGCGAAAGCGAGGTTGGGCTGGGCAAGCCCAGTGTAGACCGTGAGGTAGGGCCTCACCTCGCGGTACAGGGCATGGCGCATGCCGAGCACCCGCTGCAGTTCCGACACCCGAGTGAAGGGCCGGTCGGCCGGCCCGTAGGGCAGGCCGGCCGCCCGGTACTCGCGGGCCTCGGCGCCCCCGCCAGGGGAGACGAGGCCATCGGCATCGCGCCAGTCGACGATCGCCCCGGCGAGCTGCGCGGCCTCGCCTGCCCCCAGGCCGAACTCTTGGAACAGACGGGCGAGCAGGCCGGCGTCGGCTACATTGAGGTCGATCTTGCCGCTCTCGTCCACCACTGCCACCCGCACCTCGATGCCTTCGCCGAAATCGAAGGCCTGCTCGCGGCCGTCCGGCAGGGGCCGGCGGCGCTCGTCGATGGCGAGCAGGCGCGCCGCCACTGCCTCGATCCCGGCCTCGGCCGCATGCTCCAGTTCCACCCGCTGGCGTAGAGCCGCAGCCTGCAGGGCCTCGGCATGGGCGTTCAGGGCGAACAGGCCGACCAGCGCCGAAAGCAGCACCAGCAGCCAGAGCACCACCACCAGGGCCACCCCGCGCCGCCGCCTCATTGCTCGCCCTCCCCCCGGCCATCGCGGCGCGCGGCCTCGGGCAAGCCGCCCGTCGCGCCCGAGAGGCTGTAACGCAGCGGCACCACGAGGGTGGGGAAGGCCTGGCGCGGCTCGCGGAAACGGGCCACCAGCCGCACCTGGCTCGGCAGCTGGCCGATGCGGTCCCAGTGCGGGGCCCAGTCCTCTACCCGGCCATCGGGGGCGAAGCCGCGGGCCTCGAAGCGGGCCTCGGCGAGGCCCTCCAGCAGCACCTCGGGGGGGCGCTCGGCGCGCAGCGGGCCTTCCGGGGTCATCAGCCGGTGCTCGAACACCAGCCGCTGGCCACGCGGCCCCGGCTCCAGCCGGAACACCTGCAGATAGGCCCCGCCCCGGCCGAGATAGCCCGGCAGCTCGGCCACCAGTTCCACCCGCTCGCCGGATAGGCGCAACAGGCGCAAGTCCTCGAAACCGGCGGCGGGATCCAGCGCCTGGGGCAGAGCGAGCGAGAGCTGGCGGCGCAGGAAGCCCTGTACCGTGCGCACCCGGTCGCTCTGCGCCGCCACGCGCTCGGCCGAGGCGGCGGCCCGGGCAGCGCCCTGCACGATGCCGAAGGCCAGCGCCAGCCCGGCAGCCATCAGCGCTACCGCCAGCAGCACTTCCATGAGGCTGAAACCACGCGCCCTCACCGGTCCTCCGGCAGCGGGTAGAGCGCACGCAGGGTGCGGGTGGCGAGGCGCTGCCGCGGCCCGCCCTCGCCCCACTCCAGCACCAGGGAAAGCTCGTAGAGCACCGGCTCGCCCGCATCGATGATTCCGCCCTCGCCCCCCTGTCCGGCGGGTGGCAGGGCCGCGCCAGGCAGAGGATCGGCCACGCGCCGCACCTCCAGTGTCCAGCGATAGCGCCCGCCCTCGAGCTCGCCGCCGCGGTGGCCCGGCCGCAGGCGCTCCACCCGGCCGAGGTTGTCGAGCAGGCTGCGGGCATGCAGGGCGGCCTCGCCGTGGCGCTCGGCATCGGCGACGTCGCGCAGGCCGTTCGAGAGAATGGACAGCAGCAGCACCGCCGCCCCCGCGAGCAGGGCGAAGGCGAGCAGCACCTCGAGCAGGGTGAAGCCGCGCTGCCGCCTCGCCCCGCCTGTTCGCCGCATCGCGTCCCGCCTCATCGCCCGCCCTCCCCGCGATCCACCCGTACCGCGCCGGTGAGCCAGTGCACGTCCACGTGCCAGACCGCCCCCCCGCGCCGCAGCACGATGCGCCCGCCGGTGCTGCTGCCGTCGGGAAAGAAGCGGATGGCGGCGATGCCGGGGCCGGGCTGCTCCTCGCGCGCCACCGTGGCGCCGAGCTGCAGCGCTTCCGGCAGCCGGCCCTGGCGCCTCGGCGTCTCGCGCCCGGCCTCGAGGCTGCGCCATTCCCGGTTCACGGTGTCGATCAGGAACTGCTGGTCGCGCCCGCTGGCCAGCGCCCGGGCCCGGGTGGCGCGCAGCTCGGCCGCCACCGCGCCGGTGGCCTCGCGCAGCTGTTGTCCCGGCAGGGCGCCGACGAGGGCGCCGGCGAACAGAGCAAAGGCCACGGCGGCCAGGCCCGCCACCACCAGCAGCTCGATCAGGCTGAAGCCCCGCTGCCAGCAGACGGCAGGGAAGCGGGCGGGGAGGCGCGGCATCGGCAGGCCCGAGGCAAAAAACAGTGGCCGCCGGCGTCGGCTCAGGGGCGCACGATGTCGGCGGCGGTGCTCTCGCCGCCCGGCTTGCCATCGCTGCCGAAGCTCACCAGCTCGAACTCGCCGTTGCGGCCCGGCGTGCGGATCTGGATCGGCCGCTTCCACGGGTCCTGCAGGTCCTCCGCCTTGCGCACGTAGGGTCCGAGCCAGCCATTCACCCCGGGGTTGGACACCAGGGCCTCGAGCGAGGCCGGCAGCTGGCCGGTGTCCATGCGGTATTGCTCGACCTTCGAGGCCAGGGTCTCGAGCTGGGTTTCGGCCAGGCGCACGTTCGCCTGGTCGCGGCCGCCGAAGATCTGGCTGGCGGCGAAGGCCATGATGGCGGCGATGATGCCGACCACGATCAGGATCTCCATCAGGCTGAAGCCCGACTGGCGGCGGGCGGCAAGGCCCCGGTGCATCACGCGCATCACAGCACTCCTGCGGAACTGGTGAGTTGGTAGATCGGAACGAGCACGGCCACGATGACGAGACCCACCAGCACCGCCATCAGCACGGTGATGAGCGGCACCAGGGCGGCGAGCGCGCGCTGGATGGCGCGCTGGGTCTCGGTGTCGAAGGTCTCGGCCACCTTGAGCAGCATGGCCGCAAGCTCCCCGGACTCCTCCCCCACCTGCACCATCTGCACGGCGAGGCGGGGAAAACGCCTGGTCTTGCCGAGGGCGAAGCCCAGGCCCTGCCCGGTCTTCACGTCTTCGGCCGCCTGTTCGAGTGCCGCGGCCAGCGCCCGGTTCCCCACCACCTGCGCGGCGATACCGAGGCTGGCGAGCAGGGGCACGCCATTGCCCAGCAGGGTGCCCAGGGTACGGGCAAGCCGCGCCGTCTCGTAGCGGGCCACGAGTTCGCCCAAGCGCGGGCGGCCCAGCAGCCAGGCGTCGAAGCGCGCCCGCGGCCCGGGCTGGCGCAGCTGGCGCAGCGCCAGCAGCAGGCCGAGCGCCAGGGCCACGAAGGCGGGCAGCCAGTAATCGCGCACCAGCAGGCCGCCAGCCAGTACCGCCTGCGTGTACCAGGGCAGCACCACATCGGTGCTGGCCAAGAGCTCGTTGAACTGCGGCACCACCACCCCGAGCAGGAAAGCCGAGACGGCCAGTGCCATCACCAGCAGCAGCACCGGGTAGACGAGCGCCGACACCACCTGCGCCTTCAGCGCCGCGGCGCGCTCGAGGTAGTCGGCCAGCCGCAGCAGGGCCGGCTGCAGGCCGCCGCCCGCCTCGCCGGCCCGCACCAGGTTCACGTAGAGCCGCGGGAACAGCCCATGCTGCTGCTCCAGCGCCGCCGAGAGCGGCAGGCCGCCGCGCACCGCCTCGCGGATGCGCTCGACCACCCGCCGCCCCTGTGGGTGCTCGGGCAAGTCCAGCAAGGTGCCGAGCGCACGATCCAGCGGCTGCCCAGCGCCGAGCAGGGTGGCGAGCTGCTGGGTGAAGTGCAGCAGGCCCGCCGCGTCCATCGCCTTTCGCCGGAACAGCGCGGCCAGGCCCTCTCCCGCCCCCTCGTCCAGCGTGGTGCCCACCTCCAGCGGCAGGTGGCCCTGTTCCTGAAGGCGCGCGACTACGTCCTCGGCGCACGGGGCCTCCATCGAGCCAACGAGCGACTCACCCGTGGCGCTTAGGGCTTTGTATCGGAACGTCGTCACCAGAGGCGCAAGGCAAATCGGCTGAGTTGCAGTGTAGCCGAAAGCCTCATAACGCCCTCTACGCCGGACAAAGGGCGGATGTCGTGGCGGCAGTAGCCCCAAGACGGCCCTGGTAACGGATGAACCGCCCTGCCAGGCGATGACGTGGACTCCAAGCCGGCTCGCTCCGTGAAAACGGAGGTCAGAAACTCGTGCGAGCGTCGCAGTACGCCACCAGGCATGGAACCGCTATGGCCGGAGATCAGGCACTGATGGCGAAGGAACCACAGGACCCGGCCGCCGATCTGTTTGGAGGGGTGGGAGACCTGCCCGTGCTCGCTCGGCGTTCATGCGATCGAGTAGCTGCAGTGCAAGATGCGAGGCCGCACGCCGCTGATCCGGAGCAAGCTCGAGCGCCGCATTCGCCCCGGATCCAATACCACCATGCACATGACCTCGAAGAAAGGCTGCCACGGTGTAAGCCTCTGAGACGACAGGGTCAGGCCTCACCCCGAAGGCATAGGCGTTTGCTAACACCTCCAGAGCCGCGATGGATCCACCGAAGGTTGCTGCCTCGAGCAACAGGGCTTGTGCTTCTGTAGCACGCGCCGGATCCGCAGAGATCGCCGCCGAACGGAGCAGCCACATCTCATCGAAATCCAACCCATCGATGACGTCGATCGATTCCAGCCTCATCTCGGGGTCGAATTGCTCCAGGGCTTTGGACGCTAGATAGGAGGCCGGCAAGTATCCATTCCTCAGCAACCACGCCATTTCCGCTTGGCTTCGATCGTCGGTGGATTCCTCCGGACTCAGTTCGAATCGTTCGCCACGGGGAGAAACGAACGCTGTTCCATCGATCCGAAAACCCGACGAAGCGACCGCCGGGAGAGGTGAGCCTGCCTCCCCACGTTCCCCGGCACCAACAGAGCCCGGATCGATCGGCGCATCAAGCGACATACCAGAAGGCCTGCCGGGCCGCCCAGACTGCTCCGGCGAGCCTCCGCGTGAGAGAAGCGCGATCACCAGCGCCACAAGGACGCTGCCAGCCAAGGCAACGACAGGCTTCCAACGGATGGATCGGATTGCCATGGAGTGCGATACCCGTCTCGTCATACGACCTGGTTTCCTGAAACGCGCCGCCAGCCGATGATGTGGATCTCGACCCGGCAATCGTTCTCGGCAACACAGACCTTCGAGAACCCGTAGATAGGAACCCAAGCGTAGCCAATGCCACCGCCTGAGCCATCTCCGCCACCACCCCCGCCAATGGGGCCCGAAGAATAGAGATGCGTTGGCGAAGCCCTTACGGCGTCACCGAACGTCTGTCCACACATCTTGACGATGGGGCGGTCAAGTGGACCACGGTTATAACTTCCCATGACCCGAACCTCCTCATACGAGACATCGAGTTCGGAGTTGCCATATTGCGCGTCCACCTCAGCAGCGATCGCCGCCTTCATCGCCTCGGCGCCGGCTGGCCCAACGATGTTGATCGCGATGACCTTCTTCCCAAAAACATGGGTGCAAGCAAGCACCACGCCTGCAAGGCAGAAAAAGAGCAGTGCCGAAGACTTAAGCTTCTTGATCATGGTCGCTTCCTGATCTCCGCCTCCCCACTCGGGCGGAGCAAGGGAACGTGGGCTCGGGGGGTAGCCCGCGCCGCGGATTCTTCACGCGGCGCGCCTTCAGCATCCCCCCCCCCCTCATGAGAATGTCAACAGGTGTTACGCCTCCTCGGTCACGCGCAGCACTTCCTCGATGGTGGTGAGTCCGGCCAGGGCCTTGGCGAGGCCGTCCTCGTACATGGTGCGCATGCCGCGGGCGCGGGCCTCGCGCTCGATCTCGCTACTGGTGGCGTGCTGCATCACTAGCTTGCGGATCGCATCATCCACCACCAGGAATTCCATGATCGTGGTACGTCCCAGATAGCCGGTGGGCGTCAGCGCCGAGGGCCGCGGGCGGAAGAGGTGAATCGGACCCTCGGGCTGCAGGCGGCGCAGGCCGAACTTCTCGATCTCCTCCGGTGTTGCCTCGTAGCGCTCGGCGTGCGTGGGCTCGAGCCGGCGCACCAGGCGCTGGCCGAGAATGCCGTTCACCGTGGAGGTGAGCAGGTAGTCCTCCACCCCCATGTCGAGCAGGCGGGTGATGCCGCCGGCGGCGCTGTTGGTGTGCAGGGTGCTGAGCACGAGGTGGCCGGTGAGCGCCGACTGGATGGCGATCCTCGCCGTCTCGAGGTCGCGCATCTCGCCGATCATGATGATGTCGGGGTCTTGACGGACGATGCTTCGCAGCGCCGTTGCGAAATCAAGACCGATCTGCGGCCGGGCCTGGATCTGGTTGATGCCCTCGAGCTGGTATTCGACCGGGTCCTCGACGGTGATGATCTTGACGTCGTCGGTGTTGAGCTTCGACAGCGCGGTGTAAAGGGTCGTGGTCTTGCCCGAGCCAGTGGGGCCGGTGACCAGCAGGATGCCGTGCGGCTGGTCCAGCACCTTCAGGAACTTCGGCAGGAACTCCTCGGTGAAGCCGAGCTGCTGGAAGTCGAACACCACCGACTCGCGGTCGAGCAGGCGCATCACCACGCTCTCGCCGTGCTGGGTGGGCACGGTGCTGACGCGCAGGTCGAGCTCCTTGCCCTGCACGCGCACCATGATCCGGCCGTCCTGCGGCAGGCGGCGCTCGGCGATGTTGAGCTTGGCCATGATCTTGATGCGCGAGATCACCGCCGCGGTGAGCGCCGCCGGCGGACTCTCGGCATCCACCAGCACGCCATCGATGCGGTAGCGCACCTTGAGCCGGGACTCGAAGGGTTCGATGTGGATGTCCGAGGCACGCTGCTCCACCGCGCGCTGGATCAGCAGGTTCACGAGCCGGATCACCGGCGCCTCGGAGGCGAGGTCGCGCAGGTGCTCGACATCGTCCTCCTCGCGCGCCTCCTCGCCCACGTCCTCGACGATGGCGCCGAGCGCACTGCGGCCCTGGCCGTAGTAGCGCTCGATGAGATCGGCGATCTCGGAGCGCAGGCCCACGGCCAGCCGCAGCTCGCGGCCGGTGGCCAGCCGCACGGCATCGACGGGGTAGGTCTCCTGCGGGTCGGCGCAGAGCAGGGTCACCGTGCGCTCGTCCTCGCCGACCGGGCAGAGCGCATGGTGCTTGAGGAACTTGGCCGAGAGCTGCACGCCCGCGGGCGGGGTGTCAGGGCAGTCCTTGGCCGCGAGCAGCGGCAGGCCCAGCACCTCGCCCAGGGTCTCGGCCATGTCGCGCTCGGACACCATGCCGAGCTTGACCAGCAGGGCCGGCAGCCCGCCGCCGGTCTCGGCACGCAGGCGTTCGGCGCGGGCGAGATCGGCCTCCTTCAGCCGCCCGCGCGCCAGCAGCGCCTCGGCGATGCGGGCGTCGAGGGCATCCGGCGCGGCGTCCGGCATGGCGTCGGCGGGGGGGGCGGGGGCGTCGGTGTCGGCCATCGCCCAAGGGTAGCAGGGGCGTGTGGCGAAAAGCGGTCGTCGCGAGCGCCTCAGATTCCGCGTCCGGCTCCATATTCGGCAACGCAGGCCATCCCTGGCCTGCTCCCGCTGACCGCCCTCCGCACGGGGGCGCACGCCGCGCGAAGGCGGGCGTTCCCGCGGTGAAAACAGGCCGGCCAGCGGAGGCGACGACTTTCGAAGAAGCAGGCTACCCCGCCCGCTCAGCCCACGAAGCGCCGCGCGTTGCGGAACAAGCGCAGCCAGGGCGAGTCCTCGCCCCAGCCCGCCGGCGCCCAGGAGAGCTGCACGGTGCGGAACACCCGCTCCGGGTGCGGCATCATCAGGGTGGCGCGGCCATCGCGCGAGGTGAGGCCGGCAATGCCCTCCGGCGAGCCATTCGGATTGGCCGGGAATTCGTCGGCCACCCGCCCGTGGCCGTCGACGTAGCGCAGCGCCACGGCAGCGCCGGTGCGATGGGCGTCCTCGGTGAAACGCGCGCGTCCCTCGCCATGCGAGACCACCACCGGCAGGCGCGAGCCGGCCATGCCGGCGAGCAGCACTGAGGGCGAGTCCTCCACCCTCACCTGCACCAGCCGGGCCTCGTACTGCTCGCTCTCGTTGCGCACGAAACGCGGCCAGTGCTCGGCGCCCGGCACCAGGTCCTTCAGCTGCGCCAGCATCTGGCAGCCATTGCAAACGCCGAGGCTGAAGGTATCGGGGCGGGCGAAGAAGGCGGCGAACTGCTCACGCAGGGCCGGGCGGGTGAGGATCGAGGCGGCCCAGCCGCGCCCCGCGCCCAGCACATCGCCATAACTGAAGCCGCCGCAGGCAGCGAGGCCCTTGAAGCCTTCCAGCGTGAGGCGACCCTCGATGAGGTCGCTCATGTGCACGTCGATGGCGGCGAAGCCGGCGCGGTCGAAGGCCGCGGCCATTTCGATCTGCCCGTTCACCCCCTGCTCGCGCAGGATGGCCACCCGCGGGCGGACACCGGTGGCGATGTAGGGAGCGGCCACGTCCTCGGCAGGATCGAAGCCGAGCTTCGGTACGAGACCCGGGTCATCGAAGCGCCGGCGCGCCTCGCGCTCGGCATCGGCGCAGGCCGGATCGTCGCGCCGCCGCTGCATGGCGTGGCTGGTCGACCACCAGGCGTCGAACAGCTCGGCCCACGACCACTCGGCCAGCACCTTGCCCTCGTCGCTCACCCGCACCCGCGGTGAGGTCGAGGGGCGGCCGATGCGCTGCGCGCATTCGGTGAGGCTATGGCGCTCCACGAGGTCGGCGAAGGCGGCGCGGTCTTCCACCGCCACCTGCACCACCGCGCCGAGCTCCTCGGCGAACAGGGTGCGGAAGGGATCGTCGCCCCAGCCGTCGAGCACCACATCGAGGCCCTGGTGGCCGGCGAAAGCCATCTCGCAGAGCGTGGCGAAGGCGCCGCCGTCGCTGCGGTCGTGGTAGGCGAGCAACAGGCCCTCGTCGCGGGCGGCATTCACGAGGGCAACGAAGTCGCGCAGGCGCTGCGGGTCGTCGAGATCGGGCGGAGTGCCACCGAAGGCACCGTAACACTGCGCCAGGATGGAACCGCCGAGGCGCTTCTTGCCGGCACCAAGGCCGATCAGCCAGAGCTCGGAGTCCACCCCGCGTTTCAGCTCAGGGGTGAGCTGGCGGCGCACATCGGCCACCCGAGCGAAGGCACTGACCACCAGCGAGACTGGCGAGACGCTCTTCTGCGCGCCTTCCGGCGCAGCGTACTGCGCCTGCATCGAGAGCGAGTCCTTGCCCACCGGAATGGCGAGATCGAGCGCCGGGCAGAGCTCGAGTCCCACTGCCTTCACGGCATCGAACAGGGCGGCGTCCTCACCGGGGTGGCCAGCGGCGGCCATCCAGTTGGCCGAGAGCTTCACTTCCTCCAGCGCCGCGATGGGGGCGGCGACCAGGTTGGTGATGGCCTCGCCCACCGCCATGCGGGCCGAAGCCCTGGCATCGATCAGGGCCAGCGGAGTGCGCTCGCCCATGGCCATGGCCTCGCCGGCGTGACCGTGGAAATCGGTGAGGGTGATGGCGCAGTCGGCCACCGGCAGCTGCCAGGGGCCCACCATCTGGTCGCGGGCGGTGAGCCCGCCGACGCTGCGATCGCCGATGGTGACGAGGAAACCCTTGCTCGCTACGGTGGGGTGGGAGAGCACCCGCAGCGCCGCCTCGCGCAGATCGAGGCCGGCGGTATCGAGCCGCGGCCAGCGCGGCGGTGCCACGCGGGCGGTGTCGCGATGCATCTTCGGCGGCTTGCCGAACAGCACCTCCATCGGCAGGTCGATCGGCCGACTGCCGTCCGCGGCCTCCAGCACCAGCACCTCCTCCGCCGTAGCCACGCCGACCACGGCATAGGGGCAGCGCTCGCGGGCGCACAGGGCCTCGAAGACGGCAAGGTCGCCGGGCGCGATGCCGAGCACGTAGCGCTCCTGCGATTCATTGCACCAGAGCTGCATCGGCGAGAGCGAGGGATCGTCACTCGGCAGCTTCGCGAGCTCGATGCGGCCGCCAAGGCCGGCATCGTGCAGCAGTTCGGGGATGGCGTTCGACAGCCCGCCGGCGCCGACGTCGTGGATGGCGCGAATCGGGTTGGCATCGCCAAGGGCCACGCAGCGGTCGATCACCTCCTGCACCCGGCGCTGCATCTCCGGGTTGTCGCGCTGCACCGAGGCGAAATCGAGCTCCTCGCTGCTCTGCCCGCTGGCCAGTGAACTGGCGGCGCCACCGCCGAGGCCGATCAGCATCGCCGGCCCGCCGGCCACGATGACGAGATCGCCGGGGCGCAGGCCGAGTTTCTGCACCTGCGGCCGGTCGATCGCCCCGAGACCGCCGGCCAGCATGATCGGCTTGTCGTAGGCGCGTACCAGACCCGGCGTCTCGGTGGGCAGCTCGAAGCTACGGAAATAGCCGGCCAGCGCCGGGCGGCCGAACTCGTTGTTGAAGGCGGCGGCCCCCAGCGGACCGTCGCGCATGATCTCGAAGGCCGGAGCCATGCGCGGATTGAGCGGCCGCGGCTGCTCCCAGGGCTGCGGGGCCCCCGGGATGCGCAGATGCGAGACGGCAAAGCCGGTGAGCCCGGCTTTGGGCTTGCCGCCACGGCCGGTGGCGCCCTCGTCGCGGATCTCGCCACCGGCGCCGGTGGAGGCGCCCGGAAAGGGCGAGATGGCGGTGGGGTGGTTGTGGGTTTCGACCTTGATGCAGTAGGCACTGTCGACGACCGGCTCGGCGCGGTACTCGCCGCTCGCGGGATCTGGGCGGAAACGCCGGCCCGGATGGCCTTCCACCACCGCCGCGTTGTCGCGGTAGGCGGTGAGGGTGTGCTGCGGGGTGGCCGCATGCGTGGCCTTGATCATCTTGAACAGCGAGTGCGCCTGTGCCTCGCCGTCGATGGTCCAGCTGGCATTGAAGATCTTGTGCCGGCAGTGCTCGGAGTTCGCCTGGGCGAACATCATCAGCTCGGCGTCGGTGGCCGGCCGGCCGAGGCGGGTGTAGGCCTCTTGGAGGTAGGCGATCTCGTCCTCCGAGAGCGCAAGGCCGAGGCGGAGGTTCGCCTGCGGCAGGGCGGCAGGATCGATGTACTCGACAGCGCCGGTGGCCGGCACCTCGAACAGGGCCGCCGCCGCGTCGAGGGACTCCACCAGGGACTGGGTCATCGGGTCGTGCAGCACCCGGGCGAGGCGCCGTGCCGTGCCGGCATCGGCCGGCCAGTGGGCGATGTCGAGGCGCAGGCCGCGTTCCACGCGTGCCACCGGATGGCCGGCACCGCGCAGGATCTCGGTGGCCTTGCTCGACCACGGGGAACGGGTGCCGAAGCGCGGCAGCACGTAGCGGGCCACAGTGCCCGGCGCCGGCGGCGTCATCGCCACGCAGCCCTCGAGGATGCCGCCGATGGCGGCGAGATCGAGGTGGGCGCCCGGCTCGGGCTGCAGCAGATAGAGGTGGCGGGTGGCAGGCAGCTCGACCGCGGGGTGGATCGCCCTGCACTCGGCCAGCAGGCGGTGGAGGCGGAAGGCAGACAGGGCCGGCAGGCCCTCGAGCACGATCATGGACCAGCGGATCCGGCGAGGCGGGGGGTGGATTCTAGCAAAGCGCCCCTGCCCGGCCGCGGCCGGCGCTGCGACCGGACACCCCGGGATCAGCGCCGGTCAGAGCGCTGCGCCGCCTGGGCCTGACGCCGGGCGTCCTGCTCCAGGGCCTGCAGCAGGCGCTGCGGTTCGAGATAGCCGCCGATCTGGGCGCCGCTGGGGGCGAACACCGCCGGGGTGGCATTGACCCCGACCTCGCGGCCCAGCGCGTACTCCTCGGCCACCGGGCTCTTGCAGCCGGCGGGCGGGGCCGGCAGGGTCTTGCCCCCCTTGGCCTCGGTCATGGCCTGGCGCGGGTCCTTCGAGCACCACACCGCCTCGGCCTGCTGCCAGGGCGCCGAGCCCTGGCCGGCGCGCGGGAAGAACAGGTACTCCACGGCGATGCCGAGCGCGTTGTACTCGGCCATGTGCTGATGGAACATCCGGCAGTAGCCGCAGTCGATGTCGGTGAACACCGTCACCGTGTACTTCGGCTCGCGCGGGGCGAAGACGATGCGCTTCTCGGCGGGGATGCGCTTCAACTCCTGTACCCGCACCTCATCCATGGCCGACTCGGTGAGGTTGCGCCGATCAGCGAGGTCGATCAGTGCGCCGTCGATGGCATAGCGGCCATCGTCACTCACATAGAGCACACGGCCAGCGATCACCACCTCTTGGAAGCCAGCGAAGGGCGCCGGGCGCAGGCGACGGATCTCGTTGCCCGGCAGAACGCCGGCCAGGGCCGCGCGCACCGCCTCCTCGCCCGGGCGGGCGGGAGCACCGGAGGCGGCCGGCGCCGTGGCGGCAGGCGTGCCGGTGTTCCCGGCCGGCTGCGCGCAGGCGGCGAGGCTCAGGCCGAGGGAGAGGGCGAGGACGAGAGAACGGGGCATGCGGGTTCCAGCATCGGGCGGCGCCAGAGCGCCGGGCGCGCTATTGAAGCACAGGCTAGCCGCGGGGATGGTGCGCGGCATGTAGGCGCTTCAGGCCCTCGCGCGCCACATGGGTATAGATCTGGGTGGTGGACAGGCTGCTGTGGCCGAGCAGCATCTGCACCACGCGCAGGTCGGCGCCGCGATTGAGGAGATGGGTGGCGAAGCTATGGCGCAGGCGGTGCGGCGCCACCCGGGCAGGATCGAGGCCGGCCGCCGCCGCCAGGGCCTTGAGCCGCGCCCAGAAGCTCTGGCGGCCGTAAGGCTCGCCGTCCGCCGCAAGGAACAGGGCGGGCAGGCTGCGCCCCCTGGCCAGCACCGGCCGTGCCTCGGCCAGGTAGCGCGAGAGCCAGTGCTGGGCCTCGTCGCCGATCGGCACCAGCCGTTCCTTGCCACCCTTGCCGCGCACCCTGAGCACGCCCTGCCGCAGATTCAGGGCCAGCGTGGGCAGACCCACCAGCTCGGAGACGCGCAGGCCGGTGGCGTAGAGCAGTTCGAGCATGGCCCGCTCACCGAGGCCGGCAGGGCTACGGATATCGGGCGAGCGCAACAGGGCTTCCACTTCGCTCTCGGCCAGTACCTTGGGCAGGCCACGCGGTAAGCCGGGGCGCTCCAGCAGAGCCGTCGGATCGTCGGCACGCAAGCCCTGGCGCCGGGCATCGGCATAGAAGGCACGCAGGGCCGCCAGCAGGCGCGCCGTGCTGCGCGGCGAGTAGCCCTGCACGGCGCGCAGGGCGAGCAGTTCGTAAAGCGGCGCGCGGTCCACGGCCAGCAGTCCGGGGCCGCCCCGCGCCGCCAGCCAGCGGGCTGCCAGCACGAGATCGCTGCGGTAGGCGGCCAGCGTGGCCCGGGCGCAACCGGTTTCGGCCCAGAGCCGGCCAAGGAAGGCCTCGATGGCGGCGCGCTCGGCAGCCGGAGCCTCGGGCCAGGCCGCAGCAAGGCGACGGCGCTCGGCGGGGCTCCGGGCGGCGGAGGCGGAACGCACGGCTTCGGGACGGGCAGGTTCGGGGCGCATCGCAGCCGCCAGCGTAGCGGGCGGCTAAGCTGGTGGCCATGTCCTCCCCCTCCCCGTACGCCGTCCCGGCACATCTCGGCTGGCGCCTGCTGGCCCTCGTCTACGACCTCTTCCCGGCGCTGGCCGTGCTGCTGCTCTTCGGTGCGCTGGCCACCGCCCTCGCCACCGGGCTCGGCCATGCCGATCTCAGCGATCTGCCCTGGGCCGGCCCGCTCCTCGCCCTCGGTGCCTGGACCTTCGTCGGCGCCTACTTCGTGCTGAGCTGGCGGCGTGGCGGCCAGACACTCGGCATGCGCCCCTGGCGCCTCCGGGTGGTGGCCGCGGATGGGCGGCCGGCCACGACCGGCGCCCTGGCCCTGCGCTATGCCGCCGCCACCCTGCCCGCCCTGCTGCTGCTCGAGGCCGCCGGCCTGCTGCCCTGGGCCGACCGCCTGCTGCCGTTCTGGATCGCCGGCGCGGCGGCCGCGGCGGGCCTGCTCTGGTCGCTGCTCGACGGCGAGCGCGCCGCCCTGCACGACCGGCTCTCCGGCACCCGCCTGGTGCGCCTCGTCAGCGCCGCCTGAGCATCGCCACGCCGAGCGCCACCAGCAGCAGCACCGGAACCAGATACGCGAGCAGCATCGGCAGCTGGTAGGCCTTGGCCAGGTTGGCCAGCATCGGCTGCACCAGGCGCGCCAGCAGGGCGAACAGGATGCCGATGAACAGCCGCTTGCCAAAGCCGCCGCTGCGTAACTGGCCGAAGGCGAAGGGCAGCGCGGCGAACACCAGGGCCAGGGTGGTGAAGGGGTAGAACCAGCGCCGCCAGTAGGTGTCGAGCAGGCTGCTGGCATCGAGGCCATTGCGCCGTAGCTGGGCGATGCGTTGGCCGAGCGTGGCGGTATCGAGCTGTTCTGGCCCCTGCAGGCTGGCCTCGATGGCGCCGGGCTTGAGCGCCGTGGCCCACTGCTGGGTATCGAAGGTCTCGACCGTGGCACTGCGGGGGCCGAAGGTGGTGCGCTTCACCCGGCGCAGGGTCCAGCCCACGTCCTCGGCGTAGTCGGCCTCCTCGGCCTGCTGGATCCACTCGAGCCGCCCCTGGGCATCGAAGGCATAAACCCTCACCTGCTCGAACACCAGCCGGGACCGCCCCTCACCCTCGCGGCGCTGGCCGCCGCGGGCATGGAACACCTCGTCGCCCTCGCGGGCCCAGAGGTTGGCGCCAGCGAGGCTCACTTCGGAACGTGTGGCCTTGAGCTTCAGGGCCTGGGCCCGCTGCTCGCCCACCGGATTGATCCACTCCCCCGCCACCAGCAAAGGCAGCAGCAGCAGGGCCACCGTGCCCAGGGTGGTGGCGACGATGCGCCAGGGCGAGAGCCCGGCGGCGCGCAGGGCGATCAGCTCGGAACGCGCGGCATGCCCGCCGATGGCCAGCACGCTGCCCACCACCGCCGCCATCGGGAAGTTCTCGTAGGCCCGGCGCGGGGTCTGCAGCACCAGGGCCAGCAGGGCATGGCCAAGGCCGTAGTCGCCCTGCCCCAGGCGGTCGATCTCGCCGAGCAGGCTGCCCACCGTGGCCAGGCCCACGAACACCAGCCAGGCCGCGCAGACCGCCTTCAGCACCGAGAGACCGAGATAGCGCTGGTACACGGCCAGCCCGTTCATGCCAGCGCCTCCCCGGTGCGCCGGCGCGCCGGCCTGCCCTCGCGCCACAGCAGCCAGGCGGCGAGCAGGAACAGCGGCAGGTGCAGCCACCACAGGCCGGCCGCCAGCGGCACCTGGCCGCTGCCGAGCCAGGCCTTGCCGAGCAGCAGCAGATTGGTGCCGAAGGCATAGGTCAGCACTGCCACGATCAGCCGTCCGTGCCGCGACTGCCGCGGCGGGCTGCGCGAGAGCGGCAGGGCGAGCAGCACCAGGGCCAGGGTAAACAGCGGCACGCCGAGGCGGTAGTGGAACTCGGCGCGGGCCCGCGGCGTGGCCGTGGGCGAGAGCAGCTCCGGCGTAGGCCGCCCAGCCAGCGGATTGCGGTTGCTGCTCTCCGGATCGGGCAGACGCAGCTCGTTCAGCTCGAAGCGCTGCAGGCGGAAGTCACGCTGCCCGGGCTGTCCTTCGGCGCGGAAACCGTCACGCAGACGCAGGAAGCGGCCGCCGGCATCGAGGAGCAGCTCGCCTTCCACGGCGGTGACCACGTCCACCCGCTCGCCGCGCTGCATCTGCACGAACAGCCGCGAGAAGCGCCGGCCGTCGGGAGAGAGCTCGCCGACGAACACCACCCCGCGGCCACCGGGCAGTTCGACGAAGCGCCCGGCATCCAGCCCGGCCACGAGGAAGCTGCGGTTGGCCTCGTCCACCGCCTCGCGGGCGGTGCGCTCGGCGAGCGGCGCCAGCCACAGCGAGCAGGCACCGACCAGAACCACGACCGGCAGGGCCACCGAGAGCAGGGGCGCCAGAAGCTCGCGCGGACCGACGCCAAGCGCCGCCAGCACCGCCATCTCGCTGTCGCGGTAGAGCCGCGAAAGCCCCATCAGAAGGCCGATGAACAGCCCGAGCGGCAGTACCAAGGGCAGGTAGCCCACGATGCGCAGGCCGAGCTGCGAGAACAGCAGCGGCGCTGGCACCCGGCCACGGGCGATCTCGGAGACGAGATCGGCGAACACGCCCCCCAGGCCCACCAGCAGCAACACCACGACCGCCGCCGCCGTGCTGGCGGCCAACTGGCGAACGAGATAGCGCTGCAGGGTGGTCAAGACGGGCCTCTTCCGGGAGCGTTCACGAGGGGATCGACTACACTTGCGGCCCTCTTCCGGGCGCCGCCGTCGGCACGACGGCGCCGACCCGGCCCTCCACGAAGGCGCCGGTTATAGAGCGCCGCATTCTACGGAAACCCGCCGATGGCACTCGAATTCGACCTGAACTCCGCCCCTGCCTGCTCCGTCGCCACCGATGCCCTCGTGGTGGGCGTGTTCGCCGACGGCAGCCTGACGGCGAGTGCGGCCGCGGTCGACGAGGCCTCCGGCGGGCGGCTCTCGGCGCTCAAGGCCCGCGGCGACCTGCCGGGCAAGACCGGCCACGTCACCGTGCTGCACGACCTGGCCGGCGTGGCCGCGCCGCGCGTGCTGGTGGTGGGCCTGGGCGATGCCGGCAAGTTCGGTCCGGCGGCCTACCGCAAGGCCGTGACCGAGGCCGTGCGCACCCTGCGCGCCAGCCCGGCCGTGCGCGCCCTCGTCACGCTGTCGGAACTCGAGGTGCCCGGCCGTGATGCCGGCTTCTCCATCGAGCAGGCGGTAGTGGCCGCCGACCATGCCGCCTACCGCTACACCGCCACCCGCAAGGCCGAAGCCAATGGCGGCAAGCTGGCCGCGCTCTCCATCGCGGGCGAGGATGCCGCCGCGCTGGAGCGCGGCGTGGCCATCGCCGCCGGCGTCGAGCTGGCCCGCGAGCTCGGCCACCTGCCGCCGAACATCTGCAACCCGGCCTACCTCGCCGAGACCGCCCGCGGCATCGCCGCCGCCCACGAGGGCGTGGCGGTGGAGGTGCTGGAGGAGGCCGACATGCAGGCCCTCGGCATGGGTTCGCTGCTCGCCGTGGGCCGCGGCTCGGCCAACCGGCCGAAGCTCATCGTGCTCAAGTGGAACGGCGGCGGCGAGGCCAAGCCGCACGTGATGGTGGGCAAGGGCATCACCTTCGACACCGGCGGCATCAACTCTGAAGGTGCAGGGCGGCATCGAGGAGATGAAGTTCGACATGCTGGGTGCTGCCAGCGTGATGGGCAGTTTCCTCACCGCCGCCAAACTGCGCCTGCCGGTGAACGTGGTGGCGATCGTGGCCGCCGTGGAGAACATGCCGGACGGCAATGCCTACCGCCCCTCCGACATCCTCACCTCGATGAGCGGCAAGACCATCGAGGTCGGCAACACCGATGCCGAGGGCCGGCTGATCCTCTGCGACGCCCTCACCTACGCCCGCCGCTTCGAACCCGCGGCCCTGGTCGACGTGGCCACCCTGACCGGCGCCATCGTCATTGCGCTGGGCAAGCACGCCACCGGCCTGATGAGCCACCACGACGACCTCGCCGCCGAGCTGCTGGCGGCCGGCGAGTATGCCCACGACCGCGCCTGGCGCCTGCCGATCTGGGACGACTACCAGAGCCAGCTCGAATCGATCTATGCCGATGTCTACAACATCGGCGGCAAGGCCGCCGGCTCGATCACCGCGGCCTGCTTCCTCGCCCGCTTCACGGAAGGCCAGCGCTGGGCCCACCTCGACATCGCCGGCTCGGGCTCCGACGAGGGGCGTAAGGGCATGGCCACCGGTCGCCCGGTGGGGCTGCTCACCCGCTGGCTGATCGACCGCACTGCTGCCTGAGGCCCTGCCCCGCGCCCGCCGCGGGGCCATCGCCATGCGCGCCCGCGCCGATTTCTATCTCATCGACAAGCCGCGCTTCCGCGAGCAGCCGCTGCTGCTCGTCTGCGAGCTCGTCAAGCGCTGCCATGCCACCGGCAAACCCACCCTGGTGCTCTGCGCCTCGCAGGCCGAGGCCGAGGAACTCGACGACCTGCTCTGGGCCTTCGAGGAAGACAGCTTCATCGAGCACCAGATCGCCGGGCTCGAGGAGGACGAGGCGGACGTGCCGGTGCTGATCGCACCGCCCGGCGTCGACGTGCCGCTGCGGCCCTTCGTGCTCAACCTGCGTGCCGAGGCGGTGCTTGCGGGCTTCGAGCGGGTGCTGGAAGTGGTGCCGGCCGACCCGGCAGCCCGCGGCCCGCTGCGCGAGCGCTGGCGCCAGTACCAGGCCCTGGGCCTGGAACTGCACAAGCACGACATGTGAGGAGGCGGCGCTCAGGCCGCCATCCAGTCCTCGATGGCCTCGGCCTGCTTCGGTAAGGCCGCGGTCAGGATCTCCGGTGCGCCTCCGGTCACCAGCACCTCATCCTCGATGCGGATGCCGATACCGCGCCACTTCGCCGGCACCGCGGCATCCGGAGCGATGTACAGGCCGGGCTCGACGGTGAACACCATGCCCGGTTCCAGCAGCCGCGACTCGCCTGCCACCTTGTAGTCGCCCACGTCATGCACGTCGAGGCCGATCCAGTGGCCGGTCTTGTGCATGTAGAAGGCCTTGTAGGCCTCGTCCTCCAGGGCTTTTTTCAGGCTGCCCTTGAGCAGCCCCAGCGAGAGCAGGCCCTCGGTGAGCACCCGCACCGCCGCCTGGTGCCCGGCCTCGTAGGGCCGGCCGGGCCGGGCCTCGGCGATCGCCGCCGCCTGCGCCGCCAGGACCAGTTCGTAGAGCGCGCGCTGTTCCTTCGAGTAGCGCCCGCCCACCGGCCAGGTGCGGGTGATGTCGCTGGCATAGCCGCGGAACTCGGCCCCAGCGTCGCAGAGCAGCAGCTCGCCCTCGCGCAGCGGCGCGCTGTTCGCCACATAGTGCAGCACGCAGGCATTGGCGCCGGCGCCGACGATGGGGTTGTAGGCCGGCACGCAGTCGTACCGCCGCCAGGTGGCCCAGAGCGCGGCCTCCACCTCGTACTCGTGGCCGCCCGGGCGGGTGGCGCGCATCGCCGCCTTCTGCGCCTCGGCCGCCACCTGGGCGGCATGGCGCATCTGCCTTAGCTCGGCCGGCGACTTGAACAGGCGCAACTCGTGCAGCAGGTGGCCGAGCTCGAGGAACTCGTGCGGCGGCTCGGCGCCCTGCCGCACCCGGGCCCGCACCCGGTTCACCCAGCCGATCAGCTTGAGGTCGAAATCGGTGTCGCGGCCGAAGTGGTAGTAGACGCGCGAACGCCCTTCCAGCAGGCCGGGCAGGATCTCGTCGATGTCGTCGATCGGGTAGGCATCGTCGATGCCGTACTCGGCCACCGCCCCCTCCGGCCCGGCGCGCGGGCCGTCCCAGCGCTCGCGTTCGGGATGGCGTTCGCGGCAGAACAGCAGGGTCTCGCCATGGGCGCGGCCGGGCACCAGCACCAGCACCGCCTCCGGCTCGGGAAACCCGGTGAGGTACCAGAAGTCCGAATCCTGCCGATAGGGATGATGGGTGTCGTGGCTGCGGATGCGCTCCGGCGCCGCCGGCAGGATCAGGATCGCGTCTTCCTGTGCCAGCCGCAGCAGGGCGCGGCGGCGGCGCTGGTACTCGGCGCGGCTGATCGGCGGCGGCGGCTTTGGCAGGCTCATCAGTGCAGGCGCTGGCGCTGGCGGGCGGCGAGGCAGTCGCCGTGGATGAGCAGCGCCGCCACGCGGACGAACTCCTCGATCTCGACCAGGGCTTCCTCGTCGGATTCCGGGTCCTCGTAACTCACATGAGATTCGGCGATCCTCGCCACGTCGCCCAGGGCCTCGCGGGCCTCCTCGCCGAGCAGGGGCTCGAGCCCCGCCAGGCCGACGCCGCCGAGAAAGCCTCGGCACCAGGCCACCAGGGCTTCGCCGCGTTCGCTCACCGGCCGCTCCCCGTCGGGCAGCAGCAGCTGCAGGCCGAAATCGGTGCCGGCAAGCTGGGCCACCGTGACCGCCTCCAGCCGCGCCAGGGCCGAGGCCGGCGGCGGCGGCGGCATATCCTCGTCACCCATGGCCTCGGCCAGCCAATTGGCCGGCCCCGCCCCACCGCAGCACAGGGCGCAGAGCGAGCCGTGGAGCTCGGCGGGGTCCACCGAGAGGGCGAGGGCGGCGATCTGGGCGGCGACCGCGTCGTAGTCGGGCAAGGTCTCGGACACGGGAAACAGGACGGTGAAGACGTCTGCCAGTCTAGCAGCGCCACCCCGTCCGGGCCCTTGGTCGCCCGGCCCGGCGCTGCGTACACTGGCCCCTCACCCGGTCTAGCACGAGACGCACCCGCGCGATGCCCGCCCCGCCGCCCGCGGCACCCCAGGCCCGGCGCCGCCACTTCGCGGCCGCCCTGCCCTCCGCCATCGCCGCCGTGCCGGCCTGGGCCGCCGTCCCCGCCCGCGGCGCGGCCTCCGAAGCCTGGTTCCTGGTGGTCCTGCTCACGCTCGCCCTGTTCGTCACCCTGCTCTTCTGGTCGCGGGGGCTGCGCCAGCAGCGACGCCAGGCCGAGCAGCAGGCCATCGCCCTGCGCCGGGTGCGGCAGCAGCTCGATCTCGTGCTGGCGCACTCGGGCGATGTCTACTGGGAGCTCGACCTGCCGGGCGGCGTGCTGCACCGCCAGGGCATCCAGCGACTGGTCGGCCCCGGCGCTCCGGATGACATCGCGCTCGCGCGCTGGCGCGAGGAAGCGGTGCATCCCGACGACCTCGAGCCCCTGCGCCAGCAGTTGGAGCGCCATGCCAGTGGCGAAACCGAGGTCTTCGAATCCGAGTACCGTCTGCGCTGCGAGGACGGCAGCTGGCGCTGGGTGCGGGCGCGCGGCCGGATCGTCGAGCGCGACGCTTCCGGCCGGCCGGTGCGGATGGCCGGCATCACCCGCGACATCCAGGCCCTGCGCAGCGCCGAGCGCGAGACCCGGGTGGCCTACGAGGTGTTCCGCAGCATGTCCGAGGCGGTGTCGGTGGTCGGCCCCGACTTCCGCTTCGTGGCGGTGAACCCGGCCTTCTCGCGCATCACCGGCTACACCGAGGAGGAAGTGCTCGGCAAGCCCGCCTCCCTGCTCGATTCCAGCCAGCACAGCAGCGAGTACTACCAGCGGGTGCGCAGCATCGCCCTACGCAGCGGCCACTGGAGCGGCGAAATGTGGCAGCGGCGCAAGGACGGCAGCGATTTCCTGAGCTGGATCGAGCTCTCCGAAGTCAGAGACCGCCTCGACCAGCGCACCCATTTCGTCGCTGTGGTCGACGACATCACCCAGAAGAAGCGCGCCGAGCAGGAACTGCGCTACCTCGCCAACTACGACACCCTCACCGGCCTGCCGAACCGCACCTTACTGGCCGAGCGCCTTTCCCGCGCGATCATCCGCGCCCGCCGGCAGGAGAGCCGGGTGGCGGTGCTGTTCATCGACCTCGACCACTTCAAGGACATCAACGACTCGCTCGGCCATGCCGCCGGCGATCGCCTACTGAAGGCCGCCGCCGCCCGCCTGCAGGCTGCGGTGGGCCCCACCGATACCGTGGCCCGGCTGGGCGGTGACGAGTTCACCATCATCGTCGAAGACCTCGACAGCGTGGCGACCGCCGAGCGCCTGGCCAGCGAGCTGATCGCCGCCTTCGCCGCCCCGCTGGAGGTAGACGAGCGCCACCGCGTCAGCATCACGCCCTCGGTCGGCATCAGCCTCTACCCCGACCACGCCATGGTCCCCACGGACCTGCTGAAGTTCGCCGATACCGCCATGTACCAGGCCAAGGCGCACGGCCGGAATACCTTCGAGGTCTACGACGAGGCCATGGATGCCGAATCGCGGCGGCGCGCCACCCTGCTCGCCGCCCTGCGCCGGGCGCTGGCGCAGGAAGAGTTCCGGCTGGTGTTCCAGCCGCGCTTCAGTCTGCGCAGCGAGCGCGTCGTCGGCGTCGAGGCCCTGCTGCGCTGGCGCTCTGCGGAACTGGGCGAAGTGGGGCCGGCGCAGTTCATCCCGCTCGCCGAGGAAAGCGGCCTGATCCTCGGCATCGGCGAATGGGTGCTGCGCCAGGCCTGCCGCACCCTGCGCCAATGGCAGGACGCCGGGCTCGGCGACATCGCCTGCAGCATCAACGTCTCGGTGCTGCAGCTGCTGCGCGCGCCGCTCGCCGAGCAGCTCGCCGCCATCCTCGCCGAGACCGGCATCGCCCCGGGACGGATCGAGCTTGAACTCACCGAGAGCGTGGTGATGCAGAACGCCGAGCAGGCCCGGGCGGTGCTCGACCGCCTGCGTGGCCTCGGTGTACGCCTCGCGATCGATGACTTCGGCACCGGCTACTCCTCGCTGGTCTACCTCAAGCGCCTGCCGATCGACACCCTGAAGATCGACAAGGAGTTCATCGGCGACCTCACCGACGATCCCGACGACAAGGCCATCACCGCCACCGTCATCACCATGGCGCACTCGCTCGGCCTGCACGTGGTGGCCGAGGGCGTGGAGACCGCCGCCCAGCTCGCCTACCTGCGCGGCCAGGGCTGCGACGAGGTGCAGGGCTATCTGCTCTCGCCACCGCTGGAAGCCGCCCATGCCTTCGACTTCATCCGCGAGCGCCAGGCCGCGCGCCGCCTCGACCAGCCCGCCGCTTGACCCCTTCCGGGACCGCCTCGACACTTGCCCGCATGGACCGTGCCGCCGACCCCCGCGACGACCTCGCCACCCTGGCCACCCGCATCGAGGCCCTGTCGGCCCTGGTGCAGCGGCTGGCCGAGGAGAACCGCCAGCTGCGCACGGCGCAGGCGCAGCTCGCCGGCGAACGCGCCCAGCTGCTCAGCAAGAACGAGCAGGCACGCAGCCGGGTGGAGGCCATCATCCAGCGCCTGAAGTCGATGGAGGCCAGCCCGTGAGCGAGGGCGTCGCCATCCGCATCCTCGACCGCGAGTTCACCATCGGCTGCAAGCCGGAGGAACGCGAGGCCCTGGAAGCCGCCGCCCGCCTGCTGGACGCGCGGATGCGCGGCATCCGTGGCGACAACCGCATGGCCGCCTTCGACCGCGTGGCGGTGATCGCTGCCCTCAACCTCGCCGCCGAGGTGAATGCCTTCCGCCGCGAGCTCGAGGGCCGCGAAGACCAGCTCTCGCGCGGCATCGCCGATCTCAACCGCAAGGTCGAGGCCCTGCTCGCCGCCCACGCCGGGCGCTGAACGGGCGACCCGCCAGCCCCGCGTTGGCGCCGCCGGCGGGCGGCAGCGCGGCTATACTGCCCAGGCGTCCTCTGCTGTGTTCGACAGCGTGCGCTAACATTTGCCTTGACCCATAACAACGGCCCGGGAGTCCCGCTTCATCGCCGGTGCGCATGTCCGCCCTGCTGCGGAAAGCCTGAACGCGACGACGGCATTCCCACTTGATCCTCGGGATCAAGGTCGTTTCGCACGCATCGGCATGGCGGAGGACGTTCCCTTGCATCCCAGCGCCCCCGGGGACCCCGCGTCCGGCGACGAGCGCCAGCGCCTGCGCATGGCCATGCGTCAGCGCCGGAGCACCCTGCCGGTGCGCGAGCGTCTCGAGGCCGCTGCCCGCCTCGCCACCCGGCTACTGCCCGAACTCGCCGCCCATGCCGGGAGCATCGGCGGCTACTGGGCCGTGGGCGGCGAGCTGCCGCTGCACTCGGTACAGGCCGCGCTGCCCGCCACCCTGCGCTGGTGCCTGCCGGTACTGCATGCCGATGGCCGCCTGCGCTTCCGCGCCTGGACCACGGGCGAGCCACTGGCCACCAACCGCTTCGGCATCCCCGAACCGACCGGGGGCCCCCTGCTCGAGCCCGAAACGCTCGCCGTGGTCCTCGTGCCCCTGCTCGCCTTCGACGGCCTCGGCCAGCGCCTCGGCCAGGGCGGCGGCTGGTACGACCGCAGCTTCGCCTTCCGTCGCCCCGGGGCCTCCTCCCCCGGCACGGCCAGCCCCCCTCCAGCCCCGTCCCTCATCGGTATCGCCTACGACTGGCAGCTGGTCGAGCGCCTCGCCAGCGAACCCTGGGACGTTCCCCTCGACGCCGTGGCCACCCCGTCTGCCGTCCATCGATTCGATCATCCCGCCTCCAGGCCCTGACATGCCCCGCCCTGCCCGCCAGTATTGGCTGATGAAATCCGAGCCGGAGGAGTTCTCCATCGATGACCTCGCCCGGGTCGGCACCGAGCCCTGGAGCGGCGTGCGCAACTATCAGGCGCGCAACTTCATGTGGAAACAGATGCGCGTTGGCGATGGGGTGTTCTTCTACCACTCCAATGCCGCGGTGCCCGGCATCGTCGGCCTGGCCCGTGTGGCCTCCGCCCCCTACCCCGACCCGACGCAGTTCGACCCGGAATCGGACTATTACGACACCAGGAGCACGCGCGAGGATCCGCGCTGGTGGCTGGTGGACGTCGCCTTCGAACGCCGGTTGGCGCGTACGATTTCCCTCGACGAGCTGCGCCACCATGCCGCAGCCCTCGACGACTTCGCCCTGCTGCGCCGGGGCAACCGCCTGTCCGTGCTGCCAGTCAGCGCCGCGCAGTGGAACTACATCCTCGATCTGGAGACGCAAGCCCCATGAGCACCGCCGACGAACAGAAACGCGCCTCGGCGCTGAAGGCCCTCGACTACGTCGAGGACGGCATGGTGGTCGGCGTCGGCACCGGCTCCACGGTCAAGCACTTCATCGATGGCCTCGCGACGATGAAGGATCGCATCGAAGGCGCCGTCTCCAGCTCCGAGCAGAGCACCGCCCTGCTCAAGGCGCATGGCATCCGGGTACTGGACCTCAATGCCGCCGGCCCCTTGCCGCTCTACGTCGATGGCGCCGACGAGTGCGATCCGCACAACCGCCTGATCAAGGGCGGCGGTGCTGCGCTCACCCGCGAGAAGATCATCGCCGAGGCCAGCGCGCAGTTCGTCTGCATCATCGACAAGGCCAAAGAAGTAGACGTACTCGGCCGCTTCCCACTGCCGGTGGAGGTGATCCCGATGGCGCGCTCGCTGGTGGGTCGCAAGATCGTCGCCATGGGCGGCCAGCCGGTGTGGCGCGAGGGCGTGACCACCGACAACGGCAACTGGATCCTCGACGTGCACCATCTGCGCATCGTCGATCCGGTCGGCCTCGAGCGCGAGCTGAACCAGATCCCGGGCGTCGTCACCTGTGGCCTGTTCGCCCGCCGCCCCGCCGACGTGGTGATCAGCGCCGGTGAGGTGCGCAAGAAACGCTAGCCCTTGGCCGCCTCCGCCGCCTGCTGCTGCGCCTGCTGCTGCGCCTGCTGCTGCGCCTGCTGCTGCGCCTGCTGCTGCGCCTGCTGCTGCGCCTGCTGCTGCGCCTGCTGCTGCGCCTGCTGCTGCGCCTGCAGGCGCAGCATGGCGGAAAGCCCGCCGTGGATCGCCGCCACCTCGAACTCCAGCCGCGAGAGCACGAAGGCCGCCGCGGCCGAGCGTTCGCCGGTATTGCAGTAGACGATCACCGGCCGGCCCGGCGGCAACTGCGCCGGCGCCTCCTCGCGCAGGCGGGCGAGGGGAATGTTGAGCGCCCCGGCGATCGAACGCTGTGCCACCTCCTCGGGCAGACGCACGTCGAGCACGATGGCGCCCTCCTGAGCTTTCCTGGCCGCTTCGGCCGGCAGCAGCCACTTGATCACCGGCGGCTTCAAGATCGCCTCGAAATCACTGCGCGAGAGACGCAGCAGCTGCCCGCCTTGTAGCATGCGCACGGTGGCATTGCGCGGCTGGTTCGAGAGCAGTCCGTCCTCGCCGAAGGCGTCGCCCTCGGCGAGGTAGGCCACCACCTTCGGCGTACCGTCGAGGGTCTTGGTGACCGAGGCCGTGCCCTGGCGGATGACGTAGAAGTCCCCCGGAGGGTCGCCCTCGCTCATCACCACCTCGCCCGGCGCTACCGGCTGCTCTGCCAGCAGCTGGAACAGCTTTTCCAGATTGCCGGTGGGCAGACGACGGAAGGCCGGAGCCTGCAGCAGACGGTAGGCCCACTCGTTGCCATTCGGGGTGGGGTCGAAGAAGCGAAACTGCGGCTGACGGCTGATCTGGTCCCAGGCGATCAACTTCTCCACCTGGCGCCGGTTCAGGCGCAGCAGGCGCGCCTCGCGGCTGTGCACGGTGGCGCGGAAGCGGCGCGGCACGGCATCGTTGAGCGGGTAGCGGCCATGCACCAGCGAATCGGCCTGATGCAGGGTGCTGCGCCCGTCGGGATAGTCGCAGCGTACTGCGCCGCGGGTGACGTAGACCGTGTCCTCATCGAGGTCACCCGCCTCGAACACCCGCTCGCCGCGCCCGGCGGTGATTTCCAGTGCCTCGCGGGCGAGGTACTGGCGGGATTCAGGGCGCAGCGACTCGAGAGGGAAGAGGCTGGCGAGTTCCTGGCTGGACACCGGCATGGCAAGACCCGTGGTGAGGCTGGCCCGGCGAGGATGCGACAGCGGCCGGGAAAACGGAACCGCCCCCGGAGCGTGCCCCCCCCTGAAACGACAAACGGCCCCGAAGGGCCGTCTGTGCTGCTCGAAGTGGCAGCCCGTGATGGATTCGAACCACCGAATGCCTGAGTCAGAGTCAGGTGCCTTACCGCTTGGCTAACGGGCTGCGGATGCTCCGAAAGAAGGATACCCCGAAGTTTAGCGCTTCGAGAACTGGGTGGCGCGGCGGGCCTTGTGCAGGCCAACCTTCTTGCGCTCGACCTCGCGGGCGTCGCGGGTCATGAAGCCGGCGCGGCGCAGTTCGGGCTTCAGCGCCTCGTTGTACTCGACGAGGGCGCGGGCGAGACCGAGGCGGATGGCGCCGGCCTGGCCGGTGATGCCGCCGCCCTCGACCGTGACGAGGATGTCGAACTGATCGGTGGTCTTGGTCAGTTCGAGCGGCTGGCGCACGATCATGCGCGAGGTCTCGCGGCCGAAGAACTGGTCGAGCGGCCGGCCGTTGACGGTGATGTTGCCGGTGCCCTTGCGCAGGAACACGCGGGCGGTCGAGGACTTGCGGCGGCCGGTGCCGTAATTCTGCTGGAGTGCCATGGTGCCTATTCCCTTACAGGTCCAGCGGCTTCGGCTGCTGGGCGGTGTGCGGGTGCTCAGCACCCTTGTAGACCTTGAGCTTGCGGTACATCGCGCGGCCCAGCGGGGTCTTCGGGAGCATGCCCTTGACGCCGATCTCGATCACGCGCTCCGGATGACGCTCGAGGGCCTGCTCGAGCGACTCGGACTTCAGATTGCCCACATAGCCGGTGAAGCGGTGGTACATCTTGTCCTTGAGCTTGTTGCCGGTGACCGCGATCTTGTCGGCATTGATGACCACGAAGTAGTCACCGGTGTCGACATGCGGGCTCCAGGTCGGCTTGTGCTTGCCGCGCAGGCGGAATGCCAGCTCCGAGCACAGGCGGCCCAAGGTCTTGCCGGAAGCGTCGACGACGAACCAGTCGCGCTGGACGGTCTCGGCCTTGGCGCTGACGGTCATGCTCTTCATGACAGCTCCAGAAAGCGAATGAGTGAAAGGGTAGACGAAAAAGGATAGCCCGCCCGCCGTCCCTTTGCAAGCGGCCGAGGCGTGTCCGGCGTTCAGCTTGCAGCCGCTGCCCGCGGGGGCGCTGGCGCGAAGGCGGCAGGGCGGGCGAGGATACACGCCCCGTGCCACTGCCACCCACACCGCCGATGAACGCCCGCCCCTTCCGCCATGCCGCCGGCCCGCTCGACCACTGGCTGGGCGAGGCCCAGGGCGCGCTCAGCACTCTGTTCGCCCCCCCGGTGGCCCGCCGCCCCGACCCCGGTGCCGGGCTGCCCCCCGTCGAACTGGACGAGGTCCAGCGCCGCCACGCCGCCGGGCTGATGCGGGTGAACCACACCGGCGAGGTCTGCGCCCAGGCCCTGTACTGCGGCCAGGCCGCGGTGGCCCGCGACCCGGCGGTGCGCGCCCAGCTGCTGGAGGCGGCGCAGGAGGAAACCGACCACCTGGCCTGGTGCGCCGAGCGCCTCGCCGCCCTCGACAGCCGGCCAAGCCTGCTCAACCCGCTCTGGTACGCCGGCAGCTATGCCATCGGCGTGGCCGCCGGCCTGCGCGGCGACGGCTGGAACCTGGGCTTCGTGGTCGAGACCGAGCGCCAGGTCGAGGCCCACCTCGACGAGCACCTCGCCACCCTGCCGCCCGGCGACGAGCATTCGCGGCGCATCCTCGAGACCATGAAGGCCGACGAGGCCCGCCACGCCGACCACGCCGAGGCCGCCGGTGCCCGACGCCTGCCCTGGCCCATTCCGCAGGTGATGGCCGCCACCGCGAAGCTGATGAAGGCGGTGGCCTACCGTCTCTGACCCCTCGGAAACGGCGAAGCCCGCCATGTGGCGGGCTTCACAGGCAGAACGGACGGACGCGCTCAGACCAGGTTGCGGCCGTGGAACAGTTCCTCGATCTCGCGCTTGAGCTGTGACTCGATGCGCAGGCGGTCCTTGAAGCTCAGGTTCTTCGCCTTCTCCTCGAACAGGTAGGTGTCGAGGTCGAACTCCTTCAGGTGCATCTTCGTGTGGAAGAGGTTCTCCTGATAGACGTTCACGTCGATCATCTCGTAGCGTGACTTGATCGGCTTGGCGAGGAAATCCTGGATCGAATTGATGCGGTGGTCGATGTAGTGCTTGGTGCCGCGCACGTCGCGGGTGAAGCCGCGCACGCGGTAGTCCATGATCACGATGTCCGACTCGAAGCTCTCGATCAGGTAGTTCAGCGCCTTCAAGCGGCGAAATCACGCCGCAGGTGGCCACGTCGATGTCGGCGCGGAAGGTGGCGATGCCGTTGTGCGGGTGGGTTTCCGGGTAGGTGTGTACCGTGATGTGGCTCTTGTCGAGGTGCGCCACCACCGAGGCCTCGGCGGCCTCCTGGTGCTCCACCACGGCATCGGCGATCAGTTCCTTGCCCGCCGCCTTCTTGTCGATCACCGGCTCCTCGCTGATGAGGATGGTGACCGAGGCGCCCTGCGGGTCGTAGTCCTGGCGCGCCACGTTGAGGATATTGGCGCCGATGATCTCGGCCACGTCGGTGAGGATCTGGGTCAGGCGCTCGGCGTTGTAGGCCTCGTCGATGTACTCGATGTAGCGCTGGCGCTGCTCCTCGGTGACCGCGTAGCAGACGTCGTAGATGTTGAAGGAGAGCGCCTTGGTGAGGTTGTTGAACCCCTGGAGGCGGAGGCGCGGCAGTGGCTTGACCACGGTGGTGTCCTCGGGGGAGCGCGGGAGCGGGAAGGGGCGCGATTATCGGCCATGCCGGCGGCGGGGGCCACCCCGGGGCGTGAACGGGGCCTCGCCGAGAGATTGAACCCCGTCACAACGAACCATAAGCTAAGGTGAGGTTTCGTAAGGACGCCCCATGATCCAGACCGCCACCGCCGCGCTGCTGACGCCAACCGTGCGCATGCAGGTGGCCAGCTCACCGCTGGACCTCGACAAGGCCACCCTGGCCCGCTTCCTCGACCAGTGCCACCGCCGGAAGTACCCGAACCGAACCGACGTGTTCCGCCCCGGCGACCCGGCCACCACCCTGTACTACGTGATTTCCGGCTCGGTGAGCGTGATCAGCGAGGAGGCGGATGACCGCGAGCTGGTGCTGAGCTACGCCAACCCGGGCGATTTCGTCGGCGAGATGGGCCTGTTCGTGAAGGCCGACAAGCGCGTGGTGACCCTGCGCACCCGTTCGCCGGTGGAACTGGCGGAGATCAGCTACGAGCGCCTGCACCAGCTGCTCACCGGCCCGCTGGCGGCCGACGCACCGAAGCTGCTCTACGTGATCGGCGCCCAGCTCTCCAAGCGCCTACTGGAAACCAGCCGCAAGGCCAGCCGCCTTGCCTTCCTCGACGTCGGCAGCCGCATCGTCAAGGCCCTGCAGGACCTCTGCCAGGAACCGGACGCGATGAGCCATCCGCAGGGCACGCAGATCCGCGTCTCGCGCCAGGAGCTGGCGCGCATCGTTGGCTGCTCGCGCGAGATGGCCGGCCGGGTGCTCAAGCAGCTGCAGGAGCAGGGCATGCTGCATGCCCGCGGCAAGACCGTGGTGGTGTACGGCACGCGCTGAGGCGTCCTGCCCCGGGGTCTTCGCCCGGGCGCCTGCCTTCGCGTGGCGTGCGCCCCCGTGCCGCTCAGACTCTGCGTCCAGCGCCGTATTCGCGGACGCTCGGCATCCCTGCCTCGCTCACGGGGACGCACTCCCCGCGGGCGCGGCGCTCCGGGTGGTCCGCCGCGAGCCGCGACGCCGCGGGTGGCGTTTCGCGGCAAGCGAGCCCAAGGATGGCGAGCGCCCGAGTCGGGGCAGGACTGCCCCGACCGAGGGAAGAGCGAAATGCCGCACGCGGCAGGCAGGCTCGCCAGCCGAGACGCCCGTCCGCACGAGGCAGGCGCCGCCGAGGCCCCCGCGTCCGCGCTCAGTCGAACAGCGCCCTCAGGGCCGCGCCGGGAGAGGGGGCGCGCATGAAGGCCTCGCCCACCAGGAAGGCATGCACCCCCGCCGCGCGCATCCGCGCCACGTCCTCGCGGGCGAGGATGCCGCTCTCGGTGACCAGGCGGCGGTCATTCGGCACCGCCTCTTTCAGGCCCAGCGTGGTCTCGAGCGAGACCTCGAAACTGCGCAGGTTGCGATTGTTGATGCCGATCAGCGGCGAGGCGGTCTGCAGGGCGCGCTCGAGCTCATCGGCATCGTGCACCTCCACCAGCACGTCGAGCCCGAGGCCCATGGCGAGCTCGCACAGGCCGCCGAGGCGGGCATCGTCGAGCGCGGCCACGATCAGCAGCACGGCATCGGCGCCCAGCGCCCGGGCCTCGTACACCTGATACTCGTCGATGGTGAAGTCCTTGCGCAGCACCGGCAGGGCGCAGGCCGCGCGGGCCTGGACGAGGTAGTCGTCGCTGCCCTGGAAGAAATCGACGTCGGTGAGCACCGAGAGGCAGGCCGCGCCGCCGCGCGCGTAGTCGGCGGCGATGGCGGCGGGATCGAAGTCGGCGCGCAGCACCCCCTTGGAGGGGCTGGCCTTCTTCACCTCGGCGATCACCGCCGCATGCCCGGCGGCGATCTTCGCCTCCAGGGCGGCGGCGAAGCCGCGGACCGGGGCCGTATCGCGGGCCCGTGCCGCCACCTCGGCCAGCGGCCGGCGGGCCCGGCGCTCGGCCACTTCCTCGGCCTTGCAGGCGAGGATCCTCTGCAGCACGTCGCTCATGCGCCGGCCCCCATGCGGGCGGCCTTGGCCCGGGTGAGGGCCACGAAGGCCTCGAGCTTGGCCCGCGGCGTGCCGCGGGCCATCTCGGCGCGGGCGCGCTCGAGGCCGTCGCGGATGCTCACCGCCACCCCGGCGGCATAGAGCGCAGCGCCGGCATTCAGGGCCACCACGTCGGCGGCCGGGCCGCCGCGGCCCTCGATGGCCTCGAGCAGCATGGCCCGCGAGGCCTGCGGGTCGTCGACCCGCAGGGCCGAGAGCGGGGCACGGGCAAGGCCGAAGTCCTCGGGGGCGATTTCGTACTCGTGGATCTCGCCGTTACGCAGCTCGCCCACCAGAGTGCGCTCGCCGAGCGAGATCTCGTCCACGCCGTCGCGGCCCCACACCACCAGGGCGCGGCGGCTGCCGAGCTTCTTCAGCACCCGCGACTGGATGCCGACGAGATCCGGATGGAACACGCCCATCAGGATGTTCGGCGCTCCGGCTGGGTTGGTGAGTGGCCCCAAAATATTGAACAGGGTGCGCACCCCCATCTCGCGGCGCACCGGCGCCACGTTCTTCATGGCCGGGTGGTGGATGGGCGCGAACATGAAGCCCATGCCGCATTCGGCGAGACACTCGGCCACCTGCGC
Source organism: Silanimonas sp. (assembly GCA_026005095.1). GTDB lineage: Bacteria > Pseudomonadota > Gammaproteobacteria > Xanthomonadales > Xanthomonadaceae > Silanimonas. The sequence goes on along the minus strand of BPKK01000008.1, from coordinate 7,758 downwards.
CGGTGCAAGCTCGATGGCCGCACCCAGCGCCTCCAGCACATCGGCACTGCCCGACTTCGAGCTGACGCTGCGGTTACCGTGCTTGGCCACCTTGGCCCCGGCGGCCGCAGCCACGAACATGCTGGCGGTGGAAATGTTGAAGGTGTGGGCGCCATCACCGCCGGTGCCGACGATGTCGACGAAGTTCGCCGCATCGGCCACCTCTACCTTCGCCGCGAACTCGCGCATCACCTCGGCCGCGCCGGCGATCTCGCCGACCGTTTCCTTGCGCACGCGCAGGGCGATCAAGATGGCCGCGGTCATCACCGGCGAAACCTCGCCGCGCATGACCTGACGCATCAGGTCGATCATCTCGTCATGGAAGATCTCGCGGTGCTCGATGACGCGTTGCAGCGCCTGCTGGGGAGAAAGCGGCATGGCTCAGGTATCGTTCCCGGGTTCGATGTCGATGGTGATGGCGGCCGGAGCGGCCTCGGCCAAGGCATCGAGGTCGTCCAGCGTCCTGCCATCGAGGGCGGCGGCGAACTCGGCGTCGGTGAGCGGGCGGCCGCGCTGCTCGGCGAGCTTGGCCCGGGCCTGCGCCAGGCGCATGTGGAAGGCAAGCCGGGCAGCATCGCCCATGCCCTCCTCCAAGCGCGCACAGCTCTCGGCGAAGGCCGCGGCGCTGCGGCCATCGAAACGCGGCGGCGCCTTGGCCTCGGGCGCGGCGGAGGCAGCGGGCGACGCCAGAGCCAGGCCGGAAACGGCGGCAAGACACAGCGCCAGTGGCAGCACGGCGACGGTACGCATCAACGGCGCTCGATGAAGTTCCGCAGCAGGGCGTGGCCGTGCTGGGTGAGGATGGATTCGGGGTGGAACTGCACGCCCTCGACCGGATACTCGCGGTGGCGCAGGCCCATGATTTCGTCGAAGCCGCCGTCCTCTCCCTCGGTCCAGGCGGTGATCTCGAGGCAGTCGGGCAGGGTTTCGCGCCGGACCACGAGGGAATGGTAGCGGGTGGCCTCGAAGGGATCGGGCAGGCCGGCGAAGACCCCGGCGCCGGTGTGGCGGATCGGCGACGTCTTGCCGTGCATGATGGCCCTGGCCCGCACCACTTCGCCGCCATAGGCCTGCCCCAGTGACTGGTGGCCAAGGCAGACGCCGAACACCGGGATGCGCGGCCCGAGCGTCCTCATCACCTCGACGGAGACCCCGGCCTCGTTCGGCGTGCAGGGGCCCGGCGAGATCACGATGCGATCAGGCGCCAGGGCCTCGATCTCGGCCACCGTCAGCTCGTCGTTGCGCACCACGCGCACCTCCTCCCCCAGCTCCTGCAGGTACTGCACGAGGTTGAAGGTGAAGCTGTCGTAGTTGTCGATCATCAGCAGCACGCAAGGACTCCGGCGTGGCGCAAGGGGCGGGGAAGGGGCCGAAGTATGCCGGAAGGACGGGCCCGGATCCGTGTACCGGGCGCAGGCAACCCGCCTAGAGTCCCCGCGCCGCCTGCGCCACGGCCCGGAACAGGGCGCGGCTCTTGTTCATGGTCTCCTCCCATTCCTTCTCGGGGTCGGAATCGAAGACGATGCCAGCACCGGCCTGCACGTGCAGCTGGCCTTCGGTGATGACGGCAGTGCGGATGGCGATGGCGGTATCGGCATCGCCCCACCAGTTCACGTACCCCACCGCGCCGGCATAGAGGTTGCGCCGGTGCGGCTCGAGCTCGCGGATGATCTCCAGCGCGCGGATCTTCGGCGCCCCGCTCACGGTGCCGGCCGGGAAGGTGGCTTTGAGCACGTCGGCATAGGAGAGGCCGTCCTTCAGCCGCCCCTGCACTTCGGAAACGATGTGCATGACGTGGCTGTAGCGCTCGATCACGAACTGCTCGGGCACACGCACGCTGCCCGCCTCGCTCACGCGCCCCACGTCATTGCGGCCGAGGTCGATCAGCATCAGGTGCTCGGCGCGCTCCTTCGGATCGGCGAGCAGCTCGGCCTCCAGGGCCTTGTCTGCTTCCGGCGTGGCGCCACGCGGCCGGGTGCCGGCAATGGGACGCACGGTGACCGTGCCCTGCTGCTGGCGCACCAGGATCTCCGGCGAGGAGCCCACCACCTGCAGGGCGCCGGTGTCGAGGAAGTACATGTAGGGCGAGGGGTTAAGCGCCCGCAGCGCGCGGTAGACATCGACCGGGCGGGCCTTGAAGGGGATCGAGAGGCGCTGGCTCAGCACCACCTGGAAGGCATCGCCGGCGGCGATGTAGTCCTTGGCCTTGAGCACCGCAGCCTTGAAGCCTTCCTTGCTGAAGCCGGAGACGAAATGCGCCTCGTCGACGGCGCCGGGATCGAGCACATCCGGATAGCTGGCACCGGCGTGGCGCAGGCGGTGGGTGAGCGAGTCCAGCCGCGCCTGGGCGCGGGCGAGCGCCTGTGGCTCCGTGGGATCGGCGTGCACGATGAGGTAGAGCTTGCCCTTGAGGTTGTCGAACACCGCCAGCTCTTCGCTCAACATCAGGAAGATCTCGGGCGTGCCGAGCAGGTCCGGGGCCACCGGCCTGGCGAGCTTGGGCTCGATGTAGCCGATGCACTCGAAGCCGAACCAGCCGACGAGGCCACCCGTGAAACCCGGCAGCCCGGGCAGGCGCGGCACCGAATGGGCGGCGCGCAGGCGCTCCACTTCGCCGAGTGGATCGGGCAGTTCGCGCGTCTCGACCACCTCGCCGTACTCGCGCACGGTGAGCGTATGGCCATGTACCGCCCAGGTGCGGCGCGCCGGCAGGCCGATGATGCTGTAGCGCCCCCAGTTCTCGCCGCCCTCCACCGATTCGAACAGGTAGGCGTTCGGGCCATCCACCAGCTTCAGATAGACCGAGAGCGGGGTGTCGAGGTCGGAGAGCACCTCGCGCACCACCGGGATGCGGGTGTGGCCGGTGGCGGCGAGGCGGGCAAAGTCAGCAGCGTCCATCGGGGTCGCAGGAAAGCAGCAGGAGGCGGCCCGCGAGTATGCCAGCGGCCGGCATGCGGCCGGCGCATGGGCCCGCCCTCCCCGGCGCCCACGACGAACTGTCATCGAGCCGCTCCAAACTGCGCAGCGCATCGTCAGGGACGGAGGCGGGCCATGGAGGGCCCAACCACGTCATCAGGGCAGCGGCAGGCGCAGGCGGAACACCACGCCGCTGCCGTCGGGCAGGTTGCCGGCTTCGGCCTCGCCGCCATGGGCGGTGGCCACCAGCTTCACCACGTGCAGGCCGAAACCGAGATGCACGGCGCCCTCGGCATCGCGGCTGCGCTCGCGCAACGAGACGAGGGAGTCGAACAGGCGCTGGCGCATGGCCTCGGGCAGCAGGGGGCCGGTGTTCTCCACGTCCAGCCAGGCCTGGCGGCCAACACGCCGGAGCCGGATGGCGACACGCCCCGCCTCGGGGGTGAAGCCGCGGGCATTGTCGATCAGCTTGTCGAGGGCCTGCACCACCAGCTCAGGCGAACCACGGAAGGGCAGCACCCCGGGCAGGGCGAGTTCCAGCCGGCGCGGGGCCAACAGGGCACGGTAGCCCTCCCCCACCTCGGCAACGAGGCGGGCAAGGTCGAAGTCCTCGTGCTCGGCGGCGGCGATGGCCTGCTCGATACGGGTGGCCTCGCTCATGCTGCGCACCAGCTGGGCCATGCGCTCCACGCCATCGCGGGCGCGGCCGAGGTAGGGCCGGGCCTCGGCCGGCAGGGCGGAAAGGTCGAGGTTGTCGAGCGAGCTCCTGACGATGGCCAGCGGGGTGTGCAACTCGTGCGAGAGCTTCGAGGCCAACGAACGCAGATAACCGGTGTAGGCGGCGATCTCGTCGAGCAGGCGCGAGAAGCTGCGCGACAGGTCGCCCACCTCGTCGCGGGCCGCCGAGACCGGGAAGCGCCGTACTTCGCCGCTGCGGTCCAGGGCCTGTTCGGCGGCATCGCGCAGGCGGCGGATGCGCGCCGAGAGCCGGGTGGCGAACAGGAAGGCAAGGCCCGCCGAGGCGAGGAAGGCCAGCAGGGTCAGGCCGAGCAGATGGACGGCAGCGCGGTCGGCCAGCAGCAGGGTCTCGGCATTACTGCGTTCGAGCAGCAGCACGGCGCGCACCTCGCCCTCCACCCGCACCGGCATGGCCGTGCTCAGCAGCAGCCGGGTGCCGCGCGGATCGAGACGCCAGCGCGAGGCGAGCGTGCCCTCGGCGGCCGCGAGGCGCTCGGGGCGATCGTCGCGCCGGAAAGATGCGGACGGCAGGGCCGGCGCCACCGCCGCCGCCCGCAGCAGGGCGTGGTAGAGCAGGCGCCGTCCGAGGCCGGTGCCGCCCTCGCGGCTGGCATCCGGCGCCAGGGCGCCGCCCTCGGCGAGAACCCAGCCATGGGCATCGAGCACCCGCCCCCGTACGCCCGGTGGCAGCAGGGCCGCCCAGTCGCGGGCCAGGGCCGGCGAGGGGCGATAGAGGCGATGGCGGGCGCTGGCACGCTCGGTCTTCCCTCCCTGCCCGTCGCCATCCACCTGCACCAGGCGCAGCCCGTGCAGGCGCACTCCCTGTGGCAGTACTGCCTCGACGGCATAGCCCTCGGCGGTTTCGCGCCAGGTGGCCTCCACCCGCAGGGGCAGGGCGCTGCCATCGGCGCCGGCCACACTGAAGAGCCCCTCGGCCCGGGCCGCGAGGCGCAACACGAGCAGCCCCTGGCTGGTCTCGAGCTCGGCCAGCAAAGCATCGATGGCGAGATCGGCAGGCCAGTGCGATTCCCCCCGGGCCGGGGTTTCATCGCGGACCTGCGCCAGCAGCCAGAGACGCTCGTTGTACTGGCCCAGGGCGAACCCGAGGCCGGGCACGGCCGGATCGGTGGCCAGGGGCCAGGCCACCTCGCCCCAGTCCTCGTTCCGTGCATCGAGCCTCGGCGCCTGCGCCAGGGCATGCAGCGGCACGGCCGGAGCCGCAGGCGGCAGGAGCGCCGGACGCAAGGCAAGGCTGCGCGCCACCGCCTCGGCCGTGGCCTCCAGGGCCTGCTGCTGGCCCTGCCGCAGCAGCCCTTCCATCTGCACCAGCGCCCGCCAGGCCGCCCAGGGCAGCACCAGCGCCGAGAGTGCCAGCAGCAGCAGTTGCCGGCGCAGCGTCATCGCCCGCATCCACCGCGGCAGGGCAGCCGCCGGCTCACGGCTTCCAGCGGTAGCCGGCGCCGTGCACGGTGTCGATCTCGTCGAAGGCCGGATCGAGGGCCTGGAACTTGCGGCGGATGCGCTTGATGTGGGAGGTCACGGTGGCATCGTCCACCACCACCTGGGCCTCGCGCATCAGCTGCTCGCGGTTCTTCACATGCCCCGGGTGGCGTACCAGCGCGTGCACGATCCAGAACTCGGTGACAGTGAGCGGCACCGGCTGGCCACGCCAGGACACGGCCATGCGCTCGAACTCGAGCTTCAGTCCACGCAGCTGAATCACCGAATCGCGGGCGGCGGGCGCGCGCAAGGCTTCTACACGCCGCAGCAGGGCGTGGATGCGGGCGGTGATCTGCGGCAAGGACACCGACTTGCTGAGGTAGTCGTCGGCACCGAGGCGCAGGCCAGAGATCACGTCCAGCTCGGAATCGCGGGCGGTGAGAAAGAGGATCGGCAGGCTGGCGGAACGGGCGCGCAGCTCGCGGCACAGCTCGTAGCCACCCTCCAGTTCCTCGCCCAGGCCGACGTCGATCATCACCAGGTCGGGCAGGCGCAGGGCGAACGCCGCCCGGGCCTCGGGGCGCGAGGCATAGGCCTCGACGCTGAAACCGTGGCGACGCAGGCCCTCGGCGTAGTTCTCGCGGATGGCGGGTTCGTCCTCGACGATGGCGATGACATGGCTCATGGCGGGCAGTCTAGCGGCGCTTCGGGCAGGCCGGCGGCCGCTGCCCGCGTTTTGCCATGCGCCGTCCCGGCCCTGCCGCTCCGCGGCCGAGCCGAGCCGTTTCGCCGGGCTGCAATACGCGGCAAGGAGGATGCCCCATGCCCATGCCAGCCCCGCCCAGCCCCCACCTGTCCGCACCCCCCATGGCACTGCTGCCGCCTGCCGGCCATCGCATCACCCGCGCGCCTCGGCTCGGCCGGCGCGATGGCGCCCTGTGGCTGGGCGCCGGCCTCTGCCTTGCCACCCTGCTGCTGCTCCGGGGCAGCGATACGCCACGGGAGGAACGGCCATGAGCCTCGAGATCGAGCAGACCCGGCGCCATGCCCTGCCCTACGGCACCCATGCCGGCGAACCGCCACGCAACGCCGCACTGGCCGTGGCCCGCTTCTTCGGCCACGCTCCCACGCCGCCGGGCCGCGACGAGCTGTGCCGCCGCTGCGGCTCAGCTGCGGGCGCGGGCCACCTCGGCACGCATCCGGGCGATGACCTCGGCGTAGTCCGGCGCATTGAAGATGGCCGAGCCGGCGACGAAGGTGTCGGCCCCCGCCGCGGCAATGCGGCCGATGTTCTCCACCTTGACGCCGCCGTCCACCTCGAGGCGAACGGGCTTGCCGCTTGAGTCGATGCGCTTGCGGATGGCCTCGATCTTGCGCAGGGCCGAATCGATGAAACTCTGGCCGCCGAAGCCGGGGTTCACGCTCATCACCAGTACCAGGTCGAGGTTCTCCAGCGTGTAGTCGAGCACCTCGACCGGGGTGGCAGGATTGAGCACCAGCCCGGCCTGGCAGCCCGAGGCCTTGATGAGCTGGATGGTGCGGTCGACGTGGCGGCTGGCTTCCGGGTGGAAGCTGATCAGCGAGGCCCCGGCCCTGGCGAAGTCGGGCACGATGCGATCCACCGGCTCCACCATCAGGTGCACGTCGATCGGCGCCGTGATGCCGTACTTGCGCAGCGCCTCGCAGACCATCGGGCCGATGGTGAGGTTCGGCACGTAGTGGTTGTCCATCACGTCGAAATGCACCCAGTCGGCCCCGGCCGCCAGCACGGTCGCCACCTCTTCGCCGAGGCGGGCGAAATCGGCCGAGAGGATGGAAGGAGCGATCAGGCAGTTCGACATGGCGGCGATGGACTGGGGATTAGGGAGGTGTCAGAACCCGCGCAGGCGGCGCAGTTCCTCGTAAGCGCGGTTGATCTCGCGCAGCCGCCGGTCAGCCTGGGCGCGCAGCTCGGGAGCCACACCCTCGAGCTTGTCCGGGTGGTACTGCGAGACCAGACGCTGCCAGGCGCGGCGGAGGGTTTCGTTGTCGGCGCTCGGCGAGACATCGAGCACGGTGTAGGGATCGGGCCCGCGGCGGCGGAACCAGCCGCGGTCGAAGGCAAGGCCGATGAGACCGCCGAGCAGGCCGCCCGCCGGATGCCGCAGCAGCAGCCAGCCGGCGAGGAAGCCGAGGAAGGTGCCGTACCAGCGCACCTCAGCGTTCCTTGCCGAAGCCCGGCTGGGCCGCGTACCAGCGCGCCAGCGCATCGATGTCGGCCGGCTGCAGGGCATTGCTGATGCCGTTCATGGCCACCGCCCGGCGGCTGCCGTCGCGGTAGGCAAGCAGGCTGCTGCGCAGGTAAGCCTCGTCCTGGCCGCCGATGTGCGGCGTACCCACCGCCCGACTGCGCCCATTCTCGCCATGGCAGGCCACGCACAGGCCGAGTTGGCGTGGGCGCTCCGGGAGCGCGGCGCGAGCGGGGGCGGCAGCGGACGACGCGGCGGCGGGCAGGCGCGGCGAGCCGGCCGGCGGGCTGGTCTGAGCAAGGGCCATGCTGGCCATGCCGAGGGCGGTCAGGGCGAGGGAGCGGCGGATCATGGGCGCGGAGTCTAGCGCGGGGGGCGTGAGCGGGGGGCTGGAGCG
>BPKK01000007.1 GCA_026005095.1 Silanimonas sp. | reverse complement strand
CGCGCCTCGTGCGGATGGCAGTCGCGGGCGAGCCTTCCGGCCGCCACCCGGTCCGCCCGCTACAATGCTGGTTTCACCCGCCCGCCCCGCTCCCGTGGCCACCACCCTGCACACCTCGAACCTCGCCCTGCCCCTGCGCCATCGCGGCAAGGTGCGCGATGTCTACGACCTGCCGCCTGGAGCCGATGGCCTCCCGCGCCTGCTGATGGTGGCCAGCGACCGACTCTCGGCCTTCGACGTGGTGCTGCCCGACCCGATCCCCGGCAAGGGCGAGATGCTCTGCCAGATCTCCAACTTCTGGTTCGGCAAGACCGCCCATCTGATGCCGAACCACCTCACCGGCGAGGACGTGGCGACCGTGCTGCCGCCCGGCACCGAGGCTGCGCTCTACACCAAGCGCGCCGTGGTGACGAAGGCACTGAAACCGCTGCCAGTGGAAGCCATCGCCCGCGGCTACCTCATCGGCAGCGGCTGGAAGGACTACCAGAAGACCGGGCAGGTCTGCGGCATTCCCCTGCCTGCCGGCCTGCGCCAAGCAGAACAGCTGCCGGAGCCGATCTTCACCCCGAGCACCAAGGCGGCGGTGGGCGACCACGACGAGAACGTGAGCTTCGATGCCGTGGTGGCCGCCATCGGCGGCGAGCTGGCCGAGCGTGTGCGCGCCGCCACGCTGGCGATCTACCGCTTCGCCGCCGCCTATGCGCTGGAGCGCGGCATCATCATCGCCGATACCAAGCTCGAGTTCGGCCTCGATGCCGACGGCACGCTGGTGGTGATGGACGAGATGCTGACCCCGGATTCCTCGCGCTTCTGGCCTGCCGACCAGTACGCCGTAGGCACGAGCCCGCCGAGCTACGACAAGCAGTACGTCCGCGACTACCTCGAGACCCTGCCCTGGAACAAGACGGCGCCCGGCCCGGCCCTGCCGGCCGAGGTCATCGCCGTGACCCGCGCCAAGTACGCCGAGGCGCTGCAGCGCCTCGCCGGCCTCACCGTCGATTGATCCGGAGCCTGCCATGCGCCGCCTGCACGCCCTGCTCGAGAGCTATAGCGCCGATCATGTCAATGCCACCAACCAGGCCATCCACCTCGTCTGCGTGCCGGCCATCGTCTGGTCGGTGATCGCCGCGCTGTGGACGGTGCCGGTGCCCGGCAGCCTCCTGCAGCCGGGCGCCTTCGCCGGCCTGGTAATGGCCGCGGCTGCGGCCTGGTACTTCCGCCAGTCGCGGCCGCTGGGCCTCGGCATCACCCTCGCCTTCGTGCTGGCCGGCGCCAGCTGCTGGTGGCTGGCGGGGCAGGTGGGCATGCGCGGCCTGCTTTTCATCGCCATCGCCGTGTTCGTGCTGGCCTGGATCGGCCAGTTCATCGGCCACCGTATCGAGGGCAAGCGCCCGAGTTTCTTCACCGATCTCGTCTATCTCCTCGTCGGACCGGCCTGGACGCTCTCCAAGCTCTACCGCCGCCTCGGCATCGCCTATTGAACGCCACCCTGCCTGTGCGTGACCTCGGTCTGGTCACGCTGGTCTGCATCGTCTGGGCCATCAACTTCCTCACTTCGGCCTTCGCGCTCGAGGAGTTCCCGCCGCTGTTGTTCACCGGCCTGCGCATGGCGCTGTTGGCCCTGCTGCTCTGGCCCTTCCTGACACCGCCGGTCCCCGGACAGTGGCCGCGCCTGCTCGCGATCAGCCTCGGCCTTGGCGTGCTGCATTTCGGCCTGAGCTTCTGGGCGCTGAAGTTGGCCGGTGATCTTTCTTCGGTGGCCATCGTGATGCAGAGCTACGTGCCGATGTCGGCCCTGCTGGCCTGGGCCCTGCTCGGCGAACGCTTCGCCTGGCGTACCGGGCTCGCCATCGCAGTGAGCTTCCTCGGCGTGATGGTGTTGGGCTTCGATCCGCTGGTGCTCGACCATCCGGCCTCGCTGCTGCTGATGCTGTGCTCGGCCTTCTTCCTCGCCGCGGTCAGCGTGCTGATGCGCGGGCTCAAGGGCCAGACGCTCTGGAGCCAGCAGGCCTGGCTCTCCCTGCTCAGCGTGGGGCCGCTTCTCGCCCTGAGTGCGGCCTTCGAGGGACCGCCCGTCGCCAACCTCGGCCTTGGCAGCTGGATCGGCTGGGGGGGCGTGGCCTACTCGGCCCTGGTCTCCTCCCTGCTCGGCCACGGCCTGTATTACACCCTGCTGCAGCGGCATCCCGTGGCCCTGGTCACCCCCTACCTGCTGATGGCGCCGGTGATGGCCATTGGGCTTGGCATCGCCTTCTGGGGCGATCGCCCCGGCCCGCGCCTGCTGCTGGGCGGCGCCATGGTGCTGGGCGGGGTGCTCGCCATCGCCCTGCGCAGCTGGCAGAAACAGCGGGCCCGCGTTCAAGCGCCGTTCACCCCGACCTGAGATGCTTCGCCCCGCGACTGCGGGCCCCTCTGGTCGTGCGCAAGGCACGGCGATGTCGGAGTCGTTCATCGATCCACCGGCCCGCCGCGGGGATGCGCCACGTCTCATGCCGGGGCAAGGCATCGATGATCCATCGACCTGCCTTCGGAGTTCCTCATGGACCTGTTGTCCGACCTCTGGCTCGGCATGCCCATCTGGGTATGGCTGGGCTTCCTCGCCGTCGTCCTTGCCATCCTCGCCTTCGACCTCGGCGTGCTGCACCGCGAGGCGCACGAGATCGAGCTGCGGGAGAGCCTCTGGCTCTCGGCCTTCTACATCGGGCTTGGCCTGCTCTGGGCCGTTGCGGTGTGTTGGATCTACGCCCGCTACGCCGGCAGCGAGGCCCTCGACCCGCGCATCGCCGCCCTGCCCGATGCCGACAGCCGGGCCGCCGAGGCGGTGAAGCTCTACCTCACCGGCTACCTGCTGGAAAAGGCGCTGGCGATGGACAACGTGTTCGTCATCGCCATGATCTTCAGCTACTTTGCGGTGCCGCGGATCTACCAGCACCGGGTACTGTTCTGGGGCATCCTCGGCGTGATCCTGCTGCGCGGCCTGATGATCGGCCTCGGCGCCGCGCTGGTGCTCAACATGGCCTGGATCCTCTACGTCTTTGCCGGCGTGCTGCTGCTCACCGGCCTGAAGATGTTCAAAGATGCCGATGCCCTGCCCTCGATCGAGGACAACCCGGTACTGCGTGTTCTGAAAGAACGCCTGCGGCTCACCAGCGAGCTGCACGGCCAGCGCTTCTTCGTGCGCCAGCCCGCCGTACCCGGCAGCCCTGCCCTGCTGCACGCCACCCCGCTGTTCCTCTGCCTCGTGCTGGTGGAGCTGGCCGATGTGGTGTTCGCCATCGACTCGGTGCCGGCGATCTTCGCCATCACCCCAGACCCGTTCATCGTCTACACCTCGAACATCTTCGCCATCCTCGGCCTGCGCGCTCTGTACTTCGCGCTGGCGGCGATGGTGCACCGCTTCCACTACCTCAAGTATGCGCTGGCCCTGGTGCTGGTCTTCATCGGCCTCAAGATCCTCGTCGGCCACGGCCTGCTCGGCCTGCAGGTGCCGGCCATGCTCAGCCTCGGTGTCACCGTGGGCCTGCTGCTGGGCGGCGTGATGGCGTCGCTCTGGGTCTCGCGGGGCAAGGCGAGGGGCTGAACCGGACATACGCCGCCTCGAGCCGGAACGATGAAGGGGCCTCACGGCCCCTTCGTCGTTTGCAACGATGCGAAACGCGTGGGCTCAGGCCGCAGCCTTGTGCGCCACCTCGCCGCCCGCCGCCGGGCGATCGCGGTGCAACCAGCGCAGCACGGCCGGCAGCAGCAGCACGGCGCCAAGCATGTTCATCAGGAAGAAGAAGCTCAGCAGCACGCCCATGTCGGCCTGGAACTTCAGTTCCGAGAAGATCCAGGTGCCCACCCCCACGGCCAGGGTCATGCCGGTGAACAGCACGGCGGTGCCGGTGAGCTTGAGGGCACGGAAGTAGGCGTCCTGCAACACCATGCCGCGGTCGAGGAACTCCTTCATGCGGCTGTAGATATAGATCGCGTAGTCCACGCCGATGCCGACACCAAGGGCCGCCACCGGCAGGGTGTTGACCTTGAGGCCGATGCCGAGCTCGGCCATCAGGGCGTTGGCCAGCAGGGAGACCATCACCAGCGGCAGGATGATGGCCGTGGTGGCGCCGAGCGAGCGGTAGGTGAACAGACAGAGCAGGATCACCGCGCCGTACACATACAGCATCATCGGCATCTGCGCTTCCTTCACTCGCTCGTTCACCGCGGCCATCACGCCAACGCTACCGGTGGCGAGCCGCAGGTTCACCTGGTCGCTGTGGAACTCCTCGCCGGCCTCGGCCGCGGCGGCAGCCTGCTCGGCGAGTTGTAGGCGCAGGTTCACGCCCGGCCCGGCGAAGGCATCGTTCTCCTCGCGGAAGGCCTTCACCGCACTGACGATGCGGTCGATGGTGCTGGCCTTGTGGTCGGAGAGGAAGGCCGTGACGGTCATCGCCGAGCAGTCGTTGTTCAGCAGCCCGGTGTCGGTCTCGAAACCCTGGGTGGCGACGCGCAGATCGTCGGGGTTGCGCGGCAGCTCGCGCCAGCGCAGCAGGCCCTCGTTCCAGCCGGCGTTCACGATCTTCGCCGCGGTGGGCAGAGTGACCACCTGCTGCACGCCCTCGATGTTCTGCAGGTGCCAGCCGAAGCGGTCGATCAGTTCCATGGCCGGATAGCTTAGGGTGCAGGCATCAGGGCGGGCCTCGGCGATGATGGTGATGGCATCCACGCCGAGCGCGAAGCGTTCGGAGATGCGCACCGCGTCCTGGTTGAAGCGGGCCTCCGGCCGCAACTCCGGCACGCCGGCCTCGCTGTCGCCCACCTGCAACCCCTGGCCCTCGATGTAGCCATAGGCGCCAAGGCCGAGCGCCACCAGCACCATGGCGAGGGCTGGGCCGCGGGCGGTGAGGTGGGTCAGGCCACGCCATACGCCATCGAAGCGGTCGAGGCGGGCCAGTTTCTTCGCCCGGGTCTTCGCCGCGTCGCGGTAGTCAGTGTAGGAAAGCAGGATCGGCAGCAGCACCAGGTTGGTGAGGATCACGAGGCCGACGCCGATCGAGGCGGTGATGGCGAGCTCGCGGATGATCTGGATCGGGATGAGCAGGATGGTGAGGAAGCCCACCACGTCGGAGGCCAGGGCCACCGTGCCGGGCACCAGCAGCTTGCCGAAGGCGCGACGTGCCGCTTCCAGCGGAGCGAAGCCGGTGCCGGCGTGTTCGGCATCGATCACCTCGCCGCCGAACAGGCGCTCGTTCACCCAGCCATTGATCATCTGCACGCCATGGCTGACGCCGATGGCGAAGACGAGGAAGGGGGTGAGGATGTTCATCGGATCGATGCCAAACCCGATGAGCCGGAGGGTGCCGAGCGTCCATACCACGGCCACCAGGGCCGAGATCACGCCAAGCACGGCGAGTTTTGGCGAACCCGAATAGAAGGTGAGCAGCACCAGGGTGAGGGCCACGGTGATGGCGAAGAACATCACCACCGAGCGCGCGCCATCGCTGATGTCGCCGACGATCTTGGCAAAGCCAATGATGTGCACCGTGTGGTACTCATCCTCGAAGTCGGTGCGGATCGCCTCCAGCTCGCGCGCCACCTTCTGGTAATCGACCTTGTTGCCCTCGGTCTCGGGCACCAGCTCGGCCCAGACCATGGCGCCGGACCAGTCCTTTGCCACCAGCCGGCCGACGATGTTGGCCTTGACGATGTTCGAGCGGATGGTGTCGAAGTCGGCCTCGCTGGCAACGAAGCCCTCGACGTTCGGGGTGAAGGTGTCGGGGATGACGTTGCCGCCGGCGAAGCCGTCCTCCACCACTTCGACGAAACGTACATTCGGGGTGAACAGCGAGCGCACGCGGGCGTCGTCGGTCTCCTCGATGGCCATGGCGCGCTGGGTCACCTTCTCCAGCGTCTGCATGAAGCGCTGGTTGAAGATGTCGCCCTCGCGCGCCATCACCGCGATCAGCACCCGGTTGGCACCGCCGAACTCCTGCTCGTAGTCGAGGTAGGTGCGCATGTACTCATGCGCGAGCGGGATCTGCTTCTTGAAGCCGGCATCGACCCGCAGTTGCGAGGCGAAGAACACCATGGCCACGGTGACCGCCGCGATCAGCAGCAGCATCACCGGGCGGAAGCCGAAGACGAAGCGGTCGGCAGCCCGCTGGAAGCCCCCCATCGGCGGCATCGACTCAGAAGGCATGCTGGCCTACTCCCTTTTCTCCAATCAGCAGGAAACGGCCCTCGAGGGCCATGGCACCCGAGAGTACCGGCGTCTCGCCGGCCTCGGTCTGGAAGGTGCCGCGCTCCAGCGGCGAGGCGGCATCGGGGCGGAACAGCAGCAGCCCCTCGTTACCCACCAACAGCGCGCCACCACCGGGCAGAGCCACGCCACCCTGCAGGGTGATCTCGCCGCCGGTCTCGAGGCGCGACCAGCTGTCGCCGCCATCGAAGCTCTCGAAGGCATTGCCACGCAGGCCGTAGGCCAGTACGTGACCATCCTCCCAGGCGAGCAGGCCGAACATCGAGCCGTCGTAGGGGAAGTCGAGACGTTCCCACTGCTCGCCGCCATCGCGCGAGCGGAACATAGCCCCGCGCTCGCCGGCGAGGATCAGGGTGCCATCGGGCAGGGCCACCATGGCATTGAGATGCGGATCGGCTTCGTCGGCGAGCTCCAGTTCCTCGGCGCTGAAGGTCCAGTCGCCATCCGTCGCCGCTGCGGCCTCGGGAGCCGGAGCGGCCTCGGGCAGTTCCACCGGCTCCCAGCTCACGCCGCCGTCGCGGGTGCGCAGCAGCAGGCTGAAGGCGCCGAGGGCAAAGCCGTTCTGGCCATCGAGGAACAGCAGGTCGAGCACCGGGGCGCCGGCCATCGGATCGCTGCTGTCCGGGGTCCAGACATCGATGCGCTGGCGCACCCAGGTTTCGCCATTGTCGCTGGAGCGGAAGATCTGCCCCCCATGCCCGCCGACCCACAGATCGCCGTCGGCAGCCGCAATGCTGGTCATCAGCAGGCGCGTCGGCAGGGGAAGCTGTTGCCAGGTCGCCCCCTCGTCGGTGGAGCGCAGCAGGATCCCGCGCTCACCCACGGCGAAGATGCCAGCACTGGTACGGGCCAGGTCGAGCAGCAGGGCCCTGGGCGCAAGCGGTTTCAGTTCGGAGGAAAGCAGGGCGGGATCGTCCGCGGGCAGGTCACTGGCCATGCCGGCAGCAAGGCCGGCAACGGCGAGCACGGCAACGGCGAGCAGGGATCGCCGGGCGAGGCGGGAAGTGGGAGGCATGCGGCCCTCAAGAAGAACGGGCGGCGCCGGAAGGCGCCGCCCGCGGGAAGAACGCGCCACGAAACGGTTTCGTGGCGCGGCGGATCAACGGACGCCCGCGGAACGCAGGTTCTGCGGCGAGAAGTCGGCCGGCGAGGCCTGGAAGCCGAAGTCGTAGGGGCGGTCTTCCTCGTTGTCGAGCAGGCCGGCGAGGTAGCGCCCGGACTTCAGGTCGTAGTGGGCCTCGATGGTCGACCAGAAGGTGGGTACCTCGTAGTAGTTGATCGAGGGCGCCTCGGAGACGCGCCAGATGTTGCCCTGGCCGTCGTAATGGTCGATGGCGAGGATCTGGTAGCTGTCCTCGTCGAGGTAGAAGGTGCGGCGGCTGTTGATATGACGCTGGCCGGGTTTCAGCTTGGCCTCGATCACCCACAC
Organism: Silanimonas sp.; assembly: GCA_026005095.1. Classification (GTDB taxonomy): domain Bacteria; phylum Pseudomonadota; class Gammaproteobacteria; order Xanthomonadales; family Xanthomonadaceae; genus Silanimonas. Next base: position 117,169 of record BPKK01000007.1, on the reverse strand, counting down.
GCGGTGCAGCTCATAGCGCATGTAGTCGGGGTTGAGGTGGCCCGGGCGCACGAGATCGGCAATCTTCGCGCTGTCGCTGTGGGCCTTGTAGGAGTTGTACGGCACGTACAGCTCCTTCTTACCCACCGTGGTCCACTCGAAGCGGTCCATCGCACCGTTGAACATGTCGGTCATGTCATTGGTGGAGAGGCCGTCCGAGGCGGTGGCCGGGTTGTCGTAGGCCACGTTCGGGGCGCGGCGCACGCGGCGCTGGCCGGGGTTGTAGATCCAGGCCTGGCGCGGCGCAGCGGCGGCGTTCAGGGTTTCGTGCACCAGCAGCACCTGGCCAGCGAGGCGGGCCGGGCCGAGCACGTCCTGCAGGAAGTACACGAGGATGTTGTTGATGTTCTCCGAGGTATTGCCCGGCTTGTAGTACAGGCCGAGCAGGCGCTCCTGCAGGCGGATCACCGTGTACTGGCCATTGGCCGTGGGCGCCACGCGGTTGGCCCAGCGGCGGCCGGCCACGCCCTTGTACTTGAGCTTGTGGTTCCACATCAGCTCATAGGCGTTCTCGGTGATCGGGAAGGGGAAGCCCTCGGCGCAGTTCTGCACGCCCTCGCCATTGGCCACGAGGCGGCACTGCGTGGCATTGCGCTTGGTGTACTCGTAGATGCGCTGCGGGAAGGAGGCCGAGCGGCGGGTCGGATACACGTCCATGCGGAACGTGGGATAGCGCTGGAACATCGCCTTTTGGCCCGCCGTCAGGTTGTTCGCGTACTGCGAGACATTGGCGCGGGTGATCTGGAACTTCGGCCGGTCGGCGGCAAAGGGATCCGGGTGGAACATGCCGTTGCGGTAGTTCGCCGGCGGGCGGGTGATGCCGCCCTCCCAGGCCGGAATGGTGCCGGCGGCGTTGCCGGCCTTCTCCGAGCCCATCGGGGTCAGGGTCTGGCCCAGTTGGGCCGCCCTGGCGGCATCCACCGCGGCGCTGGCGACGCTGGCCGAGAGGGCCAGCGTGCCGAGGGTGGCTGCGAGGGCAGCCTTCGTCTTCAGAGTCATGTGTTCCCTCCCGAGAGCATCAGAACGAGTAGCGGACGCTGGCCGACGCGAAATCGCGGTCGGAGATCTGGTTGTAGATGCCACCGCCATTGAAGCGGGTCCAGGCGATGTCGAACACCCAGGTATTGAGGTAGTTCAGCTCGGCGCCCACGGTGAGCGACTTGCGCCCCTCGAGGAAGTTGCCGCCCGGGCCCGGGGTGGTGCCGTCCACGTCATGGTTGAAGGCGATGCGCGGCGAGAAGGTGAAAGCCGTGCCGAGGAAGCTGTTGTAATCGGCGCGGGCGGCGAGACGGTAGCCCCAAGAGAACTTGGTGGGGAAACCACCGCGCAAGGTGACCGGGTTGCGGGCGCAGCCGGCCAGGGCCGGGTTGGCCACCGCAGCGATGTTGGTGCCGTTGAACACCGGCACATCGGCCAGCGAACAGCCGCCGCCGGTATCGGTGCCCTCGCCCTCGTAGCGGAGGTTGGAATCGAGATCGACCTGGGTCCAGCCCAGTTCGGCCACGGTGGCGATCTGGTCGGCGCCGAGGGTCTGGCCGAAGACCTTGGTGAAGGTCATCTGCACCTGCGTGGCCTTGTGCTCGCGCCAGCCGCGGATCTCCTGGCCGAACACCGCCTGGCCGAGCTGGCTGCGGAATTCGTAAGCCGGGATCGGCGGCAGGCCCTGGCCGATGAACTGGGCGCGGATCAGCGGGTTCAGCGGGGTCAGGGCGGCGAACAACAGTTCCACATCGTCGAGCTGGAAGGGCGCATTCGGGCGGTAGCTCAGCTCGCCCTGCCAGGCCACACCGCCCGGGAGATTGGTGTTCCAAGACAGGCCGTAGAGCTGAATGTCTTCCGGGTATTCGACGAAGAAACGGCCAGTGCTGGGCGAGCTGCCGGTGACGGCACGACCGGAGAGCAGCGGCAGGCGGCTGTGGTAGTTGATGAAGTAGAAGCCGAACTCGGTATCGCCAAGCGCCGAGGAGAACCAGCGCAGGGCCGCACCGTACTGGCCGCTGTCACGGGCATTGCGGTTGGGCGCGCGGGCCACTGCGCCATTACAGCCGATGCTGGCGATGGTGGCGTTGGTCACGCCCGGCGGCAGGTTGGTGTAGTTGAGGTCGGTGTTGAGGAAGCCCGCCGGGCCGCCGAAGCAGGTGGAGAAGAAGCGCTCGGGGTTGTTCACCGGCTGCGGCACGGTGCCGAAGCCGAGCATCACGTAGGTGCCGCCCGGGGTGGCGAAGTCGTTGGAGCTGAAGTAGGTGCCGGCGGCATCGACCTCGATTTCCTCGAACTCGAACTGGTAGAAGCCCTCGACGGCGAGGTTCTCGGTGAGATTGAAGCTGGCCCAGAGAGAATCGACCGGCAGGAAGGCCTCCTTCAGCTCGGCGCCAGCGACACGCAGGGCCGAGAGATCGACCGGGTTGATGACATTGATGCCGTTCTGGATGAAGGTGCTCTCGCCCCAGCTGATCACCTGGCGGCCGAGGCGCCAGGTGCCGCTCTGCTCGCCGACGTTGAAGTTGTGGAAGACGAAGGCGTCGAGCAGGCGGAAGCGCTCGCCGATGCGGTCCTTGGCCTCGCGGGTGAGGTCGGCGCGGTCGGCGTTTTCGAAGTCATAGAAGTAGGTGGCGCGGGTGAAGGCCCCCCAGTTGCGCCAGGCCAGCTTCATCTCCGAGGTGATCTTCGCCGTGTTGGCGATGGCATCGCCCTTGTCGTACTTCAGGTTGCCGTCGTCGCGGTTGACCGAGAAGCGACCGGGAGCGGCGATCTGCGCGGCCGAGCCCGGGAAGCCCGAGGAGCAGGCCGGGAAGGGGTTGGTCATGGAAGCCGGCGGGATCGGCAGCACTGCGCGGTTCTGGGCGCAGATCAGCGGATTGAAGTAAGCCTTGCCGATCAGGTTCGGGTCCTGGCGCTCGGTACGCCACGAGTAGCCGTAGGAGACGGTGGTGTCGATGCTGCCGGTGAACTCGCCGCTACCGAACTCGAAGGCATGGGCGGCAGGAGCCAGCAGGGCGAAGCCGACGGCCGCGGCCAACGGGGCGAGCGCGAAACCACCGCGCAGGGGGTGGATGGACTTCATCAGGACTTCCTCGGAACGGGAACGGGGACGGGAAAGAGGCGGGCCACCGGCAGGGGGCCGGATCGGAAACCACTGGCGCTGGCAGGCAGGCAGGGGCACATCGGGGCGTGTAGAAGGAAAGCTCTAACGTGATGGCCTCCCGATCTTAAGAGTCCGTTACGCGGAAACGCAATGCTCCGGCGTATGGCGGCCAAACCCCGCACTGCAGCGCCGCCGCAGGGCCTCAGACGGGGGCCTCCAGGCGCTCCGGGAAATCTTCTGGCACTGGCCGGAAACCGCGCGGCGACCAGCCGAGCAGGGCTCGGGCCGGGGTATCGTCGAAGACCAGATCCTGGGCCAGACGCGACAGCGGCCCACGCCAGGGACCGGGCAGCAGGGCGCCGGGCCGTAGCAGCCACCAAGGCAGCGGCAGGGGCCGCGCCCCCGGAGCGCCGGCCCGCAGGGCGCGGCCCAACATCTCGCCAAAGGCCAGGGTCTCTCCCCCCGGCAGGTCGTAGGCCCCGGCCACCGAGGCCGGAGCCCGGAGCAGGCGCAGGGCCAGGGCGGCGAGATCGAGGGCATGCACCGGCTGGCGCCGGCCCGGCGCATCCAGCGGCAAGGGCAGGCGCGGCTGCCGACGCGCCTTCGCCACCACCCGGCTCAGGGTGGCATCGCGACCCATGCCCCAGACCAGGGTGGGCCGGAGCAAGAACACCAGGCTGCCGCGCCGCGCGCCGGCCTCGAAGAGCAGTTCCTCGGCCCGGGCAAGCCGCCCGGCCAGGGCCCGCTCCCGCGGATCGGGGGAGGTGGCCTTGGCATGCCGGCTGGTGGAACCGAAGGCGATGATCCGCGGCGCCTCGATACGGCCTTCGGCGACGGCGGCGGCGAAGGCATCGAGCGGGCCGAGGCTCAGCACCGGAAGATCGGCCGGCGCAAGCACCAGGCTGCCAAGATCGCCGGCCTGCCAGTGGATGCCGGCAGCGAGATCGCGTGTCGCCATTTCGGCGCCGGGAGGCCGACGCGACCAGGCCTGCACCGGCCCGGGCAGACCGAGGCGACGCAGGGCCTCGCCAAGCTGCCCGCTCAGGCCAAACACCCGCAGCACTCCCCCAACCTGTTCCATGCCGCCCTCCCCGAGGCGGCGCAGCATGCCATGCTCGCGCCTCATTCGAACGAATGAGGAGGTGCCTTTAGATGGAGGAAGCACGCCGGCACCGCGGCCCTGCGCTGTGGGTGGTACCGGGACTGGCCGCGCTGCTCTACCTCGAGCTGCGTGCGGGCGGCAGCACACCAGAGCTGGCCTTCACCGCCGCGCTCACGCTCTGGGTGGCGGGCTGGTGGGCGTTCGAACCGGTGGCCCCAGCGGTGACCGCCCTGCTACCCCTCACCCTGCTGCCGGCCGCGGGCGTGCTCACGCCACAGCAGGTCGCGCAGGCCTATGGCAACGAGCTGATCCTGCTGCTGCTCGGCGGCTTCATACTTTCGCTGGCGGTGGAGCGCAGCGGCGCGCACCGGCGGCTGGCGCTCGGCATGGTGCGGGCGGTGGGCGGGGGCAGCGGCCGCGCGGTGCTCTGGGGCTTCATGATCGCCTCGGCGGCGCTGAGCATGTGGATCTCGAACAGTGCCACCACCCTGCTGCTGCTGCCGGTGGCGCTGGCGGTGCTCGAGGACTATCCCGACCAGCGCCTCGCCGCACCGCTGCTGCTCGGCATCGCCTACGCTGCCAGCATGGGCGGCCTTGGCACGCCCATCGGCACGCCGCCCAACCTCGTCTTCATGGGCGTGTACCAGGAGACCACCGGCCAGCGCTTCGGCTTCCTCGACTGGATGCAGGTAGGCGTGCCGGTGGTGCTGCTGCTCATCCCGCTGATGGCACTGTGGCTGGGTCGGCACCTGAGCGGCACGCCACGCGCCACCCTGCCCGCGCTGCCGGCGTGGTCGGCGGCGGAGCGCCGGGTGCTCGGCGTGTTCGCCCTCACCGCCCTCGCCTGGATATTCCGTGAGATGCCCTTCGGCGGCTGGAGCGGCCTGCTCGGCCTGCCCAATGCCAGCGACACCTCGGTGGCGCTGACCGGGGCGCTCGCCATGCTGCTGCTCGGCGACGGTAAGGGCGGGCGCCTGCTCGACTGGAAGGAGGCTGAGCGCCTGCCCTGGGGCGTGCTGGTGCTGTTCGGCGGCGGCATCGCGCTGTCCTCGGCCTTCCAGGCCTCGGGCCTGAGCACGGTGATCGCCGAGCAGCTCCGTGCCCTGGCCAGCCTGCCCCTGTTGCCCATGCTGGTGCTAGTGGTCACCGGCGTGGTGCTGCTCTCCGAGATCGTGAGCAACACCGCCACCGCCGTGCTGCTGATGCCGATCATGGCCTCGGTGGCGGTAGCGATCGGGGTGGACCCCGCTCTGCTGATGTTCCCGGCGGTGCTGGCCGCCAGCATGGCCTTCATGCTGCCCGTGGCCACGGCGCCGAATGCCATCGTCTACGGCTCGGGCCGGGTGCCGGCGCAGCGCATGTTCCGCGAGGGCGCGATGATGAATGTGCTGGGCGTGCTCGTCGCCTGCGCGGTGTGCTACGCGATGTTCCGCTGAGGCGGACCGCGCCGGCGATCAGCGCAGCAGCGCGGCAGCGACCAGCAAGGCTCCCATCGCGAGCAGCAGCGCGGTGCCCGCGGGACGGCCGATGGCGCGCGCCGGCTTCGCCAGCCCGGCCCAGAGTGCAAGCAGCGCCAGACCCTGCACGAGCGGATGCGCAAGCAGCCGCAGCTCGAGCGATGGCAGGGCGAGCAGGAGCGCAGCCGCACCCGCCAGCACGATGAGCACGAAGCCCGCCCCGCCGGTGGCGGCGAAGGCCGCGGCGGCATCGCCGAAGCGGGCGTTGAAACTGGCGACCACCGCGACGACGAAACCGCTGCACAGGGCGGCGGTGACGAGCAGAGCCGTACCGGCATCGAGGCCGGCGACGCCCGTGAGGGCCGGCGCGGCGGCGAGCACGCCGCGCGCGCCGAGCGCCAGCAGCAGGGCGCCGAAAACGAGGCGAATGCCATTGAGCCCCCAGCCGGGCCGGCTCACCGCGAACTCCACGAGCTCGGCCTGCGCGCGATCGCCGTCGAGCATGCGCCACGGCCGCCCCCGGAGCACCACGCCGGTGCCGAGCAGCAGGCCGCCGGTCCCGAGGCCGAGCGTGCCAAGGCTGGCCCCGTGCAGCGCGGTGGCGGCGGCCTGGGCGTCCTGCCAGACCCAGGCACCGAGCCCGAGGGCGAGGCCCGGCAGAGCGTAGCCCGCGAAGACCAGTACCAGGGCGGCGGCGAGCGGCGTGGCCCCGGCCTGTTGCAGCGCTCCCGAAAGGCCCTTGGTGGCCGAATCGGTGCCGAGCAGCAGGGCGATCACGCCGCCCAGGGCGTAGAGGAACTCCATGGACTCGACTCCGCGCCGGAGCTTACTTCTTCTTCGGGAGGTAGAGATCGGTGATGGTGCCTTCGGCCACCTCGGCCGCCATCGCCACCGTCTCGATCAGCGTCGGGTGCGGATGGATGGTGTGGCCGATGTCGCCCACCTCCGCCCCCATCTCGATGGCCAGCGCGATCTCGCCGATGAGGTCGCCCGCATTGGTGCCGACGATGCCGCCGCCGATGACGCGGTGCGTCTCGGCATCGAGGATAAGCTTGGTGAAGCCCTCGGTGCGCCCATTGCCGATGGCGCGGCCCGAGGCCGCCCACGGGAACTTGCCAACCTCGATAGCCAGACCCTTGGCCTTCGCCTCGGTTTCCGTCACCCCCACCCACGCCACTTCCGGATCGGTATAGGCCACCGACGGGATCACCCGTGCCACCCACTCGCGCTTCTCGCCGGCGGCCACTTCGGCCGCGAGCTTGCCCTCGTGCGTGGCCTTGTGGGCGAGCATCGGCTGCCCCACGAGGTCACCGATGGCGAAGATGTGCGGCACATTGGTGCGCATCTGCCGGTCGACCGGAATGAAGCCGCGCTCGGTCACCTGCACGCCGGCCTTCTCGGCGGCGAGCTTGCCGCCGTTCGGACTGCGGCCCACCGAGACCAGCACGCGGTCGAACACCGCGCTGCTCGGTGCCTTCTCGCCTTCGAAGCGCGCGTGCAGGCCATCCGGTTTCGCAATCACTTCCGGCACCTTGGTATTGAGGTGCACCGCCACGCCACGGCTCTTGAGCAGCTCGGCCAGTGGCTTGACGAGATCGGGGTCAGCGCCCGGCATCAGCTGCGGGCCCAGTTCTACCACCGTGACCGCGCTGCCGAGGCCGGCATACACGCAGGCCATCTCAAGACCGATGATGCCGCCACCGACGACGAGAAGCCGCTGGGGAATGTCGGCGAGCTCTAGCGCATCGGTGGAATCCATCACCCGCGGATCGCCCCAGGGGAAGCCGGGCAGCTTCACCGGCTGCGAGCCGGCCGCGATGATGGCCTTCTCGAAGGCGAGGCGCTGCGTGCCCTCTGCCGTGGCGATATCGAGCTCGTTCGGCGAGACGAAGCTCGCCGTGCCCTGGATCACGCGCACCTTGCGCTGCTTGGCCATGCCGGCGAGCCCTTTGGTGAGCGTGCCGATCACCTTCTCCTTGTAGCCGCGCAACTTGTCCACGTCGATGATCGGCGCGCCGAAACTCACGCCCACGGCGTCCATGTGCTTGGCTTCCTGGATGACGGCGGCGGTGTGCAGCAGGGCCTTCGAGGGAATGCAGCCGACATTGAGGCAGACGCCGCCGAGCGTGGGGTAGCGCTCGATCAGCACCACGTCGAGACCGAGGTCGGCGGCACGGAAGGCCGCGGTGTAGCCGCCGGGACCGGCACCGATGACGACCAAATGGCAGCGGTGGTCGGCGGCCTTGCCGTCGCTGGCCGCGGCCTTCGGAGCAGTGGCGACAGCGGCGGCAGGAGCCGGCGGCGCAGCCGCACTGGGCGCCGATACGGGCGTGGCGGGGGCAGGTGCGGCAACGGACTTCGATGCGGCCGGCGCAGCGGTGGCACCGGCTTCAGCGACCTCTAGCGTCGCGATCACATGGCCTTCCGATACTTCGTCGCCAAGCTTCACCTTCAAGGCGGTGATCACGCCGGCGGCCGGCGCGGGCACCTCCATCGTCGCCTTGTCGCTCTCCAGGGTGACGAGCCCCTGGTCCTTCTTCACCGTATCGCCGGGCTTCACCAGCAGTTCGATGACGGGGACGCCGGCGTGGCCGCCGATGTCAGGCACTTTCACGTCGATGATGGCCATGGAGGTTCTCTCAGAATCACTGGCCGCGCAGGGCGGCATAAAGTTCGGGACGGCGGTCGATGAGATTGCGCACGCTGCCACGTTCGCGGGCGCGGCGGAGGGCAGCGAGGTCGAGCTCGGCCACCACCAGCTGTTCTACGTTGGGTGTCGCGGCCCGCGCCACGCCATCGGCGGCGAAGGCAGCGATGGCGTCGTCACAGGGCGTGAGCACGGCGGATTCGGCGTACTGCTGGTCGAAGTTCGCCACTCCCGGACAGAACCCGGCATTGCCGGCGGTGACGACATAGACCTGGTTCTCGACGGCACGCGCCTGCGCGCTGTAGCGCACACGCAGGTGGCCGCCGCGCAGGTCGGTGCAGTAGGGAATGGCGAACAGCCAGGCCCCGGCCTCCACTTGCGCCCGGCCGAGTTCCGGAAACTCGCTGTCGTAGCAGATCTGCACGCCCACCTTGCCAAGCGGGGTATCGACCGGCGCGACGTCGCCGGCCTCTCCGCCCTCCACCGCCCAGCTTCCGGCTTCGCTCGGGGTGATGTGCAGTTTGTCGCGGCGCTGCAGGGCGCCGTCCGGCGTGGCCACCCAGCAGACATTGCGCGGGCGGCCCTCGATCCAGGTCAGGTGCGTGCCGCCGACGAGGGTGAGGCGATACCGCTTCGCCAGATCCGACAACAGCCCCTTCCACGCCGGGGTATGCGCCGAAAGCCGGTCCAGCGCCTCGGCAGGGCCGAGCCGCGCAGGCTCGGCGCTCAGCAGCTGGCAGGTGATCAGCTCCGGCACCACCAACAGCTCGACGCCGTAGTCTGCCGCCACCCGCACCCACTCGGCGAAGGCAGCGGCGAAATCTTCGAAGCCGGAGACCCGGCGCTGCGCCCACTGCAGGGCGCCGACCACGGCGCGCGCCGGCAGAGCTTCGTCCCAGGGCGGAAGGGGCGTGCTCACCGCGGGCACTTCAGAGCAACAGGCGGCGCAGGTCGCCGAGCGTCCTGGCGAGGAAGCTGGTGAAGCGCGCGGCATCGGCGCCGTCGATCACCCGGTGGTCATAGCTCAGGGAGAGCGGCAGCATCAGCCGCGGCGCGAACTCGCGGCCGTTCCACACCGGCTTCATGCTGCTGCGCGAGACGCCGAGGATGGCCACTTCCGGCGCATTGATGATCGGCGTGAACGCCGTGCCGCCGATACCGCCCAGCGAACTGATCGAGAAGCAGCCGCCCTGCATGTCGGCCGGGCCGAGCTTCTTCTCGCGCGCCTTCTTGCTGATCTCCCCCAACTCACGGGCGAGATCGAGCAGGCCCTTCTGGTCGCAGTCGCGGATCACCGGCACCACGAGCCCGTCCGGCGTATCCACGGCGATGCCGATGTGGAAGTAGCGCTTGAGCACCAGCTGTTCGCCGTCGAGCGAGGCATTGAACTTCGGGAAGGCCTTGAGCGCGGCCACGGCGGCCTTGATCAGGAACACCAGCGGCGTGATCTTGGTGTCCTTGTGCTCTTCACCGAGCTGCCTGCGGAACGCCTCCATCTCGGTGATGTCGGCCTCGTCGAACTGGGTGACGTGCGGGATCATCGCCCAGTTGCGGGCGAGGTTCTGGCCGCTGAGCTTCTGGATGCGCGAGAGCGGCTGCGTCTCGATGGGGCCGAACTTAGCGAAATCGACCTTCGGCCAGGGAATCAGGTTCAGGCCCGTGCCGCCACCACCCGCCGGCGCGGCCACCGGCAGGCCTTCCGTCATCACCTTCTTGACGAAGGCCTGCACGTCCTCTTTCGAGATGCGGCCGGCGCGGCCGCTGCCCTGCACCTTCGCAAGGTCCACCCCCAACTCGCGGGCGAACACGCGCACCGCCGGCGAGGCATGCGGCACCGTACCGGGCAGCAGGGCTTCGGCGGTGAAGGCAATCGGCGGGGTACGGGGCGGCAGGGCCTCCGGGTCGATCCCCGGCGTCGTCGCCAGCACCAGGGCGGCCGGAGTGGCCGGCGCCTGGACCTCGGCAGGCGCGGGCGACGTGACGGGAGCGGGGGCCGGCGCAGGACGGGGGGCCGGCGTGGAGGGCGCGGGAGCAGGGGCAGGGGCGGGGGCGGGGGCGGACGCCGCCGCGTCCACCTCGATCAGGGCCACTACATCGCCTTCGCTGAGCTCGTCGCCGAGCGTCACTTTCAGTTCGCGCACGATGCCGGCGAAGGGCGAGGGCACCTCCATGGTCGCCTTGTCGGACTCCAGGGTGACGAGCCCCTGATCCTTGGCGACGCGGTCGCCCACCGCCACCAGCAGTTCGATCACGGGCACCTCGCGGCTGCCGCCGAGGTCGGGCACCCGGGCTTCGCGGATATCGGCCATGTCCACTCCGAGGGACGAAAGACAAGCCGACATTCTCGCCTTGCGCCCGGCGGGGCGCCATCCCCGGGCGGGCGCATACGTATCCATGCCCACCGTGCGCCGCGGTACGACGCGCTTCACACCATGCGGACGCGCCCTTGCCATGCCGTCGATGCGCCATTGGCAAGGCCTGCACGCCACCTTGGCGCGTGCTGCACCGCGGCGTGACCACACTGCGCGCCGTGGAATCCCCACGCCAGACAAGAAACCAAGGAGACCCCCATGCGCCTGACCCCGATGCTCGCCGCCCTCGTCGCCGCCTCGCTCGCCACCCCCGCCTTCGCCGAGGGCTTCTCGGTGCGCGGTGGCATCGCCAATGTCGATCCGAAGTCCAACAACGGCACCATCGCCGGGGCCCGCGCCTCGATCGACGACAACACCAAGCTGCTGCTCGGTGCCTCTTATCATTTCGACAACGGCCTCGAGCTGGCAGTGGACTTCCCCGGCTCGAAGTTCTCTCACACCGTCACCCTCGAGGGCCTGGGCCCGGTGGTCTCGCTCAAGCACCAGCCGGTCACCGTGGGTGTCAACTGGCACTTCCTCGGCAACGACGCCAGCTTCAGCCCCTATGCCGGCCTCGGCTACAACTGGACCTCGCTCTCCAGTGTCCGCGGCATCAACGCCCTGGACGGCGCTCCGGTGGACGTGAAGAACAGCGACGGATTGGCTGCCTCGCTCGGCGCCGACTTCAAGCTGGGTGAGAGCGCCTATCTCCGTGGCGAGGCCCGCTACATCGATTTCGACAGCAAGGTGACGCTGGGCGGCGCCGACATCGGCACCGCCAACGTCGATCCGTGGATGCTCTCGCTCTCGGTGGGCTTCCGCTTCTGAGGTTTTCGGCTCCTGCCGCTCCGACGCCGCGGCCCCGTGCCGCGGCGTCGTCATTTTTCCGCGGCGCCCGATGCATTCGCCACGTACGGCGGGGAAAATGCCCGGCACGCCACCATCCCCTGTCGCTCGTATGACGTCCACCCGCCGGTCGTTCCCGCCCGCCCTTGCCGTGCTCCTGCTGGCCGCCGCCAGCGCCTTCTTCCTGCTCGGCAGCCGCCCGCTCTGGGAACCGGACGAGGGCCGCTTCACCAACGTCGCCCTGCAGATGCTGGAAAGTGGCGAGTTCATCAGCCTGTACCGCCACCCGGAGAGCCTGCATTTCACCAAACCGCCGGTGACCTACTGGGCCATTGCCGCCAGCGTCGCCACCCTGGGCTGGAACGAATGGGCAGTGCGGCTCCCCGGCGCGCTGGCACATCTCGGCATCGTCGCCCTGCTGCTGCGCATCGGCCGCCACTTCGCCCCGCGCCGGCCCTGGCTGCCGGCCCTCGTCTATGCCTGCCTGCCGGTGCCGGTGCTGGCCGCCTTCGTGGTGACCACCGACACCTTGCTGACCTTCGCCACCACCCTCGCCTTCGCCTGCTACAGCATCGCCCGCTTCGAAGGACGGCCGGGCTTCGTGCTGGGCATGTGGGCGGCCTTCGGCCTCGCCTTCCTCACCAAGGGCCCACCGGCCCTGGTGCTGCTGGCCGGCCTCGCCCTCGTGCATCACCGCGATGGCGACGGGCTGCGCTTCTGGCATCCGGCCGGCCTGCTGCTCTTCGCCCTGGTGGGCCTGGCCTGGTATGCCGTGGTGGTGGCCCGGCACGAGGGACTGCTCGACTATTTCCTCGGCTATGAGGTCTATGCCCGCATCGCCACCGATACCCATCAGCGCCATCCGCAATGGTGGGGCGGGCTCTATGTCTATGGCCTGACCCTGGGCCTCGGCACCCTGCCCTGGTGGCCCTGGGCACTCGCCGCCTGGCGGCGTGCCGGCCTGGGCTGGCGCCAGGCTGCCCCGGAGACACGGCAACTGCTGCTACCGCTGGTACTCGGCCTCGCCGTCTTCCTGCTGGCCCGCTCGCGGCTGCCGCTCTATCTGCTGCCGCTCTTCCCCCTGCTCGCTCTGCTCTTGGGGCGTGCCCTGCAGGAGGCCCGCTTCGGCCCGCCGCGGGTGCTCGCCGTGACCGCAGTGCTGGGCCTGGCGCTCGGCCTCAGGCTGGCCACCACCCATCTCGAGGTGATCGCCAGCTGGCTGCCAGAGAAGCAGGCCGCCCGCGTGCCCCTGCACAAAAACACAGCCGACTGGGCGCGGGCCCTCGAGGCCCTGGCCCCCTTCCGGATCGAAGAGGTGGTGTTCGTGAACGACATGGCCCGCCTCGGGCTACACCTCTACCTGCGGGCGCCGGTGGAGAAGGTTGACTTCGATGGCGATCTGGCCTCGAAGCCGCTCTCCGATGCACCCTTCGACGACGTACTGAGCAACGAGTTGCGCGAAACCCCGGAACCCACGGGGCGGATCTTCGTGATGCGCAAGGCCTCGGTACCGCGCTTCGAGGCCGAGGCGCGCGCCGCCGGCTGGGCTCCGCAGCGCCTTGGCATGGTGCGCGACCGGGTGGTGTATGCCCTGGCCCGCCCGGGCGATTCAGGCGACTGAGCGGCGCGGCAGCCAGGCGGTGCTGCGCCCCGTCGGCACGCCGCCGGGGCCGAAGCGCCGTTCCTCGAACCACAGGCCGGTATCGTCGGCCAGCAATACGCTGCTGGCGCGGGTGCCGTAGTCCTCACCACGGATGAAAGCGGCGGAGAGCCGCCGCTCCCAGTCGAGCGGCACGCCCGTGCGCGGCAGGGCGGCCTCCGGCGCCTCGCGCGGATCGGCCAGGGCGGCGAACAGTGGCGCTGTCAGCCCCGGATGGGCATCAGGGTCACGGACATCTGCCAGCGCCAGCCAGCCGGCCAGGGCGGCGCGCAGGGCCTCGGTCTTCGGCCAGGGCGTGTCGAGATCGGCATTCGATAGCGCATGCACTCCCGGCGCTACCCGCCGCTGTCGTGGCGCTGGATGATTGCTGGCGTAATGCGCCGCGCCATCCCAGAGCAGCAGGTTGAAGGGGCCGTACTCGCCGGCCTGCGGCATCACCCGGGCAAGCCAGTCGGCCGCCCGCGCGGTGCCGGCGATGAAGCCTGCCACCAGCTCGCCGCGCGAGCGCGGGGCCGACTCGCGGCGACCCAGCCGCACATTGGTCACCGCCGCCACCCGGCCATCGGCCGCGGCCTGCAGCCAGCCGCCTCCGGCCTCGAGGTCGCGGCCGCCGAAGCGGACATGGGCCGGATCCAGCCAATCCGCGGCGGCCGAGGGCCGGGCATGGAACTCGTCGCGGTTGCCGGCCAGCACGAAGCGCCAGCGCGGATGGGCCCCGATGGCAAACGCGATCAGGCACATCTCAGGGGCAGGCGCGCACCGGGAGGCCGAGCGCCGCCGCCTCGCCCGGGGCATCGGCGAAGATGCCGGTGATGCCACCCGCCACCAGATGCCGCAGGAGTTCGGCGGAGGACAGCTCGCGCCCTCCGGCATCGAGGAGCCGGAAGGGCGGCTCCGGCCGCAGGGTGTAGGCATGCACGGCAAAGCCGAGGCGGCGGGCCTCGGCCAGCCAGGGCGCCATCGCCGGGCCGAGGCGCGGGCGCGGATCGGCCGCGCCTTCGGGCGCGGGCACGGCCTGCACCAGGCTCGGGATCCAGGGGCCGAGGCCATCGACCTCGCGGCGCAGGGCGGCGAGCGCCGCGGGCCCGAGGAACTCGCCGTAGTGGCTGCCCGCATGCAGGCCCAGCGCCCCGGCGAGCGGGCCGTAGAGAGCCGCGAGATCGTCGCCGCGCCGGGCATGCCAGACCACGTCGTAGGGCTGGCCGAAATTGCTGGTGGCAGGATCGCTCCGGCCCGAGACATCGCCGAGCAGGAACACCAGCGGCAGGGCGAGGCCACGCGCCGGCATCAGCTCGTGCCGCAGGCGCCGCAGGTTGGCGAGCTCGAAGCTCTGGATGAACACGCGCCCGGGATCGGTGAACCCGGCCGCCACGAGCTCGTCGAGCAGAAGCGCGCTGGTATCGAGGCCGATCGGCCGGCCATCGAGATGCCGCCCCTCGTGCAGGAAATAGGTGGGGTGCTTGGTTTCCGGATAGAGGCCGATCGGCCGCCCGAGGCGCTCGCCCTCTTCCTTTCGCGAGCGCGATGACCTCGGCGAAGCTCGGAATCGGGAAGCGATCGTCGAAGGCGCGGTTCCCCGGCCGCTCGGCCGGCTTGGTCTCGCGGGCGCGCAGGGTCTTCAGTTCGGCCAGGGTGAAATCCTCGGCGAACCAGTCCTCCACCCACACCCCGTCGACCTGCTTGCGCGCCTTGCGGTCGGCGAACTCGGGGCGCCCGGCCACGTCGGTGCTGCCGGAGAGCGCATTCTCGTGGCGCGCCACCAGCACGCCGTCGCGGGTGGGCACGAGATCGGGCTCGATGAAATGCGCGCCCTGGGCGATGGCGAGGCGGTAGGCCTCGAGCGTGTGCTCGGGGCGCTCGGCCGAGGCGCCGCGGTGGGCGATGACGGTGAGCGGGGTGGCGAGGGCAGGCATGGCGGCCAGCATAAGGCTGGCGCAGAGCAATCGGAGAAGGGCGTGCATGGGCAGAAGCCTGCCCGATGCCGATGTCGGCCGGGTGACGGCCGGCTATCCTGAGGCCATGCGCAAGATCGTGCACATCGACATGGACGCCTTCTATGCGTCGGTCGAGCAGCGCGACGACCCCGCCCTGCGCGGCCGCCCGGTGGTGGTGGCCTGGAAGGGCCCACGCTCGGTGGTCTGCGCCGCCAGCTACGAGGCCCGCGCCTTCGGCGTGCGTTCGGCCATGCCGGCACTGCGCGCCGCGCGGCTCTGCCCGCAGGCAGTGTTCGTGCCGCCCGACTTCACCCGCTACCAGGCGGTCTCGGCCGAGGTGCGCGCCATCCTCGAGCGCCACACGCCGCTCATCGAACCTGTTTCGCTCGACGAGGCTTATCTCGACGTCAGCACCACCACCTCGGGCCTGCCCACCGCCACGGCAGTAGCCAAGGCCATCCGCGCCGAGATCCGCGAACGCCTCGCCCTCACCGCCTCGGCCGGGGTGGCCCCGAACAAGTTCGTGGCCAAGATCGCCTCCGACTTCCGCAAGCCCGACGGCCTCTACGTAGTGCCGCCCGAGCGGGTGCTGTCCTTCCTCACCCCGCTGCCGGTGGCGCGTCTGCCCGGCGTGGGCCCGGTGATGGCCAAGAAACTGGCGGCGCTGGCCATCCACCGGGTGGGCGAGCTCAGGGCCGTGCCCACGCCGCTGCTCGTGCACCGCTTCGGCCCCTGGGGCCTGCGGCTCGCCGAGCTGGCGCGCGGTATCGACGAGGAACCGGTGCGGCCCACGCGGGTCCGCCAGTCCATCTCCTCTGAAGACACCTTCAGCGAAGACCATTATCTCGACGAACTCGGTCCCGCCATCACCCGGCTCGCCGAGCGGGTCTGGGCCCTGGCCCAGCGCGAGGCGCGCCCGGCGCGCACGGTGCAGCTCAAGCTCAAGACCGCCGAGTTCCAGATCCTCACCCGCAGCAGCAGCCCGGTGCCGATGCCGGGAAGCGCCCGCGCCCTGGCAGAGGCCGCGCTGGCGCTGCGCGATCGCGTCGACTTGCCGCCGCGTACGCGCTATCGCCTGGTCGGCGTGGGCCTGGCCCAGTTCGACGATGCGGCATTGCAGCAAGACGCGCTCTTCGCTCCTCCGGCGGCGCCGGGCTGCTAGGCTCCGGGCTTCCCCGTGACCTGGAACGCTCGCCCATGCGAACGCCGCACCTGCTCGCCCCGCTCCTGCTCCTCGGCCTGGCCACACCGGCCCTGGCTGCCGCGCCCGCCGCCCCGCCGGTGCAGCGGGTGGAGGTGGACAACCGCATCAGCGAGAACATCCCCGAGCCGCCACCCGCACTGCTGGAGCGTCTCGAGCGCTACCAGAACATCCGCGGCGCCAGCTTCGCCGGCTGGGCCGGGAACGAGGCCATCCTGATCACCACCCGCTTCGGCGAGACCACCCAGATACACCGCGTGGCCATGCACCGCTTGGCATGCGCGAACAGCTCACTTTCTCTGGCGAGCCCACCCAGGCGGTGCGCGTGCGTCCCGATGGCCGAGGCTTCGTGTTCGGCCGCGATGTGGGCGGCTCGGAGTTCTGGCAGCTCTTCCACTTCGACCTCGAGACCCGCGAGGCGGTGCGCCTCACCGACGGCGGCCGCACCCGTAACGAGGCCCCGGTCTGGTCGGCCGATGGCCGCCAGCTGGCCTGGACCAGCACCGCCCGCAACGGCCGCGACGGCGACCTCTGGGTCAAGACCGGCGACGCGGCCCCGCGCATCGTGCTGCAGGAAGGCGGCACCTGGTTCGCCACCGACTTCTCGCCCGACGGCAAGCGCCTGTTCGTCACCCGCACGGTCTCGATCAACGAGACCTACCCGGGCGAACTCGACCTCGAGACTGGCGCACTGCGGATGTTCCCGATCGAGGGCGGCACCGCCGCGATCGGCCAGTTCCGCTACGCGCCGCGTGGCGAGGGGGCCTACTACCTCTCCGACGAGGGCACCGAGTTCCGCACCCTGCGCTTCCACCGCCCAGGGGCTGCCCCGCAGAACCTGAGCGCCGACATCCCCTGGGACGTGACCGGCTTCGACCTCTCGCGCGACGGCCGCCATCTCGTGTTCGCCAGCAACGAGGACGGCATCGGCCGGCTGCACCTGCGCTCGCTGCCCGACCACCGCGAGCGTCCCCTGCCGGCGCTACCGGTAGGCGTGATCGGCAGTTTCGGCTTCTCGCCCGA
This sequence comes from Silanimonas sp., assembly GCA_026005095.1. Classification (GTDB taxonomy): domain Bacteria; phylum Pseudomonadota; class Gammaproteobacteria; order Xanthomonadales; family Xanthomonadaceae; genus Silanimonas. Next base: position 99,824 of record BPKK01000007.1, on the reverse strand, counting down.
TGGCCGCCGCATCGCCGTGACCCTCAACACCGCCACTTCGCCCAGCGATGTGTTCGTGATCGACATCGAGACACAGGCCCTGGTGCGCTGGACCCAGAGCGAGGTAGGCGGCCTCGATACCCGCCGCTTCGTCGCCCCCACCCTGATCCGCTACGAGAGCTTCGATGGCCTCTCGATCCCGGCCTTCTACTACCGCCCGGCCAGCGTGCCCGCCGGAACGCGCCTGCCGGTGGTGATCCAGATCCATGGCGGCCCCGAGGCCCAGGCCTTCCCCAGCTTCAACCCCAGCATCCAGTACATGGTGAACGAGCTGGGCATGGCGGTGCTGGTGCCGAACGTGCGTGGCTCGGCCGGCTACGGCAAGAGCTACCTGCAGCTCGACAACGGCTTCAAGCGCAAGGACTCGGTGAAGGACATCGGCGCCCTGCTCGACTGGATCGCCCGGCAGCCCGAGCTCGACCCGGCGCGCGTCGGCGTGTTCGGCGGCAGCTACGGCGGCTACATGGTGCTGGCCACCATGGTGGACTACCCCGAGCGCATCGCCGCCGGCATCAACGTGGTCGGCATCTCGCACTTCGTGACCTTCCTCGAGGCCACCGAGAGCTACCGCCGTGACCTGCGCCGCGTGGAGTACGGCGACGAGCGCGATCCAGCAATGCGCGCCTTCATGGAGGAGATCGCCCCGCTCAACCACGCCGGCCGCATCACCTCGCCACTGTTCGTGGCCCAGGGCGCCAACGACCCGCGGGTGCCGCTCTCCGAGGCCGAGCAGATCGTGGCGGCGGTACGCGCCAACGGCCGCGACGTCTGGTACCTCGTGTTCAGGGACGAGGGCCACGGCTTTGCCAAGAAGCGCAATGCCGACTGGTTCAACGCCGCCACCATGCTGTTCTGGCAGAAGCACCTGCTGGCGCCGCCGCCCGGCTCCTGAGCCTCAGCCCACCCGCTCGAAGCCAAGCTCGGCCGGCGGCGGAGCCGGCGCCGGGCCGAGGTAGTGGTCCACCAACAGGAAACCGAACAGCACCATCAGGTAGACCACCGAGTAGTTGAACACCCGCATCGGGTACAAGGGGTCGGGCGGGTTGAACAGGCGCACCGCGTACCAGAGAAATACCCCGCCCAGCACCAGCGCACCGCCGAGGTAAAAGAGTCCGCTCATGCCGCTGGCGAAGGGCAGGATCGTGGCCGCTACCAGCAGCAGGGTGTAGAACAGGATCTGCCAGCGCGTGTACTCGACGCCATGGGTCACCGGCAGCATCGGGATCATCGCCTTGGCGTAGTCCTCCTTGCGGAAGATCGCCAGCGCCCAGAAGTGCGGCGGCGTCCAGACGAAGATGATCAGCACCAGCAGCAGGGCGTGGTGGTAGTCGAAGGGCGGGCCGAACAGGGCGGCGAAGGGCACGCCCTCCGGCCAGCCCTTCACCGCGGCCCAGCCGAGCAGTGGCGGCGCGGCGCCGGCGAGGCCGCCGATCACGATGTTCTGCGGTGTGGCGCGCTTGAGGTAGCCGGTGTAGACGATGGCGTAGCCGATCAGCGAGGCGAAGGTGAGGGCTGCGGTAAACGCATTCACCCACAGCGCCAGCACCAGCATCGAGACCACGCCGAGGCCCACGGCGAACAGCAGCACCTGGGATCCGGTGAGCGAACCGGTGGGCAGCGGCCGGTGGGCCGTGCGCGCCATCACCGCGTCGATGCGCTGGTCGAGCAGGTGGTTGATGGCCGCCGCCGAGGCCGCCGCCAGCCAGATGCCGAGGCTGCCCAGCAGCAGGGCGCGGGCGCCCGGCCACTCTGGGGTGGCGAGGAACATGCCGATCACCGCGGTGAAGACGATCAGCGCCACCACCCGCGGCTTGGTGAGCTCCCAGTACTGGCCGGCGAGCGAGGCCATCGGCTCTAAGCCCCGGGCGAGCGCAGGCGCGCCAGCAGAGTGACCACGGTGAACAGCATCAGCACCGCCACCAGCAGGTGGGCGGTGGCGACATACAGCGGCAGGCCCATCACCACATTGGCGATGCCGAGCGCCACCTGCACCACCAGCAGTATCAACAGCAGCACGCCGGAACCACGGAAACCCGGGGTGAAGGCGAGGCGGAACCCCAGCAGCACGAAGTAACCCGCCACCACCAGCGCGCCGATGCGATGGGTGAGCTGGATGGCGGCGCGGGCGGCGGCATCCAGCACGCCGCCCTCGTAATCGACACCGATGCCGCGCCAGAGCACGAAGCCCTCGGCGAAATCGGTGGCCGGCCACCATTCGCCCTTGCAGGTCGGGAAGTCGAGCCCGCAGGCCAGGGCCGCATAGTTCGCCGCCACCCACCCGCCCAGGGCGATCTGCAGCGCCAGCAGCACCAGGCCGGCCCACAGCCAGCGGCGCAGGGCCGGGGCGTCCACGTGCAGGCGCATGGCGTTCGGCGTCGTCCACCAGGCCAGCACGGTGAGCAGCGAGAAAGTGGTAAGTCCGCCTAGAAGATGACTCATCACGATCACCGGCTTCACCAGCCAGATCACCGTCCACATACCGAGCAGGGCCTGGAAGGTGACCAGCATCAGCAGGCCCATCGAAAGCCGGGTCACGCCATCGGCCCAGCGCACCAGGCCGGACAGCCACACCGCCTGCCCCGCCGCGGCAAGGCCGAGAGCGAGGCTGTGGTCGACCTTGATGTAGGCGAAGATCGCCGCCACCACCAGCAGCGTGCCTGCCGCCACGGTGGCGAGGCCCTGCGGCCGGCGGCGGGCCGCCAACAGAGCCAGCGTGAAGACCAGCAAACCAAGGCTGGCGGCGAAGATGCGGTGCACCTGCTCCCACACCGCCTTGTTCACTTCCACCGCGCGCTCGAAGGTGGCATTGGCATGGGCGATGTCGGCCTCACTGGTGGGCCAGGTGATCTTGCCGTAGCAAGTGGGCCAATCCGGGCAGCTCAGACCGGCGTTGTTCAGACGGGTGAAGCCGCCGAGGAAGATCACGCCGAAGGCGACGATGACCGCCACCCAGGCGAGGCGGTGGAAATGGCGGACAGGGATCATTCGGTCACCTTCAGCAGCCGGGCGAGGTCCTTGCGGAGACCGGTGGGGTCGAAGCCGGGTTCATAGCGCATCACGAGGAAGCCGTTCGGATCGATGAGATGCACGGCGAGGCTTCCCTCGACGTGCGCAGCGGGCAGTTTCGCACGGAGCGCCGGGGAGGGCGTCATCGGCAGAAAGGCCCGGTACTCCGGGGCCTGTGCCGGCACCTCGCCAAACCACAGTACCTGCAGCCGATCGGCATACCGTCCTTCCGACACCCACACCCGGTAGAGCATGTCGCTGAGCTGGAGGCAGGGCTCGCCGCAGTCCGGGGGCGGCAGCACCACCACGCGCCATAAGCGACGCTCACTCTCCCATTCCGGATATGGCCGACCGTCCGCATGGGAAAGTCCGAGGACACCAAGTTCCACCGGCGGCTGCAGCAGCTCGCCGGCATTGCGGGTGGCCGTGGGGCGCCAGTCGGAGAAGATCAGGAAGACGGCAATGCCGAAGGACACGAAGAACAGCGCCACCACCAGCAGCAGGGTGGCACGCGAGCGCAGGACGGGGTTCATGGACGTCGGAACTGGAGGTAGAGGGAGAGCAGCAGCAGGCCGGCGGCGAAGCCGAACCACTGCAGGGCATAGCCGCGGTGTTTCTCGGGCGGCAGCGTATTCGGCAGCAGGTCGAGGTCGCGTTCGTGGCCGAAGGGCAGCATGGGGTCGAGGCGCAGAACGACGCCCTCCAGCAAGCCTTGTGCGTGGGGTGCCGCGGCCTGGCGCAAGGCCTCGGGATCGAGGCGCAGGGCCAACCAGCCCTGATCGGGCAAGGGCGAAAGGGCCGGGCCGATGGCCAGCCCGGCAGACGGCGGCGGCACCAGCAGCCCGGCCAAGTGCAGCGCCCCGTCGGGCAGCGCCGGCTCGATCGGCACCGTGCGGTCGGCGGGCAGGGGCTGCCAGCCGATGTCCACCCAGAGCCGGTGGCCGTCGGCGAGCCGGGCGAGGCGGTACACCTGCACGCCCACCCGTCCGCCGCGGCGCTGCTGGTCGAGGCGCAGGGCCGGGTGGGGCTCGAACGCGGCCTCGAACTCCACCCAGGCCGGCATGGCAGCCAGCGCTTGCGACAGGGGCAGCGGCTCGCGGCGTGCCAACACGGCGGCGGCCCGGTCGAGGCGGGCCTGCTTCTCCTCGGCGCGCCCCATCTGCCAGACCCCGGCGCGCAGGAACAGCGCCACCAGGGCCAGCACCAGTACCCAGCGCAGGACGAGACGGGAACTGCGCTTCACCTCGCGCCTCCGCGGCGAGCGGATAATGCGGGCTTCGACCCCGCCTTAGGCCGCCCCGTGGAAAAGCTCATCGTCATCGCCTTCATGGCCGTCATCGTCTGGAACCTCTTCGCGGCCCTCTTCCACATGGTCTCGAAACCACAGGCCGACGGTCGCATGGTGCGTGCCCTGAGCTGGCGCATCGGCCTGTCGATCGCCCTGCTCGCCATCATGGCGGCGGGCCACTTCCTCGGCTTCTGGCGCTTCCACGGCATCGGCCAGTAACCCGCCCCGCGCGGTCCTCGCGGATGTCCTGCGAAGACGACGAGGCCGGCATTCGCCGGCCTCGTGCATTCCGGGCGTGCCTCGGGATCAAAGCACGTAGACGAACAGGAACAGGCCCAGCCAGACCACGTCCACGAAGTGCCAGTACCAGGCCACTGCCTCGAAGCCGAAGTGCTTCTCCGGGGTGAAGTGGCCCTTCAGTACGCGGAACCAGACCACGGTGAGCATCACCGTGCCAAGGAAGACGTGCAGGCCATGGAAGCCGGTCAGCATGTAGAAAGTGGCGCCGTAGATGCCCGAGCTGAGGCGCAGATTGAGTTCGGCCCAGGCATGGCCGTATTCGTAGGCCTGCACGCCAAAGAAGCAGAAGCCGAGCAGGATGGTGGCGCCGAGCCAGGTCAGCACCTTGCCGCGCTGCCCGGCCACCATGGCGTGGTGGGCGATGGTGAGGGTGAGGCCCGAGCTGAGCAGGATGATGGTGTTGATCAGCGGCAGGCCGAAGGCCGGCAGGGTGCCGAACTCACCGCCGACATTGGCCGGACCGTTGGCCGGCCAGCCGGCCACGTAGCCGTCCCAGAGGAACTGGTTGGCCAGCGCCCCATGGCCCTCGCCCGAGAGCCAGGGCAGGGCGAACTGGCGGACGTAGAACAGCGCGCCGAAGAAGGCGGCGAAGAACATCACTTCCGAGAAGATGAACCAGATCATCCCCTGACGGAAGCTGACATCGACCTGGCCGTTGTACTTGCCCGACTCCGACTCGCGGATCACGTCGCCGAACCAGCCGAACAGGGTATAGATCATCATCGCCACGCCGGCCATGAAGACCCAGAAGGCGGTGTCGCTGCCGTTGAACCAGGTGACGAGGCCGATCATCAGCACGAACAACGAAACCGAGCCCACGAAGGGCCACTTGCTGTGGTGCGGTACGTAGTAGACGTCGGCGTCGTGATGTGCGGTGGCCATGCGGGTCCCCTGCGGTGGAACGGTGGAAAGGTCAGCGCGGCACCGCAAGCGGCGCCGTCGCCAGCGCCGGCGCGGGGGCCGGGGCGGCGGCGAGCGCGCGCGCGGTGGCCGGCTCGTTCTTGAAGAAGGTGTAGGACAGCGTGATGGTGCGGACGTTCGCCGGCAGTGCCGGATCGACGATGAAACGCACCGGCATCACCTTGCGCTCGCCGGGAGCGAGTAGCTGCTCGGTGAAGCAGAAGCATTCGGTCTTGATGAAATAGCCGGCGGCCACCACCGGCGCCACCGAGGGGGCGGCATTGCCGACCACCGGGTGGGCGTCGAGGTTGTCGGCCACATAGTTCACTTCGTAGGCCTGCCCCGGCACCACCTCCATCGACAGCTGCTCGGGCTCGAAGGTCCAGGGCAGCTTGGAGTTCACGTTAGCGTCGAACTCGACGCGCACGGTGCGGTTGGGATCGACGGCGATGTCGGCGAGGCGGCGCTCGCCCGCCGGCCCGGTCTCCAACTTGATGCCGAAGACCTTCTCGCAGGCGATCTCGTAGAGCGGCACCAGGCCGAAGGCGGCGCCGAAGCTCAGCAGCGAGACGAGCGCGATGCGCCGGGCGGTGGCAGCGTGGCGGCTCATGCCCCTGCCCCCCCGCGGCTGACGATCATCCACAGCGCATAGAGGTAGAAGCCAGCGGCGATGGCCCCCAGCACCATGGCCGTCCGCCGCACCGAACTGCGGCGGGGCGCATCGTCCCGGGGCTCACGCGGAGCGTCCACGTCTCAAGACTCCGTGCGGAAGATCAGTGGCTCACGTCGCCGTGCGCCAGGTCCTCGTCGCGGATGACCGGCGGCTTCGTGAACGTGTGGTGCGGGGCCGGCGAAGGCACCGTCCACTCCAGGCCGCGGGCGCCTTCCCAGGCACGCGCCTCGGCCTTCCGGCCGCCGCGAGCGCACTGCCACACCACCGCCACGAACAGCAGCTGGGCAAGGCCGAAGCCAAAGCCGCCGATCGAGGACAGCAGGTTGAAGTCGGCAAAGGCCACGTTGTAGTCCGGGATACGACGCGGCATGCCGGCAAGGCCGAGGAAGTGCTGCGGGAAGAACAGCAGGTTGACGAAGATGGTGGACAGCCAGAAGTGCCACTTGCCCAGCGTCTCGTTGTACATGTGGCCGGTCCACTTCGGCAGCCAGTAGTACACGCCGGCCATGATGCCGAACACGGCGCCGGTCACCAGCACATAGTGGAAGTGCGCCACCACGAAGTAGGTGTCGTGGTACTGGTAGTCGGCCGGCACCATCGCCAGCATCAGGCCCGAGAAGCCGCCGATGGTGAACATCACCACGAAGCCGAGGGCGAACAGCATCGGGGTCTCGAAAGTCATCGAGCCGCGCCACATGGTGGTGACCCAGTTGAACACCTTCACGCCGGTGGGGATGGCGATCAGCATCGTGGCGTACATGAAGTACAGTTCGGTGCCGAGCGGCATGCCCACGGTGAACATGTGGTGCGCCCAGACGATGAAGCTGAGGAAGGCGATCGAGGCCGTGGCGTACACCATCGCCTGGTAGCCGAACAGCGGCTTGCGGGCGAAGGTCGGGATGATCTCCGACACGACGCCGAAGGCCGGCAGGATCATGATATAGACCTCGGGGTGCCCGAAGAACCAGAACACGTGCTGGTAGAGCACCGGGTCGCCGCCGCCGGCGGCATTGAAGAAGCTGGTACCGAAGAACCGGTCGGTGAGCAGCATGGTCACCGCACCGGCCAGCACCGGCATCACCGCAATCAGCAGGAAGGCGGTGATCAGCCAGGTCCAGACGAAGATCGGCATCTTCAGCAGGTCCATCCCCGGGGCGCGCATGTTGAGGACGGTGGCGATGATGTTGATCGCGCCCATGATGGAGCTGATGCCCATCAGGTGGATGGCGAAGATGGTGAAGGCCACATTCGACCCTCCCTGCAGCGACAGCGGCGGGTAGAGCGTCCAGCCGCCCGCCGGGCCGCCCGAGCCGATGCCGAAGGCCTGCAGGATCAGCGGCATCAGCAACAGCAGGAAAGCGAAGGGCATGATCCAGAAGGACCAGTTGTTCATGCGCGGCAGCGCCATGTCGGGCGCACCGATCATCAGCGGGATCATCCAGTTCGCCAGACCGACGAAGGCCGGCATCACCGCGCCGAAGATCATGACCAGCGCATGCATCGTGGTCATCTGATTGAAGAAGGCCGGATCGACCAGCTGCAGGCCGGGCTGGAACAGCTCGGCGCGGATCACCAGCGCCATCGACCCGCCGATGAGGAACATCACCAGCGAGAAGAGGAGATAGAGCGTGCCGATGTCCTTGTGGTTGGTGGACAAGAACCAGCGCTCGAAGAAGCTCTGCTGGTGGCCGTGGTCGTCGTGATGCGTGGCGGCGTGGGCGTTAGCCATGGGATGACCTCTCTAGCTCAACCCTGCGGACCGGCGAGGGCCGGTTCGGTGGATGCGGTGCGGGCAGTGGTGTCGTTCGCCGCCTTCATGGCAGCGAGGCGGGCCTGGAACTCTTCGCGCGGCACGGCCTCGACCACGATCGGCATGAAGCCGTGGTCCTTGCCGCACAGCTCGGCGCACTGGCCGCGGTAGATGCCGGGCTCGCGGATCTCAGTCCAGGCTTCGTTCACGAGACCCGGGATGGCGTCCATCTTCCAGCCGAGCGCCGGCACCCACCAGGCGTGGATCACGTCGTCGGCGGTCAGCACGAAGCGCACCTTGGTATTGGTGGGCAGCACCAGGCGGTTATCGACGTCGAGCAGGTAGTGGGCGTTCTCCGGATCGTGCTTGTCGACCACGACGCGGCTCTGGCGCAGGCGGTCGGAGTGACGGTCGAGGCGGCTGGTGAAGCGCACCCCCTCGCCCACGTACTCATACGACCACAGCCACTGCTGACCGACGATCTTCACCGTCATCTCGTGGCCCTGGGTGTTGTAGGCCTCGATCACCTTGATGGTGGCCGGGTAGGCCATGACCACGAGGATCAGGGTCGGGATGGCCGTCCAGATCGCCTCGAGCCTCGTGCTGTGCACGAAGCTCTTGTCGGCCACCGCGCCCTTCGACTTGCGGAAGCGGAGGATGGCGATGGCCATGGCGCCGAACACCACCACACCGATGACCACGCAGATCCACAGCATGATCATGTGCATGTCGTAGGCGCGCTGGGCGGTCTCGGTCACGCCCGGGGTCATGTTGAGCTGCCAACGCTCCGGCTGGCCCGCCGCGGCCGCCAGCGTGGCGCCCAGGCTGGCCAGCAGGCCGGCGATCGCGTGTTGGGGTCGGAACTTCTTCATGCCGATGACCTCACCTCAGGATTCTTCCACCGGCGCCCGGCCCGAGGCCGCCGCCAGCATCGACCGCAACCGACCGAGCAGCTCGTCGCGCTCGTCGGGCGGCAGGAAACTGCCGATCTCCACTTCCCGGCCCTGCGAGCCGAGACACACCGCCCCGGACCCGCCGCGGCCGGACGCCCGGCGCAGGCGCACCCAGTAGGGATGCGCGCTGAACACCGCGGCATCGTCGGGCGAGCGGCGCACCTCGAGGCGCTGCCCGCCCACCACGATCCGCTCGTAGCGGTCGCCTGACCGCCACACCCAGCGCAACGCCACCGCGACGATGGCGAGGTCCAGCACGGCGAAGGCGGGCGCGAAGGCATTGCCCATGGCGAAGCTGTAGCCCGCCACCACCGAGACCGGAACCGCGATCAGGACGAACAGGACGACGAATTGCCGCGGCGTCAGGATCCGTCTCGGGCGCAGCAGCAGCTGCGCCTCGGAACCGGTCACCGACGGCGGCAGTTCGTCGATCACGTGGGACGTGCCAAGACCTGCGACAGGGTGACGCAGTTTACGGCCCGCCCCGGAGCAGGGGCAAGCAAAGCCACGTGAGGGGAGGCGTTGCAGCGCCGTCTTCACATCCGCCCCGGGTGGGGCTGACGCGCGCCCGGGCGCCCGGGCACACTGGCGGCTTGTCCCAAGCCGCCCCGCCGCCGCGTGAAGCCGATCCTCCGCCCCGAACTGCCCGGCGCCCCCTCGCCGGCCCGTGAACGCGTCACCGCCGCCTACGCCCGCGACGAAGCCGAACACCTCGCGGAGCTCCTGCCCTTCGCCACCCTTCCCGACCCCCTGCAGGCCCAGGTGCAGGCCACCGCCGAGGCCCTGGTGGAGCGCACCCGGGTGCGCGCCGCCGACCCGGAGCTGGTCGAGGCCTTCATGCGCCAATACGACCTGAGCTCGGAGGAAGGCGTGCTGCTGATGTGCGTGGCCGAGGCCCTGCTGCGCATCCCCGACCCGCACACCGCCGACAAGCTGATCCGCGACAAGCTCGGCGACGCAGCCTGGGAAAAGCACCTCGGCGGCTCTTCCTCGGTGCTGGTGAATGCCTCCACCTGGGGGCTGATGCTCACCGGCCGCCTCGTCACCCTGGCCGAGGACACCCGCCGCGACGTAGCCGGCGCCTTCAGGCGCCTCGTTGCCCGCACCGGCGAGCCGGTGGTGCGGCTGGCGGTGCGCCAGGCGATGAAGATCATGGGGCACCAGTTCGTGATGGGGCGCACGATTTCCGAGGCGCTCGAGCGCAGCCGCAAGGGCGAGAACGCCCGCTACCGCTACAGCTTCGACATGCTGGGCGAAGGCGCGCTCACCCGCCGCGACGCGGCCCGCTACTTCCAGGCCTACAAGGACGCCATCGGCGCCATCGGCGCCTCGCTGAAGGCCGCCGGCGGCGCGCTCCAGCGTGTTCGCCGCCCCCAGCATCTCGGTGAAACTCTCGGCCCTGCACCCGCGCTACGAGGTGGGCAAGCGTGCGCGGGTGATGGCCGAGCTGGTGCCGCGGGTGCTGGAGCTCGCCCAGCACGCGAAGGCACAGGGCATCGGCTTTACCATCGATGCCGAGGAGAGCGAGCGGCTCGAACTCTCGCTCGACGTGATCGGCGCCGCTTTCGCCGATCGCAGCCTCGACGGCTGGGAGGGCTACGGCCTGGCCGTGCAGGCCTACCAGAAGCGCGCGCCGTTCGTGATCGACGAGCTGGCCGCGCTGGCGCGGCAGGTGGGCCGCCGGATGCCGATGCGCCTCGTCAAGGGCGCCTACTGGGATTCCGAGATCAAGAAGGCGCAGGTGGAGGGCCACCCGGGCTATCCGGTGTTCACCCGCAAGGTGAACACCGACGTGAGCTATCTTGCCTGCGCGCGGCGGATGTTCGCGGCGACCGACGCGCTCTACCCGATGTTCGCCACCCACAATGCCCACACCATCGCCGCCATCCACGCCATGGCGAACGAGGGCGGCACGCGCCGCGAGTACGAATACCAGCGCCTGCATGGCATGGGCGAAGACCTCTACGCCGAGGTGATCGGCGCCGACCGCCTCGGCGTGCCCTGCCGCGTCTACGCCCCGGTGGGCTCGCACGAGGACCTGCTGCCCTACCTGGTGCGCCGCCTGCTGGAAAACGGCGCCAACTCCAGCTTCGTCAACCGCATCACCGATGCCCGCGTGCCCGCCGCCGAGCTGGTGGCCGACCCGGTGGCCACGGTGCGCCGTAACGCCCTCTCGCCCCACCCCCGCATTCCGCAACCCCGCGACCTCTTCCGCTCGCAGAACGAACCCCGGACCAATTCCATGGGCATCAATCTCGCCAACGACGCGCAGCTGCGCGAGCTCGCCGACGCCATCAACGCCGCCGTGAAACCGTGGACGGCGCATCCCCTGGTGCCGGGCGCGGTGGCCTTCGGCGGATCGGTGAAGGTGACGAATCCGGCCGACCGCCGCGAGGCGGTGGGCGAGTACCACGCCGCCTCCGAGGCGAACGTGCAGCAGGCTCTGGCCAATGCCGTGAAGGCGCAGCCGGGCTGGGATGCCCTGCCCGCCGCCAGCCGCGCCGTCATCCTCGAGAAGGCGGCCGACCTGCTCGAAGCGCGCACGCCCGAGTTCATGGCAATGTGCGTGAAGGAGGCTGGCAAGAGCCTTGCGGCTTCGGTGGCCGAAGTGCGCGAGGCAGTGGACTTCCTTCGCTATTACGCCCTGCAGGCGCGCCAGCTCTTCGCTGCCCCGGTGAAGCTGCCCGGCCCCACCGGCGAGTCGAACCAGCTCAGCCTGCACGGCCGCGGCGTATTCGTCTGCATCAGCCCGTGGAACTTCCCGCTCGCCATCTACCTTGGCCAGGTGGCCGCCGCGCTCGCCGCCGGCAATGCCGTGATCGCCAAGCCCGCCGAGCAGACCACGCTGGTGGCCTTCGCCGCGACCCGGCTGCTGCACGAGGCCGGTATCCCCGAGGATGTATTGCAGTTCCTGCCCGGCGACGGTGCCACCGTGGGCGCCGGCCTGACCCGCGACCCACGCGTGGCTGGCGTGGCCTTCACCGGCTCGAACGAGACCGCCTGGGCCATCAACCGCACCCTGGCCGCGCGCAATGCGCCGATCGCCGCCCTGATCGCCGAGACCGGCGGCCAGAACGCGCTGATCGCCGATTCCTCCTCGTTGCCCGAGCAGGTGGTGAAGGACGCCATCGCCTCGGCCTTCGATTCCGCCGGCCAGCGCTGCTCGGCGGCGCGGGTGCTGTTCGTCCAGGACGACATCGCCGACAAGGTGGTGCAGATGCTGGCCGGGGCGATGGAGGAGCTGGTGGTGGGCGATCCTGGCCTGCCCAGCACCGACGTCGGCCCGGTGATCGACGAGGAGGCCAAGCGCGGCCTCGAGGCACATGCCGCGCGCATGGACAAGGAGGCCCGGCTGATCTGCCAGGTGGCCCTGCCCGAGGCCTGCGCCCATGGCTGCTTCGTGGCGCCCCGCGCCTACGAGATCGCCTCGATCCGGCAGCTCGAGCGCGAGGTGTTCGGCCCGATCCTGCACGTGGTGCGCTGGAAGGCCGATCAGCTGGACCAGGTGATCGCCGACATCAACGGCACCGGCTTCGGCCTCACACTCGGCATCCATTCCCGCATCGACGCCACGGTGGAGCACATCGCCCGGCACGTGCGCGTCGGCAACTGCTACGTCAACCGCAACCAGATCGGCGCCGTGGTGGGCGTGCAGCCCTTCGGCGGCGAGGGCCTCTCCGGCACCGGCCCGAAGGCCGGCGGCCCGCACTACCTCGCCCGCTTCGCCACCGAGCGCACCCTCACCATCAACACCACCGCCGCCGGCGGCAATGCCAGCCTGCTGACGCTGGCGGAATGATTACCGGGAACGGGGCGGCAGGCCGGCCGCGGCCGGGCCGCTGCCCCGCAGGACCTCAGCGCGCTACGACTGTGGCACCCTGAGGACTTCCCGTACCGCGCGCCGCCATGCTCCTCGAGTACTACGGCTTTTCCGAACCGCCGTTCTCGATCACGCCGGACCCGCGCTTCGTCTTCCTCGGCGAGCGCCACCGCGACGCCCTGGCGCACCTGCATTACGGCATCACCCAGGGCGGCGGCGGCGGCTTCGTGCAACTCACCGGCGAGGTGGGCACGGGCAAGACCACGCTCTGCCGCCTGCTGCTAGAACAGCTGCCGGAGACGGTGCGCGTGGCCCTGGTGCTGAATCCCCTGCTCTCGCCGGTGGAGCTGCTCGAGACCATCGCCGAGGAACTGCGGCTCGACCTCACCGGCGTGCGTGGCAGCCTGAAGGGCCTGTACGACCGCCTCAACGCCTTCCTGATCGACGCCTACGCGCAGGGCCTGCGGGTGGTGGTGATCATCGACGAGGCGCAGAACCTCTCGAGGGAGGCGCTGGAGCAGGTGCGCCTGCTCACCAACCTCGAGACGCCGACGCAAAAGCTGCTGCAGATGGTGCTGCTCGGCCAGCCGGAGCTGCGCGCCCTGCTCGAGCGCCCGGAGCTGCGCCAGCTCGCCCAGCGCATCACCGCCCGCTACCACCTCACGCCGCTGGATGCCGAAGAAACCGAGGCCTATTTGCGCCACCGCGTGGCGGTGGCAGGAGCCACGCGCTTCCCCTTCACCCGGCTCGCCGTGAAGCGCCTGCACCAGCACTCCGGCGGGGTGCCGCGGCTGATCAACGTGATCGCCGAACGCGCCCTGCTCGCTGGCTACGCCCGCGACGAACAGCCGGTGGGCGAGCGGCTGGTGGATCTTGCCGCCCGCGAGGTGCTGGCCCGCCCGCTCTCGCGCCTGCCCCGACCTTCGATGCCGGTGGTGGTGGGCACGCTGCTGGCGCTGGCCATCCTCGCCTTCGCCCTGCGGCCAAAACAGCCGGCAACGCCCCCCATGCCCAGCCTGGCGACCAGCCCTGCTCGCCCCCGCCCTGCCCCCGCCCCTGCTGGCCGGCCCGGCCTTCGTCGAGCGCCTGGCCACGCTCGACCCCGGCGCCGAAGACGCCGCCGGCGAGTTGATGAAGCTGTGGGCCGTCCGGGCCGAGGAGGCCACGCCGGCCCGCCTGCTGGCCTGCCCGCCGGTGCTGGCGCCGGGCCTGTTCTGCCAGTCAGGCACGGCGAGCCTGGATGCCCTGGTGGCCAGCCGGCGGCCGGCCCTGGTTGCGCTGGAACCCCGGCCCGGCGGCCGCAGTGCCGCAGTCTGGGCGGTACTGCTCGGCGTCGATGCCCTGCGCGTGCGGCTCTGGCTGGGCGATGTGGTGGTGGATGTGCCGCGCATCGACTTCGCCCGCCATTTCCGCGGTCGCCACCTGCAGGCCTGGCGCGGACCGGACCTGCTGTGGCGCATCCCCACGCCGGGCGATACCGGGCCCGACATCGACTGGCTGGCGGCGCGCGTGGCCGCCGCCCGAGGCCAGCCGACTCCGGTCGGGCCGGCCGAGTTGGACCCGGCCCTGCAGGCCGCCATCCGTGAACTGCAACGGGCTCATGGCCTGCGGGTGGACGGGGTGCCCGGCCCGGCCACCCTGCGGGCCCTGGGCGCGGAGCGCGAGGACGGGCCGGCCCTGCGGCGTGCCCTGGATTGAGCCGATGTCCCTGATCCTCGAGGCCCTGCGACGATCCGAAGCCGAGCGCCGGCGTGGCCAGCGCCCCGGCCTGTTCGATGCCGACCCAGCTCCGCCGCCGCGCCGCCGCGGCTCGCCCCCCTGGCTGCCGGCCCTGGGCGGAGCGCTCCTCGGCGCAGCCCTGGTGGGCGCGGGCGTGGCTGGCTGGTGGTTCCGCAACGGCCCGGCCCCGCCCCCCCCAGGCATGCCCACCGCCGCGCCCCCCCTGCCGCCCCCCGCCACCATGGTCGATGCCGGCTCGCTTCACGTCGGTACGGCCAGGCCCGCGCCCCTGCCGCCCGCTCCGGTCGCCCTGCCAACACCCGCGCGCGCACACGCCGGCCGAAGCCCGCCCGGTCCGGCCCGCCGCGCCCCCTGCGCCGGCCCCGTCCGGGATGCCCGCCGAAGCTCGGCACGCTCGCAGCAGCCCCCATGTCGCCGGCCGCAGACGGCCCCACGGCTGCCGGGCCCACCGAGGGCTCCGCAAGCCATGGCCCGCGGCCCCGCCGAGGGTGACCTGCCGCTCGCCGCCGCGCTGGCAGCCGGCGCCGCCCTGCCACCGCTGCGCCTGAGCATGCACGTCTATGCCGAAGACCCGGCACGCCGCTTCGCCATCCTCGACGGCGTGCGGATACGCGAAGGCGAGTCCCTGGAGGGCGGCCTGCAGGTGCTGGAGATCCGCCGCGACGGCCTGCGCCTCGCCTGGAACGGGCGCGTGCTCTGGGTGCCGCGCTGATGCTGCTCGTGGATGCACCGGGGCGGCGGCGACGGCAGCGGCGCTGGGCCACGCCGCTGATCCTGATGCTCTGCGTCGGCGCCTTCCTCGGGCTCGCCACGGCGGATGCCGCTACCCGCGAGGCCCTGATCGTGCGCTGGGGGGCGCTCTCGGCCGAGGTCGGCGACTGGCATGCCCTGCTGCAGCCGGAGCGTGCCGCCGGTCTCGTCACCACCCTCGGCCTGCATGGCAACGGGACCCACCTCGCCGGCAACATGCTCTTCCTGCTGGTGTTCGGCCTGCCCGCCGAGCGCGCCCTCGGCCCCTGGCGCCTGTTGCTGCTGTTCGTGCTGGGCGGCGCGGTGTCGAACTTCGTGGCCGCACTCTCGCTCGACCGCCCCGACCGCGTGATCATCGGTGCCTCCGGCGCGGTCTCCACCCTGATCGGCGCCTACCTCGCCCTGTTCCCGAACGCCCGGCTCGGCGTGGTGCTGCCGCTCGGGCTGTGGCTGCAGTTCGTGCGCATGCCGGCAGTGGTGCTGATCACCCTGTGGGGGGTGATGCAGTTGCTCTTCACCTTTGCCGGCCCCAGCTTCGGCGCCGTGGCCTGGTGGGCGCACCTCTCCGGCTTCGCCTTCGGTTTCCTCGTGCCGCCCTGCTGCTGCGCGAGGGCCTGGCCCGGCGCTCGCGGCTGCACGGCTGAGGGCCGCCGGGCGGCCTATACTCCCAGCCATGGCGAAAGCGATCTACAAAATCACCTTCCTCAACGCCGGGCGCATCTACGAGCTCTACGCCCGCGACGTGCAGTCCAGCGCCCTTTGGGGCTTCACCGAGGTCTCGGAGCTGCTGTTCGACGTGAACGAGGGCCTGGTGCTCGACCCCACCGAGGAGCGGCTGAAGGACGAGTTCGGCCAGACCAGGCGCCTGTTCCTGCCGATGCAGAGCATCGTCCGCATCGAGGAGGTGGAGCGGAAGGGCAGCTCGGCCATCCGCGACGCTGGCAGCGGCGAGAAGGTGGTGACCCCGTTCCCGATGCCGTCGAAGCGCTAGGCGGCAGGTTGAGAACGCCGCCTCAGCCCGCGCCGCCGGGGCGCCGGGCGCTGACTTGCCGGCTGGCGGCGGCCTGCTTCACCCGGCGCAAGGCCTCGGCCACCGCCGACTCGCCCTCGATGATGGTGCCGGTGGCATAGCCGTCGGCCACCTCGCCCTCGCCCTGCAGATGGCTCGGCAGGTCCTGCTCGCGCAGGCCACGCACCGGGGTGCCGGGCAGGCGCACGTCGGGGGCGATGCCCACGGCCTGGATGGAGCGGCCGGCGGGGGTGAAGTAACGGGCGGTGGTGAGCTTCACCGCATCGCCATTGCCGAGGTCGACCACGGTCTGCACCGAGCCCTTGCCGAAGCTGCGGGCGCCGAGCAGCAGGGCGCGGCGCTGGTCGCGCAGGGCGCCGGCCACCACTTCCGCCGAGCTCGCTGTGCCCACGTCGAGCAGTACCGCCATCGGGGCACCGCCGAGCAGGTCGCCGGGGGTGGCGCGGTAGAGGGTGTTCGCCACCGGAGTACGGCCGCGGGTGCTGACGATGGGGCCTTCCTCGAGGAAGAGATCGGCGGTGGCCACGGCGGTGGTGAGCAGGCCGCCGGGGTTGTTGCGCAGATCGAGCACGAGGCCGGCGAGCGGGCCGCCGGCCTCGCGCGCCAGGCGCTCGATGGCGCGGCGCGTCTCGTCGGCGGTGTCGCCCTCGAAGTAGCGGATGCGCAGGTAGCCGTAGCCGGGTTCGAGCAGGCGGGCATCCACGCTGCCGGCGGCGATGCGCCGCCGTATCAGTGTGTAGTCGCGCGGCTGGGCCTCGCCGGGGCGCAGCACCGAGAGGCGCACGCTGGTGCCAGCGGTGCCGCGCAAGGCCTGGGCCGGCGCCTCGTCGCGGCGGCTGCCCACCGGGCGGCCGTCGATGGCCACGATGACATCGCCGGTGCGCAGGCCGGCCTGATGCGCCGGGCCGCCCTCGATGGCCCCCACCACGCGCAGGCTACGGTCGGGCCGCACGTCCACCTCGACGCCGATGCCGTCGTACACGCCTTCGATCTCCTCGCGCAGGGCACCGGCGCTGGTGGCGGGCAGGTAGGCGCTGTGCGGGTCGAGGTCGGCGAGCAGGGCGCGGATCGCCGAGCGCATCAGGCGGGCATCGTCGATCGGATCGACATAGCCCTGCTGGATGGTGCGGAACACCTCGACGAAGCGACGGATCTCCTCCAGCGGCACGGCCGGCGAGGCCGGCACGGCGAGCGGCGGCTCGGGATCGACCGGCGGCGTGGCGGCCACGGGCAGGGCCGCCGCGAGGCCGGCGGCGGCGATCAGGGGCGGGAGGTGGGCGAGGGGGGAGAGGCGCATGGCGGGCCCGGGTGGGCGGGCCATTATCCCGCCGTCCCGGGCCGCGGTGTGCAGGCCGCGTCTCGCCGCAGGGGCTGCCGTTCAGCGCCACCAGCCGCGCGGATCGACGGGCCTGCCGTCGCGGCGCAGCTCGAAGTAGAGCGAGGGCTCGCCCTGCCCGCCCGAGCTGCCGGCGCGGGCCAGCACCTCGCCCTGCTGCACCCAGTCGCCCACTCCGCGCACCAGGGCGTCGTTGTTGGCATATAGGCTCATCCAGCCGCCGCCGTGGTCGAGGATCAGCAGCAGGCCGTAGCCGCGCAGCCAGTCGGCATAGGCCACCCGGCCCGGAGCCACGGCACGCACCGGGCTGCCGCGCGGCACGGAAAAGCGCAGGCCCTCGCTGGCCTGGCCACCGGGCTGCGGGCTGCCGAAGCGCTGGAGCACGCGGGCGCCGGCCACCGGCAGCGGCAACTGCCCGCGGCGGGTGACGAAGGGACGGTCGTCGCCGAGCTGCCTGGGGATGTCGGACAGGGCATCGCGCAGTTCGGCGAGCAGGGCCTCGACGGCGCGCTGGTCGCGCCCCAGGGCGGCCAGCCGTGCCTCGCCATCGCGGAACCGGGCCTCGAGCCCGGCCAGGGTGGCGCGCCGGGCATCACGCTCGGCGGCGAGGGCCCGGCTGGCCTCGGCAGCAGCGGCGGCGGCGGCCGCGGCCTCGGCGCGGCGCCCGCGCACCTCGGCCGCCAGCAGGGCCAGGGCCTCCATCTCGGCGAGCAGGGCGCGCACCCGGCGCTCGCGGTCGGCCTGCACGTAGCGGTGGTAGGCCAGCGCGCGCACCATCGCCCCCACCTGGTCCTGGGCCAGCAGCAGCTTGAGCTGCTCGTGCCGGCCGGCGGCATAGGCCGCCCGCACCAGGCGGGCCAGCGCCTCGCGCTGGGTGGCCAGCGACGCGGCCACGGCGGCCTGCTCGGCTTCCTTCGCCGCCAGCTCGGCCTCCCGGGTCCGCTGCTCGGCCTCGGCCGCGGTGAGCGCGGCATCGGCGCGGGCCACGGCGGTGTCGGCCTCGCGCAGAGCGGCCAGGGCCTCGCTACGCTCGGCCTCGGCACGGCGCTGCTCGGCAGCCAAGGCCACGACCCGACGCTTCAGCTCGGCGAGCTGGCGTTCCAGTTCGGCTTCGCGGGCGGCGCGGGCCGGATCGGCCGGTTGGGTGAAGGCCGGGGCGGCAAGCAGCGCCGCCAGCAGGGCCAGTACCGCCGCCGGCCGCAACGGCACCGCCATCAGGCGGGCAGCAGCAGGCTCTGGCCGCTCATCGCCGCCGGCTTGGGCAGGCCGAGCAGTTCGAGCACGGTGGGCGCGATGTCGCGCAGGGCGCCGCCTTCGCGCAGGCGCCGCTCGGGGCCGCCAAGGTAGACGAAAGGCACCGGACCCACGGTATGCGCGGTGTGCGGCTGGCCGGTCTCCGGGTCGCGCATGAGCTCGAGGTTGCCATGGTCGGCAGTGACCAGCATGGCCCCGCCCACGGACTCGATCACCTCGCGCAGCCGGCCCAAGGCCGCATCCACCGCCTCGGCCGCTTTGATCGCGGCAACGAGGTCGCCGGTATGGCCCACCATGTCCGGGTTGGCGATGTTGCAGGCGATGAAGGCATAGCCGCCATGCCGGATCGCCTCGACGAGGCGGTCGGTCACCTCAGGGCAGCTCATCTCCGGCTTCAAGTCGTAGGTGGCCACCTTCGGCGAAGGCACCAGGATGCGCGTCTCGCCAGGGTATTCCTGCTCGCGCCCGCCGCTGAAGAAGAAGGTGACGTGGGCGTACTTCTCGGTCTCGGCGATGCGCAGCTGGGTAAGCCCCGCGGCAGACACCACCTCCCCCAGGGTGTCGCGCAGGTCCTCGGGCGGGAAGGCCACCCCGGCCGGCAGGCCGGCGGCGTACTCGGCCATGCCAACGAAGCGCGAAAGCGCGATCGGCCGCGGGCGGACGAAACCCTCGAAGCCGGGCACGGTGAAGGCGGTGGTGAGCTGGCGGGCGCGGTCGGCGCGGAAATTGAAGAACACCACGGCATCGCCGTCGCGCATCGGCTGGGCGCCCTCGATGACCGTGGGCTTCACGAACTCGTCGCTCTCGCCACGGGCGTAGGCCGCCTCGAGGGCCGCGAGGCCGTCGGGCGCCGCGAACGGGGCATGGGCATCGGTGATGGCGCGGTAGGCGGCCTCGATCCGCTCCCAACGCTGATCGCGGTCCATCGCGTAGTAGCGGCCACAGACGCTGGCGAGCCGGGCATTGCCCGCCCTGGCGCAGGCATCCGCCAAGGCCCGCAGCGAGGACTCGGCCGACTTCGGCGGCATGTCGCGGCCGTCGAGGAAGGCATGCACCGCCACCCGCGGCAAGCCCTCGCGCCTTGCCAGTTCGATTAGGGCGAACAGGTGCGCCTCGTGCGAATGCACGCCGCCCGGCGAGAGCAGGCCCATCAGGTGCAGGGTGCCGCCGGCCTCGCGGGCGGCATGGCAAGCGGCCAAGAGCTCGGCGTTGGTGAAGAAGCTGCCGTCCTCGATGGCAGCATCCACCCGCGTCAAGTCCTGGTAGACGATGCGGCCGGCGCCGATGTTCATGTGCCCGACCTCGGAATTGCCCATCTGCCCGTCCGGCAGGCCGACATGGCGGCCCTCGGTGTGGACGAGGGTATGCGGGCAGTCGGCCAGCAGGCGCCGCCAGTGCGGCAGCTCGGCAAGAGCGATGGCATTGTCTTCCGGATCCTCGCGATGGCCCCAGCCATCGAGGATCAGCAGCAGAACGGGCTTGGGCGGCACGGCCATGACTAAAGGCACCAGTGACGAACGGGAGACGACAAGTCTAGCGGCCAGGGCGCAGGATGGCGCCCAACGCCCCCCGAATGCCCGGAGCACCGCCATGCCTGTCCTGTCCTGCCACCCGTATCCACGCTCCCGCCGCAGCCTGCGCCTCGCTCCGGCGCTCGGCCTCCTGCTGGCCGCCGGCCTCGCCCTGGCCGAAGCCCCGCGCAGCGAATCGAAGGTCTTCGGGGCCCTCAATGCCGAGGCCGGGGTGGAATACGGCAGCCTGTCCACCGTGAACGGCGGCATCACCGTGCAGGCCGGAGCGCGGGTGCGCGGCGTCGAGACGGTGAACGGCGGCATCAGCCTCGGCGAGGGCGCCGAGGTGGGCAAGGCCGAGACGGTGAACGGCGGCATCACCCTGGCCAACCGCGTACGCCTCGGCCAGGCCGAGACGGTGAACGGCGGCATCCGCATCGGCGAGGCCTGCGAGATCGACGGCTCGGTGGAGACGGTGAACGGCGGCATCCGCATCGGCCAGGGCAGCCGCGTGGGCCGCAATGCCGACACGGTGAATGGCGCCATCAGCCTCGAAGGCGCGGTGGTGCGCGGCCGGGTGCGCACGGTGAACGGCGACATCCTCCTCGACAAGGGCGCCGAGGCCGGTTCGATCCAGGTCGAGAAACCGAACCGCGGCTGGTGGAACTGGGGCACCGAGACCCTGCCGCGAGTGGTGATCGGCCGCGATGCCAAGGTGCACGGACCGATGGTGTTCGAGCGCGAGGTGCGCCTGTTCGTGCACGCCAGCGCCACGATCGGCGAGGTGCAGGGCGCCACGCCGGTACGCTACGAGGGCGAGGAAGCCCCACTCTGAGCCCCCATGCGGCGCTGCGGCAGGGCAAACGGCGCCGCGCCGCCTACAATCGGGCCACGTTCCTTGAAGGATGGCCCGAGATGCGCCTGATTCCCTTCGCAGGACTCGTCCTGCTCTCCGCCGCCACGCTGGCAGCACCGGTACCGCCGGTGGATGACAGCACCCACCGCCACGGTTTCGGCCCCGAAATCTCGGCCGAGGACTTCCGCGCCCATGTCGAGGTGCTGGCCAGCGACGAGTTCGCCGGCCGCGCCCCCGGCAGCGTGGGGGAAACCAAAACGGTGGCCTACCTCGTCGAGCAGCTGAAGCGCCTCGGCCTCAAGCCCGGCAACGGCGAGGCCTATACCCAGGACGTGCCGATGGTGGAGACCAAGGCCGACTTCGCGGCCAGCCGGCTCTCGCTCATCACGCCGAAGCGCAGCCTCGCCCCAGCCCTTGGTCCGGAGGCCGTGGTGGGTACCCGCAGCGGAAATCCTTCGGTCTCGATCGAGGACAGCGAGCTCGTGTTCGTCGGCTACGGCGTGAACGCGCCGGAACTCGGCTGGAACGACTACGAGGGCCTCGACGTGAAGGGCAAGACCGTGGTCATGCTGATCAACGACCCGGGCTTCCATGTCGGCGACGAGACCCTGTTCGGCGGCAAACGCATGACCTACTACGGCCGCTGGACCTACAAGTACGAGGAAGCGGCCCGCCAGGGCGCCGCCGCGGCGCTGATCATCCACGACGACGCCGGTGCCGCCTACCCGTGGGAGGTGGTGCAGAACAGCTGGGGCGGCCCGCAGTTCGACCTGCCGCCCTCCGAGGATCCGGAGCCGCGCCTGCCGGCCCAGGGCTGGATCAACGACACCACCGCCCGCGCCCTGTTCGCCGACGCCGGCCTCGACTTCGAGGCCCTGCGCGCCGCCGCCAGCCGTCCCGGCTTCCGCGCCGTACCACTGCAGGCCCGCCTCTCGCTCACGCTCGAGAGCAGCACCCGCAGCGGCAGCTCGCAGAACGTGGTGGCGGTGCTGCCCGGCAGCAGCCGGCCGGACGAGGCCATCGTCTACCTCGCCCACTGGGACCACCTCGGCCGCAACTTCTCCGGGCGTGGGCGACCGCATCTTCAACGGCGCAGTGGACAATGCCACCGGCGTGGCCGGCGTGCTGGAGATCGCCGAGCTGTTCACCACCCTCAAAACTCCGCCCGAGCGCAGCGTGGTGTTCCTATTCGTGACCCTCGAGGAATCCGGCCTGCTCGGCTCGAAGTACTACGCCGCCCACCCGCTGGTGCCGCTGGAGAAGACGGTGGCGGCGATCAACCTCGATGCCATGAGCGTGATCGGTCCTAGCCGCGACCTCGTGGTGATCGGCCTTGGCAACTCCGAACTCGACGACCTCGCCCGCCGCTTCGCCGAGACCCAGGGCCGCGTGCTGGTGGAGGAGAGCGCCCCGCAGAACGGCTACTTCTTCCGCTCCGACCATTTCAACTTCGCCAAGGCCGGCGTACCGGCGCTGTATGCCAAGGGCGGCGTGGACCATGTGGAGAAGGGCAGCGAGTACGGTCTTGCCTGGCAGGCCGACTACGTGGCGAACCGCTACCACAAAGTGGGCGACAACTTCGATCCTGCTTGGGACCTGCGCGGCGTGGTGCAGGACCTGCAGCTGCTGTTCGCGGTGGGCCACACGCTGGCCACCAGTGATGCCTGGCCGAACTACGTGGAGGGCAATGCCTTCCGCAAGACGGAGCAGCGCGGGCGGTTCTGAGCGCGGCAGCGGGTCGGGGAGCGCCGTGCTTTTCCCGACATCACCGCGACGAACCTCCCGCGCCGCGCCTGTGCGGATGGCGGTCAGCGGGAGCAGGCCAGGGATGGCCTGCGTCGCCGAATATGCAGCGGGAGGCGGAATCTGAGGCGCCCGCGACCGCCGTCCGCACGAGGCCAGGCGGCCTCGGGAAGGGCCGCACGTCGCGGCAGGCAGGCTTGCCCGCGACGCTACCGCCCCAGTGCCTCCCGCAGCGCCGCCGCCGTGCCCGCCACGTCCTCCATCATCGGCATGTGCCCGCAGCCTGGAAGCAGCACGGTGCGCGAGTCGGCAAGGCCAGCGGCGTAGGTAGCGGCGGCGCTCGGGTCGATCACTTGGTCGCCCTCGCACCACAGCAGCAGGGTGGGGGCGCGGATCTGTCCCAGTAGGGGCTGCACGGCGAAGCGCTCCTCGCCGCGCAGGCTCGCCAGCACCGAGAGTTCGAAGTCGCGGTCGGCGATACGGCGGCGGATGAAGGCGCGGTCCACCGGCCAGGGCACGAAGGGCGGGTTGGCGAAGACGAGGCCGAGGTAGCGCTCGAGGCTGGCGCGGTCGTCCACCGCGAAGGGATGCCCGCCTGCGAGCACGGCGCGGCCGAAGGCGTTCTCCTCGAAGGGCACGCCGGCGGCGGAGACGAGGGCGAGGTGCCGCACCTGCTCCGGCCGGGTGGCGGCCACCAGGGCGGCGATGTGCCCGCCCATCGAATGGCCGACGAGCAGGTCGGGCGGGCGCGGCAGGGTGTCGAGCCAGGCGGCGATGCGCCCGGCCTGGGCGCGCACGCCGTAATCGGCGCCCGGCAGGCGCTGGCTCTCACCCCAGCCGGGCAGGTCCGGAGCGACGAGGCGGTACTCGCCGGAGAGTGCCGCCATCAACGGCAGCCAGTTCTCCTTGCTGCCGGTGAAGCCGTGCAGCAGCACCACCAGCGGCGCCGACTCCGGCCCGGCCTCGAGCTGCACGAGGCGCTGGCCGTCCACCTCGACCGCCCGCTCGCTGGCCCCGGCCTGCCAGCGCTGCACCGCTACGTAGGCCGCCAGCGCCCACTCCGGCTTCCAGGCGAGAAGGCCGATCACCAGCAGCAGGTCGAGGCCCAGCGACAGCCACACGATCCGCCGCCAGCGCGCGCGGCGTGCATGGCTATGCGGCTCCACCGCCGGGCGAAGCGCCGCGGCCACGGCTCAGGGGGCCTTGGCGTCGAGCAGGGCCTGCACGCTGGCGCGGGTGATCGGGTGGTAGCCCGGCGCGGCCTGCTGGAAGACCTGGCGGGCGAAGGCGCGGTCGCCCTCCGACTGCTCGATGAGCGCCCGGTAGATCGGCAGGATCAGCTTGCGCCGCCCGACCTTGCGCAGGAACTGCGCCAGCGCCGGGCGTGCCTCGAAGTAGCCGGCGCGCACCGTGATCGGGTACCAGCGCTGGGCGATCTCGCCATTGGCGGTGCCGGTGAGGCGGAAGGCGCCGTCGATCTCCAGCAGCTGCTGGGCGCTGATGTCGGCCGGCAGCCCCTCGAGGAAGTGCACCCACTCCTGGGTGATCCAGCGCGAGGTATCGATATCACGGGCCGTGGTCTGGCCTTCGAGCCAGCGCGTACGCGCCGCGTCCACGGCCTCGAGCCGGGCCGAGGTGGCCGGCACTGCGGTATCGGGAAGGCCGGGGCCGGCGATCCACGCCGCCACCTCCGCATCACTGACCTTGCCCGGATACTTTGCCAGCAGTTCACGGCGCAGGAAGGCGAGGAAATCGTCAGTGGTCACGCTCTTGAAGGCGTGCTCGTCGAACCACTTGCGCAGGAAGGGGTCGAACACCTCGCGGCCGAAGCGCTGCTCGAGGAAGATCAGGAACCACTGGCCCTTGATGTAGGCCACGTCGTTGGTGGCGTCCTCCGGGTCGCCGCCCGGCGTGGCCGGCAGGGCCAACGCCTGGCGCTCGGGGGGCAGGCTGCGCAGTGTCTCGCGCAGCCCGGCCTGGGCCACCACGTTCTCCATCTCGGCCTGCTCGGTGCCGAATACCTGCTCGACGATGCGGTTCTCGACGTAGCTGGTGAAGCCCTCGTTCAGCCAGAAATCCTTCCAGCTGGCATTGGTGACGAGGTTGCCTGACCAGGAATGCGCCAGCTCGTGGGCGATCAGCGAGACCAGCGACTTGTCGCCGACGATCACGGTGGGGGTGATGAAGGAGAGCCGCGGGTTCTCCATGCCGCCGTAGGGGAAGCTGGCAGGCAGGATCAAGAGGTCGTAGCGCTCCCATCGGTACTCGCCATAGAGCGCCTCGGTGGCCGCGATCATGGCCTCGGTGTCGGCGAACTCGGCCACGGCCTTGTCGAGCATCGGAGCCTCGGCCCAGATACCGGCGCGCGGCGAGAGCGGCTTGAAGCGGAAATCGCCCACCGCGATCGCAAGCAGATAGCTTGGAATCGGCTGCGGCATGCGGAAGCGGTAGTCGCCGGTGGGCTGGGCATCCGGGCGGTTGTCGGCACTCATCAGCGCCATCAGTCCGGCCGGGGTACGCACCCGCGCGCTGTAGGTGAAGCGCACCGATGGCGTGTCCTGCAGCGGCACCCAGCTGCGCGCATGGATGGCCTGCGACTGGCTGAACAGCAGCGGCTGCCTGCCGGTGGCAGTGAGCGCGGGCGGCATCCACTGCAGGCCCGAGGCCTCGGGCGAGGTGCGGTAGCGGATGCGCACCGCCTCCACCCGCCCCGGCAGGGAGATCACGAGGCGGCGGCCGAGGATCTCGTCCGGCTCGCCGAGGGTGAATGCAGCGCGCTGCCAGCGGCCCTCGCCCACCCGGGCTTGCACCCGCTCGATGGCGAGGTCGCGGGTATCGAGCACCAGCTCTGCCGGACCGTTGGCTTTCGGATCGGCCCAGGCCAGGGTGTGCACCACCTCGCCCTGCAGAGTGCGGCTGGCGAAGTCCACCCGCAGGTCGAGCGCCATGTCGGTGATCCGCACCCGCTGCGGCTGGGCATAGCTGTGTTCATCATCGGCCCGGGAACTGGCCAGGGTCACGGTGGCGAGGGCAGAGAGGGCAAGGGCAAAGAGCAGGCGCATCGGGATGTCCAGGCAGGCGATCCTGAGGCGCTGAGTGTACCCAAGCCCCCGGCCGGGCCGGCGGATCAGGCCTTGCAGCCGGAGTGGATGGCGCAGATGCCGGCCGAGAGATTGCGATAGTCGCAGCGCTCGAAACCCGCCTCGGCCATCATCGCCTTCAGCGCCTCCTGCGGCGGGTGCTTGCGGATGCTCTCGGCAAGGTACTGGTAGCTGCCGGCATCGTTGGCGAACAGGCGGCCCAGGCGCGGCAGCACCTGGAAGCTGTGGAAGTCGTAGAGCGGCCGCAACCACTCTGGCTTCACTTCGGAGAACTCCAGCACCAGGGCCTTGCCGCCGGGCTTCAGCACCCGGTGCATCTCGCGCAGGGCGCGGGCCTGGTCGGTGACATTGCGCAGGCCGAAGGCGATGGTGACGAGATCGAAGCTGGCCTCTGGAAAGGGCAGGGCCTCGGCATTCAACTGTACCCAGCGCAGGCCGCGCACGAGCCCCCGGTCGGTGAGCCGGTCACGACCCACGCCAAGCATGGCGGCATTGATGTCGCCCACCACCACCTCGCCACTCTCGCCCACCCGCTCGTGCAGCAAGGCCGCGATGTCGCCGGTGCCGCCGGCGAGATCGAGGACCCGGTCGCCCTTGGCCACCCCCGAGGTGGCGACGAAATGCCGCTTCCAGAGCCGGTGCACGCCCAGGCTCATCAGGTCGTTCATCAGGTCGTACTTGCCGGCCACCGAGGTGAAAACACCACGCACCAGGCGGGCCTTCTCGGCCACCGGTACGTCGCGGAAACCGAAATGGGTGGTGCCCTCGGGGCGGTTCGTCTCGTCCATCCGCCGATTATGCCGGAGCCGCTCCCGCTCCGGGCCGGAGTCAGCAACCAGGCTCAGCCGCGCTCGAGCCCGGCCGCCGCCAGGGCCTGCTCGTAAGCGGCCCAACGCTCGGTCTGTTCGCGTCCCAGCCGGTGAAGGTAATCCCAGGTGTAGATCCCGGTGGCATGGCCATCGCTGAAGCGCAGCAGCACGGCGTAATGACCCACCGGCTCCACCGCCTCGATGGCCACCCCACGCTTGCCCGCCACCAGCACTTTCTGGTCCGGTGCATGGCCCTGCACCTCGGCGCTGGGCGATTCCACCCGCAGGTACTCCGCCGGCAGGCAGAAGGTCTGGCCATCGTCGAAGGCCACTTCCAGCAGCCGGGAGACGCGGTGCAGGGTGATCGCGGTTGGATGGGCATTCATCGGCACAACGGGGCCAAGGGCATCGGTGACACGCGAAGCATGGCCGGAAAGGGTGGCCTGTCGCGAGCCCCGCGCCGTGAAGACCGGGCTGAACGCCGGGCGACGGCCGGCTGAACGGGCATGGCAGCCGGCCTTGCCAGCACCCGTGGCGGGTCTATGCTCACGAGCATCCGCTGCACGAGGAGCCTGCCATGCGCCGCTTGCCGCTCATTGCCGCCCTGCCCATCCTGCTCGCCACCCTGCCGGCATTCGGCTTCCAGCAGGTCGAGGTGAAGCTGCCCGCCGCCCTCGCCCAGGTACAGCAGGTCTACATCGCTCCTGCCACGCTCGAACTGCCGGAGGCCAAGCGCTTCGACCGCCGCGGCGACAGCCCGCGTCCGGTGCTGGAACGCGATGCCGAGGCCCGGGCCGCCGATCTCGTCGCCGCCCTGCGCCGCGGCTTCGGCCGCCACTTCACCGTGGTCGATGCGCCCGGCCCTGGCGTGCTGGTGGTAGAGCCCACCCTCACCCGCCTCGATTCCAGTCGGCCGACCATGGCCGACTACCAGCGCGAACCTGGTCTCGGCTTCGAGTCCGTCTATGCCGGCGGCGCCGCCGTGCGCTTCCGCCTGGAACGCGACGGCGAGGAAGTGGCCGTGCTGGAAGACCGCTACATGGGCAGCTTCAGCGACGGCACCCCGCGCATCGGCATCTGGCAGGATGCCGACCGCGCCTTCTCGCAGTGGTCGCGCCGGCTGCCGGCCTGGGTAGCGCAGCCGCGCACCGCCGGGCGCTGAGCGCCCTCAACCCGGCCACCGCATTTCGATCGGCAGAGGCCGACAATCCCGCGCCTCTTGTCCGGTGGCCGGAGATAGCCATCTCACTTGCAGGTGATTTGACTAACGCAGGGATTGGTCGGAGACGGATCCGGTGGGCATACGATCCGCTGCTGGCTGCCGCAAACCTGGCGAAGATCGATACTCCAGTTTCCAAACAGGCGGCGGAAATCGTTGTAGATTCCACGGTGCGAGGTGGAGAACGTCTGCCCCCGCAGTGCCTCGGCATTGAGGGGAAGCTCGATCCCATTCGCGATCACACTTTTGACGACCAGGTCGGTCACGATCGTTTCGAAGTCGATGGTGACCATCACCTTGGCCTCGATCTCGATCAATGAGCCGTCCGGGGCACGGACATGAACCCTGATCTGCCTCGGCCCCTGAACCGTCCTCGTGAACGCCGTCAGAACCTGAACGGTCCATGGTCCGACGACGGTCGCCCTTAAGGTATTGGAATAGGAATTCCTGACGAGCGCATTGATCCAGCCGCGGCAGGTTCCGTCCGAGAGATAGTTCGCGCCAACGCTCGAACCTTCGCCTTGGCAGAAAGAAGGCACCCCGGCTGCAAGATCGAGTTCCTTACGCGCGGGGAACAGCGCCAGCAGCTGTTCGAACGCGGCCACGGCTTCAGCTGGAGCGGCACGCTCCTCCATGGTCACCTGAAAAAGGCCGGGTTCCTTGTCGACCCACACTTCGTAGAGGTGCAGTCTCCGGCTGTAGGCATCAACGATGAGCACCTGGCTTTCCCCCGGCACCCTGGCAAGCGAGGTGACGATTTCGGCCCGCTCCTGCTCCGTACACCCGTCACAGGACATGGCCCGCGCCAAGTCAACCTGAGATAGCACCAGATGGGGCAGAAGGGCGCCGAGCAGGAAGAAGGCTGTCCTTGCAGTCAGTCTGGCGAATTCCACGATCGACATTCCTTGGCTGAGAGGCAGGGGCCGGCGCATGTCCATGAGCATGACGCGGCGTGTGACCAACACGATTCTCCCTCTGTCCTGACTATATCAACCGCTGGGCTTGCGTCGCGCCCGCGGATGGGCGCTGTCGTACACCTTCGCAAGATGCTGGAAGTCGAGGTGGGTGTAGATCTGCGTAGTGGCGATGTTGGCGTGGCCCAGCAGTTCCTGCACGCCGCGCAGGTCACCGGAACTCTCCAGCACGTGGCTGGCGAAGCTGTGGCGCAGCAGGTGCGGATGTACGCACTTCCATACGCCTTGGCGCATCGCCAGCTCGCGCACCCGCTTCTGCACGGCACGCGGGCTGATCGGCGCACCGCCGCGGCCCGGGAACACCGGACATGCCGCGGCCTCGGGAGCGGGCACCGCCGCCAGGGCCTCGGCCCGCCAGGCGGCCAGGGCCGCGCGTGCGTGGCGGCCCACCGGCACGATGCGGGTCTTGCGGCCCTTGCCCAGCACCCGCACTTCGCCGCCGTCGAGGTCGAGGTCGCTCCAGCGCAGAGCGCAGAGCTCCGAGACACGCAGCCCCGAGGAGTAGAAGAGTTCCAGCATCGCCCGGTCACGCACTCCGAGCGGCGCCGCCGTCGGCACTTCGACGAGCTGGCTCATCTCATCGACATCCAGCACCTGCGGCAGCTTGCGCGGCGCTCTGGGGCCGCGCAGGCCGGCGGCGGGATCGGCGGCGAGATAGCCATGTTTCAGAAGCCAGCGGAACAGGGCGCGGCAGGCCGAGAGCCGGCGTTGCACACTGGCCGGGGCAAGGCCACGGGCATGCTCGTCGGCAACGAAGCGGCGCAGGGCGAGGCCATCGATGGCGGCCACCACGCCGAGGCCCTGCGCTTCCAGCCAGGCCGCGAAAGCCGCAAGGTCGCGGCGGTAGGCATCGAGGGTATGCGGTGAGGCCTGTTTCTCCACCGCGAGATGCTCGAGGAAGGCCGCGATCGCCTCGCCCGGCGCCATGGCACTCAGTCCGCGCGCTCAAGAGCGGTGGCCAGAGCCTCGGCCATCATCCGCAGAAACAGAGTGCCCATGCCGGGGTAGAAGCGGTTGGCATCGGAACTGCCCACGGCCACCAGCCCCCGGCCGGGCAAGGGCAGCAGCACGCAGGAGGCCACGCCGGCAGCCGCCTCGCCGAACAGCAGGGCGCCACGCTCCGGATCAGGCCGGCCGCAGTAGGGCTCGCCCCCGGCCACCAGCGGGCGAAGGGCGGCAAAGCGCGGATCGGCCTCCGGCAGCACCTGCAGCCAGGGGGCCGTCTCGAGTCCGGCGGGCGCGGCATGCAGCAGCACCCGCACTTGCTCGCCGGCGAAATCCTCGCTGAGCACCGCCACCAGGGTGCGCAGGGTATCGGGCACACTGCGGGCGCGCATCAGGGCCAGGGTGAGCTGATGGGTGCGCACCGCGAGCCGCTCGTTTTCCTGCGCATTCAGCGACAGCTCGTGCAAGCGCCGGGTGAGCTCACGGTTCTTCTCGCGCAGCACCTCGAGCTGGTAGCCAGCCAGCGAGGCGCTGCCCCCCTGGTCCTTCGGTACCACCAGGAGAAGGGCGAGATCGGGGTGCTGCTCGAGGAAGCGCGGATGGCGACGCAGCCAATTGGCGACTTCCGCAGCTTCGAGCCGCGCACTGCGTTCCTCAGCCATCGATCCACTCTCCTTCGAAGACGAACGCGGCCGGGCCGCGCATGAACACCGGGTGGCCCTCGCCAGCCCAATCGATGTGCAGGCTGCCGCCGGGCAGATCGACGCGCACCGAAGACCCGACCCGATCCTGCCGCGCCAGCACCGCTACCGCGGCACAGGCACCGCTGCCGCAGGCCAGGGTTTCACCCACCCCGCGCTCGAAGACCCGAAGACCGAGGTGATCGGGACCATGCACTTTGGCGAAGCCCACGTTCACGCCCTCGGGGAATAGGCCGCTGGCCTGCAGGGCCGAGCCGAGCCGGGTCACATCGATGGCGGCGAGGTCCTGCACCTCGAGCACGGCATGCGGGTTGCCCATCGACACCGCACCGAAGGCAAGCTCGCCGGCGGCGGTACGTGCCACGTAGCGCAGCCGCGCATCCGGCACGGCGAGCGGGATCGCCCCGGGCCGGAAATCGGGCACCGACATGGCAAGACGCACCGTGCCATCGTCCAGGCATTCCACCTCGATGCGCCCGGTGGGACTGCCCATCGCGAAGCGCGCGCCGGCCGCGGCCCCGTCGCGGCGCAACCAGGCCGCCACGCAACGGGCGCCATTACCGCACTGACCGGCAGCGCTGCCGTCGGCATTCCAGATCCGGTAATCGGCCACCAGGCCAGGAGCCGAGGGCGGCTCGATGGTGAGCAGCTGGTCGAAGCCGATGCCGAAATGGCGGTCGGCCATGCGCGCCACCTCGCCGGCACCAGGCGGCAGGCTGCCATCGCGCAGATCGAGCAGCACGAAATCATTGCCGGCCCCCTGCATCTTGCTGAAGCGCCGGCGCCGCGACGCCGCAACGCTCATGCCAACGCGACCTCGGCCTTCGGCGAAGGGCGCACGAGATCGCCCTTGTTGCCGCAGGCAGCAAGCAGCAGCGTGGCGGCGATGAGGACCAGGGCGAGACAGGGGCGCTTCATGGCAGCAGGCGGGCCGGGTAAGGGCCGATCGGGAAATACTTTCGGAGTATAGCCACGGCATGGCGCCGGCGATGAATACGTTTGCGTCTCGCCAATCGGCACGGGCAGCCGCTCATGCGAAGGATTAGGCTGGCGGGTCACGGCATCACCGATGCCCCGCGCCTTGCTTCCGATGACCCAGGACGCCTCCCTCTTCGTGCTCTTCGGCGCCACCGGCGATCTTGCCCAGCGCATGCTGCTGCCTTCGCTCTATGCGCTGGAGCGCGACGGCCTGCTGCCAGGACCGCTGCGGCTGCTGGGCACGGCGCGCAGCCCCATGGACGGTGAGGCCTTCCGCGCCCATGTCGCGGAATCGGTGCGCCGTGCCGTACCGGGGGGCGAACTGCAGGAGGAGGCGCTGTTCCGGCTTCTCGCGCGCTGCGACTACCAGTCCGCCTCGGTGGACGATCCCGCCGCGCTCTGCGCCCTCTCCGCCCGCATCGCCGCCCTGCGCGGCGAGGGCGACACCCTGGTGCACCTCTCCACCGCGCCGAAGTTCTACGGCCCGATCTGCCAGGCGCTCTCGGCCGGCGGCGTGGCCGATACCCGCATGCGGGTGATGCTGGAAAAACCCATCGGCCACGATCTCGGAAGCTCCATCGCCATCAACGAGGCGGTGGCGCAGGCATTCCGCGAAGCACAGGTGTTCCGCGTCGATCACTACCTCGGCAAGGAGGGTGTGCAGAACCTGCTGGCCCTGCGCTTCGGCAATGCCCTGTTCGAGCCGCTGTGGAACTCGCGCTTCGTCGAGCAGGTACAGATCACGGTGGCCGAGACGGTGGGCCTCGAGGGCCGCGGCGACTACTACGACGAGAGCGGCGCCATGCGCGACATGGTGCAGAACCACCTGCTGCAGCTGCTCACCCTGACGGCCATGGAGCCCCCTTCCCACTTCGAACCCTCGGCGGTGCGCAACGAGAAGCTGAAGGTGCTGCGCTCGCTGCGGCCCATCGAAGGCGAGGACGTGGCCACCCACACCGTGGCCGGCCAGTACACCGCCGGCGCCATCGACGGCCGGGCGGTGCCGGGCTATGCCGACGAGCTGGGCCGGAAGAGCCGCACCGAGAGCTTCGTGGCCATCCGCGCCCACATCGACAACTGGCGCTGGAGCGGCGTGCCCTTCTACCTGCGCACCGGCAAGCGCCTGCCGCGCCGTGCCACCGAGATCTTCGTGAAGCTGCGCGCCGTGCCGCACTCGATCTTCGATGGCGAGGGCGCGCGGCCGGAGCCGAACGCCCTGCTGATCCGCCTGCAGCCGGAGGAGCGCATCTCGATGATGCTGATGAGCAAGACCCCCGGCCTCGACCGCGGCGGCCTCAGGCTCTCGCAGGTGGCGCTGGACCTCGACCTGCACGATGCCTTCGCCCACGAGCGGCGGCGCATCGCCTACGAACGGCTCTACCTCGACGCCCTGCAGGGCAACGGCACCCTGTTCGTGCGCCGCGACGAGATCGAGGCGGCCTGGACCTGGGTGGACCAGATCCTCGGCGGCTGGACCGCACGCGGCCAGGAGCCGAAGCCCTATCCCGCCGGCACCTGGGGGCCGACGGCGGCACTGGCCCTGCCCGAACGCCATGGCCACAGCTGGCGCGAATGAGCCTCCGGAGTGCCGCGGCATGAGCCCCCTGCCCCTCACCGTGCATGCCGATGCCGAGGCCCTCGCCGGCGCGGTGGCCGCGGCCCTGGCCGAGGCGATCCGCCGCGGCGTGGCCGCACAAGGCGAGGCCTGGCTGGCCCTGGCCGGCGGCAGCACGCCCTTCGCGGCCTATCGCCGACTGGCGGCCATGGACCTGCCCTGGCCACGGGTGCACCTCGTGGCCAGCGACGAGCGCTGGGTGCCTGCCGGGCATGCGCGGCGCAACGAGCGTGCGCTGACCGAAGCCTTCGCCGCGGCCTCCGGTGTCCGGCTGCACCCGCTGGTGCCGGCCGATGCCGATCCCGCCGCCTTCGCGCCGGACCATGCCGCCACCCTTGCCACCGCCGAGGCCAGCCTCGCGCCCCTGCATCCGCGCGCCTTCGACGCCGTGCTGCTCGGCATGGGTGCCGATGCCCATTTCGCCTCGCTGTTCCCGCGAGGAACCCCTGCCCACGCCCTCGATGCCAGTGAGCGCAGGCCGCTGGTGGCACTCGTCCCCGACCCGCTGCCGCCCGAGGCCCCCTACCCGCGCGTCTCGCTCACGCTCTCCCGCCTGGTCGCCACGCATGCCCTGCTGCTGATGATCACCGGCGAGGCCAAGCGCACGGTGCTGGAATCGGCGCGTACCCGCCCGGCCAGCGAGGCCCCGATCCACGCCCTGCTGGCCGCCGCGCCGGACCTGGCGATCCACTGGAGCCCCTGAATGTCCCTGCATCCCGTCGTCGAGCGCGTCACCGGGCGCATCCGCGAGCGCAGCGCGGAGAGCCGCCGTGCCTACCTCGCCCGCATCGAGGCCGCGCGCCTCGGGGGCACCGCCCGCGCCCGCCTCTCCTGCGGCAACCTGGCCCATGGCTTCGCCGCCTCGGGCGAAGACAAGGACGCGCTGAAGCGGCAGGTGAAGCCGAACCTCGGCATCGTCACCGCGTACAACGACATGCTCTCGGCGCACCAGCCCTTCGCCACCTATCCCGAGCTGATCCGGATGGCCGCGCGCAATGCCGGCGGCACCGCGCAGGTGGCCGGCGGCGTGCCGGCGATGTGCGACGGCGTGACCCAGGGCCGCACCGGGATGGAACTCTCGCTGTGGTCGCGCGACACCATCGCCCAGGCCACCGCCATCGCCCTCTCGCACGACATGTTCGATGCCGCGCTGATGCTGGGCGTCTGCGACAAGATCGTGCCCGGTATGCTGATGGGCGCGCTCGCCTTCGGCCACCTGCCGGTGATCTTCGTGCCGGCCGGCCCCATGCCCTCCGGCCTGCCCAACAAGGAGAAGGCGGCGGTGCGCCAGCGCTATGCCGAGGGCAAGGCCAGCCGCGAGGAACTGCTGGCGGCCGAATCGGCGAGCTATCACGCTCCCGGTACCTGCACCTTCTACGGCACCGCCAACTCCAACCAGATGCTGATGGAGGTGATGGGCCTGCACCTGCCGGGAGCGGCTTTCGTCAACCCGGGCACCGCGCTGCGCGACGCCCTCACCGTGGCCGCCACCGAGCAGGCCCTGCGCATCACCGCGCTCGGGCCGGACTGGCGGCCCGTCGGGCATGTCGTCGACGAGAAGGCCATCGTGAATGCCATGGTCGGGCTGGCCGCCACCGGCGGCTCCACCAACCACGCCATCCATCTCGTCGCCATCGCCCGTGCCGCCGGCCTGCGCATCGACTGGGGCGATCTCGATGAACTGTCGCGGGCCACGCCGCTGCTGGCCCGCGTCTATCCGAACGGCCAGGCCGACGTGAACCACTTCCATGCCGCCGGCGGCCTTGGCTTCGTGATCCGCGAGCTGCTGGAAGCCGGCCTGCTGCATGGCGACATCAAATGCGTGCATGGCGGCGATCTTTCCCGGCAGGCGCTCGAGCCGCGGCTCGAGGGCACGCGGCTCGTCTGGCACGAGCCGCCACGCGCCAGCGGCGATCCCGATGTGCTGCGCCCGGTGGCCCGGCCCTTCGATGCCGAAGGCGGCCTTCGCCTCCTCACCGGTCGCCTCGGCCGTGCCGTGGTGAAGGTCTCGGCGGTGGCCCCGGAGCACCGGCGCATCACTGCGCCGGCCCGGGTGTTCGAGGACCAGGACGCCCTGCTCGCCGCCTTCAGGGCGGACCGGCTCGAAGGCGATTTCGTGGCCGTGGTGCGCGGCCAGGGCCCCAGGGCCAATGGCATGCCGGAGCTGCACAAGCTCACGCCGACGCTCGGCCTGCTGCAGGACCGTGGCCAGCGCGTGGCCCTGCTCACCGACGGGCGCATGAGCGGAGCCTCGGGCAAGGTGCTGGCCGCCATCCACCTCGTGCCGGAGGCCGCGGCCGGAGGACCGGTCGCGAAACTGCGCGACGGCGACCTCGTCACCATCGACGCCGAGGCCGCGACCCTCGAGGTGGCCGTGCCGGAGGCCGAATGGGCGGCCCGCCCGCCCGTCCCCGTGGAGGTTTCGGGCAACCAGTACGGCACCGGCCGCGAGCTGTTCGCGGTGTTCCGCGCCGCCGCCGGCAACGCCGAGGAGGGGGCCTGCGCCCTGTTCGGAAACCAGGGCCCATGACCCCGCACCCCGTCACCGCCCCCACTGCGGCCCCGGCACTGCAGCGCCCCGCCCTGGTCGCCGACATCGGCGGCACCAATGCCCGCTTCGCCCTCACCGATCTCGCCGCGCCGCGCCCGTCCCTGCACGCGGTGCAGAACCTGCCCTGCGGCGGATACGCCAGCCTGCAGCACGCCGCCGAGGCCTACCTCGCCGGCATCGGCGTGGCGCCAACGCAGGCCGCGATCGCCGTGGCCTGCCCGGTCGATGGTGATGCCATCCGCCTCACCAACCGCGCCTGGGCCTTCTCCCGCCGCGAACTGCAGGCCGTGCTCGGCTTCGAGCGCCTCGAAGTACTGAACGATTTCGGCGCCGTGGCCTGGTCGGTGCCGGCGCTCGCGCCCGGCGACGTGGTGCCGCTGCATGGCGACCCTGCCCTGCCCACGCGCGGCCCGGTGAGCGTGCTCGGCCCCGGCACCGGCCTCGGCGTGGCCCTGCTGGTAGGCGATGCCCGGCGCGGCTGGCAGGTGGTGGAAACCGAAGGCGGGCACGTCAGCTTCGCGCCCATCGGCGAGGAGGAGCAGAAGATCCAGCGCTGGATGAACCAGCGCTTCGGCCGCACCAGCAACGAGCGCCTGCTCTGCGGCGCCGGGCTCTCGCACATCGAGGCCGCCCTGCGCGACCCCGGCACCGGCCCCGGCCCCCTGGGCGAGCGCGCCAGCGTGCTGCGCGACCCCGCCGCCATCGTCGAGGCCGCCCTGGAAGGCCATGACCTCGACGCCCGCCGCACCCTCGCCCGCTTCTGCGCCGTGCTCGGCAGCGTGGCCGGCGATACCGCGCTGATCCATGGGGCGAAGAGCGTGATGATCGCCGGCGGCATCGTGCCGCGCTTCATCCCCTTCCTGCAGGCCAGCGCCTTCCGCGAGCGCTTCCTCGCCAAGGGCCGTTTCGCCGCCTATCTCGAGAAGGTCAGCCTGCATGTCATCACCCATCCGCAGCCGGGCCTGCTGGGCGCTGCCTGTGCGCTGCGGGCGGCAGAATGAGCAGCGAGTGGGGAAGCGGGGAAAGAGGAAAGAGGAAAGAGGAAAGAGGAAAGAGGGAACAGTGAAGCGGGCATCGACAGGCAGGGGAGCATCGGGGCGATGAACTGGACGACGGAGAAGCGCAATGCGGCGATCGATGCCGTATTCGCCAGGGCGCCGGTACTGCCGGTGATCGTCATCGAAACCATCGATCAGGCCGTCCCCCTGGCCCGCGCCCTCGTGGCCGGGGGACTGCCGGTGCTGGAGGTCACGCTGCGCACGCCGGTGGCGCTCGAGGCGATGCGGCGCATCGCTGCCGAGGTGCCGGAGGCAGTGCTCGGTGCCGGCACCGTGCTCACGCCGGCCGACCTCGACGCCGCGGCGAACGCCGGCTGCACCTTCGCCATCAGCCCCGGGGCAACACCCGGCCCTGTATGCCGCCGCCGAGGCCAGCCCGATCGCCTGGCTGCCGGCCGTGGCCACCGCCAGCGAGGTGATGCAGGGCCTTGCCCACGGCCACCAGCGCTTCAAGTTCTTCCCCGCCATGCCCGCGGGCGGCACGGCCACGCTCAAGGCCTTCGCCGGCCCCTTCCCGCAGGCGCGCTTCTGTCCTACCGGCGGCCTCGATGCCGGCAGCGCCCCGGCCTTCCTCGCCCTGCCGAACGTCGGCACCGTGGGCGGCTCGTGGATGCTGCCGAAGGACGCCATCGCCCGCGGCGACTGGGCGCGGATCGAGGCTCTCGCACGCGCGGCCGTGGGCCTGCGCCCGGCCTGAGCGCGCCACCGCCATCCACGGCGCCTTGAGCCCCGCCCCGGCGCGCCGGGGTATCCTCCGGCCGATGGCCCAGAAATCCCGCCCCACCTCCTTCGACATCGCCTACCGCGCCGGGGTCTCGCAGGCCACGGTCTCGCGCGCCCTGCGCGACAGCCCGCTGGTGAGCGAGGAAACCCGCCGGCGCATCCGCCAGATCGCCCGCGAGCTCAACTACAAGGTCGACAAGAACGCCTCCAACCTGCGGCGCCAGAGCGCGGTCACCCTGGCCCTGCTGCTGTTCGAGGACCCGACCCCGAACGACACCCTGATCAACCCCTTCTTCCTCACCATGCTGGGCTCGATCACCCGCGCCTGCGCGCGCCAGGGCTACGACCTTTTGGTGAGCTTCCAGCAGTTCAGCGAGGACTGGCATGCCGACTACCAGGACGCGCACAAGGCCGACGGCCTGATCCTGCTCGGCTACGGCGACTGGCACAGCACCCGCGGCCGCCTGCAGCGCCTCGTGGAGCAGGGCACGCATTTCGTGCGCTGGGGACCGGTGTTCGAGGACCAGCCCGGGGTCTCGATCGGCAGCGACAACCGCCACGGCGGACAGGCGGTGGGCCGCCACCTCGCCGCCCTCGGCCGCCGCCGCGTGGCCTTCCTGGGCGCCAACCGCCCCACCGCGCCGGAGTTCCGCGACCGCTACCTCGGCCTGTGCGACAGCCTCGCCGAGGCCGGGCTCAGCACTGAGCCGGCCCTGCAGGTGGACGTGGTGGATTCCACCGAGCTCGCCGGCTACGCCGCCGCCCAGGCCCTGTTCGCCCGCGGCGTGGCCTTCGATGCCCTGTTCTGCGCCTCCGACCTGATCGCCATCGGCGCTTTGCGCGCCCTGCTGGAACAGGGGCGCCGCGTGCCCGAGGACGTGGCCGTGGTCGGCTTCGACGACCAGCCGGTGGCGGCTTTCTGCAACCCGCCGCTCACCACCGTGATGCAGGACACCAAGCTCGCCGGCGAGAAACTGGTGAACACCCTGATCCGCGAGATCCGCGGCGAGCCGGTCGAGAGCGAAGTGCTGCTGCCCACCTTGGTGGTGCGGCAGAGCTGCGGTGCTGCCCTCCCCCGCTCCCGCCCCGCCACGTCCAGCCAGGCCCGATGAACATGAAGCCCGCCGCCCTTTGCACCCTCCTCGCCTCCAGCCTGCTGCTCGGCGCCTGCGCCAGCAGTCCGGAGCCCGCCAGGACCGCCGCCACGCCTCCGGCCACGCGCCGCCGCCAGCCCGGCGCCCTTCCTCGAGCGCAGCCTGCGCCTCGACAACGTGCTGCTGGGCCCGCAGCCGGGCGCCGAAGACTTCGCCGCGGTCCGGGCCCGGGGCATCACCCGGGTGATCAACCTGCGCACGCCCGAGGAGACCGCCACCCTCGGCTTCGATCCCGCCGCTGCCGCCGCATCCGCCGGGCTCGACTACCGCGTGCTGCCGGTGCCGAGCAACGGCGGCTTCAGCCCCGCCGTGCTGGATGCCTTCAGCGCCGAGATGGCCAAGGGCGGCGAGCTCTGCTGCACTGCGGCACCGGCGCCCGCGCCGGCCAGCTCTATGCCGCCTGGCTGGTGCGCGAGCGCGGCCTCTCGCCGCAGGAAGCGATGCAGCGGGTGGCACCGCTGGGGCTCTGGCCGCTGCCCATGGAGCGCCTGCTCGGTCGGCCGCTCACCATCGACTATGCCGCGCCTGCCGGCGGGGACGCGCCCCGCCCTGAGGCCGCTTCTGCTCAGGGGCGACGCATCGCCTCCACCGCCGCCCGCAGGGCCGGGGCGGTGAGCGGCCGCTCGTAGAGGTAGACCTGCACGCCGTTCGCCGGCACCCGGGCCTCGAAGGCCTCGCCCTCGCGCAGTTCCACGGTGCGGCCCTCCAGGGCCTCGCGCCAGCGCCCCGGCTGCAGGGGGCCGGTGAGCCGGAACTCGGCCGCGGCATCGCCCTTGTTCAGCAGCACCAGCGCCGTCTGCGCCACCGCGCCCTGCTCGTACACGCGGTAGAAGGCCGCGCGCTCGCCCTCGAACAGCAGGTTGAGCTGCAGGCCGCGCTGCAGGGCCGGGGTCTGGGCGCGCAGCCGGGCGATGCGCCGCAGCGCCTGGTAGATGGGATGTGCCGGTGCGGCGTCGATGCGTGCCTGGCCGAAGTAATTCCGGTTGCCGGCATGCTCGGCGGTACCGCGCTCGAAGCCGATCTCCGAGCCGTAGTAGACGACCGGGATGCCGCGCACCGTGAACAGCAGGTTGTGGGCATTGATGAAGCCGGCATCGTCGGCATCCAGCCGCGGCATGTCGTGGTTGTCGTGGAAGGTCATCAGCTCGTAGGGGTTGGCATAGGGCCCGCCCTCGAGGAACAGCACCCGCTCGATGGCCTCGAAGCCGGCGCGCGGCCGGCCGAACACCTCGCCCATGGCCTTCTGCAGCGGGAAGTCGAGCACCGCGATGCCGCCGTTCTCCGGCCGGGTGAAGGCCCCCAGCACCTCGGGGTCGTAGTCGAAGGCCTCGCCGAACAGGAAGAAGCCCGGATGCTCGGCGCGGATGCGGTCGGTGAAGCGCTTCCAGAACGAATGCGGCATGTGCTTGATGGTGTCTACCCGGAAGGCATCGGCGCCCTCCTCGATCCACTTGAGGTAGGCGGCCACGAAGTACTCCAGCACCTCCGGGTTGTCTTCGTTGAAGTCGGCGAGCTGGGCGATGTCGGGCTTCGTGTTGAAGAAGGCGTGCAGCGGCTCTCTGTCCGGGCGCAGGCGCTTCGGAGGCAGGTTCTGGTGGTCGGCCAGCAGTCGGCCCTCGGCATCGAAGAGCTTGCCGAAGTCGTCGCGCGGTGATGGCGCACCGAAGGCCGGCGAGCCGTGGTTCAGCACGATGTCGAGCACGGTCTTGAGGCCGCGGGCGCGCAGGCCCTCGGTGAGCTCGCGGAAGCCCAGCCCCTCACTCGGCCAGTGCTCGTCGACACGGAAGAAGTTGGTGCCCCAGTAGCCGTGGTAGCCGGTCTTGCCGCGGTCGGTGAAATGCCCGCCCCAGACCACCGCCTCGCCGCCGGAGAAGGCCTCGTTGGGGTTCTCGACGATGGGCGAGAGCCAGACGGCGCCGAAGCCCATGTCGCGGATGTAGCCGGCGTTGTCGAGCAGGCCGCGAAAATCACCGCCAAGATAGCCCACGTTGTCGGTGCGGCCCGGCGGCGCGCCGGGTGTCACCCGGTCGAAGGTGCCGTGATCCGGGAGGCCCTGTTCGCGCTGGTCGTTCGCAGGATCGCCGTTGACGAAGCGGTCGGTGAGCACGAAATACACCGCGTGCTCGGCCATCGGCTCGGTGGTGCCGACGAGGTCCTTGCGCGGCACCGGCGCGTCCGCCGGAGAGGCGGCCGACGCAGCCGGCACGGCGAGCAGGGCGGCGAGCAGCAGGGGCAGCGGGAGCAGGCGCATTCATCGCCTCGTCGGCAGTGGGCAAGCCCCGAGTGTAGCCAGCCCATCCCGCGCCGCCGCCCCAGGCGACGCGGGATGCAATCGAATGCAGCAGCAGGGAGCCTAGTTCCCCTTCTCCACCCCCAGCTGGTCGAGCATGAAGGCGTAGTACTCGGCGGCCTCGGCGAAGCGGCGGAAGCGGCCCGACTTGCCGCCGTGGCCGGCTTCCATGTTGGTACGGAAGACGAGGAGGTTGTCGTCGGTCTTCTTCGCCCGCAGACGGGCCACGTACTTCGCCGGCTCCCAGTACTGCACCTGCGAGTCCCAGAGGCCGGTGCCGACGAACATGGCCGGGTAGGCCTTGGCCTCGATCTGGTCATAGGGCGAGTAGGAGAGCATGTAGGCGTAGAAGTCCTCCTGCTCGGGATTGCCCCATTCGTCGTACTCGTTGGTGGTGAGCGGGATGCTCGGGTCGAGCATGGTGGTCACCACGTCGACGAAGGGCACCAGCGAGAGCATCACCCGGTACTTCTCCGGCGCCATATTGGCCACCGCCCCCATCAGCAGGCCACCGGCGCTGCCGCCCATGGCCGCCACCCGGTCCTTCGCCGCGTAGCCGTTCGCCACCAGCCAGTCGGTGACATCGATGAAGTCGGTGAAGGTGTTCTTCTTGTTGAACAGCTTGCCCTCGTCGTACCAGGCGCGGCCCAGTTCCTGCCCGCCGCGGATATGGGCCAGGGCATAGACCACGCCGCGGTCGAGCAGCGAGGGCAGCTGCACCGAGAAGCGCGGGTCCTGCGAACTGCCGTAGCTGCCGTAGGCGTATTGCAGCATCGGGGCCGTGCCGTCCTTCGCCAGCCCCTTGCGATAGACCAGCGAGACCGGGATGCGGGCCTTGCCGTCGCGGGCCGGCACCCACACGCGCTCGGTTACATAGTTGGCGGGATCGAAGTCGCCGAGCACCGGGTCGCGCTTCAGCAGCCGGCGCTCGCCGGTCTCGACGTTCACCTCGTAGGTGGTGTTCGGGGTGGTGAAGGAGGTGTAGGTGTAGCGCACCCACGGCGTGTTGGGCATGGGATTCGTGCCGAGGCCCATGGTGTAGGCCGGCTCGTCCGACTTGACGTACTGGCTCTCGCCGCCGTCCTTGAGGATGCGGATGCGGCGCAGGCCTTCCGAACGCTCGCCGATGGCCATGAAGCCGTCGAACAGCTCGATGCCCTCGATCAGCACGTCGTCCTTGTGCGGCACCAGCTCGCGCCAGTTCTCGCGGCTGCCGAGCGCATCCTCGGCCGCGGTCATGATGCGGTAGTTCGGCGCCTGCCAGTTGGTGGTGATGACCCAGCGGCCGGCGTAGTGGTCGGCGCTGTACTCCACGTCGCGCTCGCGCGGGGCGATCACGAAGAACTCGCCGGGCTCGGAGGCCCTGGTGCAGCGCTGCTCCGAAGACACCGTGCTCTGCACGCCAATGCAGATGTACTGCTTCGAGCGAGTGCGGCCGATGCCCATGTAGAAGCTGGTGTCGGCCTCGGTATAGACGGTCTTGTCCTGCGAGACCGGAGTACCGATGACATGCGTCTTGACGTGGGTGGTGAGCAGGGTCTTGGGGTCGTTCTCGACGTACCAGATCGTCCGGTTGTCATCGCCCCAGACGATATTGGCGCTGGCCCCGGTCACGGCCTCGTCCAGCAGTTCGCCGCTGGCGATGTCCTTGACCTTGATCGTGTACTGGCGGCGGCCATTGAGATCCTCGGCCCAGGCCAGCTTCGTGCCATCGGGGCTCACCTCCCAGGTGCCGACCTGGAAGAACTCCTTGCCGGCGGCCATGGCGTTCTGGTCGAGCAGGATTTCCTCCGGCGCCTCCATCGTGCCCTTGCGACGGGCGACGATGGGATAGTCCTTGCCGGTCTCGAAGCGCGAGTAGTACCAGTAGCCGTCCTCGAAGTAGGGCACGCTGGCATCGTCCTGCTGGATACGGCCGACGATCTCGTCGTAGAGGCGCTGCTTGAGCGGGGCGAGCGGCGCCAGCACGGCATCGGCGTAGGCGTTCTCGGCCTCGAGGTAGGCCAGCATCTCCGGGCTGGTGCGCGTATCGTCGCGCAGCCAGTAGTACTCGTCGATGCGCACGGCGCCATGCGGCGCCTTCACCTCGTGCGGGCGCTTCTCCGCCACCGGCGGCGCGGGCAGCGCGGCGGAGGCGAGCGGCGCCGCAAGGCCGGCGGCAAGGGCAAGGCCCAGGGGGGCGAAGGACCGGCGGCGCGGCAGGGCGCGGGCAGGGCGGGGGGACATCGGCATCACTCCTTAGAACAGCTTCTTCTTGAGGAAGGTGTAGGCGAGCGCGTTCATGTAGGCGCTCTGGGCATTGTTGGCGGCGCCGCCATGGCCACCCTCGATGTTCTCGTAGTAGTAGACCGGGTGGCCCATCGACTGCATCAGGGCGAACATCTTGCGGGCATGACCAGGGTGTACGCGGTCGTCGCGGGTGGAGGTGGTGAACAGCACCGGCGGATATTTCACGTCCGGCTTCACGTTGTGGTAGGGCGAGAAGCGGCGGATGAACTCCCACTGCGCCGGATCATCCGGGTTGCCGTACTCGGCCATCCACGAGGCGCCGGCCAGCAGCTGGTTGTAGCGGCGCATGTCGAGCAGGGGCACCTGGCAGACCACGGCGCCGAACAGCTCCGGGTAGAGCACGGTCATGTTGCCCACCAGAAGGCCGCCATTGCTGCCGCCCTGGATGCCGAGGTGCTTCGGCGAGGTGATGCCGCGCTGGATCAGGTCTTCCGCCACGGCAGCGAAGTCCTCGTAGGCGCGCAGGCGGTTCTCCTTCAGCGCCGCCTGGTGCCAGCGCGGGCCATACTCGCCGCCGCCGCGGATGTTGGCCACCACGTACACCCCGCCCTCGCTGAGCCAGGCACGGCCGACGGCGGCCGAGTAGGACGGAGTGAGCGAGATCTCGAAGCCACCGTAGCCGTAGAGCAGGGTCGGGTTCCTGCCGTTCTTCGGAAGGTCCTTCCGCGCCACCATGAAGTAGGGCACGCGGGTA
Organism: Silanimonas sp.; assembly: GCA_026005095.1. Lineage (GTDB taxonomy): Bacteria > Pseudomonadota > Gammaproteobacteria > Xanthomonadales > Xanthomonadaceae > Silanimonas. The sequence continues at coordinate 55,774 of BPKK01000007.1, read as the reverse complement.
CCGTCCTTGCTGGTGGCGAAGTGCTGGCTGATCTCGAGGCCGGAGGCGTCGAAGAAGGCCGGGAGCTGCTTCAGCGGCTCTGGCGCCCGGCCGATGCTGCCCATCATCAGGGTGGTGGGCGTGAGGTAGTCGGTGACGGTGAGGAAATAGTCATCGCCCTCGTCGGCATCCACCGGGGAGAGCGAGACGGTGCCGAAGGCCGGGGCACCCGCGAGCGGCTCGCGGTTCCAGCGGCCATTGGCGTAGGTGAGCACGTAGAGGCGGTTCTTCACGTCCTCGAGCACGTTGAGCACGAGGTGGTTGCGGGTGGGCGACATGCCGGCGAGCGCCGTGGTGGCACTGGGCTCGAACAGCAGGTCGAAGTCGCGGCGGCCGGCCATGAAGTCGTCGAACTTGGTGGCGATCAGCGCGCCCTTGGGATAGGTGCGGCCGCCCACCGTGTAGTCCTCGCGCAGCTCCAGCACCAGCCATTCGCGGTAGACGCTCTTGTTGGCACTGTTGGGGGCGTCGATCTTCGTGAGGCTGCCATCGGCGCCGCGCAGGTAGAGCTCGTCGTTGTAGAACGCGAGGGTGCGGCTGACGAAGTCGCGCTCGAAGCCGGGGGTAAGATCGCGATAGCCGGCGATGTACATGTCATCGGCCTTGCCCTCGTACACCACCTTCGCCTCGGCAAGCGGCGTGCCGCGCCGCCACTCCTTCACGATGCGCGGGTAGCCGGAACTGGTCATCGAGCCGGGCCCGAAATCGGTATAGACATAGACGCTGTCGGCATCGCGCCAGGCCACGCCGCCCTTGGCCTCGGGCAGCACGAAGCCATCCTCGACGAAGCGGCGGCTGGCCATGTCCCATTCGCGCACCACGATGGCGTCGGCGCCGCCGCGCGAGAGCGAGACGAGGCAGCGCGCGTAGGCCGGGCGCAGGCAGTTGGCCCCGCGCCACACCCAGTTCATGTTCTCGGCCTGGTTGATGGCGTCGAGGTCGATCAGCACCTCCCAGGCCGGCTCGGGCTTGCGGTACTCCTCCAGCGTGGTGCGCCGCCACAGGCCGGCCGGGTTCTTGGCGTCACGCCAGAAGTTGTAGAAGTACTCGCCCTGCTTGCTGACGAAGGGAATGCGCGCATTCGAATCGAGGATGGCGAGCAGGTCGGTGCGCAGTGCCTGGAAGCCGGGCTCGGCCTCCAGCAGGGCCGTGGTGGCGGCGTTCTGCTCGCGTACCCAGTCGAGCGGAGCGCTGGCCTTCCACGTCCTCCAGCCAGAGCCAGGGATCGGCGGGGGCGGGATCGGCGGCGGACAGGGCGCTGGTCATCAGGGCGGCGGCAAGCGTGATCGCGAGGGGAAGGCGGCGGGAACGCATGGGGTCTCCACGGGGGCCGGATCGGGAAAGGCCGAGCATACCCCCCACCCCCTGCCCGGCCCGCATGACCAAAGTCACGGGGCGTTCGCCCCGGCCGCGCAAGGCTTGCAACCCGCCCAAGGAAAACCGCCATGTGCCGCTTTCGCCCCACCGCCCTCGCCCTGCTCGCCGCGCTGCTGCTCGGCGCCTGCGCCCACGCACCGGAGCCCCGCCCCATGCCCGCCGACGCCACGCCGCTCGACCTCTCTGCCTTCATGGGCACCTGGTACGTGGTGGCCCACGTGCCCTACTTCTTCGAGAACGGAAAGGTGGCCACACGCGACGTGTACGCCCTGCGCGAGGACGGCCGGGTGGAGAACCGGTTCGTCTTCAAGCGCCGCTTCGACGAGCCCGACCGCACCTGGCGTGGCATATCCTCGGTGGTGCCGGGCAGCGGCAACCGGGAATGGAAGGTGCGCTTCGTCTGGCCCTTCTCCACCCGCCTGCAGGTGTTGGAAGTGGCCGAGGATGGCCGCACGGCCCTGCTCGCCACCCCGGACCGGAAACTCGCCTGGATCTTCTCCCGCGAGCCGGTGCTGGAGGACGCTGAGATTGCAGACCCTGGCGCGCCGGCTCGCCGGACAGGGGGTGGATGCCAATGCCCTGCGCCGCGTGCCGCAGCAGCCGGGGCAGGAGCGCGAACCGATCCTGCGCTGAACGCTCCCTGCCGCCACGGTGGCGGCAGGGTGGAAGCGCATGCTATGCCATGCGCATCCGACCGCAAGGAGCCCCGCCATGCTGCCCGCCGTCCGCGCCACCCTGACCGGCCTCATGCTCGCCGCCGCGGGCCTGGCCTTCGCCCAGTCGCCACCGCCGGACGGCTACATCGGCCCGGAACTGGACGCCGAGCCCGTGCCCTCGAAGTCGCGTTCCGGCGGCTGGGGCCCCGGCGGCTGGCAGGGCGGGTGGAGCTTCTGCGCCCGCGAGGGCGAGCGCTGCCAGGTGCGCGGCTGGGGCGTGGTGCGCTATGGCGCGGTGGGGCGCTATGTGTACCGCGAAGTGAGGAATGCCAGCTTCCGCTGCGACAACATCCTGTTCGGCGACCCGGCCCGTGGCCGCGAGAAGGTCTGCGAGGTGCGCCACTACCAGGAAGGGGGCTGGGGCGGCAACGAGACCGGTGGCGGCTGGAGCCGCTGCGCCCGCGAGGGCGGCATCTGCCAGGTGCAGGGCCCGGGCACCGTGCGCTTCGGCGCGGATGGCCGCTACTACGAGCGCGAGGTGCGCGGTGGCCCCGTCGGCTGCGATGTGCAGACTTTCGGCGACCCGGCACCGCGGGTGACCAAGCACTGCGACGTGCGCTACGGCCATGGCGGTATCGGCCCGGGACCCGGCCCGGGCGGCGGCGCCTGGACGGCCTGCGCCCGCGAGGGCGGCGTCTGCCGCCTGCCGGGCCCGGCCACGGTGCGCTACGGCGCCAACGGGCAATACACCTTCCGCCGTTTCGAAGGCGGCAGCGTGGGCTGCGACAACCGCAGCTTCGGCGACCCGGCCCCCGGCCGCAGCAAGCAGTGCGACTACCAGGTCGAGGGCTGGAGCGGGGGCGCCTGGTCCTATTGCGCCGAGGAGGACCAGTTCTGCAGCTTCCGCGGCCGCCGTCCGGTGCGCTATGCCGCGGATGACGGGCGCGAGGTAGTACGTTCCTTCCGCAACGGGGTGGAATGCTCGAACCGCGCCTTCGGCACCGATCCCGCGCCCCGGCACAGGAAACGCTGCTACGTCGACTTGCGCTGAAGAAAAGCCTGGCCCGGCCACAGGCCCGAAGGCTTTAGCCCGGCCAGGCGTCGAGGGCCTCGGCGGCGATGCGCCGGCCCAGCTCGCGCAGCTCGCGCGCCCGCCAGAACTCGTAGAAGTTCGCCGACTCGCGCGGGATGCGGATCACGAGGTCGGGCGGGTCCTGGGCGAGGTGCAGGCGTGTCATCTGCGACTGCATGGTGTCCATCGAGCGCGACATCAGATCGAGCAGGCCGGAAAGCCCACTGCCCGCCGCCGTGGCCGAGCCCGCCGCTCCCGTCTGCGGCGCTGCCGCCACGCCGAACCAGGCCGCCACGCGCTGGCGCCAGCCGCTGGCGCGGCGCTCGGGCTCGTCGTCGAACATCTCGGCCTCCGGCAGGGGCGCCGGCGGGGGCGGCGCAGGTCGCTCGCCGCGGGCACTGAGATCGACCGCGATCACCGCATCGCAGTGGAAGGCTCGGGTAGCGGCGAGCGGCAAGGGCGCGAGCAAGCCTCCGTCAACCAGTTCGCGGCCATTCACCACATGTGGCGTGAACACCATGGGGATGGCGATCGAGGCGCGGATGGCATCGAACAGCGGCCCGTGCTGGAACCAGACTTCGCGCTGGGTGGCAAGATCGGTGGCTACAGCTACGAAGGGGATGGGAAGCGCCTCGATGCGGTGCTCGCCCACCAGTTCCTTCAGGGTGGCGATCACCCGCTCGCCGCGGATCAGGCCGGGCGCGCCCAGGGTGAGGTCGAGCAGGCGCAGCACATCGTTGCGCTGCAGGGTCTCGACCCAGTCGCGGTAGGCGGCGAGCTGCCCGGCAGCGTGAATCCCGCCGATGAGCGCGCCCATCGAGGACCCGGCCACCGCCGCCACTTGGTAACCGCGCTCCTCCAGCACCTCGATCACGCCGATGTGGGCGAGGCCCCGGGCCCCGCCGGCCCCGAGTGCCAGGGCGACACGGCGGCCCCTGCCCTTAGTCGCCATAGACCTTCACGCTGAGCTGCAGCAGGGAGCGCACCTGCTCGCGCAGGGGCAGCGGTTCGACCACCTCGGCATCGGGGCCGTAGCGCAGCACGTCCATCAGCAGCTCGCGGGCATGGCTGTAGGGCACGCGCAACTCGTAGCGGCCGTCTGGCAGGAAGCGGCCTTCCTGCCTGGAATGCCAGTGCTCATCGGCCACCCAGCGCGCCGCCTTGGCGCTGAAGCGGATCGTGGCCCAGGCCTTGGGCGCGCCGCTGAAGATGCCGTAGCTGGAGGCGAAATGGGCATCGAGCTCGGTCTCCGGCAGGTCGAGGGCCGGTGCGTCCTCGAGGCGTGCGTGGGCGATGCGGTCCACCGAGAAACTACGCAGGGCCTCGCGCTCGTGGTCGTAGGCATCGAGATACCAGTTGTCGCGGTAGTGGGTGAGGCGCTGCGGCGAGACCTGGCGGTGGGTGCGGGTATTGGTGGTACGGGCGGTGTAGTCGAAGCGCAGGCGCCTGCGCTCGAGCACGGCGCTGGCGACCATGCGGAATACCGCCTCGTCCACCCGGCGGGTGCCGCTGCCGAGCACCCGCACGCGCTCGATCGGCCAGCGCTTGCCCCCGGCATGCTGCTGCAACAGGGCATCGATCCGGCTCTTGAGCGGGGCAAGCGCCGCCGAGAGGATGCCCGGGCCGGTGCGGTCGAGCAGCTGCTGGGCGGCGGTCAGGGCATGCAGTTCCTCTGAACTCAACCACAATCCGGGCAGCTCGAAACGCTCGGCCTCTTTCTCGGCGTAGCGAAAGCTGGCCTCGCCCTCGCCGTGCTCCAGCGGGGCGCCAAGCGCATCACGCAGGAAGGCAAGGTCGCGGTAGAGGGTGGCGCGCGAGCAGCCCAGCTCGTCCATCAGGCGCTGCAGGGGCACCGGGTAGCGGGCGGCCTTGAGGCTGCGGTGCAGGGCGAGGATGCGTTCGTAGCGGTCCATCGGCGGCGGGCCCGGGGCGGGACGCCAAGGATGGCAAAGCCTCCGCCTCTATGCCACGCAAAGGTAAAGTCGGTGCCGTTCCGCCCCGGAGACCCCATGGACGCCCTGCTCACCCTCGCCGTCGTGCTCGCCGCCACCGCCCTGTTCGTCAGCGAGAAACTGCGGGTGGACGTGGTGGCGCTGATGATCTTGTGCGCCCTGCTGCTGCTCGGCCTGGTGGAGCCGAAGGCGGCGCTCGGCGGTTTCAGCAGCGAGGCCACCATCACCGTGGCGGCGATGTTCGTGCTCAGCGCCGGGCTCACCCGCAGCGGCGCCCTGCTCGGCCTGGGCCGCCTGCTGGCGCGCATCCGCAATCCCTGGATCATGCTCGGCGTGGTGCTGGGCGTGGCCGCCCCGGTCTCGGCCTTCATCAACAACACGGCGGCGGTGGCGGTGTTCCTGCCGATCCTGCTCTCGGCCGCTACCGCTGCCCGGCGCAGTCCCTCGCGCATGCTGATCCCGCTCTCCTACGTGGCGCAGATGGGCGGTGTGTGCACCCTGATCGGCACCTCGACCAATCTGCTCGTGAACTCGCTGGCACGCCAGGCTGGCGAGCCGGGCTTCACCCTGTTCGAATTCTCCGAGCTCGGCCTGGTCTTCCTCGGCTTTGGCGTTGCCTATCTGCTCGTCGCCTCGCCCTTCCTGCTGCCCGAACGCGAGGCTCCCTCGCTGCCGCAGGCCGCCGAGCTCGGCAAGTACGTCACCGAGCTCAAGGTGCCGGAAGGCTCGAAGCTGGTGGGGCGTACCGTGGCCGAGATCGGCGCGGTGGAGAACCACCGGGTCTATGTGCTGGAACTGATCCGCGGCGAGACCCTGCACTGGGCGCCACGCGCCACCGCCATCGAGGCCGGCGACATACTGCTGGTGCAGGGCGAATGGCCGCGGCTCACCGAGTTCGCCCGCGCCCATGGCCTCTCGCTCGATACCCCGAAGGGGGAACGCACCGTGCTGGTGGAAGCCATGGTGGCGCCGAATAGTCGGCTCGCCGGCCGTACCCTGGACGAGGTGGCACTGCCGCAGCAGCACCAGGCGCGGGTAATCGCCCTGCACCGCCGTGGCGAGCGGGTGGCCGAGAAGCTGCGTTCGCTGCCGCTCGCGGCCGGCGACCTCGTGCTGCTCAGCATCCCTGACTCGGAGATGGCCGAGCTGCGCCGCGACACCGCGCTGGTGATCGTCTCCGAACGCAATGAGGAGCGCATCGACTGGCGCCGTGCCCTCACCGCCGTGGGGGTGATGGTGGCCGTGGTGACGCTGGCCGCACTCAATATCATCCCCATCGTCGAATCGGCCATCCTCGGCTGCATCGCCCTCGTGGTGCTGCGCGCACTGGAGCCGGACGAGGCCTATGCCGCCATCGACTGGCGGGTGATCGTGCTGCTGGCTGGCGTGTTCCCGCTCGGCATCGCCATGCAGGAAAGCGGGCTGGCGCGGCTGGTGGTCGACTACACCCTGGGGCCGCTCGGCGATTTCGGCCCATTGGCGGCGCTGGCCGCCCTCTACCTGCTCACCACACTGCTCACCGAGGTGATGAGCAACAATGCGGCCGCCGTGCTGCTGACGCCGATCGCGCTGGGTACCGCCTCCACCCTCGGGGTGGATGCCAAGCCTTTCCTGATCGCAGTGATGTTCGCCGCCTCCACCGCCTTCGCCACTCCGGTGGGCTACCAGACCAACACCATGGTCTACAGCGCCGGCGGCTACCGCTTCGCCGATTTCCTGCGCATCGGCCTGCCGCTGAACGTGCTGTTCTTCCTCGTGGCGATCGTCTTCATCCCGCGCTACTTTCCGTTCTCACCCTGACCCGCCCGGGTCGCGGCCCACCCCCGGAGGCACCCCGTCATGTCCCGCGCCCTGCCCGCCCTCGCCCTGCTGCTCGCCGTGTCCGTGCCCGCCAGCGTGCTGGCCGATGTCAAGGCCGAACTCAGCCGTGCCTTCGACCGCTTCCTCGAAGCGCCCTCGTTCCGTGCCACCATGAGCGACGCCAAGACCGGCAAGCGCTACGTGAGCGTGGAGTACGCCGCCCCCGACCGCTACCGTATCGTCAACGAGCAGGGCGGGCCGACCATGGTGGTGGTGGGCAATACCGCGCAAATGGACGTGGGCGGGCGCATGATGAGCGTGCCGGTGCCGATCAACCAGATCGTCAGCGCCTACCGCAATGAGGAGATGCTGCGTAAACAGCGCGAGACGATGACCGTGGAGGTCCTGCCCGACGGCGAGGTGGACGGCCGTCCGGCCAAGGTCTACCGCTTCACCGCCCAGCACCCACGCCCCTCCACCGCCACGGCCTGGGTGGGCGAGGGCGACACTCTGCTGCAGATCGAGGTGGACGGCGGCAGCACCGCCCGCGGCAAGGTGGTGCGGGTGCGTTACAGCGATCTTGGCGCCGACATCCGCATCCCCTGATGCCGGCGCCGGCGGCGTACCGGCGCTAGTGCCCGAGCAGCTCGCCGGCCCCCTGCGCCAGCAAGGCTTGGGCCACGCGACGGCCCAGGGCCTCGGGCTCGGCGGCGCTGCCCTTTTCCTCGGCGCGGACGAGCCGGCCGCTCGCGGCATCGCCCACCGCCCCACGCAGCAGCAGTTTCTCGTTGAAGAGCTCGGCGAAGCCCGCCACCGGCACATGGCAGCTGCCGTGCAGGGCCCGGTTCATGGCGCGCTCGGCCTCGACGCAGACCCGGGTGGCGCCATCGTCCAGCGGAGCGAGCAGGGCTGCCGTGGCCGCATCGTCGGCCCGGCATTCGAGCGCGATCGCCCCCTGTGCCACGGCGGGCAACAGGCGCGGGGGAGCGAGCCGCTCGCGGATGCGCTCGCCCAGCCCTAGCCGCTGCAGGCCGGCGCAAGCGAGGATGATCGCCTCGTACTGGCCGGCATCGAGCTTTGCCAGGCGTGTATTGACGTTGCCCCGCAGGTCGAGCAGTTCGAGGTCGGGGCGCAGGGCCCGCAACTGCGCCTGGCGGCGCAGCGAGCTCGTGCCCACCCGGGCGCCGCGCGGCAGCGCGTCCAGGGTGTCGAAGGCATTGGAGACGAAGGCATCGAAGGGATCAGCGCGCTCCAGAATGGCCGGCAGCACGAAGGGGCCGTCGAGTTCCATCGGCACGTCCTTCAGCGAATGCACGGCGGCATCGGCCCGCCCTTCCAGCATCGCCACCTCCAGCTCCTTCAGGAACAGGCCCTTGCCCCCCACCGCGGCCAAGGCGCGATCGAGGATCAAGTCGCCTCGGGTGCTCATCGGCACCAGCACCACCTCGAGGTCGGGATGCAAGGCACGCAGGCGGGCAGCGACGTGTTCGGTCTGCCAGAGCGCGAGCGCGCTCTCGCGGGTGGCGAGTCGGAGCTGAGGCATTCGGTCGGTCTTCGGTAAAGCGTCTAGAGGTGCTTGAGCTCTTCTTTGAGCAGGGGCAGACAGCGGCGGCTCACTTCCAGCCGCGCCGGGCTGTCACGCAGCAGGGCATGCACGCTGCCATCAGGGTTGCGGCGCAGCTCGACGAGCTGCTCGCGGGCCACCAGGCAATTACGGTGGATGCGCAGGAACCGCGGGGCAAACTCGGCCTCGAGGCTTTTCAGCGAATCCTCCACCAGGTCCTCGCCGCGGGCATGGTGCACCACCACGTACTTTTCTTCAGCCTGCAGATAGTGGATGTCGGCCACCGGCACCAGGCGCAGCGAGCCGCGCAGGCGTGCCGCGAGATGGCTGCGCTGCCGCCCCGGCAGGGCCGGTGCCGCCATCTGCTGCCGCCCGGCACGGCGCTCGGCGGCACGCTGCAGGGCGGCGGCGAGGCGCTCGGCGCGCACCGGCTTCAGAAGGTAATCGACGGCCGCCGCCTCGAAGGCGGCGAGCGCATGCTCGTCATAGGCGGTGCAGAACACCACTGCCGGCGGCGAGGTCAGCGCGGCGAGGTGGCGGGCGGCCTCGAGGCCGTCCATACCGGGCATCTCGATGTCGAGCAGCACCACCTCGGGGCACGCCTCCGGACCGGTGCAAGCCTCGATCACCGCCCGGCCATCGGCCACCGCCCCCACCACCCGGTGCCCACCCAGCCCGTCGACGAGGGCGGCAAGGCGCTCACGGGCCAGCGGTTCGTCATCGGCGATCAGGACGTCCATGGCAGCGGAAGTTCAAGGCAGGGGCAACTCGATCCGGACTCGATAGTAGCCCTCCCGGGCCTCGGCCGAGAGCGTCGCCCCGCGCCCGAAGCGATGCGCCAGGCGCTGCCGGATCGACGCCAGGGCATGGCCGTTCCCCGGCTTCGGCGACAGCCCCTCGGGATAGGGGTTGCCGATCTCGATGCAGAGTCGGCGGCCTTCCGTGCGGAGCGTGACACGGACCTCGCCACCCTCGCCAAGCCTCGCAATCCCGTGCACCACGGCATTCTCCAGCAAGGGCTGGAGCACCAGACGTGGCAGGGGCAGATGCAGGGGCAGACCGGGCTCGACTTCCCAGGAAACCCTGAGCCGCTCGCCGAGGCGCAGTTGCTCGATGCCGAGGTAGCGCTGGGCGAGATGGATCTCATCGGCCAGGGTCGCCTCGGCCCCACCCTGGCCCAGGGCGGCGCGAAACAGTTCGGAGAGATCCTCCACGGCCCGCTCGGCCGCGGCGGGATCCCGCCGGACCAATGCTGCGATGGAGTTCATCGAGTTGAACAGGAAATGCGGCCGGATCCGGGCCTGCAGGGCTTCCATCTGTGCCTGTGCAAGGGCCTTCACCTGGGCCTTCCAGCGATCCTGGGCCGCAAAGTAACGAAGCGCGATCCCGGCGATGAGGCCGGTCAGGAGCGTGGTGGTCAACACGAACTGCCGGTTGAGGTCGGCATCCAGCACGAAATCGCCGAGCGAGGCAGCAATGTAGTTCAGGGCCGCCGCCCCCAGCCCGGCGATGCCCATCGGCACGGCCGTGGCCACGGCGAAATCGGCATGCCGAGGCAGCCTGAGTAGCCAGGGCCGCAGCTTGCACAGGGCCACGGCGGAGGCGATGGCGATCCAGGTGGCAAGGGCGCTGGCCGAAGCGAACTCGATGAAATCCCAACGCGCCGCCCGGGTCGGCGCCAGGGCGACCACCAGCACCACGAGCTGGCCGGCGCCGATGGCCGCCGCCAGGCGCAGGGGGGTGCAGAACTCCGGCAGGACGAGGCGGTCGGCAGTGGGCGGCATACCGCCAGTATCACCGATCGCCCCCGGCTCAGGCCGGCGCCGGCGCCCAACGCGGGCGGCTGGGAAAGGCGTGGCGGAACAGGCGCCAGAGCACCGAACCGAACTGGCGCGGCAGCGAGCCCGTATTGTAGGGCACGCCGTACTTCGCACAGATCGCCCGTACCTCGCTGGCGATGGCGGCGTAGCGGCGGGCCGGCAGGTCGGGGAAGAGGTGATGCTCGATCTGATGGCTCAGGTTACCGGTCATCAAGTGCATCAGGAAGCCACCGGAAATGTTCGAAGAACCGCGGATCTGCCGCTGGTACCAGCCGGCGCGGGTCTCGTCCTTCACCTGTGCCGGGGTGAAGGTGATGGCATCACGGGTGAAGTGACCACAGAAGATCACCACGAAGGTCCAGAGATTGCGGGCGAGGTTGGCGGCCATGTTCCCCAGCAGCACCGGCAGGAAATAGGGGCCGGCCAGCAACGGGAAGACCACGTAGTCCTTGCCGCCCTGCCAGGGCAGCTTGCGCAACAGCGGCCGGGCTTCGACCCAGAACTCGCGCCAGGGCCGGCGGCCCTTGAGGTACTTGCCGAGCTGGAGGTTCTGGATGGCGATACCGGTCTGGTAGAACACCGCCAGCAGCAGGGCATAGAGCGGCTGGCCGAGCGCGAAGGGCGTCCAGCGCTGCTCGGGGAAGATGCGCAGCAGGCCGTAGCCCACATCGTCGTCCTTGCCGCGCACATTGGTCCACTGGTGGTGGCGGTGGTTGTGAGTCTCGCGCCACCACTCGGTGGGGCAGAGGTGGTCCCACTGGAAGCGGTCGCCCTGCAGGCTCGGGTCGTTCATCCAGTCGTACTGGCCATGGATGACGTTGTGGCCGAGCTCCATGTTGTCGAGGATCTTCGACACCGCCAGCGCGAACACGCCGAAGCACCACAGCGGCCAGAGCATCCAGGGCGCCGGCGCCGCGCCGTAGAGGGCGAGCCGGCCGATGGCCTCGCTCCAGCGCACGGCATGGCGTACACGGCGGATGTAGCGGGCATCGGCGGCACCGAGGTCGCGGACGTGCTTCTCACGCAGGGCATCGAGCTCGGCACCGAAAGCCTCGAGGCGTTCTCCAGTGAGCAGGGGCGTGGTGGCAGCAGGAGACATGCAGGGCGGATTCCGGGGTCGCAGAATCAAAGGTCGATCACAAGGTCGCTGCGCGCGGCGCTGATGCAGAGCTTCAGTGCCGTGCTGGCCTCGGGGTGCAGGCTGTCGTCACGCAGGTCGAGATGCACGCCCTCGGCCTTGGCACAGGCACAGCGCCCGCACAGCCCCTGGCGGCAGCCATGCGCCGGGGTGAGGCCGGCGGCCTCCAGGGCAGCCAGCAGCGGCGTGCCGGCAGGGATGGACAGGGCGCGGCCGCTGCGCCGGAGGTGCAGCGTGACGTTCGCCTCCGGCGCCTCGGGCAGACGCAGGAGCGGCGGGGTAAAGCTCTCGGTGGCGATGCGTGCGGCCGCCCCGCGCAGCAGGGCCTCGACCCGCGCTACGAAGCCGGCGGGACCGCAGGCGAGCACCTCGGCGCCCTCCGGGCTCGCCGGCAGCGCGGGCAGCAAGTCGGCCTCCAGCCGACCGGCGGCCTCGTGGGCCGACTGCGGCGCATCGCCAGTGAGGAAGAGACGGAAGCGGAAATCCGGGAAGCGCGCCTGCAGAGCCTGCAGTTCCTCGAGGAAGCAGGCCTCGGCGCGCTCGCGCACCCAGTAGGCGAGAGCCAGGCCGGCGAGCTGGCCACGGGCCGCGGCGGCGCGCACCTGGGCCATGGCGGCGGTAATGCCGCTGCCCGCGGCCATCAGTAGGCGCTGGCTGGCCTGCGGCAGGGCGAAGCTGAGCCCGCCCCAGGGCTCGCTGATGGCCAGGCGCTCGCCGTCCCGCGCCCGGGCCAGCCACTCGGCGAAGCGCCCGCCGGTCACCCGGCGCACGGTAATGGCGAGCTCGCGTTCGCCGGGCAGGCTCACCAGGGTGAAGCTGCGCTGGAAGCGCCGGCCATCCAGTTCGAAGCCCAGGGTGAGGTGCTGCCCGGGCTGCCAGTCGCGCAAGCGGCGAAAAGGCTTCAGCCACAGGGTCTCGGAATCTACTGCGGCCGGCGTACGGCGCAGCAGCCGCGCGGTATTGCCATACGGGCTCCAGCCGGGCTGCAGCAGGCTACGCCAGTAGTGCCAGGCCGGGCGGAAGGGGGGAAGCGACAGCGTGGCACTCATGCAGGGGCGGAGCATCGGGGGTAGGCGCGCTCGATTCTATACACTTGTGCATACAAGCGTTCAAACCCTGCCCCCGGCCGGGGTGCTACCGTTCAGGCGCCACGCCCCAACCCGCCCTTTCGCATGCCCCAGCCCACTCCGCTCCGCCCGCCCCAGCCCCGCGCGGCCACCGGCCAGCCCGGGCGCAAGCCGCAGATCAGCCGCGAGGACCTGATCGCCGCCGCCCTGCGCCTGCTCGGACCGCACCGCAGCGTCTCCACCCTCAGCCTGCGCGAGGTGGCGCGCGAAGCCGACATCGCCCCGAACAGCTTCTACCGCCACTTCCGCGACATGGATGCGCTGGCCATCGCCCTCATCGAGCTGGGCGGCCGCAGCCTGCGCACCATCATCCGCGAGGCGCGGCTGCGCCTGCGCCCCGGCCGCAGTGTGATCCGCACCTCGATCCAGACCTTCATGGAACAGCTCGACGCCGACGAGCGCCTGCTGCACATCCTGCTGCGCGAGGGCAACGTCGGCTCGGATGCCTACAAGGCCGCGGTGGAGCGCGAGCTACGGACGTTCGAGGAAGAACTCTGCGCCGACCTCGTGCGCCTGTCCGAGGCCGGCGGTCGGCCGATCCACGCCCCGGCCCTGGTGGCCACCGCCATGACCCGACTGGTGTTCGCCATGGCCGCCACCGCCATCGACCTGCCGCGCGAGCGCCGCGGCGAGGTGGTGGAGCAGATGGTGCAAATGCTGCGGATGATCATGGAAGGCGCCCACGTGCTGGCCGAGCGCGAGGAACGCTGAAGGCCAGGGTGCCGGCCGGCGCCGTCTGCCCTCAGGCGGTGGCGAAACGCGCCTCCATCCAGTCGCCGAGATCGCGAATCTCCTCGGCGCACACCGAATGCGGCATCGGGTAGCGGCGCAGCGTCGCCTCCATGCCCAGCGCTTTCAGTGCCTCGACGGATTTCTGCCCGGCCGCGAGCGGCACCACCGGATCCTGCGTGCCATGCGCCATGAACAGCGGGGTGGCGAGGCCCTGCGGTGTGGCCTCGGCCGGTGTTTCGGTGGCCAGCGGCAGGTAGGTGGAGAGCGCCACCAGGCCGAGCAGGGCCTGCTCGCGGCGCAGGCCGGTGGCCAGCGTGATCGCCCCGCCCTGCGAGAAGCCGGCGAGGAGCACCCGGCCCGGCGGCAGGCCGCGGTCGCGCTCGCGGGCGATCAGGGCCTCGACCTCGGCGATCGAGCGGCGCACGCCGGCGGCATCTTCGCGCCCCTTGCCAAAATCGAGGCTCACGATGTCGTACCAGGCGCGCATCGGATAGCCGTTGTTGAGAGTGATCGGCATCACCGGCGCATGCGGGAAGACGAAGCGCAGGGCCGGCCAGTGCGGGCGCACCAGTTCGGGCACGATCGGGGCGAAGTCGTGGCCGTCGGCGCCAAGGCCATGCAGCCAGATCACCGAGAAGACCGGCTTCGCGCCGGTGGTGGTTTCGATCGTCTCGAGCATCGCGCGGGTCCGTACGGCATCAGCAGATGAGGGCGCGGCATTGTGCCCGAGGCGCAGCCCCCTGCCCTCCCCCGGCCCGGGGCCGCACAATGCCGGAATGTCCACTCCCTTCCCGTGCTGGCGCCTCGACGATGCGGCGCCCCTCGAGACCCTGGCCGCCCAAGGCTTCGTGAAACTCTCGCCGGCCCGCCTCGCGGCGGCCACCGGGGTCGATGCCGCGGCCCTCGCCGCCCTGGCCCGCCACTGGGAGGGGCTACCGCCCGATCCCCATCTGCGCGACGGTGGCCGCTACCGCCGCCGCCGCCATGCCTCGCTGCTGATGGACGAAACAGGCCAGCGCATCCTCCGCCATGTCGAGCGCCCGCACTGGCAGCCCACCGACTACAACGCCCTGCACGGCGGTTTCGAGCGCTGGTTCGCCCCCTTCACCGAGGCCCTACTGGCCGAACCGGCCCTGCCCGCCCTGCTGGCCGGGCTGGGGCGACTCTGCGCCGGCGCGGCCGGGCGCGTGCTCCGCTTCGTCGAGGCGCATGCCTTCCGCATCGATACCACCGATGGCATCGGCCGCCCCACGCCCGAGGGGGCGCACCGCGACGGCGTCGATTTCGTGGCGGTGCTGCTGCTGGCCCGGCACGGCGTGCGCGGTGGCGAGACCCGGGTGTTCGAGGCTGACGGCCCGGCCGGTCTGCGCCTCACCATGATCGAACCCGGCACCACCCTGCTGCTGGACGATACCCGGGTGGTGCATGAGACCACCCCGCTGCAGCCAGAGGCCGGGCATGGGCACCGCGACACACTGGTCATCACCTGGCGCTTCGACGGTTTTCTCGACCCGCCGGGCAGTTCCCGGCCCGGCCGGGGCGCAGCGTCAGACATCCAGCGCAAGGAGTGACGAAAAACAGGCGAGAAAAGCGTCAGCGGGCTGGCACGAAACTTGCTGAATTCCCGGCATCCCCGACCGGAGCCGGTCCGTGTACGACGCCCCCGCCACCCTCGAGCGCCCCGCCATCCACGACGCCATGCGCGAGCCCGGCATCTTCAAGGGCTGCTCTGAACCCCAAGGCCCGCTCACCGCCGCCACCAAGGACGCCATTCTTGCCTACCTCGGAAAACCGAACGCCCCGGCCTGGGAGCGCCTGCGGCACCGCGCCATCGCCGGCCATACCACGCTCGCCGAGGCCTGGGCATTCTCGGGCGGCTCCGCCTCAGGCCGCCGCTACCCCAGTGCTGCCGAGCTGATCCGGGCGATGCGGCTTGCCGCCGCGCGCCGGCTCCCGGCGCCCGACCCACGCCCGCATCAACCCACCGAGCCATCCTCAACTAATCGGTGGTCCGAAAAAACCCGGCAGGTCACGCCGGCTGGGGCGGATGGCGGAAGACATCGCGGGGCTAGCGTTTTACCCCGAAGCCGAGTTTCAGCGTTTCGATATCCAGATGCGCCTTGGCGAGCAGACGCTTGAGCCGGCCGTTCTACCGCCATCCCCCCTGCAGCTCGTGCCATCCATTACCTACTCATCCCCTAAGGAAGGTCTGAACAACTCCGTTCCTTTCGGCGAGAATCGGTCACCGGTTCAAGGGTGAGTTCGATGCAGCTGTCGTTCGGAGATGCCGAGGCTCTGGGAGGCCGCAAGCGCACGCGGCGTGAGGTGTTCCTGGCCGAGATGGACCAGGTGGTGCCGTGGAAGGCGCTGCTGGCGCTGATCGCGCCGCATTACCCGAAATCGGGCCGTCCCGGCCGACAGCCCTACCCCTTGGCGACGATGCTGCGCATTCACTTCCTGCAGCAGTGGTACGCGCTGTCCGACCCGGCGATGGAGGAGGCGCTGGTGGATACGCCGGTGATGCGGCGGTTCGCGCAGCTGGGCGGTCTGGACGACATCCCGGACGAGACGACGATCTTGAACTTCCGGCGCCTGCTGGAGACGCACGGCTTGGCCGAGAAGCTGTTCCAGCAGGTCAATGCCCACCTTCAGCGCAAGGGTCTGAGCCTTCGGTCGGGGACGATCGTCGACGCGACGATCATCAACGCGCCGAGTTCGACGAAGAACCAGGATGGCGAGCGCGACCCGGAGATGCACCAGACCCGGAAGGGCAACCAGTGGTTCTTCGGGATGAAGGCGCACATTGGTGTCGATGACGTGTCCGGTCTGGTGCACCACGTGGAATGCACGGCGGCGAACGTGGCCGACGTGACGCAGGCGCACAAGCTGCTGCACGGCCGGGAGGACACGGTGTGCGGCGACAGCGGCTACACGGGTGCCGAGAAGCGCGAGGAGCTGCGCGACGTGGCGGCGGCGTTCCTGATCGCGGAGAAGCCGTCGAAGCTGCGAGCGATGAAGAACCAGCGCCAGCGGCGCTACGCCGAGCGCTGGGATCGCTACAAGGCGAGCCTGCGGGCGAAGGTGGAGCACCCGTTCCGGGTGATCAAGCGGCAGTTCGGCTACATGAAGGTGCGCTACCGCGGCATCGCGAAGAACGCCGCACAGGTGCTGACGCTGTTTGCGTTGTCGAATCTGTGGATGGCGCGCCGGCGATTGCTGCCGGCGGCGGGGTAAGTGCGCCCGCCGGACGGGGAAACCCGCCCGGCGGGGCAGCAAAACGTGGGATTCCGACCGGGCTGACGCGATTTCGGCCTTCGAGCCACGAAATCACGAGGGTTCGGCGGGTTGTTCAGACCTTCCCTAATTCTGTCCATGCTCTTTCGGCAAGCGCTGGCAGAAACGGGACAATCCCCACATCAAATCAGGGGATTAGGGCAGATTGAATGGTGGGCCCACCAGGACTCGAACCTGGAACCAAGGGATTATGAGTCCCGTGCTCTGACCATTGAGCTATGGGCCCGCAGCGGGCTTACTCGAGGTCGAGGAAGCTACGCAGCTGCTCGCTCCGGGTCGGGTGGCGCAGCTTGCGCAAGGCCTTGGCCTCGATCTGGCGGATGCGCTCGCGGGTCACGTCGAACTGCTTGCCCACTTCCTCGAGGGTGTGGTCGGTGTTCATGTCGATACCGAAGCGCATGCGCAGCACCTTCGCCTCGCGCGGGGTGAGCCCGGCCAGCACGTTGCGCACCGTCTCCTGGAGGCCGGTGGTGGTGGCGTTTTCCAGCGGCGATTCGGCGTTGGTGTCTTCGATGAAATCGCCGAGGTGGGAGTCCTCGTCGTCGCCGATCGGCGTCTCCATCGAGATCGGTTCCTTGGCGATCTTCAGGACCTTGCGGATCTTGTCCTCCGGCATGTCCATCTCTTTGGCCAGTTCTTCCGGCGTCGGCTCGCGGCCGAACTGCTGCAGCATCTGCCGGCTGATGCGGTTCAGCTTGTTGATCGTCTCGATCATGTGCACCGGGATGCGGATGGTGCGCGCCTGGTCGGCGATCGAGCGGGTGATGGCCTGGCGGATCCACCAGGTGGCGTAGGTCGAGAACTTGTAGCCGCGGCGGTACTCGAACTTGTCCACCGCCTTCATCAGGCCGATGTTGCCTTCCTGGATGAGGTCGAGGAACTGCAGGCCGCGGTTGGTGTACTTCTTGGCGATGGAGATCACGAGGCGCAGATTGGCCTCCACCATCTCGCGCTTGGCTTTGCGCGCCTTGGCCTCGCCATAGGCCATGGCGCGGGCGGTCTCCTTGATCTCCGGCAAGGGCAGGCACAGCGCCTTCTCGAGGGCGATCAGCGCCTGCTGCTGGGCGAGGATGGCCTCGCGGTGCTCGCGCATGCCGGAGGACCACTTCTGCTTGCGGCGGATGATCTCGTCCACCCACTCGAGATTGGTCTCGTTGCCTGGCCAGGCCTTGATGAAGTCCTTGCGCGGCATCTTGGCAAGCCGGGTGGCGATGTCGAGCACCTTGCGCTCGTGCTCCTTGGTCTCGGCCACCACGTCGCGCACCTTGCGCACCAGGGCGTCGATCAGGGAGAGCGGCAGCTTGAGCTTCATGAACTCGCCGGCCATCTCCTCGCGAGCCTTGACCGTCTTCTTGTCGGTCGGGCCGTACTTGGCGTGGGTCTTCTCGAACTTGGCGTAATGGGCCTTCAGAAGCTCCATGCGCCGGGCCACTTCCACCGGATCAGGGCCGCTGCTCGCCTCGGCGTCCTCGCCAGCGCCCTCGACCTCCTCCTCGTCCTCGTCCACCTCGTCGGCCGCCGCCTCGATCGGCACGCCGCCGAACAGCTCCGGGGTCTCGAGGTCGGCGAAGCCGGTGACGATCTCGTTGAGGCGTTTCTTGCCCTCCTGGTGCTGGGCGTAATCGTCGAGGATGAGCTGGATGGTCCAGGGGAAGGCGGCCAGCGAGCTCTGCACCTGGTGCAGGCCTTCCTCGATGCGCTTGGCGATCGCGATCTCACCCTCGCGGGTGAGCAGCTCCACCGTGCCCATCTCGCGCATGTACATGCGCACTGGGTCGGTGGTGCGGCCACCTTCGGAATCCAGCGCAGAGAGCGCCGCCGCGGCCTCCTCGGCCGCAGTGTCGTCGGCGTCGCGGGTGCTGGTGGCGTCGGTCAGCAGCAGGGTCTCGGCATCCGGCGCCACTTCGTGCACCTCGATGCCCATGCTGTTGATCATGCCGATGATGTCCTCGATCTGCTCCGGATCGACGACATCGTCGGGGAGGTGGTCGTTGACTTCGGCGTAGGTCAGATAGCCCTGTTCCAGACCCTTGCTGATCAGCTTCTTGATTTCGGACTGCTGCTCCGGACGCGGAGTTGCCATGGAGGGGTACCGAGGAGGAGAGAGCGGGAACCTTGTATTATACCCACACCCCGGAATACGAAGCCAAGCAATTGAAAAGAAACGGATTTTCGTTCAGCTCTCGAGCCAGAAGGTAACCGGGCCGTCGTTGATCAGGGCCACCTGCATGTCGGCGCCGAAACGCCCAGTCTCGACCACCGGCAGCCGTGCCCGGCAGGCTGCCAGCAGGGCCTCGAAGCCGGCCCGCGCCTCCGCGGGCGGCGCGGCGCGGGAGAGGCTCGGGCGCAGCCCGGATCGGGTATCGGCGCCGAGGGTGAACTGGCTGACGAGCAGCAGGCCGCCGCCGGTCTCGCGCAGGCCGAGGTTCATCTTGCCTGCGGCATCGGGGAACACCCGATAGGCAGCCAGCCGCTCGGCCATGCGCTCGATGCGTGCCGGGGTGTCGCCGGGCTGGACGCAGGCGAAGACGAGCAGGCCAGGGCCGATGGCGCCGAGGACTTCCTGGCCGACCTCGACCGAGGCGGAGCGCACGCGCTGGATGAGGGCGATCATGGCAGCGATGCTCCGGGCCGGGCGCACCGGCGTCAATGCGCGCATTCGCTAGACTGCCGGCATGTCGATGCCTTTCCCGGCCCCTCTGCTGCGCGGCCTCGCCTGGCTGCTCGGCCTGCCCGGCCGCGGCCTGCGGCGGCGCCTGGCGCGCCGTTTCGCCGCCCGCGAGCTGCGCCGAAACAGCAAGCGCGCGCGCATCGTCGCTACCAACCTGGCCCTGATCGGCGCCGACCCGGCGCTGCGCGCCGAGGTGCTGGAACACACCGCCCTCACCGTGCTGGAAAGCCTGCGGCTGTGGACGCGGCCGCCTGCACGCAACCTGCGCGAGGTGGTGGCCGTGGAGGGCGAGGCCGTGCTGCGCGAGGCCGAGGCTGCCGGCCGCGGCGTGCTGCTGGTGGCCCCGCACCATGGCAACTGGGAGCTCCTGGTGCAGTGGATGGCCGCCCGCGGCCCCTTCTCGCTGCTCTACACCCGCGGCGCCTCGCCGGCCCTCGACGCCTTCCTGCGCCGCTCGCGCGAGCGCGGCGGCGTCACCGCGGTGCCTGCCGACGCCCATGGCATGAAGCCGCTGCTGCGCGCCCTGCAGCGCGGCGAAACGGTGGGCATCACTCCCGACCAGGTGCCGGAAGGTCCCGGAGCCCTGTGGTCCACCTTCTTCGGCCAGCCGGCGCTCACCATGACCCTGATCCACCGCCTGGCCGGGCACAGTGGCGCCCGGCTGGTGCTGGGCGCCGCCGAACGCCGCCCGGATGGCCGCTTCACCGTCCGTCTGCAGGCCCTGCCGGAGGCGGTCACCGCACCGCCCCTCGAAGCCGGGGTCGATGCCCTCAACCGCGCGGTGGAGGCCTTCGTGCGCCCGGCCCTGGCCCAGTACCAGTGGACCTATAAGCGCTTCATGGCACGCCGTCCCGGTGAACCCGCCGTCAACCCCTACTGGCCGCACTGCTACTGAACCCACATGAGCCCGGACACCCCCCCGCCCCTGCCCGATTTCGGCGCCGACTGGCCCGGCGGCCCGCCCTGGCGCCCCCTGCCCCCGGAAGCCCTGTCGAGCTTCCGCCTGGCCTCGCTGCTGGGCGCCGGTCCGCTCGGCCTCGCGGCAGGCACCGGCGCGGCCCTGCTCGCCGCCGCCACGCTGTCCTGGATCGCGGCGGCGCTCGTCGGCCCCGGCACCCTCCTGCTGGCCCTGGGCATCGGCTGGTGGCGGGCGGGCCTGGCCTGGCGCCATACCCGCTGGTGGCTGGACGGCGATGGCCTGCGGGTGCGCCGCGGCCGGTTCTGGCGCCGCGAAGTGCTGGTGCCGCGGGCGCGGGTGCAGCACCTCGACATCGAACGCGGCCCGATCGAGCGCCACCTCGGTCTCGCCACCCTGGTGGTGCACACCGCCGGCACCCGCCTGAACGCCCTGCGCCAGCCCGGGCTGGCCGAAGCCGATGCCGAGGCCCTGCGTGATGCCCTGGTGCCCGGCGAGCGCGAGCACGACGATGACCCTGCCCGCTGAGCCGCCCTCGCGCGCCGCCCTGCAGGCCGCGGCCAGCCAGCGCCTACATCCGCTGTCCTGGCTGTTCTTGCTGCTAGCGCAACTGCGGACCTTCGCCCTGCCGCTCCTGGTGCTGCTGTTCGGCGGCGGACGGCGCGAGGACGGGATCGCCGACCTCATCGGTCTGCTGGCGGCCGGCCTGCTGGCCCTCACGACGGTGTGGCGCTACTTCACCTACCACTACGGCTTCCTCGGCCAGGCCCTGGTGATCCGCAGCGGCCTGTTGCAGCGCAACCTGCGGCTCGTGCCCTTCGACCGGGTGCAGAACGTCACCGTGCACCAGAACCTGCTGCACCGCCTGTTCGGCGTGGCCTCGGTGCGGCTGGAATCGGCCGGCGGCCTTGGCCAGGCCGAAGCGCAGATGGACGTGCTCCGACTCGACCAGGCCCGGGCGCTCGAGGCCCTGGTGCGGCAGGGCGCGCAGCGCGCGCGGGCTGCCTCGGCAGGCGGCGACGGCGAAGCCGCGCCCGCCGCGCCGGCCGACCCTGCTCCCGTGCTTTGGCTGCACCTGCCCACGCGCGAGCTCGTGCGCCTCGGCCTGATCTCCAACCGCGGGATGCTCGTGGTGGCCGCGCTGTTCGCCACGCTCTCGCAGGCCGGCGATGCGGTGATGAAGCCGCTCAGCAACCAGCTCCATGCCAGCATCAAGGAAGGCGAGAGCTGGGCCGCCAGCCTGCACCTGGGGCCGCTGGCCTACGGCCTTGCCAGCCTGCTGGTGCTGCTCGGCCTGCTGGCTCTGGTACGGGCATTCTCGGTGGCGCTCGCCATCGTGCAGTTCCACGATTTCCGTCTGCTGGCCGGAGAACGCGAGCTGAGCGTGGAGCGCGGCCTGCTGAGCCGGGTACGCGCCCACCTGCCGAAGCGCCGCATCCAGGCCTACACCCTGCACGAGAGCCTGCCGCACCGCTGGTTCAAACGCCGCAGCCTGAGCGTAGACCGCGCCGCCCTGGAGACCGGCAACGAGGCCGCCGCCTTGCGCGAACTGGTGCCGCTCGCCACGCCCGAGGCCATGGACGGCATGCTGCAACAACTGCTGCCCGAGGGCAGTTGGCCGCCCCGGCATTGGCGGCCACTGCATCCGCAGGCCTGGCGCCGAGTGGCCTTCCCCGGGCTGCTGGCCACCCTCGCCGCCAGCGGGCTGCTGGTGGCCTGGAAGGGGCTCGCCGGGCTCTGGCTGCTGCTGCTGCTGCCGCTCGTGGTGCTGCGGGCCCGGATCTGGGCCCGCTACTCGGCCTGGTCGCTCGAGGGCGGCGTCATCAGCGTCCGCCAGGGCTGGCTCGACCGCCACTGGCGCTTCGCCGAGGTGCGCAAGCTGCATGCTCTGGAGCTGCGGCAGTCGCCCTTCGACCGCCGCCATGGCATGGCCAGCCTGCACTTGGACAGCCTGGGGGCACACCCGATGGCGCCACCGCTGCGCATCCCCTACCTGCCGGTGGCAGAAGCGGTGCATCTGGCCGCAGCCTTGCGCGCCGGCATGCCGCGCGATGCCGGCATCAGTCGCGCCAGAACTGCGGCGTGAGCAGCACCAGCAGGGTAAAGACCTCGAGACGGCCCGCCACCATGGCGAAGCTGGCCAGCCAGAGCTGCGGGCCATCGAAGGTCTGGAAGGTCGTCGCCACCTCGCCGAGGCCGGGGCCGAGATTGTTGAGGGTAGCGGTGGTGGCGCCGAAGGCGGTGAGGATGTCCACGCCGGTGGCGGTGAGCGCCAGCATGATGGCCACGAAGACCAGCACGTAGAGCGTGCAGAAGCCCGCCACGGCGATCACCACGCTCTCCGAGACCCGCTTGCCACCCACCTTCACCAGGAACTGGCCCTTGGGGTGCACCAGTTGCTTGAGCTCACGCAGGCCCTGGCGAACGATCATCTGCACCCGCGCCAGCTTCATGCCGCCGGTGGTGGAGCCAGCGCAGCCGCCGATGAAGGACAGCACCATGAGTCCCAGCGGCGCCAGGCCCGGCCAATCGGCGAAACCGGTGGTACCAAAGCCGGTGGTGGTGAGGTTCGAGACCACGTGGAAGGCCGAATGCCGCAGCGCCTCGCCGCCGTGCTCGAAGCGCCCGCCCCACCAGGCGGAGAACGCCACCACCAGGCTGGCCACCACCACGATGCGCAGGAACTGCCGCACCTCGGAATCGGCGAGGTAATGCCCGAGGGTGGCACGGCGCCAGGCGTACCAGTGCAGGCCGAAGTTGAGGCCGCCGAGAATCATGAAGACGATGGCGATGGCCTCGAGCAGGGCACTGTCGAAATGGCCGAAGCTGGCGTCGTAGTTGGAAAAGCCGCCGGTGGCCACGGTGGCCATGGCATGGCAGGCGGCATCGAAGAAATCCATGCCGCCCACCCAGTACGCGAGGGCGCAGAGCACCACGAGGCCGGTGTAGACCAGCCACAAGGCCTTCGCGGTATCGGCGATGCGCGGGGTGAGTTTGCTGTCCTTCTGCGGGCCGGTGGCCTCGGCGCGGAACAACTGCATGCCACCGATGCGCAGCATCGGCAGGATGGCCACGGCAAGGATCACGATGCCCATGCCGCCGAAGTAGTGCAGCACCATGCGGTAGAGCTGCACGCTGCGCGGCAGCTGCTCGATGCCGGTGATCACCGTAGCCCCGGTGGTAGTGAGCCCGGAGGCCGATTCGAACACCGCGTCGGCGAGGTCGAGCCGCGGCTCGGCGAGCATGAAGGGCAGGGCCGCCACCAGCACCGCGATCACCCAGACGCCGGAGACGATCAGGAAGCCATCGCGCAAGCGCAGCTCGTAGCCGGCATGGCGCACCGGGTACCAGAGCACGAACCCCACCGTGCCGGAGAGCAGCATGGCCTCGAGGAAGGCCATCGCCGTGGCCTCGCCATTGGCGAGAGCATAGAGCAGGGAGGGCAGCGACATCAGAGCCGAGAGCCCGACGATGGCGCCGAAGATCCGCAGCAGGGTGCGGCCACGCTCGCCGAGCGGCACACCCGCGCTCACAGCCAGGTGGCTCCGGCCTGGAACAGTGCCGTCACCTGCGGCATCTCACGCTTGTCCATCACGAAGACGATCAAGTGGTCCTCGGGCTCGACCACCACGTCGTGGTGAGCGATCAGGAGCTTGTCGCCGCGCACGATGCCACCGATGGTGGCCGAGGGCGGCAGCTCCAGTTCTTCCAGCCCGCGGCCAATCACTTGCGAGCTGCGGCGGTCACCGCGCGCCACCACCTCCACGGCCTCGGCCACGCCGCGGCGCAGGGAATAGACCTTGGCCGGCGCGCCCTCACGGATGTGGGCGAGCAGGGCGCCGAGGGTGATCTGCTGCGGGCTTACTGCGATGTCGATGCTGCCGCCCTCCACCAGCTCGGCATAGGAGGGCCGGTTGATCAGGGCCAGCACCCGCGGGCAGCCGAGGCGCTTGGCCAGCATGGCCGAGAGGATGTTGGCCTCGTCGTCGTTGGTGAGCGCGCAGTAGATGTCGGTCTGGTCGATGTTCTCCTCGCGCAGCAGCTCCTCGTCGGCACAATCGCCCACCAGCACGATGGAGTTCAGCAGATCCTCGGCGATGCGCCGGGCGCGCTCGCGCGAGCGTTCCATCACCTTCACCGAGTAGCGGTTCTCGAGGCTGCGGGCCAGCGTGCGGCCGATGTTGCCGCCGCCGGCGATCAGCACCCGGCGCGTCGGCTTCTTCTCCACCCGGCGCAGCTCGGCCATCACCACCGGGATATGCCGCCGCTCGGCGAGGAAGAACACCTCGTCGTCGATCTCGATCACCGTGCCGGCCTCCGGCTTCACCGGTCGGCCGCGGCGGAAGATCGCCGCTACCCGCGCATCTACCCCGGGTGGCAGGTGGCCGCGCAGCTCGCGGATCTGATGCCCTACCAGGGCGCCGCCCTCGACGGCACGCACCGCCACCAGCTGGGCATGACCCTCGGCGAAGTCCAGCACCTGCAGGGCGCCCGGGTAGGCGATCAGCCGCTCGACGTGCTGCACGACGAGGTGCTCGGGGCTGATGGCGGTGGTCACCGGCGAGCTTCGGGCGTCCTTCAGCACTGCAAGATCGAGGTATTCCGATTCGCGCAGGCGCGCCACCCGGGTCGGGGTGCGGAAACGGTGCTGGGCGATCTGACAGGCCAGCAGGTTCACCTCGTCGCTCGAGGTCACCGCCACCAGCAGCTCGGCATCCTCGGCGCCGGCCTGGGCCAGCACCGAGGGCAGCGAGGCATGCCCCACCACGGTGCGGATATCGAGGCGCTCGGCCAGATCGCGCAGGCGCTGGTGATCGGTATCGACGACGGTGATGTCGTTGTTCTCGGAGGCCAGCGCCGCCGCCACCGAGGACCCCACTTGACCCGCACCGAGGATCAGGATGTTCACGCGCACTCCGCTGTCCGACGACGCGGGCGGATCATACGCCGGCCAGCGCCCGGCAGAGCACGGCGTAGTCGTGGCACATGCGTTCGCGGCTGAACTCGGCCTGCGCCCGGGCGCGGCCGGCAGCGGCCAGCCGGGCGGCCTCGGCGGGGTCGCGCAGCAGGGTTTCCAGCACCCCGGCCAGGGCCTCGGGATCGCCAGGCGGCACCAAACGGCCATCGACGCCGTCCTGCAGCACCTCTCGTACCCCAGGCACGGCGCTGGCCACGGCCGCGCAGCCCGCCGCCATGCCCTCGATCAGAGCGAGCGGCATGCCCTCGTAGTGGGTGGACAGGCAGGCGATGCGGTGGCCCATCAGCAGCTCGGGCACATTGCGCACCACGCCGAGGAAGCGCACCTGCGATGCGATGCCGAGCGCCCGTGCCAGCCGCTCCAGGCGCGCCCGATAACGGGCCTTGCCGCCGCCGGCGAACAGCACCGGCGGATGCAGACCGCGCGCCGCCAGCCGGGCCACGGCGCGCAGCAGAGTGGCGTGGTCTTTCTGCGCCGAGAAACGCGCCACCATCACGATGCCGGGCACGCGGGCGGCGAAGTCTCGGGCATCGGCGGCGGCAAAGGGCGCGAGGCGGATGCCGTTGGGAATGGCCAGGGTGCGCTCGGGCGGCATGCCCTGCGCCAACAGCACCTGGCGTACACCCTCCGAACAGCCGACGATGCGCGCGGTGCGCCGGGCCAGCCAGCGCGACTGCGCCAGCCGCCAGCGGGTGTAGCGCTCTTTCGTGTTGTGCTCCACGTGCACGAGATGCGGCACCCGGGCCAGCAAGCCGGCATAGCGACCCCAGAGGTGCTCGCTGAAACCGTGAGCGATCAGCACGTCGGGCCGGAATTCGCGGCACAGCCGTACCAGGGCCCAGATGGTGGCGGCATGCGACCAGCCCGGCACCACCCGCAGCGGCAGGCCGGCAGCCTCGAGTTCGCACAGGCGCTGCGCCGGCGTGCGGCGCTTGCGCCGCAGCACCAGCAGGGGCTCGAGGTCGGGCTCGGCGCGCATCGCCTCCGTCAGGGTGATGGCCACCTGGGTGGCCCCGCCGGAAAAGCCGCCGGTGACGAAATGCAGCACCCGCAGGCGCCGCCCGCCCGCCACGGGCGGCCCCGACGGGGCGGGAAGCGGCACGGCGGACGGCGGTTCGGCGGGCATCGGGCACCTGCAGCGGAATCAAGGGCATTAACGATGATCGCCGGACGCTGCCCACTCCGGCCAGCAGGCCCTCAGTCGCCCCGGCGCTCGGCCTGGCGCCGCAGCGTGCTTGAGGCCGCCCGCTCGTCGAACTGGCCGCGGGCTGGCGCGAGTTGCCCGAGCCGCTGCCTGATGCGCCAGGCCCGAATCCAGGCGCCCTGGCGCCGCCAGGCCCGCAGCACCGCCGCCCCGCCGTCCGGGAAGCAGGCGGCCAATACCTCGGCATGCAGGCGCTGCACCGGCGCCAGCGCCTCGGGCTCGGTCCGTCCGGAGAGCCGACGCAAGCGCCGTGCCGCCGAGGCCAAGGCACGGAGCACATAGGCATCGAGCGCGTCCCGGGCCGGCGCCATCGAGGGGGTCGCCAGGCCGGTATGCAGCTCACGCAGGCCCAGCAACAGGTCGCGCACCTTGGCCGGCGAGTCGCTGGCGAGGATGCTGCCCGCACGCTGCCGGTAGCCCACCCAGGGGCTGGCCGCGTGGTGCCAACGTCGCACCGCCCGCACCAGAGCTGGGATGGTGGGGATGTCCTCGAAATAGCGGCCTTCCGGGAACGGCGCCTGCTGCCAGATCGAACGCCTGGCGATCTTCGACCAGGCGTGCAGCTGGCCGCCGCCCAGCAACCCGCGAGCGAGGCGCTCCGGGGCCGCCTCGCCGTCCGCCGGGCCGCGGAAGGACGGGGTGTGGCGCTCGCGGCGGCGCAGCCGGTGATGCAGGCGCGGCCGCTCGCGCAGCAGGGCGAAATCACACATCACGAGGTCGGGAGCGGAGGCCTTGAGCACCGCGGCCAGCCCAGCGATGGCACCGGGTAGCAGCACGTCGTCGGAATCGAGGAACCACACGTACTCGCCCCGGGCCGCCGCCAGCAGGGTGTTGCGCGCAGCGGCAAGGCCGCGGTTCTGCCCGTGCGCCAGCACCCGCAGCACCCCGGGGTGGCGCCCGGCATAAGCGCGAGCAATGGCGCCACTGGCATCGGGCGAAGCATCGTCCAGCACCAGCAGCTCGATGCCGGGCTGGTGCTGCGAGAGCACCGAATCGAGGCAGGCGGGCAGCCAGTCCTCGACCTTGAAGGCCGGCACGAGCACGCTGAGCCAGGGCGAGGCGGGCGATTCGGGGCTCGGGAGCATCTCGGATGAGGGTCGGCAGCCGGGGAGCGGCATCATTCCGGAGGCGCCTGCGGCACCGCAAGCGCCGCCTCCTCGAGCGGGCAGGCGGCCACGCCCTCGGCCCGTACCAGCACCCAGGCCCGACGGTTGCCGCGGCCCACCGGCTCGCGCGCCGCTTCCGGCACACAGGCGGGCACCGAGGCCGAATCGGCGAACACGAGGCGTTCCGCCGGAGCCTCACGCAGCCAGGCAATCGCCCGCAGCCACTGCCGCTCCCAGGGCGCGCGGAAGCCGAACTCGGCCACCGGCCCGGTGGCCTGCAGCAGGTTCTGTTCGCGCCAGGCCACCAGGCCCAGCGTGACCTCGGGCCCGGCGCGCCCGCGTGCCGCCTGCATCACCGCCCGCGCCGAGTTCTCGTCGTCGAGCACCGGATGCACCACGAAGCCCCAGCCCAGCCACAGGCCGCCGAGCAGCACCGCCGGTGCTGCCAGCGGCGCCTGGCGCCGGGCCAGAGGAAGCGTGGCGAGGGTGAGCAGACCCACCACCACTAGCATGCCCCAGAGCCAGAGGGCCTCCGCCCCAAGGCCGCGTTCGGCGAGCAGCCGGGCCTCGAAGCGCGGCTCGCCGAAGAGCGCCCAGCCGCCGGCCAGAAGCAGTAGGACCGCAAGGCCCACGGCATAGGCGAGCAGCGCGCGGCGCGGCCCCGGGCGGCGCAGCAGGGTCTCGAGGAAGGGCGCGGCGGCCAGGGCGAAGGCCGGCAGAGCCGGCAGGATGTACATGTCGCGCTTGCCGGTACTCCCAGTGAAGAACAGCAGCACCAGCAGGCCCCAGGCCAGCGGCAGCCAGATCCGGGCCTCGCGCCCGCGCCAGGCGTCGCGCCAGGGGGCGAACAGCCAGGGCCAGAGCAGGGCGAAGGGCGCCCAGAACAGGGCGATCACATAGGCGTAGTACCAGACCGGCTCGTGGTGGTGCCAGGCATCGACGTAGCGGGTCACGGTCTGCCGGAACAGCAGCTCGTCGAGGTAGGCGCGGTGCGCCGGGTCGCCGTCGGTGAGGGCGAGCCAGAGCATCGGCAGGAACCAGAGCAGGATGGCGGCGAGGAAACTGCCGGCCAGCCCCATCCAGCGCCAAGCATCGCCCGGCGCCGCCGGCAGCAGGCCGCCCCAGCCGGCCCGGCGCATCAGGGCGAAGGGCAGCAGGGCGAAGATCGGCAGGAAGCCCACGCCCTTCGCCACCACGCCAAGCCCGGCGGCGAAGCCGCCGAGCCAGGCCCAGCGCCAGGCCGGGCCGAGCAGCAGATGGCGCAGCAGGCTATAGAGCGCCAGCGTGGTGAGCCCGACCAGCACGGGATCGATCTGCGCCCGCTTGGCCTGGTACACGAAGGCCGGCGCCACCAGCACCGCCGTGGCCGCCAGCAGGCCGGCACGCGGATTCCATAGCCGTCGCCCGAGGTCGTAGGTGAGGCCCAGCGTGGCCATGGCGGCGAGCAGGGAGGGCAGCAGGAAACTCCAGCGGATCGAGCCTATGAGCGCCTGCCCCAGGGCGAGCAGCCAGAGGAAGAGCGGCGGCTTGTCGGGGTAGAGCTCAGCGCCGCGGCGCGGGAACCACCAATCGCCGCTCTCCAGCATCTGCCGGGCCACCAGCACGAAACGCGGCTCATCCGCCGGCCAGGGATCACGCAGGCCGACACCGGCCGCGATCACCAGGAAGGCGAGCGCGAAAAAGACCCAGGCCTCACGGCGGTCTTGCGGCGAGAGGGCCGGGGAAGCGGGAAACGCCGGGCTCATGGGCGGGCCTCGCGTTCGATCAGGGCATAGAAGAAGCCATCGCCCTCATCCTCGCCAGGGAAGCGCTGGTGGCCGTGGCCGGTATCGAGGCCGAAGCGGGGCGGCAGCGGCCGCAGGCGCGCCGCTGGCATGCGGGCGAGGAAGGCCGCCACCTGGCGGTCGTTCTCATCGCGGAACACCGAGCAGGTGGCGTAGAGCAGGCGCCCCCCCGGGCGCAGCAGCGGGAACAGGGCGTCGAGCAGGCGGGCCTGGGTGGCCACCAAGGCCTTGAGATCGGCGGCGCGGCGATGCAGGCGGATGTCTGGCTGGCGGCGCACGATGCCGCTGGCCGAACAGGGGGCATCGAGCAAGATGGCATCGAAGGCGCGGCCGTCGTGCCAGGCCTCGGGGCGGGCGGCATCGGCGGCCTTGGCGATGAGGCGCGCCGGCGAGGGCGCGAGCGCGTCCACCAGCGCGCGCACCCGCGCCAGCCGGGTCGCGTCGACATCGAGGGCCAACACTTCGCCCCCCTCACCCACCGCGGAAAGCAGGCCCACGGTCTTGCCGCCCGGCGCGGCGCAGGCATCCAGCACACGGCTGCCCGGCGCCGGCGCGAGGGCCTCCACCGCCAGCTGGGCGGCGAGATCCTGCACATGGAAGGCGCCCTCGGCATGGCCGGGCAGGCTGGCCGGGTTGGCGCGCGCGCAAAGGCGCAGACTGTGCGCCGCGATGCCGGGCTCGGTGGCGATGCCGGCGGCGGCGAGGCGGACCGCGAGCGCCTCGCGCGTCATGCGCGGGGCATTGGCACGCAACCACAGCGACGCTGGCGCCTCGCCCGCTGCTAGCAGGGCCTCCCACCGCTCCGGCCAGTCGCGCTGCAGCCGGGCCAGCCACCACGCGGGATAGCCGGCGTCAGCGTGTGGATCGGCCGGCGAGGGCCAGGGCTCGCGGCTGGCGCGACGCAGCACGGCGTTGAACAGACCGACGAGGCCCGGGCGGCCGAGCAGCTTCACCGCGTCCACCGTGGCGCCGACGGCGGCATGCGCCGGCAAGCCGAGCGGATCGAGCTGGGCAAGACCGAGAGCGAGCAGGCGCGCCGCCTCACGGTCCTTCGCCGTGCGCATCGGCAGGGGTCTCGCCAGCCAGGCGGCGAGCACCCGCGCATGCCGGGCGTGCTGGCGGAGCGCAGCGAACAGCAGCGCCTCCAGCAGGGCGCGGTCGCGGGCATCGGCGATGCTGGGCAACACCTCGGCCAGCACTGCCTTCAGCGAGCGGCCCTCGTCGAGCACGGCGCACAGGGCCTGCGCCGCCGTCACGCGCAGCCGGGCGCCGGCCGGCGCCGCGCTCATGCCGTCCTCAACTGCGGGCGGGCATTGAGATAGTCGGCGGCCGCCATCGGCCGACCGCCCTCACGCTGCACCGTGGTCAGGCGCAGGGCGCCCTCGCCACAGCGCAGCACGAGGCCCTCGCGATCTGCCGAGAGCAGGCTGCCCGGCGGCCTCCCCGCCCCGCCCAAAGCCACCACCGCGGCTTCGTCCAGCGGCACGGCGGCATGCACCCGCAACCGCTCGCCGGCCAGCTCGCACTCGGCCACCGGCCAAGGATGGAAGGCCCGCACCTTGCGCCAGAGCACCCGTGCCGGCTGGGTGAAATCGAGCCGCGCCTCGGCCTTCTCCAGCTTGCGCGCATAGGTCACGCCCTCGGCTGGCTGCGGCATGGGCGGCAGCGGCTCTCCGCGGGCGAGGCGCTCCAGACCTTCGGCCAGCAGCTCGCCACCCAGCCGCGAGAGCCGGTCGTGCAGGCTGCCGCCGGTGTCACCGTCCTCGATCGGGGTACGCCGCCGGAGCAGCACCGGCCCGGTATCGAGGCCTTTCTCCATCTGCATCAGATCGACCCCGGTCTCGGCGTCGCCGGCCTCCAGCGCGCGCTGGATCGGCGCCGCGCCACGCCAACGCGGCAGCAGCGAGGCATGCACGTTCCAGCAGCCATGGCGCGGGATGTCGAGCACCGCCTGCGGCAGGATCAGGCCATAGGCCACCACCACCAGCAGGTCGGGCGCCAGCGCCCGCAGGACCGCCTGCTCGGTGGCATCGCGCAGGCTCGTCGGCTGCCGCACGGCAAGGCCAAGCGCACGGGCACGCTGCTTCACCGGCGACTCAGCGAGCCCACGGCCCCGCCCCGCCGGACGGTCGGGCTGGGTGTAGACCGCCAGCACCTCGGCCCGGGCGGCCAGCGCCTCGAGGCAGGGCAGGCCGAACTCGGGCGTGCCCGCGAATACCGCGCGCAAGGCCATCAGCCCTGCTCGACCTTCGCCAGCTTGGCCAGCTTCTTCATCGCCATCTCGCGCTTGAGTGGCGTGAGGTAATCGACGAAGACCTTGCCGTCCAAGTGGTCCATCTCGTGCTGCACGCACACCGCCTCGAGCCCCTCGGTACTGAACTCGTAGGGCCTGCCGTCGCGGTCGAGGGCGCGCACCGTCACACGCTCGGCGCGCTTCACCTCGGCGAACACCGTGGGCACCGAGAGGCAGCCCTCCTTGCACACCTGGGTGCCGCTCGAGGCCACGATCTCCGGGTTGATCAGCACCCTCTGCCGCGATTTGTCGTCCGACACGTCCATCACGATCAGGCGCAGGTGACGGTCCACCTGGGTGGCGGCAAGCCCGATGCCCGGCTCGTGGTACATGGTTTCGAACATGTCGTCGATCAGGGCCCGGAGTTCGTCGTCCACCCGCTCGACGGGCTTGGCGACGGTGCGCAGACGGGGGTCGGGGAAACGCAGGATGGGCAGCAGGGCCATGGAAACTCGCTTGGCAAAGCGCGGCCTCATGGCCGCCACTGCGACAGTGTAGCGGCCTGCCCCCGAGGCGCTGGCTGAACCGCCCGGCCGGCAGGACGGCGCGGCCCCTCCCGCGCGCCCGGAAGCCCCCGTTGCGCCAGCGTGAATGTTCTGGTCTATAGTGACAAGTGTTAACCTTGCGGAAAATCAGGGGGATAGCGGCCATGTTTAAACGGCTTTGTGCGGTGACCGCCGCCGCGCTGCTGACGATCGGAACGTACGCCGCCGCGGTCGAGATGCGGGAAGGGCATCCGTCGACCTACGTCGTGCAGCGCGGAGACACGCTCTGGGGCATCGCCGGCCGCTTCCTCTCGAAGCCCTGGCTGTGGCCGGAGATCTGGCAGGCCAACCCGCAGATCGAGAATCCGCACCGCATCTTCCCCGGTGACGTGATCAGCCTCGCCTACCTCGACGGCAAGCCGGTGCTGAGCACCCAGCCCGGCCCGCGCAGCGAGCCTGCCATCACTACCATCCCGCTTTCCGACATCGAGCCCTTCCTGCGCCAGAGCCAGGTGGTCTCGAGCCTCGAGGGCCTGCCGCACGTGGTCAGCTTGGAGAGCGAGCGACTGCGCGGCGCCGAGGGGCAGATGGCCTATGTGCGCGGCCTCTCCGGGGTATCGGTGGGCGATACGGTGATGCTGGTGCGCCCGACCCACCACTTCCGCTTGCCGGCCGAGCGCCGCCGCCTCAACACCATCCCCACCGAGCTCGACTTCCGCGGCGACGAGACCTACCGCGACGTGCGCAGCGCCTGGGGCCGCGACCTGGCCCGCGGCGAGAGCCTGGGCTACGAGCTCACCCGCCAGGGTTTGGGCCGGGTGACCCAGGTGCAGGGCGACGTCACCTTGGTGCTGCTGGTCGACAGTACCGCCGATGTGCGCGTGGGCGACCGTGTGGTGCCCGCCGAGGCCCAGCCCTACGACGACAGCTTCCTGCCGCAGGCTCCGGCCTCGGTGCCCGAGCATGCGGCGGTGCTGGCGATCGCCGATGCCGCGCTCGCCGGCGGTCCGAACAGCGTGGTGGCGCTCTCGGTGGGCAGCGCCGATGGCGTGCGCAACGGCACCGTGTTCTCCACCTGGCGGCCCGGCAACGCCGTGCCGGACGATGCCCGGCACCGCAACCGCCTGCGCGCCGACGCCGACAAGGTGCAGCTGCCCGACGAGTTCACCGGCCGGCTGATGGTGTTCCGCACCTTCGAGCGCGTGAGCTACGCGCTGGTGATGGAGGGCATCCGCCCCATCACCGTGGGCGACCGCCTCAAGCACCCCGACGCGGTGCAGTAAGACCCC
This sequence comes from Silanimonas sp., assembly GCA_026005095.1. GTDB lineage: Bacteria > Pseudomonadota > Gammaproteobacteria > Xanthomonadales > Xanthomonadaceae > Silanimonas. The sequence goes on along the minus strand of BPKK01000007.1, from coordinate 22,477 downwards.
CGCACACAGGGATTTCCGATGCTGGGCGCCTTCGGGCGCCCTCATCGTTTCTGCGGCATGGACGCCCTCGACGCCTTCCTCCAGCTCCAGCATGCCGCCGGCAACGCCGCCTGGCTGCGTGAAGCCATCGACACCGCGGGCGGGCCGCTCGCCCTCGCCGGGCGCCTCATGGGCGGCACAGCGGCCGACTGGCAGGCCGCTGGCGCTCCTGCCGCGCTGCGTACCGCCGCGCTGGGCGCCGAGGCCCGCCAGGCCGCCGCCCGCGCCCGCGCCTGGCAGGCCGGCGGATCGGAGCGCCATCTCATCCCCTGGGGCGATGCCGCCTACCCCAGCCTGCTGCGCGAAGCCCCCTCGCCGCCCACCCTGCTCTACGTCGAAGGGCGGGCAGAACGGCTCTGGTGGCCGCAGATCGCCGTGGTGGGCAGCCGCGCCCCGAGCCCGGCAGGTCGCGAGCGCGCCCAGCGCTGGGCCCGAGCCTTCGCCGAGGCCGGCTTCGTGGTCACCAGCGGTCTTGCTCGCGGCATCGATGCTGCCGCCCATGCCGCCTGCCTCGAGGCCCCGGGTAGCATCGCCGTCATCGGCACCGGGCCCGATCTCGCCTATCCGGAAGCACACCGGGCGCTACAGACCGCCCTCGTGCGCGAGGGCTGCGTGGCGAGCGAGCATCCCCCGGGCACGCCGGCCCGCGCCGCCCACTTCCCCTCGCGCAACCGCATCATCGCCGGGCTTTCGCTGGCCACCGTGGTGGTGGAGGCGGCGCTGCGCTCCGGCTCGCTGATCACCGCCCGGCTGGCCGCCGAGGCCGGCCGCGAGGTCTTCGCCCTGCCCGGCAGCCCCGAGCAGCCCAAGGCGCGGGGCTGCCATTGGCTGATCCGCGAGGGCGCCACCCTGGCCGACGATCCCGCGCAGGTGGTCGAGGCCCTGGCCGGCGCGGCACGCCAGCTCGCCCCGGCCCTGGCCACCCGGCTGGAGGCAGGAGACGACCGCTCCCCGCCCCCGGCGGCCTTCCCCGCGGCGCAGGCGACTGCCGGGTTGGCGCCAGCCAGCGCAGAGGCCGGGCGGGTGCTGGCCGCACTGGACGGCGCCGGCGCCAGCCTCGAGGTCCTCGCCGCCCGCGCGGGATTGACGCCGGCCGCCCTCGCCCCCATCCTGCTCGACATGGAGTTGGAAGGTCGTCTCACGCAGCAGCACGGGGTGTACCTCCCCTGCGGCTCCGCCCCTCCCACACGCGCTGGGTCCCAGCGCAGGCGCTAGGGTGTGATGAAAGAATCGATCCTCGACGTACTGCTCTACCTCTTCGAACACTACTTCAACGACGAGGCCGATCTCGTCCGCGACCGCGATTCCCTCCAGGCCAGCCTGCTCGAGGCCGGCTTCAGCCCCGCCGAGATCCACAAGGCCTTCGAATGGCTCGACGAACTGGCCGAACAGCGGCCGGCGGTGGCCAATGCCCGCGTCGATGGTCCGGTCAGGCTCTACACCGCGCCCGAGTACGCCAAACTCGACGCCGAAGGCATCGGCTTCCTGATGTTCCTCGAGCAGAACGGCGTGCTCGGCCCCGAGCAGCGCGAGCTGGTGATCGACCGGGCGATGGCGCTCGACCAGGACGAGATCGATCTCGACGACCTCAAGTGGGTGGTGCTGATGGTGCTCTTCAACCAGCCGGGGGCCGAGGCCGCCTATGCCTGGATGGAGAACCTGATGTTCGGCGAGGCACCGCTGCCGACCCACTGAGGACGGCGCCGCGCCCTTCGCCACCTCCCGCACCCCCTGCGGGCCCTCCCGCGCTTCCCCCCTTTCGAGGATTCCGGGCATGTCCGACGCCCTGTGGTACTACGTCAGCGCCGACCGTCAGCGCCATGGCCCGGTGGGGCCGGACGTGCTTCGCGCCCTCGCCGCCGATGGCAGCCTCACTGCCACCAGCCTGGTCTGGCGCGAGGGCCTGCCGCAATGGCAGCCGCTTTCCACCCTCGCCGCCGAGCTCGGCCTCTCCCTCGAGGTCGCGCCGCCGCCGCTTCCCGCCGGCAATGGCAACGGCGATGGCGGCGCCGCTGGCCACGCGGTCGGCCACAGCCCCAGCACCGCCCCCGAGCCGGCCGGTGCCGATGCCGTGGTGGATGCCGGCTTCCTGCGCCGTCTCGCGGCCCATCTGATCGATACCGTCCTGCTCGCCGGCGCCGGATACGCGCTGCTTTTCCTGCTGCTTCTGGGCTTCGGCATCGGTCTTGCTGGCATGGCAGCACTTTTCGATCCCGCGGCCCCGCCCCCGGACGACGGCCTGCTGGCCCTCCTCCTCGTCGGTCTTTACGTGCTGCCGATACTGATGCAGGGCGCCTACCACATCTTGTTCACCAGCTCGGCCTGGCAGGCCACCCCGGGCAAGCGGGCGGTGGGCATCAAGGTGGTGGACTTCGAGGGCAAGCGCATCAGCACTGCGCGCTCGGCCGGTCGCTGGTTCGCCGCCGCCCTGTCCTACCTCACGCTCTACTTCGGCTTTCTGATGGCGGCCTTCACCGATCGGAAGATGGCCCTGCACGACATGGTGGCCAGCACCCGGGTGGTCGATCAGTGGGCCTACACCGCGCATCCCGAGCGCCAGCAGCGCGGGCTTGGCGGCTGCGCCATCGCCACCCTGGCGGCAGGCGGGCTGTTGTTCGCCCTGGTCTTCCTCGCCACCCTGGCGGCCATCGCCCTGCCCGCCTATCAGGACTACACCCAGCGCTCGCGCATCAGCGAACTCATGGTGCAGGCCACGCCCTACCAGGCGGCGATGAACGACTTCCTCGGTAACACCGACCGCTGCCCCGACGACTTCGGGGAGATCGGCCTTGCGCCTTTTACGCACGCCCTGGTGGCGGAGGCCGAACTCGGCGAGAATGGCCTCGGGGAATGCGTGCTGCAGCTGGTGCTGGAACAGGATCAGACGCTCGGCCCGCTGGCCGGCGAGTACGTTTGGTTCAGCGTGGGCGGCCATGATGGATTCCGCTGCCGCAGCAGCGCGGCAGACGAAGTGCTGCCGCTGGCCTGCCGCGGTTGAGCTTGACACCGCCACCACGGCGGTGCCCCTAATGAAAAAAAGAAGGCCCGCCACATGGCGGGCCTTTGCCCCTTCGCGCGACCCGCCGCGCGCGGCCCTCACGAACCTCCGGACATGGCGAAGAACCTTCTCATCGTCGAATCGCCCGCGAAGGCGAAAACCATCAACAAGTACCTGGGTAAAGACTTTCAGGTGCTGGCCAGCTACGGCCATGTGCGCGATCTCGTGCCCAAGGAGGGCGCGGTCGATCCCGAGCACGGCTTCGCCATGCGTTACGAGCTGATCGACAAGAACGAGAAGCACGTCGATGCCATCGCCCGAGCAGCGAAGGACGCCGATGCCATCTACCTTGCCACCGACCCCGACCGCGAAGGCGAGGCGATCAGCTGGCACATCGCCGAGATCCTGCGCGAGCGCAAGCTGCTGAAGGACAAGCCGCTGCACCGGGTGGTGTTCACCGAGATCACGCCGCGCGCCATCCGCGAGGCGGTGGAACATCCACGCACGGTGAGCGACGCCCTGGTGAATGCCCAGCAGGCGCGCCGCGCCCTCGACTATCTCGTCGGCTTCAATCTCTCGCCCCTGCTCTGGCGCAAGGTGCAGCGCGGCCTCTCGGCCGGGCGCGTGCAGTCGCCGGCGCTACGCATGATCGTCGAGCGCGAGGAGGAGATCGAGGCCTTCGTGCCGCGCGAGTACTGGTCGATCGCCGCCGAGGCCGCGCATCCGAAGCAGTCCTTCAGCGCCAAGCTGACCCGGCTCGACGGCAACAAGGTCGAGCAGTTCACGCTCACCAACGGCGAGGCCGCCGAGGCGGCCCGTCGGCGCATCCTCGCCGATGCCGAAGGCCTGCTGGTGGTCACCGATGTCGAGAGCAAGCAGCGCAAGCGCCGGCCGGCGCCGCCCTTCATCACCTCCACCCTGCAGCAGGAGGCGGCGCGCAAGCTCGGTTTCTCTACCAGTCGCACCATGCGGGTGGCGCAGAAGCTCTATGAGGGCGTGACGCTGGGCGAGGAGGGCACGGTGGGCCTGATCAGCTACATGCGTACCGACTCGGTGAACCTGAGCGCCGAGGCCCTGGCCGAGATCCGCGACGTGATCGCCCGCGACTTCGGCACCCAGGCCCTGCCGGACCGGCCGAACCTCTACCAGACCAAGTCGAAGAACGCGCAGGAGGCCCACGAGGCAATCCGTCCGACCTCGGCCCTACGCACGCCGGCCTCGGTGGCGCGCTTCCTCGCCGATGACGAGCGCCGGCTCTACGAGCTGATCTGGAAGCGCACGGTGGCCTCGCAGATGGTGCCGGCCACCCTCAACACCGTCTCGGTGGACCTCGCTGCCGGCAGCCAGCACGCCTTCCGCGTGAGCGGCACCACGGTGGTGGAACCCGGCTTCCTCGCCGTCTACGAGGAGGGCAAGGATGCCAAGGGCGAGGAAGACGATGAGGAGGGCCGCAAGCTGCCGGAGATGAAACCCGGCGACCGCGTGCCGCTGGCCGCAGTCACCGCCACCCAGCACTTCACCGAGCCGCCGCCGCGCTACTCGGAGGCCTCGCTGGTGAAGGCGCTCGAGGAATACGGCATCGGCCGCCCCTCCACCTACGCCAGCATCATCCAGACCCTGCTCAACCGCGAGTACGTCTACCTCGACGCGCGCCGCTTCCGCCCCACCGACGTGGGCCGCGCGGTGGCAAAGTTCCTCTCGGCGCACTTCACCCAGTACGTGGACTACGACTTCACCGCTCGGCTGGAGGACGAGCTCGACGAGGTCTCGCGCGGCGAGGCCGACTGGATTCCGCTGCTCGAGCGCTTCTGGAAGCCGTTCTCGAAGACCGTGGAGGAGAAGGGTGAGAGTGTGGAGCGCAGCGAGGCCTCGGGCGCGCGCCTGCTGGGCGTGGACCCGGCGAGCGGCAAGCCGGTGAGCGTGCGCCTCGGCCGCTACGGGCCCTTCGCCCAGATCGGCAGCGCCGAGGACGAGGAGAAGCCGCGCTTCGCTTCGCTGCGTGGTGGCCAGAGCATGCACACCATCACCCTCGAAGAGGCGCTGAAGCTGTTCGAGCTGCCGCGCACGCTCGGCACCTCGAAGGGCGAGCCGGTGACGGTGGCGGTGGGGCGCTTTGGCCCCTTCGCCAAACGTGGCAGTACCTATGCCTCGCTGGGCAAGGACGACGACCCTTACACCATCGACCTTGCGCGTGCGGTGGAACTGATCGAGGCCAAGGAGCAGGCGATCGCCAACCGCACCATCAAGCGCTGGGACGAGGCCGGTATCGAGGTGCTGAATGGCCGCTTTGGTCCCTACATCACCGATGGCAGCAAGAACGGCAAAGTGCCGAAGGATCGCGACCCCTCCTCACTGACGCTCGAGGAATGCCAGGCCATCCTTGAGGCTGCGCCGGAGGCCCGGGGCCGCTTCGCCCGCAAGGCGGCCGCGAAGAAGGCCCCGGCGAAGAAGGCCACGAAGAAGACGGCCAAGGCCACGGACGCCGCACTACCTGCGGCGAAGAAGGCCGCCGCGAAGAAGATCGCAACGACGAAAGCCGGAGCCGGAAAGGCCGGCACGAAGACCGCGGCCAAGAGGGCCGGCGCGAAGACTGCAGCGAAAAAGGCCCCGGCGAAGACGGCTGCCACGCGCAAGGCCGCCGCCGACGCCTGACCCCCGGACAGCGGACATTCACCTAGGCCACGTTCCCGGCGGCGGCCGGCGGGGGTAGGATCAGGGGTCTACCCCCCCCCTCGAACTCGAGGCCACGGACGGCCCGCGTCACGGAGTCCTGCCATGTCCATTCGCTCGATCACCGCCGCCGGCCTGATCGCCCTGCTCCCCTTCCCCTTGCTGGCCCAGAGCGTGGCCGGCGAAGCCCTGCGGCCGGAGAATGCCAAGCGCGCCCAGGCCGAGGCCTTCCGCTCGCCAGCCGCCAGCGCCGCTCCCGCCCTGCGCTTCCAGACCCTGGCCGCCGGGCGCCTGGCCGCCCTCCAGCGCCACAACGCCGGGCAGGGCAAGCGCCTGCAGATCGGCCTGGTGCGCCGGGTGGCGGATGAGGCCGCCACCCGCCCGCCGGAACCCCTGTGGCTGCCGGTGCCGGGCGGCCGGGTTGCCCGACTCGACGTGATCTCGCCGGAGGCCGCCGCGCTGCGCGTGGCCCTCGACCCACGCGGCCTGCCTCCGGGAGCCGAGATCCGGGTCGCCAGCCCCGAATTGCCGGTGGTGGAACTCGTCCGCGCCAGCGAGGCCCGCTCCCAGCTCGATGGTGCCGGCCTGTTCTGGAGCCCGGTGACCGAAGGCGAGCGCCAGCAAATCGAGGTCTTCGTGCCGGGCACCGCCGAGCCGACCGGTACCGTGCTGCGGGTGGCCGCCGTCTCGCACCTCGTGGCCTCGCCTTTCCGCCCGCTCGCCCTGGCCAAGAACCTCGGCAGCTCGGGCAGTTGCAACATCGACGTGGCCTGCCGCACCGGCAGCCTGGGCCAGGCCTTCATCAACGCCAAGAACGCCGTGGCGCGGATGGTGTTCAGCACCAGCGATGGCACGTTCACCTGCACCGGCACCCTGCTCAACGACACCGTCGCCGCCACCCAGGTGCCCTACTTCTACTCCGCGGCGCACTGCATCAGCCTGCAGAGCGAGGCCAATACCCTCACCACCTTCTGGAACTACGAAACCCCCACCTGCGGGGTGGCCAGCGCCGGGGCCAATACCCAGCTCACCGGCGGCGCCGACCTGCTGTTCGCCCAGCTCTCCTCCGATGCCCTGCTGCTGCGCCTGCGCAGCACGCCGCCGGCGGGAGCCTTCTTCGCCGGCTGGGACGCCGCCACGCTCAGTCCCTCGACCCAGGTCATCGGCATCCACCATCCGAGCGGCGACAACAAGAAATACAGCCGCGGCAACCACAGCGGCTTTAGTTCCAACGTCGACATCGGCGGCCAGAACGTGACCAGCGTGGCCCGCGCGAGCTGGGCCGAGGGCACCACCGAGGGCGGCAGCTCCGGCTCCGGCCTGTTCACCCTGAACTCGGGCGAGTACCGGCTGCGCGGCGGCCTGGCCGGCGGCGCGGCCTCCTGCGCCAACAGCGGCCAGAGCGAGGCGGCGGGCAATGTCGACTACTACTCGCGCTTCGACCAGGTCTTCCCCTCGATCCGCCAGTGGCTCGACCCGACCGTGGGCCCGACCCGCAACTACAGCGGCAACTGGTTCCTGCCGAGCGAGTCGGGCTGGGGCATCCAGGTGTTCGACTTCCCCGGCCAGCTCTTCGTGCTGTTCTTCGTCTACGACAGCGCCGGGCGCCCGGCCTGGTACCGCATGCAGGGCCCCTGGACCGGCGTGGACACCATCACCGCGACGCTGGAACGGCCGAGCGGCCCGCCCTGGGCCGCGCCCTACAACGCCGGCGGCATCGTCTTCACCCCGGTGGGCAGCGCCACCCTCACCTTCCTCTCGGAGAGCCAGGCCACGCTCAGCTTCAACGACGGCATCGTGAACCGTACGCTGACGCTGACCAAGATCTGAGGCCCGGGATGGCCCCCGCCCCGACACTGCGCCGCCGCTGGCCGGCGCGGCTGCTGGCCCCGCTCCTTGCCTGCGTGCTGCCCGCCGCAGCCGCGGAGCGCGCACCCGGGGTGGTCTACCGCTGCACCTCGCCGCAGGGCGCGGTGGCCCTGCAGGACGCCCCCTGCCCTGCCGGGCACCGCAGCGAGCGGCGCGAGATCGCCGCCTTCGCCCCGCCCGCAGCGCCGGCGGCGGCCCCGGCGCAGGGCGGAACCGATACGGCCGGGCCTGCGGGCGCAGCGGGCCTCCCGGCCAGCGCGGCCCCCTCCCGCACGGCCGCCCCCGCCGCAGCCGCCGACAGCGAAAGCAGCCCCCCGCGCATCGAGTTCGGCCCCGCCGAACCCGCCGCGCCCCGGCCCCTGTCGATGCCGCCGCCGCTGTGGCGCTGCACCGATCTCAACGGTAAGGACCGCCTCGTCGATGCCTACGACCCGCAGCCGCGCTGCGTGCCGCTCTCGGTGCTCGGGGTGGACCTCTCGCGCGCCCCGCCCGCCGCAGCCACGCTGTGCCGCTGGGTGGAGGACCCCTGCGTGGAGCTGAGCGGCGAGGCGGCCTGCGCGGCCTGGAAGGAACGCCTGGACGCGGCGGAATCGGCCCTGCGCCAGGCCTTCAGCGACACGGCCGCCGAGCGGCGGCGCGAGCGCGACCGCGCCCGCGCGGTGCTGGCAGCCGACTGCGGGGGCTGAGCCTGCGGATGTGCGGGGCGGGCGAGGGCGCCGGCCATGGGCAGGCCGCCGCCCCGGCTCAGAAGCCGTAGTGGAGGAAGCCGCCGTCCACCGCGAGGCACTGCCCGGTGACGTAGCTCGCCGCCGGCAGGCAGAGGAAGGCGATGGCCGCGGCCACCTCCTCCGGCTCGCCGATGCGCCCCATCGGCGTGCGCTCCAGCACCGCCTCGAGGTAGTCGGGATCGGCGAGCGTGGGCGAGGTGCGGCGGGTGCGGATGTACCAGGGCAACACGGCGTTCACGCGGATGCCCTCGGCGGCCCACTCGGCGGCGAGGTTGCGGGTGAGCTGGTGCAGGGCCGCCTTGCTGGCGCCGTAGGGTGAGCCGGTGCGCACGTGGGTGGCGCCGGAGACCGAGCCGACATTGACGATGGCGGCGCTGGCATGCTGCCGCAGCAGCGGATAGGCGCCGCGGCAGAGCTCGAAGGCCGAGAACAGGTTGGTCTCGAAGATGGCGCGCCACTCGGCCTCGTCGTAGTCGATGGTGGCGCGGCGCTGGTTGGTACCGACGTTGTTGACGAGGATCGAGAGTCCGAGGCCGAGACCCTCGATCCAGTCGAACAGGCGCTCACGCCCGGCGGGATCGGCTACGTCACAGGCCAGCACGTGTACTTCGGTGCCCGGCTGGTCCTCGCGCCATTCGACGGCCGCGGCCTCGAGGGGACCGGGGTCGCGGGCGCAGGCCAGCACCGTGGCGCCGAGGCCGAGCAGTTCGGCAGCGGTGGCACGGCCGATGCCGGCGCTGGCGCCGGTGACCAGGGCCACCTGACCGTCGAGACGCCAGCGCAGGGGGGTCGCCATCACCCTCAAAGACTGCAGAAGCAGTGGGCCACGGCGCGCAGCGGGCGGCCTTGGGCATCGAGCAGGAAACGAAGCTCCTCCTGCACCTGCGAGGCCTGACGCTCGCCGAGCAGGCCCAGCGCGGGACCGGCGAGGCCGAGCAGGGCGCGGCCGGCGGCGTTGCGGTCCAGATTGACGAGCACCTGTTCGAAGGGCGAGAGCTCGCGCTCGACATAGGTCACGGCCGGGGCTTCGAGCTTGGCGAGTTCGCCGGCCCGGGCGATGGCATCGCGCAGGCCACCGAGCTCGTCCACCAGCCCGAATGCCTTCGCCTGTGCGCCGCTCCACACCCGGCCGCGGGCCACCTTGTCGATGGCCTCGACCTCGGCCTTTCGGGCCTCGGCCACCTTGCCGATGAACTGCCGGTAGCCGCGGTCGATCACCGCCTGGATGAGCTCGCCCACCTCCGGCGCCAGCGGCCGGGTCGGGTCGAAGGCACCGGCCAGCGGCGTGGTGCCCACCCCGTCGGTACGTACCCCAATCTTCTCCAGGGCCCGCGGGCCGTTGAGGAAGAGCCCGAAGATGCCGATCGAACCGGTGATGGTGGACGGATCGGCATAGATCGCGTCGGCGTTCATCGAGATCCAGTAGCCGCCCGAGGCGGCCACGTTGGCCATCGAGACCACCACCGGCTTGCCGGCTTCGCGCAGGGCCACCACTTCGCGGCGGATCTGCTCAGAGGGGAAGACCCCACCGCCGGGCGAATCGACGCGCAGCACCACGGCCTTGATCGTCTCGTCCTCGCGGGCCTGGCGCAGCAGGGCGGCGGTGCTCTGGCCGCCGATGGTGCCGGGCGGCTGATCGCCGTCGGTGATCGGCCCCTGGGCCACCACCACGCCGATGCCCGGCGCGGCGGCGCTGGGAGCCTTGGCCGGGCCGAGGCGGGCAAGGTAGCCGTCGAGATCGACCTGGCGGAAGCCGGCTTCGTCATCGGCGGCGCCGCGCTCGGCGAGCAGGGTCTCGAGCGCTTCCTCGGTGAGGGTGCCGTCGATCAGCTTCTCCTCGAGGGCCAGCTTGGCAAAATCGCCGCCGACGGCCTTCAGCCGCGCACCGATGCCGTTGACGAGGGCGGCGAGCTGGCCCTCGGCCAGGCCACGGGCACGGCTCACGTCCTCGAGGTAGCGCTGCCACAGATCGCCCATCCAGTGGAGGTCGGCTTCCTTGGCCTCCTTCGAACTGCCATCGAGGATGTAAGGCTCGGCGGCGCTCTTGTACTCGCCCACGCGGAACAGATGCACGTCGATGCCGAGCTTGTCCTGCAGAAGCTCGCGGTAGTAGGGACGGTAGCGGCCAAGACCCTCGATCAGCACCAGGCCCTCCTCGTCCATGTAGACCTCGTCGGCCTGAGCGGCAAGGTAGTAGCTCACCTGGTCGAAGCCGGTGCCCCAGGCCACCACCTGCTTGCCGCTCTCGCGGAACTGGCGGATCGCCGCAGCCAGCTCGCGCAGGGCGGCAAAACCGCTGGCAGAGAAGCCGTCGGTGCGCAGCACGATGCGCTCGATGCGCTTGTCGTCCCGGGCCGCCTCGATGGCACGCAGCAGGTCGCGCAGCTGCACCTCGGCGCCGGGGCCGTCACCGGTGAGCTGGCCGGTGAGGCGGTCGAGCGGCGAGCCGGTACGCTGCTCGACGAGGCGGGCGTCGAGATCGAGCACCAAGGCAGTCTTCTCCTCCAGCGGCTTTAGCTTCGGCCCGCCCAGGATGGCCGCCAGCAAGAACAGCAGCAGGGCGAGGAAGAGCAGGTTGAAGACGAGGCGGCGGCTGAAGTCGAGGGCCGCCCACAGGCCGCCGAAGAGGCGGCGCAGGGGGCCGGGGCGTGGGGTCTGGGCCATGGGAGGTCTCCGAAAGACGAGGCCCCGACCTTACCCGGTCGGCGTGGCCGCGGTCACCGCCCGAAGGTCACGGGAAGAACGCATGAGGAAGCGCCAGGTGAGCAGCACGGCGGCGGCCGAGAGGCCAACGATCAGCCCGGTCCAGTAGCCGGTGGGACCCCAGCCGAGGCCGAATACGATGCGCGCGCCGCCCTCGGCGCCGATGCCGCCCAGACCGATCGCCACCGGCAGGCCGAGGCCCCAGTAGCTCAGCACGGTGATCCAGGCCGGGATGCGGGTGTCTTTCAGGCCGCGCAGAGCGCCGGCCGAAATCGCCTGCAGGCCGTCGGTGTACTGAAACACCGCGGCGAACAGCATCAGGGTGGCAGCCAGCGCCACCACCGCGGGATCGCGGGTGAACAGGGCGGCGATCCAGGCCCCGCCCAGGGCCAGCAGCAGGGCGGAGAGGGTCTGGGTGGCGAGCCCCACCGTCCACCCGGCGCGCGCCGCCCAACGCACGCCCGCGGGGTCGCCGGCGCCCTTGGCCTGCCCCACCCGCACGGTAGTGCCCATGGCCACGCCGAGCGGCACCATGAAGGTGGCCGAGGCGGCGAGGATGGCCACCTGGTGGGCGGCAATCGCGGTGGTGCCGAGGGTGGCGATCAGCAGGGCGGTGGCCACGAACAGGCTGCCCTCCATGAAGATGGCGATGCCCATCGGCACACCCAGGCGCAGGAGCGCCCCGATGGCCCGCGGGTCCGGGCGCTCGAAGCGGGCGAACAGGCCAAGATCGGCGCAGCGCCGCGAGCGGGCGAGCACGAGGACGAAGCAGGCCACCTGGGTCCAGAGCACGAGGGCGGTGGCGAGGCCGAGGCCGTAGGCGCCGAGACCCGGCACGGGCCCCCAGCCCTCCATCAGCCCCCAGCCCACCGGCAACAGCAAGGCGAGGCCGCCAGCGCCGATCGCCATGGTCGGCACGGTCCAGGCCACGCCCTCGGCGAGATAGCGCAGGCAGAAATAAAAGGCGAGCGCTGGCGCGCCCCATCCAATGCCGGCAAGGAAGCCGGCCACTCCCGGCATCACCTCCGGGGCGATGAAGCCGGCCAACATCCGCGGAGCCGTGCGGATCACCAGAAACAACGCGAGGCCGAGGGCCAGGGCCAGCCACAGAGCTTGGCGGAACAGCGGGCCGATCTCGGCGCGGCGCCCGGCGCCGTCGAGCTGGGCCACCGAGGGCGGCACTGCCATCAGCACGCCGATGCAGAGCAGGATCACCACCGACCAGGCCGGGGCGCCGACGCCGATCGCCGCCAGGGTCTGGGTGCCGTGCCGGCCGGCGAGCCAGGTATCGACCACGTTCATGCCCATCGAGCTCAGCTGCCCTACCACCAGCGGGGCGGAAAGCAGGGTGGTCGCCCGCACCTCGCGCCAGAGGCGCGCGCGGGGCGATTCGGCATGGGGCATGGCAGGGCACCGGAAGAGCGAGCGCCTACTATAGTCGCGGTGCTGACCACCCGGATGCTGCCATGGCCGCTCCCGCCCCGCTCCCGACGACGGGCCGCCGCGACAGGTTTTGTCATAACTGCGGCGTGCCCCTGCTCGGCGACTACTGCCATGCCTGCGGCCAGGCCACGAGGGGGCTGGTACGCCCTCTCCCTCAGCTCGGCAGCGAGTTCCTCGACAGCCTGTTCAATCTGGACAGCCGCCTGTTACGCACCCTGCCTGCCCTGCTACTGCAGCCTGGCCGGCTCAGCATCGAGTACCTCGGCGGACGACGCGCGCGCTACGTCTCACCGATGCGCCTGTTCGTCTTCCTGTGCATCGCCACCTTCTTTGCCGCCGGTCTTGCCACCCCTGCCTTCGACATCACGGAGCAGGACGAACGCAGCAGTGTACCGGGGGCTGCCACGCCCCAGGGACGCCACGGGCCCGGAGAGGCCGCGGATTCGCTCGGCCCAGCCTTCATTCTGTCCGGAGAGGCCGACGCACCGGTCATCAATTTCAATGGCCGCTCCTGGCACGCCACCGACAACCCGCTGGCACTGGACTGGCTGCCGGCGGCCGGCAACCAGTGGCTCAACGACCGGGTCGTCCAGCTATCCCGGAACTGGGCACGCATCCGCGAGGACCCCCAGCTATTGAGCAGCGCTTTTTATTGGGTATCCGGAATCTTGTGTGGGTTTCGGGCTCTAGGGCTTCTGTAGCTCTCGATTCCAAAAGCGGATTTTACTGTTGGATGGGAGTGCGAGTGTGTTAGAGTGAAAGGCGGATTTCAGTGTGGGTTTGCCCGAGGTTCTGAGTGACCGACTTCCTCCAGCTTCGCAGCCTGAAAACACTGGAGGTCGTGAGCGACGAAGATGGCTACATCGTCAAGGCTGAGGGTGTTTCGTCTTGGACTGTGTGCCCGTTGTGCAAGCGTGGCCGCCTGTACGGCCACGGCTCGCAGGAGCAGTCGTTCCAGGACACGCCCTCCCATGGCAAGCCGGTCGAGGTCTTCATCCAGCGTCGGCGCTATCGTTGCCAAGGCTGCGGCAAGACCCTGTTCGAGCCGGTGGCTGACTTCGATGGCAAGCGTCAAGCCACGGCCCGCTTGGTCGCCTACATCCGAAAGGAGAGCTTCACCAAGACCTTTGCCGCCCTTGCAAGGGAAGTGGCCTTGGACGAGAAGACTATCCGCCACATCTTCGACGACTTCGTCGAGGAATTCGAGGCCAAGGTCCGGTTCCAGACCCCCCGCATTCTCGGCATCGACGAGCTCAAGATCATCGGCCATTACCGCGCCATGATCACCAATGTAGAGCGCAAGACCGTATTCGATCTCCGGCCCAGCAGGGCAAAGGCGGATTTGCTGCCGTATTTCCGCACCCTGCGGGACAAGGACACCATCGAATGGGTCGCCATGGACATGTACCACGTCTACAAGCAGGTGGTGCGCGCCACGTTGCCGCAGGCGCGGATCGTGGTCGATCGCTTCCACATCCAGCGGATGGCAAACGATGCACTGGAGAAGCTGCGCAAGCGCATCCGCAAGGACTTGCCTACCAGACAGCGCCTTAGGCTCAAGGACGAGCGGTTCCTGCTGCTGAAGCGACAGCACGACCTGAACGGAGAGGACATGGCGAGGGCGCTGGAGTGGTTCCGCCAGTTTCCGCAGCTTGGGGAGGCCCATGCGCTCAAGGAGGGCTTCCTGTCGATCTGGGATCACAAGACCAGAGCGGAGGCGGAAGCGGCCTGTGTCCACTGGCTGAGCAATATTCCTTCTGAACTGGCAACGGCGTTCAAGGACCTCACCAAGGCCATACACAACTGGCACGACGAAATCTTTGCTTACTTCGATCAGCCCATTACCAATGCCTATACTGAATCCGTCAACCGACTAGCCAAGGACATGAACCGCATGGGCAGGGGTTACAGCTTCGAGGTGATCCGAGCGCGCATGCTCTACGACGCCAAGGCACGCAAGGACGGAGTCGTGTTCGAGACTGTGCTGGTCGATGACGAGGGTCCGGTGACTACGAACCGTCAGTTCCAGCGCATGGCCGCCATGCCATCGATCCGCACGAAGCAGGTCAAGCGCGTCATCGAATACGGACCTTACATTCCCACGCTAGCGCGGCTACTCGAAGAAGGTTACTTCGAATAGCTGCCGAGCCTAGGCGAGCAATTGCTGTTCATTCGCCGTCCCAACTCAGAGGAGCGGGATGACTGAGGGTGTCAGGATTTTTGTGTGAGGGGCCTACCATGACGATGTTCAGGAGCCCTCCATGCCACGCAAGAAATCTACCCCTATCGCGAAGTCGGACGCCATTCTTCCCGACGAGCTGCTTGAGAAGCTGATCCCTGGCCCGATGGACGCCGCCGGCGTCGAGGCCGTGTTCCAGAAGTTGAAGAAGGCCGTCATCGAGCGCGCCTTGGGTGCCGAACTGGGCGTGCACCTGGCCAGCCCGGAGGGTGGCCGCGGGAACCACCGCAACGGCCGTAGCAGCAAGACCGTGCTGACCGACGAGGGGCCGCTCCGGATCGACGTGCCTCGCGATCGGGCGGGCAGCTTCGAGCCGCAGTTGATCCCGAAGCACGAGCGGCGTTTCGCCGGCTTCGACGACCGGATCATTTCGATGTACGCCCGCGGCATGTCGGTGCGCGAGATCCAGGGGCATCTGGCCGAGATGTATGCCGTCGAGGTGTCGCCAGAGTTCATCAGCGCGGTCACCGACGCGGTGATGGCCGAGGTGGGCGCCTGGCAGGCCCGTCCGCTGGAGCCGATGTACCCGGTGGTGTTCTTCGACGCCCTGCGGGTGAAGATCCGCGAGGACGGCGTGGTGCGCAACAAGGCGGTGTACCTGGCCTTGGGCGTGCTGCCCGACGGCACGCGCGACATCCTCGGGCTGTGGATCGAGAACACGGAAGGCGCCAAGTTCTGGATGAAGGTCTTCAACGACCTGAAGACGCGCGGCACGCAGGACATCCTGATCGGCGTGGCCGATGGGCTGAAGGGCCTTCCCGAGGCCCTCGAGGCCGTATTTCCGGCCACGACGCTGCAGACCTGCATCGTGCACCTGATCCGCAACAGTCTCGATTACGCGAGCTGGAAGGACCGCAAGGCGCTGGCGGCGGCCATCAAGCCCGTCTACACCGCGCCCAGCGCGGAGGCTGCGGAAGCTGAGCTGGACGCGTTCGAGGCAGGCCCTTGGGGCCAGCGCTTCCCGACCGTCGTGGCGGCCTGGCGGCGGGCCTGGAGCCGGGTGATCCCGTTCTTCGCCTTTCCGCCCGAGGTGCGGCGGATCATCTACACCACCAATGCCATCGAGAGCGTGCATTCGCGGCTGCGCAAGATCATCAAGAGCCGCGGGGAGGGTGTCAGGATTTTTGTGTGAGGGGCCTACCATGACGATGTTCAGGAGCCCTCCATGCCACGCAAGAAATCTACCCCTATCGCGAAGTCGGACGCCATTCTTCCCGACGAGCTGCTTGAGAAGCTGATCCCTGGCCCGATGGACGCCGCCGGCGTCGAGGCCGTGTTCCAGAAGTTGAAGAAGGCCGTCATCGAGCGCGCCTTGGGTGCCGAACTGGGCGTGCACCTGGCCAGCACGGAGGGTGGCCGCGGGAACCACCGCAACGGCCGTAGCAGCAAGACCGTGCTGACCGACGAGGGGCCGCTCCGGATCGACGTGCCTCGCGATCGGGCGGGCAGCTTCGAGCCGCAGTTGATCCCGAAGCACGAGCGGCGTTTCGCCGGCTTCGACGACCGGATCATTTCGATGTACGCCCGCGGCATGTCGGTGCGCGAGATCCAGGGGCATCTGGCCGAGATGTATGCCGTCGAGGTGTCGCCAGAGTTCATCAGCGCGGTCACCGACGCGGTGATGGCCGAGGTGGGCGCCTGGCAGGCCCGTCCGCTGGAGCCGATGTACCCGGTGGTGTTCTTCGACGCCCTGCGGGTGAAGATCCGCGAGGACGGCGTGGTGCGCAACAAGGCGGTGTACCTGGCCTTGGGCGTGCTGCCCGACGGCACGCGCGACATCCTCGGGCTGTGGATCGAGAACACGGAAGGCGCCAAGTTCTGGATGAAGGTCTTCAACGACCTGAAGACGCGCGGCACGCAGGACATCCTGATCGGCGTGGCCGATGGGCTGAAGGGCCTTCCCGAGGCCCTCGAGGCCGTATTTCCGGCCACGACGCTGCAGACCTGCATCGTGCACCTGATCCGCAACAGTCTCGATTACGCGAGCTGGAAGGACCGCAAGGCGCTGGCGGCGGCCATCAAGCCCGTCTACACCGCGCCCAGCGCGGAGGCTGCGGAAGCTGAGCTGGACGCGTTCGAGGCAGGCCCTTGGGGCCAGCGCTTCCCGACCGTCGTGGCGGCCTGGCGGCGGGCCTGGAGCCGGGTGATCCCGTTCTTCGCCTTTCCGCCCGAGGTGCGGCGGATCATCTACACCACCAATGCCATCGAGAGCGTGCATTCGCGGCTGCGCAAGATCATCAAGAGCCGCGGGCATTTCCCGAGCGACGAGGCCGCCACCAAGCTGATCTGGCTGGCCCTGCGCAACATCACCGCCGACTGGAAGCGGGCGAGCAAGGAGTGGAAATCAGCGATGAACCAGTTCGCGATACTGTACGGCGACCGCTTCACCCTCGCGCCGCGCTGAGCGGCACGAAGGTCGATTCAGAAAACCGCCTCACACACAAAATTTCAGACAGACCCGCAGCACACTGGAAGGCTCCTCCAGAGCAATGTACTTCCTCCTCAACGATGGTTACCGGCTCACCTACTCAGCTAACGATTCCGACGCCTCTAGCCGGGCACTGTGCGTGTCTCAGGGAGATCCAAAAGGGCTCGAGTTCCAGCTGGAAGCGAAGGAGTCCGAGCAGGCGGCGGCTCAGGGTCCGGCTTCGAAATCGGCTAGTCAGCAGACGGCAGCTGTCGATGGAGAGCCAAACATGCCGCTTCTAATCGTGAACGGCGGCTTTGAGGAGGCTGGCCAGGGCCTGCTTCGGGACACGCGAACGGGCCTGCTGTGGACGCAGTCGGACAATGGCAGTGAAGTGAACTGGTATCAGGCGAGAGACTTCTGCCAGTCGAAGGGGATGCGCCTGCCCTCCATCGATGAACTTGCAGCGATCTACAACCGCGCCGGCGCGGGCACAACATTCTGTGGTGGATACACATGTCAGGTGTCCCCGCTGTTCCGCCTGACTGGAACGACGCCCTGGAGTGGCACGCTGCAGGGACCTACTGGCGCCTTTTACTTCTTTCTCAACGACGGCAACCGCGGCTCTCCGCACCTCGACCTCGCCTTGTCGCATACACGGGCGTTGTGCGTGGGTCGAGAAGAGCACGGCGCAGTCGAGGCAGAGCGCCAGTCGGAAGTGGCGGCTGAAGCAGCTCTTTTGCAGGAAGCTGCAGCGGAGCGAGCCCTGAGTGGCTTCGAATCCGTCAGCGACGACTTACTGCGGGATACTCGCACGGGGTTGCTATGGACGCGGTCGGACAATGATAGTTGGGTGGACTGGCATCAGGCGAACGCCTTTTGCGAAGCGAAAGGGATGCGCCTTCCCTCTATCGATGAACTTGCCGCGATCTACAACCGCCCGGGCGCGGGTAGTACGCGTTGCGCCCAGTTCAATTGCCGAGTGTCACCGCTGTTCCGCTTGACTGGCGTGCGTTACTGGAGCGGCACGCTTGAGGGTTCTGCCGACGCTTTGGACTTTCACCTCGAGTTTGGTGAAAGCGGCACGATGCCGCTGTCCAACAACAACAACAGAGCGTTGTGCGTGAGTCGTACCTAGGACGTCCAATGAGATCGATTTCGTGCACGAAGCAAATGCCCGATAGCCCGTTTAGCTACTCGATCGAAGAGCGCAGACATCGGTCTTCTTCATTGGCAGCGGGTCGATCAGCAAGCAACCCGCGCCGCTGGGGTCTGTCTGAAATTTTGTGTGTGAGGCGGTTTTCTGAATCGACCTTCGTGCCGCTCAGCGCGGCGCGAGGGTGAAGCGGTCGCCGTACAGTATCGCGAACTGGTTCATCGCTGATTTCCACTCCTTGCTCGCCCGCTTCCAGTCGGCGGTGATGTTGCGCAGGGCCAGCCAGATCAGCTTGGTGGCGGCCTCGTCGCTCGGGAAATGCCCGCGGCTCTTGATGATCTTGCGCAGCCGCGAATGCACGCTCTCGATGGCATTGGTGGTGTAGATGATCCGCCGCACCTCGGGCGGAAAGGCGAAGAACGGGATCACCCGGCTCCAGGCCCGCCGCCAGGCCGCCACGACGGTCGGGAAGCGCTGGCCCCAAGGGCCTGCCTCGAACGCGTCCAGCTCAGCTTCCGCAGCCTCCGCGCTGGGCGCGGTGTAGACGGGCTTGATGGCCGCCGCCAGCGCCTTGCGGTCCTTCCAGCTCGCGTAATCGAGACTGTTGCGGATCAGGTGCACGATGCAGGTCTGCAGCGTCGTGGCCGGAAATACGGCCTCGAGGGCCTCGGGAAGGCCCTTCAGCCCATCGGCCACGCCGATCAGGATGTCCTGCGTGCCGCGCGTCTTCAGGTCGTTGAAGACCTTCATCCAGAACTTGGCGCCTTCCGTGTTCTCGATCCACAGCCCGAGGATGTCGCGCGTGCCGTCGGGCAGCACGCCCAAGGCCAGGTACACCGCCTTGTTGCGCACCACGCCGTCCTCGCGGATCTTCACCCGCAGGGCGTCGAAGAACACCACCGGGTACATCGGCTCCAGCGGACGGGCCTGCCAGGCGCCCACCTCGGCCATCACCGCGTCGGTGACCGCGCTGATGAACTCTGGCGACACCTCGACGGCATACATCTCGGCCAGATGCCCCTGGATCTCGCGCACCGACATGCCGCGGGCGTACATCGAAATGATCCGGTCGTCGAAGCCGGCGAAACGCCGCTCGTGCTTCGGGATCAACTGCGGCTCGAAGCTGCCCGCCCGATCGCGAGGCACGTCGATCCGGAGCGGCCCCTCGTCGGTCAGCACGGTCTTGCTGCTACGGCCGTTGCGGTGGTTCCCGCGGCCACCCTCCGGGCTGGCCAGGTGCACGCCCAGTTCGGCACCCAAGGCGCGCTCGATGACGGCCTTCTTCAACTTCTGGAACACGGCCTCGACGCCGGCGGCGTCCATCGGGCCAGGGATCAGCTTCTCAAGCAGCTCGTCGGGAAGAATGGCGTCCGACTTCGCGATAGGGGTAGATTTCTTGCGTGGCATGGAGGGCTCCTGAACATCGTCATGGTAGGCCCCTCACACAAAAATCCTGACACCCTCGTGTGCTGCTCCAGTACCACCACCCCGTTAATCGGAAGAGCGGCGACACCTCACATTTGTGTCCGGCGCATGGCGTGGTGCTGGCCCCGGGACGGTTGTAGATCGCTGCAAGTTCATCGATGGAGGGCAGACGCATCCCTTTCGATTCGCAGAAGTCGTTCGCCTGATGCCAATCCACCCGACTGCCGTTGTCCGACTGCGTCCAAAACAAGCCTGTCTCAGCATCTCGAATAAACCCGTCACCCACATCTTCGAAGCCGCCCGCGACGCGCTGTTGCGACGAAATGATCCCAGCGAGAAAAGGTTGATCGTCGGTTTGTGCCCCTCGATAGCCCTCTTCCGAAGCGTCGCTTCCGGATGGGCTGTTGCCGCCACATCCAGTGAGCCCCGCAACAAGCAGGACAGCGGACCAAGCCAAGCGTCGATCGAGGCGGCGAAGCCCTCCTTGCTGGTAGAAGACATCCTTTTGCATTTCAGTTCACTCCTCTAGAAAAAAGGGAATCGCCAGCCCTCGACGTGAGGTCGAAAGGGGCTGAAAGAGATTCCGGGGATTGGACGGCAACAAGCACGGCAAGACTGGCCTTGACTGAAGTCAGATCAAGTACACGGCGACCCCAGCCTTGGGATTCGCACGCTTGCCAGTTCCATGGGTCACTTTGTCCTAGGTCGACGTTAGCCTGCCTAAAGTCACTTTTCAAGCAGGGCGATACGTGGGTCCAGCAGCCTCACACTGTCGCGTACGTCCTCGGTGAAACGACGTACGACTAGGGAAGGTCTGAACAACCCGCCGAACCCTCGTGATTTCGTGGCTCGAAGGCCGAAATCGCGTCAGCCCGGTCGGAATCCCACGTTTTGCTGCCCCGCCGGGCGGGTTTCCCCGTCCGGCGGGCGCACTTACCCCGCCGCCGGCAGCAATCGCCGGCGCGCCATCCACAGATTCGACAACGCAAACAGCGTCAGCACCTGTGCGGCGTTCTTCGCGATGCCGCGGTAGCGCACCTTCATGTAGCCGAACTGCCGCTTGATCACCCGGAACGGGTGCTCCACCTTCGCCCGCAGGCTCGCCTTGTAGCGCTCCCAGCGCTCGGCGTAGCGCCGCTGGCGCTGGTTCTTCATCGCTCGCAGCTTCGACGGCTTCTCCGCGATCAGGAACGCCGCCGCCACGTCGCGCAGCTCCTCGCGCTTCTCGGCACCCGTGTAGCCGCTGTCGCCGCACACCGTGTCCTCCCGGCCGTGCAGCAGCTTGTGCGCCTGCGTCACGTCGGCCACGTTCGCCGCCGTGCATTCCACGTGGTGCACCAGACCGGACACGTCATCGACACCAATGTGCGCCTTCATCCCGAAGAACCACTGGTTGCCCTTCCGGGTCTGGTGCATCTCCGGGTCGCGCTCGCCATCCTGGTTCTTCGTCGAACTCGGCGCGTTGATGATCGTCGCGTCGACGATCGTCCCCG
Organism: Silanimonas sp.; assembly: GCA_026005095.1. Taxonomy (GTDB): domain Bacteria; phylum Pseudomonadota; class Gammaproteobacteria; order Xanthomonadales; family Xanthomonadaceae; genus Silanimonas. Next base: position 1,307 of record BPKK01000007.1, on the reverse strand, counting down.
ACCGAAGGCTCAGACCCTTGCGCTGAAGGTGGGCATTGACCTGCTGGAACAGCTTCTCGGCCAAGCCGTGCGTCTCCAGCAGGCGCCGGAAGTTCAAGATCGTCGTCTCGTCCGGGATGTCGTCCAGACCGCCCAGCTGCGCGAACCGCCGCATCACCGGCGTATCCACCAGCGCCTCCTCCATCGCCGGGTCGGACAGCGCGTACCACTGCTGCAGGAAGTGAATGCGCAGCATCGTCGCCAAGGGGTAGGGCTGTCGGCCGGGACGGCCCGATTTCGGGTAATGCGGCGCGATCAGCGCCAGCAGCGCCTTCCACGGCACCACCTGCTCCATCTCGGCCAGGAACACCTCACGCCGCGTGCGCTTGCGGCCTCCCAGAGCCTCGGCATCTCCGAACGACAGCTGCATCGAACTCACCCTTGAACCGGTGACCGATTCTCGCCGAAAGGAACGGAGTTGTTCAGACCTTCCCTAGGCTCCCGCGAATGACCGAATTGGTTCGCCTGCCGCCAGTCACTTTGCTTCGGGCCTCGGTCGATCCGAGGACTCTCGGTGGTCAGCGTCACGCCCTTCGCGGTCAGCTACCTTCCTGGAACCAGAATCCACAGCGGGGCTGATCCAAGAGGGCTGGCGAGAGCGGAGGAACCTACAGGCGAGTTCTCAGGACCAAGGAGCAGGCAGACCCTGCACCCCACACTAAAATCCGGATACCCTTTTTATTCGGCGCTACCGACGGCGCTGCTCGTGCTCGTGCCGGTGTTCGCGCTGCTGATGAAAGGCCTGTACCTGTTCACGCAGCGCCTCTACATGGAGCATCTCGTTGCTGCCCTGCATGGTCATGCCTTTCTCTGCCTGGCCGGTCTACTGCTGATCGGCCTGGCGACGCTGGAGGGGCTGGCCGCGGGACGGCTCTGGCTAACACGGCCGCTCGCCTGGGCGCAGAGCGCGCTCTGGCTCTGGATTCCGGTTTATCTGTGGCTGCTGCTGCGACGGGTCTACCGCCAGGGCTGGCTGCTCACCAGTGCCAAGTTCTTGCTGCTGGGCGCCGCCGAGGCAGTCCTGCTGTCGCTGGTGGCCGGGGCCGCCCTGCTCGTGGCCCTCGTCTGGCTTTAGCGCGAGCCGGCCCCTCAGGGGGCCGCGGCCTCGGCCAGCAGGGCCGCCCGCGCCTCCGGCTCGGCCGCCAGCACCCGGCCACGCAGGGCGGCGCGCTCGGCCACGCCCATCGCCGCCACCCGGGCACCGAGGCGCTGCCGCTGCGCCTCGTCGAGGGCGTCCAGGGCCTCGAGCAGGGCGGCCTGCTCGCCGG
>BPKK01000006.1 GCA_026005095.1 Silanimonas sp. | reverse complement strand
GTCCATGGCCGCCACGGTCTTGCCGTCGTCGTTCAGGCGCATGTAGAAGGCCTTGATCTGCTCGGGGTAGTTCATCACCACCACCGGGCGGCCGACATGGGTCTCGGTGAGCCAGCGCTCGTGCTCGGTCTGCAGGTCGAGGCCCCATTCCACCGGGAACTCGAACGTGTGCGGGGCCTTCTGCAGCAGGCGGACGGCCTCAGTATAGTCGATGCGCTCGAAGGGCTGGTCGATGAAGGCCTGCAGGCGACTGATGGCATCTTTCTGCACGCGCTCGGCGATGAAGGCCATGTCGTCGCCGCGTTCCTCGAGCACGGCCTTGAACACATATTTCAAGAAGCGCTCGGCGAGGGCGGCGTCGTCGTCGAGGTCGGCGAAGGCGATCTCCGGTTCCACCATCCAGAACTCGGCCAGGTGGCGCGCAGTATTCGAGTTCTCGGCGCGGAAGGTCGGGCCGAAGGTGTAGACCTTGCTGAGCGCGAGGCAGTAGCCCTCGACGTTGAGCTGGCCTGACACGGTGAGGAAGGCCTCCTTGCCGAAGAAGTCGCGGGAGAAATCGACGCTGCCGTCGGGCCGGCGCGGCAGATTGGCGAAATCCAGGGTGGAGACGCGGAACATCTGCCCCGCGCCCTCGGCGTCGGAGGTGGAGATGATCGGGGTGTTGACCCAGAAGAAGCCTTCCTCGTGGAAGAAACGGTGGATGGCCTGGGCGAGGCAGTGGCGGATGCGGCTGATGGCGCCGAACAGATTGGTGCGCGGGCGCAGGTGCGCCACCTCGCGCAGGAACTCCAGCGAATGTGGTTTGGGCTGGATCGGGTAGGTCTCGGGGTCGTCCACCCAGCCCAGCACCTCGATCTTCGTGGCCTGAATCTCGTAGGCCTGGCCCTTGCCTTGCGAGGGCACCAAGGTGCCGGTGGCCACCACCGCACAGCCGCTGCCGAGCCGCGTGACCTCGGAGGCATAGTTCGGCAGGGCATCGGTGCAGACCACCTGGATCGGGGCGAAGCAGGAGCCGTCGGAGAGGTGGATGAAGCTCAGGCCGGCCTTGGCGTCGCGCCGGGTGCGGACCCAGCCGCGGACGGTGACGGTGCTGCCGGGGGCGGGCTCGCCGGCGAGAGCCTGCTGGATGCGGATGGCGCTCATTGCGGGGAAGGAGGTCGTGCGGACAAGCCAGTGAGGATAGCCTGCGCAGGGCAGTTCACGCAGCCGTTCACCGCTTCCGCGCGACCCGGAATACAATCGCGGCATGGCCGTCACCCTGACCCCCGCTGCCCTCGAACGTGCCCGCCAGTTCCTCGCCCGCGAGCCGCAGGCCCTGGGACTGCGCTTCGGCGTGCGTCGCACCGGCTGCTCGGGACTCGCCTACGTGGTCGAGGTGGCGGCGGAGAGCCGCCCCGACGACACCGTGGTCGAGGCCGGGGGCCTGAGGGTCTTCATCGATCCTGCCAGCCTGCCGCATGTCGAGGGCACCGAGATCGATTTCCAACGCCGCGGCCTGAACCAGGAGTTCGTGTTCCGCAATCCGCAGGCCACCGGTGCCTGCGGCTGCGGCGAGAGCTTCACCACCCGCGACGACCTGCCGGCCTGAGCCCGCCTGGCGCGGGCTTGAACCTGACACCGCCCCCTGCCATAATCGCGTGCTGCCCTGCATTTGGGCAGCCCTTGCCCCACGGCGCAGCCGGGGGCTGTACGGCCTTTCGGCCGCCATCCACAAGGAATCCATCGCATGCGTCATTACGAAATCGTGTTCATGGTCCATCCGGACCAGAGCGAGCAAGTCCCGGCGATGATCGAGCGCTACAAGAGCTTGATCGAGACCGCCGGTGGCCGGATCCACCGCCTCGAGGACTGGGGGCGCCGCCAGCTTGCTTACCCGATCAACAACCTGGTCAAGGCCCACTACGCCCTGATGAACATCGAGTGCGGCCAGGCCACGCTGAACGAATTGGTCGAGCTGTTCCGCTTCAATGACGCGGTGCTGCGCCACCTCGTGATCGCCCGCGACGAGGCCATCACCGAGCAGTCGCCGATCCTCAAGAGCAAGGACGAGAAGGGTGACCGCGGCGAGCGCCGCCGTCGCGACGACGAGGCCGAGGGCAGCGTCGAGGCCGAAGGCGCCGAAGCCGCCTGACGACGCCCCAGACCCCGCGAATCACGAACCGGAGCGACCCCATGTCCAAGTTCTTCCGCCGCCGCAAGTTCTGCAAGTTCACCGCCGAGGGCGTCACCGAGGTCGATTACAAGGACCTCAACACCCTGCGCCAGTACCTCACCGAGACCGGCAAGATCGTGCCGGCCCGCATCACCGGCACCAAGTCGAAGTACCAGCGCCAGCTGGCCACCGCCGTGAAGCGTGCCCGCTTCCTGGCCCTGCTGCCCTACAGCGACAGCCACCGCAACTGATGAAAGCCTGGAGGCGGCGTCCGTGCGGCGCCCCTCCGTTCCGCGTCCCAACGGACAGCACCCGCTGCGGGCCTTGTGCCCGCTAACGTTCAGGAACCGAAGAAATGGAACTGATCCTCCTGCAGAAGGTCGTCAACCTCGGCGGCCTCGGCGACAAAGTCCGCGTCAAGCCGGGCTACGGCCGTAACTACCTCATCCCCTATGGCAAGGCCGTTCCGGCCACCGCCGAGAACATCGCCGCCTTCGAAGCCAAGCGTGCCGAGTACGAGGCCAAGGCCAAGGCCGTGCTCGCCGAGGCCGAGTCGCGCAAGGCCGGCCTCGAGGGCGTCGAGATCGCCATCGCCGCCAATGCCTCGCCGGAAGGCAAGCTCTACGGCTCGATCAGCGCTCGCGACATCGCTGAGGCCCTGACCGCTGCCGGCCACAAGGTGACGAAGTCGGAAGTGATCCTCGCTGGTCCGATCCGCGCCGTGGGCGAGTACGAGGTGCTGCTGCACCTGCACGCCGATGTCGAGGTCACCATCAAGCTGGTGGTCAAGGCCGAAGGCTGATCCGGGTCTGTCCGCAAGGCTTCCGCGACGGGCGCCGCAAGGCGCCCGTCGTCGTTTCAGGCGCCATCGCCCCATGCTCCGGCAGCGTGACCGGCGTCATCGCGCTCCGTCTCGCCACCTGAGACGGGACAGGGCTAGATCGGTATTTCCCACCCGATACACACCGCTTATCCACAGACTTGTCTGCAACTCCTGCGGCCTGTCAGGGCCTACCCTGTGCGGCCGCCCGGATGCACTGGTTCACTTCCCATGGCTGCACGTCTTCCTTCCCGCCCCGTCGATCCCCGCGTCGAAGCCCTACGCGTCCCGCCGCATTCGATCGATGCCGAGCAGGCGGTGCTGGGCGCCCTGATGCTGGATCCGCAGGCTCTGGAGAAGGTGGTGGGCGTGCTCTCCCACACCGATTTCTACCGCCGCGACCACCAGCTCATCTTCAAGGCGATCTCCGAACTCGCGGAGAAGAACAAACCCTACGACGCCGTGACCCTGGGCGAATGGTTCGAGGCCCATGCGCTCGCCGACCAGGTGGGCGGCACCGCGTATCTCGTCGAACTGGCCCAGACCACGCCCTCGGCCGCCAATGTCCGCGCCTATGCCGACATCGTGCGCGACAAGTCGGTGTTGCGAAGCCTGATCGAGGTGGGTACCCAGATCGCCGAGGATGGCTTCGCCCCGGGCGACCGCGAGACGCCCGAGCTGCTGGCCGAGGCCGAGCAGCGGGTGTTCCGCATCGCCGACCAGAACCGTACCGGGCGCAAAGACATCATCCCGCTCAAGGACGCGATGAAGGAGGCTTTCGAGATCCTGCAGGTCCGCTACGAGACCCAGGGTACCGTCACCGGCCTGCCCACCGGCTTCCACGATTTCGACGAGATGACCGCCGGCCTGCAGCCCTCCGACCTGATCGTGCTGGCAGCGCGCCCGGCCATGGGTAAGACCACCCTGGCGCTCAACATGGCCGAGTACGCCGCGCTCAAGAGCAAGAAAGCGGTGGTGGTGTTCTCGATGGAGATGTCGGCGAGCCAGCTCGCCTTCCGCCTGATCTCCTCGATCGGCCGTATCAATGCCGGGCGCCTCAAGACCGGGCAGCTCGAGGACGAGGACTGGTCGCGTGTGACCATGGCGATGCGGCTGCTCTCGGAGAGCAAGATCTTCATCGACGACGAGCCGGCGCTGTCGCCGGCCAAGCTGATGTCCAAGGCTCGCCGCATCAAGCGCGAGCACGATCTCGGCCTCGTGGTGGTGGACTACCTGCAGCTGATGCAGGTGCCGGGCAACAGTGAGAACCGCGCCACCGAGATCTCGGAGATCAGCCGCTCGCTCAAGGCCATGGCCAAGGAGCTGAACGTGCCGGTGATCGCACTCTCGCAGCTCAACCGTGGTCTCGAATCGCGCACCGACAAGCGCCCGGTGATGTCCGATCTTCGCGAATCAGGCGCCATCGAGCAGGACGCCGACATCATCCTGTTCATCTACCGCGACGAGTACTACCACAAGGACAGCCCGGACAAGGGGCTGGCCGAGGTCATCATCAGCAAGCACCGAAACGGCGCCACCGGCACGGTGAAACTGAAGTTCTTCGGCGAGTACACCCGTTTCGACAACCTGGCCCGCGACACGGAGGGCCGCTTCGAGTAGCCGAGGGCTGCGGCTCAGCCGGTTGCGGCCGGATCGCCGCCGAGGTATTCCCGCGGGATGCGTTCGTTCAGGCCGGTCAGGATCTCGTAGGGGATGGTGCCGGCGGTCTTCGCCACCGCCTCGACGCGGATCGACTCCCCGCCCTGCGTGCCGATAAGCACCACCTCGTCCTCGTTGTAGGCCGTGCCCCGAGGCCCTAGGTCCACCATGAACTGGTCCATGCAGATGCGCCCGACGATGGGCCGGCGGATGCCGCGCACCAGCACCTCGCCGCACGAGGACAGGGCTCGCGGCCAGCCATCACCGTAGCCGATCGGGATGGTGACCACGCGGGTATCGGTCGTGGCATGCCAGGAGGCGCCGTAGCTCACCGAGGCCCCGGCCCGTACCACCTTGAAGTAGACCACCCGCGAATGGAGGGCGAGGGCCGGTCGCAGGGGCAGGGCAGGGCGCGAGGCTGGGTCGGGCAGTACGCCATAGAGCGCGATGCCCGGGCGCACCAGGTCGAGCCAGGTCTCGGGGAAATGCAGCACGCCCCCGGAGTTCGCCAGGTGGCGCAGGGGCATGGGAGCGCCGAGGCGCTCGAAATGGGCGCAGGCCTCGAGGAAGCGCTCCAGCTGCCGGGCCGTCATCGGATGTCCGGGATCGTCGGCGCAGGCCAGGTGCGAGTAGATCCCCTTGATCCGGCACCAGCGTGAGGCCAGCGCCGCCTCGATGAAGGGGCCGGCTGAATAGCTGTGAACCCCGATGCGCTCCATGCCGGTATCGATCTTCAGATGCACCGTGGCCGGTTTTCCGAGCTGCTCGGCCGCGGCCTCCACCTGCCGCAGCTTGTCGATCGAGGAGACGGTGATCTCGAGGTCGTGGGCGATGAACTCCGGGGCCTGCCGGCCGAAGATGCCGCCCATCACCAGGATCGGTACCCGGATGCCGGCACGGCGCAGGGCGATGCCCTCCTCGACGAAGGCCACCCCGAGCTGCTCGACGCCCCGAGCCTCCAGATGTCGGGCCACCGGCACCAGCCCGTGGCCATAGGCATTGGCCTTGACGATGCCCATCACCGGACGGCCGGTATGGGCACGGATAGCGGCGAGGTTGTGGCCGATGGCCTCGAGGTCCACCCGGATGCGGGTGGGGCGCTGGCTCAAAGGATCGCTCATCCGCCGATTGTAGGCAGCCCCGGGCCTCCGGCGACGCGCCTTGCACGCCGCCGTCCCCAGACTGACGCGATGCCGCCTCCTCTTCGCCATCTCGTCGTCGTGCTCGGAGACCAGCTCGACCCCGACTCGCCGGCCTTCGAAGGCTTCGACCGCGAGCGCGACGCGGTATGGATGGCCGAGGTGGCGCACGAGGCCACCCAGGTCTGGTCGAGCAAGCCGCGCATTGCCCTCTTCCTCGCCGCCATGCGGCGGTTTTGCCATGCCCTGCGGACCCGCGGCATCACCGTGCATTACCGGGCGCTCGACGCCCATGCGGCCCCGACCCTGGAGGCGGCGCTGGAGGAGGATCTGCACCGGCTGCGCCCGCAGGCGGTGCTGGCCCTGACGCCGGGCGAGTGGCGGCTCTCGCGCTCCCTGCCGGCCGCCTGTGCCCGCGCCGGTGTGCCCTGGATCGAGCGCGACGACACCCATTTCCTCTGTAGTCGCGAGGCCTTCGCCCGCTGGGCCCGGGGGCGGCGCGAGTACCGCATGGAGTTCTTCTACCGCGAGATGCGGCGCCGGCACGGCGTGCTGATGGACGGCCAGCAGCCGGTGGGGGGGCGCTGGAACTTCGATGCCGAGAACCGCGAGGCCTTCGACGCCCGGGGCCCGGGTTTCCTGCCGCCCCCGCGGCGCTTCTTGCCGGATGACTCCACCCGCGAGGTGCTGGCCCTGGTCGAGCGTCGCTTCCCCGGCCATCCGGGCTCACTGGCGCAGTTCGACTGGCCGCTCGACGCTGCGCAGGCCGAGGCGGCGCTACAGGACTTCATCGCCCACCGCCTGCCGCTGTTCGGGCGCTGGCAGGACGCGATGTGGACCGACGAGCCCTGGCTCTACCACTCGCGGATCAGCGCCGCGCTCAACCTCAAGCTGCTCGATCCGCGCCGGGTGATCGCAGCGGCGGTACAGGCCTGGCAGGCCGGCGAGGCGCCGCTGCCGGCGGTGGAGGGCTTCGTGCGCCAGGTGCTCGGCTGGCGCGAGTTCGTGCGCGGCTTGTACTGGCTGCGCATGCCAGCCTTCCTCGAGGACAACGCCCTCGAGGCCTGTGCCCCGCTGCCAGCCTTCTACTGGACCGGCGAGACCGAGATGCGCTGCCTGAAGGAGGCGATCGGGCAGACGCTGGAGTACGGCTACGCTCACCACATCCAGCGCCTGATGGTGACCGGCCTGTTCGCCCAGCTGCTCGGAGTCGAGCCTAAGCAGGTCCACGCCTGGTACCTCGCAGTCTACGTCGATGCGGTGGAGTGGGCGGAGCTGCCGAACGTGCTGGGCATGAGCCAGTACGCCGACGGTGGGCGCATGACCAGCAAGCCCTACGTGGCGAGCGGCCGGTACATCGAGCGTATGTCGAACTACTGCGCGCACTGCCCCTACGACCCCGCTAAGGCCAGCGGCTCCAGGGCCTGCCCTTTCACCACGCTGTACTGGGACTTCCTCGACCGCCACCGGGCGCGCTTCGAGCGCCACCCGCGCACCGCCCTGCAGTGGAAGCACCTTGCCCGCAAGCCGGAGGCGGAACTCACCGCCATCCGCAGTGCCGCCGCCGCGCTGCGTGCCCGGCTGGGCGGCGGTACGGGGCCGGTACGGCCGGGCATCACACCCGCCGCGCCCCCGGATCCGCATTCCACGGCGCCAACGAACGATTCTCTCGAGGACACGATGTCATGACGAATACCTGCCTCATCACCGGCGGCTCTGGCGGGCTGGCGCGCGCCCTGGCGGCGCTGCTCCGCGCCGAAGGCTGGCAGCTGGCCCGCGTCGGCCGCCGGCAGGAGACCCTGCAGCCTGACGAGGGCGACCTGCTGATCGAAGCCGATGTCTCGACGGAAGCCGGCGCGCTGCTGGCGGTGGCCGAGGCCAGTGCGCGCTTCGGGGCCCCGCCCACGGCGGTAGTGAATGCCGCCGGCGCCCTGCTGCTCGCGCCGCTCACCCGCACCAGCGAGGCGCAGTACCGCGAGTGCCTGGCTGCCAACCTCGACACCGCCTTTTTCACCGCCAAGGCCTACGTGGGCGCGCTGCAGCAGGCGCAGAAGGCCGGGGGCAGCGGGGCAGGGCGCTTGCTGCTGTTCTCCTCGGTGGCGGCCGGCATCGGGGTGGGCAACCATGCCGCGATTGCCATGGCCAAGGGCGCCATCGAGGCCCTCGTACGCTCGCTGGCGGCCGACCACTCGGCCATGGGCCTGCGCGTCAACGCCATCGCCCCCGGGCTGATGGAAACGCCGCTCACCGCCAGACTGCTGTCGAACGAGGCGGCGAGGAAGGCCATCGATGCGCAGTATCCGCTCGGCCGGCATGGCGAGGCCGTGGACGCGGCGCGGCTGGCCGCCTTCCTGCTCGGCTCGGGCGGCGACTGGATCACCGGGCAGGTGATCGCCCTCGATGGCGGCTTCACTGCCGTTCGTCCTCTGCTGAGGGCCGGTGCATGAGTCGTGCCCTCGTCTGGTTCCGCCGCGACCTGCGGCTCGATGACCACCCGGCCCTACAGGCAGCACTGAAGGCCGGGCATGCGCCGGTACCGGTCTACATCCATGCTCCGGAGGAGGAGGCGCCCTGGGCGCCGGGAGCCGCCTCGAGGGTCTGGCTGGAGCGTTCGCTGCGCTCGCTTCGCGCTTCGCTGCGTAGCATGGGCAGCGACCTCATCATCCGCCGCGGCCCGAGCACCGAGACTCTGCTCACCCTCGCTGCCGAATGCGGCGCCGAGGCGGTGTACTGGCATCGCCTCTACGAACCGGCCAGTATCGCCCGCGACACTGCCACCAAGGCGGCGCTGAAGGCGCGTGGCCTGCATGTCGAAAGCCTCAACGGCAGCCTGCTGGCGGAGCCCTGGGAGGTGAAGACCGGAAGCGGTGAGCCCTACCGCGTGTTCACCCCGTTCTGGAAGAACGCCCGGCAGCGTCTCGAGGGGCTCGCCCCTCTGCCGGCGCCGGCATCCCTGCCGTCGCTGCCGCCCCTGGCCTCGCTCGAGCCCGGGGCCCTGGACCTTCGCCCGCCGGCCCGCGAAGGGGGCTGGGACCTCGGCTTCTGGCGGTACTGGCAGCCCGGCGAGGCCGGGGCTGCCGAATTGTTGGAAGCCTTCGTCGAGGGCGCGCTGCAAGGCTATAAGGAACAGCGCAACTTTCCCGGCCGCACCGGCACTTCGAAGCTCTCGCCGCATCTGCATTTTGGCGAGATCTCGCCGCGGCGTATCGTTGCCACCCTGCAGGCGGCCCGGGTCCCGGCGAAATCCCGGCCCGACCTCGATCACTATCTTTCGGAACTGGGCTGGCGCGAATTCAGCCATCACCTGCTGTTCCACTTCCCGCATACCGCGGAGCAAAATCTCAATCCGCGCTTCGAGGACTTCCGCTGGGCCGAGGTGGACGAAGCCCTTCTGGCAGCCTGGCAACGCGGTCGCACCGGCGTTCCGATCGTCGATGCCGGGATGCGCGAGCTCTGGACCACCGGCTGGATGCACAACCGCGTGCGCATGGTGGTGGCGAGCTTCCTCACCAAGAATCTGCGCTACCACTGGCGGCATGGGGCGCGCTGGTTCTGGGACACCCTGCTCGATGCCGACCTGGCCAACAACACCCAGGGCTGGCAGTGGACCGCCGGCACCGGGGCCGACGCAGCGCCCTATTTCCGTATCTTCAGCCCGGTTTCGCAGGCCCAGAAGTTCGATCCGGGCGGGGCCTACATCACACAATGGGTGCCTGAACTCGCCGCGCTGCCCACGCCGGCGCTGGCGGAGCCTTGGGTCCACGGCGATCTGCTGCGGCGCCTGGCTCCTGGCTACCCGCGCGCGCCCATCGTCGATCTCAAGGCCAGTCGCGCCGAGGCCCTGGCGGCCTATTCGGGGCCGAAGACCCTACCGCCCGACGACGCGCGTTGACGCACCGAGAAGCAGCGCGGCATCCTGCCGGAGAAGCCGGGGAGGGCGTAATGTCGAAGCAGGTGAGAGCGCGGAAACCCAAGGAGAAGCGGGGCAGGGCCATGCCGGCACCAGCCCTTCCGGTAGCGTCGTCCTCCGAGGGGCCGGCACCGACGCGCCGCCGCAAGCGCGAGCCGATGTCGCGAGTCGATACCGCCTGGCTGCGCATGGAGCGCAGCACCAACCTGATGATGATCTCGGCGGTGATGATGTTCGAGGAACCGATGTCGCTGGAGCGGCTCAAGAAGGTCGTTCGCGAACGCTTCCTCGCCTATCCGCGTTTCCGCCAGAAGGTGGTGGAGACAGCGATGGGACCAGCCTGGGAAACCGATGCCGACTTCGACATCGACTGGCATGTGCGGCTCTCCGCCCTGCCGGGGCGGGGCGGCAAGCGTGAGCTCGAGCGCTTCGTCAGCCAGATGGCGAGTACGCCGCTCGACCAGACCAAGCCGCTCTGGCAGTTCCATCTCGTCGAGCGCTATGGCGGCGGCTCTGCCCTGGTCTGCCGCATCCACCACTGCTATGCCGACGGCATCGCCCTGGTGCAGGTGCTGCTCTCGATGACCGACGTCGAGGCCCGTCCCGCGAAGGCCGAACCGCTCACCCGGCGGTGGCTCAAAAAGGAGGAGCACGCCAGGGTGGCGCAGCGCGTAGGGGCCATCGGCCGCTATGTGCAGATGGGCGAGAAAATGCTGGAGAAGGGCATGGATCTCGCCCGCGATCCCTCGCTGGCCGGAGTGCTGGCCAACGAGGGGCTGGAACTGGTCAAGGAACTCGCCTATGCGCTCGCGCTGGAGGACGACCCACCTACGGTGCTGAAGATGCCGCTGGGCGTGAGCAAGCGCTGCGCCTGGGCCGAACCGCTGGCGCTCTCCGACGTGAAGGCAGTGGGCCGAGCCTTCCACTGCACGGTGAATGACGTGCTGCTGGCTTCGGTGGCCGGTGCGCTGCGCAGCTACCTCATCGAGCGCGGCGAAGTGCTGGAGGGTCGCAACATCCGCGTCACCGTGCCGGTGAACCTGCGGCCGCTGGAGCATGCCAAACAGCTCGGCAACCACTTCGGTCTCGTTTTCCTCGAACTGCCGGTGGGCGAACCGAACCCGGTGGCCCGCCTGCAGGCGGTAGCTGCCAACATGCGCCAGCTCAGGAAGTCGCGGCAGGCAGTGATGGCCTTCGGACTGCTCGCCGCGCTCGGCATGGCGCCTACGGCAGTGCAGCGGCTGGCACTCGAGTTGTTCTCGCGCAAGGCCACGGCCGTGGCCACCAATGTGCCCGGGCCGCAGAGCCCGCTCTATCTCGCCGGTTGCCGGATCAAGGACATGATGTTCTGGGTGCCGCAGACCGGCGGCATCGGCATCGGCGTGTCCATCCTCAGCTACAACGGGCAGGTGCATTTTGGCCTGATTGCCGATGCCAAGCTGATGCCCGATCCGGATTCGGTGATCCGCCGCTTCGAGCCGGAGTTCGACAAGCTGCTCTACCTCGCCCTGATGGCCGGCTGGGATCACGAACTGGCGCCGGAGGATGCCGAAGCCCTGCTGCCAGCGCTGGAGGAGGAGGGCTGAGATGGCGGCTTTCTGCCCTCTCCCCGGGCAGGGGTTGCAGGTGCCGCCCGAGCGCGTGCCGCTGCCCTCGCAGGCGATGGCGCCCGAGGACGACATCGGCCTTGCCGTGCTGGCGGGGGGCTGCTTCTGGTGCACCGAAGCGGTGTTCGCCCGGCTGGCCGGAGTGCTGAACGTGATGCCGGGCTATGTGGGGGGCGATCCGGCCCTGGCCTACTACGAGGCGGTATGCACTGGCCGCAGTGGTCATGCCGAGGCCATGCGGATCCGCTACCACCCCGACCGTATCGGTTTTGGCGAGCTTCTGCGGGTGTTCTTCACCGTGGCTCACGACCCCACCCAGCGCAACCGCCAGGGCCATGACATCGGCCCGCAATACCGCTCGGCGATCTTTCCGCTGGATGCCCGCCAACGGGCGCTGGCCGAGGCCTATATCGCCGAGCTCGATGCCGCGGGAGTGTTTGCCGCTCCTATCGCCACCACGATCGAGCCTTTCTCGGCCTTCCATCCTGCCGAGGCCTATCACCATGGTTATGCCGGGCGAAACCCGGCACAGCCCTATGTGGCGGGCGTTGCGCTGCCCAAGGTGGAGAAACTCGAGCATCATTTTCCCGCTCTCTTGCGTCCGTCACCCTAAAGGCCGCCGACTCCACCGGTCTCCGTTCTGCCCCCGCCCGATGAAGCTCTATCACAGCCCCGCCTCCTGCTCGCTTGCCGTGGCCATCGCGCTTGCCGAGGCTGATCTCGAAGCCGAGTACGTCAAGGTCGACCTACGCAGCAAAACCGCCGCCGACGGCAGCGACTTCCTCGCCCTCCATCCCCTGGGCTACGTGCCCGTGCTGCAACTCGACGATGGTGAGGCCTTGGCGGAGGTGATTGCCATCCTTCAGTACATTGCCGATGCGGCTCCCGGAGCCGGCTTGGCGCCGGAAGCGGGCCGCCGCGACTACTACCGCTATCTTGCTGCGTTGTCCTTCATCGCCACTGAGCTGCACAAGACACTGGGAGGCCTGTTCGCTCCCGGCCTCAGCGAGGAGATGAAGGCCGCCATCACTCGGCGTGTGCGCCTGCGTCTCGATCAGCACGAGGCTCGCTGGCAGGGGCGGACCTGGGTGCTGGGCGAGCACTACAGTGCGGCTGATGGCTACCAGTTCGTGGTGCTGAACTGGTTGCAGTTCGTCGGCCTCGAACTCAGCGACTGGCCGCAGCTCGCCGCGCATGCGGCCCGTGTACGAGCCCGCCCTGCCATACAGCGCGCGATGGTGGCGGTGGGCCTTGGCTGATCAGGCCTCGAGACGCATCTCGAAGAAGGCCTGCTGCCGCGATTTCGCCTTGCGCTTGGCCAACGCCGAGGCGGTGGCGATGGCCTCCGGGCCATGCGCCATCCCCGGAGTCACCACCACCGCGCCAATGACCAGGGTGGTGATCGGGAAGAAACAAGGGTTGCCGAGGCGGTCCTCGGCCTCGATGCCGCCACGCGCCAGGTCATCGGCATCGAAAAGCCCACGGGCCGCACGGTCGAATTCGGCGATGATCGCATGGCAGCGCTCGCGCCAGTCGTGGCTCTGGAACAGCAGCACGAAGTCGTCGCCACCGACATGGCCGAGGAAGTCGAAGCGCGGATCGACATGGCGCTTCAGCACTTCGGCCAGCAGCTTGATCATGGCATCGCCCCGGAAATAGCCGTACTGGTCGTTGAAGGGTTTGAAATGGTTGAGGTCGGCATAGCAGACGGCGAAGGGCAGGGCCCCGGCCACCAGCCGTTCCAAGTGCACGGTGATGGGGATGTTGCCCGGCAGGAAGGTGAGCGGATTGGCATAGCGTGCCGCCTCGATGCGCAGTTCGCTCACCCGCCGCACCAGGGCTTCGCCGGTGCCGAGCCCGGCATACCGGCCGTTGCGGGTGATGACGAAGCCGTCGGACAGGTAGCGCTGGTCTTCGCCGCGTAATACATCGAGCAGCGCCGAGACCGGCGTATCGGCCTCGCATACCACCGGGTTGGCGTGCATGAACTCGGTGCAGGGCTTGGCACCGAAGATTTCTCGGGCAAAGGGCTGGCCGAAGCGTTCCATGAACACCCGCCGGTTGATGAGCCCCACCGGCCGCTCCCCGTCCAGCACCGCCAGCGCATGCAGGCTCTCATGCTGCGGAATAGGGCATTCACCTCGAGGTTGCGGGTATCGAGTCCCACGGCCGGGGAGTCGATCAGCAGGTTCGCGACCAGCACCTCGCGGGCCACGATCGAGGGCGAGGAAGTGGGCAGTACCGGAACCGGCCAGGCCCGTATGCGCTCCCGGGCATCGGGCACGTCATGGCGCGGCTCGCGCGCCGGTCGGGCCAGGGCATAGCCCTGGCCGCAGCGGATGCCGAGATCGCGCAGCAGGGCGAGGTCGGCCTCGTCTTCGATACCCTCGGCCACCAGGTCGGTGCTGAACTCCTCGGCCACCTGCATCAGGGCGCGAATGATGGCGAGCTGCCGCGAGCTTTGCGACACGCCATGGACGATGCTGCGGTCCAGCTTCACGTACTCTGGGCCGAGTGCCTGCCAGAGGCTGAAGTTGGAATGGCCGCTGCCGAAGTCGTCGAGGGCGATCTGCACGCCGCGGGCGCGTAGCTGTCGCAAGGGGCCGGCCAGCGCATCGATGTCCTCGACCACATCGCGCTCGGAGATCTCGACGATCAGCCGCGAGCCGTCTACGCCTGCGCGATCGATCAGCTCGACCACCTGCGAGGCACGCAGCTCCGGGTCCATGAGCGCGCTACTGCTGAGGTTCACCAGCAGGCGTCCGGCTCCGGCGGCAAAGCCATAGCCGCCGATGACGGTGCGCGCGGCCTGCAGTTCGACCTCCACCAGTCGGCCGAGCTGCCGGGCCGCATCGAATATCCGCGGTGGGGGAACACCGAGGGCGCTGCGCACCAGACCCTCGTGCCCCGTTACCACCAGGTCGGCAAGACGCACCACCGGCTGGTACACCGGAAACAGCCCCCCGGGCGCCAGGACCGCCTCGACGATGGCTTGGGGTGAGAGCGCAAGATCGGAAACGGCAGCAGCCATGCCAACACACTGGAATGCCGCGATGACAGGCAAGCGACAGCCCGGGCATGGCCTTCGCGAACTGCCAAGGCCGCCGCAGTTCGCGCTGCCGGCAGGTCGCCATTGACGCCGCCCGACCTCGCCGCTATTCTTCCGCGCCTCGGTTCTTCTTCTCTGGTTCCGGGCGGTTAGCTCAGCGGTAGAGCACTGCTTTCACACGGCAGGGGTCGTAGGTTCGAACCCTACACCGCCCACCATGCTCCGAAACCCCGGCCCCGTGCCGGGGTTTTCGTTTGCGGGGCCGCGTTAAGCTGCCGCGATGCTGCCTTCCACCATCCAGTACCGCGTATTCGAACTCGACGCGATCGCGGTCGACATGAACCTGCTCGCAGCGGAGGAACGTGCCCGCGTCGAACGCAAGCGCACCCCACTGCTGCGACAGCGCCAGGCGGCCTCTTTCCAGTGCCTGCGCGAGACCCTGGGCGCAGTGCTCGGCCTGCCCCCGAGCGGCCTGACGATTGCCCGCCGCGAAGGCGGCAAGCCCTATCTCCCCGGCCAGGCGCTGGGATTCAATCTCAGCCACAGCGAAGGCATCGGCCTGCTTGCCTGGGGGCCGGGAGAACTGGGGGTGGATATCGAGGCCCTGATCGCCCGGCCAGGCGAGGCCTTGGGCCGGGAGATCCTCACGCCAGCCGAGTTCGAGGCCTGGCAGTCGCAGCCCGAGGCCATGCGCCAGGTCTGGCTCACCCGTGCCTGGTGCCGCAAGGAGGCCGCGCTGAAAGCCTTCGGCGACGGGCTGCGGATCGCTCCGGCCCGTCTCGAGGTTGGAGGCGGGGCCGGCGAGGGGAGGGCATGGGCCTGCCGCTTCGAGGGCCGCGAATGTCTCGGTCACGATCTGGTGGCGGACATTCCGGCGGGTTACTGCGCCGCCCTTTGCCTGCTTTCTTCCTGAAGACGCGGCCGCCGGCGCTCAGGCGGCCGCTGCCGCGGACGGGGCGGCGGGATCGAAGCAGGCCGCCACCACGCGCAACAGCAGGCGTCCCCGGGGTAATACCCGCAGCCTATCGCCCTCCAGGGCCACCAAGCCGTCGGCGAGCAGGGCCGCGAGCCGAGGCCGGGCTTCGTCGAGCAGGCGCGTGGCCTCTACGTCCCAGCGCCGCCCCAGTTCCAGGAAATCCACCTCGCCATGGCACATCAGCGACTGGATCAACTCGGCGCGGATCAGATCCTCGGTTTCCAGCACCAGACCGCGCCAGATGGCAAGACCACCGGCATCGATCGCCGCCTCCCAGGCCGCCAGTTCACGGTGATTCTGGGCATAGGCATCGGCGATGCGGCTGATGGCGCTGGCGCCGAAGCCCACGAGATCGGTGTCGGCATGGGTGGTGTAGCCCATGAAGTTGCGGTGCAGCCCGCCCCGGCGCTGGGCCATGGCCAGCTCATCGAAGGGCAGGGCGAAATGGTCCATGCCGATGTAGACGTAGCCGGCCGCGGTGAGTGCGGCGATGGCTTGGCCGAGCAGGGCGATCTTCTGCCCCGGCTCGGGCAGCTCGGCAGCGTCGATCTGGCGCTGTGCGCGGAACATCTGCGGCAGATGGGCGTAGCTGTAGACCGCGATACGGTCTGGCCGCAGGGCGAGCACCTGCTCTAAGGTGCGGGCGAAGCCCGCTGCGCTCTGCCGCGGCAGGCCGTAGATGAGATCGACGTTCACCGATCGCATCCCCACGGCCCGGGCGGCCTCCACCAAGGCATGGGTGGCCTCGAAGCTCTGCCGGCGGTTCACCGCCGCCTGCACCGCCGGGTCGAAATCCTGGATGCCGAGGCTGATGCGGTTGAAACCGATGGTGCGCAGGCCGGGCATGGCGTCCGGCTCCAGGGTGCGCGGGTCCACTTCGAGCGAAAGATCGGTCTGGCGGTCGTCGGCAAAGACGAAATGCCGCCGCAGGTGACCGACGATTGCGGCCAATTCCGGCACTGGGAGGAAGTTCGGCGTGCCGCCGCCAAAATGCAGCTGCACCACCTCGCGGTCCGGGGCGAACAGCGGAGCGATGCGGTCGATCTCGTGCTGCAGGCGCTGCCGGTAGGCCGGACCGCGCGCCGCGTCGCGGGTGATCACTCGGTTGCAGCCGCAGTAGAAGCAGGGGCTGTGGCAGAACGGCACATGCACGTAGAGCGAGAGCCGCCGCGGCAGCGGCTCTTCGTTGCTGCGGGCGATCGCGGCCTCGAACTCGCGCCGGCCGAAGCCCTCGTGGAAGCGCGGCGCGGGCGGATACGAGGTGTAGCGCGGCCCGGGCCGGTCGTGGCGGGCGATCAGTTCGGCGTCGAAGGGCAGCGGCGTGGGCGGCATGACCAGCACTCTAGGCAGGCCGTCCTCACTGGGCGTTGACCTACATCAACCTGCGCCGGGCCTGGACGGTATAGTTCGCATAATGAATAGCTTGACCGGTCCATCATGCCCGGGTTCTGCCTGGCGAGCGGGCAGGGCGGGCAGGGCCAGCACTGCCGCCGCCACCAGTGCTACCGCCCGGACTTTTTTTGCCAGCCGCTCCAGCGTCTTTCGGCTCTCGGCGTCCGCCGTTGCCGCTTCCGCCATGGACTCGAACAGCATGGCCGCGATCTCTTGATCGGTGTGGCCGAGGTCTCGGGCCATGCGCTCGATGACCGCCGCCGTTGCGTTCCCGTGATCCCGCCACTTCTGGACGGCGGTGTGTGACACGCCCAAGGCCAGCCCCTGCCTGTCTGTCCGACGAAATCCCTTTCGCCTGTTTCCAGCGTTCCAGCAGTGACGCGGTAACGGTCATGGCAACCCCCGGTTGCATATTGGCAACCCCGAGTTTACAGTCGGCCCCGGCAACCAATGGTTGCCGCCGGGGGCCAGGCCCCACGTTGTCCTGCTGGCTTCGTGGGTGCCCCGGTTCCGGCCTGGCACTTCTCACCTGGGGAAGCACGCATGATGCCACGTCTTTTCGTTGAGGTGTTCCTCTCGCCGGTCACCGGCGACTGGCACGCCGCCCTTGTCACCATCTCCGGCCGTGTCCGCTGGTGCGGGCCTGCCCACCGTACCGAGGCTGCCGCCCGCTCTCAGGCCGAGGCGGAGCTTGCCGCCCGCCGCGCCCGTGGGGTGGCTGCATGACCTTCGATCCAGTCGCCCCCGCGCCCGCTGAGGCGGGCCTGCTCCTCCTCGTGCTCGCTCTCTGCATCATGGCCGCCTACTTCGTCGGCCACCGGCACGGCTACCGGGATGCCATGGAGGACTTCCGATGAGCGCCCGCCCGGACTTTTCCGCGGTCGGGTCGCAGGACAAGCGCCGCGGCTTGTCCTCTGGCCCGTCTAGTAACACGGGCCAGAAGTCGGCCCCCAAGGCGAAGCGCGGGGCTTTGTCCAGGGCCTTGATCGACTTCCTTAGCGTCACGTTCCCGAAGCACGCCGCCCGCATCTGGACGGACCAGGGCGATTCCGAGGACCGCCGCCGTGCCCTGGGCGAGTTCCTCGACCTGCCCATGCTCATTCACTGGCTGTACGCCTTCGATGATGACGTGCGCGTTCAGCCTCTTGCCGATCACGTCTGGCAGTTCTACCCGCGCAGCGGCTACATCGTGGACGGCGAGGGGCAGGTCCTCGGCCGGTACGGCCAGAAGGACGATGGCGACTTCCACGTGAGCCTATCGGGTGCTGGCTGCGCCCGCGTCCAGAACTGGAAGCGCGTGGCCCGCTTCATCGAGACCGTCGGCGCGAAGATCACCCACGTTGACATTGCCGTCGATGACCTCGAGGGCGAGGTGTTCACTTTCGAGGACTTCGTCGAGCACTACAAGAACGGCGAGTTCAACGAGGGTGGCCGCAATCCCCAGGCCACGCTCATTGACGACATGGGGAGCAACAAGGGCCGCTCTCTGACCATCGGCCAGCGTGGGCACAAGCAGGTGCAGATTTACGAGAAGGGCAAGCAGCTAGGGGACCCCGATTCCAGGCGCATCCGTGTTGAGGTGCGACTCTATGCGAAGCACATGGTGCTCACGCCGGACGTTCTGCTGAACCCTGAACCCTACTTCCGGGGCGCGTATTCGCTGCTTGTCCAGTATCTCGATGGCGTCCTCGCCCGCTTCGATGTCATGCGGGCCACCGCAGAAGCCACCTTCGAGGCGATGGAATCCTTCCTTGAGCGTCAGGCGGGACGCTCTCTTGGTCTCCTGTTCGATGTTCTCGGCCGCGAGAACATCGCCCGTTACATCGAGCTTCGGCTTGCTCGTGAAGGTCGCCCGAGCAGGTTCAAGACGTACCACGGCGACTATGAAACCCTCGTCCAGTCACTGCGCCAGCAGTATCAGGAGCATGTCCATGATTCGCGTTGAAGTTGCTCACGAGCCGGTCACCGTCCGGCGTGTCAATGGCAAGAACGGTCCCGTCGATCTTCGGGAGCAGAGCATCTACATCCACAACGGTCACCACTACCCGACCAGGATGCGTATCACGCTTGACCGTGACCAGACGCCGTATGCGCCCGGTCAGTACGTCCTCGGCCCCCGTTCCATCGTCCAGGGCCAGTACGGCGAGCCTGCCATCGGTCGCACCATCGAACTGCTGCCCGCTCCCGCTGCATCGAGCACCAAGGCGGCTTGATCCATGAAGGTCTACGCCTGCATCGAGTGGGACGCCGCCACCGGCGAATGCGTCTCGGCGGCGTGGATCGACCAAACACCCTTCGGGCTTCCGCCGCTGTCCGCAGGGGAGGGTGCAGCCCTCGGCGCTTCGGTGTTCGTCTTGTTCGCCGTCGCCTGGCTTCTAAAGCGGCTCCGTCGTTTCGTTGACTCACTCTAGGAGTTCTTTATGTTCGCGTTCTTCAAGCGTGCGAAGGCTGCCGCGATGGCTGCCTTCATCGGCCTGGGCACTGCCACTGCTGCCCTTGTCCCTGCCACGTCCTACGCCCAGTTTGCCGATGGTCTGTCTACCGCCCAGGGCGAAGTGCTGGGCTATGTCTCCTCGACGATCGGTTTCATTGTCGTCGTCGGCATGGCCGTTCTCGGTCTCGTGATGGTGGCCAAAGCCGTCAAGTGGGCCCGCAAGGCCGGTTGATCTCGTGGCGGTGTCCTGGCACCGCCCATTTCTTTTCGAGGGCTCAGCAGGTGATCGGATGGTTCGTTTTTTTCTTGCTCTGTGCTGCTGGCTGGCTGCTCTTTTCGGAGTAGCACCAGCTTTTTCTCAGTGCACCGTTGATCCTTCCGGTTTTGGTGCTTCGTCTCCCGTCTCTGGCCCGGATTGTGATGAAGGCCATGCCTTTTCTGCCTGTCATCTCACCCCCTCGTCTCGCTTGCTTCAGGGCGCTTCTTCTCATTTTTCCCCGCCCGTCTCTCCCATGGATGAGGTTAACGGTCAGATTTCCGTCGAGCGTCTTTGTTCTTCTTCCGAGTCCTCGCCTGGTCGTTTTACTGTCACCCTTCATCGTCATCTTTCCCATCCTTCTCGTTCCTCTGTCGTCGTTCCCTACTCTGGTTATACAGTCACCCGATCTTGCGCATCTCGTCCTGAGCTTCCCGGCTCTCTTTACTCGGGCTGGCGCATGTGCCTTGAAGGCTGTTCCTATGTCGACACCATCTGTATCGGCTCTTGTTCTTCTCCTTCATCATGGGTTCCCACGGGCCAGACCTGCACTGAGTCTATAGACCGTGATCCTTCCGATCCTTCGGACCCCTCCGATCCTTCCGATCCTTCGGACCCCTCCGATCCTTCCGATCCTTCGGACCCCTCCGATCCTTCCGATCCTTCGGACCCCTCCGATCCTTCCGATCCTTCGGACCCTTCCGACCCCGGAACTTCTCCCGGCAGCGGCGAGTCTTTAGGTCCTGCTCTTACTGCTATTGAGCAGGCGGTTCTCGGCCTTGCTCCTCGAATCGATGCAGTTCGCGATGCTGTTGCATCCGGTTCTTCTTCTATTGTTGCCGAGCTTCAGGCCATCCGTTCTTCCATCCCTCAGATGCCTGGCACTGCCGACTATGAGCCTGTCGATAGTGGGCCTGATGTTCCCGGTCCTGAGTCCATCATCGAGCGCGGTTCACCTTCCGAGCTTCTTTCGGGCCTCCAGCTCACGGGTGGCTTTGGTCTTTCTCGCACCTGTCCGGCTCTTTCTTGGCCCCAGACTTTCGATCTCGGGTTCGGCACCTACTCCATGACTACGCCCGTTCAGATCGTGTGTTTCGCCATGTCCATCCTCGGATGGGTCATTGCCCTTGCTGGCACCATCCAGGCGCTTTTCATCGTTTCGCGTGTGGGGACTAGCTGATGCCCTGGCCTGTCGTTCTCAGCGGCGGTTTCTTCGCACTTCTTCAGGCCGCACTGCGTGCGTTCGTTCTCGCCAACATCGTTGGCTTCGCCATTCGCCTTCTTGCTGGCCTCGGCCTTTACTTCTACGTCATGGAGCCTCTCGGGGATCAGGTCATGGACCTGATGGCGAATCGCTTCGGCCAGCTTCCCGCCGATGTCGCGGCGTGGATCGGTTACTTGAACCTCGACGTCTACGTCAAGGCCATTCTCAGCGCCTATACCGTCGTTTGGGCCTCGAACTTCGTCCTTCGGATGAGGACTAGCTGATGCCTATCAAGCTCGTGACCGGCACGCCTGGCGCTGGAAAGACGCTCACCGCGTTGCAGGATGCGCTCTCTCAGGTCGGCGTCGATTTCAGCGGATCGGGTGATCCGCTCCATGCCTGGGACAAGGGCGAGGTCCCCACGCGGCCGGTGTTCTTCTGCAACGTGCGCGGCCTCGACCGCCGCCTGCCCAGCATCGAAACGCCGTGGGACTGGGAATCTTGCCCTGACGGCTCTTTGATCGTTGTCGATGAGGCATGGGAGTTCTTCGGCAAGCACCTTAGGAATGCGGATGATCCCCGGATCCTCAACCTTGCGAAGCATCGTCATCGCGGCTTCGATTTCATCTTCACCACGCAGGCCCCGAGCCAGCTATCGCCGTTTGTCCGTGACCTCATCGGCTCACATGTCCATGTGACGCGCAAGTTCGGCACCGAGACCACCATCCGCTACGAGTGGCCCCATGTGCAGGAAAGCCCGAACGGTCAGGTCGCGAAGGCCCAGGCTATCGAACAGGTTTGGACCTATCCCCGAAAGGTGTTCGCGCTTTACGAGTCGGCCACGCTGCACACGGTCAAGCGTCGCATCCCTGCGAAGGTCATCATGGCCCTTGTCGTCGGTGTCCTTTCCCTCGTCGCCATCCCTGCCGGTGCGTGGATGCTGTGGGCCACCTTCGACGTGACGGACGCATCGCCTTCTTCTTCCGGTCCATCTTCTCCTCTCCCTGCATCTGCCCAGCCCAGCGAGGCGCGCAGCGCAGCGAGCACCGAGCGGGCAGGGCAGGGCAGGGCAGAGCCGCAGAGCGTCGAGGACTACATCTTCGAGCGCACGCCCCGTGTTCCGACTGACCCGGCGAGCGCACCGCTCTACGACAGGTTCGAAGTCCAGGACTACCCGCGCATGTTCTGCGTCATCAGTGGGGATCAGCGCGTCGAGCGCATCAGTTGCCGCTGCCGCACTCAACAGATGACGCCTGTCCTTGTCGATGATCGCGTGTGCATCACCATCGCCAGACACGGCTACTGGGACCCTCGACTTCCCCCAGTCGGTCGCGCTCCTGTCCAGGCTGACCTCTCACCACCACCGCCTGAGCCGCAAGCGGAGGCTTTCAGCCGTCGCCCGGTTGGTCTCGGTGCTGGCCATGACCGCTCGATCAGGCTGCACTACGTGCCGCCTGGTGCCTGAGGGTCGCGGCATGCTCTCAGGGTGCGGTTCTTCGGCGCATCGAGGCGGTTGGGAACAGCTTGTTCGATCAGCGGGCCGCGCTGCCTGCATCACCTCTCCCCGGTGACCGTGCTTCGGTGTGCTGGGCTCGATCCCCGGGCCTTCGCGTCCGCACCGCGCCGGCGGCCCGAGGGGGTCCCCGCCGCATCGCGGCGGGGAAGCGAGGGCGACGCCCGCTAGGGCGTCGTGCAGCGAAGGCTCCGGGCCGTGAACGGCACGATGGTTGCTGAGGCTCCCGGCCTTCTGCGTAGCTCGTCTTGCGTCATGACTGCACGCACCCGGTTTAAGTGGATGCGTCGCCCGTCTGGGTCAACCAGTACCGGGCCAGCGATGCGCCATCCTTCCCATGGGCCGTGCAGTGGTCCCGATCCGTAGATCAGCCAGTCGTGTTGACGGCGCAGGCAGTTCGTCACGCCCAGGACGGAGAGGCAGGGAGGGGGTTCAAGCATGCGGCACTCCTTGGCCAGTTGAGGAAGCCGCGCCGCCTGCTAATTCGATGCCAGAGCATCAGAGTTCGCATAATGAATATTATGTCTTGACATGAGTGGCTACGAAGCGGGTCAATGCCTGGCATGGCGGCCCAGCCCCAGGCTTGCCGGCCCGGCCCTGGCATGCCGACACTCGGGCTTCGGCCCCCAACCCTGTAGGCCCATGCCATCTCCTGCCGAGTTCGCCACCCATCGCGTCTTCAACCAGCCGCCGCCCCTGCAGGATTTCGATGCCTATGCCAGTGACCCGGTGCTGCGCCAATGCGTGGCCGCGGGCGGTGCCGATGGCTTTGTAGCGGCTCTGTCGGCGTATGGTCGTCTCGTGGGGGGCGAACTCATCGCACTCGGTGAGGAGGCCAACCGTAACCGCCCGCGTTTCGAGCCATACGACCGCTTCGGATACCGCATCGACGAGGTGCACTTTCATCCGGCCTACCATCGGCTGATGGCCACGGCCTATGCCCATGGCGTGCATTCTCTGAGTTGGGAAAGCGAGACCCCGGGCCGCCATGTCGCTCGAGCCGCTTTGAGTTACCTGCACCACCAGGCCGAGGCTGGTACTTCTTGCCCGCTGACCATGACCCATGCCGGTATCGCGGTACTGCGCCGTGAGCCGGACCTGGAGCCTTACTGGCTGGCTGGGCTCACCAGCCGCTGTTACGCCCCGCAATTGGCTGTGCCGGCCGACAAGCCGGGGCTGGGTCTCGGCATGGGCATGACGGAGAAGCAAGGCGGCTCCGATGTGCGCGCGAACACCACCGTGGCGCATCCCTGCGGCGGCTCGGAAGTGGCACTGGTCGGCCACAAATGGTTCTTCTCGGCGCCGATGAGTGATGCCTTCCTCGTGCTGGCGCAGGAGGCGGCCGGGCTTTCCTGTTTCCTGCTGCCGCGGGTGCTTCCCGATGGCAGCCGCAACGCCCTGCGTCTGCAACGCCTGAAGGACAAGCTCGGCAATTGGGCCAACGCCTCGAGCGAGGTCGAGTTCCAGGGCGCCTGGGCGCGGCGCATCGGCGAGCCAGGGCGTGGGGTGGCCAGCATCATCGAGATGGTGGCGCTCACCCGCCTCGACTGCATGCTCGGTTCCGCTGCCGAAATGCGCCGTGCCTTCATCGAGGCCTTGCACCATGCCCGCCACCGCCAGGCCTTCGGCCGCCGGCTCGTGGACCATGCCCTGATGCAGCAGGTGCTGGCCGATCTGGCGCTGGAATCGGAGGCCGCCACCCGGCTGGCCTTCCGCATCGCCGCGGCCATCGACCGTGCCAGTGACGATCCGGTGGAAGCCGCCCTCGCCCGCATCGGCACCGGCATCGGCAAGTACTGGATTTGCCGCCGCGCCCCGGCCGTGGTGAACGAGGCCCAGGAGTGCCTGGGCGGCGCTGGCTACATCGAGGAATCCCTGCTCGCTCGCCTCTACCGCGAGGCGCCGCTCAACTCGATCTGGGAGGGCTGCGGCAACATCCAGTGCCTCGATGTGTTGCGTGCACTGGCCCGCGAACCGGACGCCCGCGAAGCTTTACGGGCGGAACTCGGAGTGCAGCGCGGGGCGCATCCGGCCTATGCCGCTGCCCTCGGTGGACTGGAACGGCTGCTGGTTCTGCCGCCACAGGACCTCGAGGCGCGGGCCCGCTGGCTCGTCGAGCGGCTGGCGCTGCTGTGGCAGGCTGCCCTGCTGTTCGAGGCCGGAGCGCCGGGGGCCGAGGCCTTCTGCCGCAGCCGGCTCGGCGACGAGGGCGGCCGGGCGCTTGGCACCCTGCCTGTCGGCCTGCCGCTTCCCGGCTGGTTGGACGCGGCCTTCCCCGTCTGAGCGCCCTGTCCCGGAAACGCCGAAAGCCACCCGGAGGTGGCTTTCGTGCGTGGCCTGGCCTTTGGCGTCCCCACCGGCGATTCGACCAATCCCCCGCTTCTACCTTCGCCACACAGTTGAATGCAGGCTCTGCGGACCAATCAGGGGTTGAGTTCTCATGGATGGATGAGACATCTGACATGGGGCTGTCAAAAAAGTTGGCCATCAAAAAATAGTAATCCCGGTGACGCCTTTCTTGTTTGGCCTCAAATCGATTTCGGATCAATGACTTACGCCGCAAAGCTCACGGTGATTCTAGGGTAACTTGGGAGTAATCCATTACCTTCTTTCAAGGTAATCGGCACCCAAGAGCCGCTCCTTTAAAATCAGAGGCTTAGCGCCTGTTACCGCGTGGATTACGATGGATTACTGCGTCAGGGTAATCTGATAAATCCTTTTGAATCAGTTGGTTAAGTCAGATTTTGGGCGACCGTCACGACGATTACTATTTTTCGATGCGCCCCCGCCATCGGCGGCCGGAAGCCGCGCCCTTTTGTGATCGACACCGCGCTTTCGTGCGTCGGCCTGCGTCGTGCCCTGCGCAGTGCCGCGCCCCGGGCATGCCACTGTCTGCCCGCGATCAGCCGCCCACCGCCGGGTGAGTCGCCACCCACCGACGAAGCGGGCAGGCGCGGAGGGGGGAAAGGCGCGCGCCGCCGCGGGTAGCCGCCCATCCCGCGTCCAGGCGAAAAAAAGGCCGCCCTGAGGCGGCCTGGTGGTGTGGCGTGGTGGTGGAGGCTCAGTCAGTGAGGGAGCTCAAGGGGCGGAACCGGATGACCTCCTCCCCGATCCAGGCGTTCAGAGTCTGGAACCGCGCCTGCAGGGGGAGAATCTCGTTCTCGATGAAGACCTGGCGGGCCTTGGCCGCATCCCCGAAGCCACCTGCGTTCTTTGGCACGATGCCCAGCAGCTGAGGCGGCACGCGGTGGGCGGCCAGGACATCGTCGCGGCTGGCGTCCTTTATGCCGAGAAACTCGTCCTTGGCCGCCACCTCACTGATCGGGATGACCTGCACGCCGTCCTTCTTCCCGTTCGGGCTGTACAGGAACAGGTTGCGGAAGTTCCCGGGGCCCTTGGACTTCCGCAGCGCTTCGCGCAGGGCGTCGATGTCTTCCTCCTTCTGCGCCGGGTCGCTCATGTAGAGGATGAAGCCGGCGTGGCTGCCGTTGAGGTAGTAGCGCCGGCGGAACAGCGTGGCCGATTCGTTGAGCAGGGCCGACTGCAGGGCGCTCAGGTACTCCGGCAGGCCGTAGATCTCCTGGTGGATGTCAGGCTCGGCGAAGTGGTACACCGAGCCGCGACGGAACTCATGCGCATCCTGCCAGCCGCGCACGAAGAAGAACCGTCCGTCCTCACCCCGGCGGACGTACTTGGCCAGCGCCGGCTCGAGCCGCAATGCCTTGCGGCTCACGCTGTCGCGCCGCTCGAGGTAGGCATTGCCGAACACCAGGTACTCGAGCGCCAGCCGGTCGAAGGCCTCGCGCGACAGCATCGGGTGCGGCAGGTAGGCAGCCGTCAGGATGTTGCGCTTCACGTAGATCGCCGAGCTGTGATGCGGGCTGGCACGGAAGCACTTGGCCAGCCCGTCCAGGCTGATCGGCGGCTCGAACCATCGGCCGTTGAACCAGGACTCGGCATAGTCCAGCAGCTCGCGCCGATCCAGCACCGGGGTCGGCTCGCCGAAGGTGAAGGCCTCCACCCCGGGGGCTCCGGTGGCCTCGCCGCCGTGCTGGTGGCTGAACTGCTTCTTGCGCCTGCTCATCAGTAGATCTCCATCAGGCCGCTGTTGCGGCGGTTTCCGCCCTCGAGGGGCTCGTGGTCGAGTGCGTGCATCACCGCCCATGCGAGGTCGGCATGCCCGATGTCATCGCTGCGTCCAGCCTCGAAGGTCACCTGCCGGCCGCTGGCAGTGGTGGTCTTGCGGATCGCCATGAAGGCCTGGGCCAGATCGGTCCAGCCGGCATCGAACTCCAGTCGGCCATTGCCGATCACGTCCCGGGCCTTGAGCACCAGGCGCGACTTCACCTCCGGCGAATAGCTGATCGCCTGCACCGCCGGGAAGAACTGCCGCACGAGCTGCAGCACTCCCTGCCCGATCCCGGTGGCGTCGATCGCGATGTGGGTGACGTGGTAGCGCTGCGTGATCTGCCGGATGCTCTCCGCCTGCGCGGCGAAATCCATGCCGCGCCACTGGTGTTTTTCCAGCACCCGGAACTTGCCGCCCGGCACCGCCGGCGGCGCCAGCACCGCGCAGCCGGCGCTGTCGCCATGCAGCGACGGGTCATAGCCCACCCACACCGGCCGCGACCCGAAGGGCCGTGCCGCGAAGGGCTTGACGTCGTCCCACACCGCCCACGAGTCCACCATGCAGCGCTGCAGCTCGGCGAGCGGGAAGACCGAGGCGGTGTCGTCGATGAACTGGCACATCAGCAGGTTGGCCCACTCATCGGCGCTGTACTCGCGCCGCAGCTGTTCGAGATCGAACAGATCACAGCCGCCGCGCTGGGCATCCTCCACGGTCACGATCTGCCGCCACTGCCCATCCGGGCAGTGCCTGCCGGGCGACAGCGCGGCGTGGCTCACGTCGATCTCGATGCGCTCGGCCTTCGCCCGCCCGCGGTTGAACAGGGCCCCGGTCCAGAAGGGGTAGGCGTCGTGCGTGATCGAGCTGGGCGTGGAGAAGTAGGTCTGCCGCCACTTCTTGTGGATCG
The DNA here is from genome assembly GCA_026005095.1 of Silanimonas sp. Classification (GTDB taxonomy): domain Bacteria; phylum Pseudomonadota; class Gammaproteobacteria; order Xanthomonadales; family Xanthomonadaceae; genus Silanimonas. Next base: position 98,974 of record BPKK01000006.1, on the reverse strand, counting down.
CCATGCCGCTGGCGACCTTCCGCAGCTCCTGAAAACGGTGCACCCAGAAGTACTCGTCGAAGTAGAGGTTGCCGTGATAGCTCTGCGCCGTCCTGGCATTGGTGCCGAGGAAGTACAGGTGCGCGCCGTTCGGCAGGATGATCGGATCGCCCGACAGCTCCACCTCCGCCTCGCCGGCGAACTGCACCATGTACTGCCGGAACACGTGCGCCTGCGCCTTGCTGGCGCTGAGGAAGATCTGGTTCCGGCCCGTCTCCAGCGCATCGGCCAGCGCCTCGCGGGCGAAGAACCAGGTGGCGCCGATCTGCCGGCTCTTGAGGATGTTGCGGATGCGCTCCCCCTGCCCGGCCCGGTGCCAGACCCGCTGGTAGTCGAACAGCGACTCCTCGAAGATCTCCAGCAGCCGCTGCTGCTGCTCCTCGCTGACCTCGTTCCGCTTCGGCCTGCGCTTGGGGCCGGCATTGCGGCGCTCGATGTTGGGGTTGAGGTCGCCCTCGTGCCCGCCCGGCTGCTGGTACCGGCGCACCCGCGCCAGCCGCTCGATCTGCCGGCCCAGCAGGTCGATCTCCTTGTAGTCGCTGCCCGTCTTCGGCTCTTTCCCGACCAGCTGCACCAGGCGCGCCTCGAGTGAGGTCTCCACCCGCGCAATCGCCGGGTAGCCGTCCCAGCCGTCGCGCTGCTTCCAGCTTTCCACCGTCGTGCGCGGCAGGCCGAAGTACTCGGCGATGTCGGTGACGCGCCAGCCCTGCCAGTACAGGGCCCGCGCGGCGCGGCGGCGGTCGATCTCGGGGGCGTGCAGGAACATGCGCGCAGGCTAGGTGCCGCACCGGGCCGCGTCCGGGCCCGGCGGCTTGGATTGGCCGATTCCAAGCCCTCGCGCATTGCGAGGGGTATCGCCCGCTACCAGCATCGCCCCTGAGTCGCACCCCAGAGGGCACCATGGCCAAATCCAAGTTTTTTCGCGTCTGCGTCGAGGGCGACACCACCGACGGGCGCCAGATCAAGCGCGAGTGGATCGAGCAGATCGCCAGCACCTACGATCCCGCGAAGTACGGCGCCCGGGTCTGGCTCGAACACCTCCGCGGCGTGCTGCCCGACAGCCCCTTCAAGGCCTACGGCGACGTGACCGCCGTCCGCGCCGAAGAGATCGAGATCGACGGCCACAAGCGCCTGGCGCTCTACGCCCAGATCGACCCGACCCCGGATCTAGTGCGCCTGAGCAAGGAGCGGCAGAAGATCTACACCTCGGCCGAGGTCGATACCAACTTCGCCAAGACCGGCGAGGCCTACCTCGTGGGCCTGGCCATCACCGACTCCCCGGCCAGCCTGGGCACCGAGGTGCTGGCGTTCGCCTCTGCCCACCCCGAGGCCAACCCCTTTGCCGCCCGCAAGCAGCAGCCCGAGAACCTGTTCACGGCGGCCGCCGAGATCGCGCTGGAGTTCGAGCCCGAGCCGGTGCCGGCCGACACCCTGCTCGCCCGGGTGCGGGAGCTGTTCTCGCGCCGCAGCCCGGCGGATGACCGGCGGATCGCCGACATCGGCGAAGCGGTCGAAGCCCTGGCGGGCCACACCGCCTCGCTGGCCGTCACCCTGGAGTCCGAACGCGAGGCGCGGGCCCGCGAGATCACGGCCCTGAAGGCCGACCTCGACGCGCTCTCGGCCAGGCTCGCCGACCTCACCGCCGCCCTCGACCAGGCCGAAGCCCCGCATCCCCGCCGCCCTGCCGCCACCGGTGGCGCCGGCGCCGTTCTCACCGACTGCTGATCCCTGCTCGCCCGGAGCCCTCTCATGCGCAACGACACCCGTCTCCAGTTCCATGCCTACGTCGAGCAGGTCGCCCGCCTCAACGGCGTGCCCTCGGCCACCGAGAAGTTCACCGTCGATCCCTCCGTCCAGCAGACGCTGGAGACCAAGATGCAGGAAAGCTCGGCCTTCCTGCAGCGGATCAACATCATCGGCGTGACCGAGCAGGAGGGCGAGAAGCTCGGTCTGGGCATCGGCAGCCCGATTGCCAGCACCACCAACACGGTCACGCAGGACCGCCAGACCCGCGACCCCACCACGCTGGACGCCCAGCCCTACCGCTGCGAGCAGACCAACTCCGACACCCACATCAGCTACGCCAAGCTCGATGCCTGGGCCAAGTTCCGCGACTTCCAGACCCGGGTGCGCGACGCCATCCTGCGCCGCCAGGCACTCGACCGCATCCTGATCGGCTTCAACGGCGTCAGCCGCGCCGCCACCTCCAACCCCAGCACCAACCCCCTGCTGCAGGACGTGAACAAGGGCTGGCTGCAGCACTACCGCGAGCAGGCCCCGCAGCGTGTGCTCGCGGCTGGCGGCGGCGGCGGCACCGTGAAGGTGGGCAGCGCCGCGGGCGCCGACTACGGCAACCTCGATGCCCTGGTGTACGACGCCGTGGCCAACATGATCGAGCCCTGGTACGCCGAGGACACCGAGCTGGTGGTCATCTGCGGCCGCTCGCTGCTGCACGACAAGTACTTCCCGCTGATCAATGCCCAGACCGTGCCCAGCGAGAAGCTGGCCGCCGACCTGATCGTCAGCCAGAAGCGCATGGGCGGCCTGCCGGCGATGCGCGTGCCGGGCTTCCCGGACAACGCCCTGCTGATCACCCGCCTCGACAACCTCTCGATCTACTGGCAGGAAGGCGCCCGTCGCCGCACCATCATCGACAACCCCAAGCGCGACCGGATCGAGAACTACGAGAGCTCGAACGACGCCTACGTGGTCGAGGACTTCGGCGCCGGCTGCCTGGTCGAGAACATCGAGCTCGTCTGATCCATGGCCGGCTCGCTTGCCCAGCGCCACTACCAGCGCGCCGTGGCGGCCCTGGCCGCCGCGGCCGCGCCGGGCGAGAGCGTGCCGGCCCATGCCAGCGCCTACGAGCTGATGCTCGCCCAGCTGGCCGAGGACCGGCGCCGGCTCAAGGCCCTGCAGTCGGTCGAGCGCAAGATCGAGGCCAAGCGGCAGATGCTGCCGCAGTACGAGGCCTGGGTGCAGGGCGTGCTGGCCGGAGGCAGCGGCCGCCAGGACGACGTGCTGATGACCGTGATGGTCTGGCGCATCGACACCGGCGACTACCCCGGCGCCCTCGACATCGCCGAGTACGCCCTGCGCCATGGCCTCACCCTGCCCGACCAGTACCAGCGCAGCACCGCCACCGTCGTGGTCGAGGAGATTGCCGAGCGCGCCCTGGCCGCCCTGACCGCCGGCGAGGCCTTCGACCCGCAGATCCTGGAGCGCGCCGAGCGCCTCACCGCCGACTGCGACATGCCCGATGAGGCCCGGGCCAAGCTGCACAAGGCACTGGGCCTGCTCTACCAGTCCACGCAGCCGGCCGAAGCGCTGCGGAATTTCCGCCGCGCCCTCGCCCTGCACGAGCGCGTCGGCGTGAAGAAGGAGATCGAGCGCCTCGAGCGCGAACTGAAGAACTCCGCCCGCACCACCTGACCCGAACGCCCCCCGGCGCCCGGCGGCGGGGTGGGCGCGGGGTCCGACTCCTACCCGCGCCCACCCCCCACCGCCGTTTTCCCGCCATGAGCAGCCCCTTCATCGCCCATCCCACGCCTGCCGCCCCCGCCGAGCCCATCGTCAGCAACGATGGCTGGTTCCCGGACATCGAGCCGGCCCGGCTGCGCGACGCGGTGCGCCTGGATGCCAGCATCACGCCTGAGCGGCTGCGGCAGGCCATCTTCTACGCCATGGCCGACGTCAACCGCGAGCTGTACGACTGGCAGCTGCGGCAGATGGAAGCGGGCTACGAGCGCCTGGAAGAGGTGCCATCCGGCACCCTCGACGGCATCAGCCGGCTGGTGCTGCTCTACCGGCGCGCCATCTACAGCACCGTCAAGGCCGACCTCACCGAGCGCTACCGCGACATCGACACCACCGCGGCCGGCCACCGCCGCGCCGATGACCTCACCCCGAGCATCGACGAACAGCGCCGCAATGCCCGCTGGGCCATCCGCGACATCCTCGGCCGCACCCACACCACCGTGGAGCTGATCTGATGCGCGTGACGGCTCACCAGGGCGACACCCTCGATGCCCTGTGCTACCGCCACCTCGGGCGCACCGCCGGCCTCGTCGAGCAGGCCCTCGCTGCCAATCCCGGCCTGGCCGATCTCGGCCCGGTGCTGCCGCATGGCCTCATCGTCACCCTGCCCGATCCCGCTGCCACGGGCGAAGCGCGGCGCCCCCTGATCCAGCTCTGGGACTGAGCCATGGACCCGTTCGAGCCCTCTCCGCTCGCTCCCTGGTGGATGGCCGGCTCCGCCATTGCCGGCGCCATCATCGTCAAGACCGTGGACTGGTGGCTCGGCCGCCGCCGCGACCGTGCCAGCGACGATCTGATCGTGGCCAAGGCCAGCGCCGAGATCGAACTGCTCGATGTGCTCAAGACCCGCATCGACCACCTCGAGGCCCGCCAGGCAGAACTCGAGCGCCGGATCATCGACGAGATCCACGCCCGCCTGCAGGCGATGGAGGAGAGCTCCCGCCTGCGCCTGCGCGTGCTGCAGCTCGAAGTGGTGCTGCGTTCTCACGGCATCGACATCCCCGACACCCTCGATGCCATGCGCGCCCCGGAGGCCGCCCATGCGGCTTGAGCCTGCCCAGCTCGCCCGGCTGATGCCCTGCCCCGAATCGCGGGCCCTGCGTTTTGCCGGGCCGCTCACCGCCGCCATGCGTGAGTTCGACATCGGCACCCCGGCGCGGGCCGCCGCCTTCCTCGCCCAGATCGGCCACGAGTCCGCCAGCCTCGCCCACCTCGAAGAGAACCTCGCCTACAGCGCCGAGGCCCTGCGCCGCACCTGGCCCGCCCGGTTCCCCACCGAGGCCCTGGCCCGGCAGTTCGCCCGCCAGCCGGAGGCCATCGCCGAGCGCGTCTATGGCGGCCGGCTCGGCAACGGCCCCGAGGGCAGTGGCGACGGCTGGCGCTACCGTGGCCGCGGCCTGATCCAGCTCACCGGCCGGGCCAACTACCGCGAGTTCGGCCGGCGCCTTGGCCTGCCGCTCGAGGCAGAGCCCGACCTGCTGCTCCAGCCCGAGCCAGCCGCGCGTTCCGCTGCCGCCTTCTGGGCGGCCCGCGGCCTCAACGCCCTGGCCGATGCCGGGCAGTTCGAGGCCATCACCCGCCGCATCAATGGCGGCCTGCACGGCCAGGCCGACCGCCTGGCCCGCTGGCGGCGCGCCCGGCAAGTACTGGGAGCCCAGCCATGATCCTGCGCCTCGGCCTGGCCCTGCTCGCCCTGCTCACCGGCCTCGCCGGCTGGCAGGCCTGGCAGCGGCACCAGACCGAGCGCGCCCTCGCCGAGGCCCGCTCCCAGCTCGACACCGCCCGACAGGAAGCCGGGCGGCTCCAGGCCGAACTCGAATTCGCCCGTCTCAGCGCCCGCGTCGTCACCCGCTACATCGACCGCGTGCAGATCGTGCGCGAGCGCGCCCATGCCATTGCCCAGGAGGTGCCCGCCCATGTCACCCCGAGCGCTGATGCTCGCTGTCCTGTGCCTGCCGGCTTTGTCCGCGTGCACGACGCCGCCGCGCAAAACCTGCCCGTCCCCCGAACCGCCGGAGATCCTGATGCGCCCGCCCCCGGGCTTGCGCTCTCTGCCGTCGCCGCCACCGTCGCCGGAAACTACGCCACCTGCCACGAAATCCGCGAACAACTGATCGCCCTGCAAGACTGGGTGCGCTCGGTGCGCGCCGCCGAAACGCCTGGAGGGCCCAGCCCGTGATCAAGCCGCCCAGCCTGCGCGAACACCTCACCGCCGCCCTGCCCGAGCTGCGCCGCGACCCGGAGAAACTCCAGGTCTTCATCGACGCCGGGCAGATCATCGCCACCGGCGTGCCCGGCCTCTCCTTCGAGTACCAGTACAGCCTGAACCTCGTGCTGCTCGACTATGCCGGCCACCCCGATGCCGTGATGGTGCCCCTGCTCGCCTGGCTGGCCGTGCACCAGCCCGAACTGCTGCACCACCCCGAGCAGCGTCAGCGCATCCGGTTCGAGGCCGACCTGCTCGACGGCGGCCGCGTCGATCTGTCGATCGAGATCCCGCTGACCGAGCGCGTGGGCGTGCACCCCCGCCCCGAGGGCGGCCACACCGTGGTGCACTACCCCGAGCCCGTACCGGAAGGCTTCGCCGCCGGCGAGCACTGGCAGATCTACCTGCGCGACGAGCTGCTGGCCGAATGGACGACCTGATCCAGCTCGAACACTGGGCCGGCGCCCTGCTGGCCCGGCTGGAACCCGCCGCCCGCCGGCGGCTGACCCGCGCCATCGCCCTCGACCTGCGGCGCCGCCAGCAGCAGCGCATCGCCGCCCAGCGCAACCCGGACGGCAGCCCGTTCGCCCCCCGAAAACGCCAGGCCGACCCGCCCCGCCGGAAGCCGGGCCACGGCCTGCGCAGCAAGTCCGGTCGCGTGCGGAAGAAAGCCGCCGCCATGTTCCAGCGGCTGCGCACCGCCCGCTTCCTGCGGCCGCAGAGCGACGCCGCCCAGGCCGCCGTCGGCTTCGCCGGCCGCGTGGCCCGCATCGCCCGCGTGCACCAGTATGGCGAGCGCGACCGCGTCTCACCCCGCGGGCCGGTGGTGCAGTACCCGGCCCGCCGCCTGCTCGGCCTGAGCGCCGCCGACATCGAGCACATCCGGCAGACGCTGCTCGACCACCTGCGCGGGTGAGAGGGCCTCAGGCGGCCCGCCCCCGCGCGTGCAGGGCCTCCCAGCCGCGCATGGCCAGCGCCACCGTCCTGGGAATGGGCTTCTCGCCACTGCGGTAGTAGGCCAGCATCCGCCGGCTCAGCCCGAGCGCCTGCGCCGCCTGATCCAGACTCAGCCCGTGGCGGTGCATCCAGGCGATGAGCTGCTGATGCGAGCAGCCGCCGCCCTGCTCGACCGCCAGCGCCCGCAGGTTGTCGCTGGCCAGCGACAGCGCATCGTCGCCGGCAAAGACGACGCCGCGCCGCCATTCATCGGGCGCCACCGCGGCGAAGATCTTGCGCTGGCGCAGCCTGGCCAGGCTGGGGTGGCGCTCGATGACATCACCGAGATCGACCTCGGCCTCGAACCCATCCCCGAAGGCGATCGCCAGACGCCGCGGCCCAACCGCGGCCACACGGGTGATCAGAAAATGCGGCTGGTTCATGGATTCAGCTCCTTCCATTTGGCGGCGAGCACGCCCTGGTTCGACCTGGCCCACTCGAGGGCTTCGGCCAGCTCCCGGGCCTTCAGTGAGCTGCTCAGCACCTCGAGCGTGGCAATGACGACCAGCGCCTCCCGGCCGTCCCGCACCCGGACATGGAAATGCGGCGGAAGATGATCGGCGGCGTACATCGTGACGGTACTGTTCGCGAAGCGCTGGATCGTCGGCATGCAGGAATGCTAGTGCAATGATTGCACCAGTGCAACCATTGCACGAATGGCGGCGTTCGGCCGGCTTGGATTCGGGCTATCCAAGCCGCCGCCGGCTGCGCGCCCGCCCTCTGCTGCCCACCATGCCGGCATGTCCAGCACCTTCGCTGCCGTCGATCTTTCCCGGCTCCCGGCGCCTGCCGTGGTCGAGCCGCTGGACTTCGAGGCCATTTTCGGCGCCATGCTGGCCGATCTGCGCAGCCGCGACCCGGCCTTCGACGCCCTCACCGAGGCCGACCCCGCCTACAAGCTGCTCGAGGTCTGCGCCTACCGCGAGCTGCTGCTGCGCCAGCGCGTCAACGACGCCGCCCGCGGCGTGATGCTGGCCCATGCCGTCGGCAGCGACCTCGACCAGCTCGGCGCCCTGCTCGGCGTGCAGCGCCTGATGCTCGACCCCGGCGACCCGCAGGCCCTGCCGCCGCGGCCACCCGCCTACGAGAGCGACGCCGACTTCCGCCGCCGCATCCAGCTCGCGCCGCAGCGCTTCTCCGTCGCCGGCCCGGCCGGTGCCTACCTCTACCACGCCCTGGCCGCGCACCCCGACGTGCTCGATGCGTCCGTGACCAGCCCCGCTCCGGGCGAGGTGCTGGTCACCATCCTCTCCCGCAGCGGCGACGGCACGCCGGCGCCAGCCACGCTGGACGCCGTGCTCGCCGCGCTCTCGGCCGATGACGTGCGCCCACTCACCGATCACGTCAGCGTGCAGCCGGCGCAGATCGTGCCCTACACCGTCGCGGCCACCCTCTACACCCGCCCCGGCCCCGACGCCAGCGTGGTGCTGGCCGAAGCCCAGTCGCGCCTGCAGGCCTACGTCGAAAGCGTGCGCCGCCTCGGCCACGACGTGCCGCGCTCGGGCCTCTACGCCGCCCTGCACGTGGAGGGCGTGCAGCGCGTCGAGCTGGCCACGCCGGCATCGGACCTGATCCTCGACGCTGGCCAGGCCGGCCACTGCACCGCCATCGAACTCACCCACGGCGGCACCGATGTCTGAGCCCAGCCTGCTGCCGCCCAACGCCACCCCCGCCGAGCGCGCCCTCGAGGGCGCGACCGCGCGGCTCGCCGACGTCTCCACCCCGCTGCGCGACCTGTGGAACCCCGACACCTGCCCGGCCGCCTTGCTGCCGTGGCTGGCCTGGGCGCTGGCCGTGCCCGGCTGGCAGCCCGACTGGAGCGAGACCGCCAAGCGCCGCGCCATCGCGCGCAGCATCGCCGTCCATCGCCGGCGCGGCACCTTCGGCGCCGTGCGCCGCGTACTCGACGCCCTCGGCTTCGAGGCCGAGATCGTCGAATGGTTCCAGGACGGCTCGCCGCCCTACACCTACAGCATCGTCGCCGACGCCCGTGGCGAGCCGCTGCTCGACTGGCCGGCCCCGCGCCTGTCCGCCGCCGCCACCGCCGCGGCCAACGTCCGCTCGCACCTGCGCGCGCTGATCGTCGGCAACCACGTCCAAGCCCCGCTGCACATCGGCACCTTCGTCGAATGCCTGCTCACCACCGACGTGCTGCCGCCGCCGCCCGAGTATCCCGAGGTATTCATCGGCATCGACCTCGCCGCCGGCGTGAGCTACGGCATCGACTACCAGATCGACCCTTGAGGCCCGCATGAGCCAGTACATCAGCATCCTCACCACGGTTGGCCAGCAGCGCGTCGCTGCCGCGCTCGCCGGCGGGCCGCAAGTGCAGATCACCCACATGGCCGTGGGCGACGGCAACGGCGCGGCGATCACCCCGCACCAAGGCATGACCGGCCTGGTGCACGAGGTACACCGCGCCCCGCTCAGCTCGCTCAGCGTCCACCCGGCCAACCCCAACTGGCTGCGCGCCGAGCTGATCATCCCCGGCGACGTCGGCGGCTGGACGATCCGCGAAGTCGGGTTGATCGGGCACGACGGCGCCCTGCTCGCTGTGGCGCAGTTCCCGCCCACCACAAAGCCCGTGCTGGCCGACAACGTTGTCGGCGAGGCACGCCTGCGCGTGACGATCCCGGTCAGCAGCGCGGCAGCAGTGAAGCTCGTCGTCGACCCCTCGCTGGTCTACGCCACCGCCGAGTACGTCGACGGCGCGCTGGGCGCGCATGCCGCCGCCGCCGACCCGCACCCGGGTTACTTGCGGCGAGGCGAAATTGCCGTGCAGCGAATCGCGCCGGCATCGACACTCGAGCTTTCGCTGGGCGGCACGTACATCGTCGATAGCGCAGCAACCGCCCGCGCGCTGCGCCTGCCTGCGATCCCGGCCGATCCGCTGAAGTGGGTTCCAATCTATGTGCAGCGTCGCGGCGCGAACTTTGTTGATATCTCGCGAGCGACTGGCACGGACACCGTGGAAGGCGCTGCCGAAGATGTCCGCATGGATGAAGACTTTCAAATCCTGATCTTCGCGCCGGGTAGCGCGACGGATTGGCACATCCTCAACCGGAGGCAGTAATGCAGCTTGCCAGTGACTTCATCAGCGGGTTCGGCGTTGGCAGCGCACCGCGTCGCCAGATCATCACGCTGACGGCCTCGAACCCGGCCCTGGCGATCCCAAGCTGGGCGCAGGGCGGAAAGGGAATCCTGAAAATCTCCGGCTGCGCGCCAGGCGGTGGTGGCGGCGGCGGCAATGCGACCAACTATGTCGGCGGCAACGGCGCCGCAGGCGCTTGGGCGCGCGGCGCCGTTCTTCTGATCCCTGCGGGAGCAAGCACGGTAAACGCCGTCATCGGCGCCCCCGGCTCTGGTGGCGCTCTGAACACCAACGGCACCGCAGCCGGTCACACTGAGGTGTCGTTCAATGGCGACACCTTCGCGCGTTTCCGCATGGCCGGCGGCGGTGGCGGTGGCGGTGCGACTGCTTCAGCAAACGGTAACGGCAATAACGGCGTAGCATCTATTGTGTCGATCGGCGACGGCTCAGCCCACCCGGTGGCGCTCAACCCAAGTGGCGGCAGCAATGCTGCTAACGGCCTCGCGATCGCGCAGGCTCTGTCCGTGATGGCTGGCTATCCGTTTGGCGCGGGCGGGCCGGGTATCGTCGCGAGTGGGACTGGCGGTATTTACCTTTCCTCGACGCCATACGGCACGCTAGACATCGGCTACGGCGGCGGCGGCAAAGGTGGTGCCGTCGGCAGCGTCGGCGGCAACGGCGGTCCTGGCATCTTGATCCTTGAATTCGTGGAGGCCCTCTGATGTCGCGCACCCTCGCACTGATCACTGCCGGCGTCGTCTCGAACGTCGTCGTCGGCGAGCTCGCCGACTTCCCCGGAGCCATCGACATCACCGAACTGAACCCGCGGCCCGGTCCTGGCTGGACTTATGTCGATGGCGAGTTCACGCCGCCCGCCGAAAACGCCCCGCCACCGCCGGCCACCAGCCCGCGCATGACGCACCTGTACTTCCTCAGCCGCTTCACCCCGGCCGAGCGCCTGGCCGTGCGCGAGGCCACGCAGGCCGATCCCGTGCTCGACGATGCGATGTTCCTGTTCAACGCCGCGCGCGACATCGACGTCACGCTGCCGATGACCCAGCAGCTCGTCGGCTACATGGCACAGCAGGGCCTGATCGCACCCGGGCGCGTGCCAGAGCTGCTGGCCGAAGCGCCACTCGGTGAAAACGGAGTGCTGCCGTGAGCCGCTTCCGCTCGCGCATCTGACTGCCCGAGATGGCCGTGAAGGACCGCTGGGACAACCGCCCCTGGCTGCAGCGCCTTGGCGATTCGGTGAGCCAGCTCGCCAACGTGCTGCTGCTCAATGGCATGCCGGATGAGTCGATCTCCGGCCGCGCCTGGCGCAACACCGCGCTGCGCCGCCCGCCGCGCCGCCGCTGGTGGGTGGCGCGGCTGTTCGCCGAGGCCTTGTTCTGGCCGATCGACCGCGGCCAGCACTGCCGTCTCGCCTATGAGCAGGACATCGAGCGGGCCCGACTGCGATGGGTGGCGGCGGTGCAGAATGCGCGTCTCGACGTGAGCCAAAAGTCGAGCGGCGCTCGCGCCGTCCGGCTTGGATAGCCCGAATCCAAGCCGCCGCCGGCTGCGCGCCATCCGTCCGCTGCCCACCATGCCGGCATGGACGCGCACGACCTGCCCCGCCTGCTCGGCAACCTGCTGCGCCTCGGCACCGTGGCCGAGGTCGATCTCGGCAGCGCCCGCTGCCGCGTGCGCTCCGGTGACCTGCTGACCGACTTCCGGCCCTGGCTCGCGCCGCGGGCCGGCCAGACCATCGAATGGTCGGCTCCCAGTGTCGGCGAGCAGGTGCTGCTGCTCAGCCCGGGTGGCGACCTCGGCCAGGCCATCGTCCTGCGCGGGCTGTACCAGACGGCCCACCCGGCGCCGTCGGTGTCCGGCACCCTGCACCGCATCGAATACCCGGACGGGGCAGTGCTGGAGTACGACCACGCGGCCCATGCGCTCGTGGCCACCCTGCCCGCCGGTGGCCGCGCCGAGATCACCGCCGAGGGGGGCGTCACCGTGAACGGCCCGCTCACCGTCAACGGCGACAGCACCTTCAACGGCAACACCCAGACCAACGGCGATGCCGCCGTCAGCCAGACGCTCACCGCCCAGACCGACGTGCTCGGCGGCGGCATCAGCCTGAAGGGCCACCGCCATGGCGGGGTCAGCAGCGGCAGCGCCCAGACCGGAGCGCCGGCATGAGGGGCATGCACGCCGCCACCGGCCGGGCCCTCGAGGGCGAGGCGCATCTGCGGCAGTCGATCGCCGACATCCTCACCACCCCCGTGGGCAGCCGGGTGATGCGCCGCGACTACGGATCGCTGCTGCCCGAGCTGATCGACCAGCCGGCCAACGGCGGCACCCAGGTGCGGCTGTTCGGCGCCACCGCGCTGGCCCTGATGCGCTGGGAACCGCGCCTGCGCCTCGGTCGGGTCCAGCTCTCCGGCACCGCCGAAGCGGGCACTTGGGTGCTCGACATCGAGGGCCAGCGCACCGACACCCCGATCCCCGGCGAACACACCCGACTCACCATCCCGCTGCGCATCCGCGCGGCCTAACCCAAGGAGCAGCCCATGCCCGCCAGCTACCACCACGGCGTCCGCGTCATCGAGGTCAACGAAGGCGCCCGCCCGATCCGCACCGTCTCCACCGCCGTCATCGGCCTGGTGGCCCACGCTGCCGATGCCAATGCCGCCACCTTCCCGCTGGATACGCCGGTGCTGATCACCGACGTGCTGGGGGCGCTGGAGCGTGCCGGCACCGCCGGTACCCTGGGGCCGGCCCTGCGCGCCATCGCCGACCAGTGCAGCCCGCTGGTGGTGGTGGTGCGCATCGATGCCGGCGCCTCGGAAGCGGCAACCACCACCGCCGCCATTGGCGGCGTCACCGATGGCCAGTACACCGGCATGCAGGCCCTGCTCGCCGCGCAAAGCCGGCTGGGCGTCAAACCGCGCATCCTGGTGGCGCCGGGCATCGACACCCAGCCGGTGGCCAGCGCGCTGGCCGTGGTGGCCCGCAAGCTGCGCGGCATGGCCTATGTCGGCGCCGGCCCCTCGCTCACCAAGGAAGAAGCGGCGCTCTACCGCCTGAACTTCAGCGAGCGCGAGCTGATGCTGATCTGGCCGGATTTCCTGGCCTGGAACGGCAGCGCCGCCGCCCCGGCTTTCGCCACCGCCCGTGCTGCCGGCCTGCGCGCCCGCATCGACCAGGAGCAGGGTTGGCACAAGACCCTCTCGAACGTGGCGGTGGCCGGCGTCACCGGCATCAGCCGCGACGTGCACTGGGATCTGCAAGACCCCGACACCGACGCCGGCTACCTCAACAGCCACGACATCACCACCCTGGTGCAGCATCAGGGCTTCCGCTTCTGGGGCTCGCGCACCTGCGCCGATGACCCGCTGTTCGCCTTCGAGAGCGCCGTCCGCACCGCCCAGGTGCTGGCCGACACCATCGCCGAGGGCGTGGCCTGGGCCGTGGACAAGCCGATGCACCCCTCGCTGGTGCGCGACATCCTCGAGGGCATCAATGCCAAGTTCCGCGAACTGAAGTCGCTCGGCTACCTGATCGACGCCCACGCCTGGTACGACGAGCAGGCCAACAGCAGCAGCACGCTGGCCGGCGGCAAGCTCGTCATCGACTACGACTACACCCCGGTGCCGCCGCTGGAGAACCTGCTGCTGCGCCAGCGCATCACCGACCGCTACCTGGCCGACTTCGCCGGCCGCATCACCGCCTGACCCGGGAGACTGTCATGGCATTGCCCCGCAAGCTCAAGAACTTCAATCTGTTCAACGACGGCGACAGCTACCTCGGCCAGATCGTCGAAGCCACCCTGCCCACCCTCACCCGGCAGATGGAGGACTACCGCGCCGGCGGCATGAACGGCCCGGTCAAGATCGACCTCGGCCAGGAGGCCATCGAGTTCGAGTGGACCTGCGGCGGCCTGATGCGGCCGGTGCTCGCCCAGTACGGCGTCACCCGCCACGACGGCGTGCAGCTGCGCTTCGCCGGCGCCTACCAGCGCGACGACACCGGCGATGTCGATGCCGTGGAGATCGTGGTGCGCGGCCGCCATTCCGAGATCGACTTCGGCTCGGCCAAGGCCGGCGAGGACACCGAGTTCAAGGTGAAGACCGCCTGCAGCTACTACAAGCTCAGCATCAACGGCGCCACGGTGATCGAGATCGACCTGCTCAACATGGTCGAGGTGATCGACGGCACCGACCGGCTGGCCGCCCAGCGCCGCGCGATCGGCGCCTGATCCCCCGGCCCGGCCTCGTGTGCCGGGCCGCCCCCCCCTGTCCTTGAGAGAGAGTCCCGATGTCGAAGACCGAAGCCGCCCCGGCGGCCCCCAGCCGCTCCCAGGCCACCGTCACCCTGGACACGCCGATCGTGCGTGGCGAGCAGAAGATCGAGCAGGTGGTCCTGCGCAAGCCGCTCGCCGGCGAGCTGCGGGGCGTCGCCCTGGCCGATCTGATGCGCCTGGACGTCGGCGCGCTGCAGACGGTGCTGCCGCGCATCACCACGCCGACCCTCACCACGCACGACGTGCAGACCATGGAGTTGCCGGACCTGGTCGCCATCGGCACGGAGCTGCTGGGTTTTTTCATGAAGAAGGCGGATCGGGACTCGCTCTTCCCCGCCACGTAGAGGACGCCATGGCCGACATCGCCGCGGTGTTCCACTGGCCGCCCGCGGCGATGGATGGCATGGCGCTGGACGAACTGATGGCGTGGCGCGAGCGCGCCCGCATTCGCAGCGGAGTCGAGTAGATGCTAAGGTTCGCGCATGGACGACATCCTCATCGGCGCAGTCCTGGTGCTGGCCACCGCGGCGGCCCTGCTGTTCTTCGCGGGCCTTGCCATGCTGCTCGGCCGCGTGCTGCTGAACCTCGCCCGGCCGGGCAGCCCACAGCCCCCGTCGTTCGGACCCGACGAGCCCTGAACCACGGGGGCGCCCGATGAGCGCCTCCCGCGATCTCCGCCTTCAGGTCATCCTCAGCGCGATCGACCGCGCGACCGGTCCGCTGCGCAAGGTCATGGGCGGCAGCAGCGCGCTGGCCAAGGCGCTGAAGGCCACCCAAGGGCAACTGAAGGAACTCGAGGAAAAGCAACGCAACATTCAGGGCTTCCAAAAGCTCCGCGCTCAGCTTCGCGGTACCGAGGCCGCGTTACGCGCAGCAGGCTCACGCAGCGTCGATCTGGCCTCGAAGTTGGAGACGCAACGCGCGGCGCATTACAAGCTAGTCGGCGATGTGAAGGCCGCACGCTTGGAGTTCGCGCGACTCGGCAGCGAGATGAAGGGGACTATGGCCCCAAGTGCCGAATTGAATCGCGCATACGCACTGGCACGTGATCGTTTGTCTAGGCTGGAGTCTCGCTACAGCGAGTCCACCAACGCTTTGCGTCGCACCAAGACGGCGATCAAGGAAACAAGCAAGTCGGTTGAATCATTGACCAGCCGCCAAGCCCAGTTGAGCCAGCGCCTTGACGCCGTGCGGCAGAAGCTGTCTGCCGCTGGGGTCAGCACCGAGCGATTGGCAGCGCAGAAGCGGCAAATTCGTCTGGAGACCGAGCGCGTGAATAAAGCGTTGGATCAGCAACGCGCCCGCCTCGGCAAACTCGCGGAGGCGCAGAAGCTCGCAAGCCGCATGCACAGCGGCGGCATGACCGCCGCCGCGCACGGCGCCGGCATGGCCATCGGCGGAGGCGCCGTGCTGAACCAAGCGGCCGCGCAGATGCAGCCAGCGCTCGATTTCGAATCCCGCATGCGCGACATCGCCATCACCGGCGGCTTTTCCCGAGAGCAGGAAGCCGCCCTCGGCGCGACCGTGATGGCCGATGCCAAGCGCTTCGGCCAGTTCACCAACGTCATCGGCGATGGCTTGGCGGTGATGGTGGCCAACGGCGTGAGCGAGATGGAGAAGCTCAAGACGTACTCGGGTGTGCTCGCCAAGGGCAGCGTGGCGACCGGCGCGATGATGGACGATCTGGCGCTCGTCGCGGTCACCATGGAGCAGACACTGGGCTTGGCTACCGGCGAGGTCAAAGGCGGTTTGGACAGCCTGGCCTACTCGGGAAAGCAGGGTTCCTTCGAGCTTCGCGACATGGCGAAGTGGCTGCCGAACCTCTCGCCGATGATGGCCAGCCTAGGCGCGAAAGGCCGCGCCGCGGTCGACGAGCTGGGCGCCGCGCTTCAGGTGGCGCGCCTGGGGGCGGGCAGCTCGGACGAAGCGGCCAATAACCTGCGCAATTACCTGAGCAAGCTCACCTCACCCGACACCATCAAGGATTTCGCAAAGGCCGGCATCGACCTGAAGGGACGCCTGCTCGAATTGCAGGCGCAAGGCATCTCGCCGCTGCAGGGATCTCTGCAGATCATCACCGAGTACATGGGGAGGAAGGGGCCGGAGGCCATGCGCAAACTGCGCGAGGCGGCGGCGCTGAAGGACGACGCGCAGCGGCAGGCGGCGCTGGAGCAGCTCGCCTCGGCCTACGCGCTCGGCGACCTGTTCCAGGACGCGCAAGCCATGGCGTTCGTTCGTCCTGCGCTGGCGAACATGGACAAGATGCAGGCGATCCGTCATGGCGCCAGCCAGGCAAACGGCGTCATCGACGAGGATTGGGCGGCCCGCATGGGGACCGGGCAGAAGCAGCTCGACATGTTCAACATCCGCCTGCAGGACTTGAAGCTGAAGGCGGGTGCGCTGCTGATGCCAACCCTCAATCAGCTTGCCGACAGCGCCGGCCGCCTGCTCGACCGGATCAGCGCTTTCGCGCAGCAACACCCCGTCCTCGCCTCGGGCCTGCTCAAGGCCGCGCTAGCGGGCATCGCGTTCGTCACCGTGCTCGGCGTCCTGCTGACCATCGGTGGTACCGCCGCCATGGCGATCGGCAACATCGTCAAGGTGGTAAGCCTGCTCAGCGGCGGTGCAGGCTTCTCCGCATTGCTCGGGCCGATCGGATTGGTGCTGCTGATCGTCGGCGCGCTGGCGGTCGCCGCGTATCTCATCTACCGCAACTGGGAGCCGATCAAGGCTTGGTTCCTCAAGCTCTGGGCCGGCATCGTCGCGGTGGCGTCGTGGGCGTGGGGCTGGATCAAGCGCCTGTTCGCCTTCACACCGCTCGGCATGGTCATCGCCAACTGGGGGCGCATCAAGGACTACCTCGCGCAGCTCTGGGCCGGCATCAAGCAGTACGTCGCCGGCGCGTGGACGGCGATCACCGGCATCTTCAGCGGCGACGGCGCGAAGATCCGCGCCGGACTGGAGCAGATGTGGCAGGCCATCAACGGCATCCTCGGCGGCTGGCCACAGAAGCTGATGCAGGCCGGCATCGAGATGATCGACGGCCTGGTGCAGGGCATCCGCGCCAAGCTCGGCGCGGTGAAGGAGGCGCTGTCGTCGATCGGCAGCGGCGCCGTCGGCGCGCTGAAGTCCCTGCTCGGCATCCGCAGCCCGTCGCGCGTGTTCGCGCAGCTCGGCGTGTACACCATGCAGGGCTTCGCCGGCGGCCTCGACCGTGGCCAGGACGGCCCGCTGGCCCGCCTGGCCGGCTTCGGCGACCAGCTGCGCCGCGTGGCCGCCGGGCTGGTGCTGGCGCCGCTGGCCGCCCCGGCCCTGGCCTTCGATACCCGCCCGCCGCTGGCCGCGGCTGCCGCCGGCGCCGGCGCGGCCGGTGGCGGCGTGCACATCGGCGCCATCCACATCCATGCCGCCCCCGGCATGGACGCCGAGGCCATCGCCCGGGCCGTGCGGCAGGAGATCGAGCGCCTCGAGCGCGACCGCGCCGCCCGCCGCCGCAGCGGGCTCTACGACTACGGCGACTGACCATGATGATGAGCCTCGGCCTGTTCGTGTTCTCCCTGTCCACGGCCGCCTACCAGGAATTGCAGCGCCAGACCGCCTGGCGGCATGCCAGCAGCGAGCGCGTGGGCGCCCGCGCCGCCACCCAGTTCCTCGGCCCCGGCGACGAGACCATCAGCCTGAGCGGCCTGATCGCCCCCGAACTGACCGGCGACCCGGCCTCGCTCGACACCCTGCGCGCCATGGCCGACCAGGGCCGCGCCTGGCCGCTGGTGGACGGCACCGGCCGCGTGCATGGCGCCTTCGTCATCGAGTCGATCAGCGAGACCCGCTCGCTGTTCTTCCGCGACGGCGCGGCCCGTCGCATCGAATTCCAGATCGCCCTGCGCCGGGTGGATGACAGCGCCGAGGCGCCCGAGGCACCCGAGGCAGCATGAGCGGCCACCGCATTCCGGCCTGGCGCGTCACCCTCGATGGGCGCGACCTGACCGCCCGCCTCGCCCCGCGCCTGCTCGAACTCACCCTGAGCGAACAGCGCGCCGGCGAGGCCGACCAGCTCGACCTGCGCATCCACGACCACGACGGCCGCCTGGCCCTGCCCAGCCGCGGCGCCGAACTCAGCGTGGCCCTGGGCTGGCAGGGCGGCGGGCTGGTGGACAAGGGGCGCTACCGGGTGGACGAGGTGGAGCATGCCGGCCCGCCGGACATCGTCACCGTGCGCGCCCGCAGCGCCGACCTCACCGCCGCCCTGCGGGCCCGCCGCGACCGCAGCTGGCACGACACCACCCTGGGCGAGGTACTGCGCAGCATCGCCGGCGAGCATGGCCTGAGCCCGCGCATCGCTCCGGCCCTCGATGCCCTGCCCCTGCCCCACCTGGACCAGAGCGGCGAGAGCGACGCCGCCCTGCTCACCCGGCTGGGCAAACAGCACGATGCCGTGGCCACCATCAAGGCCGGGCGCCTGCTTTTCCTGCCCACCGGCAAAGGCGAGACCGCCAGCGGCGAGCCCCTGCCCGCCGCCCAGGTGCGCCGCCGCGATGGCGACGGCCACCGCTACCACGTGGCCGACCGCGAGGCCTACAGCGGCGTGCGCGCCTACTGGCACGACGTGGAGGGCGCCGATCGCCGCTCGGTGCTGGTGGGCAAGAGCGGCAACGCCAAGCGCCTGCGCGACAGCTTCGCCAGCGAGCAGGCCGCCCGCGAAGCGGCCGAAGCCGAGTGGGCGCGCATCCAGCGCGGCCTGGCCACGCTCTCCCTCACCCTCGCCTGGGGCCGCCCCGACCTCTACCCCGAGCAGCCCTGCCGGGTGAGCGGCTTCAAGCCCGAGATCGACGACACCGACTGGCTGATCGTGAAAGTGACCCACAGCGTGGGGAGTAGCGGGTTCGTCACATCGCTGGAGCTCGAGACCCGTGCTGACGCCGCAGGCGCCGGCGGGGAGTGACACACTCGGCTTGACTGGCGTACCTTTTTAGGTACATTAGACCCATGCCGCCCGTCCTGACCGTCCGCTTCTACGCCACCCGCAACGGCACCGAACCCGTGCGGGACTGGCTCAAGGAGCTGCCGGCCGAGGCCCGTAAAGCGATCGGCGAGGACATCAAGACCGTCCAGTTTGGCTGGCCGCTTGGCATGCCGCTGGTGCGCAAGATGGAAGCCGGCTTGTGGGAGGTGCGCAGCACGATCCCCGAAGGGATCGCGCGCGTGCTGTTCACCACGGTCGGGGCAACGATGGTGCTGCTCCATGGCTTCGTGAAGAAGTCAGCCAGGACGCCGGCGGCAGACCTGAAACTGGCGCAACAGCGCAAGCGAGAGGTGCACGATGAGTAAGCTCAACCGCCACGTCGGATCGGACTTCGACGGCTTCCTGGCCGAGGAGGGCCTGCTCGAGGAAACCACTGCGGTGGCGATCAAGCGCGTCATCGCCTGGCAGATCGCCGAGGCGATGAAGGAACGCGGGCTCACCAAGAAGGCCATGGCCGAGCGCATGCACACCAGCCGCTCGCACCTGGACCGACTGCTCGACGCGAACGACACCGGGCTGACGCTGGAAACCTTGAGCCGCGCCGCCCAGGCGCTCGGCTACCGGGTGAGGGTGGAGCTGGACGCGGCCTGAGCCGCTCGGGGTTCCTCGTCGGAGGGTGTCAGGATTTTTGTGTGAGGGGCCTACCATGACGATGTTCAGGAGCCCTCCATGCCACGCAAGAAATCTACCCCTATCGCGAAGTCGGACGCCATTCTTCCCGACGAGCTGCTTGAGAAGCTGATCCCTGGCCCGATGGACGCCGCCGGCGTCGAGGCCGTGTTCCAGAAGTTGAAGAAGGCCGTCATCGAGCGCGCCTTGGGTGCCGAACTGGGCGTGCACCTGGCCAGCCCGGAGGGTGGCCGCGGGAACCACCGCAACGGCCGTAGCAGCAAGACCGTGCTGACCGACGAGGGGCCGCTCCGGATCGACGTGCCTCGCGATCGGGCGGGCAGCTTCGAGCCGCAGTTGATCCCGAAGCACGAGCGGCGTTTCGCCGGCTTCGACGACCGGATCATTTCGATGTACGCCCGCGGCATGTCGGTGCGCGAGATCCAGGGGCATCTGGCCGAGATGTATGCCGTCGAGGTGTCGCCAGAGTTCATCAGCGCGGTCACCGACGCGGTGATGGCCGAGGTGGGCGCCTGGCAGGCCCGTCCGCTGGAGCCGATGTACCCGGTGGTGTTCTTCGACGCCCTGCGGGTGAAGATCCGCGAGGACGGCGTGGTGCGCAACAAGGCGGTGTACCTGGCCTTGGGCGTGCTGCCCGACGGCACGCGCGACATCCTCGGGCTGTGGATCGAGAACACGGAAGGCGCCAAGTTCTGGATGAAGGTCTTCAACGACCTGAAGACGCGCGGCACGCAGGACATCCTGATCGGCGTGGCCGATGGGCTGAAGGGCCTTCCCGAGGCCCTCGAGGCCGTATTTCCGGCCACGACGCTGCAGACCTGCATCGTGCACCTGATCCGCAACAGTCTCGATTACGCGAGCTGGAAGGACCGCAAGGCGCTGGCGGCGGCCATCAAGCCCGTCTACACCGCGCCCAGCGCGGAGGCTGCGGAAGCTGAGCTGGACGCGTTCGAGGCAGGCCCTTGGGGCCAGCGCTTCCCGACCGTCGTGGCGGCCTGGCGGCGGGCCTGGAGCCGGGTGATCCCGTTCTTCGCCTTTCCGCCCGAGGTGCGGCGGATCATCTACACCACCAATGCCATCGAGAGCGTGCATTCGCGGCTGCGCAAGATCATCAAGAGCCGCGGGCATTTCCCGAGCGACGAGGCCGCCACCAAGCTGATCTGGCTGGCCCTGCGCAACATCACCGCCGACTGGAAGCGGGCGAGCAAGGAGTGGAAATCAGCGATGAACCAGTTCGCGATACTGTACGGCGACCGCTTCACCCTCGCGCCGCGCTGAGCGGCACGAAGGTCGATTCAGAAAACCGCCTCACACACAAAATTTCAGACAGACCCCCTCGTCGAGGCCGCCGCCCGCGCCATGGCGGCCGAGGGGGCGGTCAATCCGCTACCGGCCTCGCGCTGATGACCTCGGCGCGGGTGACGCTTTCACGGAGCATCTCGGCCGAGATTTCCAGATACACCGCCTTCTTCGACCACTCGGCAGCCTGGATGGCCTGTTTCTGGTCCCAGTTCAGGTCGGGCGGGACATCGGCGGAAAGCTGCAGATCGTCGGAAACCCGCTTGACGGTGATACGGAACCCGTCGCCCTTGTCCGTGCGGTTGCCAAGGATCATGAAAGCCCCCGCCAGTTCCACTTCGCGGGCACGCTCCCGCTCGGCCTGAACCAACTGGCCAGCCTCTTCGGCGGACAGGGGAATCCCTTTCAACTCGACCGTGTCACCCGGGCGCGCGGCTTTCAGCAGCCTGTTGGTGGTCATCTCCACGTCCTCGCTGATGCTCCGAAGCGGCGGGTGATGGCGCATTGCTTCGGCCATGATCTTCATGCGCTCCGTCTCTTGGCGCGAGAGCTCGACCCGGCTCTCCGTCTCACGCTGCCGCTCACGGCTTGCGAGCCAGGCCTTGTACATCACCGGTGCCACGATGGCCAGCGCCAACCCAAGCACCACGATGACAGCCTGATCACCGCTCATTCGACCAATCGCCGTTTCAGCAATTCTGGTGAAATGATCCCACAGGTTCGCAGAGAAAACAGAGGATCAATCCTTCACCTCGACCACAACTTCGAGTTCTTCGCGTTCCTCCTCTTTCAGACGACGGAGGTTGAACTCTCCGTAACGAATGTGAGCGTAGGCGCGGTTGATGTCCTTCTGCACATCCAGCAGGGGAGGCATGATGCGGGTCGGCACCGTGCTGTGCCA
Organism: Silanimonas sp.; assembly: GCA_026005095.1. Taxonomy (GTDB): domain Bacteria; phylum Pseudomonadota; class Gammaproteobacteria; order Xanthomonadales; family Xanthomonadaceae; genus Silanimonas. Next base: position 76,964 of record BPKK01000006.1, on the reverse strand, counting down.
GTCACGGCCTGCGAAACCGAGCTCGAAGGTCGGCCAACCATCGAACCTCAGCTGCAGATCGTCCGGGAATCCGGCGCCTGAGACGGCTCTCTCCAGCGCCGCCCAGGCCTCCTCCTCACTCCGGATGATGAGAACCATCGGCTCCTGCGTCTCCCCATGGGTCATTGCCCCTCCCCCTTCGCCGTCGGCGTGGTGTACTGCCTCAACGCCAGCTCGCGCCGGATGGCGGCCCGCTGCCGGCGCAGATCGCGCAGGGTGTCGCGCTGCTCGCGCCACCAGCCGCCGATGAGGATCTCGGCGAACATCCACACCGAGAAGGCGATGAGCCCGAGCAGCACCAGCCGCGCCTGCGTGAGAGGAGCCTCCGGCGGCGGGGGAAGCCACTGACTGACGAGCTGGGCCAGCCCAAAGGTCACGCCGAATACCACCGCCCACACCCCCACCGAGCGCGCCTGGAACTTCTCGATGGCGCGGTTGTGGGCCCGGCGCAGCGCCTCGAGCTGCGCCGGGGTGGCTTCCAGCGGCGTCACCAGCGCGCCGCCCAGGTTGAACACGATGCTCCGCGCGGTGAGGTTGCCGTGCACTACCTGGCCGATGCTCTCCGCGTAGATGGTGCGCTCAGAACAGCCACCCTTCGGACACTCCATCACCACAATCATCTCCTTTGGTCGTCGGCGGAAATTCCGAGATCATCATCGTCAGGAAGCTCACCAGTGCGAAGAAGAGCCAAAAACTGCGGCTCGGTCAGGATGTAGACGCCTTGCTTCCTGGCTTTCTCCGTCTTGCTGGGCCCAGCGTTGGGGCCTGCGACAAGAAACAGGCATCCCTTCGTGACCGACTGGCGAACGTCGAGTCCGGCAGACCGAGCGGCTTCTTCTGGGGACTCGCTTGTTGCAGATCGAGGATCGAATCATCACCCCTTCCTTTTTCTCGAGCCGCCCACGCTGAAGCTCATCGGGCCCTGCACGTGTTGATCGCCCATCACCACCTGGCCCTGCTCGCCGCCGCTGATCGTTCGCCCTGCACCGGCACCCACCGCCTGGGCGCCCAGCAGCCGCAGCGCGGCGGCACGCAGTTCGGGGGAGGCGGCGCGGTAGCCCGCGATCAGGGCCTGCTCGTCGGGGGCCTGTGACGGTTCGCGGCGGCCGGTGAGCACGTAGAGCACATCGACGCCAGCGGTCGCGGCTCTCGAGAGATAGACGGCGTCGGGATGCCGGGCGCCGGATTCGTAGTTGCCTTGAGCTAGGCGGCCCACGCCGCAGAGGGCGGCGAGATCGATCTGCGTGAGTCCGAGGCGCTCACGCTCCTCCTTGAGACGGCGTCCTGCATCCATACGGCTGCACCCTATTGACAGATGCATTCGAATGAATGCATCCTAGTTGCCCAATGTGACCACCTGCGAACTTACCGCACAGCTCGCCATGAATAAAGCTGAACGCTCGCTCCGAACCCCCGCCGAAGTCCGCGCAGACTTCGAGCGCCGCGGCCAGTCGATCCGGGCCTGGGCCCGCGCCCATGGCCTACTGCCGGAGACCGTCTACCAGGTGCTCTCGGGCGCCAAGCGCGGGCGGCGCGGCGAGGCCCACCGTGCCGCCGTGCTGCTGGGCCTGAAGGACGGCGTGATCGAGCGGCCGGAGTCGGCCGCATGAGCCGGGTGGTGTCGATGGCCTGCCCCCACTGCGGGGCCCCCGCCTCCTGCCGCGACACCCGCACGCTCTCGCCGCTGTACCGCGAGCTCACCTACCAATGCCGCAACACGCTCTGCGGCCATGTCTGGGTGTGCGGCCTGGAAGCCGTGCGCACCCTGAGCCCCAGTGCCACCCCCGCCCCGGAGGTCCGCCTGCCCCTCTCGCCGCACGTGCGGCGGCGGGCGCTGTGCGGCCTGCCCTGTGCCCCTGCCAACGAGGAGTCCGACGATGCCGACGACCAGTGCCTGCCAGCCCCCGCGCGATGAGCTGCGCCACGCGGCGCAGCGCTTCTACCTCCGTCACCAGGGCGAACACCTGAGCCCGGACCGCAAGCGGCTGATCGGCCGCTGCGTGCAGCATCTGAGCGAGGCCTTCGGCGTCTCGCAGCGCGCCGCCGAGGATGCGGCCCTGCTCGCCTTCGCCGAGCACGAGGCCCGCGATCTCGCGGCCTACATCGATCTGGACCGCTCCACCAGCTATGCCGTGATCGTGGCCGACCCGGCCCGCGGCAAGCGGCTGGTGCTCACCGCCCGCGATCTGCTCGAGCTGGCCCGCCAGCGCGGCACGGCGGCCGTGGCCGCGCACGCCAGCGGCTGACCGCCAGCCCTTTCTTCTTCCCCTTTCCACCACTCCACGCCCGGCGTGCCGCGCCGGGCCACGGCCCTGCTTTGCCTCATGAACCCAGACCTGCTGCGCGACATCACCCGCCGACTGCTGGCCGACTACGCCTTCCGCGAGCGGGGCGAATGGCTGCGCGAGGGGCGTTGCCCCGAGTGCGGCCAGCGCGAGCTGTACACGCATGCCGAACACCCCTGGGTGCTGCGCTGTGGGCGGCTGGCCAAGTGCGGCTGGCAGGGCAGCGTGAAAGACCTCTACCCCGACCTGTTCGAGAGCTGGTCCGACCGCTACCGCCCCAGCTACGAGTGCCCCACGGCGGCGGCCGATGCCTATCTGCGCTTTGCCCGCGGCTTCGAGATCGAGCGCATCCGCGGCCTGTACAGCCAGGAGAGCTACCACGACGCCGAGCGCGGCATCGGCTCGGCCACGGTGCGGTTTGCCCTGCCCGGCGGGGGCTGGTGGGAGCGGCTGATCGACCGCCCGCAGCGCTTCGGCAAGCAGAAAGCCCGCTTCGCCCCCGGCAAGAGCTACGGCGGGCAGTGGTGGGCCATGCCGGCGCGCAGCACCGAGGCCCTGGCCGGCCTGCCCGAGCTGTGGCTGGTGGAGGGCATCTTCGACGCCATCGCCCTGGAGCACCACGGTGTGCCGGCGGTGGCGCTGATGAGCTGCAACAACTACCCCGAGCAGGCGCTGGCCGAACTGGCCAAGGCCTGCGGCCAGCGCCGCCCGGCGCTGGTGTGGGCCCTCGATGGCGACACTGCCGGCCGCCGCTACACCAAAAAGCACGTCGAACGCGCCCGCGCTGCTGGGTGGGACTGCAAGGCGGCGCTGATCCCGCAGGCAGGCAAGGGCAAGATCGACTGGAACGATGCGCACCAGCGCGGCGAACTGGGGCCGAAGGAGCGCGAGGAGTACCTGCACGAGGGCGCGCTCCTGATCGCCGACAGCCCGGCGGCCAAGGCGCTGCTGATCTACGGCAAGCGCGGCTGGAAGAGTTTTCCCTTCGAGTTCGGCAACCGGCTGTACTGGTTCGAGCTGGACCTCGGCAAGTACGCCAAGGCCAAGGAGATGCTGGAGGCCAGCGACGAGGGCCTCACCGACACCCAGATCCGCGAGCAGGCGCTGCTGGAAGCCGGCGGCGTGAGCGAGATCGCCCCCTGCTACCCGCAGGCCCTCTACCACCAGGCCAACCCGCTCACCGACGAGGCCTGGTACTACTTCCGGGTGAGCTTCCCGCACGGCGGCGCACCGGTGAAAGGCACCTTCACCGGCGCGCAGATCGCCAGCGCCGCCGAGTTCAAGAAGCGCCTGCTGCACCTGGCGCCGGGTGCTGTGTTCTCCGGCAGCACGCAGCAGCTCGACCGCCTGATCCGCACCCAGACCTACAACATCAAGCGCGTGGCCACGGTCGATTTCGTGGGCTACAGCCGCGAGCACGGCGCCTACGTGTTCGGCGATCTGGCCGTGAAGGACGGCGTCATCTACGAGCTCAACGACGAAGACTTCTTCGACATCGGCAAGCTGTCGATCAAGACCCTGGCGCAGTCGGTGGCGCTCAGCATCAACCGCGACCGCAACGACTACCGCACCGACTGGCTGGGCCTGCTGTGGCAATGCTTCGGCGCCAAGGGCCTCACCGCGCTGGCCTACTGGCTGGGCGCGCTGTTCGCCGAGCAGATCCGCGCCGAGCAAAAGAGCTACCCCTTCCTGGAAGTGGTGGGCGAGGCCGGCAGCGGCAAGTCCACCCTGATCGAATTCCTGTGGAAGCTGGTGGGGCGGCGCGATTACGAGGGCTTCGACCCGAGCAAGTCCACGCTGGCAGCCCGGGCGCGCAACTTCGCCCAGGTCTCGAACCTGCCGGTGGTGCTGATCGAATCCGACCGCGAAGACGCCGGCGCCGTGGGCCGGCCGGTCAAGAGCTTCGACTGGGACGAGCTCAAGACCGCCTACAACGGCCGCAGCGTGCGCGCCCGCGGCCTCAAGAACTCCGGCAACGAGACCTACGAGCCGCCGTTCCGCGGCGCCATCGTCATCGCCCAGAACGCGCCGGTGAACGCCTCGGAAGCCATCCTGCAGCGCATCGTGCACCTGCACTTCGACAAGGCCGGGCACACCCGCGAGACCAAGGCCGCCGCCGAAGCCCTGGAGCGCATGCCGCTGGAACAGGTGAGCGGCTTCATCCTGGCCGCCACCCGGCGCGAGGCCCGGGTGATGCAGATCATCACCGAGCGCACCCCGCAGTACGAGCAGCAGCTGCAGGCGCTGCCCGAGATCAAGAGCATGCGCATCGCCAAGAACCACGCCCAGCTGATGGCGCTGGTGGATGCGCTGGGCGAGGTGCTGCGCCTCAGCCAAGAGCAGCACCAGGCCACCCATGCGCACATCGTGGCCATGGCCGTGGCGCGGCAGCAGGCCATCAACGCCGACCACCCGATCGTGCAGGAGTTCTGGGAGACCTTCGACTTCCTCGACCAAGGCCCGGGCGACACCCGCCTGGACCACAGCCGCGACCCGGCACTGATCGCGGTGAACCTCAACCAGTTCGCTGAAGCGGCCGCCAGCCGCCGCCAGCCGATCCCCGCGCTCACCGACCTCAAGCGCCACCTGCGCACCAGCCGCGCACGGCGCTTCCTCGACATCAAGGCGGTGAACTCGCCCCTCAGCAGCAAGACCGTGAAGTGCTGGGTGTTCCAGCGCGAGCGATGAGCCAACCCACCACCCCAACAAGGAGGCCTGCCATGAGCCAGCCCATGCTCCACGCTCACCCCTCGGCGGTGATCGTCATCACCGTGCACCACGACACCATCACCCAGTGCGCCCGGCTGGTGCTGGGCGAATCGCACACCGTTTCCCGCACCTGGAAGCGCATTGGCCGCGGCTTGTGGCAGAGCCATGAGCCCGAGTTCCTCGAAGCCGAGGAGCGCATCGGCCCGGAACTGGCCGAATACCTGGACGGCCTTGACCTGCCCACCGACGTGGCCGACCTGCTGCCGCCACCGATTGGCGCGAGCGTGGAGGTGGGCCATGGCTGAGCTGCTCATCCTGATCGGTGTGGCCCTGCTCTGCGGCCTGGCCGGCGGCCTGTGCGGCTACCGGATGGCGCGCCACATCGAGCAGGCCCGCAGCCGCGAGGCCCGCCGCCTGCTGCGCGAACTGGTGGACGTGGCCGATACCTCCCCCTTCGCCTGCGTGGCCTTCGTGGTGGAGCACTGCCTGGACGGCGCGCGGGAGCTGGCACGGGAGGTGCGCCATGCCGACTGATCGCTTGACAGCCGCGCTTGCCGGGGCGCAAGCTGCGCCCGCTGCGGTGAATCCCGCAGCCGGGCTTGGCGGCCCGGAAAGCCAAAGGCGCGCAAGCGCCCATCGCCCGATGCCGGCGCTTTTTTCACGTCCGGCCTCGGCCGGTGATGCGTGCATCACGTCTCGCAGTTCCATGGCGGGGCGTGCGGGGGGCCTTCGGGCCCGCCGGGCTCCTTTGGCCCCGGTCCGCCAACCCGCACGTCCCGTCTCCCTGCTTGGCGGCTGGGGGGCGGGTTCCGACAACCTGCCAAAGGAACCTGCCGTCATGGCACACCGCACTTCCCGTGGGGCCGCTGCCCCGTCCGCCGCGCCCGCGGCCACCCCCGCCCGCCTGGGCTATTTCCTCGACGAAGAAGCCCACCTGCGGCTCAAGCGCGCCGAGGCCATCGCCGGCCTGATCGCCGGCCTGTTCGGCCAATGTCTGGACGCCACCGGCCGGCCGATGCTGCTGGATGCCCGGCAGATCGCGGCGCTGGGCGAACTGCTCGAACTCGACCTCCAGGCCGGCCTCGAGGCCGCGCACTGGGGCCGCTGGCAGCAGGAGGTGCGCCATGGCTGAGCGCACGCTGCCGGAGACCGCGCCCACCGCGCAGGCGGTCGGCTTCATCCGCTTCCATGGGCTGACCCTGCTGGTGGTCGAGCACGAGAGCGTCGAGTACGTCCCGGCCAAGCCTTTCGCGGAGCTGGCTTGCGTGGACTGGAAGGGTGCAAAACGCGCCCTTTCCACCGGCGACAGTGCCGTCCTGTACGGCACCAGGGTGCTTTTGCCCCCCGAAATCCGGGGGGCAGGGGGAGCTAGCTCCCCCCGGCCGGGGGTCTACATCCGCCTGGACCGGGCTCACATGTACCTCGCCCGGATCAACACCAACCAGATGCGCGTGCAGGGAAACGCCGCCGGCGCCGACCAGCTACTGGCCCTGCAGATCGAGTGGGCCGAGGCCCTGCACCGCTACGAGACGCAGGGCATGGCGGTGAAGGCGGGCCGTGCCGGTGCGCTGCGCGAGCTGCACCAGCTGGCACGCACCCGCGCCCTGCTGAGCGACCCGCGCGAGCGGCAGGCGCTGACCGCGCTGCTGCATGCCGAACTGGAGGCCCTGGGCCTGCCGGTGGACACCTTCGAGCCGGCGCAGGGCACGCTGCCGCTGGGCGCCGCCGCCCGGGGAGCGCGCCATGGCTGAGCTCGCCTTCGCTTCCGCCCGCGGGGGCCGCGCCTCGCGCCTGCTGTGCTTGACACCCGCCCAGGCCCGGGCGCAGGCTGTGCCCGCTGCGGTGAATCCCGCAGCCGGGCTTGGCGGCCCGGAAAGCCAAAGGCGCGCAAGCGCCCATCGCCCGATGCCGGCGCTTTTTTCACGTCCGGCCTCGGCCGGTGATGCGTGCATCACGTCTCGCAGTTCCATGGCGGGGCGTGCGGGGGGCCTTCGGGCCCGCCGGGCTCCTTTGGCCCCGGTCCGCCAACCCGCACGTCCCGTCTCCCTGCTTGGCGGCTGGGGGGCGGGTTCCGACAACCTGCCAAAGGAACCTGCCGTCATGGCACACCGCACTTCCCGTGGGGCCGCTGCCCCGTCCGCCGCGCCCGCGGCCACCCCCGCCCGCCTGGGCTATTTCCTCGACGAAGAAGCCCACCTGCGGCTCAAGCGCGCCGAGGCCATCGCCGGCCTGATCGCCGGCCTGTTCGGCCAATGTCTGGACGCCACCGGCCGGCCGATGCTGCTGGATGCCCGGCAGATCGCGGCGCTGGGCGAACTGCTCGAACTCGACCTCCAGGCCGGCCTCGAGGCCGCGCACTGGGGCCGCTGGCAGCAGGAGGTGCGCCATGGCTGAGTGCATCGAGCTGTTGGTGCTGTTCGGCCTGCCCTTCCTCGGCGGCGCGCTGGCCGCCCGGCTCTGGCTCACCCGGCCGCCCCGGCGGCGCTGGGTGGGCCTGGCCGTGGGCGAGGTGCCGGGCCGACTGAGGCGGCGTGCCCAGGCGGTGCGCCGGGAGGTGTCGGCATGAGCACGAAACCCCTCAAGCCCGTCTCCTGGGTGATGGCCGGCCGGATTCTGGTGGCCTCCATCCTGCGCCAGGGCAATGGCCGGCCCAGCGCCCCGGTGCGGTTCACGCCGTACTGGACCCCGCTGGCCGAGCGCCTCGGGGCGCCGCCGCCCCGCCCCTTCGCTTCGCGCCATGAGGCCGAGGCCTTCGTCATGCAGTGGGCCACGCCCCGCCTTCCGGTCCCGCCCCAGGTCTGGCGGCAGCCGCCGCCGTGAAGGAGTCCGCCATGAGGCTTCAAACCGCCCTGGTTCCTTTCCGTGGCCAAACCCTCCTCACCGTCCGCGACGGTGAGCAGGTTCGCGTGGCCATCCGCCCGATCTGCGAGGCGTTGGGCCTCGACTGGTCGGCCCAGTACCGCCGCCTGCTGCGCAACCCTGTGCTTGCGGATTCCGTTGCCATGATGGCAACGGAATCCAGCCGTGGCGACCGGACTTCGATCACCATCCCGCTCGACCTACTGAACGGCTGGCTGTTCGGCAGCCGGGGCAGCCGCAGACCACGCGCCGTACAGATGGACCTGTTCGAGCCGAGGGGTACGCCATGAGCACGAAACCCCTGTCTCCCCCGCTCATCATCGCCCATACCCAGATCCGCCGCGACCCGGTCGGCCGGTACTGCCTTAACGATCTTCACCAGGCCAGTGGTGGGGCCAAGCGCCACCAACCCGCCAACTGGCTGCGCACCGATCAGGCGCAGGCACTGGTCGCTGAACTTCAAAAGCCGTCGAAAAATGAGGAGGGCCTCCTCAGATATGAGGAGGCCCCCCTCGAAGTGGTGAACGACGGCTTCGCCAACGGCACCTACGCGGTCAAGGAGCTGGTCTACGCCTACGCCATGTGGATCAGCCCGCGCTTCCACCTGGAGGTGATCCGGGCCTATGACGCCCTGGTGAACTCCCGCAGCCTGGGGGAGGCCACCCTACCGGCCTACCGCGCCACCCACGCACTCCGGGCCCGGCTCGTGGCCATGCTCGGCCGGGCTGGCAGCGCGGCGGAGCGCCAGGCCCTGCACGACCAGCTGGCCCAGCTCTCCCAGGATCTGGGCCTGCCCTGCCCGCCGCTGGCGGCCTTTGCGCCGCCCAACCCCCACGCGGGCACGCTGGCCCGGTTCTGGGACACGTTCCGGCGCCTCGAGGACGGCGGGGCGCGGCTGGATCACAGCCGCCATCCGGGCCTGCTGGCCCTGAATCTGAACGAGGTCATCGAGGCGGCGGCGGCAGCCGGCCTGCCGCTGCCGCCCCGGCCCGGGCTGTTGCCGGCGCTGCGCCACAGCGAGCAACCGCGGTTTCTGGGGGCAAAGGCGGTGAACTCGCCGCTGAGCCGCAAGACCGTGAAGTGCTGGGTGTTCGAGCGCGGGAGTGACGTCACATGAGCGATGCCCGCCTATCCCCCGAGATGGAGGACTGGCGGCGCGTCTGCGAGGCGCGCAGCTGGCTGCGCCAGGGCTATACCAGCGCCGGGCTGGTGGATGCGCTGATCGCCCGCATCGCCCGGCATCGCGGCCAGCAAGCCGCCGAGGCGCTGCGCGAGGAGATGCGCCGGCAGTGGCGGTGCCGGCAGCAGTGGATGGAGATACCGGAGTGAAACGGCACAAAACCGTTACACTCCGTTCGAGCGGGGCACCAGACCCGACGCTGGCGGTGGCCCTGCTCCTCCCCCTGCTGATCGAACGCCATGGATACCTACGCCGCCCTGTACCTGAGATCGAGCAAGGACCGTCACGATGTGTCGATCGACGCGCAGCGGACGGAGCTGCAACAACTGGCCCAGGCCCGCGGGCTGACCATCCGGGCTGAGTTCGTCGATGCGGTGGAATCGGGCAAGGACGAAGACCGGCCCGGCTTCCAGGCGCTGATCGCGGCAGTGCGCAACCACCGGCGGGGCTGGAGCACAGTGCTGGCGCTGGACACCAGCCGCATCGCGCGGCGCCGGCAGATCGCCATCATGTTCGAGGAGATCGAGTGCCGGAAGCACGGGGTACGGGTGATCTACAAGAGCCTGCCCGATGCCGACCCGATCACCGAGATGCTGCTCAAGAGCATCCTGCAGGCGATGGACGAGTGGCACAGCCTCACCAGCAAGCGGAAGGGGCTGGCCGGGATGCGCGAGAACGTGCGGCAGGGCTGGCGCGCCGGCGGCAAGGCGCCGATGGGCTACCGGCTGGTACACCGGGAAACCGGCGCGGTCCGCGATGGCCAGCCGGTGCTCAAGAGCGTTCTGGAGCCTGATTCACACACGGCAGAGCAGGTGGGGCGATACCTGCGCGATCGCGCCATGGGCATCGCGCGGAAGCGGGCCAAGGTCGCGGCCAAGCTCAGCCATGTCCTGGATTCCACCCTGGTGGGGGTGGAATGGAACGCGCTCACCTACGCTGGCCACACGGTGTGGAACGTCAATGGCGAGCGTGAGGGCGGGCGCTACGTGGGGGGCACCAAGCGCCGGCCACGCTCGGAGTGGGTGATCCAGCGCGACACCCACTCCCCGCTCATCACCGACGCCGAGGCCGAACTGATCCTTGGCCGCCTGGAGCGGGCCGCGAAAGCCCGGCAGGCGGGCGTCAAGCGCGAACGCGACCGGGTCTCGGCCGCCATGCTCAGCGGGCTCCTGTTCGCCCCCGACGGCACGAAGTGGTGGTCGGAAAGTGACCGCTACCGCTACAAGGCTGGCGGGGTGCAGCGGTCGGTAGCCCGGGAGACGCTCGAGTCGCTGGTGCTGGAGCAGATCTTCGCCGATCTCTCGCGCCCCGAGTTCGCCGAGGCCCTGGTGAACGGCGCCCGGAAGGCGCTGGCGGGCACCCGCGACCGCAGCGAGATCCGCAAGCTCCAGCGGCAGGCCCTCGAGCTCGAGCGGCAGATGGCCAAGCTGATGGACCTGGTGGTCGAGGTGGCCGACCGGCGCCCGATCCTGCGCCGGATCGAGGCCCTCGAGCTCGAGCGGCAGGGGCTCGTGGCCAAGGCCGAGCAGCTGCAGCTGGAGGCGGATCTGGCCCTCCCTGCCGAGGCGATCACGCTGCCGATGGTCCAGCGCCTGCTGGCCACCCTGGCCGAGGAGGCAAAAGAAAACGCCCACAGCGGGCTGCGGGCGTCTTTGTCCAACCTCATTGAGCGGGTCGAGCTCGACCCCAAGACCCTCTCCGCGACCCTGAGCTACCGCATCGCGGCGCCGGTTTCGGGAGCTAGGCTGGCGTCCCCACGGGGATTCGAACCCCGGTCGCCTCCGTGAAAGGGAGGTGTCCTAGGCCTCTAGACGATGGGGACGAACAGAGGTGACGCAGGAGAAGAAGTTGGTGGAGCTAATCGGGATCGAACCGATGACCTCTACAATGCCATTGTAGCGCTCTCCCAGCTGAGCTATAGCCCCACCGATTCAGGAGAGGCGCGCATCATAGTCAGCCATTTCGCGCCCGTCAAGTGTCCGTCATCGAAAGATTCTGCGGGCGTTCGTCTTCGCGGGCGCTGCGCAGCGTTTCTCGGCCATGCCCCAGTTCTTCGAGGTAGCCAAGCCACTTGCCGAGGAAGCCGTTCATCCGCAGCCGGTGGCCCATCATCACCCGCGGCGAGGGGCGCAGGCCCAGCACGTCCTGCCAGTGCCGGCCGATATGGCAGGTCAGCGCCTCGGCCTGCCGTGAATCGGTGTAGACGCGCAGCACGGCCGAAGGGTCGGGGCGCCCGGTGAGCGGATCGAGGATGGCGTAGGAAAGCCGCAGTTCCACGGTGTGCGCGTGCCGTTCCAGCACTTCGAGGTGCAGGTCGAGGCCGTCGCCCACGCTGGACAGGTAATGCCCCGGTGCCATCGCGCGCAGATCGGCGAGGCGCAACAGGCGTTCGTAGTTCTCGCCGTACAGGCCCATCAGCCAGGCGAAGCGACCGAGGGCGGGATACGGCAGATTGGCGCGGTTCTGGCGCATCGGGCCACTGTAGGGGCGCCCTGCCCCGGCGGCAACCGCGTTTTCCGCCGACGTCAGAAATGGCTGCGCTGGAAGCCGAAGTGCACCACGATCTTCGAGGCGATCTCCTCGATCGAGGTATGGGTGGTGCTCAGTACCGGGATCTGTTCGCGGCGGAACATGGCCTCGGCGATGGCCACCTCGCGGCGGCAGACATCCAGCGTGGCATAGCGCGAGCCGGGCTTGCGCTCCTCGCGGATCTTCTGCAGGCGCACAGGGTCGATGGTCAGGCCGAACAGCTTGCGGCGGTGGCGGCGCAGCTTTTCCGGCAGGCGGTCGGCCTCGAGATCCTCGGGGGTGAGCGGATAGTTCGCGGCGCGGATGCTGTAGTGGAGCGCCAGGTAGAGGCAGGTCGGGGTCTTTCCCGAGCGCGATACGCCGACCAGCAGCACCTCGGCCTCGTCGTAGTCGAGGTCGGTGCCGTCGTCGTGGGTGAGCGCGAAGTTGGTGGCGTCCATCCGCCGTTCATAGGCATCGAAGTCCACCAGTGCATGGGCCTGCCCCACCCGCGGCTGGCGGGCCTGGCCCAGTTCCTTCTCGAGCGGGCTGATGAAGGGGGCGAAGACATCGAGGATCAGCGCCCCGCTCTCGGCGAGCACCTTCATCTGCGCCTCGTCCACCACGGTGTTGATGACGATGGGCCTCACGCCCAGGCGCTCGCCGCCCTCGCGGATGCTGGCGGCGGCCTGCCGAGCTTTTTCGAGGGTATCGACGAAGGGCAGACGGTGGCGTTCGAACTCGAGGCCGGAGAACTGGGTGAGCAGGCTGTTGCCGATGGTCTCGGCGGTGATGCCGGTGCCGTCGGAGACGAAATACACGGGGCGCAGGGGCATGGTCGGGCGGTCTGGGGGGGGGGATGAGGGACGATCTTCACCTGGATGGTCTCGCCCGGATGACGAACTTGTCCATGTGCGGCCCAGCCCGGAAAATACCGGTTTCCCCCATGCGGTATGCCGGAGTTGCCCTTGAACGCCCACGTGCTTTGGCTGCAGGACCTTCGTTTGACCGATCTGGCGCAGGTGGGGGGCAAGAACGCCTCCCTCGGCGAGATGATCGGCAACCTCGCCCAGCTGGGCGTTTCCGTACCCGGCGGCTTCGCCACCACGGCCGATGCCTTCCGCGAGTTCATCGCCGAGAACCACCTGCACGAGCGCATCTATTCGAAGCTCGCCACCCTCGACGTGGACGACGTCGATGCGCTTGCCGCCGCCGGGCGCGAGATTCGCGGCTGGGTCATCGACGCCCCGCTACCCAAAGCGCTCGATACCGCCATCCGCGAAGCCTATGCCCGGATGTGTACCGAGGCCGGGGCCGTCGAGGTCTCGGTGGCCGTGCGCTCCTCCGCCACCGCCGAGGACCTGCCGGATGCCAGCTTCGCTGGCCAGCAGGAGACCTTCCTCAATGTGCGCGGCGCCGACGAGGTGGTGCACAAGGTGAAGGAGGTCTTCGCCTCGCTCTACAACGACCGCGCCATTGCTTACCGCGTGCACCACGGCTTCAAGCACGAGGATGTCTTCCTCTCGGCCGGCGTGCAGCTGATGGTGCGCTCCGATGTCGGCGCCTCCGGCGTGCTGTTCACCCTCGATACCGAATCCGGCTTTCGCGACGTGGTGTTCGTGACCGCCAGCTATGGCCTTGGCGAGAACGTGGTGCAGGGTGCGGTGAATCCTGACGAGTTCTACGCCTACAAGCCGAACCTGCTGGCCGGACGCCCGGCCATTCTGCGCCGCACGCTCGGCGCCAAGCAGATCCGCATGGTGTACTCCGACCGGCCCGGCGAGCGGGTGCGCAACGAGGACACGCCGGCCGAGCTGCGGGCGCGATTTTCGATCAGCGACCATGACGTGGAGGAGCTGGCGCGCCAGGCCCTCGTCATCGAGAAGCACTATGGCCGGCCGATGGACGTGGAGTGGGCGAAGGATGGCATCACCGGCAAGCTCTACATCGTGCAGGCTCGCCCGGAGACCGTGAAGTCGCGCACCCGTGCCACTCAGGTCGAGCGCTTCCGCCTCAAGCAGCGCGGCGAGGTGCTGGCCCAGGGTCGGGCCATCGGCCAGAAGATCGGCACCGGTATCGCCCGGGTGATCCGCAGCGTGGCCGAGATGAACCGGGTACAGCCCGGTGACGTGCTGATCGCCGACATGACCGACCCCGACTGGGAGCCGGTGATGAAGCGTGCTGCCGCCATCGTCACCAACCGCGGCGGCCGCACCTGCCATGCCGCCATCATCGCCCGCGAACTGGGCGTGCCGGCGGTGGTGGGCACCGGCGACGCGCTGAAGGTGATCCCGGACGGCACGCCGGTGACGGTGAGCTGTGCCGAGGGCGATACCGGCTTCATCTATGCCGGACAGCTGCCCTTCGAGAAGGTGGTGGCCGACCTCGACAAGATGCCGCCCGCTCCGCTCAAGATCATGATGAACGTGGGCAACCCGGAGCGTGCCTTCGACTTCGCCCAGCTGCCGCACCAGGGCATCGGGCTTGCCCGCCTCGAGTTCATCATCGCCCGGCAGATCGGTGTACATCCGCGCGCCCTGCTCGAGTACGACCGGCAGCCGGCCAACATCCGCGCCCAGATCGAACCGCTGATGGCGGGTTACAGCGACCCGGTCAGCTTCTATGTCGAGCGTCTTGCGGAAGGCATCGCCACGCTCTCGGCGGCCTTCGCTCCGCATCCGGTGATCGTGCGCCTGTCCGACTTCAAGTCGAACGAGTATGCCAACCTGATCGCTGGCGCGGCCTATGAGCCGCACGAGGAAAACCCGATGATCGGGTTCCGCGGCGCCTCGCGCTACATCCACCCAGACTTCCGCGAATGCTTCGCCCTCGAGTGCCGTGCGGTGCGCAAAGTGCGCGAGGAGATGGGCCTCACCAACCTCTGGGTGATGATTCCCTTCGTGCGGACGCTGGAAGAGGGCCGCGCGGTGATCGAGGTGCTGGAGGCCAATGGGCTGAAGCAGGGCAGCCGCCTCGGCGATCCCGAGGGTCTCAAGGTGATCATGATGTGCGAAGTGCCCTCGAACGCTCTGTTGGCCGACGAATTCCTCGAGATCTTCGACGGCTTCTCGATCGGCTCGAACGACCTCACCCAGCTCACCCTCGGTCTCGATCGGGATTCTGGCATCGTCGCCAGCCTGTTCGACGAGCGGAACCCGGCGGTGAAGAAGATGCTGTCGATGGCCATCGCCGCAGCCCGCGCCAAGGGCAAGTACGTCGGCATCTGCGGCCAGGGCCCCAGTGACCACCCGGACCTCGCCGAGTGGCTGATGGACCAGGGCATCGAATCGGTGTCGCTGAACCCGGATACCGTAGTCGATACCTGGCTGCGGCTGGCGCAGCACAAGGGCCGGTGAGCGGAATGGCCGCCACGCCGCCGGGCACGCCGTCTCCCTCCCCTGCCCCGCTGCCGTCCGAGGTGACGGACGCGCTGGGCATCTGGGCCCGCCTCGGCGAATTCATGGGCAACATCGACTGGGTGCGCCTGCTCGAGACCTGGGGCCTGCGGCTGTTCACCGCCGTACTCATCCTGGTCCTCGGCCTGTGGGGGGTGCGTCTGCTGGCCAATGCCATGGAGCGGGCCCTGGGGCGGGCCAATGTCGATCCGATGTTGCGCAAGTTCCTGCACAACATCGCCCGCTTCGCCGGCTCCATCGTGATCGGCGTGGCCGCGCTGACCCAACTCGGGGTGCCGCCGGCTTCGCTGATTGCCGCGCTCGGTGCCGCCGGCCTCGCCATTGGCCTCGCCCTCAAGGACTCACTGTCGAACTTCGCCTCGGGTGTGATGCTGATCCTGCTGCGCCCCTTCCGTGCCGGCGATTTCGTGCAGATCGCCGGGCTGGAGGGGGTGATCGAGCAAGTCAATGTGTTCCAGACCGCCATGCGCACGGTAGACAATCGCATCATCGTGCTGCCGAACAGCCAGATCACCACGGCGCCGATCATCAACTTCACCGCCCGCCCGCTGCGGCGCCTCGACATCCCAGTGGGTGTGGCCTACGGCTCCGAGCTCGGCAAGGCCCGCGAGGCCTTGCTGGCGGTGGCAGCGGCCAGCCCGTGGGTGGCGAAGGAGCCGCCGACCGACGTGGTGTTCACCGCTTTTGCCGACAGCAGCATCAACCTGTTGCTGCGGGCTTGGGTGCCGACGCCGGACGTGATCATCGCCCGCAGCGAGTTGATCGAGGCGATCCACGCCGAATTCAATCGCCGCGGCATCAGCATTCCCTTCCCGCAGCGCGACGTGCACCTCTACACGGTGCGCGACTGAGCAGCGCTCAGTGCTCGACGCGGTTGCGCCCGCCGCGCTTCGCAGCGTACAGGCGTTCGTCGGCCCGGTAGATCATGCGTTCATGGTGGGTGTAGCCGGTGCGGCTCGCCAGCCCGATGCTGGCCGAGGGCCGGTAGCCGGGGGCGAAATCCGAGGTGTCGATGGCCTCGATCCGCCGGCGGATGCGCTCGGCGGTGTCGGCGGCCTGCTCCAGCGTGGCGTCCACGAATAGCAGGGCGAATTCCTCGCCGCCCCAGCGGGCCAGAGGATGTTCGCCTCCCATCACGTCGGCCATCACCTTCGCCACTTCCTGCAGCAGGCGGTCGCCGGCGGCATGCGAGAAGCTGTCGTTGACGGTCTTGAAGTGGTCGAGATCGAGCAGGCCGAGGCAGAGCGGCTTGCCGTCGCGGCAGGCCTCGGCGAACGCATCGGCGAGGCGCTCCTCCATGTGCCGGCGGTTCGGCAGTCCGGTCAGGGCATCGGTGCGGGCCTGCAGTTCATAGGCGCTGCTCTGCCGCCGCACCTGCTCGGCCAGGCGCTCGAGCTCGAGGTTCTTCTCCACCAGTGCCTGGGTGCGCTCGTCTACCAGGTGGCGCAGCTGCCGCTCGCGGGCACGCAGGGCGTCTACCCGCATCGCGTACAGGGCGTACAGGGTGAGGGCGGCGAGGATGGCGGAGAGCACCAGGAACAATGGCTGCTGCCAGAAGCGGGGCTTCACTTCTACGTCGAAACCGACGATCTCGCTGGCGGTACCGCTGCCCCGGGTCTCGGCGCCTACCTCGAAACGGTACTTGCCGGGTGGCAGGCGGTTGAAGCGTGCGAGGCGCACGGCACCGCTGTCGGTCCAGGCATCGTCGAAGCCGAGCAGCCGGTAGCGGTAACGGATCTGCTCCGGCATGCGGTAGCTCAGGCTGGCGAACTCCACGTCCAGCCGGCTCTCGCCCGGCGCCAGTACCACCCGCTCCCCGGGCGGACGCTCGCGGCCATCGATGCGCAGGCGCTCCAGGATCACCGGCGGCGGTGCCCGCTGATAACGGGCGAGTTGGTCGGGCTGCACCACCGAGACCCCGCGTGCGGTGGCCACCCACAGGCTGCCATCGAAGGCCCGCAGCGCGGCCGGGCCGGCGCCGCCGTTGCACTGCGCGCTGGCGAGGCCGTCGGCCTCGGCGAAGCTCAGCGATTCCAGGCGCTCAAGGCTGCCTGCCAGCACCTGCTCCACCTGCTGGCGCTGCAGGCGAATGACACCGCGGTTCGAGGTGAGCCAGAGGTTGCCGTAGCCGTCCTCGACCACCTGGAAGATGGTCGCCACCGGCAGGCCATTGCGTACGCCCACGCCGGCGAGCCGGCCGTCCTTCAGGCGCAGCAGCCCCCGGTCGGTGGCCAGCCACAGGGCGCCGTCGGCGTCCTCGTGCAGACCGAACACGTCCTCGGCATCGAACAGGCTGCGCACCGGGATCGGACGGAAGCCTTCGCCCTCGCGTACCGCAAGGCCGTTCGAAGTGCCCACCCAGAGTCGGCCGTTGCGCGACTGCAGCAGGCTGACCACGAAGGCGCTGGGCAGGCCCTCCTCCTCGCCGAAGCGGCGGATCGGCTCGCCGGCGCGGCGGTGGAACAGGCCGGTGCTGGTGCCAATCCACAGGTCGCCGTTCTCAGCCTCGTGGATGGCACGCACCTGCAGGCCGCTCAGGCCTTCGCGTTCGCCCAGGTGCTCCGTCACCACGCCGTCGCGCAGCCGGTAAAGGCCCCGGGAATACATACCCACCCAGACCTCCCCGCCCTTGCCGTGGGCAAGGCTCAGCACCGCCTCGGTGCCGATGCCCCCCGGTTCGCGTGCCACCGGGGTGATGCGCCCGTCCTGCCAGCGGTCGAGTCCGCCGCTGTTGCCGATCAGGATGCTGCCGTCGGGCAGCTGCAGCAGGGCGCGCACGTAGTTGTCGGCCAGGCCCTGGTAGGTGTCGTAGCTGCCGAACGGGGTGTCGGCGAAGCGCAGCAGACCGGCATTGGTGCCCACCCAGATCGAGCCTTCGCGGTCGACGAACAGGGCCGGTACGCGGTTGTTGGGCAGGCCGCCCGCCCGGCTGAAGCGTTCGAGGCCCTGCGGGGTGGCGCGGAACAGGCCGCGGTTCACCGTGCCGACGATCAGGTTGCCCTGCGGATCGAGGGCCAGGCTGGCCACCGCATCGTCCGGGAAACCGGCCTCGTGCGGACGGAACTCGGCATTGCGGCCGCGGAACACCCCGCGGTGGGTGCCGATCACCAGCCCGCCGTCACGGGCGGCGAGAATGGCGTACACGGCGCCTGGCGGCATGCCATCCGTGTCGTCGAAGGCGCGCACTCGGTCGTTTTCGATCCGCACCAGCCCCCGGCTGCTGCCGGCCCATACCACGTCATCGACATCGACATGGAGTGCGAACATCTGGTTCGAGGGCAGGCCATCGGCCTCGGTGAAGCGGCGCACGGCCCCGTCGGCATCGATCCGCACCAGGCCCTGGGTCTCGTGCGCCACCCACAGCCGGCCGCGGTGGTCGAGCTCGGCGCGCATGGTCTCCTCCTGCGCCAGGCCCTGGGCTACACCGACGCGGCTCCAGCGGCCTTCGCGCAGTAACATCACCCCGCCCCGGGAAGTGGCCACCACCAAGGTGCCCGGCTGGCGCGCCGAGACCGCGCGGATGCCCTGGTCGGTGAAAGCATCGACGCTGTGCGGCCCGAACAGCTCGAAGTCCTGGCCGTTGTAGCGCACCAGGCCCTCCCAGGTGGCGAGCCAGAGATAGCCCTCGTCGGACTGGGTGATGTCGTTGACCTGGTTGTGCGGCAGGCCGTTGCGGGTGGTCCAGACGTCGCGGGCGTGCGAGGCGAGCAGCTTGGTTTCGAGCGCGGCGACCGGCAGGGCGAAGAGCAGCAGGAGCAGGAACGCGGGAAAGCGAGAGGAGCGCCGTGCCATGCCGATGTGGTTCCCTTCAGCCGGGATGGCCGCCCAATGCGCCCATATGGCGGCGATAGTGCCTGAGTTCCTCGATGGATTCGCGCACGTCGGCGAGCGCCGTGTGCGCGCCCTGCTTTTTCACGCCTTCCGCCACCGCCGGCGCCCAGCGCCGGGCCAGTTCCTTGACCGTGGAGACATCGAGGTTGCGGTAGTGGAACCAGCGCTCCAGCCGCGGCATCAGGCGGGCGAGGAAACGGCGATCCTGGCAGATGGAATTGCCGCAGATCGGCGACTTGCCGGCCGGCACCCAGCGGGAAAGGAAATCGCAGGTCAGGGCCTCGGCCTCGGCAAGCGACACCCGGCTTTCCAGCACCCGCTGCCATAGCCCGGACTTGCGGTGGGTATTGCGGTTCCACTCGTCCATCGCCTCGAGCACCGCGAGCGGGTGGTGGATGGCGAGTTCCGGCCCCTCGGCGAGGATGTTGAGGTCGCGGTCGGTCACCACGGTGGCGATCTCGAGGATCGAGTCGGTGGCCGGATCGAGGCCGGTCATCTCGAGATCGACCCAGATGAGTCGGGTGTCGTCGGCAGGGGCGTTGGTCATCGCGGCAGTGTAGCGGTCCTGCCCGCTGCCAGGGGGCCGGCGTCCTGCCGCAGGCGGGCCGGTTTCCGCCGCCCATCGGCGTTTCCCGGGCAGACCGGCTTTTCTGCTAGGGCGGCAAGCGGCGATGATACGGGCCGTACCACTCCGAGGACGGCTGCATGCCCCACCCCCTCGCCCACCCCGGCGTGATCGGTGCCATGCTCGCTCCGGCCCTGCTGATGGCGGCCACCGGTTCGCTGCTGATCTCGGCCAATGCCCGGCTGGCGCGGGTGGTGGACCGTCTGCGGGCCCTGCTCGCCATCGAGGGCACGACCGGCTGGAGCGCGGCCCGCGAGCGCGCTCTCACCGAGCATCGCCGCCGTGCCGCGCTGGTGCTGCGGGCCTGCCGCCTGCTCTACCTGGCGCTAGGCTGCTTCGTCGGCACCAGCCTGGCCCTGGCGGCCGATGCCCTGTTCGCCGGCCGTTTCGGCATCCTCGCCACGGCCGTGGCCCTGCTCGGCACCCTCTGCCTGCTGCTCGCCAGCGCGGCGATGGGCCTGGAAGTGAGCCTGGCCGTGCGCAGCCTGGATGCCGAACTCGACGAGGCCGAGGCACGGCGGCGGCCCCCCTGAGCCGGTGCGCTCCCGCTTTCAGTCGCTGATCGGCGGTTTGCCGCGCTTGGCGCGGAAGTAGTTGCTGAGCATCACCGAGGCCTCTTCGGCCAGCACGCCCGCCTCCACCTGCACGCGGTGGTTATGGCGCGGGTCGGCAAGCAGGTCGAAGACGCTACCGCAGGCCCCGGTCTTGGGATCGCGGGCGGCGAACACCAGACGGGCGATGCGGGCATGCACCATGGCCATGGCGCACATCGCGCAGGGTTCCAGGGTGACGTAGAGCGTGGTGCCGAGCAGGCGGTGGTTGCCGAGTACTCGCCCGCCTTCGCGCAGGGCCACGATCTCGGCATGCGCACTGGGGTCGTGCTCGGCGATGTTGCGGTTCCACCCTTCGGCGAGCCGCCGGCCATCAGCCCCCACCAGCACGGCCGCTACTGGTACCTCGCCGTGTATGTCGGCGGCCTCGCGGGCGAGCGCGAGGGCATGGCGCATCCAATGCTGGTCGGTTTCGCTCACTCCCACTCGATCGTTGCCGGCGGCTTGCCGGAGATGTCGTAGACCACACGGCTCACGCCGCGCAGCTCGTTGACGATACGGCGTGCCACCACGTCCAGCAGGTCGTAGGGCAAATGCGCCCAGTGCGCGGTCATGAAATCGATGGTTTCGACCGCCCGCAGGGCGATCACCCATTCATAGGCGCGGGCATCACCCACCACGCCCACCGATTTCACCGGAAGGAAGACCGCGAACGCCTGCGAGGTCCGGTCGTACCAGCCGGCCTTGCGCAGTTCCTCGATGAAGATGGCATCGGCGCGGGCGAGGATTTCGGCGTACTCGCGCCTCACCTCGCCGAGGATGCGCACGCCAAGGCCCGGACCGGGGAACGGGTGGCGGAACACCATCTCGCGCGGCAGGCCGAGCTCGAGGCCGATGCGCCGCACCTCGTCCTTGAACAGCTCGCGCAGCGGCTCGACCAGCTTGAGCTGCATGCGCTCCGGCAGCCCCCCCACATTGTGGTGGCTCTTGATGACGTGCGCCTTGCCGGTCTTGCTGCCGGCCGACTCGATCACATCAGGGTAGATGGTGCCCTGCGCCAGCCACCTCACATTCGGCAGCTTTGCGGCTTCCTCCTCGAAGACCTCGATGAACAGCCGGCCGATGGTCTTGCGCTTGGTCTCCGGATCCTGGACCCCGGCCAGTTCGCGGTAGAAGCGTTCCGAGGCATCGACGCGGACCACCTTCACGCCCATGTGCTCGGCGAACATCGCCATCACCTGGTCGCCCTCGTTCCAGCGCAGCAGACCGGTATCGACGAACACGCAGGTGAGCCGATCGCCGATGGCCCGGTGCAGCAGGGCGGCCACCACCGAGGAGTCGACGCCGCCCGAGAGCCCGAGCAGCACCTCGTCCTCGCCCACCTGGGCGCGCACGCGGGCGACCTGGTCCTCGATGATGTTGGCGGCCGTCCACAGGGTGGCGCAGCCGCAGATCTCCACCACGAAGCGGCGCAGCTGCTCGGTGCCCTGTTTGGTGTGGGTCACTTCCGGGTGCCACTGCACACCGTAGTAGCGGCGGGCCTCGTCGGCCATGGCCACGATGGGGACGCTGATGGTGCGGGCGGTGGTCTTGAAACCTGGCGGCAGCGCGGTGACACGGTCGCCGTGGCTCATCCACACGTCGATGCGCGGCGGCGTGCCGGGGTGGTCCTTCTGTTCGTCGAGCAGGCGGCAGGCCGAGACCACCTCCACCTCGGCATAGCCGAACTCGCGGTCATGCCCGCCTTCCACGGCGCCGCCGAGCTGCACGGCCATGGTCTGCATGCCGTAGCAGATGCCGAGCAGGGGGACGCCGAGTTCGAACACCTCGCGCGGGGCGCGCGGCGAGCCGGCCTCGGTGGTCGATTCCGGCCCGCCGGAGAGGATGATGCCCTTGGGGGCGAAGCGAGCGATGTCGGCCGGGTCGTGGTCCCAGGCCCAGATCTCGCAGTACACGCCGAGTTCGCGCACCCGGCGGGCGATCAGCTGGGTGTACTGCGCGCCGAAGTCGAGGATGAGGATCTTGTCGCTGTGGATGTCGGTCATGCGAAGGCGGCTCGGCAGCGGAGGCTCTAGAGATCACTGCCGGTAGTTCGGCGGTTCCTTGGTGATCTGCACGTCGTGCACGTGGGCCTCGCGGGTGCCGGCATTGGTCACGCGCACGAAGCTCGGCTTGGTGCGCATCTCCTCGATGCTGGCGCAGCCGACATAGCCCATCGAGGCGCGCAGGCCGCCGGCGAGCTGGTGTACCACGTTGGCCAGCGGGCCGCGGTAGGGCACGCGCCCCTCGATGCCCTCCGGCACCAGCTTGTCGGCATCGGAGGCGTCCTGGAAGTAACGGTCCTTGCTGCCCTGCTGCATGGCGCCGAGGCTGCCCATGCCGCGATAGCTCTTGTAGCTGCGGCCCTGGAACAGCTCGATTTCGCCTGGTGATTCCTCGGTGCCGGCGAACAGGCCGCCGATCATCACGCTGGAGGCGCCGGCAGCGATGGCCTTGGCGATGTCGCCCGAATAGCGGATGCCGCCATCGGCGATCAGCGGGATGCGGCCCTTCAGCGCATCGGCCACCATGGCCACCGCGGTCACCTGCGGCACGCCCACGCCGGCAACGATGCGGGTGGTGCAGATCGAGCCCGGGCCCACGCCCACCTTCACCGCATCGGCGCCCGCGGCCTCGAGGGCCAGCGCCGCCTCGCCGGTGACGATGTTGCCACCGATCACCTGCAGGTTCGGGAAGTGTTTCTTCACCCAGGCCACGCGGTCGAGCACGCCCTGGGAATGACCATGCGCGGTATCGACCACGATCACGTCCACGCCGGCGGCGACCAGGGCCTCGACCCGTGCTTCGGTATCCCCGCCCACGCCCACCGCGGCACCGACCACCAGGCGCTCGCTGCTGTCCTTGGCGGCATCCGGGTTGTCACGCGCCTTCTGGATGTCCTTCACGGTGATCAGGCCGCGCAGGGCGAACTGGTCGTCGACCACCAGTACCTTCTCGATGCGGTGCTGATGCAGCTTGGCCAGCACTTCCTCGTCGCTGGCGCCTTCGCGCACCGTCACCAGGCGGTCGCGGCCGGTCATGATGCTGCTCACTGGGGCGTCGAGGTGCTTTTCGAAGCGCATGTCGCGCCCGGTGACGATGCCCACCAACTGGCCATCGGCCACCACCGGCACGCCGGAGATGCGCCGGGCCCGGGTGAGCTTGAGCACCTCGCCCACCGAGGTATCGGGTGAGACGGTGAAGGGCTCGCGGATGACCCCGGCCTCGAACTTCTTCACCTCGGCCACCTCGGCGGCCTGGCGCTCGAGGCTCATGTTCTTGTGGATGATGGCGATACCGCCGAGCTGGGCCATGGCGATGGCCAGCCTGGCCTCGGACACGGTGTCCATGGCGGCGGCGACGATCGGCAGGTTTAGGTCGAGGCCCCGGGTGAGGCGGGTTTTGAGGGAGACGTCCTTCGGCAGTACCGCGGAGTGGGCCGGGATCAGGGAGACGTCGTCGAAGGTGAGGGCTTCCGCCTGGATGCGCAGCATGGACTGCTCCGGAACTGGGAAGCGCGACATTCTACCCGTTCCCCGCCCTGCTCCGCTGGCCGCCAGCGGGGCGGCCCCGGATGGGTTGCCCCGGCTTCAGCCCGCCAGCAGGGCGAGCGAGAGGCCGGGCCACCAGGTGATGAGCAGCACCGTGGCCCCCAGCAGCAGCAGGAAGGGCAGCGTGGCACGGACGAGGGCGGTGACCGGCTGCTGGAAGCGGTAGGCGGCGATGAACAGGTTCATGCCCACCGGCGGGGTGAAGTAGCCGAGCTGCAGATTGGCCAGCATCACCACTCCGAGATGGGCCGGATGCACCCCGAACTGGGCGGCCAAGGGCATCAGCAGTGGCGTCAGGATGACGATGGCCGAGAAGATGTCCACCAGCATGCCGACCACCAGCAGGAACAGGTTGAGCAGTAGCAGGAACTCCAGCGGGCCTTCCACATGGGCGCTGACGAAGGTGTACAGGCGGCCGGGTATGTCCTGGTCGATGAACCAGTTCGAGAGCGCCCGGGCGGCGCCGAGGATGAGCAGGATGGCGCCGACCATACGCATGGCCTCGGCCATCACCCCGGGCAGTTGGCGCAGGCCGATCTCCCGGCGCAGGAACACCGTCACCACGAGCACGTAAGCCGCGGTGAGCGCAGCCACCTCGCTCACCGCCAGCACGCCTTGGTAGACCGCGGTGAGCACGATCAGCGGCAGGGGCAGTTCCCAGCGCGCCTCCCACAGCGCGGCCCGGAGCTCGCCGGCATCGAATCCCCGCGGTGGTGCCGGCACCGAGCGCCCCACCCACATGGCATGGGCCGAGAGCACGAGCAGCATCAGCAGCCCGGGCAGCAGGCCGGCGAGGAAGAGATCGGGAAGGCTGACCCCGGGATCGCCGGCGATCGGTCCGGCCACGAAGCCGTAGAGGATGAGCGGTAGCGAGGGAGCGAACAGCAGGCCGAGGCTGCCGCCGGCGGTCACGAGGCCAAGGCTGTAGCCCTTCGGATAACCCGCCGCCACCAGGGCCGGGAACAGCAGGGCGCCCATGGCCACGACAGTGACCCCTGAGGCACCGGTGAAGGCGGTGAAGAAGGCGCAGGCCACGATGGCGACGATGGCCAGCCCGCCGGGCAGGCCGCCGAGCAGTGCGTTCGAGAGCCGCACCAGCCGGCGCGGGGCCTGGCTTTCACTCAGCAGGTAGCCGGCCAGGGTGAACAGCGGGATGGCGATCAGGCCCGGCATGTCGCCAAGGCCATAGAACTCGGTGAGCGCCGCCTCCCCGTAGCCGGCCGCCTGCAGGCCGACCAGGGCGATGCCGAGGATCACCGCGAACAGCGGCATGCCCAGCGCGGCGAGCAGGAGCAGCAGGCCGAGCTGCAGTTCCAGGCTCATGTGCCCTGCCCTTCCCCGCCCTCGGCACCGGGCGGCGGAGGCACCGAGAAGGCGCCGATCGTCAGCCGCAGGGCCAGCAGGCCGAAGCCTGCAGGCAGCACCAGCATCGGCACCCAGCTCGGGATGCCGAGCGCGAAGACCAGCGGGAACTCGCGCTCGGCGGCCACGAGTCCGGCACCGACCCAGGCCGCCCAGGCGCAGACCGCGGCGGCGGCGAGGGTCGAGAGCGCATGCACGAGCCGGCGCCAGGGGGCGGGAAGCAGGCGCGGCAGGGCGTCGATGGCGATGTGCCGCTGCTGACGTGCGGCCCCCAGCGCTCCCAGCATGGCAAGCCACAGCACGCCGGCGCGGCTCACCGGCTCGGCCCAGCTCCAGCCGGCGTCGAAGCCCGCCCGCAGCACGATCTGCGCCAGGGCGAGCAGGAGCAGCAACAAGGCTGCCAGCGCGAGGAGACCGTCCTCGAGCCGGTGCAGCAGGGCCAGCAGGCGGGCAGCCGTGGTCCTCAATCCGGGCTGCCCGGCGTGGCCTTGGCCTCGCGGATGGCGGTCAGCAGGGAGGCATCCATCCGCCCCTCTTCGTAGAGGCGCCGCACCACGGTCTCGCCGATCTGGCGGAAATAGGCGGCGTCCTCGGCGGTGGGCGTCACCACCGTGAGCCCCTGCTTCTTCATCGCCTCCAGTGCGGCGGCATCATCGCGGCGGATGCTTGCATCGACGCGGGCGGCGGCGGCCTTGAAGATGCGATCCACCACCGCCTGGTCGGCGGGGGCGATGCGGCCCCAGGCGCGGGTATCGACGATGATGTAGCCCACCACGTAGGCCAGCGGCAGGTCGTAGAGATAGCGCAGGCGTCCGTGCCACTGCAGGGCCACGGCGCCGGCCGGGGTGTTGGCCACCATGTCCACCATGCCGGTCTGCAGGCTGGTGAACACATCGCCGATCGGCAGCGGGATCGGGCTGGCGCCGCCTTCGCGGAAGGTCAGCTCGGCGATGCGATCGTTCTGCGGCACCCAGAGCTTGGCACGGCGCACGTCATCGGGGCCGCGCAGGGGGCGGGTGCTCATCAGGTAGGCGAAGCCCACGCCCGAGGCCCCGAGCATGTGGAAGCCGCGTTCGGCGAAGCCCTTGGCCAGCAGCGGATCGACCCGGGGCCGCACGCGGTCCACCGCCGCCCAGTCCTCGAACAGGAACGGCAGGGTGTAGACCGGAGCATCCGGGTAGACCAGGGAAAGCTCGCTCGAGGTGAGCACCCCGCCCTGCAGCTGCCCGCCCTGGCGGATGCGCCGGAGCACGGCCTGGTCATTGCCCATCACGCCGCCAGGAAAGTAGCGGATCTCCACCCGTCCCTGCGTCTCGGTCTTCACCTGTTCGGCAGCAGCGCGCAGCTCGCGCATCCAGGGCGAGCCATCCGGCGCGAGGGTGGCAAGGCGCAGGGTCTGGGTCTGGGCAAAGACGGGCGGCGCGATCAGCAACAAGGCGACCAGGCCGAGCAGGCCGAGAAGACGGAGGAAGGGGCTTGGCATCATGCAGTGCTCAGAAGTAGTCCTTGCCGCTCTCCAGCAGGGCGCGGGCGCGCTCCTGGGCGAGCGTGTTCATCAGGGTATAGCCCCGGGCGCGCGGATCGGCCTCCAGCACTTCCCGCAGCAGTCGGTCGTGCAGGGCCTGATCGAAGACCAGCCGGGCATGGAATTCGGCCATCAGGGTCTTGGCGTAGAGATTGCGCCCGCCCGAGGCCTTGATCGCCTGCTCGAAGTAAGCCCGGCCCTGCTCAGGCTGGCCGCCCACGGCCTCGGGGCGCAGCGAGTGCAGTACCCCGAGGTAGACCAGGGCAAGTCCGCCGTCATATCCGGGGTCCACTGCCACCACGCGCTGCAGCAGGGCCTCCACCTTCGGCAGGTCGGCCACTGCGGCCCAGTCTTCGCGGTGGGCCTGGATATGGCCGGCCCAGGCGGTGCCGAGGATGTAGAAGAGCGGCAGGCGGCGGTCGCCCACCGCGGCGAGGGCGCTGGCGAAGTCGTCCGGGTTGCCCTCGAGGCGCTCGCAGAGCTGCGGTTCTTGCAGGCAGGCGGCGCGCTGCGCGAGCGCGAGGGCCTTGCGGGCGAGGCGCTGGGCGCGGGCGGTATCCGCGCCGGTGAAGTTGCCGGCATAGGCGCCATTGAGCCGGGCTGCCGTCAACAGGGTATCCACGTTCCTAGGATCGCCCTCGATCAGACCATCGAGCAGCAGCAGATAGGCCGGCAGGCCGTCGCGCACCGTGGCCGGGTCCTCGGCATCGAGCACCGCCTTGCCGAGATTGTCGGCGAGCCGCGCGGTGGCATTGCCCACCAGCGAGGCGCAGCCCGACAGGCCGAGAGCGAGGCAAAGGGCGAGCGCGGGCGTCCGGAGCATCACGGCAAGAGGGCGGCGGGGCGACATGGCAAGCATCGCGCCAGCCTAGCGGGCGTAGGTGTAGGCCTCGTGACCGGGCAGGTCGGCGGCATCGGCCGCCTCGAGGGTGTTCTGCATCAGAGTGGCCACGGTCATCGGGCCCACGCCGCCCGGCACCGGAGTGATCCAGCTTGCCCGCTCGCGAGCGGCTTCGAAGCCGACATCGCCCACCAGCCGGCCATCCTCCATGCGGTTGATGCCCACATCGATCACCACCGCGCCGGGCTTGATCCACTCGCCGGGCACGATGCCAGGGCGGCCCACGGCCACCACCACGATGTCGGCCTGCTCCACCTGCCGCTGCAGCACCTCGCGCGGGGTGAACTTGTGGCAGGCGGTGACGGTGCAGCCGGCGATCAGCAGTTCCAACACCATGGGCCGGCCGACATGGTTGCTCACCCCCACGACCACGGCATTGGCGCCGCGCACCGGGCGATCGGTGTAGCCCAGCAGAGTGGTAATGCCGCGCGGCGTGCAGGGCCTGAGGCCGAACTGCCGCAGCGCCAGGCGGCCGACGTTCTCCGGGTGGAAGCCGTCCACGTCCTTGCGCGGGTCGATGCGCTGGATGATCTCGCGCCCGTCGCGGCCACCGGGCAGTGGCAGCTGCAGCAGGATGCCGTGGATCGCCGGATCGGCGTTCAGGCGCTCGATCAGTGCCAGCAGCTCGGCGTCGCTGGTGGAAGCCGGCAGGTCGAAATCGCGGGCCTCGATGCCCACTTTCAGGCAGGCCCGGCGCTTGTTACGCACGTACACTGCCGAGGCCGGATCGTCGCCCACCAGCACCACGGCGAGGCCGGGACGGGGCCGGCCGGCAGCCACGCGGGCGGCCACGCGGGCGGCGAGGTCCTCGAGGAGCCGGTCGGCGATGCCTTTGCCGTCGAGCAGGCGGGCGGTCATGGGGCGGAGGGGCTCAAAACGGGAAGCCGTGCATTATCGCTGCTCCGCGCCTCCCCCGCACGCCGGGCAGACCGGATCGACCGGCACAGGCAGCTCGCGGAAGCGCATCGTCAGTGCATCGAAGAGCAGCAGGCGCCCCGCCAGCGACTCTCCCTGCCCCAAAAGCAGCTTCAGCACCTCGGTGGCCTGCAAGAGCCCGATCACGCCGGGCAGCACGCCGAGCACGCCGGCCTCGGCGCAGTTCGGCGCCCCGCCCGCGCCTTCGGGTTCCGGGAACAGACACTGGTAGCAGGGCCGCTCCCCGCGCCGGCGGCCGGCATCGAAGACCGACACCTGGCCCTGGAAGCGCTCCACCGCCCCGTACACCAGCGGGATGCCATGGCGCAGGCAGGCGCGGTTGAGGCAGTGGCGTGCACGGAAGTTGTCGCTGCCATCCAGCACCACGTCGATGCCAGCGAGCAGCGCATCGACATTCCCCTCGTCGAGCCTGGCCTCCACCGTCTCCAGTTGCAGCCTCGGGTTCAGGGCGAGCAGGCGTTCGCGAGCCGAGGCCACCTTCGGCTGGCCGACGGCGGCATCGACGTGCAGGATCTGGCGTTGCAGGTTGCTGCGCTCCACCCGGTCGTCATCGACGAGGCGAAGCCGGCCCACGCCGGCCGCGGCGAGGTAGAAGGCCGCAGGAGAGCCGAGCCCGCCCGCCCCCACCAGCAACACCCGCGAGGCCAGCAGCCGGGCCTGGCCTGCCACGCCCACCTGCGGCAGCAGCAGGTGCCGGGCGTAGCGTTCGCGGGCATCGGCATTCAGGGAGGGCTCGCCGGCCGTCTCGCCCTGCATCGCCAGCCCCGCGGCCTGCCAGGCCACGAGGCCGCCGCGCACACTGGCCACGCGCGGGATGCCCGCTTCGCGCAGCGCCCGCGCTGCGGCCAGAGAGCGCACGCCGCTGGCACAGACCAGCAGCAGGGGGCCCTGCCCCGCCCCGAAGGCCTCGGGATCGGCGAGCAGGCGGGCCCGGGGCACGGCCTCGGCTCCCGCGGGCAGGCCGGAGGCGGTCTCCTCCGGTTCCCGCAGGTCGATCAGCCGCCCTCCCGCGGCCAGCGCCTGTGGCACGGCGGCAGCCTCGATCTCGAGCGGCCAGCCGCCGTCCTCCCCGTCCCCCGCGGCCGTGTCCGGATTGGAGGCCGACTCGCGTTCGCCCAGCAGGCCGGCCAGCAGGGGCGGCAGCACCTGCTCGCAGGCTCGGCGCACGACTTCCGGCGCATCGGGCAAAAACAGGCACAGGGGCTGCCGCGGCCCGGCTTCGAGCGGGATGAGCAAGGCCACGGCCGGAGCCGTCAGCCCCAGGTCGATCCGCAGTGCCGAAGGATGGTCTGCCGCCGGCGGAAGAGCAGCGGGCAGCCCGCCGGGCCCGGGGGCGGCGGCGACCAGCACCAGGTCGAAGGCCTGGGCAGCGTCGTCCAGCGCGCTGCCGAGTGCTGGCAGGACCGGCCAGGCCACCGGCTCCAGACCCTGGGCCTGCAGCCAGGCCATCAGCACCGGGCGGGCGGCGTCGTGGCGGCCTCCGGGGGGCAGCGCCTGGCCGGGCGGAATGCGGTCGGCGCCCAGGGTGAACAGGGCCACCGTGGGCCGGCGCACACAGACCAGTTCGGCATGACCGGCGGCCGCCAGCCTGCCGAGATCGAATACCCCGAGGCGATGTCCTGCCGGCAGCGCGCCCTCCCCGCCCGGGCAGGCCTCGGCCAGCACCCGCCCCGCAGCACGGGCGAGCGGTACGCGCTCGGCATCGCGGCGCCGGGCGGCACCGAAACGCCGGAGCAACGGCAGGGCCTCTTCCAGCGTGAGCGTGGCCGGCACCACCGGCATGCCTCAGCGCTTCTTGGCGAAGCGCAGCAGGCGCCGGCGCTTGGCGATCTGGCGCTCGGTGAGTTCGTTCTTCCGTCCCTCGAAGGGGTTCTCGCCCTCGCGGAACTCGAAGCGCAGCGGTGTGCCCACCAGCTTGAAGCGCTTGCGGAAGAAATTCTCGAGATAGCGCCGATAGCTCTCCGGCAGGCCACGCAGTCGGGTGCCGTGGATGACGAAGGTGGGCGGCGTGTTGCCCCCGGAATGGGCGTAGCGCATCTTCGGCGCGTGGCCGCGCACCGCCGGCGGCGGATTGCTCTCGTAGGCCACTTCCAGCGCCCGGTTGATCTCGCTGGTGCTGAAGCTCCTGGTTACCGAGGCATGGGCGCGATTCACCGCCCGGAACAGCTCGCCAAGGCCGCTGCCATGCAGGGCGGAGATGGTGACGCGCTCGGCCCAGGGCACGAAGGCCAGGCGGCGCTCCAGCATCACCCGGTTCTGCTCGCGCTCGTAGGCGGAAAGGCCATCCCACTTGTTCACTGCCACCACCAGTCCGCGGCCCGCCTCCAGCACGTGGCCGAGTACGGTGGCGTCCTGGTCGGTGATGCCCTCCGTGCCATCCACCAGCACCACCGCCACCTGGCAGTGCTCGATCGAGGCCAGGGTCTTAAAAGCGCTGAATTTCTCTACCGCCTCCTCCACCCGGCTACGGCGGCGCAGGCCGGCGGTGTCGATCAGGCGGTAGCGGCGGCCATCGCGTTCCAGGTCGACGGCGATGGAATCGCGGGTGGTGCCCGGCACGTCGGAGGCAATCATCCGTTCCTCGCCGAGCATGCGGTTCACCAGGGTGCTCTTGCCGACGTTCGGGCGACCGACGAAGGCCACGCGGATGCGTGCCGGGTCGTCTTCCAGCACCGAAAGGTCGCGGTCGGGCGGTAGCCGCCGCTGCACGAGCTCCAGCAGGGCCGGCACGCCGCGCTGGTGCGAGGCGGCGAGCGGCAGGGTGTCGGCGATGCCGAAGCGGGCGAACTCGGCGAGGCAGTCGGCCTCGACGAGGCCGTCGGTCTTGTTCACCGCCAGCACCAGTGGCTTGCCGAGCTTGCGCAGCCAGCCGACGATCTCGCGGTCGAGCGGGGTCAGGCCATCGCGGGCATCGACCACGAAAACCACCAGATCGGCCTCCTCCACCCCAGCGCGGGCCTGGCGGGCGGTGGCTCCGGCCAGACCTTCTTCCTCCCCGGAGAGACCGCCGGTATCGACCACGGCGAAAGGGCGTGCCGGATCGAGGCGGCAGACACCGTAGTGGCGGTCACGGGTCACGCCCGGCTGGTCGTGTACCAGGGCGTCCCGGCTGCGCGTGAGCGCATTGAACAGAGTGCTCTTGCCGACGTTCGGTCGACCGACCAGCGCGACCAGCGGCAGCATGCAGGCTTACTCGGCGATGCGGAAGGCCGCGAGACGGCCTTCGTCGGTGACGGCGATGACGGTGCCGGAAGGCGTGGCGAGCGGTGTGGCGAGGACGCGGGCCCGGCCCACGCGCTCGCGGGCGCGCAGCACACCGGTGAAGGGATCGAACCAGTGCAGGTAGCCTTCGAGGTCGCCCACCACCGCCAGCGAGCCCGCCAGCACCGGGCCAGTGGGCTGGCGGCGCAGCAGGGCATCCTGCTTCCACAGGGCACTGCCGCTGGCCCGGTCCAGCGACCAGAGCACGCCGTCGCGGTCGGCCAGCAGCACACCGTCGGCGGTCAGGTCGAGGCGGTTGCTGCCGCCGTTGTCGCGGGTCCAGACGACCTGGCCGCTCGCCAGCGCAATCGCCGCGGTGATGCCGCGCACGCTGCTGGCATAGACGGCATCGGCACCCAGGGCGAGATCGCCGTCGACGTCTACCAGACGTTCGAGCTCGCTGCGCCCCTCGGGCTCGGCCACCGCAGCCTCCCAGATCGGGGCGCCGTCGTCGGCGCGCAGGGCTACCACGGTGCCGTCGTCGTTGCCGACCAGCACGAGGCCGGCGGCGAAGGTCGGGGTGCTGGCCCCGCGGGAACTCAGGGTCGGGATCGGGCTTTCGAAGCTCCAGCGGCGGTGGCCGTCGTTGCGGTCGAGGCCCACCACCCGGCCGTCCTGCGAGCGCAGCACCACGAGACGTGGCAGCACCAGCGGCGCGGCCAGCACCTCGGCGCTGGCCTGGTACTGCCAGCGCGGGCTGCCGTCCTCGGCCGAGACGGCATAGACCTGGCCGCTGCGGCCGGCCACTACCACGAGCCCCTCACCCACGCCCACCGAGGACATCAGGCCGCCTTCGCGCACCTTGTCGCGCCATACCCGCCAGCCGCGACCGCTGGAGAGCGGCTCTAGCTCGACCTCCCAGCGGCGCTTGCCGGTCTCGATATCGATGGCGCGCAGCCGGCCCTTGTCGGTCACGGCATACACGCTGCTGCCGTCGATGCCCGGGCGCTGGCGCAGACCGAGCCGGCCCTCGCCCTCACCCAGGGATACCGACCAGAGGCGCTGCACGCGGGCCGCGCCCTCGATCTTCTGCAGGGGCGCAGGATCGGTGGCCTTGCTCTTGTCGCTGCGGAACCAGTCGCGCATCGTGCCGCAACCGGGAAGGACGACGAGGGCCGCGACGAGCGCGATGCCGAGGAGCTTTCGCATGGATCAGACTTCCGGGGTCGTGGTGCCGCCGGCATCGGCGAGCTTGAGTTCCAGCAGCACGCGGGTCGGCGTGGCAGTGTCGGTATGGGTCAAGGCACGCTGATAGGCCGCACGCGCTTCGTCGCGCCGCCCCTGTGCGGCATGGGCATCGCCCATGAGTTCCTCGCGTATCGCGGCGTAGGCCGGCAGGCGCAGCGTCGAGAGGCGGGCCAGTGCGGCGTCGTAGCGGCCCAGCAGCAGTTCGGCGCGGGCGGCGCGCAGGGCCAGCAGTTCGGCGAGCGCCGGGTCCTTCACCCCGGGCAGGGTGGCATCGAGCAGGGGTACGGCCTCTTCCGGGCTGCCCGCCTCGACCAAGGTCGCGGCACGGCGCAGCGCCGCCAAGGCCGGATAGGCGGTGTCGGCGTAGTTGGCGCGCAGGGACTCGGCGAGCGCCGCGGCCTGGTCGGCATTGCCGCCCTCCTGGGCCTGCAGGAAGCTGCCGTACTGGCGGGCCGCCTCCTCGCGGTGGCCGGCCTTGCTGGCCTGCCAGGCTTGGAAGCCGAGGATGGCAGCGAAACCGATGCCGATGCCGCCGATAATGGAGACACCGTTGTCTCGCAGCCACTTGCGGACGCGTTCACCCTGTTCGTATTCGTCGATCTGGTCGGTGGACATGGGCCATCGCCGCGGTGCCCGCGGCCGGTTCGGGGAAAGGGCGAGGCCCCGACGCCTTCAGCGCGCGATGGCCTCGATGGAACCGTCCGAGGATAGCGCAAAGCGGGCCACGTTCGCCGCGCGCACGCCATCGAGATTCACCCGCGAGCCATCCACGATGACCTCGGTGGCATCGACATTGCCCACCGTGACGCGCCCCACTTCGGCCAATGGGTAGCGGCGCACCTCACCGGCACGCGCGAGCACGCGCTCGATGACACTGCCGTCACGGCGCATCACCTCGATCCAGCTCTCGCCGCTGAAACGCATCTCGAGCTGGCGCGGCAGCACGCCACCAGTGAAGCTGGCCGCCACTGGGCGCGGCGCGGCGGCAGCTTCGGTCTTTGAAGCCGCAGGAGCTGGCGCGACGCCTGCGGACGCCGCCACGTGCTCCGGCACCTCCTCCGGGACCAGCGCCGTCGGTGCGTCTGCCGGAGGCTGCGCCGGCTCCCCGGCCGGCGCTTCTGCCTCCGGGGCGGCGAGGATGGCCTGGGCCAGGGGCTGGTCGAGTGCAGGGTCGAGCGAGCGCACCTGCACCGGGCCGGAAGGCACGAGGCTCAGCGCGCCATACACCATCGACAACACCAGCAACGAACCGCCGGCATAGGCGGCGTGACGGGCAGAGAACTCGGCGAAGCGACCGAAGCGCGAGACCGGTACCTGCGAGCGCAGGACGGGGGCGTGGAGATGCTGCGCTACCGCGTCGAGATCCACCGACACACCGAGCCGGGCGGCATAGCGCCCCACCAGGTTACGGGCGAACACCGGGGCACCGAGGCGGGGCCAGTCACCGGCCTCGATCGCCTGCAGGATGGCTCGCGTGTACTTCAACTCGCGGGCCAGCGCGTCGATCTCCAGCCCTTGCCGGAGCCGGGCCGAGCGCAGGCGCCCGCCGATGTCCTGGTTCTCTTCCGCCATGCTCACCGCCTCGAACCCCCCTGGTCGACCGTGGATGACCCCGCCCCCGGAACCCCCCCGAGGCCGGACAACTGTTTGCGGTAACGCTCTGCGGCCTGGGTATCCCCGGCCGCTTCTTCGATGGCGATGGCCAGCACCAGCTCCGGCGCAGTCAGCGGGGCCAGGGCTTCGCGGCGCTGCAGGAAGGCGCGGGCGCGCAGGTGGTCGCCGCGATCGTGCTCGAGCCTTGCCATCCCCACCAGCGACTGCGCATCGTTGGGCGCCAGCGTGAGCGCGGCGCGGAAGTTCAGTTCAGCCCGCTCGACCCAGCCGGCCGAGGCCGCACAGCTGCCGGCATTGGCCATGGCCTGGGCCGGACGGGCATAGGCCTCATCGGCGAGCGCCTCGACGAAGCGCTGCATGGCCTCCTCGGCCCGCCCATTGCGACACAGCCAAGCACCGTAGGCATTCAGCACTGGGCCGCTCTTCGGCGCCAGCGCGAAGGCCCGCTGCAGGTCGCGCGCTGCCTCCTCGTCGCGGCCGAGGGCCTCCAGCGCCTGTGAACGTGCGAGGTATGCCAGGGCGTTGCGCGGATCGGCGCGCACGGCCGCCGACGCCTCAGCGAGCGCCGCCTCTGCATCGCCTCGGTCGAGCAGGCCCTGGGCGGCATTGATCGAGCGCTGTGCCACGGCCGAGCCGGTGGCCTGGGAGGGAGCCGGGGTCGAGGCGCAGCCGGCCAGCGCCAGCGGCAGGAGGGCGAAGAGCGCGACGGTGAGCCAGGGCTCAGGCCGCCGCATCGGCGCCTCCCTCGAGCCGGCGGCGAAACTCCGCCTGCCGCCGTGTCCGATCCATCACCTGCCCCTTGAGCTGCCCGCAGGCAGCATCGATGTCATCGCCGCGAGTGCGGCGCACCATCGTCAGCACGCCGGCGTCGAGCAGTTGCTTTTGGAAGGCACGGATCTCGGTCTCGCTGCTGCGCTCGAAGCGCGTACCGGGGAAGGGATTGAAGGGAATCAGGTTCACCTTCGCCGCGTGGGAATCCTGGGCCTGACGGCAGAATTGGCGCATCAGCGCCGCCAGTTCGCGGGCATGCTCGGGCTGGTCGTTCACCCCGCGCATCAGGGTGTATTCGAAGGTGATCGAGTCGATCTTCGTCGAGCGAAGATAGCGCAGGCAGGCGGCCATCAGCTCGGCGATCGGGTGCTTCTTGTTGAGCGGCACCAGGCGAGTGCGCAGCTCGTCGTTCGGTGCGTGCAGCGAGACGGCCAGCGCGACGTCGGCACGGGCGGCGAGCGCATCGATCATCGGCACGAGCCCGGCGGTGCTCAGGGTAACGCGCTTGCCGGCGAGACCGAAACCGAGGTCGTCGCGCATCAGGCTCATCGCCGCCACCACGTTCTCGAAGTTGAGCAGGGGCTCGCCCATGCCCATCATCACCACGTTGGTGAGCTTGCGGTCCTTGTGCGGCACGTTGCCGAGGTGGCGCGCCGCCACGAACACCTGGCCGATGACCTCGGCGGCGGACAGGTTGCGGTTGAAGCCCTGGGTGGCGGTGGAGCAGAACTGGCAGTTGAGGCCGCAGCCGACTTGGCTCGAGACGCAAAGCGTGCCGCGCCCCTTGTCCGGGATGAACACGGTCTCGATGGCATTGCCGGCGTCCATCCCGAGCAGCCACTTGTGGGTGCCGTCGGCCGAGGGCTTGTCGAACACCACCGCCGGGGGCCGCACCTCGCAGCGCTCCTCGAGCTTGCCGCGCAGGGCCTTGCCGAGATCGGTCATGTTGCCGAAGTCGGTGACATGGCGGTGGTACATCCACTTCATGACCTGGTGGGCGCGGTAACGCTTCTCGCCCAGCTCGCGCTCGAAGAAGTCCTCGAGCGCGGCACGGTCGAGGCCCAGCAGGTTCACCCGGCCGTCCTTCGGTGCCGCCATCACCAGCGCACGCAGCGACCCGGGCGCCGGGGCGTCGTCCGGCGCAGGGGAGGCTTGGGGTGGGAAGACTGGTGTATTCACCGCGGCGCAGCCGGCGGGGCTCGATGGATCAGCGCGGGCAGAGCTCGGTGGCGCTGAAGAAATAGGCGATTTCGATCGCTGCGTTCTCGAGGCTGTCCGAGCCGTGCACGGCATTGGCATCGATCGACTGCGCAAAGTCGGCGCGGATGGTGCCCGGGGCAGCGTCTTTCGGATTGGTGGCGCCCATCAGCTCGCGGTTCTTGGCCACCGCGTTCTCGCCTTCCAGTACCTGGATCATCACCGGGCCCGAGGTCATGAACTCGACCAGGGCATTGAAGAACGGGCGCTCCTTGTGCACCGCATAAAAGCCCTCGGCTTCCTTGCGGGAGAGCTGCTTCATCTTCGCCGCCACGATCTTCAGGCCGGCCTCCTCGAAACGGGAGTAGATCTTGCCGATCACGTTCTTCGCGACGGCATCCGGCTTGATGATCGAAATGGTGCGTTCGATGGCCATGTTTGCAAACCTTTGTCAATAGGAAAAGCGGGTAAGACTGCCAGTATAGGCGGACTTTTTTTTCCGAGACAAGCGCTTACGGCGCATTGTGGAGGCCGGTTCACGGAACGGCAGGCTGCGCGGCCGTGTCGCCCGACGCAGCGATTCAATCAAGTGCTTGACCGGGGCACCCCTCCATCGCAGGCTTGCAGCAAGCGTTTGAACGAGGCCCGCCATGAGCAGCACCCACTTCAACACCAAGGAACGCATCCTCGGAGCTGCCGAGGAACTGTTCGCCATCCACGGTTTCGCCGGCACCTCGCTGCGGCAGGTCACCAGCCGGGCCGATGTCAACATCGCCGCGGTGAACTACCACTTCGGCTCGAAGGAAAACCTCATCAACGAGGTGTTCCGCCGGCGTATGGACGACATGAGCGAGAGGCGCCTGAGGCAGCTCGCCGAGGCCCGGCAGGCAAGGCCCGGAGACCTCGAGGCGGTGCTCGAGGCTTTCATCGGACCGCCGCTTGCGCTCACCCTCGACCGCCAGCACGGCGGGGCCGCCTTCGTCCGCGTGCTGGCCCGCGCCTTCGCCGAGAAGAACGACGGCCTGCGCAAGTTCCTCTCCGACAACTACGGCCATGTGCTGCGCGAATTCGCCAAGGCCATCGCCGAATGCGTGCCCGGCCTGGCCAAGGAGGACCTCTACTGGCGCCTCGATTTCGTGGCCGGGGCGCTCACCTATGCCATGGCCGACTTCGGCCTGATCAAACGGCCGGCCGGCACCAGCGAGAAGCAGCACTGCGAGCAGGCGGCGCGGCAGCTGGTGCGCTTCGCCGCCGCCGGCCTGCGGGCGGCCTGAGGCACCCCCTCTTTACGAAAGCCCCATACGCTGGCGTATGCTTTGCCGGGCGAGGCCCCGCCCCGCCCGGCCCGAACCGGCCTCTCCCTCCCCCAACGGAGTCCCCATGTCCCAGCTTCGAATCCGCAAAGTGGCGGTGCTCGGCGCCGGCGTGATGGGCGCGCAAATCGCCGCCCACCTCGTCAATGCCGACGTCGATACCCTGCTCTTCGACCTTCCGGCCAAGGAAGGCGACAAGAACGGCATCGTCCAGAAGGCCATTGCCAACCTGGGCAAGCTCTCGCCAGCTCCGCTGGCCAGCAAGGCCAGGGCGGCGGCGATCACGCCGGCCAACTACGAGCAGCACCTCCCCCTTCTCGCGGACTGCGACCTCATCATTGAGGCCATCGCCGAGAAGATGGAGTGGAAGAAGGCGCTCTACGAGAAGATCGCACCACACGTGGCGCCGCACGCCATCGTTGCCTCGAACACCTCCGGGCTCTCGATCAACGCGCTGGCCGAAGCCATGCCGGTGGCGGTCCGCCCGCGCTTCTGCGGCGTGCACTTCTTCAATCCGCCGCGCTACATGCATCTTGCCGAGCTGATTCCCTGCGCCGGTACCGAGCCGGCGGTACTGCAGGGGCTCGAGACCTTCCTCACCACCACGCTGGGCAAGGGTGTGGTCTATGCCAAGGACACGCCCAACTTCATCGGCAACCGCATCGGCGTGTTCTCGATCCTGGCCGGCATGCACCACACCCAGCGCCTCGGCCTCGGCTTCGACGAGGTGGATGCCGTCACCGGCCCGCTGATCGGCCGCCCGAAGTCGGCCACCTATCGCACCTCGGATGTGGTCGGCCTCGACACCATGGCTCATGTCATCAAGACCATGGCCGACACTTTGCCGGATGACCCCTGGCATGCCTACTTCAAGGCCCCTGACTGGCTGCAGGCACTGATCGCCCAGGGCGCGCTGGGCCAGAAGGCCGGTGCTGGCATCTACAAGAAGCAGGGCAAGGACATCCTCGTCCTTGATCTCGCCAAGCAGGACTACCGCCCGATCGGCGCCGAAGCGAACCCCGAGGTCGTCGAGATCCTGAAACTCAAGAACCCGGCCGAGAAGTTCGCCAAGCTGCGCGCACATGCGCATCCGCAGGCGCAGTTTCTCTGGGCGATCTTCCGTGATCTCTTCCACTACGCTGCCTTCCACCTGCACTCCATCGCCGATACTGCGCGCGACGTCGACTTCGCCATGCGCTGGGGCTATGGCTGGAGTCTCGGTCCCTTCGAAACCTGGCAGGCCGCCGGCTGGGAGCAGGTGGCCGCATGGATCGCCGAGGACATCGCTGCCGGCAAGGCCATGGCCAGCGCGCCGCTGCCGGCCTGGGTGAGCGATGGCCGTACCGGCGTGCACTCGGCGGAAGGTAGCTTCAGCCCGGCCCGCAATGCCGTCCTGCCCCGCTCTGCCCTGCCCGTCTATGCCCGCCAGCGTTTCCCGGAAACCGTGATCGGCGAGGCTCCGGCCAATCCCGGCACCACGGTGTTCGAGACCGACGCGGTGCGCCTGTGGACCGATGGCGACGGCATCGCTGTGCTGAGCTTCAAGACCAAGATGCATACCGTCTCAGATGGCGTGCTGGCCGGCATCCAGCAGGCGATCGACGTCGCCGAGAAGGACTTCCGCGGGCTTGTCATCTGGCAGCCGAAGACGCCGTTCTCGGCTGGCGCCGACCTGGCCGGTGCGCTGGCGGCGCTGCAAGCCGGTCGCATCGACGACTTCACCGCGATGGTCGCCACCTTCCAAGCCACCAGCCAGCGCATCAAGTATGCGCTGGTGCCGGTGGTGGCGGCGGTTCGCGGCCTCGCTCTTGGCGGCGGCTGTGAGTTCCAGATGCACGCGGCCCGCACCGTGGCCCATCTCGAGAGCTACATCGGTCTTGTGGAAGCCGGCGTGGGTCTGCTGCCGGCGGGTGGCGGCCTGAAGGAGATTGCCGCCCGCGCCTCGGCCCGGGCGAAGAACGGCGATGTGTTCGCCGAGCTGAAGCCAATGTTCGAGACCGTGGCCATGGGCAAGGTCTCATCCTCGGCGCTCGAGGCGAAGGAACTGGGCCTGCTGCGCGAGTCCGACATCGTGGTCTTCCATGAGCACGAGCTGCTGCACGTGGCGCGCCAGACCGCGCTAGCCATGGCCGAGGCCGGCTATCGCCCACCGCTGCCGAACCGCCAGATCACTGCCGCCGGCGACGTCGGCATTGCCACCTTCAAGATGATGCTGGTGAACATGCTCGAGGGGCGGATGATCAGCCCGCACGACATGGAGATCGCCACCCGTATCGCCACCGTGCTCTCGGGCGGCGAGATCGACCGCGGCGCCACCGTGGACGAGGACTGGCTGATCCGCCTGGAGCGCGAGCACTTCGTCGCGCTTGCCCAGATGCCGAAGACCCAGGAGCGCATCGCCCACATGCTGAAGACCGGCAAGCCGCTGCGTAACTGACGGACGACGAGGACACCTCCATGAGCAAGCAAGTTCAAGACGCCTACATCGTCGCCGCCACCCGCACTCCGGTGGGCAAGGCCCCGCGCGGCTTTTTTCGCAACACCCGCCCTGACGACCTGCTGGCCCACGTGCTGAAGAGCGTCGTGGCACAGGCCCCGGGTATCGACCTCTCGCGCATCGACGACGCCATCATCGGCTGCGCCATGCCGGAGGCCGAGCAGGGCATGAACGTGGCGCGCATCGGTGTGTTGCTGGCCGGCCTGCCGAATACCGTGGCCGCGCAGACCATCAACCGCTTCTGCTCCTCCGGCCTGCAGGCCGTGGCACTGGCGGCCGACCAGATCCGCCTCGGCAATGCCGACCTGATGCTGGCCGGCGGCACCGAATCCATGAGCATGGTGCCGATGATGGGCAATAAGGTGGCCATGGCGCCCTCCGTGTTCGACAACGATCACGTCGCCATTGCCTATGGCATGGGTATCACTGCCGAGAAAGTGGCCGAGGAGTGGAAGGTGGGCCGCGAGGACCAGGATGCCTTCGCGCTCGCCTCGCATCAGAAGGCGCTCGCCGCGATCGCCGCCGGCGAGTTCCGCGAGGAGATCAGTCCCTACACGGTGCGTTCGCGCCAGCCGGTACTGGAAGGGAATACCGTCCGGATCGCCGAGAAGGTGGTGGATACCGACGAGGGCCCGCGCGCCGACACCTCGCTCGAGGGCTTGGCCCGTCTGAAACCAGTGTTCCGCATGGGCGGTTCGGTGACCGCCGGCAACAGCTCGCAGATGAGCGATGGCGCTGGCGCGGTACTGCTGGCCTCCGAACAGGCCATCAAGGACTACGGCCTGACCCCGCTGGCGCGCTTCGTCAGCTTCTCGGTGGCCGGTGTGCGACCGGAGGTGATGGGTATCGGCCCGATCGAGGCGATCCCGAAAGCCCTCAAACAGGCCGGCCTGACGCAGGACCAGCTGGACTGGATCGAGCTCAACGAAGCCTTCGCTGCTCAGGCCCTGGCGGTGATCCGCACCTGCGGGCTCGACCCGGCGAAGGTCAACCCACTGGGTGGCGCCATCGCACTTGGCCACCCGCTGGGCGCCACCGGCGCGATCCGTACTGCCACCCTGGTGCATGGCCTGCGGCGCCGGAAGCAGAAGTACGGCATGGTGACCATGTGTATCGGCACCGGCATGGGGGCGGCGGGCATCTTCGAAGCTCTCTGAATCCGCTCCTGGCCCTTGCCGCAGCCCGGCGCGCGGCTACCGGCATGACATGGAAAGGCCCGGCGTTGCCGGGCCTTTCCGTCTGCGAGCATCTCCCCCTTCGGCAGCGGACTACCCCCGCTTAGCCGACGAGACGCTCACACCAGTCCTTCCATGCGTCCCTGCCCTGCAGCCACCAATAGCTGGCTTGGGCGCCGAGGTAGCCAAAGGGCTTCAGCGCGGAGTCGAGGCCGAAGGGAGCGAAGTCCTGCCAGGCCGGGTCAGCCTCGACGATGGCGGCGGCCAACACATCGCCCGCCACCGTGGTCGGGGCCACGCCATGCCCGCCGAAGGCCTGGGCATACCAGAGCCCCGGTGCGATCTGGCCGAGCTGCGGCATTTCGTGGCGGGCGTAGCTCATGAGCCCCGACCAGGCGTAGTCGATGCGCACGCCGGCCAGCCCCGGAAAGACCCGGGCGAGGTCGCGGCGCAGCAGGCGCTCCACGGCGGCAGGCGCGCGGTCGCGCACCGAGATTCGCCCGCCCCAGAGCAGGCGGGTATCAGGCAGCAGGCGGTAGTAGTCGAAGGCAAAACGGGTGTCGTAGACCGCGGCCGGGGTGCGGATGAAGTCCGCAGCCTGGGCTCCGAGCGGCTCGGTCACGACGATGTAGGTGGCGATCGGCAGCACGGCCGCGTCGATGCGCGGCACGAGGCCGGCAAGGTAGCCGCCGCAGGCCAGCAGCACGTGCTCGGCCTCGACCTCCCCTTCCGGCGTGCGCACCCGCCAGCCGGCGCCCCGGCGCTCCAGCGCCAGGGCCGGGCTGTGCTCGAAACAGCGCCCGCCTGCCTGGCCGATGGCCGAGGCCAGGCCGAGGGCATATTTCAGGGGGTGGAAGTGGAAGGCCTCGCGCTCGAAGAGCGCGCCGGAATAGCGCGTCGTGCCGAGCAGGGCGGCGAGTTCCTCCCGCGACACCGGCTCCCAGCGGGTGTCGAAGTGCTCGGCAAGCAGGCGGCGGCGCGCCTCGAGCACTGCAGGGTCACGGAACCAGTTGGCCCATAGCACCCCGCCCTCCACCCGGTCGCAGTCGATGGCATGGCGAAGCGTCCGCTCGCGTACCCGGGCCACGGCCTCGCGGGTGCGGCGGTAGAGGGTCCGGGCCCGCTCCGGGCCGAGCCGGTCGAGCAGGGCGGCCTCGCCCAGCGAATAGCCGGCGAAGACGAAACCGCCATTGCGGCCCGAGGCCCCGTGAGCCACCGTCTCCGCTTCCAGCACCAGCACCTCGCGAACGCCGCGCTCGAGTAGCGAACAGGCCGTACCGAGGCCGGCGAACCCGGCGCCAACGATGCAGACCTGAGCCGCATGGCGGCCCTGCAGGCGCGGCAGGCCGGGCTGCGGCGGAAGGCTGGCGAGATAGTAGCTGGAGGGGGCCGGCACGACGTTCCTCGGAGATCGGATCCGGCTAGGATGCCGCCTCCCCCCTGCCGCCGACGAGCCATGCCGCCACGACACCGCTCCCGCCTCCTTCTCGCCTTTCTCGCCTGGGCTTGCGTGTTGGTGGGCGCGGCCTGGGCCCTGCAGTGGTGGCTGGAGGGCCGGGTCCTGTCGGGGCACCGCTCGCCGCAAGCCGCGCTGGAACTGATGCAGCAGTGGAATCTGGCGCTGCGGGCGGCCCTGGGACTGACGGCGCTCGGGCTGGCGGGCAGTCTGCTGCGCTTGCGGGCGCGTGTCGGCGAGACGCGCCACTGGCCGCCGGGTGGGTCCTGGCCAGTTCCCCGCCCGCTCGACGCACAGGCCCTGCGCCGTCTGCGCGCCGGCCTGCTCATCGCCGCCGTGGGGGCATTCTTCTTGGGCGCGCTGGCGCTGGCGGCAGCGCTTCGCGCCTTGCCTGCCTGAGACGGATCGCGCCCGTGCCGGGGCCTGCCCCTCAGCCCTCGGCCAGGGCCTCGCGCATCAGGGCCTTCGCAGCCTCGCGCAGGCCGGGGTCTTCGAGGGCGTAGCGCAGGGTGGCCGCGATCAGGCCGATGCGGCTGCCGCAGTCGAAGCGCCGGCCCTCGAAGCGGTGCGCCAGCACCCGTTCCTCGCCGAGCAGGGCGGCAATGCCGTCGGTGAGCTGGATCTCGCCGCCCGCCCCCGGCCGGGTATGGGCCAGAAGCTCGAAGATCCGCGGCGATAGCACGTAGCGGCCAACCACGGCGAGCGTGCTCGGCGCCTCTTCCGGCTTCGGCTTCTCGACGATGGCGCCGATCTCCGGCGAGGTGCCGTCGCCGCGGGTGGCCACGATGCCGTAGCTGCGGGTCTGCTCGATCGGCACGTCCTGCACCGCGATGACGCTGGCCGACTCGCGTTCGGCCAGCTCCACGAGCTGCCGGGTCGCCCCCTTGCCACGGTTCCAGATCAGATCGTCGGGCAGCAGGACGGCGAAGGGCTGCTCTCCCACCACCGACCGGGCGCAGAGCACGGCGTGTCCAAGGCCCAGGGCTTCCGCCTGGGTGACGAACA
Organism: Silanimonas sp.; assembly: GCA_026005095.1. Taxonomy (GTDB): domain Bacteria; phylum Pseudomonadota; class Gammaproteobacteria; order Xanthomonadales; family Xanthomonadaceae; genus Silanimonas. Next base: position 33,170 of record BPKK01000006.1, on the reverse strand, counting down.
CGGCCCGCACATGGCGCGGCAGCACGTCTCGGATCATCGCCAGCAGCTCGGACTTGCCCGCCCGCTCCAGCTTCTGCTCGAGCTCATAGGCCTTGTCGAAGTAGTCGGCCACCGCGTGCTTGTAGCGGTTGGTGACGAAGACCAGGGTGTCGCAGCCGGCATCGATGGCCTCATCCACCGCATACTGGATCAGCGGCCGGTCGACCACCGGCAGCATCTCCTTGGGCACGGTCTTGGTGGCGGGGAGGAAGCGGGTTCCGAGGCCAGCGACCGGGAACACCGCACAGCGTACCCGACCCTTCACGACGTGCGCCCTCCGCTAATCACTTGGGGCCGGAAAGAGCCACTGCTACGGCCTTGCGGCTGGGCGAACTCGGGGACGGCCTCGCCGACCAGACGGCGGAGCTCGACATCATCGTCGTGCTGGATGGCAAGGCGCAGGGACTTCAGGGTTTTTTCGAACTGCAGGACGTCCACAGGGCGGGGTTCGGCCATGAAAATCTTCGGATGCTCGGTCTGGGTGTAGGGTTCGTCGGCGTGGAAGAGCTCCTCGTGCAGCTTCTCGCCGGGACGCAGGCCGGTGTACTGGATGGCGATGTCGCGGTGAGGCGCGAAGCCGGCCAGCCGGATCATCTGTTCTGCGAGTTCGCGGATCCGCACCGGCCGGCCCATGTCGAGAGTGAACACGCCCGAAGCCTCGCGCAGGGTGGTGGTCTGCAGGATCAGCTGACAGGCCTCGGGAATGGTCATGAAGTAGCGGGTGACGTCGGGGTGGGTCACGGTCACCGGGCCGCCGCGACGGATCTGTTCGCGGAACAGCGGCACCACGCTGCCGGCGGAGTCGAGCACATTGCCGAAGCGCACCGTCACCAGCCGGGTAGCGCTGCCCTCGCAGCGCGCCAGGCAGGCCAGCTCGGCCAGCCGCTTGCTCGCCCCCAGCATGTTCGCCGGGTTCACCGCCTTGTCGGTGGAAATGAGCACCAGAGTACCTACCCCGGCTTCCACCGCCCGCCGCGCCAGCGCCTCGGTGACGAGGAAATTGTTGCGGATGGCCTCACGCGGGTGCGCCTCCAGGAGCGGCACGTGCTTGTAGGCTGCGGCATGGAATACTCCGTCGGGCCGCCATTCGGCGAGCAGGCGGCGCAGCAGCAGCTCATCGGCGCAGTCACCGAGCACATACTCCGCGTCGACGGCCGGGAAGCGGGCGCGCAGATCCAGCTGCAGCTCGTGCAAGGCCACCTCCGAGCGCTCCAGCAGCACCAGCCGCGCAGCGCCGAGGCGGGCACACTGCCGGACGAGTTCGCTGCCGATGGAGCCGCCGGCGCCGGTGACGAGGATCGTGCGCCCGGCCAGCGAGGCGCGGATCGCGGCCCAGTCGGGTACCACCGGTTCGCGGCCGAGCAGGTCCTCGATCGAGACGTCCTTGAGCCCGCCGTGCATCCACTGTTCCTGCAACAGCTCTTCCGGGGTTGGCACGCGGCTGAAGCGCAGCTTGAGACGCTCGCATTGGGCGGCGATCCGCCCCAGCGCTTCGCTCTGCCCTGGCGGCAGGGCAATGGCGACATGGCTCACCGCCGCCTCCTCGGCGATGCGCGGCAGCTGATTGAGTCGCCCCAGCACCGGTAGGCCGTAGATCTTCGCCCCCTGCAGGCTGCGGTCGTCGTCGAGGAAGCCCACCACCCGGTAGCTGTCGCTGCGCATCAGGTTGCGCGCCAGGCTCTCGGCCGTGGGGCCGGCACCGAGGATCAACAGGCGCTCGCGCTGGCCGTGGGCGGAGCGCTGCGCCTGGTGGTCCTTCCAGGCCCGGTAGAGCAGGCGCGGCGCGCCCAGCAGCAGCATCAGTACGAAGGGATAGGCCACGAGGGCGAGGCGCGGCACCCCTTCAGCGCGGTCTCGGAACAGGAACAGGGCGAGTGCCACCACGCCGCCGCCGAGCAGGCTGCTCATGAGGATATTGCGCAGGTCGGGCAGGCTGGCGAATCGCCAAAGACCGCGGTAGAGCCCCATGCGCCAGAACACGGTGAGCTGCACCGCGGCGACCAGCAGGGTCTCGACGAGGAAGCCGTGCGACGGCAGGGCGGCGCCGACAGAGAGATAGCGCAGGGCGAGCAGGCCCTGCCAGGCCGTGAGCACCATCACCAAGTCATGCAGCACGACGAGGAGGCGGCTCCAAGAGAGCCTTGCGAGCCAGGGGCGCATCAACCGCCCCCCTGCCCTGCCAGCCGGCGCTCGGTCCGGTCCGACAGCCAGGTCCAGGCCAGCAGGGTGAGCAGGCCCACGCCGATGGCTGCCGCGATGCCCTGCCCGGTCCCTGCCTCGATCATCGCCACCACCAGCCCATTCCCGGCCATCCACGCGGCATAGGCTGCCGCGACCGAGCCATGACTGTACCCGCTGCGCACCAGCCGCTGGTAGAGATGCCGGCGATGGGCAGTGCCCAACGGTTCACGATCGCGGGCGCGCTGCACCAGGGTGCCGAGTACATCGACGAGGAAAGGTGCGGCCGCGGCCAGCAGCACACCGGCCTCGGCCGGCGTGCGGGACTGCAGCAGCAGGGCGGCAAGCGCGATGCCGAGGGCATGGCTGCCGCAGTCACCCATGAAGACCCGGGCCCGCGGGGCGTTGAAAGGCAGGAAGCCCAGGCAGGCGGCCAGCAGCGCCGCGGCCAGCAGGCCCGGGGTGGCAAGTCCCAGGGCCGCCGCCCCGAGGCCGGCGAGGGCCACGGCCGAGGCTGCGCCAGCGGCGATGCCATTGATGCCGTCCATGAAGTTCCAGGCATTCATGAACAGCACGCCTAGGCCGAGACTGCCCAGCACCGTCAGCCCCGGCGGCAGGTCGTCGAAGGGCAGCAGGGCGGAGGGCAGCGGGAAGGCGAGGGCCAGCGGCAGGGCGGCCAGGCCCTGCCCTGCCAGCTTGCGTACCACGGGCAGCGGGCGCAGATCGTCCATCAGACCGAGCATGGCGGCGAGCGCGATGCTGGCCAGCAGCCCATCCTGCCGGTCGGAATCCTCGCCCAGCAGAACAAGGCCCAATAGTATGGCCAAGGCAATGGCCACACCCGCGCCGCGCGGCACCGGCTCGGCATGACTGCTGCGTGCCACCGGCAGGTCGAGGATGCCGCGACGCAGAGCCCACCGGCGCCACAGGGCGGTACCGGCCACGGCCAGCAGCAGCACCCCCGCGAGACCGGCGAGCCGAACGGCCCAGGGCAGCGAGGTCTCCCACCCTCCGCTCATCCGGCTCACTCCACGGCGACGTGCGGCAGAGGCTTGATGGTGGCCCACTGCTTGCAGCTCGGACACTGCCAGTGGTGGGCCCGGGCACCGAAGCCGCAGCTCTGGCAGCGGTAGCCGGGGCTGCGGACGATCAGTTGTTCGTTGATCTCGCGCAGGGTGAGCAGGAGGCCGCGCGGGTCTTCCCCCTCGGTGCGCAGGGCGAGTTCGATCAGGGCCGCCTCACCACGGATCGAGGGACGCTCGCGCAGGTGGTTGCGCAGGAAGTCGAGGGCAGCCTTCGGCCCGGCCTCCTGTTCCAGCTGGCGGCACAGGGCCAAGGCCGGCGAGACGCCGGGATAGCGCTCCACCATCTCGAGAAGGAAGCTACGCGCCCGCGCCGGATCGCCGGCCCGGTCACAGGCCGCCAGCAGCGGCGCCAGCACCTCGGGCAGGAATTCGATGTCCTGCCGGGCCGCCCGTTCATAGGCGCGGATGGCCGCCAGGTCGTTGCCGGCCATCAGCTCCAGCTGGCCTTCCAGCAGAGCCGCCCGCACCGAGTTGGCATCGGCGGCATTGGCCCGCCCGAGGTGCTCGCGGGCTGCGGTGAGATCATTCTGCAGCCGCGCCTTCTCCGCCAGCTCGCATTCGAACTGGGCGATGAGCCGCCCCATCGGCTCGCCGGTGGCCTGCTCGTAGCGGCGGGCATGGTCGATGGCCTGCTGCCAATCGCGCTCGGCTTGGTAGATCGACATCAGGTGGCGCAGCGCCTGGGGGGCGGCGGCCCCGAGTTTTACGAGATCGGTGAACAGAGTCTCGGCACGGTCGAGCAGCCCGGCTCGCATGTAGTCCTCGCCGAGGGCGAGGATGGCCCGGGTCTTCTGCTCGTCACTGAGCCCGGGGCGGGAGATCACGCTCTGGTGCAGGCGGATGGCGCGGTCCACTTCGCCACGGCGGCGGAACAAGGTACCCAGGGTGAACTGAGTCTCGAGGGTCTCGCGGTCGCGTTCGGCGATCTGCAGGAAGACCTCGATGGCCTTGTCCTGCTGTTCGTTGAGCAGGTAGTTCAGCCCCCGGAAATAGGTGGCCGAGAGCCTCGAGAGGCGGGCGCCGCCGCGCCGTTCGCTGGTCCTGCGGCCCATGAACCACCCCAGCGTCCCGACCGCAGGGACGAGCAGGAGCAGCCACCAGGCCTCGATCATTCTTCCCTCGCTTCGTCATCGCCGGGGGCCGGCCGCAGCCGTGCCAGCAAACCGGAGAGCACCATGGCAAGCCCGCCCGCGAGGGCGCCGAGCAGCAGGGTGGAAAGCAGCAGCAAGCCAAGCGGCAGTTCGAACTCGATCCACAACAGGTCGAGCCGCACCGGGCCGCCGTTCAGAGCGACGAAGGCAATGCCGAAGGCAATGCAGGCAAGGGCGAGCAGGAGGCGGAGGAAGGGCATTCGGCCGGCGGGATCGGGGGACGCCGGGATTATCCCCTGCTTCAGCCGGCTTCGGGAATCACGGGATTGACCCGCTCCCGCAGTTCCTTGCCGGGCTTGAAGTGCGGAACGTACTTGCCGGGCAGGTCGACCGATTCGCCGGTCTTGGGATTGCGGCCGATGCGCGGGGGACGGTAGTGCAGGGAGAAACTGCCGAAGCCGCGCACCTCGATGCGCTGGCCGGAGGCCAGGGCGTCACCCATCATCTCGAGCAGGCTCTTCACCGCCAGTTCGACGTCCTCGGGCTTGAGGTGGGGCTGGCGCAGGGCCAGCGCTTCGATCAGTTCGGACTTGGTCATCGATCCCTTCGACGGCCACGTTCAGGGGGCAGCGGCCCGGGAAGCCCGGGCCGCCGTGAGGTGCGAGGAGACTTACTCGCGGTTGCCGAGCTGCTCGCGCAGCAGCGCGCCCAGCTTGGTGGTGCCGCTCGACGCTTCGGCCGCCGCCTTGTTGTACTCGGCGAGGGTTTCCTGCACCTCGGCCTCGTCCTTGGCGCGGATCGAGAGCTGCAGCACGCGGCTCTTGCGGTCGGTGCCGACGATCTTGGCTTCGACGGTGTCGCCCACCTTCAGGTGCTGGCTGGCGTCGTCGATGCGCTCCTTGGCGATGTCGGAGGCGCGGATGTAGCCCTCCACGCCGTCACCCAGGTCCACCGTGGCGCCGCGGGCGTCCACCTCCTTCACCGTGCCGGAGACGATGGCGCCCTTCTGGCGCTGGGCCACGAAGGAGCCGAACGGATCCTGCTCGAGCTGCTTGATGCCAAGCGAGATGCGCTCGCGCTCCGGATCGACGGCCAGCACCACGGCCTCGACGGTGTCGCCCTTCTTGAAGTTGCGGACCACGTCCTCGCCGGTGGTGTTCCAGCTGATGTCGGACAGGTGCACGAGGCCATCGATACCGCCCTCAAGACCGATGAAGATACCGAAGTCGGTGATCGACTTGACCTGGCCGGAGACCTTGTCGCCCTTCTTGTGCATGGCGGCGAAGGCTTCCCACGGGTTCGGCATGCACTGCTTCATGCCGAGCGAGATGCGGCGGCGCTCGGCGTCCACGTCGAGGATCATCACCTGCACCTCGTCGCCGAGCTGTACCACCTTGGAGGGGTTGACGTTCTTGTTGGTCCAGTCCATCTCGGAGACGTGCACCAGGCCCTCGACACCCGGCTCGATCTCGACGAAAGCGCCGTAGTCGGTGACGTTCGAGACCTTGCCGAACACGCGGGCGCCGTTCGGATAGCGGCGGGTGATGTTGTCCCACGGATCCTCGCCGAGCTGCTTCAGGCCGAGCGAGACGCGGTTGCGCTCGCGGTCGAACTTCAGCACGCGCACCTGCAGCTCGTCGCCAACGTTGACGACTTCCGACGGATGGCGGACGCGCTTCCACGCCATGTCGGTAATGTGCAGCAGACCGTCGATGCCGCCGAGATCCACGAACGCGCCGTAGTCGGTGAGGTTCTTGACCACGCCGGTGACGATCGCGCCTTCCTGCAGGCGCTCGAGCAGCTGCTCGCGCTCCTCCGAGTGCTCCGACTCGACCACGGCGCGGCGCGACACGACCACGTTGTTGCGCTTACGGTCGAGCTTGATGATCTTGAACTCGAGCTCCTTGCCCTCGAGGTAGACCGGGTCGCGCACCGGGCGCACGTCGACCAGCGAGCCCGGGAGGAAGGCGCGCACATCGCGGATGTCGACGGTGAAGCCGCCCTTGACCTTGCCGCTGATGCGACCGGTCACGGTCTCGGACTTCTCCATCGCCTCCTCGAGCTCGTCCCACACCATCGCGCGCTTGGCTTTCTCGCGCGAGAGCACGGTCTCGCCGAAGCCGTTCTCGAGCGCGTCCAGCGCCACCTTGACGGTGTCGCCGATGGACACTTCGATCTCGCCGGCGTCGTTCCGGAACTGTTCGATCGGGACGATGCCCTCGGACTTCAGGCCAGCATTGACGACGACCACGTCGTTGCGGATGTCGACGACGGTGCCGGTGACGATGGCGCCGGGCTTGAGCTTGGCGATCGCGGTCTGGCTCTGTTCAAACAGTTCGGCAAAGGATTCAGTCATTGGAGTTTCTCTGGTTGGACACCAGGCAACGCCCCGGCTTTCCGGGCACGCGCCCACCTGCTGTTGCGCTCTCATGCGCGTGGGTTAGAAACCCGCGGAGCGGAATGCCTCGCGGGGCGGATCTCCTGTGCGATCGCGCGGTGACCGGACGGGCCGATGGCGCAGGCCCTCAGGGCCGGCGCAGCGATGCCGGGACGATGGCCAGCACCTGCTGGACCACCTCGCCGATCGACCGGCCGGTGGAATCCAGGAAAAGCGCATCGTCTGCGGGTTTCAGGGGCGCCACCGCACGGCTGGCATCGCGCTCGTCGCGGGCCGCGATCTCGTGCAGGAGGCTGTCGAAATTAACAGAAACCCCCTTTTCCTTCAACTGCTTATACCGGCGCCGGGCGCGCTCCTCGGCGCTGGCGGTGAGGAAGACCTTGTACGGGGCGTCGGGGAAGATCACCGTGCCCATGTCGCGACCATCGGCCACCAGGCCAGGAAGTCTGCAGAAACTGCGCTGAAGTTCGGTCAACGCGCTGCGAACCTGTGGGTGGGCGGCGATTGCCGAGGCGGCCGCGCCCGCCGTTTCCATGCGCAGCTGGTGGGTGGCGTCCTTGCCGTTCACCCAGACTTTCGGCTCCCCTTCCCCGTCGCCGTCGAAGCGGATCTGGGTGCGGGCGGCGCAGGCAGCCACGGCCTCGGCGTCCGAGAGGTCGATCTGCTCCCAGGCGGCGGCGAGGCCCACGGCCCGGTACAACGCGCCGGAATCGAGGTAGTGCCAGCCCAGGGCCTGGGCGACGAGACGGCTGACGGTGCCCTTGCCGGAACCGGAAGGGCCGTCGATGGTGAGGACAGGAGCGAGCGGAGGCATGCGGGGTCGCAGTCTACGCGATCCGCAGCCCGAACCCGACCCCGCGCGCCAGGACGTCGAAGCCGGGGAAGGAGGTGGCGACATTGGCGATGTCGTCGATCCTGACCTCGCCCGACGCGCATTGCGCCGCCACGGCGAGCGCCATGGCGATGCGGTGATCGCCGCGGCTGTCGGCCCGACCGCCGTGCAGGCGGCCGCCGCGGATCACGGCGCCATCCGGGCGTTCCTCGATGTCGGCGCCGAGGGCCCGCAGGCCCTCGGCCATCACCGCGATGCGGTCGGATTCCTTGACCCGCAGCTCGGCCGCGCCGCTCACCACGGTCTCGCCCTCGGCCAGCGCGGCGGCGGCGAACAGGGCCGGGAATTCGTCGATCATGTCCGGCACCAGCGCCTCGGGGATGTGCGCCCCGTGCAGGGGCGCGTGACGCACCTCGATGTCGGCCACCGGCTCCCCGCCCTGCTCGCCCGCCGGCCGCACGCGGATGTCCGCCCCCATCAGGCGCAGGGCGTCCAGCAGGCCGGTGCGGCGCGGGTTCACCCCGACCCGCTCGAGCACCAGCTGCGAACCGGGCACGAGGCTGGCGGCCACGAGGAAGAAGGCGGCGGAGCTGAAATCGGCCGGTACCTCGACCGCCGTGGCGGTCAACTGGCGGCCGGGGCGCAGCGTGGCAAGCCCCGGCGCGAAATCGATGTCGGCACCGAAGGCGGCCAGCATGCGTTCGGTGTAGTCGCGGGTCGGGTGCGGCTCGCGCACGGAGGTCGGCCCTTCGGCATAAAGGCCAGCCAGCAGCAGGGCGGATTTCACCTGCGCGCTGGCCACAGGGCATTCATAATCAATGCCTTGCAGAATATTTCTCGCGTGAATCCTCAAGGGCGGGAGCCCGCCCTCAGCGCTGTCGATCATGGCCCCCATGCGCGAGAGCGGCTCGATCACCCGCCGCATCGGTCGCTTCGACAGCGAGGCATCGCCGACGAGGACACTCTCGAAGCCCTGTCCGGCCAGTAGGCCGGCGAGCAGGCGCATGCCGGTGCCGGCATTGCCGCAATCGAGCGGGCCGTCGGCCGGGCGCAGGCCGCGCAGGCCCACCCCATGCACGAGGCGCTCGCCGCCGGCGGGGGCCTCGATGCGCACCCCGAGGCGCTGCAGGATGGCGGCGGTGGCGCGGGTGTCCTCGCCCTCGAGGAAGCCAGTGATGCGGGTGCGGCCCTCGGCGATGGCGCCCAGCATCACGGCGCGGTGGGAGACCGACTTGTCGCCCGGCACCCGCAGGCGACCGAGGAGCGGACCGCCTGGCGCGGCGATCCAGTCGAGGCCCGGCGCCGCCCCGCTCATGCCCCTGCCTCCGCACGCAGGCTGGCCTCGCTCATCACGGCATCGAGGGCTGCGAGCAGGCGGGCGTTCTGCTCGAGCCGCCCCACTGTGATCCGCAGGCACTGCGGCAGGCCATAGCCGCGCATCGGCCGCACCACGATGTCGCGCGCCAGCAGGCCACGGTCGATCGCGGCCGCGGCCTCCGGCGTGCCGAAATCCACCAGCAGGAAATTGGTCTGCGAGGGATGCACGAACCAGCCACGGGCCTTCAGCTCGATGGCCAGCGCCTCGCGGCTGGCCGCGGTCTCACGCAGCACATGGGCAATGTGCCGGGCATCGCCGAGGGCGGCGGCCGCGGCGGCAAGGCCCAGACTATTGACGTTGAAGCTCTCGCGTACCCGCTCCATCACCGCGATCGCCTCGGGATGGCCGGCCAGCACCCCGACCCGCAGGGCGGCGAGCCCGTGGAGCTTGGAGAAGGTGCGGGTGACCAGCAGGTTCGGGTACGTGGAAAGCAGCGAAAGCGCGCTGCCACAGCCCGGCTGGTCGAGGAATTCGCCATAGGCCTCATCCACGACCACCAGGGTGTCGGTGCCGGCCGCCTGCAGTAGGCGCTCGATGGCAGCCAGCGGTAGCCAGGTGCCGGTGGGATTGTTCGGATTGGCCAGCATCACCAGGCCGTGATCGGGCCGCAGGGCGGCGATCATGGCCTCGATGTCGTGGCCACGCGGCTGCTCCGGATGCTCCGGCGGCAGGGCATCGACCACCTCGAGTCGGGCGTTCGCAGCCTGGGCGGCGAGCGGGTACACGGCAAAGCAGTAGCGCGAGACCAGCACCGGCCGATCCGGGCCGGCGAAGACCTGGGCGAGCTGCATCAGCAGCTCATGGGTGCCGTTGCCGAGCAGGAAATGTTCAGCGGAAAGGCCGAAGGCCCCGGACAGGGCCTGCTTGAGGATGCCCCCGCGCGGGTCGGGGTACAGCGCGAGATTGCCGAGCGCGTCGCGCAGGGCGGCGAGCGCCTGCGGACTGGGACCCCAGGCGCTTTCGTTGCCGCCAAGCTCCAGCAAGCCTTCCGCACCGGCGCGCCGACGCAGGGCCACGATGTCATGGCCGGGATCGTAGCTGGCAAGGCCCCGGATGCCGGGGGCCGCAAGACGGACGAAGCCGGCCATCAGAGCACCGCCACCGGATAGGCACCGAGGATCTTCACCGAGGAGGCGAAGGCGCCGAGCTGATCCAGGGCGGCACGCATCTCCGGCTGTTCCACATGGCCCGAGACATCGATGAAAAAGGCGTATTCCCAGCGCCGGGTATGGGCCGGGCGCGACTCGATGCGGTTCAGCGACAGGCCGTTCTCGGCGAAGGGCTTGAGCACGCCGAACAGGGCGCCCGGCTGGTCGTTGACGAATACCAGCAGCGAGGTGCGGTCGTGGCCGCAGGGCGGCAGCAGCTCGCGGCCCAGCACCAGGAAGCGGGTGGTGTTGTCGGCCCGGTCGTTCACCGGCCCGGCAATGGTTTTGAGGCCATAGACATGGGCCGCGCTCTCGCCAGCCAGCGCTGCCGCATCGTCGGCATTGCGGGCGCGGCGGGCGGCATCGGCATTACTGGGGGTCGGCACCAGTTCGGCCTTCGGCAGGTTGGCGCGCAGCCAGGCCTTGCACTGCGCCAGCGACTGCGGGTGGGCGTAGACGCGTTCGATGTCCTCGATGCGGCCGGTGCGGCCCAGCAGGTACTGGTGGATGCCGAGTTCGACCTCGCCGCAGATCTTCAGCGAAGAGGTGAGGAACATGTCGAGCGTGGACTGGATGGTGCCCTGCCCCGAGTTCTCCACCGGCACCACACCGAAATCGGCGTTGCCGGCCTCCACTTCCTGGAACACCTCCTCGATGCTGGCGAGCGGCAGGCCTCTCGCCGAATGACCGAAGTGCTTGTGCACCGCCTGCTGCGAGAAGGTGCCCTCGGGGCCGAGGTAGCCCACCTTGAGCGGCTCTTGCTGGGCGAGGCAGGCCGACATGATCTCGCGGAACAGGCGCACCAGCACTTCGTCGGACAGCGGGCCCTCGTTGCGGTCGACCACCCGGCGCAGGATCTGCGCCTCGCGCTCCGGGCGGTAATAGTCGACCGCGGCCTTCAGCGGGCCTTTCGCTCGCCCGACCTGCTGCGCCCAGCGGGCGCGCTCGGCAATGAGCCGCTGGATCTGCTCGTCGATGCCGTCGATGCGGGCGCGCACCGCAGCGAGATCCAGAGGGGCCGCCTCGCCGGACGGCGGACTGGCCTGCGACTCGTCGCTCATGCCCTTACCCGTGGCGGCGGGCGAAATCGCCCATGAAATCGACCAGGGCAGCCACCGCCTCGTACGGCAGAGCGTTGTAGAGCGAGGCGCGCATGCCACCGAGGTCACGGTGGCCTTTCAACGCCAGCAGGCCGGCAGCCTCTGATTCCTTGAGGAAGGCGGCATCGAGGGCCGGATCGTGCAGCATGAAGGGCACGTTCATCAGCGAGCGCGCCTCCTTCGTCACCGGATTGCGGTAGAAGCCACCGCTGCCATCGATGGCCGCGTACAGGGCCTCGGCCTTGCGGCGGTTACGGGCGGCGAACTCGGCCACCCCGCCCTCCTCGCGCATCCATTCGAAGACCAGGCCGGCGAGGTACCAGGCAAAGGTGGGGGGGGTATTGAGCATCGAGCCCTGGGCCGCATGCTCCTTGTAGCTGAGAATCTTGGCCCGCGGCTGGCCGGGGCGCTCCAGCAGGTCCTTGCGGATCACCATCACCACGAGGCCCGAAGGGCCGATGTTCTTCTGTGCGCCAGCGTAGATGACGCCGTACTTCGTCACGTCGATGGGGCGCGAGAGGATCGAGGAACTGAAATCGGCCACCAGCGGCACGCCACCGGTATCGATGGCCTCCGGGAACTCGACACCATGGATGGTCTCGTTCGCCGCGAGATGGACGAAGGCCGCCCCGGGGTCGATGGTGTAGCTGCCGGGGGCGGGCAGCGCGGTGTACTGACTGTCGGCGGTGTCGGCGATCACGTTCACCGCGCAGTGCGCCTTGCCCTCGCTGGCGGCTTTCTTGCTCCAGGCGCCGGTGACGAGGTAATCGGCACGCTGCCCGGGGCCGGCGAGGTTCATCGGCAGCAGGGCGAAGTGGGTGGTCGCGCCGCCCTGGAGGAAGAGCACGGCGTAGTCCTCGGGAATGCCCATCAGGGCGCGGAGATCGGCCTCGGCCTTCTCCGCAAGGGCGATGAAGGCCTTGCCACGGTGCGAGACCTCCATCACCGAGGCACGCTCGCCGCCCCATTCGAGCAGCTCGGCCTGCGCCCGGCGCAGCACCGGCTCCGGAAGCACCGCCGGACCGGCACTGAAGTTGAATCCCCGCGACATCTTTCCACCTCCCATGAACGAAGCGCCGACGCTAGCATGCGCCGGCATCGTGCCGACAGTAGGCAAGATGCTTAGAGCCGAATCTCGAAATGCCCGTTGGGCATGGCCCGGCCTCACCGTGGCCGGCCGGAGGCTCAGCCTTTCGGCGCGTAGACGAAGAAGGCGGTGAGCGCCGCGGCGAGCGCGGCGGCGGCGGCGATCAGAAGGTAGATGCCGGTGGGGTCGCGGCGTTTCGCCGGGGCGGGCGCGCTACCCTGCACCGGCACCCGGATGGCCTGCATCGAGGCCACGGTCTTGGCTTCGCGGGCGCGGGCGGCGGCAGTCTGCGGCGCCCGGTTGAGAACCGGCACTTCGAGCACGAAACGGACGGTGCCGATCTCGATCTGGTCGCCGGCGGCAAGCACGGCGGAGCGCACGGCATGGCCGTTCACCCGCAGGCTGGCCCCCGGAGCGACCGCGCGGATGACCAACCGTCCGTCTTCGAGGTCGATCAGGGCATGGCGCTCCAGCACGCCCTCGCCCTCGACGCGCGGATCGCAACCGCTGCCGCTGCCCAGCACCCGCGGCCCCTGCAGCGGCAGGCTGCGGCCGAACCAGATTCCGGCCATGCCGCGCAGCACGGCCCGGGGCGCGGCACTGGCCCAGTCGCCGCCGCTACGCCGGCCCTGGCCGCTCTCGGCGGCCTCGGGGGGCGGCTGGTCGGATTCGATGCGCACCTGCACACCGGAGAGGCAGACGAGGTCGCCTGGCCGCAGGTGGGCGATGCGTTTCACCGGACGGGCATTCACCACCACCGGGGCTTCCTGCGGCACCGTGAGCCACTGGCCACGGCGCCCGGCGGCGAAGACCGCATGCAGCGGCGATAAGCCCGGGATGATGACCGACGTGCCGCCGCCGGCCGCGCTGCCGACACCCACCTGACCCTGCTCGATGTTGATCGCGGCGTGCTCGCCGTTGGGGAACGTCAGTCGCATGGGGCCTCCTGCCGGCCGAAAGGTAGCACAAAGCCCCGGCGCGCTGGCCGCTGGCCGCCGGCTGGCGCAGAATCGGCGCATGGCCGACATCGATTTCCGCCGCAGGCATGCCCTCCCACTCAAGGACGCCAAGGCACGGGTGGAGCGCATCGCCGAACACATCGCCGGGCGCTTCGACCTCGACTATGGCTGGCGCGGCAACACCCTCGCCTTCTCCCGCAGCGGGGTGGAAGGCGAGATCGCGGTAACGGCGAAGGAAGTGCGGGTGCTGGTGCGGCTCGGTTTCTTGCTGTTCGCCCTGCGGCCGGCGATCGAGCGCGAGATCGAGCGCACCTTCGCCGAGCAGTTCGAGTCCTGAAGGCGAGGCGCGGGCCTTGGCATCAGGGCTCGCCGAACCCCGCGCCGAAGGGCTCCGGGTGGCCGGTGAACAGGCGCCGGCTGACTTCGGTTTCGCCCTGCTCGACACGGGCGAGGAAGGGCCCGGCACCGCCCAGGGCGTCGAAGGCCTGGAAGCCGCGCTCGAGGAAGGACTGCAGTTCGGAGAGCCCGGCCGCCTTCGCCGGCAGGCGGGCGGCTCGCAGCAGCCGATACACCCCGTGGCGTCGCACTGCGGCATCGAGACTCTGCCCCACCGCCACCACCAGGCGGATCTGCCTCCGACGCAGCCGTGGAAAGCCGGCATCGCGGTAGATCTCGGCGTAGCGCCGCACGTCGAGTCGCTGGTAACGGCGCCGGCGCATCGCTTCCACCAGCCGCAGATCGAAGGCATGGCTCAGGGCGTGCAGTTCGATCGCATCCCGGGCTGCCACCAGCAGGCTTTCCGGCAGCAGGTGCACCATCATCGGCATGATCCGGTCCACGTCGCGATCGCGGGCGCTGTAATCACGGTCGCCGTAGAGATCGGACAGGAAGAAGCGCCCAGCCGGCGCCATCAGCGGGTTGGCCAGGACATCGGCGAAGCTGCGCTCGAGCCGGGCGGCCTGCCAGGCGCGGAGCACCGACAGGGCAGGCGAGCGGTTCCGTGGATCGTCGGGCGCGAACACCTCGGCGCGCCAGCGCAGCCGCCGGGCGATGGCAGCCTTGAGAAGCGGGCGCCGGGAGCTGTCGTCGGCCATGGTCGTATCGGAGAGAATGCCGAGCTCATCATGAACCGCCGCCCGGGCTTGGGGCTAGAATCCGGGCGCTCTCCCGAGAAGGCAGTGCCCATGCTCGTCGTCCAGCCCGCTGCTCCCCGCACGCCCAGCCGAGGCCGTATCGGCCTGGCCATCGCCGGCGGCGGTCCTACCGGGGGCATGTACGAGCTCGGCGCGCTGCGCGCCCTCGACCGCGCCATCGAAGGACTCGACCTCACCCGCCTCGAGGTCTATGTGGGCGTGAGCTCCGGCGCCTTCCTCGCCGCCGGGCTGGCCAACCGCCTCAGCACCGAGGAGATGTGCCGCATCTTCCTCACCGGCGATGCCGAGGTGCAGTTCCGCCCCGAAATGTTCCTCAAGCCGGCCTTCGGCGAGTACCTGCGGCGGGCCGCGAACGCGCCGCGGCTGCTGCTGCGCTGGGCGCGCGAGGCCGTGGCCGACCCGGCGCGGGCCTCGCTCGGCGAACTGCTGACACGGCTCGGTGGCGTGGTGCCAAACGGCCTGTTCGACAATGACGAGGTCGAGCTGTTCCTGCGCCGGCTGTTCACCTCGGGCGGACGCAGCAACGATTTCCGCGAGCTTGCCACCGCCCTGTACGTGGTGGCGGTGGACCTCGACAGTGGCAAGGCCGTGCGCTTCGGCGGTCCTCACTGGGAAGACGTGCCGATCTCCCGTGCCGTGCAGGCCAGCGCCGCCCTGCCCGGTCTCTATCCGCCGGTCTGCATCCGCGGCCACCATTTCGTGGACGGCGCGCTGCGCCGCACCATGCATGCCTCCGTCGCGCTGGACAAGGGCATCGACCTGCTGCTCGGCGTGAATCCTTTCGTGCCCTTCGATGCCAGCCGCGGCGGCAAGCGCCCGGCCGGGCTCGACCGGCTCGAGCAGGGCGGCCTGCCGGTGGTGCTCTCGCAGACCTTCCGCACCCTGCTGCAGAGCCGGGTGCAGGTGGGGCTGGAGAAATACGCCCGGCAGTACCCGCACACCGACCAGCTGGTGATGGAGCCCGACGAGGACGACGGCGAGATGTTCTTCACCAGCGTGTTCAGCTACGACCACCGTCTGCGGGTTTGCGAATACGCCTTCCGCGCCACCCTCAAGGACCTGCGCGAGCGCCGCGAGGCCCTGACCCCGCTGTTCGCCCGCCACGGCCTGCGCCTGCGCAACGAGGTGCTGGACGCGCCGGGGTTGTCGATCCTCGATGGCGTGGGGCCGCGCCGCCACCGCACCGAGACCACGGCACGCCTCGCCCGCTTGCTCGACGAGCTGGAGGCGCGGCTGCGCGAAGAAGGCCGTCCGCGCGGCGGCCGCCGGTCACGACCGCGCAAGGCGGCGAGAGCCCTCGACGGCTAGCCCGGGGCTGGTGTGAATGCTCTAGCGCCCGCACCGAGACTGCCGCCACCGTACCCTTCCCCCTGCACAGGATCGAGGCCCATGGCCAAGCTGAAGAAGTCGACCCGCACCGCCAAGAAATCCGCCGCCCCCGCGGATCTGCAGGCCAAGGCCGAGCAGCTCTCCCGCAGCCTCGCCGATTCCGCCCAGCAGGTCTGGCTGGCCGGCATCGGGGCGTTCCAGCGCGCCCAGCAGGAGGGCAGCAAGCTGTTCGACGCCCTGGTGAAGGAAGGCGCCTCCTTCGAAGCCGTGACCCGCAAGCTCGCCACCGGCCGCGTCGATGCGGTGCGCGATGCCGTCGAGGAGCGTGTCGGTTCGGTGCGTGAGCGGGCCGTCGATACCTGGGACCGTCTCGAGAAAGTGTTCGAGGAGCGCGTGCAGCGGGCCCTCACCCGGCTTGGCGTGCCCACCCGCGAGGATCTCGCCGAGCTCAGCACCCGCGTCGATGCCCTGACCCGCGCGGTGAAGCAGCGCGGCAGCGCCGCGGCCGCGAAGCCGGCCGGCAAGGCCGCGGTGAAGAAGGCCAAGCCCGCCCCGCGCACGGCGAAACCCGCGGCCCCCAAGACTCCGACCCGGGCCCGAAAGGCCGCGCTGACCAGCGTCGCCGCCCCCGAGGCCCCGCAGGGCTGATCCCGTTTTCCACCCGCGCCTTCCGGCCGCCGCCCTCCCCGGCGGCCTCTGGCCGGGCGGGTTCCCGCCGCGGCGCCCATAGGGCGCCGCGTGGCTTTTGGGCTACCCTTCGCTCCCCCCGTCGCACGTGGTTTTGACCGGATGAGTGTTTTCCTCTCCCTGCTCCTCGCCCTGCTCGTCGTCGCCGGCCTGATCGCCGCCAGCCGCCTCTGGTTCGACCGCGTACAACGGCGGCGCCTCGTCGGACAGATTGGCATCGAGGTGCTGGCTGCCCGCCACTGGCGCGATGGCATGGGTCTGCTCCTGCGCGCCCTCGAGGCCGAAGGCTACCGCGCCGAGGCCGATGCCCCGGCCGGTGCTCCCACCGGCGAGAAACTGCTGCGCCGCCCAGGCGGCAGCACCCTGTTCGTCTATAAGCATGGCACCGCCTACACCCTCGGTCCTGCCGTCCTGCGCGAGGTCGAGCGGCGGCGCCAGGAGACCGAGGCCGACGATGTGCTGCTCGCCACCCTGGGCAGCATTGAGCCCGAGACCCTGACCCAGGCCGTGCGCCTGCCGGTGCGCTGCCTGGACGGCGCCGAGGTCTGGCGCCGGGTGGAGCCGCTGCTCGACGGCCCCACCCGCGAGGGCATCCTGGCCGAAGCCGAGGCCAAGGTCACCCGGCCGCGCCAGCTGGCCACCCTGGGCGCGGCCGTCGCCGGTCTGGCGATCGTAGTCGGGGGCAGTGGCCTGCTCGCCGAGCTTCCGGCCCCGTCTCCCGATGGAACCCCGGTCGCATCATCGCCACTGCCGGCCGGTGCTCGCCCGGCAGCGAAGGCCAGCGCCGGAGCGGTGGCCGCGGAAGCGGCCCGAAGCGAAGATCCGGCAGCACGCCGCGCCGCCCTGGCCGCGGCCCTGATCGCCCTGCCCGAGTTCGGCACCGCGGTGTGGTCCAGCAACACCACCCTGGTACTGACGCTGAAAGCCCGGGTCGATGCCGAGGAGGCGGTGGCCCGCGCCTGCACTCTCGCCGAGCGCTACCCCGAACTGCGCGAGGTGCGGCTGCAGATCGAGGCCGGTCAGGACGTGCGCTGGCGCCGCTGCGGCTGAGGGCCGCATGGCGGCGCCTGCCGCGATGCCTTACCAGTGCACGCCGCGCATCAGCGCGGCGAAGGCGATCTGTTCGTTGGTCGGCTTCTCGCCCTCGCGTACGCCCTTGATGCCCTTTGCCGCCGCCGAATCCGGGAACAACTCGTAGGCGGTGTTCATCACGATCTCATAGGCCTTGGGCGCCACGGCATTGAGCACCGCAGCGAAGATGCCGAGCCGCGTGGCTACCCGGCTGGAACGGTCGATGATGGCCTGGACGATGAGGTCGGCAGCCTCCTCCGGCGAGAGCGTCGGCACCGAGTCGTACACCTTGGTCGGAGCGATCATCGGAGTCTTCACCAGCGGCATGTTGATGGTGGTGAAGGCGATGTTCTTGTTCGACAGCTCGCCCTGGGCGCAGCGGCTGAAGGCATCGAGCGCCGCCTTCGAGGCCACGTAGGCGGAGAAGCGCGGCGAATTGGCCAGCACGCCGATCGAGGAGATGTTGATGATGTGCCCGCCGCGGCGCTCGATCATCGACGGCAGCACGTTCATGATCAGGCGCAGGCTGCCGAAGTAGTTGAGCTGCATGGTCCGCTCGAAGTCGTGGAAGCGCTCGAAGCTGAGCTCGATCGAGCGGCGGATCGAACGGCCGGCATTGTTGACGAGGATGTCCACCGGGCCGATCTCGGCCTGGATGGTCTGGATGAGCTGGTCGCAGCTGGCGTAGTCGGTGAGGTCGGCGGTGTAGGCGAAGCACTGCCCGCCCTTGGCCCGGATCTCGTCGCGGGCCTTGAACAGCTCTTCCTCGCCGCGGGCGCAGATCACCACCCGGGCGCCGGCCTCGGCGATCTTGTGCGCGGCGGCAAGCCCGATGCCCGAGGAACCGCCGGTGATGAGCACCACCCGGCCCTCGACCTTGCCGCGCAGCGAGCGGTCGACGAACAGGTCGGGGTCGAGATGGCGTTCCCAGTAGTCCCACAGGCGCCAGGCGTAGTCCTCGAGTTTCGGTACGGCAATGCCGCTGCCCTTCAGGGCGCGCTCCACCTCGCGGGTATCGAAGCGTGTGGGATAGGTGATGTAGCTCAGCGCCTGCTCCGGGATCCGCAGGTCGCGCAGCACTGCGCGGGTGAAACGCTGCACCGGCGGCAAGTTCCTGATCGCGCTGCGGATGTAACCCGGCACCACGGCGAACATCCTGGCGTCGATGCGCATGCTCATCTCGGGGGCATGGGCGGCGCGGGCGAAGAGGTTCATCACCTCACCGATGCGCATCGGATCCGGGTCGACGAGGTGGAAGCATTTACCGTCCAGCCCCCGCTTGTGGGCGATGTGGTCCATGGCATCGACCACGAAGTCCACCGGCACCAGGTTGATCCTGCCGCCCTCGATGCCCAGGGTGGGCATCCACTGCGGCAAGGTCTTGCGGATCTTCTTGATCAGGGTGAAGAGGTAATAGGGACCGTCGATCTTGTCGATCTCGCCGGTCTTGCTGTGGCCGATGACCACGCCCGGGCGGTAGATGCGGAAGGGCACCGGACAGCTCGTGCGCACCAGCCCTTCCGATTCGTGCTTGGTGCGGAAATAGGGGTCATTCAGCCCCTCGGCCTCCTCGAACATGTCTTCGCGGAACACGCCGGGGTAGAGGCCGGCCGCAGCGATCGAACTGGTGTGGTGGAAGCACTGTGCCTTCACCGCGCCAGCGAACTCCATCGCGTGCTTCGTGCCCTCGACATTGGCGATGCGCTGCGATTCGGCATCGGCGGTGAGGTCGTAAATGGCGGCGAGGTGGAAGACGTGCTTGACTTTGCCGGTAAGCGCCTTGAGCTGGGCAGCCGTGAGGCCGAGCTTCGGCCTGGCAAGGTCGCCGACCACGGGGAGCACCCGCTTCGGGTCCCAGCCCATGCGCGCCGCCGTCTCGTTGAACTTCTTCTGCGAGCCCTTGCGCACCAGCACGTGCACGGTGCCCCGGCGCTGCAGCAGCTTGCTGACCAGGAATCGGCCGATGAAGCCGGTGCCGCCGGTCACGAAGTAGGTCATGTCGCAGTCTCCCCAGATCGACGTTGGACGGCCGCCTCGTCACGAGCTGCGCGGCCTCGTGGCTACGGTGCCAGAGGCCCACGGTACTGACAATCGCATCCGCGCGTTGACCGCCCCGGAGGCACATGCTATCCAGAGCGCGACGTTCTTCCAGGATGCCCGCGATGGCCGACCTCAAGACCCAGTTCGAACAGGCCAAGGAGGCCGTGATGGCCCTGGCCGAGCGCCCCGACAACGATACCCTGCTGCGCCTGTATGCCCTCTACAAGCAGGGCTCGGAGGGTGACGTCAATGGCGCCCGTCCCGGCTTCTTCGATTTCGTCGGGAATGCCAAGTACGAGGCCTGGGAGAAGCTCAAGGGCATGAGCCGCGAAGAGGCGATGCAGAAGTACGTCGATCTCGTGAAGAAGCTGACCGCCTGACGGCGGCGGACTCCCGCGGATGGCTCCCCAGACCCGGCAACGGATCCTCGACTGCGCCCTGGCGATGTTCAACGCCCAGGGCGAGCCGAACGTGACCACCAACCACATCGCCGACGAGCTGGAAATCAGCCCGGGCAACCTGTACTACCACTTCCGCAACAAGGACGACATCATCGAGCAGCTGTTCGGCCGCTACGAGGAACGGATCGGCGCGGCGATGACGGTGCCGGACGGGCGCCTGCCCGATCTCGAGGACATCTGGCTGCAGATGCACCTCGTGTTCGAGTGCATCTGGGACTACCGCTTCCTCTACCGCGACCTCGTGGACATCCTGAGTCGCAACCGGCGCCTGCGGCTGCGCTTCGCGCGGATCCTGAAGCGCGCCACCGAGAATGCCACGACGGTGATCCGCGGCCTTGCCCAGGCCGGCATCCTCCGCGCCTCGGTGGCGGAGATGGAGGCTCTTGCCACCAACATCCTGGTGCTGGCCACCTTCTGGCTGAACTACGCTGCGGTGCGCGGCGACCAGGACGAGGCCCGCTCGATCCGCCAGGGCATCGTCCAGGTGATGATGCTGATCTCACCCTTCCTGCGCGACGCCGAGCGCGTCCACCTCAATACGCTGAGTCAGGCCTACGCCGACTAACCGCCGCCGGGACTGCGGCGGCGGTGGCGTGCCGGCTTACGCGGCGCGCCGGCGGGCAGGAGCCGCCTTCTTCGCCGCCGGACGGCGGGCCCGGCTCGTCTTGGTCGCCTTGCGCGAGGCTTTCGGCTTCGCCGGCCGGGCGAAGCTGGGCAGGCCGGCGCGGACAAGCAGAGGGTTGAGACGCTGGCCCAGCGCATCGATGCCCTGCTCCGCGATCCTGCCGGCCCGATCGCCGATGGCGGCAAGTTCGCGACGCATCGGAGCAAGGCGGCCCTCGGCCTCGCGGCGCAGCTTGCAGGCTTCCTTCTGGGCAGTGGCGACGGCGGCCTCGGCCCCGGCCTTCAGGCGCCGCGGCAGAGCAACGGCCTCGGCGGCGAGACGGCCGGCTTCGCGGCGGGTGACGATGGCCGCCCCGAGACCGGCGAGGAACAGGGTGCGGGGCGTGACGGCTTCGGGAGCGCGGCGGCGCGCCGGGGAGGGGCGAGTGCGGTTCGTGGCCATGGGGACACCGTGGGACATCGCGCCGGGATTGGCAGCAAGGCGAGTCTCGAATCCACCCGCCGAGCTTTCACACTAGACGCGAACGCAATATCGACGCAGGCTTCGCGCATCGTTCCGGAGGAGAGAGCGGCGATGGCGGTGAAGAAGAAAGGCGGCTGGGCGGCCCTGCCGGCGAAGGCACCGGCGTTCGACTTCAGTGATGGCGCACTGAAGAAGCACTGGAAGGCCCTGCATGCCGGCGATGCCGAGCCCTTCCCCGATGCCAGGCGGGCGGCGGCCCTGCTCAAGGCCGCCGGCAAGGCAGCCCCAAAGGGGATGGATGCCGACGCCCTCGCCGCAGCCCTGCAGGAAGGCTGGCGCGCCTTCCACGAAGGCCGGTTCGAGGCCGCCTACGAGGCCGGCGCGGCGCTCGGGCCGGTGGGCGCCTCGCTGGCGACCAAGGCCATGGGCATCCATGCCGCCTATCTCGTCGACGACGACAAGGAGCGCCTGGCGCGCTTCGAGCAGGTGGCCGCGCTGGCGGAGGCCGCCATCGCCGCCCTGCCCGACGAAGCCAACAGCCATTACCGCAAGGCCTTCGGGCTCGGCCGCTACAGCCAGGGCATCAGCATTCTTTCCGCACTCAAGCAGGGGCTGGCGGGCAAGGTGCGCGAATGCCTGGACCGCACGCTGTCTCTCGAGCCCGGGCATGCCGAGGCGCGGCTGGCACTGGCGGTGTACCACGCCGAGATCGTGTCGAAGGTGGGGGCCATGATCGCCGGCCTGACCTACGGGGCGAAGGCCGGCGAGGCGGAAAAGCAGCTGGAGGCCGCACTCGCGCGGATGCCGGAGGCCCCTGTAGCCTGGCTGGAGAAAGGCAACGTCATCCTGCTGCTGCAGGGCGAGAAAGGCGAGGACGCCGCTGCCGCGGCCTACGAGAAGGCCGCCTCGCTGAAACCGCGCGATGCCATGGAATGGCTGGATGCCCGCCATGCCGCCGGGCTGATCGAATGAGCCTTCAGGGCGCGGGGCAGCTCAGGCTGCGCGCTCGCTGCAGCAGGTCGGGCGGCAGTTGCACCATGTAGGCATCGATGTCGGTGTCCGAGGTGCTGCCCCAATTCGAGGTGAACAGTACCCGGGTGAAGTCCCGGCTCACCGAGGCGTGCGGCTCGCTCCAGTACTGGGCGACCCGACTCTGGTGGTGGGCGATGTTGACGATGGTGGGGTTGGCGGCGAGCTCCACCGCCAGGATGCGCTCATGCAGCCAGCGCTCCGGCCCCGAAAGCCCGTAGGTGGACAGCAGCACCCAGCCGGGCCGAGCGAAGTTCTTCCCCGAGACGTGGTAGGCCGTGCCCGAGCGGTCGATGTAGGTGCCGAACAGCGCGGTTCGCACACCGGTATCCAGGTTCACCATCACCAGGTCGCCTTCGTTGCTCTGGTAATCGACGAAGACGAACACATCCTCGCCCGCCGTGTTGAGGGCGATATCGGAGTGCTCCGACGTGTGGTGGAGCTGGCGCGAGGTGGTGAAGCTGCGGTTCCAGGCCACCGTACCGCCCTCGCCCGAGAGATTGCTGACCACGCAGTGGCGGCCGCTCGGGGACATGCTCACATGGTCGGGGCGGTTCGACATCGCCCGGCTGCCAACCACACTCTGCGTCTGCAGGTCGTAAGTGAAGACGCCGAGGATGCGGAAATCCGCGGTTTCGGCCTGAAAGCACCAGTAACGAGCATCGGCCGAGGGGCTGCCTTCGGACTTGGTCCAGACTCGGGCCGCGCTCGCCCAGGGTAGCTTGCCGCTGAAATTGGCCACCGTGCTCGAGGTATTGGTCTCGACATCGAGCTGCAGCAATTGCATGCCACCGAGGTTCGGCAGGTAGAAGAGCTTGCGCGGATCGGTGGGGTGCCACTGCGGCTCGGCATCGCCGGCAAGGCCGTTCAGCACCCGGAGGTGCTGGAGGGTGTTGGCGTCGTAGAGGTGCCAGAAGCCGTTGTAGGCGTAGACGATGAAGCGGGAGTTGTCGGCGTTGAAGGCCTGGCGCCGGGAGTAGTCGTTGCGGGCAAAATCACTGGGCGGTTCCTTCGCAGCTTCGGTTGCGCGCACCACGCAGGTGCCGAAGTAGGGATCGCGCTGGGCCACGCCTTTCGGTGGCCGGGGGCTGGGGCGGAAAGGGGCGGTGACCTTGCCCACCACCGGCTGGAAGGTGGCCGGGTAGAACCCGGCACAGGGACCGCTCGGCTGGGACTGGGCCACCAGCAGGGCGGGCAGCAGGAACAGGCCGGCAGCCGCCAGACGGCGCAGCGACATCGGGAAAGACAGGGCTCGGCTCACGGGGGGCTCCAGTGGGCATTCAGGGGGGGCTGCCAGGGCGCAGTGTGCCCCAGAGCCGCTGCCGGAGCCACGCGAGATCGGGCTGGCGCAGCGCATGTGCGAGCGCCAGGCCGAGCAGGGCGGAAAGACCGGCCAGGGCCAGGGCCAGAGCGGCGTGAAGGGGGCGCCCTGCCCCGGCCACCGGCCAAACCAGGGGGCGCAGAAAGCCGCCCGCGGCGGCAATGCCCGCAGCAATGATGGCCAGGGTGCCGAGTTCGGGAAGCAGTCCCCGCGGCCAGCGCCAGCGCAGAATCCATAGTGCCGCCAGCAGCGAGAGCAGCGCCGATTGCAGCATCGAGAGCGTCGTTGCCCAGGCCACGCCGCGGGCACCATGGGCATCGGCCCAGATCTGGCAGAGCAGCAGGTGGGTGGCGAGCCCGGCAAGGCCAATACCGACCTGCAGCCAGGGGCGCACCGCGGCATGCAGCACGCGGTAGTGGAAGAAGGCGGCGGCACGGAACACCAGGCCCAGGGCCAGTACCTGAATGATCGCTGCGGTGATGGCCGTCTGCTCCGCGCTGAAGGCGCCACGCTCCAGCAGCAGGGCCACCAAGGGCTCGGCGAACAGCATCAGCAGCACGGCCGCCGGCAGGGTGAGCAGCAACAGGAACCGCAGGCCCTCGCCGAAGGCCCGGGCGGCTCCTTCGTTCTCGCCGCGGGCGAAATGCCGGCCGAAGGCCGGATAGGAGGTAGTGATCACCGCCTGAGCGAACACCTCCACCGGGAGGAAGGCGAACATCGAGGCATAGGCCATGGCCGAGATCGCGCCCTCTCCGCTTTTCGAGAGGAAATACTGGTTGACCAGACCGACCAGGATCGAGCCCGCCGAGCCGACGAACAGCGGCAAGAGATGCAGTAGCGGGGCGCGAAAATCCGGGTGGCGGAAGGCGAAGGCCGGGCGCAGGCTTTCACGCAGTTCCTGCCGGTTTCCCAAGCACAGCAGGAGCGCCTGCGCCACGAACCCGGCGAGTACGCCGAGCACCAAGGCGCGTACGCCCAGCGAGCGGGCCAGCAGCAGGGCAGCCATGATCACCGCGACATTGGTGACGAGGCCTTCGAGCGCCGGGAGCAGGAAGCGCTCGCGGGCATGGCTCACCGCCGAGAGCACCGAGGAGAGGGTGAGCAGCGGGATGCAGGGCATCAACAGTCGCGTCAGGCTCACCGCTTCGGCGTGCACCGCGGGCGACAGCCCCGGGGCGAGGCGCGCCACCAGCCAGCCGGCCTGCCACCACATCAGTCCTGTGGCAAGCACGCCGGCAAGAAGCACCAGGGTGAAGAAGGTATTCGCCCCGGCCCAGGCCGCCGGTCCGTCGCGGCCTTCCAGGCTGGCCATGAAGCGCGGCACGAAGGCCACGGTGATGACCGTGGTGAGCAGGCTGGGCAGCAGCAGCGGCAGCGTGTAGGCCACCCAGAAGGCATCGAGTTGGGCGCCGGCGCCGAACAGGGCCGCCACCAGCATGGTCTTGGCAATGGCCAGCGCCTTGCCGGAGAGATTGAGCAGAGACAGGCCGAGCGCCCGCCCCCGCGCCGCGGCACTCATGGCGCCCACCCGCGCTGGCGCCAGACTGGCCGCCGCGCCGGTACCGCAGGGGCCTGCGATGCTGCAGCGAGCTGGCTGCCGCGCTCGAGCAGGGCCGCCAGCGCCCAGAACATGCCCATCACCGAGCCCTCCGGAAACGGGCTGCCGTAGAGATTGCCCAGGACCATGGCCAGCACTGCCACCCGGAACCCCCGGGCCAGTGCCAGCGATTCTGGGTCGCGGGCGCGCAGCAGCAGGGCTTTCGAGAGCCGCCAGAGCGCCAGCACCAGCAGCAGCAGGGCGAAAAGGCCGATGATGCCGGCCTCGGCCAGGGTCAGCACGAAGTAGTTGTGGGCATCCTTGCCCGGATAGTTCGAGTACTGGCCGATCAAGCCCTTGAAACGGTTGGCGCCCACGCCCATCGGGTGCTCGCTCCACATCCTGAGCGCCCCGGCCCAAATGTCCCAGCGACTGGCAGTGCTGTCGTCTACCTGCTCCTCGCCATACTCGCCGACCTGCTGGGTCTCTTGCACGCGCTGGGTGACGCCCTCCGGCAGGTGGGGAATGGCGAACGCCAACGCCGCGGCACACAGCAGGGTCGTCCAAGGCCCCTTGCGCAGACTGACGAGGAGTAGGACCAGCAGGGCGATGAAGTAACTCTGCCGCGAGTAGGTGAAAAGGATCGCGGCAGCCAGCACCAGCCCCCCGCCGAGCGCGGCGAGGCGCCAGATCGGCTGCCCTTTGAGGAAGAAGGCCGGTGCCGCAAACAGGGGCAGGAACATGGCGTAGAACACGCCGGCGCGGTTGGCGTTCCGGTAGTCCGGGCCGAAGGGACCGGAAGCGCGGTGGGTGTCGGAATAACCGCCGAAGCCGTAACTGAAGCCCTCGCGGATCGCTTCCAGCCCGGCCACCAGGGCCACGAACAGCACCAGTAGCACCAGCAGGCGGACGGTGCGGCGGTCGCGCACCGCGTAGTAGAAGAGGAAGTAGTAGAGCGGATAGAACAGCAGGGTCTTGAGGTAGGTCAGGTCCTCGATCGGCGACTGCGGCCGGAAGGCCATGGCAACGACGGTGGCCAGGGCGAGCGCCAGGAAGTAGAAGCGAAGGGCGCCACCGAGCATGGGCCGGGGCAGGCCCGATGGCAGCCCCCCCAGCCCCAGGGCCAGCAGGGCCGCGCCGAAGACGAGGTTGATGACATTCACCCCGGGAATGCCAAGGTCGATGTCGAAGTGGTACTGGTTGACGGTGTAGACCAGCAATACCGCCAGCAACAGGCGCAGGATCATGGCCGTCCATCCAGGAAGCGACGCGCCCAGAGTTCCAGCACCAGCAGTTGCCAGAGCGGCTCGGAATGCTCCGCCGTGCCACGCCGGTGCGCCAAGAGCAGGCGGTCTGCCACGCCGGGATCGAGCCAGCCGCGCTCACGAAAGGCCCGGCTGGCGAAGACGTCGGCCGCCATCGTGCCGAGCCTGCCGCGGAACCATTCCGGCAAGGGAATGGCGAAGCCCTGCTTGGGCTTGTCGAGGATGTCGGAAAGCAGCCAGCGCCGTGCCAGCTGCCGCAGCAGGTATTTCCCCCGGCCATGGCGCAGCCGCAGAGAGACCGGCAGGCGCACCGCGAACTCCAGTACCCGATGGTCGAGCAGTGGCGCCCTGCCCTCAATGGAAGCGGCCATGGTCATGCGGTCGAGCTTGACCAGGATGTCGTCCAGAAGGTAGCTGCGGATGTCGGCCTCGACGATGCGGTCCAGCATGGGGCGGCGGTCTTCAGGCCGGAACAGCGGATGCAGCACGGCATAGCCCTCGTCCCCGGCAGCCCCCAGCAGGGCACGCAGTTCCGCCGGCCGCGACAGGGCCACGCCGCTAAGGTAGCTGTCGGGAAAACCCTCGGAAAGGCGTTCGGCGAGACGCCGCAGGCGCTGCCCGAACTGCCCCGGTAGCCACCGCCCGGCAAGGCCAAAGCTCCGGGCAGCGAGTGGACGCACCGCGCCCAGCCGCTCGAGCGCCAAGAACTTCCGGTAGCGCTCGTAGCCGGCGAAGGCCTCGTCGCCGCCATCGCCGGAGAGCACCATCTTCACGTGGGGTCGGGCGAGTTCGGCGACGAGGTAGGTGGGCAGGGCCGAGGAATCGGCAAAGGGCTCGTCGAGATGCCAGACCAGCCGCTCCACCAGGGCGGTGGCCTCCGGCCGCACCACCAGTTCGTGGTGTTCGGTGCCGAGGTGACGGGCCACCCGGCGGGCGTCGGAAAGCTCGCTGTAGCGCGCCTCCTCAAAGCCGATGGAGAAGGTCCTGACCGGCATCGCCATACGCTCGGCCATCAGCGCGACGACCACGCTGGAATCGAGCCCGCCGCTGAGGAAGGCGCCGAAGGGCACGTCGGACACCAGCCGGTCTTCCACCGCCGCTGCCAGCCGGCGGTGCAGTTCCTCGAGGGCCTCGGCCTCGCTACCGGCAAAACCCGGTGTGCTCTCCAAAGTCCAGTAAGGCGTTTCTGTAATCCGCCCCTCACGGAACACGGCGTAATGCCCGGGCGGCAGCTTACGCACGTTCCGGAACACCGAACGCGGGCTCGGCACATAGCCGAAGGCGAAGTAACCCGGCAGCACCGAGGCATCGATCTCACGCGGGAAGCTCGGCAGGGCGAGCAGCGACTTCAGTTCGCTGGCAAAGCCGATGCCCTGCCCGCTCTCCCACAGGAACAGGGGCTTCTTGCCGAGGCGATCCCGGGCGAGCAGCAGCTGCCGGCGGTCCCGGTCCCACAGGGCGAAGGCGAACATGCCCTCCAGCCGGGCCACGGCGGCCTCGCCCCAGGCGGCGTAGGCGGCGAGGATCACCTCCGAGTCGGAATCCGTGCGGAAAGCGTGGCCGAGGGTCGCGAGCTCGGCACGCAGGCGGCGGAAGTTGTAGATCTCGCCGTTGAACACCAGCACGCGCCGGCCATCGGCGGACTGCATGGGCTGGTGGCCGCCGGCAAGGTCGATGATGGCGAGCCGGCGCATGCCGAGCAGCACGGCCTCCTCGCGGTAGACCCCGCCATCGTCCGGGCCGCGATGGAGGATCGCAGCCGTCATCGCCTCGCCCACGGCCGACGACGGTGCCGCCTGCCCTGGGGTGGCGGCGAAGCCCACGATGCCGCACATCAGGCCTTCGTCCCGCGATAGAGCGGCAGGAGCTGCCCGATCACCGCCGGCACCGAGGCCTTGGCCAGCACATCGGCACGCGCGGCCTCGCCCATGGTCTGGCGCGCCGCCGCCGGCAATGCCATCGCCGCCGAGAGCGCCGCAGCCAGGCCCGCCACGTCGCCGGGCTCGAACAGCCAGCCATTGCGGCCCGGCACCACGAAGTCCTCATTACCGCTGATCCGGCTGGCCAGCATCGGCAGGCCCGCGGCCATGCCTTCCAGCAGAGTGTTGCTCAGGCCCTCGAAACGTGAGGGCAGCACGCCGAGATCGGCCCTGGCCAGGTCTTCCTCCACCCGTTCGCTCTGCCCCGGCAACTCGACGCTGCCTGCGATGCCGAGCGCCCGTGCCTGCGCTTCGAGCGCGGCCCGCAGCGGTCCCTCGCCCACCAACCGGAGACGCCAGCCCGGCGGACGCCGGGCCTGGGCCCAGGCCGCCAGCAGGGTGTCGAGCCCTTTCTCCGGCACCAGGCGGCCGACGAAGAGCACGGTGGGCGGCACACAGCCGCCGGGCGGCCGCCGGATGCTGGCAAAGCGGTCCATGGGCACGCCATTCGGCAGCCAGTGCAGGCGCCGGGGGGAGAAACCGCGCGCCGCCAGTTCGGCAATGATCCGGGTACTGATGCCCTGCACCGCCGAGGCACGGCGCAGCATCCAGCGGGCCAGGGCCGCCCCTGCCCCACCTGCGGGACGCAGGCAGCCCTTTTCCTGCTCCCACCATCCGGAGAACTTCACCACTACCGGCTTGCCGAGCAAGCGCCCGACCAGGGACGCCACCGCCCCCATGTTGTGGGCGATGTGCACATGGATGGCGTCGTATTCGTGGCGCCGGGCCACCAGGAACCAGGCAAGGCGCAGCAGCAGCACCAGGGTTCCGAACAAGCGCACCTGAGGATAGGCGATGCGGAAAACCGGAAGCGGGCCGTGCCGGTCGCTTCCCGCCGGCTGGCCGGGGTGCAGGCGCGGCACCAGCACCGAGACCGCATAGCCCTGTGCGAGCAGGGCGCGGGCCAGGGTCTCGAGCTGGCGCTCCGCGCCCCCCATGGCCGGAAAGCTGCCTTCCAGCAGCATCAGCACGGCGAGGCTCATGCCGGCCTCCCGTCGAGGTTGTGGCGCATCCAGAGCTCCAGTACGGCCAGCGACCAGAGCGGCGCGGAATAGTCCCAGCTGCCGATCTGGTGGCGTTCGAACAGCTTCGCCACGTAGCCCGGCTCGAACCAGCCACGCTCGCGGGTGCGGGAAGAGAGCAGCAGCTCGCGCAGCCACTCGCGGAAGGCCGGCCGCTCGCGCATCCAGACACTGATCGGCAGGCCGAAGCCCTGCTTCGGCTTGGCGAGGATGGCGGGGGGAAGGAGATCGGCGGTGGCGCGCCTGAACAGTACGCGCTTCTCGAGCCCGCGCACCTTCCAGCGGGCCGGGAGCCGGCCGGTCCAGGCGACGAGGTCGGGATCGAGGAAGGGGAAACGCACTCCTACGCCGGCATGCCGGGTCGCGCCATCTACCTTCACCAGGTCGTTGCGGGCGATGGCGAGTTCCAGGTCCAAAGCCATCAGGCGGTGCAATTCGCTACGCGCGTCGCCGCCAGCATACAGACCGCGCAGGAACTCCAACGACAGGTCGGGCCTGAGCTGCGAGCGCAGGACCGGGGCCAGCAGTGCCTCGAAGCATTCCGAGGCGAAGGCATCATCGGTGTAGAAGCGATCGGGGTTCGGCAGGCTGGCGCGACGGGTGAAATTGTCGATGCGATTGAGAAAGCGCACGGAGCCGCCACCAAGCCGCCGCCCAAAGGCCCGACCCAGGCGTTTCACTGCCCCGGGAAGGGCATAGAAGCGCTGCATCACCTGGTCCTTCGCGTAGCGTTCGTTGCCGCCGAAGATCTCGTCGCCGCCATCGCCGGCCACCAGGAGCCGCCTTCCCTCCCCGGCCGCCATGGCCGCGCAGGCCAGAGTGGGAACGGCCGAGGCGTTGCCGAAGGGCTGGTCGAATAGTTCGTGCAGGCGCGGCAGCACGGCCAGCGTCTCGGCCTCGTCGATGCTGCCGAAATGCCCCTGGGCACCGCAGGCAGACGCAGCAATGCGGGCAAAGGCCAGTTCGTCGTAGCCCGGCTCGGCAAAACCGATCGAATGGCTGTGCACCACCTCGCCGGGATGCTGCGCTGCCAGCACGGTGGTGATGGTGGAGCTGTCAGTGCCACCGCTGAGGAAGGTGCCCCAGTCTCCGCCCTGCGGGCGGTAGCGGTGGATGGCAGCGACGATGCGCTCGCGCAATTCCGCCGCGAGCATCGCCTCTTCTCCCTCCAGGTCCTCGGGGTAAACCGGCCGCCACCAGCGCTCCTGGTGCTCCTGCCCTTCCCGCCAGCGCAGCAGGCTGGCGGGGGGCAGGCGCCCTATCCCGCGGACGATGCTGAGCGGCGAAGGCACACAGGCGAAGTTGAGGAAATGGTAGACCGCGACAGGATCGATGCTGGCCTCGATCCAGGGCAGCGCCAGCAGCGGCCGCAAGTGCGAGGCGAAGGCAAGCCGCGTCCCCCGCCGGGCATGGAACAGCGGCAGGGTGCCGAAATGGTCGGTCACGGCGAGCCGTTCGCCACTCCGGGCATCCTCACGCAGGAAGGCAAAACGCCCGCGCCAGCCCGGCCAAACGGCCTCCGGGGTGGGGCCAAGCAGGCCAGCGGGATCGCCCTCGACCAGGTCGAACAGGCCAACGACCCGGACCGGGCCGGACTCCAGCACCTGGGCCCTGCCTCCGGTCTCGAACGCCAGGGCACCGCCGGCATCCGTCGGTCCGGCGGCAGGGCCAGACGTGGCCAGCCAGTGCCCCACGGCCGGGCCGGGGGCCGTGCGCACCGAGAGGATCCCCGTGAGCCGGCGCGTGGCCGCACCGGTTTCTCCTCCAGAGTGGAGGACTGCACTCATGCCAGGGCCCTCCGCGGCGAAGCAAGGCAGCGGTCGTATACCGCCGCCGTGGCCTCGACCATGGCGTCGAGGGAGAAAGCCGCCTCGGCACGGCGGCGCGCCGCCGCGCCCAGCCGCTGCCGTGCCGTCGCATCAGCCAGCAGACTGGCGATGGCCGCGGCCAGGGCCCGGACATCGCCGCCCGGCACCAGGAATCCGGTGTGGCCGTCCTCGATCAGCTCGGGGGTGCCGCCCACGGCTGTGGCCACCACTGGCAGACCGTTGCCCATGGCCTCCAGCAGCACGTTCGACAGCCCTTCCTCGCGCGAGGGCAGGACGAGGAGATCGGCTGCCTGCATCAGCCGCAGGGTGTCGGTGCGCTCGCCCAGCAGATGCACCCGCTCCGCGAGGCCGAGGGCGGCGATCCTTGCCTCGAGCCGGGGCCGCTCCGGCCCTTCGCCGGCCAGCCAGAGCACGGCCTCCCCGGCGAGTTCCGGACGGGCGAAGGCTTCCAGAAGCCCTTCCAGGTCCTTCTCCGGCACCAGCCGGCCGACGAACAGCACCAGCGGCTGCCACGCAGCGACCCCCAGTGCCTCCCGTGCCACCTGACGGCCCTGTGGCGAGGGCGGCGGCGGCAGGTCGAGACCATTCGGCACGATGTCAAAACCGCTGACGGGAAGGCCGCAGCGCCCGGCCACCAGCGCCGCTCCGGCCCTCGAATTCGAGATCACGGCCGCCGCGCTGCGGCAGATCCAGCGTTTGGCCCGCCAGTGCCAGGCCGGTCCGGAAAGCCCGAGCCCCCGCACCGAACCGACGAAGCGGGTGCCCGGCACCAGCCGCAGGGCGAGCCACACCCAAAGCTCGGCGGTGATCGAGAAGGCATGCACCACGTCGAATCGGCCCTGCCGCAGGAAACGCCAGAGCGCGAGCAGGAAGCGAGGATCGATGGCGCCCCGCTTGGGAATGCAGTGCACCGGGATGCCCTCCCCTTCCAGTTCGGCGACGAGATGCGAGGCCTTGCGGAAGTACAGCAGCGACACTGCCCGCCCGCGGGCATGCAGGCCGCGCAGCAGGTGCACGATCTGGCGCTGGCTTCCCCCCACTTCCATCTCGTCGCTCACCACCAGCACCCGCTCAGCGCGCATGGGCCAGCTCCCCGTCCAGCGGCAGGCGCCCGGCGATCAGGGCCAGCAGGCGGTCGGCTTCGTTGCGGGCGTCGAAATGGCGGGCCACGGTCTCCCGTGCGGCTGCACCCAGCCGGCGCCGCAGTGCCGGGTCGGCCAGCAGGCGTTCGATCGCGGCGGCGAGCGCCGCCGGGTCGCGTGGCGGCACGAGCAGGCCGTTGTGGCCGTCCTCGACCAGTTCCGGCAGGCCGGATACCCGGGTGGCGACCACCGCCGCCCCGGAGGCCATGGCTTCCATCAGCGCCACCGGGATGCCGTCCTGGTTGCCTTCGGGCGTGACCACGCTCGGCATCACGAACACCGCGGCCTCGAGCAGGGCCTCGCGCACTGCCTCCTGCGGCCGCGCGCCCGCGAGCAACAGCTGCGCTTCCAGCCCTTCGCGCCGGCGCAGGGCCTCCAGCGCCGGGCGCTCCGGCCCCTCGCCGACCAGCGTGCACTCAAAGTCGACGCCCCGGCGCCGGAGCTGCCCCAACGCGGCCAGCAACACGTCGAAGCCCTTGATCGGATCGAGCCGGCCCACCGCCAGCACCCGGCGTGGCGCCCTCCCCTCGAGCACCAGGGGCAGGGTCTCGAGGTCCACGCCACAGTGCACCACCTGCAACCGGTCCCCCAGGGCATCGCCGCCCCAGCGGGCGAGGTGCTTCACGTTGTAGCGGGAGATGGTCACGGCCAGCGCGGCATCGGCGAGCTTCGGAGCGATGAGCTGGTCGTCGACGAAGATGTCGTGGGCGTGGGCAGTGAAGGAGAACGGGATGCCGGCGAGGCGGGAGAGCGCCCAGGCCACGGTCGAGGGATAGGTGGCCCAGTGGGCGTGCAGCCACTGCGGATCGAAGCGGCGGATGGCCGGCAGGGCGGCCAGACCGCGCCACAGCGCGATGGCGCTCTTGGCCAGCACCAGGGGCTGGCGCCACAGCCCGGCGAGCAGCACGGCCAGCACCCCGAG